>JAWLCL010000003.1:0-70334 GCA_041687255.1 Mariniphaga sp. | reverse complement strand
ATCTGCCATTTAAAAAATGTGAATTTGTAATGCAGCACAATCTGGAAAAGGAATCCTTATATCCGATTCTTTCTCAAAATGAAGAAAAATCATATTAAAAATCTCTTCATTTTGTGTGAAAAGAGAATGGTCAATATCAGCCATTTCAGGTTGTACATAAAGCTTTTCGATACTTATTCCAACCGATCCCGATTCGGTGATAATCCTTCCGCATGCTGATAGTATTCTTTCTTCTGCTTGTCTGTTCATCTCTACTCTTGTTAATTAATATTCACTAACTATATAGGCAATAAATAACACTTAATATTTCATTGAGCATAAATATAAACAATGCAAAGTTAGTTAATGTTTACTAACATACAAATTTTTAGTAAGTAATTTAGAACAAATATCTATAAATGCATTATAAACATGTAATTAGCTAAAGGATTTTTTTTGAGCCAGTGAAATAAGGATGATTTAAAATGTATCAAAAAGTTGATTCTCCGAATTGAAAAATATGGGGAGCAATTATTATTTCGATTTATGAATTTCCACTAATACTTAGGTTTTATTAGTGCATATTGATTTTGTTACTTTTGAATTAATCGTTTAACCGATTCACTCAATTTATCTCCCTCCCTTTCCAGATTGAAAGCGAAGCCGGCAAACTGCCACTTTTTAATAAAAAGTCTTAATGCCCCCATTATAAAAATAACTAAATGGCTGGCATCGACGTCGGTTCTAATTTCATTCTTTTGTTGTCCTTCTTTCAAAATTGTCAGCAGTGTTTGATTGTTTTGTTCAATCACTTCCGAGATTTTATCAATCAGCTTTTTTTCATTTCGGAATATTTCTTCAGAAAATACTACCGAAGCTAACGAAGGCATTTGAGAAAATGATTTAAAATGTTTTGCAAAAAGTCGTTCAATCTTCCGTACAGCCGGTTCATCTGAATTCAGCTCAGCATCAAATATGCCACTGGTATTTTTTTTAAGCAAATCAAGAAGTGCAATAAGAATTTGAATTTTGTTTTCAAAATGCCGGTAAATGGCTGGCTCGGTTATACCCAGTTTTTTTGAAAGGTTTTTAATGGTCAATCCCTGGATTCCTTTCTCGTTAATTAAATCAAGCGCTGTGGAAATTATTTCCTGCTGACGTTCTGTGTGCATATTATCTTTTTTTATCTTCTCAAAATTAGTTAATTATTACTAACTCACAATAGGTTTAAAAATCCACCACGCAATTCACCGAAGGGTTTCCATATCCGCCTTTTCCGTTTTCACATAAATCCTATATTAGTTTATGCATTTTTCATCATTTAATTCCTTAGGAGTCATCAACAACCAACTATTAGCGCATTTTGCTAACAGCTTATAATATAACATAGGTGGGTTTAAGTGGGTAGGGTGGATCTCATCAATTCATATGAAATCAATCTTCGCTTGCCAAAAACGATAAAAAAAGCAGGGCGATTTTATCATTTCTTATTCAAAACTGATGTAACTTTTACATTTGGTACCTTACCTACATCCGTGAAAACATATCATCACCAACAACCTTGAGAACCAGCGCTTATCGAAATTTTATCCTATTTGGCTTATTTTATCTAATGCTTTTCTATCAGTAACTATAATTTTTTTATTTTCTAAATCCAGAATGCCGTCATTTTCAAATTCTTTGATAAATTTAATTGCACTTTCCAATGTTATTGATGCAAAATCGGCAATTTCCTGGCGTGTCAGGTGTTCAAAAACATCTTCATTGCTAAATTCTTCCGATGATAAATAAAGTAGTGCCGATGCCAGTTTCCCCCTCATTTGTTTGTAAGCCAGGTTGTTTATTATATCTAAGTGTCTATGCTCCCGCAAGTAGTTCCTCGAGGTCATTTCAATAGCAAACTTAGGATTCTTTACCAGCAGTTCTTTCATTTTGGCTTTCTCAATCATACAAACTGTTGTTTCCTTTAAAGCAACAACTGAATATGGATATACCATTTCTCCGAAAATAGTAAACAATGCTATAAAATCGCCAGTTTTTAACAACCGCAAGTTCAGTTGTTTTTGACGTGATGGCTGTATGAATTTACGAGCAAGACCATTATGCATAAAAATAACATTATTTGCAAAAGCTCCCTGTTTAATAATTATTTCCCCTTTTAAATAAGTTACCTGGGTTTTTATATCATTAAATGCAGAAATATCACTTTCAGACAAACATTTATAAAAGTCGTATGATTTAAAAAACTGTTCCATTAAGCCCTTTGCTAAAGTGCGCAAATATACGATTTTATAAAGAGCTGTATGTCCTTTAAAAATTTATTAACAAGAGGGAAATGTTTCCGGTTTTTATAATTGCTTTATGAATTAAACTTAAGTGTAAAAAAATATTCTGCCTAACCGTTTACCAGTCAGCCTTAATAGGTATTAATTTTTAAAAAATACAGGCTTGATTGTAAGTATCGTCCAGAAATAAAAATTCTGATTCGTATTATACAGTTCTTTGGTAGTTTCATTCTTATAACCAAAGACCATCTGGTTTTTTATATCCGAAATTAGTGCATAAGAAAACCCGCTTTTTAAGGAAATATCATTGCTGAATTTACGAGTTAGTCCTATATCGATATAATTTCCTAAATTCCCTTTCCAGTAAACTATGTCACCTTGACTATTTGTTTCCATGCCTACAGGTTTTCGTGTTTCCGGGTTAATATTTACATGAGCAGTAACAGGCGTCGTTAAAATTGGCATATGATACGTTAAATTAATTAAGTTATTATTATTAAGCTCATAATTAATATTAATGTATGGGTTTGCATAACCTCCTCCCTTTGTTCCTGTAAGGAAACTATCTTGTATAATGAAATGGTTCATATTGCCAGCATAATAAGGAAACCTGGCTCCATAAAACAAATCAAATGAGTAGCGGGTTTTATTATAATCTGCATCAGTTTTTGTATAATCTTTTCCTGAAATTAATTCAACCCCTGAAGCCATTTCAAGTCTTTTTTCAAATGTCCGTAGTCCCAGTTCTGCAGCCATTAAATAGGCTGATATTTTTTTAAAATTATTTTCACTGTCTTTCTTGCTATCTGTTCCATGCTGGTAATATGTTGAGAACGTAAAAAAAAGTCCATTCTGCGACTTTTTCCCCGTATTATAATTTAGGTATATACCGTGAGTTCCTGTACCCAATAAATTATTATTAGAAGGATCAACCTTCCCCGATAGAGTAAACATAAGGGAAACTGATAAAAGGTCGCTAAACTTTTTGTGAAAGTTCAAAAAATTCATAGTTTTTAAATTATCCGGATTCCAGCTTGTGTTATCAACAAATCCAGCAACCGTGCCATCATTATTATACGACAAACCCAAATCAACAAACAATCCTTTGGTCGGACTGGCATATTTTAACAGCATCCCATCATATGTTAACCCTGATGTCCAGATATTTCTTGTACCTAAGATCCTTTGATCATTATAATTCCATTCCTGCCGACCAATTACCAGATTATAATTTGGGTATAAATTTATATCCACCAATGCTTCATAAACTCCTAATGAGTAAGAATTTCCCATTGGTCCGGTTTTAGAAAATAAATCATTATTTCCCCATAGCCGGGCATCCTGCAGAGTGAATTTAATTTTGTATTTATCGGCATTAAAGTTCATACTAACTCGAGATCGTTGATCCACAAAATACTTTATACTTTCTTCATTAGTTACAGGGACTTTAAAACCATGATCGGCATTAAACCTACTGCGGAATTCACCATTTATCAAGAGCTGAGCATTAGAACTTAAAAACAATACGGATAAAAGTATAACACTTATAAATCTTATTTTCATCTGATTATTATTTCTATTTATGGTAATACCAGAAATACCTATGATTAAATTCATTCAGTTGTGGGGGATTGCAAACCTAAGAATCTATGGGCATCTCCTATAAATATTAAAAAAAAGCATGTTACATAATAACATGCTTAATATGGCCTTCCTACCTGTATTATTTAATCATCTTATCAATAAACACTTCTGTTTCAGCAGATGCTTTTTGCATTACATCGTTAATTACACCACCAAATGGTTTTGCCAAAAGTGAATTGTTCATTCTTGTAATATAAGTTTTACCATCCGACTTTTCATAAACTGCAACCCGGCAAGGCATTAATGGAGATACAATTCTTTCATCATCCAGCTCCAAAATCGTTTTTGAATATTTTGATGAACACAATTCAAAGATTTTAACGGCTTTCACATCATGTCCGAAGCCCGCAAGTACCGCTTGCATATCGTGGGTGCCTGCTACTTTCCATTTGGCTGCTTTTACTTCTTTTTCAAAAACTTCTACAGTCTGATCGAAATTGTATTTGCTCTCATCTTCGACCAACATCAGACCTGGGGCCGATTTATATCCAACTAATAACATTATTAGTAATCCTGCAACAACCCCTCCAATACCATACATAAACTCTTTTTTCATCTCTTTTTCTTTAAATTAATATTTTATTATTTCAGGCCTTAAAATGATGATTCAAAAGTATGGTTGGCAGCAATTTCAAACAAAAAAATACACATGGAATAATATTTCCAAACAGTTAAAATTTCATAGAAAAATTGTTATAAAAATTTAAATTGATCTTTGGGAGTATTTAGGTGGTAATTCACACCAAACATTCACAAATCAGATTGCAACTTCCACCTGTCATAATAGCAATAACGTTGTATGAATTAAAGAAAAATTCTTATTCTACTATTATTTAAACCAACTGCTGTTCAATTAAACGCATACTAACGAAGTATTATTTGCAAGTGAAAATAGTTCTATTACAAATTGTGATTTCTAGAAAATGTTTGAGGGTTCTGAACTTCCGGCTGCCAGAGAAGCACATATAAAAACAATAGCGATTTATTAAAATAATATTATCCATTAATAAAATTTTACACTAAAGGTTACAATGCACTCATTGATGTGTGAATTATGTAATTTTTTGAAGGAAATATGTAAAAATTTTACTTAACCTGAAGCGTACCTTTATATGAAATTGTCTTAAATAAATCAGCTAATGAAAGCATTATTTATTCAACCCAGGTACCCGGATACATTCTGGAGTTTACGATATGCCTTAAAGTTCATTTCCAAAAAGGCAGTATATCCTCCATTAGGATTAATGACTGTTTCTGCCATGACTCCTGTTGACTGGACTAAAAAACTAGTTGATTTGAATGCTTCATTACTCGAAGATGATCAAATTATGTGGGCAGATATAGTTTTTATTAGTGCTATGTCGGTTCAATCTGAGTCGGTTTTTGAAATCATTGCAAAATGCAAATCTTTAAATAAAAAGATGGTCGGCGGTGGTCCTTTATTCACCGAAGAACCCGAAAAATTTAGCGATGTAGACTATTTGGTACTCAATGAAGCGGAAATAACTTTCCCCCTGTTTTTGAATGACCTTGAACAAGGAGTGGCAAAACATGTGTATCATACGGATGAATTTGCTGATCTTTCAAATTCCCCGGTTCCTGATTATTCGCTGATTAAAAGTTCCCATTACGCCTCACACAGTATTCAATATTCAAGAGGATGTCCCTTTAATTGCGAGTTTTGTGATATTACTGCCTTGCTTGGACATAAAGTAAGGACAAAAACTACTCAACAAATACTGGCTGAATTAACTAAAATTATGGAAACCGGTTGGAAAGGAGGAGTATTCTTTGTGGATGATAATTTTATTGGTAACAAAAAAACACTGAAGCAGGAGCTGTTGCCCGCTGTTATCAGTTGGATGGAGAATAATAATTACCCGTTTAATTTTATTACAGAAGCATCCGTTAACCTGGCCGATGATAAAGAACTGATGCAAATGATGGTAAAGGCAGGTTTTATCAAAGTATTTGTAGGAATTGAAACACCCGACGAGCTCAGCCTTGCTGAATGCAATAAAACTCAGAACCATCATCGTGATCTTTTAAGTTCCGTGAAAACTATTCAAGCGGCCGGCATGGAGGTTGCTGCCGGTTTTATAGTTGGTTTTGATAATGATAAACCATCCATTTTCCAGCGGCAGATTGATTTCATTCAAAAAAGCGGCATTATTACTGCTATGGTAGGATTGCTCAATGCACCCCGCAAAACCCGGCTCTATAAACGTCTTGAAAAAGAAGGAAGGATTGTTTCTGATTTTGCAGGTGATCCGTCAGGTTATGCCATCAATTTCGTCCCTAAAATGGATCTTCATGAACTGATGGCAGGATATCAGAAAATCATTAGTGGAATATATTCCAGTGAAATGTACCATAAAAGGGTATTGTCGTTTCTGAAATCGTATAACCCTCCGCTTGTAGGTAGAAGGCATTTGACTTTCAACAGAATTATGGCCTTAATTAAATCGGTAGTAATTATCGGAATCCTGGGGAAAAACCGGAAGTATTATTGGATGCTGTTGCTCTGGAGTATATTCAAAAAACCAAAAGTTTTCCCACTTGCCGTGACTTACAGCATTCAGGGCTACCATTACAGAAAAATTTTCAGGAATATTACCTGACAGTTTTAATTGCATTGGATATAATCTATCCAATCAAAAAGTAGCCAACTTCACTCCGGATAAAAATGACAAGGTCACAAAAGAGAAAGAATAAAATATTCAGTTTTATTTTAAAGTAGCAAGAAGTGTAAATTAATTAAAATCAGTATTAATCTTTTGCTGTTCAATACAAAACGTAGATCTATGTTAATGCTGTGATATTTTTTTTATTTTTTTTTTCAAAAACACATCATCTTTTAGTAAAAAATGTATGTTTGTGTCCTACTCTAAAGGTAGGATGTTTTTATAAATGAAATTATGAACAGATTACTTTCTATAAACAACATGATGAATATGTGTTGCTGTATGTTGGATCAACATGTGGAGGGTGATGCTGTGCTCGAATAGTTAATAATAAAATACGCGATTAGATACAGCCCTTCACAAAATAATGTGGAGGGCTTTTTTTTATTTAAAAATTTAAAGTTATGTCAGATTTAAAAATTTCAATTGAAGGAGAAGCGTTATCAGCAGCACGTTTTTCGGCAAAGGCCCGTCAGTTTAACATCGTTATTGATGAACCACCACAATTGGGAGGAGAAGATTTGGGTGCAAATCCGGTCGAATACCTTTTGGCAAGTTATGCAGGATGTATTAATGTGGTAGCACATTTAACAGCCCGGGAATTAGGAATCAACCTCGAGAAGCTTGAAATTGCCGTTCAGGGAAATATCAATCCTGCACGCTTATTTGGCCAGTCGGAGGAGGAACGTGCAGGATTTAAACATATTGATGTTAAGTTTTCACCTGTAACAGATGCTTCGCCTGAATTAGTCAATAAATGGATAGAAACCATTAAAAACAGGTGCCCGATAAATGATAACCTGGCCTCTCCCACTCCTTTAACATTCAACTATATTCAGAAAGAAGTACAATCAGTGAATTAACAGAAGACAAACAAAAATAAAAGTAGGCATAGAGGGTCATGGAAAAATAATGAAAGGAATTATGCTGTTTTGTTAGGGGCTGGTGGGTCGCACTCACCGGCACCCTTTTACTTTGCAGCGGCAGGAGTAGATGGATCTGATACCTTTTCAAAAAAATACCAGAACATGGCTTATGGAGTTTAGTTTTGTGTCTACTCTTTTTATTAACAAAGTGACTTATTGACTCCTATTCAGGTTGCAACTTCTTCCGTTTCACGGGAGAAGGGGAGCAATAAAAAAGCTATAGCGTTAAATGATTTATTCATGTAGCAGTGCCCTCGGGGTTCTTCTCCAGGACCTGCTTTATTCCGATTCCAGATAATATCTTTTACAAAAAAGGTTTAAGTATTATCATTATTTAGATAAATTAACACAAACCATTTTCTCCATATCACGCACCAACAGTTTCCCGCGGCTGAAGGCCATTGGAGCCCAGGCCTGTGGTTTTCCTGAATCGAAGAACTTAGCGCGGGCCAATTCTTTATAAGCATCTGGCGAAGGTTCAATTAAAGCAATTTCACCGGTTTTCCCGTCTTGATTAATTAAGTATGCACCAACTTTTATCAGCGAACCCATTTCAAAATTCCCTCCCGATTCTGTTTTCCAGGCAGGTTTTCCATTCATGGCAAGGCAAACCATTTCGTTTGGCCGGCCATTGTTATTTAAATAAATATGCTCACCTACAACAATTCCGGGATGCATTTTGCAACCGGCTTCTTCGGTTTTCCAAAGTTCATTCACATTAAATTTTTCACCTTCTTTTTTTATTTCAAGCAAAATAGAAACCGGATTGTAATTCCCATTGTACGAACAATCGGTTAAAAAAAGATGCGAATCATCCACAACGGTTGGCGGAGCAATGGTCGCAAACGATTTTAGTCCATGGTATTCCCATAAAACTTTTCCGGTATTAACATCAACAGAAACTACTTCGTGCGTTTGTGTTGAATCGTTTTTGTTGTAAGGACTAATCATTACAACCTGATTGGCACCTCCAAAGTTTGCCAACATTGGCGTCACATGGAAATTATACCCTTTTAGCGGACGACTTTGCCAAATAACCGCTCCTGATAGTTTATCGAAGGCTACTATTCCTGCTCTTTTCCCCTGGGGCGCTACAATAACTTTTTCGTTATAAACTAATGGTGACTGCGAAAATCCCCAATGTGGCCGCTCTGCTTCAAATTCTTCCTGGAGGTTTACGCTCCAAACTGGTTGCTGTGTGTTTTTGTCGAAACAAAATAAATGGCCATGTGGTCCGACTGTCCATACATTTTTGTCGTCAACAAAAGGAACAGTTCTTGAACCGGGATAGGGAATATCCCCTTTTGCCTCATATTTATAATTCCATTTTTCACTTCCTGTTTCCAGCTCAAAACAACGAAGAATATCTGATTCTTCCTTTTCGCGATCAAGAATATAAACTTCATCGTCAAAGATACTTGCACCACCATAACCAGGTCCGAGTTTTATTTCCCACAATTTTTCCGGCCCCTGTTCTGACCACTCGGTTAAAATTTTATCTTCTGCAATGGTATTGTTACGGTTAGGCCCTAAATACTGATTCCAGTTTTCAGTGTTATTGCATCCGAAAAATAATGTAGCAGTAAAAACATAAAGCAGAAATTTAATTTTCATAACCTTGATTTTGATTGGTTTTTCGCAAAAATAGAAAAATTCAAGTGCAAAGCAGGGTTTTGAAATTTTTCTGTTGATATGTTTTTAGATATTGCCATATTTCAGTCAAGCAGAAGGTAAAGATTTGCAGAAGGTTTTGCATATCAACTTGTAGTTAAATGAGTGGAGCCCAGCTCTTTAAAATAAGGAAAATAAATAGGCTGAAGTTTCTTTAATAGAATAAACTAAGCTCATAATATGAGGATTAATTACCCGACGTTTGGGGATATCTTGACTGAGATAGTACTTCAACAGGTAGTAATCCCAATACAAACCTGCACAAATCATATTCCAATTTCCAACTATCAGGAGAGTTTTGCTTTTTTATCGTTCCATTTCCTGTCTTCGCATGGGCATGGCATCAATAGTGGCAAATAATTCCTGTGCAGAGAGAAATTCGTTTGCCCGAAGCTTAATACCGCCATCTAATCCAATTAATATAATTTCAGGCTGACTATCCGTTTTTTTATAAACGGAGTAGTCTGTTTCTGCTTTTTGCCATTTTGCGTCCGATAATTCAATTTTAAAGCTCTCCGGAGTAATATGGTAAACCAGTATTTTTCGCTCATTGATTCCATCCGGATGATTTTTAAACTCCTCTACCTGTTTCCTGTAGTTTTCATTGTCAGTCTGGTCTGTTAAAATAAGAACCAGCCTTTTTTCCCACTTGTGACTTTCAAGATCCTGTGCATTAATACCTGTAGTATTTAATATCATGACAACCAAAATAACTATTTTAATAAAGCCCATAATTGTGTGTTTTATTTTAATTCTATTTTATCAATTTCAAACCGAAAAGTTTCTTCTTTTTTGTTGCCGATAAGAAATCCAATCTCTGAGATTTTATTGCGCGAAAAATTGGGCATGTCCAACTTTCTTCCTCTGAAAACAGGATACATATCTTTTAGCAGGATTTCAATCGTCTCCCAATCTCCTGAAGTTTCGAAATAAGAAACGTAGGAATAGTAATCATCTCTGTCAGTTTTTATCCGGAACTGGTATTTTTTTCCATCACCCTTCACACGGAATGTAGCTTTTTTAAAACCGGCAACATCTATATTATCAATATCATACCTTACAGAACAAAAGCCTCCATTGTTTTCCAGCGAAACAGAACCTTTAAAAACTGCATTACCATCTTCATTAAGCGAGATATTACTCTGTGAAACGCCTCCCATAACATTGTCGTTTAAAACATACCAACTTTTTATACTGCTGTTTTTTGTAAAATCAAAAATGACCATTACGTTTATAATTGAAATGAAAACTAATACTGTATATGTATGATTCATACATTCTCTTTTTAATCGAATAATTTGTGCAACTTCCTGCCCGGGAGTTTCATTAGAACTAGCTTCTTATAGCAGAAATTCCGCCATCAACATGCATAATTTGTCCCGTTATCCACGATGATTTATCTGAAAGTAAAAACATTACGCTTGCTGCTATATCAGAGGGACTGCCAATCCTTTTAAGTGGATGTCGTTCAGCATTGACCTGCCTTTTTTCATCTGAATTTAGCAGACGAGAGGCAAGAGGAGTATCGGTCAGTGACGGGGCAATACCATTTATCCTTATTTGTGGCGCCAACTCAGCTGCCAGAGACCGAATAAGCCCTTCAACAGCTCCTTTCGATGCGGCTACCTGTGCATGAAAATTAAATCCTGTTTGCACTGCCACTGTTGAAAACAAAACAATGGCAGCATTTTCAACATTTTTCATTTTTGGTAAAACAGCCTGGATGGCTTTAATTGCACCAATCGTCTGCAACTGGTAATCTTCAACAAACTCTTCAGGTTTTATTCTTTTAAAGGGCTTTAGGTTTATTGACCCCGGACAGTAAACCATTCCGTGCACTTCGTCCGGTAAAAAAGAAAAATCAGGAGAAGCTTCTGTTACATCTAAATAGGAGTAGTGCACATTCTCTTTACTGTTTTTTATGCTTGATTTATAATATGTTCCATAAATCCTATTTCCATGTATCGATAACTGATTCGCTATTTCTAACCCTATTCCTGATGAAGCTCCTATAATTATATAATTACTCATTTTGTTTATAATTCTAATAAATTAAATAAACAAGAATTAAGGTAAAAAGTTGCCGCTTTATTAAAATATCAGAGAGAATCATACTTTGGCAAAATTGTATATCAGGATAAACGAAATTACAACTGTTGATATCGCTGAATTTCTCACATTTCTGCATCAAAAACCAGCAAAAATGAACTTTGCAGAATTAATGAATTCTCCTAAACTTCTGGTAAATCTTTGGTATATTCTATTTTGATGGCAATTTTTTCAATACAATACCGGGTCCGATGAAGGCCAGGTCAGACCACCATTTATTACATACTATTTCATCGTCTTTATGATGGTCGTGTACCATCGCTTCAGAGGGTTAATGAAATTTAATCTTATGACAGCTTTGTTTATTCATAAAGATTTCTCTTGGTCCAGATAACCGCTCCCCATAATGATTTAAAGGCCCTGGAAAGCATATCAGAAAGGATTAACCTCTTTTGCGCACCAACTGATATCCTGACCTGAAAAAATAAGCTATCGGATAAACTATCATGTGCATCAGCTTGGTGTAGGGGAAAATCATGAAAACAAGCAGCCCGATTACAAAATGAATCTTATACACAATGCTGTGGCCTGCAATCATTGCACCGGCTTCCGGTTGAAATGTGATTACCTTTTGCGTCCATACCCCTAAAGAAGTATAATTTTCGAGCGGTGATGAGGCAGTGGTAAAAACCGATATCAAACCCAGTATCGTTTCAATGAGCAGGAGCACAAGAATAAAATAGTCGGCAAACCGGCTGTTTACCCGAAGCCGTGTATCTGCCGTTCTTCTGCTGATAAGAATTATAAGTCCAATAAATGTTAGTATTCCAAAAATTGACCCAAAAATGATGGCTATCATCCGTTTAGTTTCAGTCGACATTACCAGGTGATATATATCCTCGGGCAGGAACAGGGTGAAATGGCCAAAAAAAACAACAATTATTCCGTAATGAAAAAGGTTACTTCCCCATTTTGCTCCTTTCTTTGTCATTAACTGGGTAGATTTTGCCTGGATGGTTTTGTTCGCTAAGATAAAGCGGGTAAACAGGCCGAACCAAAACACAGCAAATGCAATGTGAGGAAAGTAGGTAAAGAAAAAATTATTGATATAATATTCCATGGCAATTTTATTTACAGTTTATACAAGTATTGTTTGCACCAAATACAACCGGTTTTTCTTCATATTCTTCATCCAGGTTAAGCGGCTTTTCGTCTTTGATGATTGCTTCAGTAACTTTTGCATCGGGCTTTTTCGACGAAAGTGAAATAACTGCTGAAAGAATATGCCTGTATATATTCTTCTTTTCTTCCAGTGCTGCATAAATCCGTGCAATAATGTTAACCGGTTCTGCTAAAAGTCCGGCTGCTTTTTCAACCGACTGGCTGGATAAAAATTCAAGGAACACAGGCAAATAATCGGGCAATTCATTGGCCGAAAGTTGCAATCCGTTTTCCTTGTAGAATTCAAGCAAATCAACCATTGCCTGCCCGCGATCTCGTGAATCGCTTTTTACATGTTCAAACAAATGCAATGAAGCGCTCCGTGAGTTATCGAATAATTGAACATATTCTGCCTGCCATTCCGTTAATTCTGTCCTTCTGTAGTGCCTGATAAACTTCGAAATTTCTACCAATCTTTCAGATGACAGCAGTGCTTCAATATGCAGTTCCTTTTCCGCTTCCTCTAAAAAATCCATCAATTCGGTACTGGGATAGGAAAGCAACAGAGATAGTATTTTATACGTTTTAGTCATTTAAATTCCTCCAAAAAGATTTTTAAAAAGCTCAGATTTTGCTCCATAATTTTTCGGGTAACCTCCCGAGGCTTTTTTGTCATAAACATCTTCAGCATATTCTTTATGCGAAGTTGGAATTACAAACCGGTCGTTATAACCGGCGATTGCCATCAAATCATACATTTTTTCTGTTTCATCAGGAGTCAATCCTGTCTCCTTCAAAACATCAGTGTTGATTTTATTGTCAACTGATTTGCTACGCATATAGGCACGCATGGCCAGCATCTTCTTAAGGGCAGCCACAACAGGTTTTTCATTGCCGCCGGTAAACAGGTTGGCCAGGTATTTATTTGAAATCCGGAGAGACTCAACATCGGGCAAAATACCGTTTACGCCTAATTTCCCGCTGTCGACAGCAGCCTGAATAGGAGAAAGTGAAGGCACATACCAAACCATTGGAAGTGTCCGGTACTCCGGATGCAGCGGGAAAGCTACCTTCCAATCAATGGCCATTTTGTAGATTGGTGATTTTTGGGCAGCTTCCAGCACATTGTGGGGTATTCCCTGCTTTTTTGCCTCATCAATGATTTTGGGATCATTTGGGTTGAGGAATAAATTCAGATGTTCACCATATAAATCCTGTGAACTGGCTGTTGAAGCAGCTGCCAGGATTTTATCTGTATCGTACAGCATGATACCGATGTAGCGGATTCTTCCCACACACGATTCGCTGCATATGGTGGCATCACCTACTTCGGAGCGTGGATAACAAAAAGTGCATTTTTCTGATTTGTTGGTTTCCCAGTTAAAATACACTTTTTTGTACGGACAGGCACTCACGCATTGACGCCAGCCACGGCACCTGTCCTGATCGATGAGCACAATACCATCTTCCTCGCGCTTATAGATTGCACCTGACGGGCAGGCTGCCAGACAGGTTGGATTAAGGCAGTGTTCACACAGGCGCGGCAGGTAAAGCATAAAGGAGTTTTCAAATTCACCGTAAATTTCTTTTTGTACCTCTTCAAAATTTATTTCCCGGCTGCGTTTTTCAAATTCGCCTCCCAAATCATCTTCCCAATTCGGAGTTTTTTCGATTTTTTCCATCGGCTTGCCGGTCAAAATAGAATAAGGCCTCGCTGATGGTGGTGTTTTAAACTTCGAGCCTTTATGCAGAATGGAATAATTAAAGGTAAATGGTTCATAATAATCATCTATCAGCGGCATGTCAGGGTTGGCAAAAATATTCCTCATGATTTTGTTCTTACCTCCGATTCGCGGTGCCAGCCGATCTTTATCCAGCTTCCAGCCGCCTTTCCACCGTTCCTGATTTTCCCATTCATCGGGATACCCAATTCCGGGTTTAGTCTCTACATTGTTGAACCACACATATTCCATACCTTTTTGCGAGGTCCATACATTCTTGCAGGTTACCGAACAGGTATGGCAACCAATGCATTTATCCAGGTTTAAAACCATTGCTATTTGCGCCCGTATTTTCATATCAGTTGTTCTTTTTTTAAGGTATTTGATGGAACTCTCATGAAACTTATAATAATGATTCTGTGTAAATGCTATCTATTCATGATCGTTGCATCTTCTTATTTTTTTATTTTTCGTCAATCGCTTCATCTTTCCATTCCACTTTTTTCAATTTACGCACGACCACAAATTCATCGCGATTTGAACCAATTGTTCCGTAATAATTGAAACCGTAACTTAACTGCGCATAACCGCCAATCATATGTGTCGGTTTCAGGCTTATGCGTTCCACTGAATTATGAACGCCACCGCGATTGCCATTAATCTGGTTCACCGGCATATTTACAGTGCGTTCCTGGTTGTGATACATAATCAATGCACCTTCTGGTACGCGTTGCGAAACAATAAGTCGTGCCACAGAAGCGCCGTTAACGTTGAACACTTCAATCCAGTCGTTATCCTTCAGGTTAATTTTCCCGGCATCTTTTTCGCTCATCCAGGCAACCGGACCGCCGCGCCCCAGGGTCAGCATCAGCAAATTATCAGACCACGAAGAGTGAATCGTCCACTTGTTGTGCGGCGTCATCATATTAATAATCAAATGCTTTTCCGATTCATCCAACTTATTCAGGATTTTATTTATCGATTTGGTATTGATTGGCGGCTTGTAGCACACCAGGTTTTCTCCAAAAGCTATCATCCAGGGGTGATCCTGGTAAGTGGTTTGTCTTCCGGTAAGCGTCCGCCACGGAATGAATTCGTGTACATTGGTGTAACCGGCGTTGTACGAAACTTCCTCTGAATCGACTCCGCTCCAGATGGGAGATGTAATTATTTTTCGCGGTTGTGCAAGCAAATCCTTGTACCTTATCTTCTCATCTTCACGGTTTTCTGCCAGGTGCCGGTGATGTCTTCCCGTTGATTTCTCAAGCGATTCCCAGGCTTTTATGGCTACATGACCATTGGTTTCAGGAGCCAGTGCAAGAATGGTTTCTGCCGCATGAATATCTGTTTCGATTTTTGCCAGTCCATATGATTCTCCCGGGTTATCCGAAGTTTTATTCAGTTGTTTGAGAAATTCAACTTCCGTTTCGGTGTTCCAGTTAATGCCTTTTCCTCCGTTTCCGGCTGTTTTCATCAGCGGACCAAGGCTTGTAAAACGATGATACGTCTCCGGGTAGTTACGAATAACTTCAATGATTTTCGACATGTTTTTACCCGGTTTTAATTCAAGGTTTTTTTCCTTCCAGTCCTCACCATAAGCGGTTTCCGAGATTTCCATCGGTGAATCGTGCTGTAGCGGAAGAAGTACGATATCTTTTTCCTTTCCGAGATGATTGGTAGTCAGTTCCGAAAAACACTTTGCCAAACCTTTGAATATGTCCCAGTCGGAGCGGGCTTCCCACACCGGATCAACAGCTCTCGAAAAAGGATGGATAAACGGGTGCATATCCGAAGTGCTGAGGTCATTTTTCTCATACCACGTGGCAGCGGGCAATATAATATCGGAATGCAGGGTGGTGGTTGACATCCTGTAGTCAAGCGTAACCAGCAAATCGAGCTTGCCTTCCGGCGCTTCATCGTGCCATTTTACTTCCTGTGGAAGTTGATCCCCGTTTGCTTTCAAATCATCGCCCAATACACTGTTTTGGGTTCCCAGCAAATGTTTCATGAAATATTCCATTCCTTTGGCGCTTGATCCCAACAAATTCGAACGCCACACAAACAGGTTTCGCGGAAAATTTTTAGGATTATCGGGGTCTTCTGATGCAATGCTTAACTCCTTGTTTTTAAGTTTTTCTGTAATAAACGTTTCAACGTCTTTACCTTCTGCATCGGCTTGTTTAGCCAGATGTACCGGATTATCGCCAAGCTGGGGACTTGAGGGCAACCATCCCATTCGTTCGGCTTTCACATTGCAATCGATCATTGATTTGGTAGTCCATTCTTCTTTATTTGCAAGTGGAGAAATAAGTTCTGATAAACCCACTTTCTCATACCTCCACTGATCGGTGTGCATGTAAAAATATGAGGTAGTATTCATTTGACGCGGCGGTCGGTTCCAGTCCAGTGCAAATGCCAGCGGGAGCCAGCCTGTTTGTGGCCGCACTTTTTCCTGGCCTACATAATGCGCCCAGCCTCCGCCTGATTTCCCCACGCAACCGCAAAATACCAGCATGTTAATGGCGCTCCTGTAAATCATATCGGTATGAAACCAGTGGTTTACTCCGGCCCCAATAATAATCATTGATTTACCTTTTGTCTTAGCTGCATTTTCGGCAAATTGCTGCGCTGTTGAAACCGCCTGCGAAGCAGGTACTCCCGTAATTTTTTCCTGCCATGCCGGAGTATAAGGCAAATCCTGCTGATAATCAGATGCGGCATTTTCATCGTCCAGCCCTCGTGAAATACCATAATTGGCTACCATTAAATCGAAAACAGTACAATAAAGAAAATCACCTTCTTTTGCTTTTTTTACAGGTAGTTTCCGAAGTAATATATCGTTATGCGAAGTTGCCTTATAATGTTCGTGTTTAAATGTTTCTCCACCAAAATACGGAAATGCCACTTCAACAACTTCATCATAATCATCGATGACAGAAAGTTGCGGCTGAATATCTTTTCCTGTAAGGGCATTTTTCAGCTCCAGATTCCATTTTTTGCTTTTATCCCAGCGCGAACCAATTGTTCCATTGGGAACAACAAACCCTGCACTTTTTTCATCTAACAAGACAGGTTTCCAGTTTGCATTTTGTTGTTCTCCGAAGTTGTTTTTCAAGTCGCCGGCACGAATAACCCTGCCTGCAACATACCTGTCCTTTTCTTTTTCAATTTTTACCAAAAAGGGTAAATCGGTATACTGCCGTGCATATTCTTCAAAATAGGGTGTCTTTTTATCAAGGTAAAATTCTTTCAGGATTACGTGTCCCATTGCCATTCCGAGTGCTGCGTCGGTACCTTGTTTAGGTTTCATCCACAGGTCGGCAAATTTGGCAGCTTCGCTAAAATCGGGTGAAATATTAATGGTTTTGGTTCCTTTGTAGCGTACCTGGGTATAAAAAGGCGCATCGGGTGTGCGGGTTAGCGGAACGTTCGAACCCCAGAGCATCAGGAAGGACGAATTGTACCAGTCGGCACTTTCCGGGACATCGGTTTGTTCGCCCCAGGTTTGCGGGGAAGAAGGAGGAAGGTCGCAATAGAAATCATAAAAACTGAGCACAGTTCCTCCCAGTAAACTTAAATAACGTGTTCCCGAAGAATAGGAAACCATCGACATGGCCGGAATGGGAGTGAAACCTGCCAGCCGGTCGGGGCCATAGGTTTTTATGGTGTAAATATTTGCTGCAGCAATTATTTCATTTACTTCGTCCCAATCGGCCCGAATCATACCCCCCAAACCTCTTTCCGCCTTGTATTTTTTTGATATTTCCACATCCTGCATAATACTTTCCCAGGCTTTGACAGGATCACCCAAACCGGATTTTGCTTTACGGTAAGCTTTTACTAGGGTGGCGCGGACCATCGGGTATTTTACCCGGTTGGCACTGTAAAGGTACCACGAGTAACTCGCCCCGCGGGGGCAACCACGTGGTTCATGATTCGGAAGATCCGGACGCGTTTCAGGATAATCGGTTTGCTGAACTTCCCAGGTTACCAGTCCATTTTTTATAAATATTTTCCATGAACACGATCCGGTGCAATTTACCCCATGTGTGGAGCGAACTACTTTATCGTACTGCCACCGGTTTCGGTAATAACTCTCCCACTCACGATTTTCATCGGTTGTTACAATATGATTATCCGAAGACTTGGAAATATTTTTACTGAAATAGATGAATTTATTTAGCAGGCTCATATTATTGTTTTATTAATTTTTAATGCAAATAGTCTTATTCTGCAGTTTGTTTTGTCCTGTTTTTCAGCAAAACAAAGATGATGATTAAATTAATGAGCGACAGGCCAACGAAAACCACGAATCCACGTGCATAACCAATGGCTCCGTATGCTCCTGCAATTGCGCCCATTATGGGGGGTAGGGCAAAACCTCCGAAAGCTCCCAATCCGCCAACCCATCCGGCTGCTCCTCCAACTGATTTCGGAACATAAACCGGTACCAATTTAAACACGGCGGCATTGGCAATTCCCATTCCGGTTGCAAGCAAAATTACAGCTGCCATACTTATTGAAACAGCACTTGCGAATGACAGAACCGCAGAAGAAATTAAGATGGCTGCCATAGAAATCAACGCCATCTTTTCACCACCAAATTTATCGGCAATGGATCCACCCGGAACCCGAACAGCCGACGCAAGAATGGAAAAGATGGCTGTAAACAACCCGGCTTTCACAGGCGAAAACGTTTGGTATTCTGCCCAATAGGTAGGAAACCACGCAGTGAGTGCAATGAAACCACCAAAAGTTGTGAAATAGAGCACCACAAGCGCCCATGTGTTTTTTATTTTGGCTGAATTAATAAGACTGTCTTTTACGCCTCCTGTAGGAAAAATTTCCTGCCCGTCAGAGCGGGCCTTTTCTTTTGCTTCAACATCAGAAAAACCTGCCTTTCTATATTGAAAATAGTGCGCATTTACACCAACAATCCCATACAAGATTGTTCCAAGCAGCAAAAACAGAAACCAGGCAAAATATGCTGATATAAATCCGTAAGCAGTTAAGAATAAAGGTAAAATCAGTGAAAACATACCAGGGGCAAGATTGCCGATTCCTGCAAAAGTTCCCAGTGCCATTCCTTGTTTATTTCGCGGATACCAGTATGAAGTTTGACCGATACCAACTGAAAAGGTTGCAATTCCGCAACCGCTTAAAAACCCAAAAAACAGCACTAATCCATACATGCCGCTCATTCCGTCAGGATACGATGTGTAAAGCAAAAAAGTAACACCACCTAAACCAATTACACTTAATAACATGAGGATAAAAAAGGGCTTTTTGCCTCCGGTTGTATCCACCCAGGCTCCGAATGGGATACGCAGTAATGAACCTGAAAGTGCAGGTATTGCTATGAGCAGGCCCAGTAATGTTGGCGAAAGATCCATTGCTTCTTTAAACTTGATGGCAGTGGGGCCATATAAAGCAACGGCAGCAAAACCGAAAAAGAAACCAAGTGTGGTCCCAACAAGGCCTCTCTTTGAATTTCCTTTGATATTCATGCAGTTAATTTTGATTTTTCATCTAATTTACATAAATCAAAAATTTATTCCTGTAACATTTGCGACATTTTTGGGATTTTGATAAAAAATATTGTTACCAGCTGAATATCATCTTCACCTGCCTGAAATAGTAACATGACCATACATTGCCCGGTTTTAGAAGCATTCCTAATATTTAGAAAACTGAATATCTCAAATATTTGATCTAAACATCAAGAAGCAGTAAATATAAAAGGTAATAAACTGAAAGCTAACACACTAAAACCCATAGACCGCAAGTTTCCGTTACGTACAAAGTATTTTAATGAATTGTAAATTAGGGAGTATGGTATATAAAACACATTAAATGCTATTGTTCATCGGTTGGTTTAAAGTCAGATGGCGATGTTTTTATGATTAGGGTTCAGATAAGTGCATAATTATAAAGTTGCCGCATATTTAAAAGTTCAGAGTAAATGTCAATTCAGTATAACTGTTTATTTGGTTAAACGACACATTAATATTGTCCAAGAACTGTAACCGGTGGTTTCGCTGAATTCCCCACATAATAGCATCGAAAACCAGAAGAAATGAACCTTGGAGAATTATAGAATTTCCGTACCCTTTCAGCAAGTTTTTATTCTTTTCTTTTTTGGGTGAAAGGTTTTTCAATAAGAAACCGGTTCCGATGTAAACCATATCGAGTCCTCCGTTTATTAAATACAGTTTTTCAGTTTTATAATGTTTTTGTACCATCATATCATTTGTAAGATCCTCAAAACCTCCCGAAAGATTATTGTATAAAGCAAAACCTGCAATAGATAAATTGACAGTATTCCAAAAGAAATTCATTTGATGAAAATATTTGGTATCTCCCGAATTTTGATTCCAGCCAATCCCTCCGATAATTAAATTTGCAACTGCCCAACTCCCCAAAATATACATTCCGGTATTGTTGACATTCAAGCTCTTTCTGTAAAATTCAGTGTAGGATTGGTCTTGTGCCAATGACGATAAAGATGAAAAAACCAACAGTGCAATAATTACTGTTTTTAATGAAATATATTTTTTTTTCATTTTAATTTGTTTACAGGAAAATCATCGGGACGAACATAATCAAAGGCAGCAAAACGTTTAACTTTGTGGTAATTATTTAAACCCGAAACACATACATCGTTTACTTCATTTAGATTTACTTCGCCGTTGCTATTCAGTATCTTTTCCGGCAGAAAAACAGAATGTATTTCAGCTACTATAAGCAAGGTATTATTTGCCCTGATCTGATGTTCTTCAACAAAGTTCATGGCAATTTTTATCTTGCTTTCACCCACAAAAGGAGCATAAAAACCTCCCAAATACTGTTCGGTAAGCTCTGCCTTTTGAAATTCTGAAACATTGCTTTCAAATTTTGCAGAGGTATAGTGCGCCTTATCAACAAAATCTTCATGAATATGATTGATGGTAAATTTACCGGTATCTTTTATGTTTTGATAAGTATTGCGGGGAACAACTGCAGGTCGTATAACCAAAGCAAGTAATGGCGGATTTGAACCTAAATGAATAACTGAGCTAAAAACAGCCAGGTTGGAAACACCCTCTTTCGATTTTGTGCCTACTAAATTTGCAGATTTATACCCGGGAATACTGTTTACAAAGTTTAACCGGGAAATTTTATCCAGGTTTAAAATGTCGTTGTTTGTTATTTCTATCATTGTTTTTCAAGTTACGAAACTAAACAATCACTTCATCTAAAAACATTTTTAAACATTCTCAAGTCGCACAACTATTTCCAAACATTTTTTTTCTGTTTCCCCTTTAATGCCAAACCACTCAAAATTTAACCCGAAATCAAAATCATTAGGGTGTATATTATTTCAATATTCATCACTTGGTTTCTTGGTTTATTCAGATAATTTTACGCCGGTAAAAAACAATTATGGAATCAATTAAAGAAGTATATAAAATTGGACATGGCCCTTCAAGCAGCCATACAATGGGCCCGCGAAAGGCAGCACAACATTTTTTGGACCAAACCAGGAAGGCTGATTCCTATCAAATAACCCTTTACGGAAGCCTTGCTGCTACTGCCAAAGGACACTTAACCCTTGCCGTATTAGGTGAACTGTTTGAAGGCAGAAGGCTGGAGATTATTGAAAAACCTGAGGTGTTTTTGGAAAAGCATCCCAATGGGATGAAATTCGAAGCGTTTGATGCGCACAAAAAAACCTTAAAATCATGGACAGCCTACAGCATTGGAGGAGGCTCTGTGGTAGATGACCATTCCATACCAGAAGAAAAATCCATCTACCCGATTGCAACTATGGAGGGCATCCTCGACTGGTGTTACAAAAGTGGAAAACCCATTTGGGGATATGTTGAAAAATATGAAGACAGCGACATCTGGGATTACCTGGAGGAAGTCTGGAAGATAATGAAGGATTCGATAAGACGTGGCCTTGATACAGACGGCACACTGCCCGGAGCGCTGAAGCTACCCCGCAAAGCAGGCTCAATATTATCGAAGGCAAAAAATTTTAAGAGCTACATCCGAAAGCGAAGCATGTTATATGCCTATGCCCTGGCTGTTTCAGAAGAGAATGCCGGTGGCGGGGTAATTGTTACTTCCCCTACCTGCGGTGGAAGTGGTGTTGTACCTGCCGTGCTTTATTATCACCAAAAATATTACGACAGCTCTGATAAGAAAATTCTGCGTGCGTTGGCTACCGCCGGAATTATAGGAAACCTGGTAAAACAGAACGCTTCCATATCGGGTGCTGAAGTGGGATGTCAGGGAGAAGTGGGAACAGCATGTGCAATGGGTTCAGCTGCTCTTACCCAGTTAAGCGGAGGAAGTATTTTCCAGGTTGAATATGCTGCTGAAATGGGACTGGAACATCATCTCGGCTTAACCTGCGATCCCGTTCTGGGCCTGGTTCAGATTCCATGTATCGAAAGAAATGCAATGGCAGCGGCGCGTGCACTCAATCATAAAGATTATGCCATGCTTTCCGATGGACGGCATTTTATTAGTTTCGACCAGGTGGTGAGCACCATGAATCAAACCGGAAGAGATCTTCCCAGCCTATATAAAGAAACATCGACAGGTGGACTGGCCGTTTTCCATGGGTTGAAAGAAAGAAGTGAGGAATAGTACCACCGGTCATTAAATATCGACTCTGGTTCAGGAAGGGGTAATGAAAATTTGCATTTTATACGTAAAAATTTCAAAGTTTATGATAATCTTTATCTTTAGAGAAATTGATTACAAAATGCATTCATGATGAAGTACATGCTTTTATCCTTCTTCTTAATTTCCGGTGTAATCCTGATTGCACAGGGGCAGACCAATGACCTTCCTGAAAATGTAGTAATAACATCTGATAAGGGTAAAATACGGGTAACCACCAATGATAAAGGGAACTTACTGATAAATGTGTCCCCCAGGGATGTCCGCAGATTTAAAGCCACCGGAGTTGTACGTTATAGTGATTTTGGCGCCAATGGCGACGGCAAGACCGATGACCTGAATGCCATTGCAGCAGCCCATGCATTTGCCAATCAGCATGGATTTCCTGTGAAAGCCGATAAGGAAGCCACATACTATATAGGCGGACAAGACCTGACGGCAGTCATCCGGACTGATACCGATTTCGGCACGGCAGTCTTTATCATTGACGACACTGATGTCGAAAACCGCAATGCACATGTATTCATGGTAAGTTCAGGCCTGCAACCGTTCAAACCAGAAGGAATATCTTCCCTTAAAAGAAATCAGGAAAAAGTTGAGGTGTCGCTGCCCGGAACCTGCATCATCACCGTCACCGATTCCAATGTAAGGCGTTACATCAGGTTTGGACCAAACCAGAACAATGGCTCATCGCAAACTGATATTTTTATTGTCGACAAAGAGGGTAACGTTGATATGAATGCACCCATAATATGGGACTTCGACCAAATTACCGACATCACTGCCCGACCTGTTGACGAGAAAACACTCGTTATTACAGGAGGCCGCTTCACCACAGTTGCCAACCGGGCAGAATCGAAATACACCTATTACAGCCGGGGTATCGCTGTCAGGCGTTCGAATGTGCTGATAGAAGGCCTGGAACACCGGGTAACAGGTGAAGGAGATCATGGCGCACCTTACGGCGGTTTCATTAATATCGGAAACTGTGCCAATGTTACTGTTAAAAATACAATCCTAACCGGACATAAAACCTACCGGACCATCGGTTCGGCGGGAGTACCCGTATCAATGGGCAGCTACGACATCAGCGTTAACCGTGCCCTCAATGTATCGTTTGTGAACTGCAGCCAGATAAACGACATCAATGACAACACCTATTGGGGAATCCTTGGATCCAACTACTGCAAAAACCTTTTATACGACAACTGTACCTTTTCCCGGTTTGATGCCCATATGGGCGTTGCCAATGCCACCATTCGTAACTCCACCCTTGGACATATGGGAATCAATGCCATAGGCAGCGGAACTTTTCTTGTGGAAAATTCAACAATCAACGGCCGATCGCTCATCAATCTTCGCTCCGACTACGGCAGTACCTGGCAGGGAGAGTTTATCATCCGCGACTGCATTTTTGTGCCCTCAGGCGGCAGACCTGTCAGCGCCAGCCTGATTGGAGGATCCAATTCCGGCCGGCACGATTTCGGCTACACCTGTTATATGCCTGAACGGATCACCATCGAAAACCTGCATATCGACGATTCAAATCACCCTGAGAATTACCACGGACCGGCCATCTTTGGAAATTTCAATCCGCAAATGACCGATAGTTCGTACGTGGAAAAGTATCCCTATGTTAAAACAAGGGAAGTAATATTCAGGAATGTTACCACCTCCAGCGGAAAGGATCTCAGGCTTAGTGACAATCCCTTCATGTTTAAGAATGTGAAAATAATTGTTGACTGAAGGGACCTGCCGCAATATTCACTTTATCAAAAAAATAGTCCGGTTAGCAACAGAATACCCCGATTGACCGGGAAGTCGTATACAAAATAAAGCTGACACAATTCTAAGATACCAGCAACCAAAGAAACTGTTTGTTGCCATTATACCATTTAGTTCTGTCTTTCTTTTACAATTTCATATTCTGCCAGCTTAGCATATTGAGCTGCAAATGCAAAACTAAACATAGCTTCTGTATTATTTTTATCAACATCAGAATTCCAGCCCGTCAAAAGATTGGTGGGCAGTATCCCGTTAAATAAAAAGTGCTCATATCCATGATCAAGGTTCTTCTGAAAGCTGTTTATAAACTCATCCACATTCACATAATGCGGATATACATCAACCAATCCCCTCATCAGCACTCCATTGAACCAGTTTCTAAACCCACTGACATCATAGGAATAATATCCGGGAATATTCACATCGGGTTTGGCAAAGTATGAAAAACTTGCATTCGCCAGTTGCACAGCATCTTTTAGATAAGCACCATCAACGGTAGCCCTGAACAGGTCGGCTGCTCCTGATAACATAGTGCCGCTGTTGTATGTAATAGCCGGCCCTACCCTATCCTGACAATGTATCCCTTTGCGGTAAGCCACTCCATTAATTGTTTCAACCTGAGGTTTTCCGGGAGAACATCCTCCCATCATATCATCATATACTCCATCGTTACGCAACAGATTTTCCTTTTGCCAGTTGTATATCTTTTTAGCATACTCCAGGTAATATTCACTTTTCTTTACCTGCTTTGATAAGCGCGACGCCCTGTCATCAGCATCAATATAGCGGGAGGTAATTTCATCTTTTTTACCTTCATAAAGTTCATGTAACCAGACAAGCGGACTAACCATGGGTCCATTGCTGCAGGCATGTTTTGTAACATATCCCGGCCCCCAGGTAATTCCGCCTGTTTCGTTCCCATCTGAATTGTAAGTGCAGTCCCATCCGTCCAATACATATTCCGTTAAATATTCCGCCTTTTCAAGATAGTCTTCATCGCCGGTTAATTCATACGATTCAATCAGTTCACGGATGAGCCACATCTGATCGTCATAAACGTTTTCAATTCCTGCAACTTTAGCCGAACCTTTAGCAGGGCTCCGGTGAACCCCATAAACCGACCATTCCCTGGTTTGGGTGTAGGAAGTCAAGCGGAATGTTCCCAGGTAATAATCTGCATTTTGGTACAATTTATCCAACAACTCAACATATCGCTCAAAATGCTGATCATGAAGCGTCTCATTCCCGTTTAACTTATTTAATTCAAGGCTATGAAGTATAGCATTGACAGCTTCAATAGCGCTTGTATACATCCATATGCTCCCTTTCTCTTCTGAGCGTTCCTGAGTAAATGGATTATAATATCTGGCCAAAACCATACTGTTTCCGGAAAAATAAGTGGAGAAAGCCTTATCGGCAATTTCCATAGCGCGTATCAGATTTTGTTCTGTTAGCTCAATTTCCTCCTGTACCTCGTTAATTCCCTTTTCTTCTACAGATTCACTATATGTGTTTATAGAAATAAGGAGCATAAATACAGCAAACGCCGCTTTTATTTGTCTTTTCATATTTTATTCGAATATAACAATTCATTTAAGCCCGATTAAATGATATGATCAAAAAATGAATGAATATTTATTGCGAAAATAGAAAAACAATTAAATTATTCTGAACAGTAAACTGCAGCAATTTGTACCCTTAACAAAATGCTCCAAATTTGCAGAACCTTGTTCCGATAATAAACGTTTAGAAGGTTGCAATTTTTTTAATTAAAAACTTCTGCTAAAAATCGTATGTAAATTATATTTTACTTTTTGCAATATATACTTTACCTTTGTTATTATATAATTTACAAAAATGAAGCTCGGAAATAATCTTAAACGTTATAGGTTTGATAACGATGACATGTCTCAGGAAGAATTAGCCAATCAAATTGGAGTTACAAGGCAATCAATACACTCGATTGAAAAAGGGAAATTTGTTCCATCCACTTTTTTAGCTTTAAAAATTGCGAAATTCTTTAATACTTCAGTTGAAGATATTTTTTTTATTAACGAAGAAAATTAGTCACTTAACCCATTAATACTCATGAAGAAATTTGTCAAAATATCAGTATGGTCAGGTATAATTCTTTGTTCAATAAACATTTTATGGCTGGGATACAACACTTTGCAATACCTTTTTATATCCGCGTGGTTTGAATCAAAAGAATTATATGTGATTCTTATTTTTATCGGGTTACTTATTTTATTTTTTAGTCATATTGCCATCAATCTGGCAGTTGTACTAAGTCTAAAAAAACAATCCGGAGAGTTTATATCGGGAATTGTATTATTAATCATTGGAGCAACCTCATTTATTGCCCTGTTTTTCCATTGGGGGGCTCTGACAGATATTATAAAAGAATATCCTGCTGGTCTGTAAATAAATAATGAATTAAAAGCAGTCTGGATTTCACATATTTTGCATTTCTCATTTATTATCTATTCAGCTGTTTATCTAGTCAGAGTTCTCAAAAGAAAACAAACAAAAAAACCTGTAACAAGCATTATCGGCGAACAACTTTTTGTTTCTATGAATATAATTGGAATAGTGTGTGGAATAACGGGTTTATTAATTGTTCTGGCAGATTTTTATTTCAGAGTAAATCCTCAATTCTATAAATGGGCAATTATTCCATACAGCCTGTTTGTTTTTATACCTTATCTGCTAATGCTTTCAGGATGGTTTTTACAGGCAATCAGCGACAAGCGATCAGGCTGGTACGACGAAAAACAAAAATTCGATATTTACAAATCATCCACTTTTACGCTTTTAGTCACAATTCCAATAATGTTTTCGTTGTTTTTATTCAATTACAACAGCATCGATGGAATAGTCAGCATTTTATGGTTGCCGTTTTATATTTTTGTAATCCTTTTTATTTTTTCTCTCTCCTCACTCTACAATTTCAAATCAAACTGAAAGAATAATGACTATCGGCATAATCTCTGTGAACCAACGTTCTGACGATTAGTAATCTTGTAAGGCATGGTTCAGTCCGGGTGATGTGCCCGTTCTTCTCCTGCTTTTTCACGCATTAAATTCCGGTTCAACAGCATACATGCGACATACCAAAGTCGTATTAAATTCGCGATTTATCGAATTTGATATGGCGATGGTATGAACAGGAAACGGTGTTGGAAGGATTTCCTACACATACTATGGCTATGAAAATTCTTTTTCGAAGCAGCAAAGATTTAACCTGCTTTTGTCGTGCAGAAAGAATCATCAGCAAATAAATTAATGGTTTTCTTTACAGTTGATGCATTGGACGGTATATCATTTAAGCAGAAATATCTATATTTAAATGAGATTTAAACGGCTGCGGGTTTGATTTCCCTCAGATTCACTCTTCCTTAATACCGGGAAAACCGTTGAACCTATTAAACTGTTTTTCTTTATGGGAAGTAACCAATTTAAATGAAAAGCACATTTTGGAGTTTGATTAATGATTCGAAACATTGAAAGAACTTCTGCTAAAAGACCCAAGGAATGTCAAATAACACTATAGATCAATTTTTTGCCCTTTCAAAAAATTATTTCAGGCTCTATCTGGGAATAAGCATTTCTGTTTTTTTGTTTATCCTGTTTTTTCAACCTTTCACAGCCATCCGGTTCGAATTCGAAAACAGATTATTGTTTATAACAGGGTTTGGATTAATTGCCTTTATAATCCAGTTCTTGCTTCAAATCGCATTTCAAAATTACTTCATACAACAGGATGCTGACGGTGAAATTGACCCGATGCTAAATTCAATATACTACTTCCTGCTATTTGCATTAACAACTGTTGCTTTTGTTTTTTACATCCGTTATGTGGGCAACACACTCATCACTTTCACCATTGTGTTACGGGCAGCTGCAATCTGCCTGAGTATACCCGTCACCATCCATCTCAATAAAAAGATTAACGAACTGCATGGGAGGCATAAAAACCTGCTTCAGGAAATAGCTATATTGAAGGATAAGCTAAATCAGTTTTCTGAAAATTATGCCAACCGGTTTATTGAGTTAAGTTCGGATAATGCATCAGACTTTATCAGGATACCCGTTTCTGAAATTGTGTTTGTGCGATCGGCCGATAATTATGTGGAAGTAGGGATTCGGGAAGGGGAGGAAGTAAAAAAGAAAATGATTAGAAACACCCTTAAAAATATTGAAAAGCAACTGAAAGAATTTAACAACTTTGTCCGTACACACCGCACGAGTATTGTAAACATACAGTACATCGACAAGTTGCATAAAAATTTTAACACCTACTGGCTAACGCTTGAGGATACAAAAGAAATAATTCCGGTGTCGCGTCAGTACCTAATGGTAGTAAAGGAGTTGTTTTAGGTAAGAGGGGCGAATGCCATTCATCCGCCAATTCTAACATTCACAGGTTCAGGCGTTAATTTATCCCAAAAATCTTCTGTTAATCCCATTCTTTTGGGGAGATGGAAATCAGATGTTAAATTTGTAATTTAAAATATATTAGCTGTATAATAAGGCCCCGGTCACACACAAATTAATCTCATAAAAATTTAAAACCCTGATAAAATACTCTGCTAAGGCATTGTATTTCCAAACTTGCCTTTGGCAGGCGGGAAATCAGGATATAATAAAAACAACAAAAGATGAAAAACATAAAATACTCAAAAAATAAACTTGATTTTGCTACTGACTTAAGAAGTTCAGTAAATGAATATTTCAGCAAAAACAGCATCCAGCCTTTTGGGAACTGGAAAGTTTATATGAAAACAATTTTCATGACCATGCTGTACCTTATCCCCTATATCCTGATGATTTCAGGAGTGACATCATCACCATTAGCTGTTTTGGCCGGTTGGTTTATAATGGGTCTGGGAATGTCGGGGTTGGGAATGGTCACCATGCACGATGCCAATCACGGATCTTTTTCAAGCCGCCCATGGGTAAATCGGTTATTTGGTAATTCGCTCTACCTGCTGGGAGGTTTTCCTCCCAACTGGCGTTATCAGCACAATACATTGCACCACGGCTTTACAAACATTGATGGTCATGATGAAGATATTGCACCTCCGGGAGTTTTAAGGTTCTCACCACACCAGCCGTTAAGAAAGATACATCGTTTCCAACACATTTATGCATGGTTCTTTTATTGCCTGATGACAATTTCATGGATAATGGTAAAAGATTTTAAACGCCTGAAAAAATACAGGGACATGGGTGCCCGGCTTAACGGAAAACAAAAATATCCTCAGCTGTTAAGGACATTAATCATTGCCAAAGTAGTTTATTATACTGCATTTTTGGTGGTTCCGTTAATAACCATTCCTGTAGCCTGGTATTGGATTCTTTTAGGATTTTTACTGATGCATTTTACCGGAGGACTGGTTTTAAGCAGCATTTTCCAGACGGCTCATGTGGTTCCATCCTCCACTTACCCGGTTCCCGACGGAGATGGGGAACTGGAAAATAACTGGATGATCCATCAGCTTTATACGACTTGCGATTATTCTCCCCGAAGCAAAATATTCTCATGGTTTATAGGCGGATTAAATTACCAGGTAGAGCATCATCTGTTCCCAAATATCAGCCATATTCATTATAAAGAAATTTCAAAAATCGTAAAATCAAAGGCTATGAAATTTGGTCTCCCTTACCATGTCAATAAGAACTTTGCAAGTGCAGTGTGGCAACATGGAAAAATGCTAAAAATGCTTGGGCAAGGCCAGGTAACAATGGATTCTTCCGCATCAGCTTCCAAAAGCAACAGCGCCATGGCAGTGTAAATAAATGAACCTGAAAACAGGATATTCGGTTTCAGAATTGGGTACGATTAAAGGCCAAATATAAACTTCGTACGATACTTCTTTACTAACAGTAGGTAGTTTAGGATAAATAAATTATTTTTACATTTACAAGTAAACTTAATATCAATTAAAATTTTTGGTCATGATGAATACACTCAAAAATGCTTTTTTACCGCTCCTCTTTATTCTGATTTTTCAGGCTCCTGTTTTTGCACAAGAGGCAAATGATGGTTCGGAAGTGATTGGCAGATGGGATTTAACCATAACAATTGAAGACGAGCAGTTGGAAAATCTAGGTCTTTTCAGGCACGGGCTGATGAATACTGAGGGTTTCCCGGGATGGCTTGAAGTGACAAAATCGGGCTTTTCAACCTTGGTAGGCCGTTATGTAGGTTACGAAGGAAGTGCACGTCCCATTGCCGAGGTGCATTATGATGCTAAAGAACAGAAATACAGTTTCACAATTCCGCCGCAATGGATGGATATCGATGATATTTATTTTGAATTCACGCTAAAAGACAATAAGCTTTCCGGCTATAAAGTTCTGGATGGAAACAAACTGCAATTCACAGGTGTACGCCAACCGTCACTTACCAGGGAAGAACCTCCGGTGTGGGTAAATACAAAAAACCTGCTTGATGAAAATATGTCAAGCTGGATAATTCCCGATAACAATCAGTTCCGGATGGAGAAAGGTATCCTTGTAAATAAAGGGGTTGGAGGCAACCTGATTACAAAGGAAAAATTTGATGATTTCAAACTCAGCGTCGAATTCAGGTATCCTGAAGGAAGCAACAGCGGGATTTATCTGCGCGGTCGGTATGAAATGCAGATTGTTGACAGTCTGGCCGTCAGCGACATAACCACCGGAGGCATCTATGGATTCATTGCTCCGGCTTTTTATGCAGGAGCCAAACCAAATGAGTGGCAATCGTTCGAAATTACACTTGTCGGACGTCATTTAACATTGGTGCACAATGGAATTGAAGTCATTTCAAACCGGCCGATTCCCGGAATAACAGGAGGTTCGCTGAACAGCAATGAAGGAGAACCAGGTCCAATAATGATTCAGGGCGACCATGGGGCAGTTGAATTCCGCAAATTCGTTATCACACCAGCTAACTATTAGCATTTTACGAGTACTTTATAAACTAAAAATAAAGCTGTTACGGAAAGCATCGTAACAGCTTTATTCTTTTAGGCAACTCATTAACCTTCCGCAGGTTAAAACCATACCTTCGTTGCTCCATCAGCCACAACAGTTGTATCTTCTACCATTAATGCCAGTTATTTTTTTACCTGTAACAGAAGCATATAATAGATTAATTAAAGCTTTTAAACAATGCTTTAAAAAATTACTTTCCCTGCCTCTAAAGAAACAAGGACGTCTTCAACGGAAGAATATCAGATACTTGTTATGACCACTTAAACATGCACCGGGGGACGATAATCATTCAATCCTCATGATTTCTGCCAAGTACCCAAAAAGCCACTCCGGCAATGGTTACCATGCTTCCCAGGAAAACAGCAAGATTAACATTTCTCTGCATTTTCTTTGCTTTGCTTAACCGGGCGGAACCAAGTCCTTTGCTTTCAATAAAATCTTCCAGTTTTCTAATTCTTCCTTCCAAATCTTCTTTTATTTTTTGATTAATCTCCATAAGGAAAATGTTTTAATTGTTTCACTACTAATTAATACACAAAGCCCCACTAAATTGTTTGAGAAATTATGACAGATTATGCTTTAATTCTCTTATACTTTTTCAAAAGCTGACTTAAGAAGATTAGAAACTAACCAGAGGAACAGGTGCAGGACTATACATTATTAAAAACCTTATTGAAAAAAATGGAGGATACATCGAACTGGAAAGCAAACACGGCGAAAGAACTACTTTTTATTGTTCCCTGAAATATTATTAAATGATAGTATTTTTATCAGCAGTAAAACTTAGCTGGCACTAAGGATTACAAAAATCACAAAACTGAGGTTCTTCTGCCTGTTTCTCATAAGGAAATATGATTTCACTTTGGTACCCGCATTTCATGCAACGGCAGATATGCTTTAGTGTTGATTTCGTTGGGAAACCACATGACATGCATGGTAAACCCTTTACTGCCTCAACTACACCAAATCCGGGTGTACCGCATGACGAACATACCTTTTTTGCTTTCGCTACAAGTTTTTTGGTTACCTTCTTTATATTCTTCATCCGGGTAGGATTGTTATGAGCACGCATATCTGTTTCAGCATAAGCCTGGTTACTTTCTTTTCGTATTTGGTTATAGCATGAAATTAAATCTTCATAGGTATGACAATTTTTAATTATCAGCGAATAATCTTCTTTTGCCTTTTTTAAAATGATCCCATGTGAAGGAAAACCCACTTTATCTGCAAAATCGATCAATTGTTTTTCCGTTTCAACTACAGCACCATTGAAATTCGTATCTAAATTTAACTCCCTTTCTACAATTTCAATATTATTTTCCCTGTCATAAAGCATGATTAATTCATCAGCGGCATGGGCAAAAAAGATTTCGGGATGTGGTCCGAATGAACCTTCACTTGCAATGGCTAAATTGATTCCTGTGGCTTCAATGGCCATTAAACATTTATTTCTCAACACGGTTAAAGGATCTCCAATTCTTTCCACCTCACCTGAAAACGTACCTAACTTATCGGTATCCAGATTTGAAGGAACAATACAATTCAGCCCAAGATTATTCATTACAAGGGGCACTATGACTTTATCCTTTTGATGTTTTGTGGCAATAACTACTTTTCTGCCTTTAAAATAATCAATCTGCATTTAAAGGTTCTTCGACTTTTTAATAACCTGCTCCTTCAATGATGTTTTATAGCTAATTATATTTTTCCTGACCGATTTATCAGCAACAGAAATAATCTGAGCAGCAAGTATGCCAGCATTTTTTGCACCGTTCAGTGCAACTGTGGCAACAGGAACCCCCCCGGGCATTTGCAGAATTGACAATACCGAATCCCACCCATCAATTGAATTGGTCGATTTTATAGGAACTCCTATTACCGGCAACGGAGAAATGGCTGCAATCATACCAGGTAAATGTGCTGCACCACCTGCTCCTGCAATTATTACCTCTATCCCCCGTTTATGAGCGGATGATGCAAACTCAAATAGCTTTTCAGGAGTGCGGTGTGCCGATACAATATCAATTTCATATTCAACACCTAATTGGTTCAGTATTTCGGCAGCCTGTTTCATTACAGGTAAATCCGAATCAGACCCCATTACAATACTCACTGATTTTTGTCCCATGATTTTACTTTTATTAATGTTTTTACCTGTTCAGCTTTCTTAAGTGCACCTTCCAATGTACTGGATAAAACAGTAACATGGCCCATCTTACGATATGGTCTCGTTATTTTCTTCCCGTACAGATGAATCTTAATGCCATCGAGGGCCATGCTTTCAGTCAGCCCCTCATATCGAACTGCTCCTTCGTATCCTTCTGCACCCAGCATGTTTAACATTACAGCCGGCAGTTTTAACCGGGTACTGCCCAAAGGCAGGTTCAGGACAGCCCGCAAATGCTGTTCGAACTGCGAAGTTATTACACTTTCGATGGTATGATGACCGCTGTTATGTGGCCGGGGAGCAACTTCATTGACAAGCAGGTTTCCTGTTCTGTCAACAAAAAATTCAACTGCAAGCACTCCCTCCATACCCAACAAATCAATGATTTCAGTGGCAATACTCTTTGCTTTTTCCGATTGCTCTGCAGTAATGGTTGACGGACAAATTAACTTATCGACAAGATTGGCATTTGGGTCAAAAATCATTTCTACAACAGGAAAGCATTTAACTTCCCCCTTCTTATTACGGGCTGCTATAACAGCTATTTCTTTAAAAATATCAACCTTTTCCTCCAGAATAGAAGGTCCGACTAACAGGTTTTGCAAATCATCCTCGCTATTTATAACAGCTACTCCCCGACCATCGTATCCGCCTTTTCTCAGCTTTTGAACAAAAGGTAACCCGATCTCGCCGTTTCTATAAGCCAGCTCAATATCACCTGCCTTATCAAACAGTTTAAACGGTGATGCAGGAATTCCATTTACCCGGTAAAACTCTTTTTGAAGTCCCTTATCCTGTATCATTTCAAGCACTCCGGGATCCGGTGCAATCCTAAGCCCCTCTGATTTTAATTTTTTTAAAGCTTCAATATTGACATTTTCTAATTCAAATGTCAACACATCCACCAGTTTTCCAAAATTGTAAACTGTATTAAAATCTAGTTGACTTCCCTGAATAAAATGGGAGGCTATTTTCCCTGCCGGACAATTTTCTTCCTCATCGAGTACGTACGATATGATGTCCCACTTACTGGCTTCCTGTATTAGCATTTTACCAAGCTGTCCTCCGGCAATGATTCCAAGCTTCAGATTTGATGTTACCAGCCGCTCCATGTTTGTAATATTTTTTAAAATAAATATTAAGGCACAGCATCCAGGTTTGAATTTTTAAAAATATACAATTCAGATTTATGTGCAAGTGGTGGAATAATAACTTCTATCAAAAACACCTATATGTTAATATACTTGCATTTATCCATTGTTCTCCTTTGTTTCAGGTCTGAGCTTAAGTATTTCCTGTGAAGCCTGCATTCCCAAAAGTTTTGGCATCCGAAGGTTAATTAATAAACCCGTTTAAAACTAAACTGCAACTTTCCCTTTTATGTGCGGGTGGGCCTGGTAATTTACCAACTCAAAATCATCGTATTTAAAATCGAAAATGCTCTTTACCTCCGGGTTAATTTTCATCTCCGGCAGTGGGTAAGGCTCACGGGTAAGCTGCAGTTTTACCTGCTCCAGGTGATTGGAATAGATATGCACATCGCCAAAAGTATGCACAAAATCGCCGGGCTGCAGCCCTGTAACCTGTGCCATCATGAGAGTAAGCAGGGCATATGAGGCAATGTTAAAAGGCACACCAAGGAATACATCTGCACTGCGCTGGTATAGCTGGCACGAAAGTTTTCCATCGGCCACATAAAACTGAAACAACACATGACAGGGGGGCAGGTTCATGTTGTCCAGTTCCCCCACGTTCCAGGCACTAACAATGTGCCGCCTCGAATCGGGGTTATTTTTAATGGAATCAACCACCTGGCTTATCTGATCGATATGCCTCCCATCGGGTGCAGGCCAGCTGCGCCACTGATATCCGTAGATATGCCCAAGGTTGCCATCCTCATCGGCCCATTCGTTCCAGATACGCACCCCGTTATCGTTCAGGTATTTTATGTTGGTATCGCCTGCCAGGAACCACAGTAACTCATGTATTATTGATTTCAGGTGCAATTTTTTGGTGGTTATAACCGGGAAACCCTCATTTAAACCGAAACGCATCTGGTGGCCAAAAATGCTGATGGTACCGGTACCGGTACGGTCTTTCTTTTCAACCCCATTATCCAGTATTGTTTGCAGAAGGTGCAGGTATTGCTTCATTTTGTGTCTGTTTTACTTTAACCACAAAAATAAACATTCAACTATCTTTTACTCCCTCTTTCCAATAAAAATTTCCACAAATAATCCACCACAAAAAAACCGGCTTTCGACTGGTTTTACATTTAACTTTTTTGCCTGTAAGGAAACTTTCTCGAAATAGGTTTCATCATAGCTTTGGTAAGCTGGTCGGGACTGCTGCCGACACTGCCTGAATATACATGATTGAATTTCCAAAGCAGCTTTGAATCAACTCCACTGTGCAGTGAAACAGTTACATCAGCCTTGTTGGTTGGGCCCCAAACATTAAACAGGATACCAAGCGCCACAGCTGCTCCGGTAGACATAGGTTTTGTAGTAAGCACATTTCCTGAAATCACTTCATCAACCTCAAGCAAACGAGCAAGTTCATCTTTTGAAAACTCGCCCAGTTCGGCAACATCGATATTGTTGCGTCTCAAGATCATGTTTGTCATATCCACATCCTGAAAGGTAACCGGAAACTGATGGTTCTTTTTCAGAAAACGACCATACATCTGACTCTGCAAAACAACAGCAAGTTCCTGCTCAATTTCATGTATTTGTTCAATGGTAACATTTTTTGGCAACCTGTTATACTGCACTTTTACATCAAAAGGCAGAATGGCTAACGATTTCGATTGCCCGGCAGGCTGCAATCCGGGTGCTGTATAAACGGTAGCACAACCGGAAAGTAAAAGCATGAAAATTCCTAAGAATCCCAAAAGATACGTTCTTTTCATAATTTCGTGTTCAATTAAATGGTTAAATAAATTAAAGCTTTTAATGAGACAAAATTATTCCGATTTTATTACACAAATGCCCCGGTATCAAAATATTTTTAAGGATTCAATACTGAGCCACATTTCTTGCAAAAAACTGCATCATCATCATGCTCCCCATGCAGGCAATTGGGGCAAACCTGTGTGTTTTGTTTTTCAGTAGGTTTTATCATTTCAGCAGTCACAATTCCAGTTGGCACTGCTATTATGGCATAACCCATAATCATTACCATGCTTGCCAGGAACTGCCCCAGGGGTGTAATTGGGCTGATATCACCATAACCGACTGTGGTAAGGGTTACAATGGCCCAGTAAATGCTCTGTGGTATGCTTGTAAAGCCGCTTGGTTCACCTTCTACCAGATACATGACTGTACCGACTATTGTCACCAGCAACAATATAGAAAAAAGAAAAACACTTATTTTCTGCCTGCTGGACCAAATGGCACGTGAAAGCATTCTTCCCGCCAAAGAATAGCGGGTAAGCTTCAATATCCTGAATACCCTTAATAACCGAAGCACCCTTATTACAAGAATGCTTTGGTATCCCACAATCAACAGACCTATAAACGTTGGAATTACAGCTAGAAAGTCTATTATACCAAAAAAGCTGAAAATGTACTTCCAGGGTTTTCTGACAATCCATATTCTTAAGATGTATTCAACCGTAAAAATTCCGGTAATAACCCACTCTGAAATCAAAAAGGCTTCCTGGTATTCTTTTCTGTAGGAGGGAACACTTTCCAATAAAACCAGAACAACACTCAGTAGAATGATAATCAGCAATGCCACATCAAAGTATTTACCTGCACGTGTATCGGCTTCAAATATGATTTCGTAAAGCTTTTCTTTTATATTCGCCATTCAAAATAAAATTATTCTATCTTCAAAGTTACAAAAACCATTTATAATGAAACGCCGTTCATTTTTTAAAGCCACAGCCCTCACAGGTTCATCATTGGCTGTTACCGGACTTGCCGGATGCAATGTTTCAGCTGATAAAACTTTACAAGAAACCATAAATCCTCATTTTGATTTAAATGAGGCTACTGTTAATGAGCTGCAGCAAAAGATGGCTGCAGGTGAACTTACTGCACGTGAAATCTGCAGCAAATACCTTGACCGTATTGAGCAGATTGACCCACACCTGAGGTCCGTCATGGAACTGAATCCTGATGCATTGCAGATTGCCGAAGGTCTGGATGAGGAGCGCAGCAGAGGCAAAATACGCGGACCGCTGCATGGCATCCCGGTAATGATAAAAGACAACATCAACACCGGCGACGAAATGATAACCTCGGCAGGTTCTCTTGCACTGGAAAATCATAAGGCAGCAAAAGATGCCTTCATAATTGAAAAGCTGCGTGAAGCTGGTGCTGTGCTGCTTGGAAAAACCAACCTCAGCGAATGGGCCAATTTCAGGTCAACCAACTCCTCCAGCGGGTGGAGCGGCCGTGGCGGACAGGTACGGAATCCGTATTACCTCGACCGCAATCCATGCGGTTCAAGCTCCGGGACAGGAGTGGCTGTATCGGCCAATCTCTGCACCATAGGCATCGGTACTGAAACAAACGGTTCCATTGTATGTCCCTCGGGAGTGAATGGTGTGGTGGGCGTTAAACCAACACTCGGCCTGTGGAGCCGTCGCGGAATCATACCCATTGCCCACAGCCAGGATACTGCAGGCCCTATGGCACGCAATGTTACCGATGCAGCCATTCTGTTGGGAGCGCTGGCGGCCTTTGATGCCGGAGATGCTGAAACATCTATTGAAAAAGGAGAAACCTATTCCGATTATACCCAATTTCTGCTGACCGACATTAAAGGCATGCGCATAGGCATTGCCTCCGAAATGAACGGCTTTCATAAGGATGTCGATTCACTTTTCAGCCGGGCAGTTGAGGCATTTAAATCAGCAGGTGCAGAAATTGTGAAAGATGTAAGATTTGAACACCGGCAAAAGTGGGGGGAAGCTTCATGGCAGGTGTTGCTGTATGAATTCAAAAGTGACCTGAACAGTTATCTGCAGGAATACAACGCCCCATTGAGAAGTCTGGAGGAACTCATTGAATACAATAAAAGAAATGCCGATAAGGAGATGCCCTGGTTCGGACAGGAAATCTTTGAAATGGCGCAGGAGAAAGGGGATTTAGACAGCGATGAGTACCGGAATGCATGGAAAGACATGATACGTTTTACAAGGGAAGAGGGAATTGATGCTGTTATGGAAGCGCACCGGCTTGATGCAATCATAGCACCAACCAATGGTCCTGCCTGGAATACCGACTGGGTAAATGGCGACCATTTTGCAGGCAGCAGCTCCTCTCCCGCCGCCATTTCGGGCTATCCAAACATTACCGTTCCAATGGGTTTTGTGCATGGACTGCCTATAGGAATCTCCATCTTCGGAAAGGCCTGGAGCGAACCAACTTTACTCAGGATTGCATATGCCTTTGAGCAGGCAACAAAGCACCGGAAAGCGCCGGAGTTTAAAAAGACCATAATGTTAGGTTAAAGAAACTGGTAAAGGCAATGACAAAAGAAAAAAAACAGGCAAACAGTCTGCATATCATTTAGACATTAAGGACCTTAATGTATTTAAGGACGTAAGGATTACTTTTAACTCTTGTATACCCGGCTCTGAGCTCTGTGCCCTTTGCCCCGTGCTCTATGCTCAATACAGCATTCTCGCCCGGATTGTATGCGGTATCGCCTTCAGCTCCTTCAGAAGCTTTTCGCAGTTATTGCTTTCGGCATCAATAATAACATATCCTATTTCCGGGTCAGTTTGCAGGTACTGGGCAGCAATGTTAATGTCTTTACTGGTAAAAATATGGTTGATTTCCTTCAGCAATCCGGGCATGTTTTTATGAATGTGCAGGAAACGCTGCTTCTCCCGGTTAGGCTGAATGGATACCTGCGGAAAGTTAACTGCTCCAACAGTTGAGCCGTTATCGCTGTAACGTATAAGTTTCTCAGCCACTTCCAGTCCTATATTCTCCTGCGCCTCCTGTGTGCTTCCGCCAATGTGCGGGGTCAATATTACATTATCGAACTGCTGCAGCGGCGATGTGAAAGGCTCCTTGTTTGATGCAGGCTCCTCAGGGAAAACATCGGCTGCCGCCCCTGCCAGGTGTCCGTTTTCGAGGTACTTCGACAGTGCCTGATAATCGACCACCGAACCCCGCGACGCATTAATGAGCAAAGCCCCTTTTTTCATCCGTGAAAGCTGGTCCTCTGAAATCATATTGCGCGTTTCTGTTGTCTCAGGCACATGCAGGGTCACCACATCCGACCGCTCCAGCAATTCGTTGAGCGATTCGCAAACAAAGGCCTTTCCAAGGTTCAGCTTCTTTTCCACGTCGTAATACAGTACATTCATTCCCATCGCTTCGGCCAGGATAGAAACCTGCGAACCGATGTGACCATAACCTACTATGCCCAGATTCTTACCTCTTACCTCAAAGGAATTGCCAACCGATTTGAGCCATTGCCCCCGGTGTGCCGCCGCATTTCGTGAAGGAACCTCCCGCATGAGCATAATGATTTCGGCAATCACCAGCTCGGCAACCGAGCGTGTATTGGAAAAAGGTGCGTTAAACACCGGAATACCCTTTTGTTTGGCCGACTGCAGGTCAACCTGGTTGGTACCGATACTGAAGCAGCCCACGGCAAACAGCTTGCGTGCCTTTTTCAATACCTCGGGGGTAAGCTGCGTCCGCGAACGAATTCCCAAAATATGTGCATCCTTCAGCTTCTGCTCCAGTTCAGGTCCATCAAGTGCAGTTTTAAGATACTCTACATTGGTATAACCGGCAGCATTGAAACTATTGACCGATGATTCATGAATACCTTCCAGCAGTAAAACTTTGATGTATTTCTTGTCGAGCGAAAGTTTCCGGGCCATAAGTTTTGGTTTTTGTTTCAAAAATAGGGGAAAATATGGAATGGTAAAATTGTTATACTGTGAAATGATAAGATGGTGAAATTGTTAAGGGATAGACGCAGATTTTTATGATGAGTTATGATACCGTTGAAGGGGAGGTGGAAATTTATTTCGAAACCCAGAATCTGATGGAGAAAAAATTAAAACTGAAATGAAATCGCTGTAAGATTCAGATAGTCGGATGGATGGAAGGAATATATTTTATCCGGGTTAAAATTGAAGATGAACTTTTACAGGCAAAGCTGGTAGTGAAAAGATAATATTATACTTAATCCTGACAGGTTTTCGAAAACCTGTCAGGATTAAACTTTACCTAATTTACATTTATTATTCGATTCATTAATCTTAACAATGTGTATCTAAACAATTAAAATGCATCATCCAGCGTCCTTACCGAAAGCACCTCGTTCAGCTTACTTTCCGGAATATCTGTTTTCAGGTTAATTGTGACCCTGCTGTTGGGCAGCATGTCGAAGTAGTTGTCAGAGAAGAAACCTTCCTCATCCCCCATCTGCAGGTACACATTTTTGGCCAGCTTATCGGTGTTAAGCTGAATGTCGAATCCATTATCCGCTTTGGCAATCGTGTATTCTACTGTTGGTTTTGGAATGTTCAGCTCTTTAAACGGTCTGAAAAAGTAGGTATTTTTCGATATTACCTCTCCCCCCTCCATAAGTTCGGCCGACAGTAACAGGTTTCGGGTATTCTTCCTGTACAAAAATTCATATTTGTTCTCATTAAAATAATCCCTGCTCGAGTTGGCAGGAATCTCCACCAGCGAAGCCCGTTCCCAAACCACCTGGCCATCGAAATCCATCAGTTTCAGGATAAGTTGTGCATTCACCTGCTCCAGCCTGTCGTTCACGATGCCCACCTTCAGCTTCACCTCATCCTCGTAAGGGCTAACCAGCACCGGCTCGAAACCTTTCTTCACATAATACTGCAGGGCCTTCCATTTCTGGTAATAGTCGGTTGAGCTCCATGAAGCCACCGGCCACACATCGTTGAGCTGCCAGTAAAGACTGCCCATATTGTAGGGCATTGCACGGCGATGACCTTCCAGTCCGAATTTAATACCCTCGGCCTGTAACACGTGATTCACATATAAAAACGACGGGAAATCCTTTGGCTTATTGTACTCCTGCAGCATGTAATATTCAATGGTACCGTTGCCAATCGATGAGCGCTGGTGCGACTTCATCACCTCCGAAAAGATGTCGTAGTCTTCAGGCTCGGCATACTTGCGGACTGTTGCCAGTTCAGGGAACGACTGAAAGCCGTACTCACTCATGAACCTTGCCAGGTGGGTGGCATAGTTCTCAAAGGGCTCCTTGCCCCACCATACGCCCCAGTAATGCTCATCCCCGTTCACCAAATCAGTGGTTATGCCCAGTCCCGAAGAAGGACTTGAGCCCCAGTAGCTGCGTTGCGGGTCGTATTCCTCCACCACCTCCGGCAGGGTTTTATGAAATATATCGACATACGACTGCCATATTTTATCGGCATTCTCCTTGCTTTTGGCTTCCTCGGCCTGTTTCCATCCCCAGTTGTACCAGGCAATAAGTATTTCATTGTTGCCGCACCAAAGGGCGATGCTCGGGTGGTTGCGCAACCGCTTCACATTATCGATGGCCTCCTGTCGTACATTCTCAAGAAAGGCTTCATCTCCCGGGAACATGGCACAGGCAAACATGAAATCCTGCCAAACCAGGATACCGTTTTCGTCGCACAGCTCATAAAATTTATCGTCTTCATATACACCGCCGCCCCAAACGCGAAGCATGTTCATATTTGAATTCTTTGCCGTCTCAATCATCTTACGGTAATTCTCTTCCGTAACCCTGGGAAGGAATATATCATTGGGTATATTATTGGCCCCCTTCATAAATACCGGGTGTCCGTTTACTTTAAAGTAAAACGAAGTGCCCTGTTCATCCTTCTCCCGCACCAGCTCTATGGTGCGGATACCTATGCGGGTATCTTCGGCAACATGCTTGTCGCCAATATTCAGTTCCCCTCTTATGTTATACAGATGCGCCTTTCCCAGCCCGTTGGTCCACCACAGCTGCGGATTCTCAATTTCGAAATCCACTTCATACAATTTCACACCCGGCTGAAGCTGCACCTTTCCGGTTGACAAAACATTACCGTCGTTTACAACTGAAAGCACGGCATTTTTCTTTCCTTCGGACTCAATTTCAAACACGGCGGTAAAGGTCGCTTTCGCCTCCGAAACCTCATGCTGCACAATCTGCAGATTTTCAATGCGTGCATTGTCCCATGCCTTCAGGGTCACCGGCCGCCAGATGCCGCTGGTTACCAGCCTCGGGCCCCAGTCCCATCCAAAATGGTAGCCGGCCTTGCGGGTGTATACACTCACTTTTTTCTCATCTTCCACCTTGCCGATTTCGGCCAGATCGTTATCTGAAACAGGAATGACATATCCCTGTGCGTCGTATTTTTTGATACCTTCAACTATTGGCGACCGTAATACAATACGGAGTTCATTCTCACCTTCTTTCAGAACCTCCTTCACGTCAGCCTTCCATTCGCGGAACATGTTGTCGGCCTGCAGCACCTGCTTATCATTAACATAAACATCGGCATAAGTGTCGAGTCCCTGAAAATCAAGCTCTACTCTGTCCTTACCGGCAAATGTTCCATCTACGGTAAAGGTGGTTTTGTATTCCCAGTCCACTTTATCGACCCATTGCACATCGTGTTCATTGAGGCGGTAATACGGGTCTTCAATTTTCCCGTTTGCCATCAAATCGGTATGCACCGTTCCGGGGACAGTCGCAGGCAGCCACTCCCCTTCTTCTGCCTGGCGGAAAGTCCAGCCTTCATTAATTTCTTTTTGAACCATGAGTCCGGGGTTTGTTGTAATTTCTCTCTGGCAGCTCCACGTAAACAGCAGAGCAGCAGTTGCAGCAATTAAATTTAATTTTGGTAACATTGGTTGTATTTTATTTCGATGTGAAAATACGAAAATCAATTAATCTTTTTTAGAACGGAGATTTAGAAAAAAATTGCATGGGCAAAGAAAACATGCAGAATTCTGACGGTAATCAATAATTGAGATCGTCAAGTTATTTATAAAATGCAATTATATCCACATGTTTTGCAAACACAAACACAATTGTAGAAAACCCATTAAAACATGTGGATTCCTTCCGTTCCATTAAAAATTTAAATTTTGTAAGGATGAAAAGGAACTATTTTGCATCCAGAATTTTATTTATCTTCATTTCAACAAGATTCCTAATCTCAAATGCAAGATTTTTATATTCTAATGTTTCATCTTTTCCCGGAACATACATGTCGCCGGGATATCTCGCATCAACACCAAAATCACTTAATTCTTTTGGATCAATATCAGCAAAATCTTTATCAAAATCAGCGCATTCCGAGAGCAGATATTCAATATTGTGCGTCTTTTTAATCTCAACTCCATTTGCTATCAGGTATGCCTTTAAAAATTTCTCAACTGCTTGTTGGCAATGAAAACAAACAGATGAAGTTGCAATAATTTCAAATTCCGTTAATTTGTTAACTACTAACAAATCTTCGTTGGCTTTAAATAACCACTGTTTAATGAAATCTACTATAGATTTATTCATAAAGCAACTCCTTCACTTAAAACCTGCTTAAGTATATGTCCGGTAATTTCTTTTTTTGAGTTTATTTCATCTTCACTTTGAATTAAAATATCGGCAGGAATTTTAAATCGGGCCAATTCTTTCCTCATCAACGATTTAATAGTCCTTTTTGTACGGATATCTATTGTCTCTCTGGTAATTAACAGTAAATCATAATCACTGTCAGTTTCATTATCATTTCTGGCACGCGATCCAAAAAGGAGTATTCTGCAATCTGGTAAAATTTTCCTTGCAGTATCTTTTATAATTGATAATGAATCTGAATTGCTATTAATCACCCTATCTGCTATATATGTAAAACCAAAAATACTTAAAATTTTAAACTCTGTCTAAAGGTTGGTGGCTTAATTGTTTTAGCCCTTAGATATTAATAATATCAAATCGTTGCAAGGTAAAATTCTTCCCTGTTCAGCAAAGGATGCCATCCTTATCCGATGCAACAAACACGAATGGAATCCATTCACAAAATTATTTCTCATGAACCAGAAAGATGACAAACAATTTTTACCGACATCTTCTTTTCGGAAAAAACAATCCTTCCTAATGTTCTATTCTTTCTTATTTTTTACCATCAGACTGCATACCTTCTCCTAATCAAAGTCGCAAATTCGCGAATTTAATTAGGCACAGGTATGTCGAATGTCCGTAGATGAAGGGGAATCGATCTGAGCGGAAGACAATCCGATATTTTAGAAATTCGTGCCGGGGTTCGTATCAAATCTGATGGCTGTTGTTTGTTTGCCAATTATCAGATGCCTGCTAATGAGCGATAACATTATCAACTGCTTATATGTTGTAAAAGAAAAAGGTGAAAAAAGTTATGAAGATCCACATCCTTCTGGTTGTATTATTTTCAGTAGCCTTCTTTCCGGTTCTGGCCCAGGAAAAGCTGTTTACGGAATTTGGGCTTACCGGCGGACCTGTAAACTTTTACCCACAGGCGCAGCACCCGGGTTCAGGGTGGGAAGCAACAATGCACAACGGCTGGGGCTGGTCGATGGGAATTTTTATAGAAGACAACTGGAAGACTAACATCCACCCTGTTGTGGAGCTGAATCATTACACCCTTTCCACTGATGTGCTTTTTCGCGAAGTTTCTGAGGGTGCGGATGGTAACGGGACTGCACAGCAGGATGTTTCCGGCAGTTATTCAGCCACCTCCTTTAACCACCTGGCTTGGTCGGGCGGGATTAAATACTTCTTCATTCCGGAACTTTTTGCATACCCTGCGGCTGAAGTGGCTTATGCACTGAATCCCGATGTGGACAACAACAAATTCACCATTCGCGCAAAGCTGGCAGCCGGGGTGAATCTGAGGGTATTGGATGTTATGCTGGAATACGCATGGGGTTTATACCGGCAACGAATGGTTTTTAACGAAGCCGTTCCCTATGCAAGCACCTACCGCAATACTTTTCTGCAATTAAAAATACAGGTGCCGCTTTACAAAATCGGGAAACGGCCTGACAATTGGCAGGATAACAGGTACCTGGAATTTTAATATTTTTATAACTTTGAACACGTTCAAAAACTTAAAGTAAACCATCTTATCTAGAAAAGCAAATCATGAAGAAAACCCTTTTAATTTTTTTATTGTTAATTGTAATCATAAGTTTTTCTACTGCCATTAATGCTGCCAATAAGGATGAAAATAAAAATAAAGGTCTTTTTTCTGTAATTGAATTAGGTGGTTATAAGGGTATGAAGCTTACCACTGATCTCCCTTTAGTAACAGACAATAGCTATACAAAAAGCTTAAGGCTGATTTTAGGATATTTTATTAATCCTTATGTTTCAGGTGGAATTGGATTTGGGGCCGACCGTTATGAAAACCCGGGGGCCAATACCTTCCCATTGTTTATCGACATCAGGGGGTATTTAAAAGATGCCGGGAACACACCATTTATCTTTTTTGATGCAGGCAAAACAATAGTGTTTGCTTCCCAGGCGCAGGAAGGAGGAAATCTGATTGATGCCGGATTAGGATATAAATTTTTTATCGGGAAGAAAACCTGCCTGATTGCAAAAGCGGGTTATAACTATTTTCACAATAAAGAGTGGCTATGGATGTCGACGGATTATGAATCCTTTGATCCTTCACCAGACACCTATCAATGGTTTTATTTAAAAAGGGAATCTGTAACGTTTTCTATTGGACTAATGTTTTAAACAGCTACCTGACAGTACTAATAGAACGATAATAAAACAGGTCTGCCAACTGCTTCTTTTCACCCCGAATGCCTCAGCTCTTCATTCAACCGGTCCTTTAAAAATATTTTAATGAGCGACTGGTAAGGCACATCCCTTTTCCGTGCCAGCATTTTTATTTCATCAAGAATATGCTCAGGCAACCGCAGGGAAATGGTTTTGGTAGAAGGTTTAAGATTTGGAAATACAGTTCTTTCAGCTTTTCTCCAATCAACATATTCCGATGAATCATGGGTTGCCCAGAACTCCCTTTCCTCCTCTTCATTCTTAAAAACCGGTATTTTCTTAAGCTTGCTCATTGTACATTCTTTTTTCTTTTTTATTCATATCCCTTGCCGAAATTATTCTTATCCGGTCTTTTCTCACTGTAAAAACAATAAACAGAAATCGGCCTGCATCTGTTTTTCCCAATAAAAACCATCGTTTTTCATCCCCTGAGTGTTTTAAATCATCATAATCGATAAACGGTTCATTGAAAAAAACCTGTTCACACTCACCTTGTGCTACCCGATGCCGCACCCAGTTTTTGAAGGAATTTCCCTTATCCCATTCAAAACCGGTACAATTATCTAAGATTTCTTTCATGTATATTACAAATATATACAACAATTTGTTGAAATCAGCTTCTAAGAAGCTATTTTCATTTCAGCTGCCTTGTCACCTCAAATAGCAACCTCCTGTTATAATAGAGGAGTTAAGTATATCCGTTAAAAGAATATTTTTTGGTATTCAACAATAAATTTTTGAGCATTTTTCTGAACTAAGATTTTTTTTTGGAACTTACCCATGCAAATTAATAAGAAAGAAAAGGGCCTTTTTTCGTACCAATAAAAACATTATTATTTCAAAAGCCTGTTTAATTAGTAAAAAATAAATCATGAAAAAAATAATTCTATTAACAGTTGTTACAATCTTATTTAGTGGAACTGTAATCGGACAAGAAAATAGAATTTCGTTAGGGTTTGGTTATCCACTTAATTTGACTGACCATTGGCTCATTGATAAATGGGAAAAACCGTTACATCTTGACTTAAAGTATTTGCACACCAAAAATATGCTTGTATTCGGCGGGGGCTTAAAGTATTCAAAGTTTGAAGTGGCGTGGTTCAGATATTATGATTCAGATAAAAATTCAATTTCAGATGTAACTCCCTACGTGCAGGCTGGATTTAATTTTGATAAAAGTTTTGTTTCGTTAATCCCTCATGTGGATGTAGGATATTCAGCATTGGTAACTGACATCGAAATCTACAATGGTGGAAAAGGAGGATTTTACTCGGCAGTTGGATTGGACTGTAATTTTAATTTATTTGAAAGAATTCAACTTGGACTTGGGGCAAATTACAGTATGATTTTCAATAAATTAGATTTTAATTATGAAGGTGCTATTCAACATGATTTTATACCGAAAGAAGATGATATTATGAAATCAATTTTTGTAAGTTTGAATGTTGCTTACCGACTTTAAATTTTTGTCTCCCCATTCTGTTGAATCCAATTGGCAAGCTTAGGCTGATTCTCGATAATACCTTCGTTAATATATACATAGAAGTGACAGGAATGGCCACAATAAAAATCAACTTGTGTAAATAGTCAGATCAATACCTTCATGCAGAAAAGGTAATTACTTATTTTTATGTAAATTTGTAAAAATGCAGATGGGTATGAATGTAGCTGAGTTAAAAAAGAACTTCCACAAATTGATTGACAGCATTCACAATGAGCGTCTTTTAATGAATTTTTATGACCTCATCAAAACGAGGTCTGAAATTAAAGATGGTCAGCTTTGGAGCAATTTAAATATTGCTGAACAGGAAGAACTGTTAAAGGCTTTCGAAGAAAGTGAAAACCCCGATAACCTGATAAACCATTCGGATATGAAAGAAAAGCACAAGAAATGGCTTTAGACATCAAGTGGACGAAGCAGGCTGAGAAGAAATTTGATAAATTGATTGGATACCTGATGACCGAATGGGGAGAAGTAACCACAAGAAATTTTATCAGAAAAGTTTATCATGATTTGGATATTTTATCCGAACATCCGGGAATTGGCACTATTGAAAATAAAGAAAAAAAAATTCATGGAACTTTAATCGTAAAACAAATATCTCTTTTCTATAGGGTTAAAGGCGATACAATTATTTTACTTAATTTTTTTGACAACAGGCAGAACCCAGAAAAGAAGAGATTCTAACCTTCATTCCTCCAGCAAATCACATGCGCTTTTAATGTACTTCGGGCAGTGGGTATCAAACACACCTGCTGCATGGGCGGCATCGGCACCTTCAGGAGTAGAGGTATCGTAGCCCAGCAGTTCCTTGCAGGTAAGGGCGCCATGCTGTTGTATAAACTGCTCGTTGAACTTCCTTACCAGCGCTTTGGTAGTTGCTTTTGCATCGGGGTCGGAGGTAGAGTGACCGTGTTTCATACCAATTACCATCAGGGCACCGGTAACCGCACCACAGGTGGCTCCGCAGGCCATGCCGCCTCCAAAGGTGCTGGCTATTTTTAATGAAGTGGTTTCATCAATGCCTACCTCTTCTGCAAATAAACTGAATACGGTTTGGGCACAGTTATAACGGGAAAATTGGATATCGACTAAGGCTGATTTTTTTCTCATTTTATATCAATTGAAGCACCGAATATAATAAATGCTAATCATGGTTTAACACTTCAAACAAAAAAATTAAATTTGCTGGTGTGGTGCATTCAACATTATTTTTTCCAGTAACTCTTCTTTGTCTTTCTTTTCTTCTTCAAGATCATAATCATTTTGCAATCCGAGCCAGAATTTTGCTGAATTTCCAAAATAGGAACTTAATCGTAATGCTGTATCTGCAGTAATTCTGCGTTTGCCCTTCACTATCTGTGAAATCCTGGTCTGCGGGATTTCAGTATCTTTTGATAATCTGTAGGCGCTTATACCCAGGGGCTGCAAAAACTCCTGCATTAATATTTCACCTGGGTGAATGTTATTTAATTTATTCATGACAATTCCTTCCTTAATGATAGTCTGTTATTTCAACTTCATGAGCATTGTTTTCAATCCACCTAAATACAATTCTCCTTTGATCATTAATCCGTATACTGTAAAATTCAGAACCTTTTAATTTTTCTAATCGATTAGATGGTGGGATTTTCAAATCTGCCCAGTTTTGCGAGCTATTTAACATCCTTAGTTTTCTTCGTCCGACATGCTGTATTTCGGGCGGAATATTTTTTACCCGCTCACCCATCCATATCTTTTCAGTACTTTTTGAACCAAAAGAAACAATCATAACAATGCCTCACGTTACTAACGCCAAAGATAACTAAAAATGAAGTATTCATTATTAAATCGAATGGTATTTTTTAAACAGCAAGCTAAATCAATAAAAAACCCGGAGCTTTTAACCCCGGGTCTGTTTGCTTGTTTTTTATGTAGAGTATAGGAGAGACTTACTCACCCCTTACGGCAGCCACTCCGGGCAGCGTCCTTCCCTCGAGGTATTCGAGCAGTGCACCGCCTGCAGTAGAGATGTACGACATACCGTCGGCCATATTGTATTTGTTCACGCATGCAACTGAATCACCACCACCCACAAGTGAGAAAGCACCTTTTTCGGTTGCTTCCATAATTGCTTCACCAACAGCTATGGAACCTTTGGCAAATTTATCCATCTCAAACACGCCTACAGGTCCGTTCCATAAAATAGTAGACGAATTTTTTATCACTTCCTTGAACTTCTCAATTGTTTCAGGTCCGGCATCCAGTCCCTGCCAACCTTCGGGAATTTCATTGGCTGGCAGCACCTTTGTATTGGCATCCTCGCTGAAGTCATCGGCTGCCAGCACATCGGTGGCAATATAGAGATTCACCCCTTTTTCCTTTGCCAGCTTTTCGATGTTGCGTGCGGTATCCAGGAATTCGGTTTCGCAGATAGAGTTGCCCACTTCACCGCCATTGGCTTTAACGAAGGTGTAAGTCATACCGCCTCCCAGAATCAGGTTGTCAACCTGGTCGAGCAGGTTCTCGATAATTGTTATTTTGGTAGATACTTTTGCTCCTCCCATAATGGCTGTAAGCGGACGTTTTGGATTTTTAACCACTTTGTCGAGGCTTTCCACTTCGCTTTCAATAAGATAGCCAAACATCTTATCATTAGGGAAGAATTTGGCGATAACAGCTGTTGAGGCATGTGCACGGTGGGCAGTACCGAAGGCATCGTTTATCCAGCAGTCGCCGTTTTCGGCCAGTTGTTTTGCAAACTCTTCATCGCCTTTTTCCTCACCTTTATGGAAGCGCAGGTTTTCGAGCAACAGGGCTTCACCGGGCTGAAGGTTCTGGCACATCTGCTTCACCTCTCCGCCAATACAGTCGGGAGCAAGTTTTACCTCTTTACCCAGCAATTCACTCAGGTGACCCACCAGGTGCTTCATCGAAAACTTGTCTTCAGGACCTGATTTCGGACGTCCGAAGTGCGACATGATAACCGGGGAGCCACCCTCTTCCATCACCTTTTTAATGGTAGGAACAGCGGCAGTCATACGGCTGTCGTCGGTAATTTCAAACTTCTCGTTCAGTGGCACATTAAAATCCACGCGGATAAGCGCCTTTTTCCCTTTGAAATTGTAGTTGTGAATTGTTTGCATTGTATACGTTTTTAATGAATTCTGAAAAATTTTAATCAAAGATAAAAAATATATCCGGCAGGTTACTTCAGAACGATGGTGAATAAATGGAATTAAAAAATGTTTCACAAATGACCGGTCAGAATAACCAATAACACATCAAATCCATTATTTTTGGCCTATGTTTTTCAAAGATGTAGTTGGTCAGGAAAAAATTAAGGAGCGGCTGATACGCTCAGTAAAGGAGCAGCGTATCAGTCATGCCCAGATGTTTACCGGTCCGGAGGGGACCGGCAAGCTGGCACTGGCGATTGCCTTTGCGCAGTATGTATCGTGCCGCAACCGGGGAGAATATGATTCGTGCGGCGAATGTCCTTCCTGCCGTAAGTACAGTAAGCTTGCCCACCCCGATTTGCATTTTGTCTTTCCGGTGTTTACAACCAAAAATAACAGCAAGCCTGTTTCGGATGACTTCCTTCCCAAATGGCGGGAGATGGTTTTGAACTCACCCTATTTCACCCTGAGCCAGTGGCTCGGCTTTGCGGAGAATGAAAATGCACAGGGGCTTATTTATGAAAGGGAAAGCGATTCAATTATCCGAAAGCTTAGTCTGAAATCGTTTGAGTCGGAATACAAGGTTATGATAATATGGCTGGCAGAGAAGATGCACCCGTCGTGTTCCAACAAACTGCTGAAATTAATAGAAGAGCCGCCAAATAAAACCTTGTTTCTGCTGATTACTGAAGATGAAGAAGCAGTAATAAACACCATTCGTTCGCGTAATCAACTGATTAAGGTTCCTTTTATCGACAACGAATCGATGCGAAAGGCACTTGAAGGAAATCCTGACATCACAACAGAACAGATAGCTGATATTATCCGCCTGGCAAATGGAAACTACATCAGAGTGCAGGAACATCTGAACCCTGACGACAGCAGCACTTATTTCTTCCAGAAGTTCCAGGAGATGATGCGTTTTGCCTATACACGACAGGTGTACGAGCTTACCCAGTGGGCCGATGAGATGGCTACTCTTGGACGAGACAGGCAAAAGGCTTTCTTTGGTTTTGCCCTTCGCATGGTACGTGAATATTTTGTAATGAACTTCAGGCGTCCTCACCTCAATTACATGAATGAGGAAGAGAAGGACTGGGGAAAGAAATTTGCACCATTTATCAACGAACGCAATATAATTCCGTTTGCAAAGGAGTTTGAACTGGGGATAAAGCACATCGCAATGAATGGAAATCCGAAGATTGTGTTTCTGGATACTGCTTTAAGAATGGTGAGGCTTATAAAGAGATAATTCTTTTGGACTAATAGAGACAATATTAATAGACATAAGATTAACAGACACAAGACTTTTAGATATAAATTTTAGAGATACAGACCGGATAAAATTCTTTCTTCAGGTTTCTTACCTGAAATTCCTTTCATCTTGATACTATAAATCTTGATACTATTTATGTCTTCCCACCAATAAAATCCATTCTTTTCTTCTTAAATATCATTTCTTCCGCCTTCAAATTGGTTATAATCCTTATTTTTGTCTGTTAAATGCCATAAGTCAGATAAAATATCTGATGAGGGCATAGAAACGATGGCCTATGGAGAATGTTGACACAATTGACAGGGGTATATGCTCCTGCAGCTATGGCAGTTGCGATAAGCTTCATGCCACCGACTGGCTGAAAGACATTAAAGATTACGGGGATTCTGATATTGTAGAGGTACGGTTCAAAAATACCCGTAAGGATTTTTTCCGCAATGTAAATAACCTGAAGCTTACAGCTGGTGATTTGGTTGCGGTAGAGGCCAATCCGGGGCATGACATTGGCATTGTTTCTCTTACCGGGGAACTGGTAGCAGAGCAGATGAAAAAGTATAAAGTAACCACAGTCAATGGAGAGTTTCGTAAAATATACCGGCTGGCCCGACCTATGGATATTGATAAATGGAAGGAAGCCATTTCACTTGAGTACGAAACTATGCTTCAGTCGAGAAAAATTGCTTCCGACCTGAACCTTAACATGAAAATCGGTGATGTGGAATACCAGGGTGACCGAACAAAGGCTATTTTCTATTACATAGCTGATGGAAGGGTGGATTTCAGGCAGTTAATACGTGTGCTGGCTGACACTTTTCACATAAGGGTGGAGATGAAACAAATAGGAGCGCGCCAGGAAGCGGGTCGCATAGGTGGCATCGGACCTTGTGGAAGGGAGCTTTGTTGTTCAACCTGGATTACCAATTTTGTATCGGTTACCACCAATGCCGCACGCTACCAGGAGATTTCTCTCAATCCGCAAAAGTTGGCCGGGCAGTGCGGAAAATTAAAGTGCTGCCTGAACTACGAGGTGGATTCCTATATTGATGCACAAAAGGATTTTCCACCAAATAATATTCCACTTCAGGCAGAATCGGGCACCTACTACTTTCTTAAATCAGATATCTTCAAAGGTATCTATTGGTACACCTTAAAAGGAGATTCTCCTTCAGCGCTTGTTGCTTTACCGGTGAATGTAGTAAAGCGGGTTCAAAAAATGAACCGTAACGGGAAAAAACCTGAACGGCTGATCTCAGAAGAAAAGGCATCTGTTCAAAATATTGAGGAAACATTTTTGAATATGGTAGGACAGGAAGACCTCGACCGCTTCAATAAACCAAAAAATAAACAGCGCAAAAAGAAACACAGAAGCCCTCATTCAGGCAGGAGTCAGGGAAAGAATACGGTACGAATTAAAAAAGTTAAAAACCGATGAATTGATTTGAAATGAAGAACCCTGCAAATTATCTGATAGCATTGATGATTTTGATGGCCGGCGTAGTTGCCTGCGATTCGGGCAGAGTATTCGACGAGTACAAAGAAATCCCCGGATCAACATGGCATAAGGATTCTGTGGTTGTTTTCGAGGTGCCTGTAGAAGATACCTTGCAGGATCATAATCTGTTGATACAGGTACGCAATGAAACCAGTTACAGGTTTAGCAATCTCTGGTTGTTCATTGAAATCACGCAGCCTGATGGCCAAACGGCTAAGGACACTTTTGAGGTTGTGCTGGCCGATCCTTCCGGGCAATGGCTGGGCGATGGCTACGGAGGACTGAAAACCAGACAGGTTATGTACCGCCGGGATGTTTATTTTCCGGTTTCGGGAGAGTTTAAAGTTACCATCAGGCATGGGATGCGGGAAGAGACCCTGGAGGGAATACATGATGTAGGTTTCAGGGTAGAAAAAACCTCTCCATGATAACCAATTTCAATAACTGCAGAAAAAAGAGTAATTACAGTGGGTAAAAACAAGCTGGCTAAGTTTGAAGAGATGAAAGCCTTTGAACATGTGGTTCAGGCTCCATATAATCAATTACAAAACAACAATTTTCACCTCAAAAGTAAATGGCGTTCAGATTTCTTTGACAATAACAATCCGCTAATTGTGGAACTGGGTTGCGGAAAAGGAGAGTATTCGGTTGAACTAGCAGAAAGGTACCCCGATATCAATTTTCTGGGCGTGGACATCAAAGGTGCACGTTTGTGGATAGGAGCTAAATCTGCCAAGGAAAAAGAATTAAAAAATGTTGGTTTTTTACGTACCAATATCGAAATAATCAACCAGTTTTTTGCACCCGGAGAGGTAAATGAAATTTGGCTAACCTTTCCTGACCCGCAGATGAAGAAAACCAGTAAACGGTTAACTTCCACTTTCTTTCTGAATCGTTACCACCAGTTCCTCATGAAGAATGGCATCATTCATTTAAAAACCGACAGTAATTTTCAGTATTCGTATACCAAAGCTTTGGTTCTTCTAAACAATTTTGAAATTGTAGCAGATACTTCCAATCTTTACGAATCCGGCATATTTAACGATACCCTGCGGATTAAAACTTTCTATGAGAAGCAATGGTTAAGCAGGGGCATAAAAATAAAGTACCTTGCATTTAAACTGAATGAAACAGAATTCCTGGAACCGGAAGTTGACATTCCAAGAGATGAATACCGGAGTTTTGGACGGAGTGCGAGGGAATTGTAGTGCGAAGTTTGAACCCGTAGTGATCTCATGTAGCGCTACAAAGGCACAGGCAGTAAAGAATTATATAACGTAAAACGGCAGCAGGCAGAAACCTTTAAATGAACATGTAACAGATAAAAAGGAAATCAAAGCAATAAACAGCATTTCGAACAGACCAAATGAGCGATTTTTTTTCAAAGGTATATGAAGTGGTAAAGCTGATACCTCCTGGAAGAGTGACTTCCTATGGTGCTGTTGCCAGATACCTGGGCACAACAGGTTCGGCACGCATGGTGGGCTGGGCAATGAATGCTTCACACAGCCATTCAGAATATGTACCTGCACACCGGGTGGTTAATCGTAATGGGCTGCTCACCGGCAAGCATCATTTCGATGCTCCTGGAGCAATGAAAGAGCTTCTGGAAAATGAAGGCATTCAAATAAAGGGCGACCAGATTATCGACTTCAAAAAACACTTCTGGGATCCTTCAACAGAATTAAACCAGGAATAGCTTTCCCAGTAGAATTTTAGCTTCCTGTACCCAAATATACACATTGCTGTGTAACCATTCCCCAAATCATTAACGTATTATTGCCAATGTAACCTGGAGTTTATCCCAAATCCTGCTGCTTCCTGCAGTTAAATTAACTTTATTTCATTTTTGGTACATCTTTTTCCTTAAGTAAGTCGAAGTAAACCATTTGCCTTTAGAAACATATTAAAATCTTACCCACAAGAAAGGAGTGTAAAGATGTACCTGAATTCTACGAAAGCAAAATATATACTTTTCATTTTATCTGTTATAATCCTTACAGTAAGCTGCACACGGCAATCCGAAGAAGTTGACCTTGTTAATAATGAGGCTCACCGACATCAGGCATACAACCAGATACTTGATAATCCAGAGCTTCAGCAGGAATTTTTTCTTTTGCTTACAGAAAATGAGGAAGCAATGAAACGAATGATGCGTGACCGCCAGTTTACTGGTGAAATATTCAAGAAGGAAAACATGAACTATATCTGGGATAATAATCCAGGTATAGACTCTGCAGTAGTTGATAATATCACAACACGAATGCACACCGATACTAACTTTATGAAGTTAATTGATGATCGTATGGAAAGTGGTACTCCTTCTAATATCCCATAGAATTAAATAAGTCATTATAAAAGAATTAGCTATGCTTACAAAATCAGTCTGGAACCAGTTTGCTTCAATACATTCTTATCCTTCCCTAAATAAAGACATAACTGCTGATGTTGCCATTATCGGTGGAGGTGTTACAGGAATTTCAACAGCTTACCTGCTGTCGCAAAGAGGCTTGAACGTGGTAGTTTTGGAAAGCATGAAAGTTGGTGGTGGCACTACAAGCCATAGCACAGGAAACCTGTATTTTACCGTTGATAAGAATCTTAGTCAGTTCCACAGCAAGTATGATTCAGATGTCATCAGAAAGATTGTTGCTTCACGTTCCGCAGCTCTAAACAAAATCGTTGATTGGGTAGATGAATTTAAACTCGACTGTGACTTGAAAAGGCAGTCGTGGACCTTATATTCCGGAGAAAAGGAAAACGATCACCTTATTGAAAAGGAACATAAATACACATTAGATGCCAGTGAAGAGGCAGAACTGATAAATCCTCCCGAATTCCCGTTGTATATTTCAAAGGCAGTTGAAGTAAGAAACCAGGCACAGATTAATCCCATGCGTTATGTGCAGGAACTGGCAAATGCTGTCCATTCAGAAAACCTTACCATTTACGAGAACACACATGTACTGGATGTGGATGAAAATAAAGATGAAGTAACGCTAACAACTTCCGGCGGTAGAGTAACAGCAAAATTTGCCGTACATGCTACCCACACTCCCAAAGGCATAAAGGCAGTGCAAACGGTTCTTGGTCCTTACCGGGAGTATGGCATTGCCTGTCGTGCCGGCAGTAAAAGTTTTCCGGAAGGAATATTTTGGGGGTATCATGACGATGGTAAAAAGTTTTCCTGGCGACTCTACGAAAGAAATGAACAACGTTTTATGCTTGTTATTGGTGAACCGCATAAGGTGGGACAATCGGACAACAATGTATTAGCCATCCGAAATCTGGAAGCTTTTGCAGAAAAACATTTCGGACTTACTGATATAGCATTCCGCTGGGGAGGTCAACATTATCGTCCAGCCGATTTGCTTCCATACATTGGACGTGAAAGTAAAACATCTAAAATATTTTTTGCCACTGGTTATTCAACCGATGGACTGGTTTACGGGACCCTGGCAGGAATGCTCATAACCGATGAAATAACAGAAAAGACAAATGATTGGGCAGCACTTTATAATGCTCACAGGTTCACTCCGGTTAAATCGGCAAAAAAATTCCTGAAGGAAAATATAAATGTCGCCGGTGAGTTTATTAAAGATCTTCCCGGTGTAAGAGATACTTCTGATTTTGATGATGTTCAACCAGGGTCAGGCGCTATAGTGGAAAAGGATCAGAGTAAGATAGCTGCCTACCGGAATGAGGCTGGCGAACTGACTCTTGTTTCTGCAGTCTGTCCCCATATGAAATGCATTGTGAGCTGGAACAATGCGGAGAAGACATGGGACTGCCCCTGCCATGGCACACGGTTTAAACCCGATGGAACTGTTCTTGAAGGCCCTGCATTTCATTCACTTCATAAAATATCTGTTGAAGGCAATAATGTAAAAAAAGAAGGACACTAATGGATGTTGTTGCAGCAATATTAATAGGTATAGGAGTTATTATCGGAGCTATAATGGCCTCTTATGGTTTTCAGAAAAAACATATTCCAAAAGGATTGGCAATTGGGCACGGAGTGTTTGTAGGTTTGGGCTTATTATTACTTTTAATTTACGCACTCACCACCCACAGCCATCATAAGCATTGGGACAGCATTATCATTTTTTTAATTGCAGCTTCAGGTGGTATTTACCTGTTCATGCAAGATTTGAAGAAACACTATTTCAAATTATGGATATTGCTGGCGCATGCTTCAATTGGTATGTTTGGAATAATATGGATTACCATACATCTTTTAAATTAAAATAATTGTGAAGGTGTCAGTTTAAGTAGTGAACGCAAATTTGACCCAAAATATATTTTGCTGACTTAATTAGTATCTTTTAAATAATACGGTTAATTGAAGAAAATGAAAAAGAAACCTCATCAAATAAAAAAGCTGAAGACAGATTTGATTAATAAAGTTAATAAATATCCGCAGGAAAATATTATAAATCATCCGATTGTTTTGAAAAGCACTGTTTCAGGAGCCTTATTAACAGGAATAATAGTTGCAGTAATTGCCTGGGTATTTTCATCCGAAATAACAAACTGGGAAAATCTATCTTTTATTTCTCCCGGTATTTTCATTATTATTGGTTTCATTTCAGGAAGTGCCGTTGGAGGTTTGGTTGGCAATCTATATGGAATTTTTCTGATGCTAAAGGAAAGGGGCTGATATTCTTCTTAATACTATATAAATTCCCAGGCAAATCTGATTCTCACTAAGGAAAATATTGCAGATTGATTGCATTTTAAGATTGGTGCTATTTAAAAGATTGTATTTTTATCGCAATATTTCAAAGTTTTTAATTTCAAACTAAACTTGAAACCAATGAATATCTTTAACCATACAGGGCATATCCTAATGATTCTTTTAATGGTAGTAATAACCAGCTGCCAGAAAGAAGAAGAAGAAGAGAATATTCCGGAAGCTTCCACCCAAGTTGTAATAAACGAGCTGCTGCCAATTAACAATGATGTGGCAGTCGACCAGAACGGAGAGTTTGATGACTGGATAGAACTTTATAATCAGTCAGACGAAGAGGTGAATCTTTCAGGGTATTATCTTACCGACAGCAAAAAGAATCCAACAAAATGGCAGTTTCCTGAAGGAACTTTTATTTCCGCAAAAGCTTTTATGATTATCTGGGCTGATGGTGACACACTTCAGGCAGGGTTACACACGAACTACAAGCTTTCATCTGACGGGGAAAAAGTGCTCCTTCTTACACCTGATTTTACTATTGTAGATGAGACAGAATATCCTTCTACTGTTTTGCAGCAGTCGTGGTCACGGATACCCGACGGAACAGGAGACTTTCAATGGGCCATACCAACTTTCGGGGAACCTAATGAATAAGTGCAGAATTACCGGTTTTGGTATTGTGCTTCGTAATATTTTTGATAATCGCCTGAGGTAACACCTTCCAACCAGCCGGTATTTTCCAAATACCAGTCGATGGTCTTTTCAATGCCTTGCTCAAACTGTAAAGAAGGTTCCCAACCCAGTTCATTTTTGATCTTAGTGGCATCAATAGCATACCTCAAATCATGACCAGCACGATCTGTTACGAATGTTATCAATTTTTCTGACTCCCCTTCAGAGCGGTCAAGCTTTTTATCCATTACCCGGCAAACCACCCTGATTAAATCAATATTTTTCCATTCATTGAACCCGCCAATATTGTAAGTCTCCCCTACCTTTCCCTTATGGAAAACCACATCGATAGCAGTTGCATGATCTTCAACCCATAGCCAATCTCTGATGTTTTCACCTTTACCATAAACCGGTAATGGTCTGTTATTCTTTATATTATTTATAAAAAGCGGTATGAGCTTCTCCGGAAACTGATATGACCCGTAATTATTGGAGCAATTTGAAATGACCACAGGTAGCCCAAATGTATCGTGATAGGCTCTTACAAAATGATCGGAGCTTGCCTTTGAAGCCGAATAAGGACTGTGGGGATCATAGCGTGTTTCTTCAGTAAATAGTCCAGCCTCACCCAGTGAACCATAAACCTCATCGGTTGATATATGGTAAAACAGGTTATCTCCTTTTGGTTGCCATATATGACGTGCTGCATTCAACAGATTAACAGTTCCTACCACATTGGTCATAACAAATTCTGTGGGATTGGCAATTGAGCGGTCAACATGCGATTCAGCAGCAAGATGAATCACTGCATCAAACTGTTTCTCTTCGAAGAGTTTAAGAATGAAATTTCCATCTACGATATCCCCTTTTATAAATTCATAATTGGATTTTTTTTCCACATCCTTCAAATTGGCAAGGTTGCCTGCATATGTCAGTTTATCGAGGTTAACAATTTTATATTCAGGATATTTATTCACGAAAAGGCGCACAACATGCGACCCGATAAAACCGGCCCCGCCGGTAATGAGGATTGACTTCATTCTTTTTGTTTGTTTTAATATAAAATAATTGTTCTTATAGATAATTAACCGCTGACTGCATTGCCTATTTAATCCCTCTTATACGTTTCTCCCACTCCCATGCCGATTGCAACGTTTCCTCCAGTCCTTTTTCAGCTTTCCAGCCCAATTCCTCGTTGGCATATGTGGTATCGGCCCATATTTTTTCGATATCTCCTGCCCTGCGTCCAACTATTTTGTAGTTCAGCTTCACTCCTGTAACTTTTTCAAACCCCTTAACCATCTCCAATACCGATACTCCCCGGCCTGTTCCCAGGTTAAATATCTCGAAATTCTGCTTATTTTTTTCCTGCAAAAGCCTTTCGATAGCTACCACATGTGCCTTGGCCAAATCCACAACGTTAATATAATCGCGTATTGCCGAACCATCAGGAGTGGAGTAATCGTTGCCAAACACTTTCAGTTCTTCCCGGATACCGGCAGCTGTTTGGGTAATAAAAGGCACCAGGTTCTGTGGAATTCCCAATGGAAGTTCACCGATTAAAGCCGAAGGGTGTGCACCAACAGGATTAAAATACCGCAGGGCAATGCCTCGCAATTGAGGATGGGCAGCTATGGCATCTCGTAATATATCCTCGTTCACCCGCTTTGTATTGCCATAAGGCGATTCAGCATCCTTTCGGGGAGTTTCTTCTGTTACAGGCAATTTTTCAGGCTGCCCGTAGACAGTACAGGAAGAAGAAAATACCAAATGTTTGACATCGTACTTTACCTGGCATTCCAAAAGATTTATTAAAGAAACGAGGTTATTACGGTAATACAATAAAGGTTTTTCTACCGATTCACCAACAGCTTTCGACGCCGCAAAATGAATTATAGCGTCGATTCCTTGATTTTGCCCGAAAAAATTATGGGTTTTATCCCTGTCTGATATATCAATATTCTCAAATTGGGGCTTTAATCCGGTAATTTTTTCGACGCTGTCAAGAACCTCAATATTTGAATTGGAAAGATTATCCACGACCACTACTTCGAACCCCGACTCCTGAAGTTCCACAACTGTATGCGATCCAATATAACCTGTTCCTCCGGTAACCAATATTTTTTTACCCATTTTGTCTGGAATTTTTGCGTAAAAATATAAATTTATGATCAGTTGAGCAGCAGAATTTATAATGAAGGTATGAATTAATGAAACTTCTTTCTTACTTCACGGGATGTTTTGTTAATTTTACCATACAAAACGATCAACATGAATATTGGACATTACATCCGTTTACTGTTACCGGAACACGATACGGTCATTATTCCAGGATTAGGAGCATTCATTTCTACTTATAAACCCGCTCAGGTGGATGAAAAATCAGGTGAGATGCTTCCTCCCTCAAGAGAAATTACATTTGAACCGAAAATAAAAAATAACGATGGATTGCTTGCCGGAACTATCGCCCAGGAAGAAGGTATGCCCCTTACGCAGGCTTACCAGGAGCTTGAGAATGAACGGGAAGAAATAATTTATCAACTGGACATAGGTGAAAAAGTAGTTTTGGAAAATTTGGGGGAGCTGTTCTATAATCAGGAAAGGGAAATCCGGTTCAGCTCTTCAGGTAAGGATAATTTGCTGCTCGATGCTTATGGTTTGGAATCAGCATCTTTAACCAACGAACCGGAAGATGAACCGGAAGAAGAAATACATTCAGAAGCATCCGGAGAAAAAAATAAAGACAAAGAAGCTTTTGAAGAAGAAGCCCCTGTTGTTTATGCCGGAGCTTCTTTAAGAGATACACCGGTTCCTCCTAAAAAAAGAAACAGAGCATGGTGGCTGCTGCTTTTTCTAATACCTGTAATTGGGGGTGCAATTTATATTTTCACAAAAGATACAGACGAACCTCCATCCACTGTAGAAGTAAGGATTGAGGAACCTGCAACCCAGGAAGCAATAATTCCGGCTGACACTGTTGCACCTGATACGTCGACTTTAGCTACAGAAGCAATTGCCATTGATTCTGTAGCTTATACGGATTCAGCCGCCTTTATTGATTCAACCACTTTTGTAACTCCTGATACATCAAAATATTATTTAATCGGAGGTAGTTTTGAAGACTTTGAAAATGCCAATAAGTTTGTTAATCGAATGAAAAGACAAGGCAATGAATCTTTTCACCTGGGGAAACATGGTAGCTTTTACCTGGTCGGCATCGATACTTTTGATAATGAAATTGAAGCTTATGGACAGCAATATAATTACCTCGACAAATATCCGGAATCGGGTGTATGGATCTATATTCCCGGAAAAAGAAAAATCCTAAATCAATAAATACATGAATTCATCAAGAAGAATTTTCATTAAGAAATCGGCAATGGCAGCCTCCGCAGCCGGAGCAATAAGCTTAATTCCCGGAAGAGTCTGGTCGGCAGTGGTACAACCCTCCGACAAGATAAATGTTGCACTTATAGGTTGCCGGAACATGGGTTTTGGTATTCTTAGACATCACCTCGATACAGGAGCGGTGAATTGTGTGGCACTTTGTGATGTAGATTCTAATGTATTGCAGGAAAAAGCAAAGGAAGTAAAAAATGATTATGGTCAATCGCCTGAACTGGTTAAAGACTATAGAAAAGTTCTGGACAGAAAAGATATCGATGCTGTAATAATTGGTACACCCGACCACTGGCACTGCCTGATAATGGTGGATGCTGTCAGCGCCGGCAAGGATGTTTACGTTGAAAAACCCATGGCCAATACCATTGGCGAATGTAACATCATGGTAAAGGCAGCCAACCGTTACAACCGGATAGTCCAGGTTGGTCAGCAGCAGCGCAGCGGCAAAGTCTTCCTTGATTCGATGGACCTCATTAAAAGCGGCAAAATAGGAACGCTTAGGAAAGTGAATATTTGGGCCAATTTCAATTACGGGCTGGGAACCACATTGGCAGAGGATTCACCCGTTCCTGAAGGGGTTGATTATGATATGTGGCTGGGTCCTGCACCTGAAAGACCTTTCAACAAAGCCAGGTTCCACGGAAGCTGGCGCCACTTCTGGGATTATGGTGGCGGACTGATGTCAGACTGGGGCGTGCACCTTATTGATATGGGACTATGGACAAAAGACCTGGTAAAAGGCCCTCAAATGGTGGTTACCTATGCCGATAACCTGTCGAAACAGAAGATGGCACGCGAAACTTTCGATACCATGAATGTCAGCTATCCCAAAGAGGGATTTGTAATTAACTATGATCTGACTGCCGGAATCCAGCAGGGGCCATATGATTCTCCATATGGAATTCAGTTTATCGGAGAAAAAGGCACTTTGGTAGCCGACCGAAGCAAATATCACTTGTACCCGGAATGGGACGGACAAAAAAATGCACCGAAAACCGAAAAGATATCCTACACCGAAGGCAAGGAATCGCATCGCCAACATGTAGATAATTTCCTGCAATGCATAAAAACAAGGCAAACACCTGCATGTCCTCCTGAAATCGGAAGAGCAGCTGCTGTTCATGTACATATTGCCAATATCGCTGCTCGTATGGGAGAAACGGTTCTGGAATGGGATGATGAAAACAGCCGGTTCACAAACAGCACGAAAGCAAATGAACTTATTACCCCTGAGTACCGTAACCCTTGGAAATTACCGGTTGTCTAAACTAAATCAATAAATTGTAAAAATGGGAAACAGAAGAACTTTCTTAAAAACAGGCGCAATAGCAACAGCTGGTTCATTATGCGCAAGTCCATTGTTAACTTTAGCTGCCCAAGGCAATGACCGGCTGAAAAACTTCGGTTTTATTTCCGGAATAGCAGGTGAAGCAATGAGGGCCGACTGGAAAGGTACATTAAAAAAAGCCGCTGAATTTGGTTTTACTGAAATAGAAGGAGGAAGCAATCATGCCTCATCTCCGCAGGAATTTTTAAGCTACTGCAAAAAAGTAGGAATTACCCCTGTTCTATCAGGCATCGAATTTAAAAATACAGGCGAAGAGCTTCAGGCTGAATTCGATAAAATCAAAGCCTTAAACATGAATTATGCTGTAACCTACTGGCCATGGTTCACCGGTGGACCCTTTACCCTGGAGGATTGCAAAAAATCGGCTGAAAGGCTAAATGAACTTGGAGAAAAAGCAAGAGCCAATGGATTAACTTTATTGTGGCATAATCACGACAAGGAATTCCACGAGATGGAACAGGGTCTTCCTTTCGATTACCTGATGGAAAATACAGATCCAAAACTCGTACAATGCGAGATGGATATATATTGGGTGAAAAAAGGCGGCGCCAATCCGCTTGAAGTTCTGAAAAAGTATAAAGGAAGAATACCTGTACTGCATGTTAAAGATATGGCACCCGATGAAGATTTCATATGCCCCGGAAGAGGAATCATCGACTTTGCACCCATATTCAAAGAAGCTAAAAAACAAGGAATCAAACATTATTTTGTGGAACGCGACAATGAGCCTGATGGTTTGGGTTGCCTCCGTTCCAGCGCTGAGTACCTGTTAAATCTGAGGTTTTAATTTACCTGAGACAGCAGAAAGCAATTTAGGGGGAAAAAGTACTTTCTGCTTTTTTATACTATCTTTTGCTTTCTGAAGCTCATTTTCTTTAGCTTTCCTTTTGTAACTTTGAAACTAAGTACTATAAACTTATAAAACTGCACTACCATGTTAGATTTAGGATTTGTTAGCGCCATTCTGGCCGAAAAAAGTTTTGAAGAAGTAATCACTTTTGCCTCTAAAAACCAGTTTAAATGCGTAGAAATCATGTGCTGGCCTGTAGGAAAGGCTGAACGCCGATATGCCGGAGTAACTCACATCAATGTGGATGAAACCGGTGATGAACAGGCAGCACAAATAAAGAATCTTTTAGCCGGTCACAATGTATATATCTCCGGGCTGGGTTATTATCCAAATCCCCTTGACCCGGATGAGAAGCAGGCAGAGGTTTACATCGAACACATCAAAAAAGTTATTCGTACAGCATCAAAGCTGGATATTGGTGTGGTAAATACCTTTATTGGCCGCAATCCTGTTAATAGTGTAGAAGATAATCTTAAGAAATTTGCAGATGTATGGCCTGCAATTATCAAAGTTGCAGAAGAAAATAACGTGAAAGTGGGCATTGAAAACTGCCCGATGCTTTTTACCCGCGATGAATGGCCGGGTGGAAAAAACCTTGCAACAACTCCTGCAATCTGGAAAAAAATGTTTGAAATCATCCCCAGTCCGGCATTCGGACTAAATTACGATCCGTCACACCTGGTATGGATGCAGATGGATGAAGTGAAACCCATTTATGATTTCAGGGAAAAATTATTCCACATACACCTCAAAGATGTTAAAGTTCATATCGACAAGCTGAACGAAGCAGGTATTATGGCCTATCCCTTAGATTACCACTCCCCCAAAATTCCCGGACTGGGAGATGTTGACTGGAGAAGTTTCTTTTCAGCGCTCACTTCAGTAAAATATCGGGGGCCGGTTTGCATAGAAGTTGAAGACAAAGCTTATGAAGGCTCTGAAAAAGACGTTGAAGTTGCTATCCTTACCAGCAGAAATTATTTAAACCAGTTTTTAGCATGAGAAATAACATACTGCCGTGATGCTTATTGCAGCAGTAATTAACTGTATCCGTTGAATCCGCAAATCGTTTCAACCGGTTTGCGGATTTTTTTACGTTGTTTGTAATCATCCGGAGCATACCCCATGCTAATAACCAGGCCTATTTTTAATTTTCCGGGAATGTTAAGCAGCTTTTTAATTTTCTTCTCATTAAACCATCCAATCATGCAGGTTCCCAATCCAAGTTCGGCAGCCTGCAGGCAAAAATGGGCTGCAGCAATGCCAATATCGTACTGCGGGTACTCCTGATTTTTAATGCTGCCCCCGATTTGTGCTATCAGCCTTGCCTTTTCAATAACCAGCACCGCTATTACCGGCGCCTCCAGTGCAAAACGGTTAAACGAAATGATGTCATTGAAAGTAGCCCGGGCAACCTGTTCCTTCAGTTTCGGCTCATCAACAATGATTAATTTCCAGGGCTGGGAGTTACAGGCAGAAGGAGCCAGATGCACCGCCTCTATTATTTTCCCGATTTTTTCCCTTTCAACCGGCTTATCCTGGTACCGGCGCACACTCTGCCTTTGTTTTATTAACGCCTCAAATGTCATAGTTTATCCAAATATTTTCCTGAAAACCTCCTCCACCCTTGATACTTTTTCCAGTTCGATGTTGAATTTTTTCCCATCGAAACCCTTGTTCAGCTTTGGAATGAATATTTTTTTAAAGCCCAGCTTGTCGGCTTCTGCAATGCGTTGCTCGATGCGGTTAACACCACGGATTTCTCCGGTGAGACCCACTTCGCCCGTGAAGCAGATTTTATGATCGATGGCAATGTCGATGTTTGAAGAAAGAATGGAGCAGATAACAGCCAAATCGGTTGCAGGGTCATTAATGCGTAAACCTCCGGCAATGTTAAGGAACACATCTTTGGCCAGCAGCTTAAAACCTGCACGTTTTTCAAGGACTGCCAGCAGCATATTAAGGCGGCGCAAATCGAAGCCGGTGGAAGAACGCTGAGGTGTTCCATAAGCAGCAGAGCTGACCAGGGCCTGGATTTCTATCAGGAAAGGCCTCATTCCTTCAATGGTGGCAGCCACTGCCGTACCGCTGACGTCATCGCTAACCTTCGATATCAGTTGTTCCGAAGGGTTTAGGATTTCCTGCAACCCGTTTCCCCTCATCTCAAAAATACCCAGCTCATTTGTTGAGCCAAAACGGTTTTTGCTAGCCCGCAATATCCGGTACATGTAGTTGGTATCACCTTCAAACTGCAAAACCGAATCAACAATATGTTCCAGCACCTTGGGACCTGCCAGATTGCCCTCCTTATTAATATGGCCGATAAGGATAACAGCAATATGGTTCTGCTTCGCCATTTTCAAAATTGCCGAAGTACATTCCCGCACCTGGGTAACAGAACCCGGAGAAGATTCAATGGAAACGGTAGCAAGGGTCTGTATGGAATCAATGATTAAAAGATGAGGAATTACCTGCCCCGTTTGGGCCAGCACATTTTCAAGCGAAGTTTCACTCAGAAAAAGACAATTGCTGCCGTTCATTCCCAGCCGGCCGGCTCGCAGCTTAATCTGCTGCAGGCTTTCTTCCCCCGAAACGTACAGAATTTTTTTATCTTTCAACCCCAGGGCCATCTGCAGCACCAGTGTCGATTTACCTATGCCCGGTTCACCTCCCAAAAGCACGATAGACCCAGGCACGATACCTCCACCAAGAACGCGGTCGAATTCAGTTATCCCCACCCCAATGCGTTCCATCTTTTCAGTGGTAATTGCTTCCAGTGTAAGTGGCTGATTACCCATGTGTGCCGCTGCCACAGGCGACCCCTGCTTTTTCTTTTCAACCACCTCCTCAACTAACGTATTCCAGCCGTTGCACGAAAGGCATTTGCCCATCCATTTTGGCGATTGAGCCCCGCATTCCTGGCATATGAATACCGTTTTTAACTGTGCCATTAAACAAGATTCTTTATACGGTTAATCAATTCAGAGGTTGATATATCCTCAACCAGTTTCAGCCTTTCTACTTTCCCGCCATTTTCCAAAACAACTTCATGCCCGGCAATTTCATCAACAGTATACTCTTCCCCTTTAACCAACACATTGGGAATAATTTGGGCAATCAGTTCTGCAGGAGTTGCCTGGTCAAAAATTACAACAGCATCCACAAAAGCAAATGAAGCCAATATGGTTGCCCTCGCTCCGGCATCCAATACTGGCCTTCCCTCTCCTTTTAACAAATGCACCGAGGCATCGGAATTCAAACCTACTATCAGCCGTGTACCAAAACTGGCCGATTTCATAAGCGAATCGACATGACCATGGTGAATTATATCAAAACAACCGTTGGTAAATGCAATTACTTCACCTGCGGCTTTCCAGCCTTTTAATACAGGTTCTAACTCGAGGTAATTGAAAAATATTTTTGAATGAATATCAAATCCCATTATTCAGGTTCATCTTTGGTTTTCAAAAGTACAAAACCCGAGTGGTTTCAAAACAAAATTCTATGAAATTTTAATATAGACGCCCAACTGCCTGCCAAAATCAGCAATGCAGCATGAAGCTGCACAAGTTATAATGAAATTATTTCTACTTTTGCTCTCATCTATTCCATAATGAATAAAGATGAACTATATCGATATAATCCTGATTGTTTTTCTGCTGCTGGCAGCTTTCAACGGATTCCGGAGAGGACTGATATCAGAAGTGGCCTCACTGGCAGCATTGATTCTGGGAGTATGGGGAGCAATAGAGTTTTCTGACCTAACCTATGAATTCCTTAGGGAAAATATGGGATGGGAAGCCAATCACATGAATCTGATTTCGTTTGTTATAACATTTGTTGCAATAGTCATATTGGTTCACCTGGTCGCCAGTTCATTAACGAAGCTGGTGGAAGTGGCCATGCTGGGGTGGGTAAACCGGATAACCGGACTTGTATTCGGAGTGGTGAAAACTGCTTTCATATTAAGCATCTTACTTTTAATTTTCAATAAAATAGATGAAAATGTGCATATTCTTTCGGAGGAAACTAAACAGAATTCCCAGCTCTATGAACCTATTCGTAAATTTGCTCCCTCGGTCTTTCCCTTTATAAGCAATTGGGAAAGAGATGAGCAACCGAAAAGAAGAAGTAATGAGATCGACAGAATATAGGAACTGGTTTAAAAAAGAAGATAAAATACAGGATAACATACCGCAGGATATTACCTGCAAAAATTGCCATACCCATTTTAATGGTAATTATTGCCCGGAGTGCGGTCAGGGAGTTAAAGATCTTGACAAGCCCTTTGGCTTCATTTTTATAAATTTTGTAGGCGACATGTTTGCCTTCGATACCCGCTTCTTCCGTACCATTAAAGACTTACTTTTCAAACCCGGCTACCTGACCAAACAATTTTTCGAAGGTAAACGGGTACGGTACGCCACCCCCACCCGGCTATTTATCCTCTCCAGCTTCATTCTTTTTTTCCTGCTCCAGATATACAGCAACCGCATTCTAAACCGGGTGATTGATGCTCCTGTTACGACTGAAAACATTATGGTTTCAGATTATACATCTGTAGCTTATTCCGATTCCCTGATGGCAGACATCAATTCCACACTCGATTCTTCCGAAATTGCAGTCCCTGATATAAATTTGAATCTGGAAGCTTTTACCAACAAGCAAAACATCCGAGAAGGGCTGCTGGAGCTTTCAAACCAAATGGAAGAAGAACTCCATAAGGAAGAGGACCCCGAGGAAAAAGCAAAACTCAGGGAGCAAATCAGGTTAATACGCACTCCCGACCAGGCAATTGCAAAAATACTAAGGTACATGTCGTGGGCCTTCTTCCTGCTGTTGCCTGTTTTTGCCCTCATTCTGAAGCTGTTTTTTATCCGGCAGAAACAGTACTATTTCAGGCACCTCGTTTTTTCAATTCATTTTCACACCTTCATCTTTTTTATATACATCATACTGGTTTCCCTGCAACTTATGTTCAATGACATTCCTTCTTTTATAAGCTTGTTTTTCGTTAGTACACTACCGGTTTATTTCATTGTTGCCTTGAAAAAATTTTACGACCAGAACATTATCAAAGTAATTCTGAAATTTTTTGGAATTACAATGATGTACAGCCTGTTGTTCTGGCTGGTGGTTGGAGGTGTATTCCTGAGGGCTTTGAGCATTATATAGAATCGTAAAAAATAGAACAAACTGGTATTCTCCAGAAGGAACTTCTGCTACAGAAAACATATATATAAAAATCCAGGAGGCGGATATTTGATAATATTCATCTGCAGAACCTTCCTGATTTTTTTATCCCTTACCAGGTTTGTATATTCATACAATATTTGCACAGCATAATAATTAACGTGAGTTCGACCTAAGCAGCTCTACAAATTTGTTTATTTTCAATAATATCAAGATTAAGAGCAGGCTTTTTATCTAAAAAGGAATAGGCAATCA
>JAWLCL010000002.1:0-529091 GCA_041687255.1 Mariniphaga sp. | reverse complement strand
CTTTGTTTTGTTATATATTTATGAATCAAGAACTTAAATATAATCAAAGTCTTGCTTTTTTACAAAAAAAGGTGATATTTTTACATCGAACTCACGTTAATTATGAAATAAACAGTATCATGAAAATAATAGCACATCCGGCAGATGCTAAAGAAATGAGCATAATAAAGGCTTTTTTTGAAGCACTGAAAATAAAGTTTGAGGTTGCAAAGGATTCACCATATGACCCCGAATTTGTGGAAAAGATTGAAAAAAGCCGCAAACAGGCTGCCGAAGGCAAGACTGTTAAAATTGACCTTGATGATATATGGAAATAGAATAACCCCTGCAAGTCAGGGAAGACCTGGACTTATGGAAAAAATCAAATAATACTGCTGTTTTAAAGAAAATCCGTAAGCTGATTGAAGCTATTCTGCAAAGTCCTTAGGAGGGCATTGGCAAACCTGAAGCTTTAAAGTACAACCTTACCGGCTGTTGGTCCCGCAGAATTAAAAAAGAACACCGACTAATTTATGAAGTTTTCGACGAAAAGATTATAGTACATTCGCTTAAGGGACATTATCAAAAAAACGTTTAATTTCTCATGAATCTCATTTATCTTGATAAATGTCGGATTTACAAAATCCGACTCCCGGTCGTCCCCACAATTTGGCAGTTTAGCCATCTCAAAATTTAACCATTTCACAATTATCAAATTCACAATTTGGCAATTTGGCAATTTTTACCCCGGCATTTCTTATCTTTGTCCGCATTTCAGCCCGTGCCTGAGGCAGGGGACACTAAAACTTTTAACAATGAATTTTGTAGAAGATTTGCAATGGAGAGGCATGCTGCACGACATCATGCCCGGAACGGAGGAACAACTTAAAAAGGAACAAACATCGGCTTACCTGGGCATTGACCCTACAGCCGACTCACTGCATATAGGCCACCTGGTGGGGGTAATGGTGCTGAAACATTTCCAGCTTGCCGGGCATAAGCCCATAGCTCTTATTGGCGGAGCCACCGGTATGATTGGCGATCCGTCGGGAAAATCGGAAGAGCGCAACCTGCTCGATGAACCTACCCTGCGCCACAACCAGGAGTGCATCAAAAAACAGCTGGCCAAATTCCTCGACTTTGAAACCGGTGCCCCCAATGCTGCAGTACTCGTAAACAACTACGACTGGATGAAGGAGATTTCATTTTTGGAATTTATCCGCGACATTGGCAAGCACATCACCGTAAATTATATGATGGCAAAGGATTCGGTAAAAAAACGTCTGGGAGCCGAATCGAAAGAGGGAATGTCATTTACCGAATTCACCTATCAGCTGGTGCAGGGATTTGATTTCCTGTGGCTTTACCGGAATATGAATTGTAAACTGCAAATGGGAGGTTCCGACCAGTGGGGCAACATCACAACCGGCACCGAATTAATCCGCCGTAAAGACGGTGGTGAAGCTTATGCACTTACCGTGCCGCTCATAACCAAAGCCGACGGCTCAAAGTTTGGAAAAACCGAACAGGGAAACATCTGGCTGGACCCCGATCGCACTTCTCCTTATCATTTTTACCAGTTCTGGCTTAACACTTCGGATGCCGATGCTGAAAAATACATTAAGATATTCACACCGCTAAGTAAGGAAACAGTCGCCGAACTGGTTGCCGAACACCAGCAGGCGCCGCATGAACGGCTGCTTCAAAAACGTTTGGCAGAAGAGGTAACTGTTATGGTACATTCACGGGGAGATTATGAGATGGCAGTTGAAGCCTCACAAATCCTTTTTGGCAAAGGAACTGCGGAGCAGCTTAAAAAGCTCGACGAACGTACTTTCCTTTCAGTGTTTGAAGGCGTACCGCAGTTTTTTGTTGCAAAAGCTGAACTTGAAAACGGCATTAATGTGGTGGATTTACTTGCCGAAAAAACAGAAGTCTTTCCCTCAAAAGGTGAACTGCGCCGCACAATAAAAGGAAATGGACTGAGCATTAACAAAGAAAAAATAGGTGATGAGGCTTTAATCATAAACAATGATTATCTTATTGGCGAAAAATATATCCTCGCACAAAAAGGAAAGAAAAATTATTCACTTATAATTGCACAACAATAGAATCAAAATCAATAAATTGACATAATAAAAACCGATAGAAACCGTTGCTTATTAGCTATCAAATGAAACCAGTTTTATGAATAATTTTTTCGACAACCAGCGGATACTCGACGTTATCTGGAAAAGAAAATTTCACTTTATTGTTATTGGAATAATCGCGGTTATCCTTGCAGCTTTCTTTTCAGGGCCTGCATTTATTACACCAAAATACAGGTCAACGGCAAGGGTTTATCCCTCCAACATCTGGGCTCTGAGTGAAGAATCGGAAAGCGAACAGATGCTGGAAATCATCAATTCAAGAGACATCAAGCAACAGGTGATTGAAGCTTTCAACCTTGACGAGGTGTATAACATTGACCGTAACAACCCATATTACATGACATACATGTTTGACAGGTACAATGAAAATGTTAATGCGGGGAAAACGACCTTCGAAACGGTTGAAATAAAAGTGATGGATCACGACCCCCGGCGGGCAAGTGATATGTGCGATTCCATCATCCATTTTTACAACCTGAAAGTTCGGGAAATGCACAAGGCAAAAGATTGGGAGATGGTTGAGATAATGGACAACAGATTACGTAAGAAATACACTGAACTCGATACCCTGACGTCACGTATCAGTGCGATGCGCAAGGAGTATGGCATACTGGATTATTCAAGCCAGGTTGAACGTGTTACCGAAGGATATATGAATGCCCTTGCCAATGGGAGAATGGCTTCGGCCGATGCCCGTAAGATTCAGGATTTATACAACAATCTTGCAGAGAAAGGAGCCGAGGCCAAAGTGCTTGAAGTTAATTTCAATTCGACTGTAAGTGTCATTGATTCCCTCAGCAGGGAACGCGAGTTTCATTTATCTGAATTTGAAAAAGAAATCACCTATGCTCACATCGTGGAGCATCCGGTTCCTGCCGATAAAAAAGCCTATCCGGTAAGATGGATGATTGTTGCATTTACCACCTTTTCAGCCATATTCCTGGCCATACTTGTGTTTCTGGTACTTGATTACAGGAAAACTACTTAACAGGTGTTTCAAAACAATGCCATAAAAATTGCTTCTTTTTACCTGCTTTCAACCGGATTTCTCCTCTTGAACATCTGGTTTTTGGTAACACGCCATTCCATGGCTGTTAATACGCTGCCGTTTCTTTTGGCTGCAGCTCTTCTGGCAGTTTTCTCATTCGATAAGCTTGTCTGGTTTGTTGTATTCTTTGCCCCGTTATCGGTTGAACTGAGATACCTGATGCCGGAAATCGGGTTTAGCATGTTCCTGCCCACCGAGCCGATACTTTTTGCTGTGTTACTGTTGTTCCTGCTCAAAGTGGCACATGAACGGAAATTCGACCGCAAAATACTTTTGCACCCGGTATCGCTGGCTATTTACCTGAACCTTATATGGATATTCATTACTGCCCTGACCAGCTCAATGCCCATTGTTTCATTTAAGTTTCTGCTGGGACGGATTTGGTTCCTGGTGGCATTCTATTTCATTATGGCAAAGATTTTTACGGGTGGAAATAAAATTGAAAAATACGTATGGCTTTATCTGGCAGGTTTTCTGATTGTAATCTTTTATTCCATATACAGGCATTGGGGATACGGCCTTCTCAACAAACAGGCAGCCCATTTTGTTGTTTTCCCTTTTTATAACGACCACACCTCTTACGGGGCCGCTATTGCTATGTATCTGCCGTTTGCTGCCCTGTTTACCCTAAGCAGGAATTACCCGGTAAAGGTGAGGGCATTATCAGCAGTCGTTACAGGCATATTGCTGATTGCCTTTATATTATCATACAGTCGTGCAGCATGGCTGAGCATGATGGCCGCCTTAACAGTCCTTGCCGTAATCATGCTCCGAATCCGGTTCAAAACAATTGCGATAACCGCCATTGTTGTTCTTACATTTATCTTTTCCTTTCAGACTGAAATAGTGATGTACCTGGAACGCAACTCCGATGAATCTTCATCAAACCTGACCGAACATTTCTCATCAATGACAAATATTTCATCAGATGCCTCCAACCTTGAACGCCTGAACCGCTGGAAAAGCGCTCTCCGCATGTTCGAAGAACGGCCTGTGTTTGGTTATGGCCCCGGCACCTATAGTTTTCAATATGGCAAATACCAGCTAAAAAAAGACAGAACCATTATAAGCACCAACGCCGGCGATGGTGGAAATGCCCACAGTGAATACCTGGGGCCTCTCGCGGAGTCAGGAGTCGCAGGAACGGTTACCTTCCTGATTATTATAATAACTTTAATGTATACCGCCATCAATACCTGGTCGCGACTTGATGACCCCCGCCTGCGCGGCATCGTTCTGGCTGCCCTTATTGGGCTGATAACCTATTATATCCATGGCTTCCTGAACAACTTCCTCGATACAGATAAACTCTCAGTACCGTTCTGGGGATTCACGGCCATGATTGTAGCCATCGACATATACTCCCGTAAACAATCTGACCAGGTTCTAAAGAACCGGCATTGACGCGTTTAAATCTTTCCTAAAAACCAAAGCAATCAGGTTTTTAACCTTTCAGGCAAAACATTTATTATTAGTTCAGACTGCAAAAGATTTTGGGTGGATAAGACCCTGCTCACTACTATATAACAAACTAGTGGGAAGTGTTGTCTGCGGCACATATGTTGCATCATAAAACATCGTTTTTTCCTCGCCGCATGCTGTCCCCACTATGAAGCCGTCATTGCTCCGTCAGCTGACGGACCCGCCTGCTTTAATAATAAGCTGTAGGTATCGTGCAGCATTTACCTGTATCAGAGTATAAACCTTCGCGTAGGTTAGGCGGGGGAGCGGCAATCTGTACCGGTTGGCAGCGGCCATTAATGATGTGTAAATTTGGAAGTGCTAGTTTGTACAGATTGCTTTGCTCCATGCGATTGCAAAGGTTCTTTACAACAATGATGCTTTGGTGGCTGATGGGAAAACCTGTTTTTTCAATGACAACCCACGCGCAATGACAGCTTTGAGGTTTCGTACGACAGGAGTTAGTCAGCCAGGCGGAGCCGTCGGACAGAAAGGTAATTCTGATGTATTCCATTGGGAAAAGTAACCTTTAGCTACAATTTGAAAACCGATAAATGTTATTCATTTTGAAGTTCGGTTGAATACCAGGAGTGACTTAGAAGCTTCCAGCTGCTGCTTTCCCACAAGATTAATGATTTTCTTTCTATCTGCGATGAGAGAATTGTGCAGGTCTTAAAGTATAATAATTGCTTACTAAAGTCGTGTTAAAGTCGTAATAAAGTCGTAGTAAAGTCGGAAAAATGCGAATTTAATACGACTTTGATACGAATAAAGTACGGGCTTGCCCTATAGATAATATAACCGGGATTTTAACTAATATCCCACCCCATGGCTCGGTAAAATGTGCGCCTGGCATAACGAGACCCTTGGTAAGACCCTGGAGTTATTAAGCGGAATATTGCGTCGTTGGTGTGAAGAAGATTTGAGATAAAATGACCAGTTAAGGCAGATAAAGATTTACATTTCTTTTTTTTTTACTGTAACAGGCCAAAAAAATCCGGGCTGAATACCAGTCCGGATTTAAGAAAATCTATATATAATGTTTTAGTTTTTCACACGTTCACTGTAAGAGCGATCGCGGGTATCGATTTTTATTACCTCGCCTTCATTGATAAACATGGGCACCATAATTTCGGCTCCTGTTTCAAGGGTAGCAGGTTTTAAGGCAGTTGAACTGGCGGTATTTCCCTTTTCCCCTTCGATGGTTTGGGTAATCTGCAGTTCAACAAACGGAGGCATATCAACGGTCAACGGCGTTTCGCTATCGGCATGGAATTGTATTTCAACAACCTGTCCTTCTTTCATTAAATCAGAGTTTTCAAGCATGGACTCGGGGATGGAGACCTGCTCGAAAGTTTCGGTATTCATGAAGTTAAAACCCATATCATCCTTGTACAAATACTGGTACTGACGACGCTCAACCCGTACCTCATCCACTTTTACACCTGAGTTGAAAGTATTTTCAATTACCCGTCCGGTTTTTACATTTTTTAATTTAGTACGGACAAATGCCGGACCTTTACCTGGTTTTACGTGCAGGAAACTTACAATCGTATAAATATCGTCCTTGAACATAAGGCACATCCCGTTTCTAAAATCTGCTGTTGTAGCCATGAATTCTTATTTTTTATTTAGACGGTGCAAAAATAAACAAATCGGTTAAATATCAACTCATTCCTGTATTATTAGCCAAAGAAAAAACGAATTATTTCAGCGCCTGCTCTTTCCCGTTTACCTGGTAACTTTGCATTTCGGCCTTTAATGAGCCAACCCGCATATCAAATTCCAGCAGGACCGGAAGTTTTGTTTCTTTTGAAACATAGAATTTCAGCCCGTCGGAGCGTTTTAATACTTTCCCCTTATCAACATTTGGCGCCAAAACATAGCAATCGATATTGCCTTTTTTAGTTTCTACGGTTTTATCACCCATGTACATTACGCTATAATCTTTTATTTCATCGGCATGAAACGTAGGCATTGTAACCTTCAGGCCTTGCTGCATCCCGTCGTCCAGATAATGGTTTATAAAATAAAAAAATACGGAAATGATATCCACAAGGTTATCGGGGACACTCCTCCAGCCCGATTTCTGGCTGTTAATGGAATCAACATCATGGTAATACATTGTTTCATTATACCATCGGTATTGTCCTTCCTTAATATTTCGGATCGATTTCAGGGGCAAGCGGCTATCAGAATCCACAATGGTTTCATAAATATCGTTCACACCAAATAGTTTATCGGTAACTCCTGTAGTTCGTCCTTCCATATAATAGTGAATGGCCTTTTGATCGTTAAAAATGGTATCGGTAATAATGAGATTAGCTTCTCCTCCCTTAATAAAACCAAATTTTAAATCAAACCGTATTTTTTCCTTGCTTATCCCGGCAAGAAGACCAACCGAAGTTACCAAAAGCACTGTTATCAGTATTTTCTTCATTTAAAGCTCTTTTTTCGCGGGATTGTTGCTATGAAATCCTTCAAATAAAAAGGTTCGAAGTATGCAACGTCTTCCCTGTTGTTATTAATGAATTTGTCTTCGGCATATTTAATCATAAACCGTGCCGAAGCTTTTTGAGGACCAGCAAACAGAGCATTTGGATGAGCAAGGGCTGTTTTGCATTTTTCAGCACCGTTACCAAAGAATAATACCCGGTGTTGAGCCAGTTGGCCGGAGAATGCATTCTCATCAATAATTCTTGCCGACACCGGTTCAAGCTGATTGCCAGCTGCATCGTACATAGCCGTATAGACCTCCATCCGGCGGGCATCAATCATCGGGCAAAAAAGAGTCTTGTCATCGGATTGAGGAAAATATTGGTGCCGGTTTTCAGCGGTGTACCGGCCCATGGCATCGAGTGTTCCCACAGCCAGCAAAGGAATATCGAGCGAATAGCAAAGCCCCTTTGCCACCGATACACCAATGCGCAATCCGGTGTATGATCCAGGACCTTTGCTCACAGCCACTGCATCTAGCTGACGCGCAGAAAATCCACTTTCCCTGAATAATTCCTCAATGAAAACCGTCAGCAATTCGGAATGATTCAAACCCTCAAGACTTTCCCGCTCAAAAAGAACCTTACCATCACGTGCAACATTAACTGCACAGACTTCAGTAGCGGTTTCAATATTTAATATAACAGCCATTCTTTAAAGTTAAGGATACAAAAATAGGTAATCATTTTTAACCCGTGGTTACATTGTAAGGTAATCAATAAGCAGAAAAAACAGCGGTCAGGCAGGTACTTTAGCATGACAGTCCGGGCTAATTCAGCCCAGAGCAACACCCCGGCGTATGATTAATCCATTTGCAAGGGCATTACCACAGCAGCACCAATCAGTTATCTCTCTTCTCCCATTCCACAAATTTTAATATCCGGCAAAGAATGACATTAAGTTAAAATCTGCAGCCCTCCGTTAAGAACAAGCGCATAGAGCTTCATATTTTCTGCCGCAGCAAGGGCATCGTTACAGGTATGTACAATGGGCTCATTTTTTTGGTTAAAAGAGGTATTTATCAGCGCCTTAATCTGATATTTATCATTCAGAATGCTGAGTAAGTCGAACAGGAACTGATTTTCATGCCGGCTAAACAAAGTCTGAAAGCGTGCGGTGCCATCAGCATGAACAGCGCCTTTTAATTCCTTTCTTCTTTCAGGAAGAACGTTAAAATCGAGCAGCATATATTTTGATATTTCAGGTACAGTTGAAAGTCCTGTAAAATATTTTACATTATCCATAAGGGCGACCGGAGCCAGCGGGCGGTACCATTCACGGCCTTTCATTCCGATGCTTATCTCTGCAGCCAGCTTTTTTGAGCCGGCCAGGGCAAGTATACTCCTGTTTCCAAGTGCACGCGGGCCGGCCTCGCCCCACCCGTTGCATACGCCAATTACTTTTCCCCCGGCAAGTAATTCAGCAGTTTTCTCAATAGCTTTTACATCGTTCTGAAATTTTACAGTTTCGATGTTCCAGTTATTCAGGTATGGTGCATGTACATTAATATTCCCGTGCTTCTTCCATTCAGTAAAGGCGGCAGCCCCCAGGGCCAGACCACTGTCTTCAGTACAGGGGGGAATAAAAACTTCCCGGAATATGCCACTGTTTATAATCCGGGTATTTGCCACTATATTTAATGCCGAACCGCCGGTGTAGTAAAGGTAGTCAGCTTTTGTTGCTTCAGCCAGTTTTTGCAACCGCTGAAGTATCCTATCGATGAAAATCTCCTGCAGGGAGGCGGCTACATCCTGAATAAAACGATTTTTCAGATCAAACGACTGCAATACAACTCCAAAATCTTCCTCCGCCCGTTGAAAAAATAAGGAAGTTTTTCCCCAAATATCCTGAAACAGGCTGTTCTTCTGCAACCACTCTTTAAGTTCTTCCGAAGCTGTTCCCCACCCAGAAAAACCCATAAATTTTCCGGGCACAGCATTTTGCTGCGGCAGTTTAGCGCCCAAAATTGCAAACACCAATGCATTTGCGTTATAAATGGAGCTGTATGGTTTCATATCCCAGTGATACTCCAACCACCTAAAGTTGCCATTTAACAGATGCGCTGCAGAAAAATTGCTTTGACTTGCTCCGCCATCGAAATGCACCAGCAGACTATTTTCCCTGAAATTGCCAAAAAAAGGAAGGCAGGAATACAGGTGGGCCAATTCATGATTAAGAGCATATGCAGTTCTCTCCTTTCCAAACCACCAGCATTTGCCTCTTTCAAGTCCTGTAGCCAATCCGGCCGCCAATGGCGCTTCAAAGCGTGCATCGCCCTGTCGGGTGAGAAATGTGCGCCCCACTGTATTGTCAACAAATACCAAATCATAATCAGCAGCCAGCAGCTTTTTTTCTTTGAGAATATCTTTCAGATGAATATGAAAGGTATTGTCCCTCTTTTTGCGGGAAACCCTTTCCTGCTGAAGAAAATTAATAACCTTACCCCCTTCGGTCAGGGCCAGATTGTGATCGTGAACATAAAAAGGATGCTCATATTCCTGCCTGTCCTGAATTCCATATATTGCCAGCGTGGGTTTTTTCTTATCCATAGAAATTTATCAGGAAACAAACTGCATAACAACTACAATAACAATCAAAAGCAGAAAAATAAGCTCGCCCCAAAAACGGCTGTTAATAAAAACAAAATAGTTGGTAATAAGAAATGTAACCGGAATAATTGTTAACAACAGCATTTCCTGTGACACTGCAGGAATAAAAAGCATAGCGAAAATAGAGCTAACGAAAATCATGAAAAAAATAATAAAGAACTTCCGGGTACTTACCTTTTTAGTATCATAGTCCTTAATAATCTTCAAACTGCCAAGCAGGGTCAAAGCAATGAGAAAGATAATGTAGCCCTGGAGTGCTGTATTCTTTAAAACATAATCATTAGGGGTAATGACATTTAATTCAACCACCTCCAGGTATTTCCCTATGTTATCAGTATAAAAGGCATAACTTGCCCCAAACATGAAAGGCAGCAATACTCCGGTAAACAGAATTAGATAATTCCTCCACCTGCTTTCGTGTGAAAGAATTCCAACCCCGATGATAAAAGCCGGCAGAAAGACCAAAAGATTCAAATAAAACAATGATGCTATTCCAAGAAAGAATCCTGAATCGAACGCAGCAGAGTAAGGTTTTGGTTTATCAAATGCACTTAACAGCCGGTAGAGAGCAAAAAGGAAAAATACAGCTCCGAAGTAAACCGGATGCAGGGCATGGATGTCAGTAAGTCCACCTGCCATGATAACAAACAAAGTAGCAGGAATCATGGTCCTTACCCTGATAATGTTGAACCTGATATTGATTTGCAGGATAATAAAGGCCAATAAAAGAAACAGCCAAAGTGCAACCAGGTTTTGCAGAAGGGCTGAATGCTGCAGTAACTCGTGTACAGGAGCATACAACAAGTTACTTTCCTCTCCCGGATAAAAAAGATAATTTTTTGGGTAAAGAAGATCTCTCAGCCAAAAAAGTACTCCCAGCAGAGGAAAAAGTATAAAATTAAATGTAGGATTCGATTTAAACTTATCAAGTAACATAGTTAAAGGTCGAAACCGATATCTTTTCGATAATATTTATTGTCGAACTGAATCTTTTCAGCGTTTTTATACGATAGCTCCAAAGCATCAGCTATAGTATTTCCACGCGAGCTAACTGCCAGAACTCTGCCTCCGTCAGTCACTACTGATTGGTTCTCCTCCTTTGTGCCGGCATGAAACACAACACTTGAAGTTACCCGGTCAAGACCTGAAACCAACTTGCCTTTTTCGTAACTTCCCGGATATCCACCCGAAACCAGCATTACTGTGGCAGCGGCCATTTGGTCAACCTCAAGAGTTTCATCCGATAAAGTTCCTTTTGCAGCAGCAACAAGCAATCCGGTCAGGTCGGATTTAATCCTCAGCAACACGGCTTCCGTTTCAGGATCCCCCATTCGCACATTGTATTCAATGACAAATGGATCGCCCTGAACATTAATCAAACCGAAAAATATAAAACCTTTGTATTCAATGTTTTCGCTCCTCAGGCCTTCAATTGTGGGTTTAATTATCTGCAACTCCACCTTTTCCATGAATTCCGGGCCGGCAAACGGCACAGGCGACACAGCTCCCATGCCCCCGGTATTAAGTCCTGTATCTCCTTCACCAATGCGTTTATAATCTTTAGCTTCAGGCAATATCTTATAATCTTTGCCGTCGGTTAAAACAAATACCGACAGTTCAATTCCTTTTAGAAATTCTTCAATAACTACCTTGCTGCTTGCTTCACCAAATTTACCGGCAAGCATTTCCTTTAATGCACCTTCAGCCTCTTTTCGATCTTCGATTATTAAAACCCCCTTACCGGCAGCCAGCCCATCAGCCTTTAGCACATAAGGTGCTTTCAGGGACTTCAAAAAAGTAAGACCTTGCTCCAGATTACCGGTAGTAACTGTCAGATATCGGGCAGTGGGGATTCTGTGACGCACCATAAACTCTTTGGCGAAATCTTTACTTCCTTCCAGTCTGGCTCCGGCTTTTTTGGGACCAACTACCAAAACTTTTTCGAGTTCAGGTTCACCGGCAAAAAAGTCGTGTATTCCTTCGGCAAGTGGAACTTCAGGACCTACCACAACCACATGAATTTGATTCTCCAGAACAGCTTTTTTGAGATTTGGAAAATCGGTTACTTTAATTTTCAGGTTTGTGCCAAGAGCAGATGTTCCGGCATTTCCGGGAGCAAAATAGAGGTTCCCGGTCCTTTCGCTTTGGCTGACTTTCCAACCTATAGCATGTTCACGTCCTCCTGACCCGATTATGAGAATGTTCATTCCTAAATTGCGTTATAGGTTTCAAAATGTTGTTCCATTGCCTCCCTTATTTTATTCGCCATTTCAGTTTCATTATGATTTCGGGCATTACGTTCCATAGTCTGGAGATAAAACAAGTTCCTTTGAATCTCCTCATTTATTTCCGGGGTATTAATAAACCTCCTGTTTAAAGAAAGGAAATATCCCAGCTCATCATTAAACTGGCTTAAAGCCTGGGTGTATAACTGGTTTCCTTTTTCAACAGCGCCGGCAGCATAATAATTTCCCGCCAGAGCAACTGAAAAATATTCAAAAGGCACCAGCGAACCGGGAATTAATTCAAATGCCCTGTCAACAACTGCCACTGCAGAGTCCATTTGTCCCTCCTGAACCAGGCCTGATGCCAACCTGTGGAAACTGGTACGGATGTTTGTCATCATGCGCATGTTGTTTTCATCAAGATAGACATCCGGATCGTTCATATTTCCGTACTCAAACTTGTTCATCATGTTGTCGTACATGATATCGGTGGCCACTGTACCGAATGTGAGTATATCGGTCGAGGCGTCCCCTTTCAGGGGCACCAGACGATAACCAAAGCCTTCCACCTGGAAATACTCCTCAAGGTTCATATATTTGGCACGACCAACAGTTATTGCCCAGTAAATTGGTCGTTCCCAGTTATTTGTAGCCAACAGATCGAGTATCATCATTTCATCCTTCGAAAGGTAATTCCTGTCGGATAAATCAATTGTAATTGTATCAACAATCTTGTCATAGTCCTGTTCCCTGACCACCTTATTCCGAATCACCGCTTCTTTATCTACTTTAAAATGTATCACCTTTTTAGGTAAATAAGCGGCATTACCGGCCTGCTGAAGTTTTGTCGCAGGATTATCGTCGGCTATGAAGGCAACACCTTCTTTCAGGCCAATAGAATTGCGGCTGATACGTGGGTTATCCATCAGGTAAATGATATCTCGTGTTCCCTGCCGGTATTTCTCTTCGCTCATTGAAAAAGGCAGCGGTTCCGATTCGTAGGCCTGTCGTTTCATCTGGTTTATGTACCAATCGGTCTGCAAATAGCTGAGGTTGGTAACCCTTACGTCAGTCCGCACGCCCTCCACTTCCTGATTGTACCACAACGGGAAAGTATCGTTATCTCCGTTGGTAAATATAATACCATTGGGTTTACTGGTTTTGAGGTAGTTGGCCCCCAAATCCCGTGCAGTATAGCGGTCTGAACGATCGTGGTCATCCCAGTTTTCGGCAGCCATTATTCCGGGAACCAGAACCAGAGTAACAACACCGGCTAAACCGGCAGCAACTGATTCTTTTGTATATTTTTTTAAAACTTCAATCAGGGCAAGTACACCCAAACCTATCCATATAGTAAAGGCATAGAATGAACCTGCATAGGCATAATCGCGTTCGCGGGGTTGAATCGGGTACTGATTCAGGTAAATAACAATGGCGAGTCCGGTCATGAAAAACAACAGAAATACAACCCAGAAATCCTTTTTGCCCTGCTTTCCACGATTATACTGAAAAAAGAGTCCGGCTAATCCAAGAATCAGGGGCAGGAAATAATATTTATTCCGTGCTTTGTTTTCGGCAAACTTTTCGGGCAGATTATCCTGTTCACCCAATCGCATTTCATCAATAAAATCAATGCCGCTAAGCCAGTTGCCGTGAAGTATACCTCCATGGCCCTGAATGTCGTTTTGCCTCCCCACAAAATTCCACATAAAATAGCGGAAGTACATATGTCCTACCTGGTAATTAATGAAAAACCGCAGATTTTCGCCAAAGGTTGGTTTAACGATGGTCTCCGTTTGGCCCCCTTCATTCCTGTGCTGAATTCTTTTTCCTTTTATATTGCCCCAATCCTGGTATGCCTGGGCATGTGAAGGATCCATGCTGCTCCACATGCGCGGAAAAACAGTTGTAAATTTATCGTCATAATTTGGTACCACCCGTCTGTCGGTTTCAACATACTTCCCATCGATTTGAGAATAAACTGGTTTTCCCTCGAGGTAACGTTCCTGTGGGTCGAGGGGTGAGTTGTAATACTGGCCATAGAATAACGGACGATTGCCATATTGCTCCCTGTTAAGGTAACTTAACAAAGAAAACACATCATTGGGGCTGTTCTGGTCCATCGGGGGCTGGGCAGCTGAACGAATTATGATTAAAGCAAACGATGAGTATCCGATAAGTATAACTGTTACTGCAACAACAACAGTATTCCAAAAAACCATCCGGTGCCGGGTGGTATAACGTATTCCGTAAACAATGGCCGCAATTACAAGTGCAATGTAAACTAAAGCTCCCGATTTGTAGGGCAAACCAAAAGTATTAACAAATAAAAGTTCAAACCATGAAGCTACTGTAACAACACCTGGTATAATCCCCCACATGATGATGCCAAGAACTACTACTGATACCACTAAAGCATATCCGATTCCTTTTTTTGTTGTTTGGTACTTGCGGAAATAATATACAAAAACAATAGCCGGAATTGCAAGCAGGTTAAGAAGGTGAACACCAATTGATAATCCTATAATGTATGCAATAAAAATAAGCCACTTGTTGGCGTGGGGTTGGTCGGCCATATTCTCCCATTTAAGAATTGCCCAGAAAACAATTGCCGTTAACATGGAGGAAAATGCATAAACCTCACCTTCAACAGCAGAGAACCAAAAGGTATCGGAAAAAGCATAGGCCAATGCTCCTACCACACCGGCTGCCATTATTGATACAATATTTCCGGCAGTAATTTCATCTTCCTTTACAACCAGCTTCTTTGCCAGGTGAGTTATTGTCCAGAACAGGAACAAAATTGTAAATGCACTTGCCAGGGCCGACATGGCATTAATCATAACTGCAGCATTTTCTGGACCTCCAAACATTGAAAAGAAGCGCCCGAATATCATGAAAATAGGCGCGCCGGGAGGATGTCCTATTTCAAGCTTAAACGAAGTGGTTATGAATTCACCGGTATCCCAAAAGCTGGTGGTTGGTTCAATGGTCAACAGGTAAACCACGGCAGAAATAATGAAGATCACCCATCCGGTAAGCCTGTTGTAAAAACTGTATTTTTTCATTTACTTTTGTTTTCTACTCTAAACCAATACTAGAGAAATGTTTAAATTGCGAAGATAATTGTTTTGCAGCAATGAGAAAGAACAGATTTGCATTTTAGCGATTTTTAAAACTTAACTGTTAAGCAGCATAATTCCCGAAACCAATCTTCCGGTTTCAATGCTTTCACGTCGTGCAGAAAAAAACGTTTCCTCCTCAGTATAGGTGCAGTAACCTGAAATTTCGATGTTTTCTTCCGGAATGCCACTATTAAGCAAAACCTGCCGGTTAGCCTCCCACAGGTTAAAATGATATTTCCCCGAAGGATACAATTCAAGGGAATGCTCCGGGTTGGGAATGCATTTCATTACAGCCTCCACAACTTCATTGCCCACTTCGTACTTCTCAGGGCCGATGGATGGACCAATCACGGCTTTGATGTTTTTAGGATCAGAAGAAAAACAATGCTTAAGTACAAAAACCACTTTCCCGGCAATAAGCCCCACAGTACCGCGCCATCCTGCATGGACAGCACCAACAGTATTATTTACCGGGTCGAACATAAGAATGGGCACACAATCGGCCGTCTGCACACATAAGCATATTCCCGGCTGGCTGGTAACCAGGGCATCTGTGTCCTTAAGTTCCCCTGAAGGAATTTCTTCCAGACATTCAACAGAATTTGTATGTGTTTGCCCGGGAAATACAAACTGACCTGCTTCAATACTTAAAACCCCGGCAAGCTTTTTCCTGTTTTGTTCAGTACTTAATTCAGGCATTCCGGTAAACCGGGGACTGGCATCTCCTGTTATTGTCTGCTTTACGGTAGTAAAGGCTTTTACCTGGTGAAAACCTTTGAATAAAGGATAAGATATAATGCTGCTATCCATGCTGAATGAGTTTGCCAAGTTCTTCTTTATTCAACAGTCTTACTGTTTTCTTTTCAACGGCTATTATTTTTTCATCCTGCATGTCCCCCATTACCCTGGCCAGTGATGGACGAGTCACTCCAAAAAGCTCAGCCAATTGCTGCTGCGTAGCATTCAGCTCCACTGAATGCAAATCTGAACCGGCTTGCTGCAGGAGAAAATGTGCAATTTTCCCTTTTATAGTTTTAAAACTTAAAAACTGAAGTTTCCGTGAAAGAAACTGACTCCTGGATGAAATGCTGTTCAGGTAATTCAGAAGGACCAGTTTATTTTTTTGTAACAGGTTCAGAAAATCTTCTACAGGAATGGAAAGGATCTCCACATCGTTGCTCGCTGTGACAGTTACCGGAAAAGTGTTCTCCTTACCAAACAAAAAAGCAGTAGCCAGTGGGCGGGGAGCTTCAATATCTTCTATTTTTATTGTTTTCCCTGAATAATCTATCATTTCTCCTTTTACGCTCCCCGACAGGATTATGTATAGATTTTTTACTTTTTCTCCGGCAATTGCCACTACATCGTTCTTTTTAAATTGCCTGATCTGGTAATGTATCTGTTTTATCAAAACTGTCAGCTCATTTTCAGGAATCCCCTTAAACACAGGGCAATCGGCAAGTAGTTTAAAATTTATCATTTTGTAACATTTGATACATTTTCAGAAACGGAGTTTCTCTAGTTTTGTTTTGAGAAAAATACAAAGAATGATACGTGAAATAGTAAAAATAGATGAAGCATTGTGCGATGGTTGCGGACAATGTGTTCCAAACTGTCATGAAGGAGCCCTTCAGATCATTGATGGAAAAGCAAGACTCATAAGCGAATTGATGTGCGACGGGTTAGGAGCATGCCTGGGTCATTGCCCGCAAGATGCCATCACTATAGAAAAGCGTGAAGCCCGGGAATATGACGAGGAACTGGTAATTGCCCAAATGATAAAAAGCGGGAAAGCTACCGTTTTTGCACATCTCAAGCACTTGCAGGAACATAATGAAATGGAATATTTAAATCAGGCATTAAATTACATCAAAACCAACAGGAGTCTTATGCCCTTTTCAATAAGTGAAGTACACGAATTGCTGCACGGTAAAAATAAGCAGACTGGTCCAAGCCGGTCAAATTCTGCAGGATGTCCGGGTTCGGCAGCCGCCTCTTTTACACCGGCAGGTATCAGGATGAATCAACCGGTTGCTGAGCCTTCTTCAGCATTAACCCAGTGGCCGGTACAACTTCACCTTATTAATCCGGGAGCCGGATACTTCCAGGGAGCAGATTTGCTTGTAGCTGCCGATTGTGCAGCATTTGCCTATGGCAACTTTCATCAAAAGTTTATAGCCGGCAAAAAAGTGGTCATCGCCTGCCCCAAACTTGACCAGGGAAGAGAAATTTATATTCAAAAATTTATCCGTTTGATAGATGAAGCCAAAGTAAATACTATTACTGTAGTGGTAATGGAAGTACCTTGTTGCAGTGGACTGGTTAGTATGATACAGTCGGCACTTGGTGAAGCAGGCAGAAAAGTTCCCGTTAAACTGGCAGTAATTGGAATTGAAGGTGAATTACAAAACGAACAGTGGATATAAATTCACCTGCTGAAAAACAAATCCACAATTCTGATATTTAGGAACATCTGAAAAACATTAAATTCCTAAAAAGCCAACATAGCTTATGCTTGTTGGCTTTTTGCATTTAATTAATTCGCAGGATTTTATGCATTATTAAAAAAAAATATGTCTAAATGTTAAAATTTCTTTTTTTAACAATTTTTTTTACGTAACTTTTCTAAAGCAAATTTGGAGTTGTTCCAATTAACTCTACTAAGGTTTTTAGATTGTTTGTCTCACAGGAATTAAATTGTAGATCCTTAGTTATTAAAAGGCACAGCAAAAGTAAGGCTTTGTAATTTTCACATTCTGACATAACAAATTTTTTATTCTTTCTAGAATAATTAATAAGAAAATATTATAGTTAAATTTTATAAAGGATAGATTTTTCAAATAGGAAATATAAAATGATAGAATTCAGCAACATATATCTCATCTGTTAATTTACATTAAATTTCTATTGATTTATTCTAAACTTTTAGCAGTTTATCGTTGTTGACCTTTTGTCTGAAACATGTTTGAAAAATTTAAGAAAATGCCACTCAAATGTAAGTGACAGAGGGGGAACCCTTCCCAATTGCCAAATATACATAACAATTTCCCGAATTTTTATACTACTTATTTCTAAAAACGAATAGAATTATTCTATTATCATTCTAATTATCAATTTAGAACAACAGCTTTAAATGCGACATGCCATTTTGGAGAACAAACTCCAAAACTTTTTATTCCCATCATTAATTTTTTAAAGGTAAAAATCACAAAAAATGACAAGAAGAAGATTTAAAGAATCGGAAATCAGGAAAATCCTTCAGGATTATGATGACGGCACCCCCATTCAACAAATTGTTGAAAAGTATGGAATCAGCCAGGCTACTTTTTACAACTGGAAAGCAAAATATCGGAACCAATTGTTATTTGATATTCAACACATCAATAAACTAAAGGAAGATAACGAGAGGCTCAAAAGGATGTTTGCCGAATTAAGCCTGGAAAACTTATCACTTAAAGCCCAGTTAAAGAAAAATGAATAATTGGATTTTCATACGCTTTTCACAATCTTAAACATCGATTGATTGGTTTTTAAGCAGTTATTTCATCTTATATGGAATTCCGGCGGTATTAAAAAAAGATGAAGTTAATTTCTGTCAAAGACACCTGTTTCACCGAAATCAGGGCTCGCCAATTTCCTCCACGAATGGGAACTAACCAAATTTATTCTGCAAGGAATTTTCCATTCAACATTCTATAATATCATCCTGCTGAAATTCAATCTCTAATCTGCTTCTTACAAGGTTAAAATGAAACCTGATTTTATTGAACATTTTCAGTTGTTAATTTTTATTAATTGAAATGGAGGCTTGCTGACAATTTTCCATTACGTAATTGTATAAAAGAAAAAAATTAAAATATGAAGGTACTGATACTTGCTGGCGGTTTAGGAACAAGACTTTCAGAAGAAACTGTCCTGAAACCAAAACCCATGGTTGAAATTGGAGAAAAGCCTATTTTATGGCATATCATGAAGTTGTATTCCTTTTACGGTTATAACGATTTTATAATTCTTCTTGGCTATAAAGGACATATCATAAAGGAATATTTTTCCAATTATTTTATTCGGCATTCTGATGTAACTTTTGACATAAAAAACAACCGGACTGAAATAATAAATAATCATGCGGAGCCCTGGAAGGTCACTCTTATTGACACAGGTATAAATACCATGACAGGAGGGAGGATTAAGCGGGTAGAAAAATACCTGAATAACGAACCATTTATGCTGACTTATGGAGATGGGGTATCAAATGTAGATATTCCCGACCTGGTCAAATTTCATAAAGATCATGGGAAACTGGTAACAATGACCTCGGTACAGCCTGAGGGCAGGTTCGGGTCGCTCGTCTTAAACGGGAATAATGAAGTTCTACGATTCCAGGAAAAGATAAAAGGAGATGGAAACTGGATAAATGCAGGCTTTTTTATCTGCCAGCCTGAAGTGTTAAATTACATTGATGATGATTCCACTGTTTTTGAACGAACCCCGCTGGAAAATCTCGCCCTTAAAAAGCAACTTATTACCTATCAACATACAGGATTTTGGAAACCTATGGATACAAAAAAAGATAAAACTGAGCTTGAGGAAATGATAGCTGTTGACATGGCTCCATGGATGGTATGGAAAAAAAAAGAAAATTCGATAAAGAATAATGCAGCTGTATCAAATTGAAGGTTTATTCCTGCATTAGCATTTTTATCATCATTTAATACTTACACACAATAACATCAATTAACTCATAACACAATGTACGATATTATAATAATTGGAGGAGGCATTGTTGGACTTGCCACGGGTCTTAAACTTAAGGAAGGAAATCCCGACCTTAAAATTGCAATACTGGAAAAAGAAAATAAAGTGGCAAGTCATCAAACGGGTAACAATAGCGGAGTTATTCATGCAGGTGTGTATTATAAACCCGGAAGCCAAAAAGCAATTAATTGCCGCAATGGCTACCAGCAACTTATTGATTTTTGCAATAAGGAAAATGTAAAATACGATTTATGCGGGAAACTAATAGTTGCCACAAAACAAGAAGAACTTCCCCGCCTGGAAAGCCTTTGGGAAAGAGGACAACAGAATGGTCTGACAAGGATGAAGAAAATATCCGGCGAGCAAATTAAGGAGTATGAGCCGCATGCTACAGGCCTGGCCGCCATACATGTTCCTTATACAGGTATTATCGATTACAAGGAAGTAAGTCAAAAGTATGCTGAAATATTTACCAACCGTTACGGCGGTGAGATACACCTTAATAATAAGGTCAATAATATTGTAGAGAAAACTGACAGAGTTGAGGTTGAAACCAGTCAAAGTCATTTTACCGGCCGAATAGTTGTCAACACAGCAGGATTATATAGCGATAAAGTCGCTGAGTTGACGCAACGAAAACTTGATGTCAGGATTATTCCATTCCGGGGGGAATATTATAAACTGTTACCCGATAGGAATCACCTGGTAAAAAACCTAATTTATCCGGTTCCGGATCCAAATTTTCCATTCCTGGGGGTGCATTTCACACGATTGGTTCATGGCGGTGTAGAAGCGGGCCCAAATGCAGTGTGGGCCTTTAAACGCGAAGGTTATAATAAATTTTCATTCAATGGTACTGAAGCATTTGAATCGCTCTCATGGCCGGGTTTCAGGAAAGTAATGATGAAATACTGGAAAACAGGCATAGGCGAATACTATCGCTCATATAATAAGGCTGCGTTTGTAAAAGCATTGCAACGGCTGGTTCCGGAAGTTCAACACAACGATCTTGAAACAGGAGGTTCCGGTGTGCGGGCACAGGCCTGCAGCAGAAATGGCGGTTTAATCGACGATTTTTTAATTGTTGAAGACAAGTTTACTTTTAATGTACTAAATGCCCCTTCTCCGGCAGCAACTGCCTCTCTGGCAATTGGAGAATCGCTTGCACAAAAAATCAGAGCTAAACTAAACCTGAAACATTCTTCATTAAAAGAACCTCAACTTATTTAAGTAAAAAAACAAAATGAGAATCATATGATATTTACCGAAACAAAATTAAAAGGAGCATACGTCCTTGAAATAAAAAAACTAACCGACGACCGGGGATTTTTTGGCAGGTCGTGGTGCAAAAGTGAAATGGAAGAGCATGGTCTGAATGGTAATGTAGTACAGGCCAACACTTCATTGAGCAAGAAAAAAGGAACCATTCGCGGAATGCATTATCAAAAACATCCTCATGAAGAAACAAAACTTATCCGCTGCACAAGAGGTGCTGTTTATGATGTAATCATAGATCTAAGAGAAGATTCTCCCACCTATATGCAATGGGTTGGAGTGGAACTTACAGAAGATAACTATAAAATGGTTTATGTGCCTGAAAATTTTGCTCACGGATTTCTTACACTCACTGATAATGCCGAAGTTTATTACCTGGTCACAAACTATTACACTCCTAATGCAGAATCAGGAATCCGGTACAATGACCCAGCATTTAACATCCAGTGGCCTTCATCAGTTAACATTGTTTCCGATAAAGATAAATCACATCCCGATTTTAATAAACGATAATCCGGCAATATGATAATTATTGACACCGCACTGCAGCAAAGAGAGAACGAGAATAACCCAATCCGGGTAGGCATGATTGGCGCCGGTTTTATGGGACGCGGGATCGCTATTCAAATAGTAAATTCAACGCCAGGCATGGAACTGGTTGCAATCGCCAACCGAACTTTAGCTAAAGCACAAATAGCTTATGAAGAAGCCGGAATCAAAAAAACTGAAGTCGTACATCGTATTACTGACCTGGAGGATAACATCAGAAATGGGAAATACAGTATAACAGAAGACCCCGAACTATTATGTACTGCTGAACAAATTGATGCAATTATTGAAGTAACGGGTACTGTGGAAGAAAGTGCAAAAATTATTTTACATGCTTTTGCACATAAAAAGCATGTAATATTAATGAATGCTGAAGTAGACGGTACTATAGGACCAATACTCAAGAAAAAAGCTGATGAGGCAGGTGTTATTTTTACATCGGCTGATGGCGACCAACCTGTTGTGGAAATGAATCTTTATCGATTTGTAAAATCACTTGGTGTCAGACCTGTTATGTGTGGCAACATAAAAGGATTGCATGACCCATACAGAAATCCAACCACTCAGGAAGGTTTTGCACGCAAATGGGGTCAAAATCCATCTATGGTAACATCATTTGCCGATGGTACTAAAATTTCATTTGAACAAGCCATAGTGGCAAATGGCACAGGGATGAAAGTTGGCAAAAGAGGGATGCATGGTCCCGAAGTTCCGCAGGGAACATCATTGGATGAAGTAGCTCATTTGCTATACCCTCCTGAACAATTACTTGCCGGACCAGGCATTGTTGATTATGTGGTGGGTGCTCTGCCTTCTCCGGGAGTGTTTGTTTTGGGAACACATGATAACCCTTTGCAAAAGCACTACTTAAATCTTTACAAACTGGGTAAAGGCCCCTTTTATTTATTTTATACTCCATACCATCTTTGCCACTTTGAAGCACCACAAACCATTGCACGAGCGGTGTTGTTCAATGATGCAGCGCTGGCACCAGCCGGCCCTCCCAGGGTGGAAGTTATTGCTGCTGCAAAAACCAATCTGAAGGCAAATTCTGTTATAGATGGCTTGGGACATTATATGACTTATGGTCTTTGTGAAAATTATTTGACAGCCCGAAAAGAAAATCTTCTGCCGATTGGAATAGCAGAAGGTTGCATTTTGAAACGCAACATTGCAAAGGATGAAGTACTAACCTTCGATGATGTGCATATACCTAAAGATCGAATCTCATTTAAACTGTTAAAAGAACAGTATCAAACATTTCAGACCCTTAAACCTATAAGTAAGATACCCATTTAAAAGTATAGCGTAAGCAAAAAAGTAATTTAGTAACCCTAATAAAAGAACGATGAAAATTTTAATTATTGGAAACATGGGCTATGTTGGGCCCGGCACAGTTAAACAACTAAGAGAAACATACCCCGATGCTGAACTGATAGGTTTTGACATAGGATACTTTTCGAATCATTTAACGCATGTCAAAGTTTTACCGGAAGTGAGACTAAACAGTCAAATCATTGGTGACGTTCGTCAATTTCCTGCCGGAATATTGGAAGGAGTGGACGCCATTGTATATTTGGCAGCAATTTCAAACGATCCGATGGGAGCTGTTTACGAGGAGGTAACCATGGATGTCAATTACCGCTCGGCAGTGCGTATTGCAGGTCTTGCAAGGGCAGCAGGAGTGAAATCATTTGTTTATGCCTCCAGCTGCAGCATATATGGTGCGGCCGATGATTACCCGAAAAGGGAAACTGATGCATTATCGCCCCTTACTGCGTACGCTAAATCAAAAGTGGCAGCAGAAATCGGATTGGCTAAGCTTGCTTCCAAAGACTTTACAGTTACCTGCCTTCGCTTTGCAACAGCCTGCGGCATGAGTGACCGGTTGCGTCTGGATTTGGTCCTGAATGATTTTGTGGCAGGTGCAATTGTTTCTAAAGAAATCAATATTTTAAGTGACGGTACCCCCTGGAGGCCGCTTATAAATGTTATGGATATGGCGCTCGCCCTGGAATGGGGAGTTGGACGCAAAGCATCCAATGGCGGAGAATACCTCGCGGTAAACACCGGTACCAGCTCATGGAACTATCAGGTAAAAGATTTGGCAAAAGCAGTAAGCAGCATTGTACCTGAATGCAAAGTTACAATTAAAACAGATGCACCACCAGATAAGCGCTCGTACAAAGTCAATTTTGATTTGTATAAAAAATTGGCTCCTAATCATCAACCAAAGCATGATCTCTATGCTACCATTAAAGAATTGTACGAGTCTATTAAAGCAATGAGGCTATCAGATACCAATTTCCGGGATTCCAATTTCATGCGTCTTAAAATTCTGGCAAGCCTGAGGGAACAAGGACTAGTGAATGACAACCTCTCCTGGAAATGGACTGAAGATGCCACATCTACCGCAAATGCGAAGCTTGCAAGGGAAATCGCCTGATTTCCCTTTAATCAATCCATCCCCTGTATCAATCATCACTTCGAATGAAATTTTTGCATTTCGAAGTAAAATATTATGATAAGTATTTTATAAACATTAAACTGATATTATGAAGTGCACCAATTGCCTAAGTGCCGAAACCGAAAACTTTTTTGTTTTAAAAAATGCTCCTGTACAAAGCATTGTAACGATAAAAACGTATGAAGATGCCATAGCTGTTCCAAAAAAAGATTTAACCCTTACATTCTGCAACAACTGCGGATTTATATTTAACAGCACCTTTGATACCAGCCTTGACATGTATACCAAAGGTTATGAAGACCAGCAGGGATTTTCAGGCACCTGGATGAAATTCATTACCGATTTCACAGAACGTTTTATCGAAAAGTATGGAGTCCGAAATAAAAACATAATTGAAATTGGTTGTGGAAAAGGCGATTTCCTGCAAATAATCTGCAAGTTAGGGAACAATAAGGGTATTGGAATTGATCCTGCCTATGTTCCGGGAAGGCTTGAAGAAAATCCAAATTTGCGATTCATCAGAGAATTCTATTCTGAAGCTCATGGAGATATTCCGGTCGATGTGATAGTTTGCAGGCACACTATGGAACATATCTACGACAACCATACATTTGTTAAAACAATCAGGGAAGCCGTTAAAAATAATCCCGATGTAATTATTTTGATTGAAGTTCCAAGCATTGTGAGAATCCTAAAAATAAATGCCTTCTGGGATATATTTTACGAACACTGCTCATATTTCAGCCCCGGTTCCCTTTCCCGACTTTTCAGGTGGAACAAGTTCGAAATACTGGATAATTATCTTGAATATGATAACCAGTATTTATTTCTTGAAGCAAAACCTTCGGAAGAGGTTAACCAGGTAGCGCATCCCGCAGAAGAAAAGGTTGCAGAATTAAAAAAACTTGTCGGCCAGTTTGTGGTAACAGTTAACGAAGAATTGAGCAAGTGGAAAATACGACTGCAAAAAATGAAAGAAGAAAATAAAAAGGTTGTAGTATGGGGTGGCGGATCTAAATCAGTTGGGTTTCTTACCCACTTTAACGACTTAAAGGTTATAGAACATGTGGTAGATATAAATCCACACATGCAGGGTAACTTTATTCCGGGAATTGGCATTCAGTATGTTCCGCCAACGTTTCTTGAAAAATATCAACCCGATACAGTTATTATCATGAATGGTGTTTATGAAAAAGAAATAGAAAAAATGCTCCTTGATATGAATCTTAAGCCGGAATTGATAAGTCTGTAGTCAATACAAATATTGCAAAAAATATCTCTATGATGAAAGTAGCAGAAATTATACGATTTTATTCGCTTGAAGAAATAATGGATTTCATTGAAAAAGGAGGTGAATATCCTCTCCATCATGTTTGGTGCTATGACAAAATTAAAGAAAGTGGAATACCTGTTGAAGGAATAAATTACAACACGAAAAGCTGGTTAAACAATTTAGGTCATAAGTTTTGGATGTTCAATCTTCAGCAACAAATTAACCTGCTCAGAAGGTCAAATGATTTTGATTTGATTTATGCACCTTTCATTGCCGATGTATTCCTTCTGGCATTGCTTAGATCGGTTGGCTTATACAAAAAACCAATTTTTGCATTAGGACTTGACACTCATATTCCATTTAAAAGCAGTCCATTAAAAAAGTTACGCCAGAGATTAATCAGGATGATTTATAAACGAGGAATTGACTCCCTTCTTTTTTTCAATGAAAGCATCTATAAAAAAAGCAAGGAATATGGCCCACTCAGCAAACATGATACCCATTGTGAATGGGGTGCCGATTTGGATTTCTTTACAAGCTATACCGAAAGGCAGAAAAATCCCCCGTCACTCGACTTCATATACTCTACAGGAGGAACGGGCAGAGATTTCAAAACCCTTATAAATGCATTCAAAGAGATTGACTTCAATCTTAAAATCACTACAAAAAGAGATGAAGGGCTGGATGGCATGTCCTCAAACATCATTATCGACAATTCGGTAAAACCGGGACTTCATTCCGTAGGATTAATCCGTAAAGAATATTACAATGCACTTGCTGTTGCCATTTCATTGGAAAATACAGGGCATCTCTGGCCGGTAGGAATTACAGTAATTATGGAAGCACTGGCAATGGCCAAACCAATCATTTCAACTGTGAACGACATGTATCCGTTTGATCTTGAGAAAGAGAAAATCGGTTTTTATGTTGATTATAAAGATGTGGAAGGCTGGAAAGAAAAGGTAAACTATTTGATCAACAATCCTGATGAAGCCAGGGAAATGGGAGAACGCGGTCGTTATTTGTGTGAAAAGAAGTACAACTACAACCTGTTTTCTGACGCAGTTATCAATCATATAAAAAAATATGATGTCCCTGATAACAGGAAGCTTGATAGGAAGAAGAATATTTCTGTCGCAGCATCCTGATTGTTCATTTCAACCAAAACAGAAGAATACTCATTAAATTGCACATGAGTAATTCTACAAATTTGACACGAATTATTTTTATGTCCAATCTAAACCATGGGATTTTAATATCATATCGCCAGGTAATGCATTTAGATAAATGAAGGAGAAAAACCTGAGGGAAAAAACAATAACAGGATTTAAATGGTCCTTTTTAGATAATGTTGGTAAGTATGGCGGACAATTTGTAATCGGAATAATATTAACCAGGCTCCTGACACCTGAAGATTTTGGGTTAATAGGAATGATTACAATTTTTATTGTTATCGGTCAGTCGTTAACAAACAGTGGATTTGGACAAGCCTTAATTCAGAAAAAAGATGCAGATAAAACTGATTTTTCAACTGTTTTTTATTTTAATCTGCTTGCCAGTTCCACAATTTACCTGATAATTTTTCTTAGCGCTCCCCTCATAGCAAAGTTCTATAATGAGCCGGAACTTATTACTTTAATTAAGGTTATTTGTCTTTCATTTGTAATAGATGCAACAGGGCGCATTCATCAGGTTCACTTAGAAAAAAAGCTCGATTTTAAATCACCCTCAATAATTGGCGTCACAAGTGTATTTGTCTCCGGAGCAGTAAGTATTACAATGGCGTATTTAAATTTTGGGGTGTGGGCATTGGTTGCCAATACAGTAATCCGAAGCACCACGGCATCTATAATGTTCTGGATTATAAGCGGTTGGCGACCACTGATTACATTCAGCCAGAAGTCGCTAAAAACACTGTTTATGTTTGGTTCTAAAATTTTAGTGGCAGGGTTGATGCAATCGTTTTTTCACAACATCTATTACCTTATTATCGGAAGGTTCTTTAGTGCACAAAGCCTTGGATATTATACCCGTGCAGCGACCTTTAAGGATATGCCTGTAAATACCCTGACAGTAATAATTCAAAAAGTTACTTTTCCGGTATTCTCAACCATACAAGATGATGACAGTAAACTTATACCCGGATATACAAAAGCCATACGCTTACTTCTTGCTGTAGTTATGCCCTTCATGGTAATGATTTTTATAACATCAAAACCTTTGATAAATATTGTTCTGGGCGAAAAATGGTTGCCTGTTGTGCCCTATTTAAAAGTTATGGTTTTATACGGGTGGATATATGTCCTTTACACAATCAATAACCAGATAATCACAGTTAAAGGCCGAAGCGATTATTACCTTCAGGTACAGGTTCTGGATAAGATATTTATTATCCTTTCCATTCTGATCACCTACAGGTTTGGTATTATGGCAATGATATATGGTCATATGGGAGCAACCTTGTTGGCTTACCTGGTCGAGAGTATCTATTTGAAAAAGGTTATAGACATTTCACTGAGTTACCAGCTAAAAAATATAATGCCGTTCTTTTTCGCCTCATCGGTTATGCTATTATCAAGCATTCCAGTTGCAGCATATATTGAAAACGATTTACTTTATCTGGCAGTCGGTATATTTGTAAGCGTTTCAGTGTACTTGTTATTGCTCTGGCTACTCAAAGTCAATGAGTTGCATGAAGGAATAAATTTGGCTAAAAACTTTATCCGTACAGGCAATTTGAAAAGAAAAGCAAACCAACGATAAACCCCTTACCAGTGCAATTTAAATAATAAATGAAGCAAAAACTGCTCATTTTTCAAAAATGGAAAACAATCAACTTCTTTCAAATAAAAAAGCAATAACGCTGTTGGAATATTTTTCAGTGTTCCTGATAATTTTTTATGCAGGAAATGCAAGTCTTTTCGTTAAGTCGTTTGAAAGCTGGAATAATCTCATTGGGTTAATGTTGCCAATAGCAGCAATTGGAGGCCTGGGATTGATTAAAGGGGTACAATTCAATCACAAGTACGTGATGGTAATGGCAGGATATCTCCTTTATACTATAGCTTCAACAATCAAATTCGGGGAGCTGCACCCTCGTTTTATGGGAATAAATATTCTCAAAATAACCTTGGCATATGTAATGATTTCCAGCTTAAGAAAACGGTTCTTTACTCTTTATGAGCAAATTATATTTTACTTAAGCATTATTGCACTCATTTTCTGGACATTCCATAACATAGCACCTGACGCTTTTGTAAGCTTTCTTGAAAAGATTGAATTTTCAACCCAAGGTGAAGAAAAAGGAAGTATCCGGATGAATGCAATCGTATTTACAATTAGTAATTATGATGTTGTCAGTGATCATATTGCCGATTTTGGAGGTTTCCAGCTCTTTAGAAATTCAGGTTTTGCATGGGAACCTGGTGCATTTTCTGCCTATTTAAATATTGCTATTTTATTTAACCTTCTCAGAACTAAATTTCAGCTAAAAGGGAACATTCACTTTTTTGTACTTGTCATTGCTTTGGCTACAACTTTTTCAACTACCGGTTATTCGCTGTTTATTTTACTCATGATTTTCTTTATCTACAATCAGAGTTTTAAGAAGGTTGTTATTTTATTTCCAATTGTTGCTCTATTCATTGTTTATCTTTTCTCTCTGCCCTTTATGGCTGATAAGATAAGAGAAAAAACAGAATACAATACTGAAGAATTGGTTTACCAGTCATTGAAACATGATGCAAACTATATCCCCCAACGATTCGAATCATTACAAATTGATTTTATCGATTTTTTAAACCATCCGATAATTGGCTATGGTGGAATGCAGGAAGCAAGATGGACAAAGCAGCTGGGAGCGCAAATATCTACAATTTCGGGAATCGGAAAAATTATGGGCCAATTTGGAATAGTTGGCATCCTCTTCTTCATATTCAGTTTATGGAAGTCTTCTAATCTACTTGTAAAAGCTTATAATGTCAGAGGAGCAGCATTTCTATTAGTGTTTGTAATTATGGTTGCCGTAAGCTATAACATTATTACAATATTATATATGAGCATATGGCTGTTCTACCTTGCAAACAGCTATAAAACAGAAGTATTGCGACACTATCTGCATAGTTATTTTTTTAAACGCACAAATGCATAAATAATCAAACAATAATTGAATCCCAATTAAAAATGATACTTGTTTTTGTTTCACATGGGAGTTATCCCGATCAGCACGCGGCAGCCATCAGACAAACTACTCTCGCACAAGGAATGGTTGAAAATGGACATACAGTATATTTTTTTCTGCTTAGTCCCCAGGATTGGAAAGCAAATGAAATAAATTATAAAGGTGTTTTATTCAGAACTCTTGACAGCCATCATGAAAGTAATAAAATACTTAAAAAGTTTAATTTTTACAATGCCCTGTCAAAACTCCAGCAAAGAATAAAAGAATTGAACAGTAAATCAACTGTTGATGGAATTCTGGTTTTTTCAATTAACTCCCCGATTATAAAGAGGGTTCTGGCAATTGGCAGGAAAGAAAAAATAAAAGTATTTCATGAAAGAACAGAACTACCTTATGTATTTGGTGCAAAGAAGTCGCTGTTAAAATACATTCAGTACAAATACTACATGAACTTTTTAATACCACGTTTCGATGGGGTATTTGTTATCAGCGATAAATTGAAAAGTCTCTTTCAAACTTACAATAAAAATATAAAGAAAATAACTACAGTTGTTGATACAAGTTTTTTTCATACCAACAGCAAACCTGATTTTGATTTCCCCTATGTCGGATATTGTGGAACAATGTCGGGAAATAAAGACGGAGTACCAATCTTAATTCAGGCATTTTCAATGTTATCAGCAGATTATCCTGACCATAAACTGGTGCTTGTAGGAAACAATTCCCAAAACAAAATAGCAGATACCTTAAGACTGATTGAGAAGTTTAACCTGCAGGAAAAAGTAGTATTTACAGGATTTGTCGAAAGGGAAGAAATGCCACAGCTTCTGGGAAATGCAAAAATACTTGTAGTTTCAAAACCGGACAATGAACAGAATACCGGAAATTTCCCTATAAAAATCGGTGAATATCTGGCAACAGGCGTTCCGGTGGTAGTTACCGGTGTTGGTGAAATACCTAAATACCTAAGCGATGGAAAATCAAGCTTCCTTGCGAAACCCGATTCGGTAGATTCTTTTTATTTGAAGATGAAAGAGGCGCTTTCGGATTATGAGAGGGCAAAAATAATAGGACTTGCCGGCAGGGAACTGGCTAAAGAAGCTTTTGACTATCGGAAACAGGCAAATGAAATGTCGAATTTTATTTTAAACATCAACAAAAAAGATGGCAATTAATGTTACCATTGGTGGTGATTTTTGTGTTACCCCTCCCCATACTTCAAGTAATTTGATTACCGATGAAACAGAAGCATTATTTAAATATTCTGACTTGAACATCGTAAATCTTGAATGCCCTGTTGTTGATTTCAATAATGACAGTAAAATTCTTAAAACCGGACCTCATTTATCAACAACTGCCGAAGTTTTTTCACATCTTAAAAAGTTGAATATAAATGCTGTTACTTTGGCCAATAATCATATTTCTGATTATGGAGAAGAAGGAGTAATTAAAACAATAAACAATTGCAGGAAAGAAAATATAGCAACTGTCGGAGCAGGGAAAAATTTAGCAGAAGCATCTCAACCCACATTACTGGATATTAAAGGATTAAAAGTTGCACTAGTAAATTTCTGTGAAAATGAGTGGTCTGTAGCAACAAATAAACAAGGGGGTGCAAATCCATTAAACATCATTGACAATCTGAAACAGATTAGAAATGCCCGTAATTCAGCAGATTTTGTTTTGGTATTAGTTCATGGAGGTCATGAAATTTACAATTTGCCCAGCCCCAGAATGGTAAAAGAGTACCGGTTCTTTGCCGAAAACGGCGCTGATGCTGTCATAGGCCATCACCAACACTGCATCAGCGGCTATGAAATCCATAAAAACGTACCGATATTTTACAGTCTTGGGAATATGCTTTTTACTAAAAACACCCCTTACAAAGGCTGGAGCACAGGTCTGCTGGTTAATTTGAAACTGGAAAAAAATAAACCCGTTCAATTTGAATTGCATCCCACCAGGCAATCAGAAGAAGATTTTCAACTTTCATTGCTTAAGGACAGTGCTAAAAAAGAAGTCATTGCCGAAATAGAAAGCTATTCACAAATAATAAATAATGAAGATGAACTTCAGAGGCAGTGGGAAAAATTTATTGAAAGTAAGAGTCAAACAATCAATATGTTTTCACCACTTGCCGTATTGCCCTGGAAATTCCCAAAAGCCTTTAACAAAATTGGATTTAACCGTTTCCTTCTCAGAAAAAATAACCTGACACGAATACTTAACCAAATCAGGTGTGAGGCCCACAGAGATGTTATTATATCGCTGCTTCACAAAAAATTAAAAAGTGATTTTTAGGTAAAGGCATTTAAATTCTATTGTTAAAAACTTCAATTTAATGAACAACATAAAGCTTGCAATACATCAAAGATCCGGCAGCTTCAGTGATATCTGGATTGATTATTGCCAAAAAAACAGCATACCATATAAGTTAGTTAATTGCTACAGTTCCGATATTATAAATGAACTTTCAGACTGCAACGGATTGATGTGGCATTGGGATTTAACCGACTACCGACCTGCTTTATTTGCCAGGCAACTGACAATTGCTGTTGAAAAAAAAGGAATTAAAATGTTTCCTGATTTTAATACTTCCTGGCATTACGATGATAAGGTGGGACAAAAATACTTATTGGAAGCTGCAGAAGTTCCATTCATCAATACTCATGTTTTCTACTCAAAATCAGATGCTCATAAATGGGCCGGCGAAACTAACTTTCCTAAAGTTTTTAAATTACGTGGAGGAGCAGGTTCCAGTAATGTGAAATTGATAAAAAACTTCAATGAAACAAAAAAGTTAATCAATAAAGCCTTTTCTACCGGCTTCTCTGCAACAAGCCCTATCAGCAGGCTGAAAGAAAGATTTTGGATGTTAAAACGTGATAAAAATCTTTCAGCAGTAAAAAAAACAATTACAGGTTTAGCCCGATTGTTTTTAAGAAAGGAGAAAGAAAAATTTTCACAAAAACAAATTGGTTATGTCTATTTTCAGGATTTTATTCCTGAAAATGATTCTGATATCCGACTGGTAGTTGTTGGTAATCGCTGCTTTGGGATGACCAGGTATTGCAGAGAAAATGATTTTAGGGCATCGGGAAGCGGACTTACCGACTTCAACAATGAACTTATTGATATTGAAGCTGTAAAGATAGCATTCCAGGCGGCCAAAAAATTAAAGACTCAATCCGTTGCCATCGATTTTATAAAAGATAAGGAAGGTTATAAAATTATTGAAATAAGCTATGCATTTGTTTCAACCTCCTTCCCGGGATATTGGGATACCAAACTGGTGTGGCATGCCGGTAAAGCAGTCCCCCAGGAATTTATGATTGAAGATTTTATCAAATCAATATATAAAGAACCGGCAGAAACAATATAGTTTATTTGATTAGGCTCATCTCTCTTAGTAAGATGAAAAAAAAACTACTTGCAATTCACCACAGGCCTGGAAGCTACAGTAATCGATGGATTGCATATTGCAATGAAAACAATATTGATTATAAGCTGGTTGATTGTACAAAACCAGATATTATAAAACAGCTTGATGGTTGTGCAGGCTTGATTTGGCAATGGGATACAACAGATTACAGTTCCTATATCTTTGCAAAGCAATTAACCTACTCATTATTGTTGAAGGGTATAAAAGTGTTTCCTGATAAAAATACCTCATGGCATTACGATGATAAAGTTGGTCAAAAATACCTGCTGGAAGCAATTGGTGCACCTCTGGTCCGCTCCTACGTTTTTTATTCAAGAAGGGAAGCCCTGAAGTGGGCCAATAGTACCAGCTATCCTAAAGTTTTTAAATTACGCGGAGGTGCAGGTTCATCAAATGTCAGACTTGCAAATAACAAACAGCAAACAAAAAGACTAATTAATAAAGCATTTACTGCAGGATTTCCTCATAAAAGCAGGATTAACCGTCTAAAGCAAAGAGTATGGGTATTGAAACGAGACCAGAATTTGCATGGGGTAAAACAATTAATCAAAGGGATAGGAAGATTTATGATACCTAAAACAAATGATAAATTCTATCCAAAGCAAAAAGGATATGTCTATTTCCAGGATTTTATACCTGACAATAATTTTGACACCCGAACTGTAGTAATAGGAAACCGTTGTTTTGGTGCAAGACGTTATTGCCGAACGGATGACTTCCGTGCTTCAGGCAGCGGAATATTTACATACAACCCAGGGCTTGTAAATGAAGAAATGATTCTAATAAGCTTTGATGTTGCAAGAAAACTAAAAACTCAATCACTGGCATTTGATTTTATAATTGACAACAAAACTCCAAAAATAATTGAAATAAGCTATTGCTTTGCTGTTGAATGTTGTGATGACGCACCTGGTTACTGGGACAAAGAATTAAAATGGCATGCAAAAGATGCAAATCTTCAAGAATATATAATTCAAGACTTTCTTAACTCATTGCAAACAGCAGATGCACAAACCCTGATAAAACATTAAGCAGCGTTCAATGAATAACAAAATTACAATACTGACTTTTAGCCTTCGGCATGGAGGTGCCGAAAAGGTATGTTTAACACTTTGCAATGAATTTGTAAAACGCAACTATGACGTTGAGCTCTGGATAGCAGATAATTCAGAGTCTCCCCTCACAAAAAAGCTTGATGAAAAAGTAACTGTATTCCCTCTTAATAAAAAACATGTCAGAAATTGTGTTACACCTCTGGCTCGTTTATTGGTTGCACGAAAGCCAGAACGTTTGTTGGTCTTCCATATTGAGCTGGCAATATTGGCCATTGTTTTAAAAAAGTTACTGTTTCTGAGAACCTCAATTACAGTGAGAAGTATTAATACCCTTTCTCAGGCTTTCACTTATCCCAAAAACATATGGGAAAAATATTTCGCCAAACAAACAATCAGACGATTGTTGCTTTACTCCGATAAGATTATTGCTCAATCTACTGGTATGAAACACGATTTAATGAGAACTTTTAATATTCCTTCGGATAAAATTGTTACTATTCATAATCCGGCATTTCTTTTTTCATCGAATGGGGAAGGATTAAAGTATGAACTGCAAGAAAGTAAAAATGAATTCTTATTTGTTGGTCGATTGAATCCACAGAAGGGGCTTCAAAATCTTATTAAGGCTTTTAAACTGGCTCATGATAAAAACCCTGATATCCGTTTATTGCTGGTAGGTGATGGTTCCGAGAGAGAGGAACTGGAAGCACTTGTAAAAAAGTTAAATTTAGCTGATGATGTAATTTTTGAAGGATTTCGGACAGATATAAAATTTTACTACAAAAGAGCAAAAGCTACTTTGTTAACATCTAATTTTGAAGGGTTTCCCAATGTGCTCGTTGAATCAATCTCTGCAGGAACCCCGGTAATCTCATTTAACTGCCCGAGTGGACCTGACGACATCATTGAAGATGGTATTAATGGGCTTCTTGTCCCTCATCTGGATGTTGAAAGTTTTTCAGAAGCCATTCTATCGGTAGCAAATGATCAAAATAAATTTGACACACAAGAAGTAATTAAAACAGCTAAAAAGTTTTCAATCGATTCTATCATTTCTCAATATGAACACGAACTATTTTAAGGCCTATGCAAAGAAAATATTTAATCACACCAATAAGCTTATAATTCAATACACGACCGAAAACACTCATTATGAAGAAAATTATAATAACAAGTCCTAGTTTGAACCCTAATAAAAATGTAAGCGGAATTTCTTCGGTTACCGGTTTTATCATCAGAAACAATTCAGACTATGAGTACCAACATTTTGAACTTGGCAAATATGATGGGCAGAAAAGAAATCTTCTCTGGTGCTTAAGAAATCTTCTTAGCTGGTTTCGATGGTTTATTTTGATAATTCGGAAACCAAACTCACTCATCCATTTTAATATTGCGCTTACCATGCGTTCTGTATTAAGAGATTTACCGTTACTTCTATTTGCGCAATTTTTAAATAAAAAGGTTGTAATTCATGTACATGGAGGAGACTATCTCGAAGAAAAGAAAGCACCTAAATGGATACATTACTTACTGAAACGTTGTTTTTCAGGATATGAACCTAAAATTGTTTTAAGCCCGGTCGAAAAAGAACTGTTAAACAAAAGTTTTGCTGCAAAAAACATTCATGTTCTGCCCAATTGCATTGATTTAACCGACGCCCAGGAATTTAACGGCAACAAAAATCTGGAGTTACCATTAAATCTTTTGTTTATAGGAAGAATCGACAGGAACAAAGGCCTTGATTATATATATGACGCATTATCACTTTTAAACTCAAATAAAAAGAACTACTTCAAATTTACAATGGCAGGGAACGGTCCAGACAAGAAGGAGTTTATAGAAAAATTTACCAAATTACTGGGAAATTCATTTGAATATAAAGGAGTTGTTCAAGGCAATGACAAAATTTCCCTGTTTAAAACAAGCAATATATTTCTTCTTCCTTCATTATACGAAGGACTTCCAATTAGCCTGCTTGAAAATATGTCTTTTGGAAATGTTCCTATAGTTACGAATGTTGGTTCTATTGGCACAGTTGTTTCAAATGGCCTTAACGGTATTATTGTAAAAAAACAATCGGCTGAAGAAATAGCAAACAGCATTGAGTTTCTTGCATCAGATCCCGGTACGCTCAAAAAATTAGGCGAAAATGCAAGGCATCAAATTTTCAAAAATTTCAATCCAAAGAAATATATCCAAAAATTAAACAGCACATATGTGCAGTTGTATGAAAAAAAGAATACAACTTATAAAATGGAATCTGTTAACGAAACATCAACTAATTCAAAAGCCGTAGATAAAAGAAAAGCAAAAGTACCTGTAAGGCCATTATAGGTTCAACATACAAAATCTCATTGCATAAAGCTACAAACATCTTCATTCGCAGTAGAATCAAAACTATCGGATATAGTATCAAATACGATAAATGAACACAAATAATATTGACTTCATTTTTTTTTCAGGAGATAACGGAATAGATTTTCCTAAAGGAGGTATAACCTCATTTTCCAGGCAAATGATGCATGTTTTCGGAAACAGGATGGCATTGGTGGGAATTTCAACCGATAATACTCCTATTGGAAAATGGGTACAAAAAGAACTTGATGGAAAAAATTACCTGTTCTTTTCAATTGCCCGCCTTGACAGGAATAAAATAAAACCATTTATACCTCAGCGGTTATCAAGCTACTTTCATTTAAAGAAATACAAAAATGAAATTCTGGATTTGGGTGTTAAAAATGCGTTTGTACAAAATTCCCATTTCCTTTTGGCCATAAAAAACTGGGACTTCAAAAATAAAGCATACATATTTCATGGAGCTACCAACCCATTGGAGAAGCCGAGATATCCTTTAGCAAACCGACTGGCACCATTATATGAACGAACCATGTTCCAACGCCTTCAAACCTATGATACCATTTTTGCAGCAGCCGATGATAATGAAATAGAAAAGTTAATTAAACGTGGTGGAAAATTGTTAAGAAATAAAAGCATTGTTAAGCTTCCCACCCGATACGATAATACTATTTTTTACCCGGCAGGAAAAGAAAAGGCTGCTAAGACCTTAAACATTAAGAGCAATAATTTAATCTTAGTTCAGGTAGGCCGGATATCAAAACAAAAAGGATGTGAATTCATCCTTCAATCTTTTAAAATTTTCGTCAACGATCATCCGGGTTCTTTACTGTATTTTGTTGGTGATGGCGAGGAGCGTACAAGCCTGCAGGAACAAATTAATTTAATGGGATTAGCTGAAAATGTAAAAATAACCGGTTTTGTAGACACAGAGCAGGTAGCCCTTTTTTATAATGCTGCTGACCTTGTACTGGTTGGATCTCATATGGAGGGGTGGTCTATTGCTATGGTTGAAGCTTTGGCATGTGGCAAAAACATCGTCTCAACAAAAGTTAGTGGTGCTAAAGAAATGATAAGTGAAGGTGAAAACGGATTTGTAGTAGAAAACCGTAATCCGGAACTATTTGCAAAAAAAATGGCTGAAGCAGTAAAACTTCCTGCCACAAATGAATGTTCCATAAATAAATCTAACGCCTATTCACTGTCAACCTTAAAAGAGGACATTTTGAAGCACTGGACAATTAAACTTTATGAATAAAAAAATGATATTATTTCTGTCACCATTGCCACCGCCATTTTATGGAAGCGCAATGTCAAGTCAAACATGCTTAAACGTTCTGCAGAGCAGCAATAAATATAATGTAGTAAATATTAAGGTAAATTATTCTAAATCTTTCAGTGATATTGAAACTATAACATTAAAGAAAGTAGTCGGATACTTTACCGGATTGTACCGGATTGTAACTTATTCAAAGAAATTTAAACCCCGATTGGTTTACATAATGCCTGCAACATCGGGATTTGCTTTCTATAGGGACTTCTCTTACGCATTGGTTGCAAAATTCCTGAATAAGCATGTTATTTTTCATCTAAGAACTCAGATAACAAGAAAGGAAAAAGACAATAAACTGAAGGACTACATATTTAAAAAAGCATTTAGGAACAGCAAAATTATAGTTTTAGGCAAAGAGTTGAAAAAACATATTCTTTCGTACCCTGGAATTTCCGATACATATATATTACCTAATGCCATTGTATGCAAATTGAACGATGAAGATTTTAAAAAAATTGAAGCAGAAAGGCTGACTCATAAAAAAGTACGGCTGGTTTTTATTTCAAACATGATAATTTCAAAAGGCTGGGTAAAAACCCTTCAGGCTGCCGACATTCTAAAACGGAAGAATATTGATTTCGATATTAAGTTTGCCGGAAGCTGGCCTTCGGATGTTGAAAAAGAAGAATTTTACAAGCTTGTTAACGAATATAATCTTCATGATTCGGTTAAATACCTGGGGCATATTAATGAAGAACAAAAAAAAGATGTACTGTCAAGTTCCGATGTAATGGTGTTTCCAACTGAGTATGAATATGAGGCTTTGCCAAGGGTTATAATTGAAGCTTATGAATACGGAATACCGGTAATTTCCACACAAAACGGAGCCATTCCAAGCATAATAATTCATGGCCAGACCGGCTATATGTTAAATGAATCGACTCCCCGGGAAATCGCTGATTATGTAATCGAGTTAACAAATAAAACGAAGTCAGGCGAAATGGGACGGAATGCCAGGAACAGTTTTATTTCCCATTACGAAGAATCGGTATTCAATAAAAATTTTCAGAATATCATTGATGATGCGCTTAATGCTTCACTCCCCCAACAATTCGAACCAATTATTGAAGCATAAAGAAACTGAATTATAATATTTCAACAATGATTATTAATCACAAAAAAACAAACAGGGAAGGGATAAAGGAGAAGCTGAAGTTTGTTGATACCATAGGGTTCAGGGTATTTTCCGATGATTTATCCAAAATATCGTTAAATACCACTTCATGTAGGGTTATAAATACAATCAGTCCTAACTCATATGGAATCTCCACTAAAGATGCAGCATTTAAGGAGGCCCTGCAATCAACTGATTATCTTGTTTTAGATGGTGTTTATTTTGCCTTTGCATCACTGCTTTTGAAAGGAAAAAACATTAAGAAAAATCAGGGACCTGATGTTTTCTACCACTTCATGGACAGAGCAAACCAAAAAAGCAGTAAAATCTTCTTTTTAGGTTCTTCACCTCAAACTTTAAAGCTCATAAAACAGAAAGCAGCATTTTTATACCCCAATATAAAAATCGAAACCTACTCTCCTCCTTTTAAACCCGAATTTAACGAACAGGAAAATGATGCAATGATTACTGCAGTTAACAGGTTTAAACCCGACATTCTGTTCGTTGGCATGACTTGCCCTAAACAGGAGAAATGGGCCATTAAAAATAGAGATAGGATAAATGCCAGCCTGGTTATAGCAATTGGAAATGTCTTCGACTGGTTTGCAGGAACACAAAAAGCAATTGCCCCTATTTGGTTTAAACTCCGTGTAGGCTGGTTAGTAAGAATATTTTTACGCCCTGAGATTTTCAGGCGAAATATTGGAAATCAAATGCTCTTCTTTTGGCATGTAATATTAATATTCCTCAAAATAAAAAAGAATGATTAAAGGATCTATAGTAGGCCTGGGAAAAATGGGCCTGTCTCATGCTGCCATTTTAGGTGCACATCCTGAAGTAGATATGGTAGCAGTATGCGACACAACCTCGCTGGTATTGGAAGCATTTAAAAAGTTCAGTAATGTAAATACCTACTCCGATTATCAAAAAATGATAAATGATGAATCACCGGAGTTCATAGTCATTGCCACACCAACGCGTTTTCACTATCCGATGGTAAAATATGCCCTTGAAAAAGGGCTGCATGTATTTTGTGAAAAACCCTTTACATTGACAGCCGGACAGGGTAAAGTATTATCTGAACTGGCCCGGGAGAAAGGACTGGTGAACCAGGTAGGTTATCATAACCATTTTATTGGCACCTTTCGTGAACTCAAACGCCTCTTGTCGAATGGCATTTTAGGCGAACTGGTCCATTTTAGTGGAGAGGCATATGGTCCGGTAGTAACAAAAGAAAAAGGAAATACCTGGCGCTCAAATCCCGAAGAGGGAGGTGGTTGTTTATACGATTATGCTTCGCATGTTCTCAACCTTGTTCAGGAAATAGTAGGCAAGCCCGAAAAAATTCATGGTTCACTTTTAAAAAGCATTTACTCCAAAGGGGTTTATGATGCCGTATATTCATTGGTTGAACTTCAAAGCGGGCTTTCAGGTACCATCCTTGTAAACTGGAGTGATGAAACCTACCGGAAAATGTCAACTTCAGTAATTGTGCAAGGAAAAAATGGAAAGATTATTTGTGATGCCACCGAAGTAAAAATCTACCTAAAAAAAGCGGTTCCATCAGAAAATCTCGATAAAGGATGGACAATTAAATACATTACCGACCTTGCAATCCCCGTCGATTTTTACCTGCGTGGAGAAGAATACAGCGCGCAAATCGATAACTTTATAAATTGTATCAAACAAAATAACCCTTCACATTACAACACATTTGAACAGGCCATGCATACTGATCATGTAATTGAAATGATGGTTGAACAGGCAAAGATTAACTAATATGGAAAAAGTACTATTTGGCGATAACCAATTCTTTGGAGTGAATCACCTTTCTGATGAAAAAGCAAGAGCTCAAACCATGCGTTTTAAAGACGATGCTTCAATTATTCGTGTTCTTGATCATTCCCGTTCGGCAGGTATAAATACCTTTATGTGTACAACACACGACAGGATAGCAAACATTTGTGACCACATCAGGCAAAATCCCGAACAATACAAAGATTATAAAATATATCCGTGCATGCCTTATGCTCATAAGTATGCCAATGCAGTTACCGAACTGGGCATTGTGGGAACGATAAAACAATACATTCCCGGAAACATTTTCGGCACGTTTGCAAAAGGGGGGCTTGCATACCTGAACAAAGATTTTATAAAGCTGATGCAGCTCTTTATTGATGCCGAAATGAAGATGTTTCACGGAATTCCAACTCCGGTTATTTTTATTCAGAACGTGTTGGTGGATATGATCCTTGGCTTAAAAATGTATGATGTCTTTGCCGAATACGATGCATACATCAGGAAGAAATATAAAAGTGAACCGGGCTATATAACCATGAACATGCCTGATCTGCTCGATGCACTGAATTCAGTAAGCATTCAAAACCCGATTATCTGTTCTTCGATAAATAAAATAGGCTTCAGAATGTCGGGAGGAATAGATAAATACGAAAACTATTTACAGGAAAAAGAATTCAGGCCTATTGCGATGCAGGTACTGGCGGCTGGCGCTTTGAACCCAAAAGAAGCCATCGAGTATCTTGGCAGATTTCCAAAAATTGAATCTGTGTTGTTTGGTGCTTCTTCTAAAGCTCACATTGAAGAAACCAAAACTCTTATTGAATCCTATCTGTAGAAGATAAATAACCTTTCTTGAATTCTAAGAAAATGAAAGTCTCTAAGAACAAGTATTTGTGTTATATGTTCTGTATAATATAAAATACAATTAAAAATTTAATTACCGAAATAAATACAATCCCTTAATTCAACAAAGATGATTAAAGAACGCGAACCCGCATTGGAAAGAATGAGTGTCCTGCTACAAGTAGGATTTACTTTATTGTCTTTTTTCTTTGTTATTTGGGTTTCGGGAGATTACACCAACGAACTCATTACCGGAAATAAAGAACATTATATAGTTGCACTGATAATAATACCTTTGTGGTTTGGGTTGCTTGAACTGTTTGAACTCGGCGCTATGGCCAGGATCCAACGTTACCGGCAAATTATCAAAAAATACATCCTGGTGATTGGAACAGGTTCTTTAGCTTTATTTTTCACTTCACAACTTCTTGGCTACAGCTGGCTTACCCCAAACATGCTGTTTACCTTTGCATTGGTTGACTTTTTATTGTTAACCACTCAAAAACTGGCCGGAAGAACTATGCTAAAGCACCTGCGCAGGAAAGGGTATAATACCCGGATGCTGCTCATTGTTGCTGATGAATCATCGGCTGAGTTTATACAACAAATAAAAGAAACAGAAGAATGGGGATACCGGATAAGAGGGATAATGTCCGATTCGGAAGATATCAAGAAAGAATTCGGCGACAAGTTTTCTATTTATTCAGAATCAGACGACTTTGCAAGAATTGTTGATGAACGGGTAATTGATGAAGTTTTTTATTGCAAACAGCAATTTAATTCTGTTTTTATTCAAAAGCTTGTGCAGGAGTGCCGGGAAGTTGGAATTAGCTTTCACATTCACAACAAAGTATTAAGCTTCAGCGGACTAAGCCCAAAACTCTATTTCCTGAACCACCAATTTTTTATTTCATTCAGAAATACACCAGAAAATTACCTTGCATTAAAGGTAAAGGGAACACTCGATTTTTTCCTTTCCATCCTGGTACTTATACTGATTTCTCCCTTCATGCTGTTTATAGCACTTGCTATTAAATTCGACGATGGAGGTCCGGTATTTTTTAAACAGGTTAGGGTTGGCAGACATGGAAGACTGTTCAAGTGCATTAAATTCAGAACAATGGTCACCAATGCCGAAGAAGTGAAAGAAAACCTTATGAAATTAAACGAACAGAATGGACCAGTATTCAAAATAAGAAACGATCCGCGCATTACACGCGTTGGCCGTTTTCTTCGTAAAACTTCACTCGATGAACTCCCCCAGTTCATAAACGTTTTGGCAGGCGACATGTCAATCGTTGGGCCAAGGCCTCCCATACCCTCTGAAGTTAAGCAATACCAGCGTCACCTGAAACGCAGGCTAAGCATTAACCCCGGTATTACATGCATCTGGCAGGTATCGGGAAGAAACAATGTCCCTTTTGAAAAATGGATGGAAATGGATATGGAATACATCGACAACTGGTCATTGAGGCTCGACTTTATCATTATGCTCAAAACTGTAAAGGTAATATTTGATCGAAACGGACAGTAGGTTTCTTTATTGAACATTTTAGAAACTAAATCATTAATTATTATAAATAAAAATTAAAAATGAAAACCATTGTATTTTATTTGTGTGCATTACCTCTTCTGGTCTTGTTCTCATGCAGTAACACGCAGGAGATAACCATGCTGAATGATATATCAGCAGATAGAAGCATTTATGAATTATCGCCTAAAGAACCGCCAGAATACCGGATTAAACCAACCGACGTCTTATATTTAAAAATTCTTACCCTGGAACCTGAAATCAATCAGATTTTTAATCCCAGTACCACCGGGAATAATAATCAGTCGGGAACAAATCAAATGTATGGTTCACCTGCCGGTCAATATCTTAATGGATATGTAGTTGCAGATGACGGGACTGTTTCGATTCCCATAATCGGAAAAATTGAAATGGCGGGTTTAACCATGAAAGAGGCAGAAGACCGGTTGAGAGTCAGAGCAGAAGAATATCTTAAACAACCCTCTGTACAAGTTAAATTTTTAAACTATAAAATAACTGTTGGAGGTGAGGTACAAAATCCAAACCTCCTTTACAATTACGAACGAAACGTTAACATATTCGATGCCATCAGTATGGCAAACGGAATTACAGATTATGCTGATTTAACCAATGTACTGGTAGTGCGCAAAACCAATGGAGCATCGCATACTTACAGAGTTGACGCTACAAGCAGAAGCATCTATTCATCGGAAGTATTTTATCTGTTACCCAATGATTTTGTGTACATTCCTCCAACGAACCTGAAGAGAACAAGAGACAATACAAATGTGTATTCACTCATTCTTTCAGCTGTGTCAACTTTAATCGTTGTAGGTACAGCATTAAATAATAACTTCTTTTAAAAGTTAGATTATGGAAAAGATTGATGAAATAATCGAATTAATTGATTCGAAAGAAAAAAAAGAAACAAAAAGTTTTCTTATAAAATATATTAAGAACTGGTATTGGTTCGTAATCTTCCTGGTTATTGGTGCAGGCGCTGGTTATTTTATTTACAAGCAATTGCCTTATAAGTACCTGGTGAACAGCAGAGTTCTTGTAAAAGACGAAAACAGTTCGCTAAGCTCATCATTGAATTTTGACGACCAGCAGGTTAGAAGAAACCCTGGTGCAAACAGTCATCTTGAAAATAAAGTCGGAATTTTTAATTCCTACACATTATTTAAAAAGGCGCTGAATAATCTTGACTGGCAGGCATCCTGGTACAGAAAAGGATTGTTCCACAACACCGACTTATACAACAGGGAACCTTTTGAACTGGTAATGGCTCCTAATGCAATGAATGCGAAAAATGTTCCTCTTAATATAAAAATGTTAAATGAAAATGAATATCAAGTCTCAGCAAAAGGTGAAACCAACCAGAATGGTTATGCACAGGAATTCGATTTCAAAGAAGTTGCCCGCTTTGGCGAACCATTTTTAAACGATTACTTCAACTTCACCCTGGAGCATAAAAGTGGAAACCCGGATGAGACTTATATTTTAAGATTTAACAATGTAAACACTTTGACCAACCAGTACCTGAAACGCACTGAGATTGCGCTTGAAGATATAAATGCAGACATAATTGCAATTTCGATTGAAACCGACAACGTCCAGAGGGAGGTTGATTTTATTAATGAGCTGAACCAGGTATTTATCGATTTTGGCCTTCAAAACAGGTACCAAACATCCGAAAGATCGTTTCAGTTTATCGACGAACAACTTAATCGTATCAAGGAATCGCTTACTGTAGCCGAACAAAACTTCAGCGATTATCGCAGAAGCAACCAGGTGATGAACCTTGGAGATGAAGCTCAGTCAGTTTACCAGCGACTGGAGGAGATAGAAAATGAACAGTATATGACTCAACTCCAGATAGATTATTATCGCCAGTTATTGAATAATCTAAATGATTCGCAAAAGGTAAACGATATCGCCAGCCCCGGCATGGTGGGGATAACCGATGATAATTTGAGTAATTTGCTGACAAGGCTGATGGACCTTTACAGCCGAAAGGAAGTTCTTTCGGCCACCGTACAGGAAAAAAACCCGGCTTTTATCAATATTCAAAATGAAATAAGGGTTACCAGGAATGCCCTGGAAGAAGCCGTAAAAAGCCAGTTAGCCAATGCCGAATCAGTTATGACAAGCTCCAGGGCACGGTCTCAAACCATTGAAAACCGGCTTAGAAGATTGCCGGAAACAGAAAAGGAATTAATTGAACGACAAAGAGAATTCGACTTAAACAACGAACTTTATACCTTCCTGCAAGAGAAAAAAGCTGAAGCTTCAATTGCCAAATCATCCATTGTTCCTGAAGTACAAGTACTGGATGAAGCAATAAGAGAAGCGGCCGTTTTTAACGGACCCTACATGGTTCAGATAGTTGGTGCCGGTGCTATTGCCGGATTACTTATTCCATTTGCCTTTATTTCATTGGCCAGCTTCTTTAATAATAAAATCCAGACCAGGGAGGAAGTGGAAAAAGCAAGCCAGATTCCGGTGCTGGAAGGTATCATTAAACATAAATACAAAGTGAATCTTCCTGTCATTAATTATCCACGCTCCGGCATTGCCGAATCATTCAGGGGATTGAAATCAAACGTCAATGCTCTTGTTGAGCAACCGGGTTGTAAGGTAATTTCAATAAACTCCATGGTTCCTGAAGAAGGAAAGTCATTCATTTCGTCAAACTTTGCTGCCATTTTAACAAAAAGCAATAAGAAGGTATTACTTATTGATGCCGATATGCATAAGCCAAACCTCCATAAATTTTTTGGTGTTAAATCATCTGTGGGCTTAAGCAACTACCTTAAAGGAGAAGTAAGCTATGAAGAAACAGTTTATTCCACTTCTATAAACAACCTGTTTCTCATTCAGGCCGGTCCTATACCTACAAGCCCCTCCGACCTGCTGGATACTCCACGGCTCGATTATCTTGTCGAAAAGAACCGAAAGGAGTACGATTATATTGTAATCGATAATGCGCCCCTGTTGCTTGTACCCGATGCAATTCTTACAAGCCAGACATCTGATGCCAGCTTGTTTACAATGCGTATGAATCACAGTCATAAGGATGAAATAACGCAAGTAAACCGTTTGGTCAGCTTTAACAACATCAAAAAAGCGGCTATTGTCATTAATGAAACTCCCGACAGAGGATATGGCTATGGGAATAAATACTGGAAAAAAGGATACGGTGAATACAAGTACAAAATGAACATTGCCTGATTTAACCATTCAATAAATTATAAAAATGATTATTGCAGTTGATTTTGATGGAACGATTGTAGAGCATAAATATCCTGCCATTGGGAAAGAAATTCCTTTTGCCGTGGACACATTGAAGCTTTTCCAGAAAAAAGGCCATAAGCTTATTCTCTGGACTTACCGGCATGGAAAGGACCTGGAGGAGGCAGTTAAATTCTGTGAAGACCGGGGCCTGCATTTCCATGCAGTGAATAATAATTTCGACGGTGAAGAATTTGATAACACCTACAGCCGAAAAATCTACGCTGATATTTATATTGATGACAGAAATTTATTAGGAATTCCCGAATGGGAAAAACTCTATGACATGCTAAAAGCAAAATCCAAAAAGAAAGATTTGCCCTTTCTGCCAAACATGAAACTTTAATCAGCAACTTATCAACCACATTTAATTGAATTCGCTTATGAAAGAGGTTACCAAACCCACAGTTTATGATCCCGAAGTATTTTTAAAAAAAAACCTTAATGGTGTAATACCTGCAAAAACCGTTTTCAATAAAATAGAATTTTCCGGTTTTGTAAAAAGAGCATTTCATTCAAATGACAGGCCCAATGGTATTATTACCATTTCTTACAGTGAAAATCGTGTCGAAAAAAAAATTCAGCTGTTTTTAAAACAGCATTCCGATGCCGGTAAGGTTTACCAACACATGAGGTCGGTGTATCAAGGCTTAAAACTGTACAATCAGGAAAAGCACATGCCTAAACCCATTTTGTGTGATGAGAAAAACGGTGCAAATTACATGGAATTTAAGTCGGGTAAGGCTTTATCCTATACAACATTAACAGAACTGCTTTTCAACAGGAAAAAAAACCTCTCACAACTGTTCTATCGGATTGGAAATTGGTTAGCATGCTATCATGAGGTTACCAGGCTTGAAAAATCAATATTAGTAAATGACCTGAAAGATAAAGTATTTGACGAATTGGAAAGAACATCATTATTCACAAATGATGAAAAAAAAGTATTAGAAAAGAAAATTAAAAATTTGAATTTTAGTGATACATATCTGATGATGGTAAAACCTCATAATGATTTTGCATTAAGAAACATTATTTATTCAAGCCGGAATGATTTTATGGTTATTGACTGGGATGCCCTCTTTCATAAAAAATTCACATCAGAGGCTTCAGTTTGGAACGATATAACTTCATTTATTATTACTGTAAACAGCCTGAAAAGATTTGCCCCGGCAATAAGAGTCAAGAACATAAATGCATTAACCGATTCTTTTATTGAAGGCTATTTTGGAAAGTTTAACCGGTTGAAAAAGGATGATATCAATAACTATCTTTATTTGTTTACATTGAGTTTTTACCTTGGAATTATTGGAGATCGCTCGTTACCTGAAATTTACAACAGCAAATTCGGCAATAGATTTATAAAAAAATTACACCAAAATTTGTTAAAGGGATTTATTTAAAAAAAAAAAGTCCGGATTTTTAATCCGGACTTTTTTTTTATTATTTGACTATAAACTTCTCAACCCGCTGCGATTCTTTATTCACCGACCGAATAAAGTACATCCCCGGATTAAGCTGATCAAAATCAATTCTATTTGTTATAGCTGAGGCTTCCTGGGCATGAACTACGCGTCCGCTTCCATCAACAACCTCAATCCTGGTATCAAATTCCGGTTGTACGCGGTATTCAACATTAATGAAGGTTTGTGCAGGATTTGGGTAAAGCTGGAATTCATTCCCGCTGCCACCAATAAGAAAGTCATCTTGATTATTATTCTGACTGATTACAGGAGGATTCAGCACCACTGTATCATCATTAGCCTCCTGACCTTTTCCTCTCACAATTAATTTCGTGACTACAATGCTGTCGCAACCTGAAGCTGATACCAATTGTCTTTCATAATGGCCCGGTTCGGTCCAACCGTTGTAATTTTCACCTGCCCATATTTTTATTGTTTCTGTGGTATACGATGTTGGCTCTACAGTTAAATAGGTGGTCATCATTACATTTTTACCTGCATCCGACGACATCAGGGTTTCATACACACCCGATTCTGTCCAACCCCTGTAATTATCTCCCTCACAAATGGTAATATTTTCTGTTTCGTAAGTTACCACAGGCTCGGATGAGGCAGTTGATACTGTCAGATTGGTTGTAATTACACTGTCGCATCCTGAAACCGATTCAACTGTTCTGGTGTATTCTCCCGATTCTGTCCAGCCCATATAATCTTCACCTGCACCAATTGTTACATCTTCTGTCGCATAGGATGTCGAATTCACAGTAAGATAAGTCACAATTACCTGGTCGGTTGAAACTGTTTCTTCTGAAAGTTCAGAGAAATGAAAATCATCAAAGTATACTTTATGACCTGCAGGCAAACTGTTGCCCAGGTAAATTCGGAATGAACCATCAGCAGCCGTTTGGCTTGCCGTGAATTTTACCTGATACTGATTCCAGCTGGTTTTAATTACAGGTCTGCTTACATCAAATGATCCGTAATCGGTATAAGGAGAGCTTCCTTTATGGATAAACAACCGGCCGATTGTAAATTCAGTTGATGCTTTGGCATAAAAAGTAAGGGTATATACTTTCCCGGCTTCCAATGAAATATTGCCTTGGTTAATTAACTGTATGGAATAACCCGAAGTTCCATTGGCGGTGCAATCAACCTGCAGGCTTGAAGGTGCAGAATTGAAATCAGTACTGTTAGCTGCAAGATTAATATTATACCCTGTAGCAGTCCACTTACTCCATCCTGTTGTTCCGTTTGCAAAATCAGGATTAGTAATCTGATTCTCACCTGCTGCCTGTACTGTTCCCTCTCCCGACAACGTACGCTGGTATGTGCCGCTTTCAGTCCATCCCATATACTCCTGCCCTTCGCAGATTGTTATGTATTCAACAGAATCGCCTTCAGCAGGCGTTGTTTCGTCCTGCAGGTTGATGGTGATAGTTTTGCTTGCAGAAGCAGAAATATTACCGGCGGCATCTTTTACCCAGGCATATAAAGTTTTGGTTCCCTCACTTGAAAAAGTATATTCTACGGGTGCCGACGAGGTCCATCCTCCATCTCCTGCCAAAGGAGCCGCAGAAGTTTCAGCAAGTTTATACCCTGTAACAGCTACATTATCCGATGCAGCAATTGTAACAGGTACAGTCAGTGAACCGGCAATTGAAGGAACCGTAAATGATGAAACAGAGGGAGCAGTAACATCAACTGTCTGGTCTACTTCACCTGAACGGATCAAAATAGTCACAACTGCACTTGCCGATAATGGTGTAGTAGCATTGTCCTTTACCTGAACAAGCAACTCTACGGTTTTATCGACCGATGAAGCAATTTCTGTTTTTGCATACAGATTACCTGTAGTTGAACCTATTTGAAATAATCCTTCTTCATTACCTTCAATAATTGTATAGGTAAGTTCCTGCCCGGCATCTGAATCGCTGGCTATCACCTGACCAATAAATTCGTTTATCTTTTTGGGAGAAAGAATCTCAAAATGTTGATCATTAATTACAGGACTTTTGTTTTCCACCACTTCAGCCTGCGACCCGGTTGAAATAAGGATACGCGATGTGAAGGATTTCAAAGTGATCGATCCTGTTACCTGCTTTCCATCCAGATCTTTATAAACTTTGCTGCCCAGATTAATGGTTTTATCCGATTTGGTATCGTTATAAAACAACTGTTCCTTTTCACCGGTGTTCAGTTTAGTATGGTTGCAGGTTGAATTTGAATCATATCCTGTTTTTGATTTCCAATCGGCAAAACCAACATAATCAGATGCCTTAAAAATTCCGGTGCTTTCATAAGGATTCCGGTATACGTTATTGTTAATTACTGCATTGGGTGATGAAACCTTTATCATCAGCTGCCGTGGCTCATAATTGTTAACGTCACCGTTACCGGTTGAATACATTATATTGTTATTGATTTGTGTCTTCGTCGAACCGCTGTGATTCAGTACCTGAATAGCATAACGAGAATCCATAATGGTGTTATGCCTGATGATATTGGCATCGCATTTATGCAGTTTAATACCCGCATTGGCCGATTTATACACGGTATTGTATTCCACGGTTACACCATGTGCACTCTCATCGATATAAATACCTTCTCCAAACTGCACTCGAGAAGTAAATCCCTGATTGCTTCCTACTGTATTTAAAACAATGTTATATCTGACTACTGAACCTGTGGTGGGATTGGTTCCCGGCTGGGTGGTATAAATACCTCCGCCATCTCCTTTCATCAGACAGGTGTTTTCAATAAAGTTGTATTCAATAATGTTATCCGGACCAGCAAAAAATATTCCGTTGTAATTGATGTCAATTATACGGTTATGCCTGATAACGTTATTCCTTCCGCCAACAAACATTGCAGACCCGTAATAATATTTACCGTTACCAGTCAAACCAAGGTTATCGTAAAGGCCAACATCGGTAATTATATTATCAGCAATCTTCGAGTTATGTGTTCTCAATTGCATAGCATGATGATTGGGACCAACAATTTTGTTGTTTATGATTGTATGATTCTCGCCATACGATTCCTCCATAATAGCATAACCATCTGGATAATTAAAGTCGTTGCCGTCAATAACCCATCTGTCGCAATTGTAAATTTCAATTCCTTTCCCGGCTTGCTGAAGCAATTCCAGTCCCTGAACAGTGACGTAACTTTTTCCGCTGGCATAAATCCCACGGTCATGTACAGAAACTCTTACATCATAATTTGCCGGAGTATCCCCATTTGGAAGCCAAAGGTATACTGTTTTTGAACCCGAATCGTATGCCCATTCTCCCGGCTGATCGATAAATGCAAGTTTATTCATCAGGAAAAAACCTTCCCCTTCATTTAAGTCCTTCTGTGGAACATCATCCAGGGATATGGAATTGCCACTGGAAGAAGTTACCTTATGTGTAGGATTAAAGTAATAACCGGTTCTTCCGAACCAACTTGCACCGGTGTAGTTTATACCTGATGATAAATCGGAAGATGTAAACCGTGTCGATGATTGTACTGAGCTGATTTTAAAATAGCCGCTGTTTGGGTAACGGGAAACTTTAATTTTTTCGTCATTTACAAAAACCTGGTTCACAGCCTTGCTTACCGAGGCTTTATAAATATTACCTGAATGCTTGGTCCAATTCGTAACTTTTTCCGATCCGTAAATTTTTGGTTTTGCTCCTGTGCCGTATGATCCATAAAGTACCGGGCTTCCTGAGCTTCCCCCTGCAGTCACAGTAATAGTACCTGACCACTGATCACCTCTTTTAAATAATATCTGATCTCCGGGTTTAAATGTAAAACTGTTTACTTTTGACAAGGATTTCCAGGGTTTATCGCTGCTGGTACCCGCGTTGGAATCGTTTCCTGATGTACTTACATAATAAATTGTGGCATTACCTGCTAAAGCCATAAAAAGAAATGCTGCAGATAAAATCAACTTAAAACTGTTTTTTCTGGCCTGAAAGGTATTGTTAGTAAACCTAACGATACTCTTCAGTAGAGTCTGATGATTTTTCATTAAAAGCATGGATTAACGATTTAAAGTTTTTATTCTGTCCATTATTATTTCAGACCGGCAAATATAGAGGTGGATATCAATGGGTTTAAAAATAAGTTGCTGATTGTGTAGGGTATAAAATGCTGATTAATTTCTCAGTAATTCATTTCGGTGGTACTATTTTCTGATTTGAATAGGGAAAATGTAAAATACCATGTTGTTCTGCTTCTTTATTTCCTGATGATATTTTGTTTCGACATCAGAATGATTTTATGCTGAAACCATTAATTCAACAGTGGATTGGAACTCCGAGCAGGAGATGAATTACACTAACAAGAATAAGAAACAGATTAACGGGAATTTCATCCTGTAAATCGTACAGTAAGGTGCATCCAGAGAGAATACAAAACCCTTTCTTTAAACGGATTATGTTTAGTACAAATTGAGTTTCCGGATCGATTTAAGTAATGTTACTAAATACCTGCCCCATGATGTGTCGAATAATAAAATAAGTTTTACGGAAACTCTCTTTGAAAAAAGTGATTTCCGGTCTACAGGAAATCCATTCTGCCAAATGTTTCCTGCCAGTCATTAATAATTTAAAGAATGTCATTGATTTCACTGGTAATGCCAATGCATTTTAAAGTTTATACTCTTACCATGCTAAAAAATGAAGCGATAGAACTGTTCTATGTAAAAACAATACCATGGCCGTATCAAATTCGCTAAATCGCGAATTTGATACGGCCATGGTACGACTTTTATCCCTCTTTTATCCGGCAGGAATTTAGGACAATAATGACACTGCTTCTTCCCTCGGTATCAAAGGATGCGACATATAAACTTTCGGAACAGGTGCAATATCTTGCCCGAAGCGCCGTTTTAGAAATATCGGTATATAACCAGCAGTTCGGTTGCTAATTAATTTTGATCTCTTAAATCTGTTATGGCAAAAGTTTACCCGTTGCATTAAGCATGAGACAGCAATGACAACATCAGATTGTTTGGGGTAAAAAAAGGCGATTAATTTCCGGCACGCAGTTTAAAGTCGGTGCCAATGAGTATTTTAGAAGTAAAAGGTTGAAGCGAAAAAGAACCGGAAATTTCGTTTCCAAAAATGTCCTTGTACACTTTGTCGCGGAGTTCGAATGTTTTTATGTGTTTGGTATCGTTATAGAATAATTTTTCTTTTTCACCGGTTGATAACCGGCTACTTATGTATGAAGAATTACGGTCGTACCCTGTTTGTGCCTTCCAGGCATCAAAACTGCAATAGTCTTCTCCCCTGAAAATGCCTTTACTTTCATAATAGTTCCTGTAAATATTATCTTCCAGAACGGCATTTGCCGAAGATGTACGCACCAGCAGTTGCCGGGGCTCATAATTGTCGACACAGCCGTTGGAAGTTGAATACATGATGTTATGTGTTATCCTTGCCGGGGTGGAACCGCTCGATTTCAGTATTTGTATTGCATACCGGGCATCCATAATGGTATTGTGCTTTATAACATTGGCATCGGTTTTATGAAGCTTTATGCCTGCATTAGAGGTTTTATAAATGGTATTGTGTTCCACAGTAACCCCATGAGCGCTTTCATCGATATAGATACCTTCACCAAAAGAAACTCCGGAAGTATATCCTTCCCTGGTTCCTACAGAGTTAATAACAATATTATATCGTATCACTGAACCGGTTGTAGGATTAGATCCAGGCTGGGTTGTGTAAATACCTCCACCGTCACCTTTTACCAGGCAGGTATTTTCAATAAAGTTATATTCAATTTTATTTGCAGGTCCGGCAAAGAATACTCCGTTGTAATTTACATCTATAATTCTGTTGTAGCTGACTTCGTTATTTTTGCCACCTATAAAAAGTGCTGACCCATAATAAAAGCGTCCGTTACCTGTTATTCCCAGATTATCGAACAATCCAGTTTTTAAGATTTTATTATCAGATATTCGGGAAGAATTTGTTCTGAATTGAATGGCCAGGTGGTTTACACCTACTATGTTATTGCCTGTAACAACAAGGTTGTCACCGTCCGATTCACTGTTAATTCCATAAGCATCAGGATACAAAATATCGTTGTTTACAATGCTCCAGTTGTTGCAGTCGGTAATTTCAATACCAGAAACCGCCTGCTGCGTGATTTCAAGATCACGAACAACAATATTGTGTTTATTCCGTGCATAGAAACCATGTTCATGAACCGAACCTCTTACCACATAATCATCGGGTGAGTCTCCTTCAGGCAACCAGAGATAAACAGTCCGGCTGTTGCTGTCGTAGCTCCATTCGCCGGGCTCATCCAAGAAGGCCAGTTTATTCATTAATATAAAACCTTCCCCTTCATTCAAGTCCTTTTTAGGTGCCTCATCCAGGACAATGCTACCGGAAAAAGCAGCAACCACTTTATGAACCGGAGTATGATAATAGCCTGTTCGGCCAAACCAAACGGCTCCGGAAAAATCCACCCCTGAAGGTAATTCCCTGGAGATAAATATATTGCTGTCTTTTACTGAAGTAATTTTTGCATAGCCCCTATTCGGGAAACGGGCCACTTTCATCTTTTTATCATCGACAAAAAGCTGGTTGATTTCCTTATTGAACGCAGCCTTGTATATATTTCCCGAATGTTTTGTCCATCCGGTTATTTTTTCCGATCCGTAAATTTTTGGCTTTGCCCCTTCACCAAAGGCACCGTAAACAATAGGAGTTCCTTGCTTGCCAAACATATTAACAGCAACTGTTCCGCTCCATTCATCCCCTCGTCTGAAAAGGATACTGTCGCCCGGCTTTGGAACCAGGTTATTCACACGCTGCAGCGTCTTCCAGGCTTGCTGAGGAGTGGTACCTAAATTGGAATCGTTACCTGAGTTGCTGATGTAGTAGTTTGTTGCCAGGGAACCAGTGGATAAAAATAAAGCCAGTGAGGTTAAAATTATCAGTAGCGATGGCAAAAATTTAGTTTTTAAGTAGTTCTTTTTCATACTTCCCTTTTCCGATGAAGATGTGTCAACATTCATAACAAAGATAAAAATTTATTGTTCTTCAACCAGTTATAATCAGTTAACCTGAAAGGTATAAGCAAAAGCCGTGCGATAACTTAAAAGCAATATTAAAAAAAGAAGAATTTAAACTTCATTAACAACCTGAAATGATGCACACTGTCACAAAGTTGTAAATTTGCCGGTTAACAGGTAATGAAATTCATATCAATAAATTAACAAATAATTATGGAAAGAATAGCAGATGTTGTTAAGCCGGGTGTTGTTACAGGTTCCGACTTACAGTACATTTTTAAAGTAGCCCAGAAAAACAAATTCGCACTTCCTGCAGTAAATGTTGTGAGTTCTTCATCTACTAATGCAGTTATGGAAGCAGCGAAAGCAGCTAACGCACCGGTTATGATTCAGTTTTCGAATGGTGGTGCCTCATTTAATGCAGGTAAAGGATTAAAACTGGAAGGTCAGCAAGCTGCCATTTTAGGAGCAATTGCAGGAGCAAAGCATATCCATACACTAGCTGAAGCATATGGCGTACGGGTTGTTCTGCATACCGACCATGCAGCTAAAAAATTGTTGCCCTGGATTGACGGGTTACTCGATGCCGGTGAGAAATTCTTTGCCGAAACAGGAAAACCTTTATTCAGCTCACATATGCTCGACCTTTCAGAAGAGTCGCTGCAGGAAAACATCGAAATCTGCAAAAAATACCTTGAGCGTATGAGCAAAATAGACATGACGCTTGAGATTGAACTGGGGATTACAGGTGGTGAAGAAGACGGAGTTGACAATACTGATGTTGACAGCTCAAAATTATACACTCAACCTGAGGAAGTAAGCTATGCTTACGAAGAACTGAGCAAGGTGAGCCCCAACTTCACCATTGCCGCTTCATTCGGAAACGTTCATGGCGTATACAAACCGGGTAACGTGAAGCTCCAGCCGAAAATCCTGAAAAAATCACAGGATTACATCCGTGAAAAACTGGGCATTGCCGATGAGTTCCCGGTTGATTTTGTATTCCATGGGGGTTCAGGCTCTTCAGTTGAAGAAATCCGTGAAGCCATTGAATACGGTGTTGTTAAAATGAACATCGACACCGACACGCAATGGGCATACTGGGACGGCATCAGAAAATATGAAGCTCAGAAACATGATTACCTGCAGGCACAAATTGGTAATCCTGATGGTGAAGACAAACCAAATAAAAAATATTATGACCCACGTGTTTGGGTACGTCAGGCTGAAGAATCAATGATTGCCCGTCTGCAGCACGCATTTGAGGATTTAAACGCTATTAACAGCATTTAATAATATCGCATAACAGTTAAAAAAAACGGGGTTCAATTTTTGAAACCCCGTTTTTTATTGTTCTTTAATTCTTTAAATCCTTGACTCTGATGTTCCGGAACTTTAATTCGGAACCGTGACCAAGAAACCCGATGTATCCTGACTCACGCTTCAATCCCGGATGATCCCGCTTATCGGGAGTGCCATTTTTACTGGCCTCTGCAATATCACCATCTACGATAACTGTTCCGTTGAGAGTGATTTTAATTTTTGAACCCTGTATCACTACTTCCTCTTCATTCCATTCGCCTACCGGTTTCAGAAACCCTCTTTTGGCAGGTATAACGCCATACACCGATCCATGATACTGATATTCTTCAAGATTGGCATAAATAGGTGCTGTGTTATCCAAAATCTGAAGTTCCATACCTGCATATGCAGCATCCCCTTCCAACGGCGCTCGTATACCCAGGCCATTATTGGCACCGGGAGTGAGCTGGAATTCAAACCTGAAAACAAAGTCGCTGTATTCTTTTTCAGTAAACAAATTTCCATGCCCACCGCGTGCAGGCTGCACTAGCAGTTCACCGTCCTGTGCTATGTAGTCGGTTTTATTGCCCTGCCAGCCATCCAGGTTCATGCCGTTGAACAACGATGCAAAACCTTCGTTTTTTTCTTCCTCAGTTAATCCAATCTCCTGAGTGTTTATTTCTTTCACATAAATATCGCGGAAAGCCAAATCGGTACCGTGAGCCTGCAACTCAATAGCCTCTTTTTCAAAAATGGGCATGCTTCTGTCCCAATAATTTTCAAGAGGGACATTGTCAACCACCAACTCCCCATTGAGGTATACCGTTACATTCTCACCGATCATGCGGATACGGAAAGTGTTCCATTCACCTATAGGGTTATCGGCCACCTTAAGTGGTTTGCTTTCATGCTTCTGATTGTTGTATAAACCACCCGAGCCAACCTGTGCACCTACATCGACACGCGCTGTATCCCAAATCTGAACCTGTGGGGTACCACGGAGATACAATCCGCTATCGCCGTTTTTTGTAATGCGCCAGTCGACAACCATTTCAAAATCGCCGTATTTTTTGACTGAACAAAGATTATCGCCACTCCCGTTGAATACGATTGTGTTATCTTTGACTGCCCAGTTCTCATGCATCTTTTTATTCGCTTCTTCCTGCTTACGTTTCAATTCCTGCCCGCTCATTTTAGCGCGGGTTATCGGGTTCCCTACCAATCCTTGCCAGCCATCCAGGTTCTTACCATTGAACATTGAAACAAAACCCTCTTCCTCAGGCATGCTATCGAGGTAATTGTTTATGTTGATGATGTCATATTCACTGTCTTCACCGGTAAGTACAGCAGCTACACGTTTTAACATGCTGCGGATGTTTTCTCCCGAGAAGCCGTTTTTACCGTTCGAATCAGGAAGGGCAATCCGCATAATGGCTCTTGCTGTGGCTTGCTGCAGCTCTTTAGCATCAAGAAATTGCTCAAGATAAACCAGCGAGAGAAAAGTTTTCAGGTTTCCAATGGAGCTGATTACCATCTGCTGTTCATCTGCTCCCGCTGCGAAAGGAATTATTTTCCTGTATTGCAGCAGCTTCTGGTCATCGGGTATATTTGCCGAACGCACCTGCCTGACAAAACTTGCCAAAGCTTTTGAACGGTATTCACCTGTTGAATTTTGAGCTACATCATATAAAGAAGCAGCAGCTGAATAATCGCTCCAGGCAGCAAGAGCTTCAAAAGCTGCGTTTTTAAGTTCCCCATCAGAATTATTGAAATATGAAGTCACTGTTTCCAATGCAATATCACCGCCAATTTCAGGTAGCAGCACAATAAGACGTTCTTTTTTATTCGAAGTTTTTAGCGCCTTTAACAAAGTTCCATTTTCTGTTTTCTCTATTTCCTGGTTACCTGCAGCAGCTGTAATAGCCTGTTGTACCTGATCTATTTCTTTTTTGTTGTCAACAGCATGCAAAAGTTTTATCAATGCATCCAGGTTTTCTCCGGCAGAAACATTTTTTAATGCTTCAAATGCGGCGGTTTTTTCTTCCTGGTTCTGAGAATTTGTTGCAGCAAGGATATCATCAAAATAACCATTTCCTGATTTGGCTGCAACCAATTCAATAAAAGCAGCCTTAACAGAACCTGATGTTTGCTCCAACTGTTCAGCAACAGGTGCAAGGTGCTTTTGGCTGAGCAACTGCAATAAACCTGTTTTAGCTGCATTCAAATCATTCCCTTTTGCCATATGCGTTATTAAAACAGGAACCGCTTCCTGCCCCTGAAGTTTTACCAGTGCTGCGATTGCTTCCTCACGCACGGCAGGAGAAGAATCGCTGAGGTTTGCTTTAACAAAATCAACAGCAACAACATCTCCCCGGCGGCCAAGCATATCTGTTATTTCAGCTTTAACGGCAGGAGCAGATGAACTTCCCTTCTCAATCCACTTTCTCGTTCCGGCAGTTCCACCAATGTTCTCAGCGATATTTAACACAGCATACCTGAATTCTTTATTTGAATTATCAACGGCTTTTAATAAAAGAGGAATTGCTTCATAGCCGAAATGCTTTGCATAAGCCGATAAAGCAGCAGACTGGTAATGTAGCTTTCCATCCTCCCGGTTATTTTTGATTATGGTATTCAAAGCCTTCCGGCAAAGCGCTGTCTCTCCACGTTCTCCCAAACGATTGGCATAGTTCAGAACTGCTTCAGCATTGGTATTTTTAGCATCTTTAAAAAGCAACTTATAGGAATCGGGATGACCAATGTTTGCAAGTGCAATAATTGCGGTATTTTTTAATTCTTCATCTTGAGAAGCGGCTAAAGAACTTATTGTTCCAACAGCCTCATCATACTTTAACTCGCCCAATGCCCTAACCCGGGTAATCTGAGCAGCAGTGTTTGCTCCCGAAAGCGCCTCATATAGAGCTTTGGCAGCCTCAGGTGAGCCAATAGCTACAAGAGTTTGGGTAACAGGCTCAGCCAAATCATCAACAGCGAAGTATTCTTTGATTGCAACTACTGTTTTATTGCTTCCCACCAGGTTCAGCTGATTGAGCAAAAAAGTCTTCACTTCGATATCGGCATGTGCCTTAAGCGCCTCCAGCAGTCTGGCTTCCACAGTACTGCGTATTTCTTCCCTGCCAAATGCACTTGCATAGCGGGCAAGGCTGTTAATAGCAAAACGTACGGAGGTATCATCTCCAACTCCGGGGGCAGTCAACATCCCAGACATTTCTTTCAAGCCCGGGTGGCCCAATTCGGCCAGTTCAGCCATAATTCTGTCGAGGTGCTCCAAATCATTTGTTGGCATTTGAGCAAGGGCATCTGCCACTTTTGTGTCAAGTGTTCTTTTATCCTGGGCAAATGAACCTACAGTCAGCACACTCAGGAGTAAAATAATGGTATATTGAAAAACTCTTTTATTCATCATTTCTTATACTAATTTTTAATCATACAATTCCCAATCAAATGGTCCAGGGAGCACGCATGGGTTGATTTATAAGCCGGTTAGCACCCTCATCATCAATAAACCGGAGTTTATCGGGATCGAAGTTAAGGGTCCGCCCGAGTCTAACAGCAATAATACCAAGGTTTACCAACGTTGATGAACGGAAACCGTTGGTTTCATTCAGGGCAAATTTCTTCCGGGTCTTTACCGATTCAGAAAATTCAGTAATTTGAGGTTCCGGGTCAGGTAACGTTTTCAGGAATGACTGAAGGTTGGGAATATCGGAACGGAATCCGCGGAATATTTTTCCATTGGGTCCTTCAATATAAGCAGCATCTTTATCTTTATTCTCACCGTCGAGAATAACCTGACAACCATCGGCATAGGTATAAGTAATTCTTCGCCACGACCCAACAGCATCGTAATGTTGCTGTGGTGCATCAACTTCAATACGTACAGGATTTGTATCGTCTTTGCCTAAAAGGTATTGCACCGGGTCGAGGTAATGCTGCCCCATATCACCCAGGCCACCGCCATCATAATCCCAGTATCCCCGGAATTTTGAATGCACCCTCTCCGGATTGTAGGGTCTGTAAGGTGCAGGCCCCAACCACATATCATAATCGAGTTGCTCAGGTACAGGCATGGGCTTAAGATTATGCTCCCCGCTCCAGTAAAACTTCCAGTCGTAACCCGTAACTCCGCTTACCGTTACTTTCAATGGCCACCCCAGGATTCCGCTGTCGATTATTTTTTTCAAAGGTTTAACATCCGTTCCAAGGCCATAGAAAGTGTCCTTGAACCGGAACCAGGTATTCAGGCGGAACATGCGTCCATGGGCGTTTACTGCCTCCATAACCTTTTTCCCCTCACCTATGGTGCGGGTCATAGGTTTTTCACACCAGATGTCCTTACCTGCCTTTGCAGCTTCTGCAGCCATTATACCATGCCAGTGCGGAGGCGTGGCAATATGCACGATATCCACCTCCGGTAACTGTAGCACTTCTCCGAAATCGGCGAACGTTTTGACATTGTAATCAATCATGCTTTTTGCCTTTTCCAGATGCAGACGATCGACGTCACATATGGCTACTACACGTGTATCTTCATATGGGATATGGTTTCTTCCCATTCCCCCTACACCAATAATTGCTTTTGTCAGCTGATCAGATGGAGGAATGAATCCTGTCCCACCCAGCACATGGCGGGGAACTATGGTTAAACCAGCTCCTGCAACCAAGGCACCTTTTAAAAATCTTCTTCTTGAAGTAGAATGTTTATTGCTCATTGTTAACGTATATTATTTCTTATTGCTGAAAATAGATTTAATAATTAATTCCAAAGATAGGATTTGCTTTTTAAAAAAATAAAAAACAAATCAATAAAAATCCTCCTGAATATTATAAAATTTTTCTCAGGTAACGCTGCCTAAAGTGAAAGTAATCATTTAAAAACCTTTTCAAGAAAAAATATACATTATTACAAAAGAGCAACATAAAGAGATCAATAAACTACAAACAAAAATAACAGCTGATATAAACTCAAGCTGCTCAGAATACATCTATAGCAAGAACTTATAAGATTTGTAAAACCTTACAGCTCTGTTGTGAGGGGGCCTCAATATGATTAGCTCTCTTAAAACAGATATCCTATACGCAATATCAAAAACAGGGTAAAGATGGTAAGCAGGGCTATGAAAACATTGAAAAAATCGTTTTTGACATTTTTAGTCAGGAATATCATAAATGGAATTAAGATGCCGAAGAAAAGGGCATCTTCAATACCATCGGTGGTTATCACAAGTGAACGGGTGTGTATCCATTCAAAAACTACGGGAATGATAAATGCCAGCAGGATAGAATAAATGACAAGCTGAATCCAGTAAGCTAATTTTTTAGTATCCATAATATTTTAAGTTAAAATCAGGTTTACGTAATATATATATTTTTTGTTTTTAATATCAATAGTAATGTGGCGTCTACATCACCCGCCCCGGGTTTTTTTTCACAAAATCGCCCCAGTTTTTATACTCCTTGTTTTTTTGTGGCTTACCCTGTTGTATAAAATGGCAAATGGCAACCGCCACGGCATCGGTAGCATCAAGTCCCTGGTTGAGGTCGGTGAGGTTGTAGACCTTCTGCAGGAAATACGCCACCTGTTCCTTTGAAGCGCGGCCCATCCCGGTAATCGACTGTTTTACAAGCAGCGGTGCATACTCGCAGATGGGCACTGAATGGAACAGGGCTGCCGCCATAATCACCCCCTGCCCGCGCCCCAGCTTCAGCATCGACTGCACGTTCTTGCCGTAAAAAGGTGCTTCAATAGCCATCACATCGGGGCGGTATTCCTCAATGAGGTGCAGCGCCCGCTCGTGCAGGTGCTTCAGCCGCTGGTAATGGTCTGAGAATTTTGCCGGCACCAGCGTACCCATGTTCAGGATAACCGGCTTGTTGTTGCATATTTCAACCAACCCGTAACCGGTTATGGTTGTTCCGGGGTCAATGCCCAGTATTTTAAGCGGCTTTTGGTCCATCAAAATGAATTTTTTTCTGTTGCTGCAATTTCTTTTTTCATTTATTGCGCTGATAGTAAGCAGATGCTGTTTTCATGCAATGCTGTTGCCCCTATTTTATTGCACGCACTGGCAACCGGCTTACAAATGTAGTTATGGAGCGGGCTTCTTTCAAAATAATGGGAAAAAAAATGAATGAATGGAAGATAAAATATCAATGATGTAGCTTAGCAATTAGTAAAAGCCTGATGATTTGTCAAAAATGGCTGGAGACAAATATTAAATAATAAAAGCGCGGAAAAGTCAAAGACTTCATTTGGCTTTTATGCCCAGTTGAAAACAAATGGCATCAATAACATCCTTTTACATGTCTTTACTTGAAACCTGACCATAATTCAAAGATAACCTTCTTTTATCAATGGTTCGTATTTGATGGCACAATGCTATAGAATCATCTTTTAGACCATGAATCTCACCTTTTAATAGGGCTTCATTTGGGTAAATTATCCGATTGGATTTCAGTGTAGTTAAAGGAATAATGTTAACGATATTAAGTAATTCATTAATATCATTTTCACTGATAATGATTACTGGCCTGGATTTTCCCTGTTCTGACCCGATTACCGGATCAAGATTTGCCCGCCAGATGCTCCATTTTTAATGTTTCATTTTAATTCACTATCGGATTCTTTGAAACCAGACATTATTTCATTAATATCGGAAAGAAACAATGGGTCCTGGGATGCTTTTTTAAGCATTTTAATTTTTTCATTTCTGCTTTCATAAACATCTTCAATAATAACCCTCACCTTATTTTTGGCTTTAAATTTTTTAGGTAACTGAATAATCAGACGGTTATCTTCAGGAATTTTATATGTCTTTTCAAATGTCATTCAGTGTTTTTTGGAAATATACAAATTTCTTATGGCATTGATTTTCTTCAGTTGATGAATTAAAAGCAATAATATTGTTTTACTATTAGCTTTCCTGTGGTATTTATCAGCCCCTTTGTATTCCCCTCTGTATAAGCAGGTAACCAAAGAGGGCATACGGTTATGAAACTTGAAAACAGGCTGGACTACATTAACTGCCGGTTTCGCAGAGCTCACGAAACCTATGAGGAAGCTTTAATTCTTGCTGAGAAAGTGCTTATAAGATTCGCTCATAAAAAAAACTCATGAATTTATAGAAGAAATAGGCAAATTTATCTGATTGTATAATTTCTGCATGAAAGGCATTGGTGTTAATTAACAAAGAGTTATACTTCCTTTAACTTTTTTTTCCTGTCGAATTGTTGCACAAAAATTCCTGCCACAATAAAAGCCAGCCCGATGAAAGTAGTCACGAACAAGGTTTCATTCAGGATGAAGCGGATAAATATAAGTGAAAGGAAAGGAGCCAGAAAAACCATGTTTCCAATTTTGGCATTATTGGTGCTTAGTTGCATAGCTTTCATCCAGAAAACATAAGTTAAACCCACTTCAAATATTCCCACATAGATGGCGGCATATAATCCTGTTCCGGGCTTTATCCTGAAGTCGGAAAAAAAGTACATGACAATTGTAAGGTACAGCAGGCCAAACAGGAAATTCAGGAACAACTTTAACACTCCGTCGCGGTTATCGCGGACGTTGAGTATCCAATAGAGCGACCAGAATACCGAGCTACCCAGGGCTAAAAGAACGCCGGTAAAGCTGGTGTTTTGAAAACCGCTCAGGCCTCCCTGTGATGAAATGAACACTACCCCTGCAAAGCTTATAAATAAACCTGCAATGCTCCACCTGCCAATTTTCTGCCCCAGCAGTGGCACCGACAGCAGAGTGAGCACGATGGGCCATACCATGTTCAATGGCTGGGCCAGCTGGGCCGGCAGCAAAGAATAAGCTTTGAACAGTACCAGGTAGTAAAACAGCGGGTTGAAGGCTCCCAGGAACAGGGAATAAAACCACTGGCTACGCGTCTGGTGTGCCAGCAGTTTGATTTTGCTCTGCAGGATAAGAATGATGAACAACACCACTACAGATGTGGCCGAAGCATAAAAAATGAGCTGAATAAAATCGAGTTCACTGAGTCCAAGCTTAAAGGCAGTGGCCACTGTTGACCACAACAGCACCGACAGCCCGGCATACAGATACGACTTGTCAGTTTGCTTCATCGGGAATGCTGTCCTGGATGATTAACTCTTCCTGCGGATTGGTAAGTACATCGGGGTAGATTTCCCGCAATTCCCTGAACTTTTCACGCGACTCCTCAATAAACACGCTTCCCGGATGGCGGTTAAGCATATTGCGGTACATCTCTTTGGCTTTTTCCTTCTCATCGAGCTGGTAATTATAAAGATCGGCCAACATATAAAGTGCATCATCGGCCAGCAATCCGTAGCTGAAGTTGTCGGTTATTTCCTGAAGGTAACCGGCCGCCACCTCATAATTGTTCAGGTCGATCTCTATTTTAGCCTTGCGAAACAGAATGTTGTCGGTAAGGGTGTGATAAGGATACATTTCTGCAATGGAATCGAGTGTGGCCATTGCTTCGCCCTCTTTGTTGCGGAAGAACAACAAATCGGCACGGGCAAACATTTGCAGGGGAACAGCCGTTGAATCCATGTTCAGATTATTGCCGATGAGCATCGAAAGCTCCATTGCATCATTGGCCGTAAGCTTCGAGGTGCTGGCTTTTAATACATCAAGCTGCGCCTTTGCCCAGCTGAAGTTGCCCATGTAATAACCCAGCTTCGCCTTCTTCAGCTTCACATCGTCGCCCAATGTATTGTTCTTGTTGGCATCTATCACCTGCGAGTAAAGTAATGTAGCTTCCCACAGATCGCCGGCAAATATGTTAATGTCGGCCATTTCAGTTTTCAACATGCCTGATTCTTCCGGCTTAAGTCTTGGAATTTCAAGCCCTTTCTCCAAAATGGAAATGGCTTTTTCTGTTTCTCCCAAATAAAAAGCCAAAAGATGGGCATAGTCAATTACAAGCCCCAGTGTCCCTGAGTGGTATCCAAGCATATCGAGTCCGCTGTTGAAATTCTCAGCAAGCTTCTTACCATCGGTTTGTTCATCTTCACCGCCGGTAGTGAATCTTAGGTAGGAAGCATGCAGGTTCTGAACAAATGCCGGCACATAAAAAGGTGTTTCTTCCCCTTTATCGGTAAGGTAATTAAATGCACGTTCGGCTTCAGCATACATCTGATTGTTTAAGGCCATTTGCCCCAGCTGATAGATTTGGGTGTCTTCTTCTCCGGTGCGATGGTCAAGTGCTATGGATTGCCTCAGTGCGCCTGCAAATTGTTTTTCCTGTAAAAAGAACCAGATAAGCAGCCGGTTGTAGGCTGTAACATTTGGTTCCGACTGAATTCGTTTAAGTATTTGCTGGCGAAAACCGCTGCGCAGACCATCATCCACATCAATTCGCATAGCTGAAGCCAGGGCGCTTTGTACCCGGTTAATCTGTGATTCATCCTGGCGGATAAGGTTTAAATACTCTTCCAGCATCTGGTCATAATTACGCAGGTAGAGGTAGGTACGTGCCAGTTCATAATAAAATTGCTCCTGGGGTAAGGCTTCCCTTCCTTTCAGGTAAACCTTTTTTTCCCATTCAAACTCCAGCCATTGGTGAAACGCATTGGCAACAATCAAATAACTGCCTTTATTGCGGAGGGTCATTTGCAGTGCCTGGTTGTATTTTTCCTCTGCCTCATCATACTTTTTCTGCGCTTTAAGGACATAACCCCAGTGGATATAAAATTCGGGATTGGAGGCCTGCTGTTTTTCCAATTCTTTCTGAATTTGTTCGGCAGCCTCTTCCAACTGTCGCGTTTCTATGAGTGAATTGAGGTAAAGCCTGAAGTAATAGCTGTTTCGCGATAAATGATACACTTCAAGCAATAAAGGGGCGGCCTTTTCAAAATCCTTGGCATTGTAATACGACAAAGCCAGTTTAGAAGTGGTCTGAATTTCATTTTGCCTGTTTTGTGCCTGGATAACATCGAGCGAAAAAATGAAAATCAATATGGCGATGAAATATTTTATTCTCTTGTACATCATACTGCAAAAATAACACGTAAAACCAATAATCGGTTTTAACTGTTACTTTTTACTTTAAACATTTAGGTTTACTTTTGTAGCAAATAGCAAAATTATGGCCCACGAGTTAAAAGAAAGACAGCGGTTACCGCAATGGATGAAGATGAAGATGCCCAAGGGTGAAAGTTACTCAAAGGTGAAAAACCTGGTTGAGAAGCACGGGCTTCATACCATTTGTACCAGCGGTAACTGCCCCAATATTGGCGACTGCTGGAGCAGGGGTACTGCCACGTTCATGATTTTAGGCGATATTTGTACCCGTCGCTGTAAGTTTTGTGCAGTAAAAAGCGGAAGACCACTGGCCCCGGATTTGAAAGAGCCGGAGAAGGTTGCTGAATCGGTGCGGATAATGGGCGTAAAGCATTGTGTTATTACTTCGGTCGACCGGGACGATTTGGACGACCAGGGCGCAGAAATATGGGCCCGGACTATTACTGAAGTTAAACGTGTGAATCCGGAAACGCGCATTGAAGTGCTGATTCCCGATTTCCGAGGAAAGGAAGAACTCATTCAACAGGTGATAGATGCAGGTCCCGATGTTATTTCCCATAACCTGGAAACAGTGGAACGGTTAACCCCATTTGTGCGGTTTGCTTCAAAATACCACCGATCATTGGATGTTGTTCGGTATATCGCCAATAACTATAAAATAGCAAAATCAGGCATCATGCTTGGTTTGGGAGAAACCCATGAGGAAGTGCTGCAAACAATGGACGACCTGCTGGAAGCCGGTTGTAAGGTGATGACAATTGGTCAGTATCTGGCTCCCACCTCAACTCATATGCCTGTTGAAGAATACATTAAGCCCGAACAATTTGACGAGTACCGCAAAATAGGACTCTCCAAAGGTTTCAAATTTGTAGAAAGTGCTCCGCTGGTAAGAAGCTCTTATCGGGCGGAGGAGCATGTAAAGGCTTGAGCAGGATAAATTAAAAATGAGTGTTAAATCACCTGTTTACACTTCGGTGACAGACGTTTTTAATGACAATTTAATAAACAGGTCATAACTAAAATAGTAAAGCTAAATACTTAAACAGTGGCAACATTTAATTATAACGATTTAGGGTTAAAAGACTATAAAGAATGCTGGGATTTGCAGGAACAACTGCTGTCGGAAATTATTGCTGAAAAAAGAAGCGTCGGTTTGCCTTCTCAGAAAAATTATTTTTTGCTGGTAGAGCACCCTCATGTATATACACTGGGCAAAAGCGGTGATGAAAAGAATCTGCTGGCAAGGGAAGATTTCCTTAAAAAAATAGAGGCTACTTTTTATAAGATCAACCGTGGGGGCGATATCACCTACCATGGACCGGGGCAACTTGTCGGATACCCCATAATCGATCTGGAGCAGTATAAAATTGGGGTGCGGGAATATATCCAGAAAATGGAAGACGCTATTATTGCCACTATAGCAGAATATGGCCTTGTTGGCAGTCGCAAGGAGGGAGCCACCGGGGTTTGGCTTGATGCCGCTCATCCCTCGCGGGCCCGTAAAATTTGTGCCATTGGTGTCCGGGTCAGTCGGTTTGTTACCATGCATGGTTTTGCCCTTAACGTCAACACCGATATGCGGTATTTCAGCTACATTAATCCCTGCGGCCTTTCTTTCGGGGTTACTTCCATTCAGCAGGAACTGGATAAGGAGATTTCAATGGATGAGGTAAAGAAAATTCTGAAACAGAAATTTGACAGCATCTATTAAATTCAGTTATCATCTTTAGTTACACACCAGGTTAACCTGCCCTGGAAAACAGCATAAAAAAAGTAGGAGTTTACCGGCCGAAAAGATCGACAATAAGTTTCTGAAACAGATTTTTATACTATCTTTGCGGCCACATTTTTAAAAAAGTAATTATAGCATTATGCCAGTAAAAATGAGATTAGCGCGGCACGGCCGCAAACGTTATGCTTACTACCACATAGTGGTAGCAGATAGCAGGGCGCCACGAGATGGCAGGTACATTGAACGGATTGGTTCATACAATCCCAACACGAATCCTGCTACAATAGATCTCGATTTCGACAAGGCTTACGACTGGCTTGTAAAAGGCGCCCAACCTACCGACACCGTTAAGAATATTTTATCTTACAAGGGTGTGCTCTACAAAAAACACCTTATGGGTGGAGTAAAAAAAGGAGCTTTCAGTGAGGAGGAAGCAGAAAAAAGGCTGGACAAATGGATGACTGAAAAAGAAGCTCAAATTCAGGCTAAAAAGGAACAGCTTGAAGGAAAAGCAAGTGAAGAAGCCCGGAAACAGCTTGCTGCTGAAACCAAACTCAGGGAAGAAAAAGAAGCTGCCATTGCTGCCCGCAATGCCGAGCTTGCTGCTGAAGCCGAGGCTGCAAAAGCCGCTGAAGCCGGAGAAGAAGCTGCTGAAGAAGCAGAAACTGAAGCTCCTGCTGCAGAGGAGGAAGCTAAAACTGAAGCTCCTGCACCGGAGGAAGAAGCTGAAACTGAAGCTCCTGCACCGGAGGAAGAAGCTAAAGCTGAAGCTCCTGCTGAAAAGGAAGCAACTGAAGCTCCTGCCACTGAAGAGAAAACGGATGAAAGTGAAGAAGCACCAAAGGATAAGGGCGCTGAATCGTAAAGAAAAAGTTTCAACCGAAAATAAAAACATCCCGCTTACTGCGGGATGTTTTTTTTATGTACCTGACCGTCTTTTACCTATATTTGTAATAAATGGAAACAATACCGAAATCCGAATGCCAAAAGATAGGCTTCATCCGCAAAACACATGGTGTTCAGGGAGAACTGGTGCTGGAGTATGAACCCGAATTTGAGGAGTCGGTTGCCGAAGCCGAACGCTTCTTTCTGGAGGTGGACGGACTACTGGTACCTTTTTTTGTGGCAGAAGAAGGACTAAGGTTTAAATCGTTCAATTCAGTGCTGGTTCAATTCGACTGGATCGACAGTGAAACCCAGGCTCGCCGGCTTGTAGGCAACTCAGCATACCTTTTCAGCGATGAAATTGTGGAAGAAGCAGTTGAGGATACTGCATCACAGTTCATGAATTATCGTCTCCAGAATGAAGATGGCAGTGAAATAGGGACAGTTACTGCCGTTGACGATTATTCAGGAAATGTGGTTTTTACCCTTAATGCAGACGGGAAGGAAATACTTGTACCTTATAACGAGGAATTACTGCTGGAACGGGATAACGTGAAAAAAATCGTACGGCTACGGCTTCCTGAAGGGCTGCTGGATGAGTAGAAATGCCTAATTCTTGTGGAAACAAATTTGTTTTAACCGATAAATTCAACCTGAAAGTTCACAAAAAAGAAAATTAGTTCCTTTCAAAGTGAAACCTTCAGCTATTTTATGCGTCATTACCTTAACTTTATATTTAAAGAACAAGCAAATTTAAATTACCATGAGAACAAAACAAGTTTTATTTTTCGTTTTTACCCTCGCATTTCTATATTCGGCCACGGCCTTTGCTGAAACCGAGGAACGCAATGTATCATCCTTTTCAGCTGTTTCGCTGAATATTTCAGGTACAGTTTATCTTGAACAGGGAAGTCCGCAAAGTGTAAGAGTGGAAGCCAGTGAATCTACCCTCGAAGATCTTATCACAGAAGTAAAAAACGGAACCCTGGTCATCCGGTTAAAAAACAATAATTTCTTCTGGCCTTCCTTTAATACAGGGAAAATTGAAGTTTACATAACCGTACCCGATATTGAAGCCTTAACCGTCTCGGGTTCAGGAAACATTAAAAGCAGGAGTATCAAATCAAGGGATTTGAATTTTACTGTAAGCGGAAGTGGTGACATTGAAATTGAAAATCTGGATGCAAAAAATGTAGAGGCAGTAATATCAGGTTCCGGTAACGTAAGGTTGAACGGAGGCAGAACCGCTGAATTTTCTTCAACGGTAACAGGTTCAGGCAACATCAGGGCAGTTGATTTTCAAGCAGAGAATGCTGATTTAAGAATTACAGGCTCAGGCAATTGTTCGATTACTGCCCGGGAGTCCTTAAAAGCCCGCATTACAGGTTCAGGTGGGGTATCTTACAAAGGCAGCCCGCAGCTTGATACCAATGTTACAGGATCGGGCCGTGTAAAAAAGCTCTGACAGCATTTTAAATTCAAAATAATTGCTTAAATTTCCTTTGATTCTCTCTAAAGGTCTGTTGTGCAGGGCCGGCAGAGAACAATAAACTTATAACTTAAATCATAAATTATGAGAATTCTAAAGGAGTTTAAGCAATTTGCCGTAAAGGGCAATGTGCTCGATTTGGCAATAGCCGTTATTATTGGCACTGCATTTGGGAAAATTATTACATCGTTGGTTAACGACATTCTGATGCCGCCCCTGGGATTGCTGCTGGGTGAACGCGATTTCAGCAACATGCGCATTATTTTGAAACAGGCACAGTTTCCGGTTACCGACGGAGAGCAGGTTATCGTTCCGGCTGTGGCAGAAGTGTCCATACGCTACGGATACTTCATTACTACTGTGCTGGATTTTTTAATTGTTGCTGCCGCCATATTTATGGTTATCAAAGCCTACAACTCGATGAAGCGAAAACAAGAAGTGAAACCGGCGGCACCGCCTGCACCTACCCGTGAAGAAGTGCTGCTTACAGAAATAAGAGACCTTCTGAAACGTTAAATCTATTTACGGATGATATCTATTCTTCCGCCCGGCCATAGTTTAATAATACCCGGTGGCCGTGCAGAAGTGGTATCATCCTGCCTGTATTCAACTACATAATCGACACGATTTAAAATTTCTGCTGATATTTCATCAAAAAAAGCAGGAGTTTTTTCACCACTGATAAATGCCGGGGCAGCGACTAGAGGTCGGCGGAACCTTTGCAGGAGCTGAGTGGTAAAAGATTCATCAGTAAACCTGATGGTAATACTGTTATCTTCTCCCAACAGGTTTGGCGCCAAATTCTTTGCATTTGGAAATATAATATTTAAAGGAGTTGTACTTATTTCGACAAGCTCCCAGGCTATTTCAGGCACATCATTTACATACCGCTCAAGCAAAGCAGGATTTTCCATCAGCACAAGCATGCTTTTGGCATCCTTTTCATTTGTAATTTGGTAAATTTTATCAACTGCCTTTTCATTGGTGGCATCGCAGCCTAAACTCCAAACTGTATCGGTGGGATACAAGATTATGCCGCCACTTTTTAGTACCTCCACCGCCTTTCTGATATCATATTGCATTTTTCTCGTTTATTATTTTTGCGTACAGCGCATTTAACTTTTCAGCATATATTTCAGGATGAAACAGTTTTGCCCTTTGGTAACCTTTTTCTGTCGTTTGGCTTCTTAAATTCTCATCGCCAAGAAGCAATTCAATTTTCTTACTGATATCTTCTATCATTGAAGGATTGCAAAGGATAGCAGCATCGCCTGCCGTTTCAGGAAGTACAGAAACGCTGGAGGTAATAACCGGACAACCGCTGGCCATGGCTTCAATTACCGGAAGGCCAAAACCTTCGAAAACGGAAATATAAAGCGATAATGTTGCACATTGGTATATTGCTGCAAGATCCTTTTCAGGCAAATCGCTGAGGAAGGTTACCTGGTTTTCCATCTCATTTTCTGAAAGAAAACGCTTAAGCTTTGCAACATAGGAGGTGGATTTGCCCACAAATACTACCGGCACCTTTATGCCCGCTGATTGTAAAGCCTGAAGAATGGCCAGCTGATTCTTCCGTGGTTCCAGTGTACCTACTGCCAGAATGAATTTCTCCGGAAGGTTGTACTTGCTGATTACGCGCCTGGTATTCTGCTTTTCAAAAAAAACAGGGGCAACTGGCTGGTATATCAACTCTGTTTTTTCCCGGGGTACGTGGAAGAAGGTGTGCAGATCGTTTTGGGTTTGCTTGCTGATGACAATTATTTTACCGGCCGACTTGCAGGCATGTCTGACTTTTTTAAAATAAATTTTCCGGTCGACCGGCTTATAGAATTCGGGATACCTCATGAAAACCACGTCGTGAATAGTAACTACTGAAGGCAAGCCACTCTTGCGGATTCCTTTCGGCAGCTCATTGCTTAACCCGTGGTAAATATCCACCTCGTGCTTTTGAGCAAGGGTTACCAGTAAATAACTTCTCCAAAGCGTCTTCAGATGTTTTACAACCAAATTTTGAGGAGCAACCACTTTGAAGCTTTTATAATTGGCAAACAGTTCCTCCCTGATTTCCGGCGTAAACAAAACATATTCGTTTTCAGGATAAAACTGCCGGAGAGCTTTCAGGGTATTGCGGCTGTAATTACCCAGTCCGGAAGCATTAAGAAAGGCACGTTTTGCATCGAATCCAATTCTCATTGATAAAAGTTACTCCTTTAAAATTTATTAATTCTTCGTGATTTGTATACCGAAATTACAAAAAAGGCCGGGTACAATTGCCCGGCCTTTAACATTTAATTCATATATCTTACACCTTAAAGTTCTTAAGGCCATTAAAATCAAGTGTCGCAAAATAATCCTCAATTGTTTCAGGGCGTCTGATTTGCTCCACGTTGCCGTTTTCACGCAGCAGTAACTCTGCAGATTTCAGTTTGCCGTTGTAATTGAATCCCATGGCATGGCCATGGGCGCCGGCATCGTGTATCACCATAATATCGCCAGGCTCCACTTCCGGAAGCATGCGATCGATGGCAAACTTATCGTTATTTTCGCAGAGCGATCCGGTAACATCATACTTTTGAGTTTTTGGCTGATCTTCCTTTCCGACAACAGTAATATGATGGTAAGCACCATACATTCCCGGGCGCATGAGATTGACCATTGAAGCATCAAGCCCGGCAAACTGCTTGTATGTATTTTTTAAATGCATCACGCGGGTAACCAAATAACCGTAAGGCCCTGTAATTGCCCGGCCTAATTCAAAGAAAATTTTCAACGGCGCCAAACCATTTCCTTCAATCTTCTGTTCGTACAACTTTTTAATTCCGGCACTGACATATTCCAGATCAACTGCTTTTTCACCGGGCTTATATGGAATACCTACCCCTCCTCCCAAATTGGCAAAACTTATTTTTACACCTGCTTTTTCATGAACCTCAGCTATAAGGTTAAACAACACTTCGGCAGTTTCAATGAAATACTCAGGGTCCAGTTCATTGGAAGCTACCATTGTATGGACGCCAAAATTCTTAACTCCCTTGCTTTTTAATATGCGGTACCCTTCAATAATCTGTTCGTGAGTGAAACCGTATTTTGCTTCTTCGGGATGACCAATTATCAGGTTGCCCTGTTTCAGGTCACCGGGATTATAGCGCATGCAAATGGTTTCCGGCAATCCTACATTTTTCTCCAGGTATTCGATATGAGAGATGTCATCGAGATTAATGATTGCCCCCAATTCCTTAGCGGCACGGAATTCACTGGCAGGGGTATCGTTTGAGGTAAGCATGATTTCTTCACCACGCATTCCCAAACGACGGGCAAGTTCAAGTTCAGCCTCCGAACTGCAGTCAATGCCAAAACCCTCTTCCCTCAGAATCTTCATCAGGTAAGGATTTGGCGCAGCCTTTATGGCATAATATTCCTTGAATCCTTCATTCCATTCAAATGCTTTTTTGAAACGTCTGGCATTTTCACGAATGGCCTTTTCATCGTAAATATGAAAAGGTGTTGGATACTTCTCAATAATTTTTTCAACTTCTTTCTTAGAAAATGGTAAACTTCTCTCAGACATGTTATTTATTTGATTTTATGCCCTGCAAAAATACAATTCATGAACAATATAATGGAATAATTCTAAATAAAGAGTTGGAATCTTATCGGAGAATTAAACTTCAGGTTGGATTACACCAGTTCAGCCACCAGTTCCCTGCTCAGATTACCGCTTGCAATCTCACTCACCTCTCCCATCATTCTCAGGTTCCACTGTTCATCAACCTCGATTTTCAAATCTCCTCCCGGCATTTTTACCGTTAAATGGCGCTGTACCATTCCTTTCTTCACCAGGACAGCAGCCACGGCACACGATGAACTTCCCGATGCCAGGGTCCAGCCGGCACCACGTTCCCAAATCATTACCTCCACTTCGGAAGGTGAAATTACTTTGGCAAACTGTACATTAATTCGCTTTGGAAACATCGGGTTGTTTTCAATCTGCGGACCAAACGTTTTTACCTCCTTCTCATCGAGGTTATCGGTAATTATTACACAATGCGGGTTACCCACCGAAACACAATTAATCAGGTAATCTTTATATTCAAGGTGCAGTGTTTCATCGATGCACTCTTCGCTTTCACTCTTCACCGGAATAAGGTCCGATTCAAAAATTGCCTTACCCATATCTACTTTAACAGCTTTTGCCTTGCCGTTCTTTTCCTGTATTACTTCGGCCTGAACCAGCCCTCCGAGAGTTTCAATTGTAAAGCGCCTCGATTTGGCAAATTGGTAATCATACAGATACTTTGCAAAAATTCGGAGGCCATTGCCGCTTTTTTCAGCTTCCGATCCGTCAGGATTTAATATCCTAAGGCCAAAATTGGCATTGAAACTGGGAACTTTCAGGAGGATACCATCGGAACCAATACCAAAATGCACATCACAAATTTTGCGGATGGCTTCCTGAGTAAGCTCAAAACTAATGTCTGCTTTATTCAATACTATGTAATCGTTCCCCAATCCATGAGATTTTACAAAGAAATTTTGCATATCCAAATTTTTAATTTTACAAAAGTATTAAACATCATACAATTTCTCTCAGCCGAAGCCAGTGAATTCTTTGCCTCCCAATTTATTTTTAACTTTGCCTGAATAATACCAATATTTTCATACCGCCAATACTGAATTAAACCGAATTGCAGAAAAGAAATTAAAGTAGAAAATATGGCAAAAATTAACGAAAACTACCTGAAGCTCCAAGCGGGCTATTTGTTTCCCGAGATTGGAAGAAGAGTTACTGAATTTGTAAATGAAAACCCGGACAAGAAAGTAATTAAAATGGGCATAGGCGATGTTACCCAACCATTGCCGCCGACCATTTTGAAGGCTTTCCACGAAGGTGTGGAAGAGATGGCGAGCGCTGAAACTTTCAAAGGGTATGGGCCCGAGCAGGGATATGCTTTCCTTCGGGAAGCCATTGCCGAAAATGCTTACCGGAAAAATGGCATTGACATTCCTGCCGGTGATATTTTTATCTCCGACGGTTCAAAATGTGATACCGGGAATATCCAGGAAATTTTTGGGCACAGCAACAGAATAGCCATCTGCGACCCTGTTTATCCTGTATATGCCGATACGACTGTAATGTCGGGTAAAACAGGAGAATATGATTCAGGCTATTATGAAGGAATTATATACATGCCGTGCACCAAAGAAAATGGCTTCACTCCAGACCTGCCTGATGAGGTCCCGGATTTGATTTTCCTGTGCTTCCCCAACAATCCAACAGGTACAGTTGCCACAAAAGAAGAGCTGAAAAAATGGGTTGATTATGCAACAGAAAATAAAAGCATAATTTTATACGATGCCGCCTACGAAGCTTTTATCACCGAGAAAGATATTCCCCACTCCATTTATGAAATAGAAGGTGCCAAACAGGTAGCCATCGAATTCCGCAGCTTTTCAAAAACAGCCGGTTTTACAGGCACACGCTGTGCTTATACTGTTGTTCCGGAAGAGCTGATGGCTTATGACAGTGAGGGACAGGGACATTCGGTCAAAAGGTTATGGAACCGCCGTCAGTCAACAAAATTCAATGGAGTTTCCTATCCTGTACAAAAAGCGGCTGCCGCAGTTTATACAGAAGAAGGGAAAAAAGAGGTTGCTGAAATTATTGCCTATTATCTTGAGAATGCCCGTATCATGAAGGAGAGCCTTGCCGAAGCCGGTTACGAAGTATTCGGGGGAGTAAACGCTCCTTACATCTGGGTGAAAACAAAAAACAATATGAGTTCGTGGGACTTTTTCGACAAAGTACTGAATGAAGCTAATGTGGTGGGAACTCCCGGTTCAGGTTTCGGCCCGGCAGGAGAAGGGTACTTCCGTTTTTCAGCCTTTGCCGATCGTGAAAGCACCATTGAAGCCATGGAAAGAATAAAGTACCTGAAGTAAAGAAATCAACAGGCATACCCTGCACTTTGCAGGGTATGCACTTCTTTTCCCGTCGGATGTTTAGTTTTTGTTCATCAATGTCCTTACTTCTTTTAAAATAGTTGCTAACGTGCTGTTCACCTCATATGAAACTTTTAAACCGGTTATCAGGGCGCTATAAACAGCTGCAAACACTGAACTTCGGGCAAGTATATCCCACACCAGGGGGAGCTCAGGCAAAATATAGCCGAGATAATAACCCGGTATAAAGGCCACTATTACCAACAGCAGACGTGGGCTAAACGGCTGCAGCCCATACTTGCGGTACAGGAAAATATACCGCATCAGGTTGTTTAACAGAAACGAAAGCGCAATGGCCACAGCTGCTCCGGTAATACTCCAGACAGGAATCAATAAATACATAGTGGATACTACAAGAATTACGAGGACAATTAAAAACCACAGTGCCATTTTATACTCCCGTGAAAAGGCAATGATTTGCGCATTTGCACCGGTAGCCATGTCGATTAAATAACCAAGTCCGATGAAAAAAATCACCCACTTGCCTGCCAGGTATTCCGGTCCAAGTATGATGAGTATACTGTCGATATTCACCCAAATACCACCAAACAGGAATGCCCCAAGAATAAACTGGTTAATGCAACTTTTCCTGTAAATATCTTCTATATACGGAACATCATTTTTCTTCCAGGCTTCGGAAATCAAAGCTCCTGAAATTTTAAGAAGCGGACGTGAGGGTATAATCACAATGGTCCCAAAGAAAAATGCAATGGTATAAACACCAGTTGCATCCAGACCGAGCATCTGGTTCACAATAATCTTATCAATACTGAAAACTATACTTCCACCAAACCCTGTGAGCAAACTAAAAAATGCCACACTTATCATTTCTTTCCTGAGATCTTTCGTTATAAATTCCGGGTTAGGCTTCAGGTTTATCTCACCTTTGCCCAATAGATAGAAGAAGATAATAGCCCCTTTAGCAGATGCTGCACCGGCATATGCCAGAATTAACTGATGCAGGTTTAGAAGTCCGGTTACAAATAATAACACTACAATCAAAATCAACAGGCGTTGCAGAAATTCAGAAAGAAATATCCCAAAAACCACATTATAAAGAAGCCGGTTATAACTGTCAAGAATAGCAAATACCAGGGTAAAAAAGGTAAGGGGAACGAGCAGCCAGGCATATTCTGAAAACAGCTGCGATTTTTCCCGGTTGTTTTCTATCAGCCATGGTGAAAAAATAAAGTACGTTACCAGGAATAAGATGAAACCGGCTGCCATAACCATAAAAGCTATTAACAAAAAACCATTATGGCCTTTTTCCTTGTCCCTGAAATAAGGAAACAAACGTGCGGTTACACCACCGAAACCCAATGAGGAGAACTGGGTAAGCAATACTGACCACGCCAGCAATAATCCAAACAGTCCTATTGTATCGGTACTTAAGTAATTTGGGAACAAATAGGCTGTTGTAATAAAACCAATACCTACACCTATATACGACCATATGGTGCCTTTAATGCTTTGCCTGACGATTATTCCCATTTATGGTGAAAAAAAAATTTTAATGTATATTTTTGCCCTTCTTACTGAAAGAAAAACATTTAAAGATGGCAAAGATAAATGGCTTCCGCAATATTCTTACCGATTTGGGCATAATCCTTTTTTTTATTGTTTTGGTTTATGCTTATATGTTCCCGCTCCTGGAAGGGAAAACCATCGAGATGTCGGATATACAGCACTTCAAAGGCATGTCGAAAGAGCTTGTCGATTACCGGGAGGCAACCGGCGAAGAAGCAATATGGACCAACAGCATGTTTAGCGGAATGCCCGGTTACCTTATATCGGTTATCTATCCGGGAAATTTAACCAAATACATAAACAGTAGTTTTAGAAAAGTTTTTGACGAAGCTTCATTTCTGATATTGTACCTCATTGGGTTTTACATTCTGTTCATGAGCCTTAAGTTTAACCGGTGGCTGAGTGTAGTGGGTGCCATTGCCATTGCATTTTCCTCGTATTTTATAATAATCATAGGAGCCGGACATACGTCCAAGGCCAACGCCATTGCTTATCTTGCCCCTGTACTCGCAGGTATTCTTTTGACATTCCGGGGCAAGTACCTGGCAGGCAGTGTGCTGTTTGCAATTGCCTTTTCACTGGAATTACTGGCCGGGCACCTTCAGATTACTTACTATGGATTTCTAATCATAGCTATTTACGGACTTGCAGAACTTATTTATGCCATCCGGAATAACACACTTCCTTCGTTTTTTAAGGCATTACTGTTCCTTTTGGCAGGTGCTATACTTGCAATAGGCATGAACTTCTCGAGGCTCTACACCACCTGGCAATATTCAAAGCATACTATACGTGGCCCCTCAGAACTGTCAATTAGCAGTGAAAACAAAACCAGCGGTCTGGATAAAGATTACGTAGTGCAATGGAGTTATGGCATCGATGAAACCCTGACCCTGCTTATTCCCAATTTTAAAGGAGGGGGTAGCCAGATAAACCCCGGCACTGAGTCGGAAAGTTTTGAAGCATTGAGAGAAAACAGGGTTCAAAATCCCCGGCAGATCGTTCAGGCAGTAAGCATGTATCATGGCGAACAACCCGGAACGTCAGGTCCAGTGTATGTGGGGGCCGTTATTATTTTCCTATTCGTGTTAGGGCTTTTCATTGTTAAAGGGGTTTACAAGTGGTGGTTGCTGGCAGCTACCATTGTTTCCATTATACTCTCCTGGGGAGGCAACATCATGTGGCTAACCAGCTTTTTGCTCGATTACCTGCCCTTTTACAATAAGTTCAGGGCCCCCAGCATGACCCTTGTAATTGCTCAGATTGCTATGCCCTTACTTGGGTTTATTGCCCTCAACAATATAATTACAGGAAAAGGGGACAAGAAAACCTGGCTGAATGGTATGAAATGGGCATTAATAATAACCGGCGGGTTAGCACTGATATTTGCTCTGTTACCGGGTATGGCAGGCAACTTTTCCAATGCCACTGATGCCATGCGTTATCCTGAATGGTTGCTCGACAGTATTATTGCCGATCGCAAAAGCATGCTCCGCAGCGATGCATTCCGCTCGTTTTTGTTCATCGCTTTTGCTGCCCTTGCCTTGTACATGTGGCATATCAGGAAATTAAAAACCAACCCTTTCATTGCTGTTCTCGGGCTGCTGATTCTTGTTGACCTGTGGGCAGTTGATAAAAGATATCTTAACAACGATCATTTTGTTCCCGAAAGACAGGTGGAGAACCCATTTCCGATCACTCCTGCAGACCAGGCGATCTTAAATGACGATGATTTATATTACAGGGTCTTACCCCTGCCCAACCCTTTCCAGGATGCCAGAGCTTCATATTATCATAAAAATGTTGGGGGTTATCATGCAGCAAAACTTCGCCGCTATCAGGAGATGATCGATAATCATCTGCAACCCGAGATACAACAAATGGTAAGCGGATTGCAAAATAATACATCAATAGATTCGATATTCATGCAACTGCCTGTTTTAAATATGCTCAATACCCGTTATGTTATTTACGATTTAAATCAGGCACCCATCCGTAATCCCATGCCACTTGGGAATGCATGGTTTGTATCAGACTTTAAATTAGCAGCAAATGCAGATGAAGAAATTGCTGCCATTAATGGAATTGATCCTTTGGAAACTGCAGTTATAGATGAACGGTTTGCCTCACATGTAGAGGGAAAAACTTTCCGGAGAGATACCAGCGGGGACATCCGGCTTACTGAATACCAACCTGATTACCTGAAGTACGAAATGAAGGCGGAAAGTGAGCAACTGGTTGTATTTTCTGACATATATTATGAAGATGGCTGGAATGCCTATATTGATGGTGAACCGGCACCGCATTTCAGGGTGAATTATGTTTTAAGGGCAATGGTAGTCCCTGCCGGCAATCACACCATTGAATTCAATTTTCATCCCAAATCCTATTACCTTGGGAACAAAATATCATATGCCAGTTCCATACTGCTCATTTTGGCAATTGCGGGTTATTTTATTACAGAGACAAGGAAAAGAAAAAGAAAACCAGGAGAAAGTGAAAATTCATGAATCGGCGACTACCGGCAGATTTTTTTCAACGCGAAGTTTTAACCGTTGCCCCTGAACTATTGGGAAAACTGCTTGTCCGCAAGTTCAGCGATGATTATGTGGCAAGGTATATCATTACAGAAGTTGAAGCCTACAGTGCCCCCCATGATTTAGCCTGCCACGCAAGCAAAGGAAAAACCACACGTACCGAAGTTATGTTTCGTGAAGGGGGACTGGTATATGTCTACCTCATCTACGGCATTTACTGGATGCTTAATATCGTTACCGGAAAAGAAAATGAAGCTTCAGCCGTATTGGTAAGGGGTGTACAGGAAGTTTCCGGACCAGGTCGATTAGGGAAATTGCTTAAACTTGATAAATCATTTTATGGCGAGGACCTTTATTTTTCCGAAAGAATCTGGATAGAAGATACCACTTTTTCACCTCAATATAAAAGCCTGCCACGCGTAGGCATTGAATATGCAGGCGAACCATGGGTCAGCAAACCATGGAGATATCTGGCCAGCCTTTGATGTTAATCCAGTACAAAACGGTTGTAAAGCCACAACAGTATAACTGCAAGTACAGCCACTCCCGAATATACCACCCAAATGTTGGAAGGATTATAGGTCACCCACAGGTAATCCAACAACTCCCGTACGCTCATTCCCAATTTATCAGCTGCCATTGCAATGTAATCGTTTTTGGAAACTTCTTCTGAAATTTCAGGCAGAGAAATACCTCTGCGGGCTACCTCCTTTTGCAGCAAATAAATGTTATCGGCAATTCGTTCATATACACCGCCCGAGAGCCATCCGGCCAGCTGATGCCCTGCAGCTATCGGCAGAAAAGATGTGCCCATATATAAAGCTTTCTTATCTTCAGGTGCTATACGGCCAACATATTCAGTAAATTTCGGGGAACTCGCCATTTCTCCCAGCGCAAATATTAATATACCCAGTAATATAAGCCAGCTGTTTTGGTTTGAAAACATCAATGCCAAACCACCTGCCAGCACAAGGATGCCGCCCATCATGGCAGCCAGAGGCTTAAAACGCATCACAAAAGCAGAAACCATTAACTGGAAAACTATAATAAAAAATGCATCCATACTTCCCAGGGTAACCGCTGTAATTGTTCCCTGCGGGGTGCCAATTGATTCGGCAAGCCATGGCCAAACCGCATGAATTCCATCGTATAAAGGAGCTGTATTCACCCATTGCTCCACAAATACGGGAAAAGAGTAATACAACTGGTTAAAAGCTGTCCAAAACAGGATCATGATTATCAGAAACAAAACATACTTCCAGTTCTGCAAAGTGATGCCAATATTTACAAAAGCATGAGCAATACTTTTCCCCAATGATGAACCTTCTTCCTTTACCACAGGTTCACGGAAGAAAAAACCGGTTATCAGATAATTGACTGCCATTGTAATCATCGACATGTAAAAAACAAAATCCCACGATTTCTGCATCAGGACACCGGCAATAAATGGCCCGATAAACCCCCCGATGTTAATCATCATATAAAATATCCCGAAGCCAATTGAAGAGGTTTCGGGAGTGGTATTACGGGCAATCATAGCCGATATGATTGGCTTAAACAATGCCCCTCCAATACAGGTCCAGATAAAGGCAAAGAACATCAGGCCAAAGGAATCAAAGCTGCCAATCATGTAGAAACCTGTAATGTATACGGTGAACGACAGGTACAGAATACGTTTGTAGCCTACCTTATCGGCAATTGCCCCGGTAATGACCGGCAAAAAATAGAGCAGCATGGAACCGGTTCCCATTATTATACCCTTTTGAGCCTGGGTAAGACCAATAGCTCCCGTATCTTTTGAATTCACAAGGTAAAGCGCAAAAGCCATATAGAACCCGTACCAGGCCCAGCGCTCAAATAACTCAATTACATTCGATGCCCAAAAGGTAGTATTGTACCTCTTAATAACAGAAACAAATCCCATTGCTTAACACTTAATTTTTGAAGCGCGAAAGGTAATAAAACGCGGTTTAAGTCCAAAGTAAAATATACTGAACTGCCGGAAAAGATGTAATTTTCAGCAGAGAAACTACGACATCGAAAAATCTTCAAAGAATATTGTCAGCAGAATAATAATCATGATGATAAGAAACAACATGATAAAAAATCCGATAACACCTACCTGGTAGCCTTTTTTTACCTTTTCAGATTTAGTTTTGGAAAGCAGGTATTCAATTGTCCTCAACAAGTTTTGTGGAGCCTGGGTATTTTTAACTATGTAATCTGCAGCCCCCATCTTCATAATATTAACAGCCACCTCTACACTGTTTTGTCCACTGAGGAAAATAAAATCGATTTCCGGATATTCTGCCTTAACTCTCTTCATCAGTTCCAGTCCTGTAATTCCATCAAAGGAATAATCCAACACGATGATGTCAGGTTTTTGATGAATGACTCTTAGGCATTCTTCCCCGGTTTTAAATGTTTTCAGGTTATTAAACTTCCTTTGTTGAAGGTAACCAACTATCAGGTCTTTGTATATCACATTGTCCTGAACAATAAAAATAAGCGGATCTTTAGTTCTTTGCATAATAGCCTGATTTATATTGACAAGCTAAAAGTACCATATTTTTTTTTTCAAAAATAACGAATGCCCGTTATTATTTACTTTTTTTTTCAGTCACTTATACACAATTCAAATGCAAGCTTACTTGCAACACTGCCAATATACTACCTCCTCATTGGCTGAACCGACCCCGGATTTCCGCCTCCCTGCTGGAACATATTGTTTTGCTGCTGCTGCAGATTCTGGTTTTCCCGCTCTTGTTCCTGCTCAGCTTCTTCTTCAGCTTCTTTTCGCTTCTGCTCCTCAAGCTCAACGTCCCGAATGTTTTTAATGAAATCGGGATCAGGAGTTAAATCCCATGAAAGGTTGCTGTCCCAATTTGAACGCACCTTAACAACTTCATTAATGTAAATTACCCCTTCCGGCTGATAGTTATCCTGATAACTGCCTGCATCCCATTTCCCGTTGCCATTCCTGTCATATATGGCTTTTATTCTGTACTTCTCCGGAGCAAGGTATGAAAAATTGACTGTCTGGTTATCAGTAATTATTTTTTCCTGGACCACTTCTTCATCTGCATTATTTACAAGCACCTGTATTATCATTTGACTGTCAACTCCCGCTGCAGCAATATTAATGGCTCCATAGTAATCTTGCGACCTGGTTTTAAAATTACTGACCAGTTCGTTACTCGTAATTCCATAAATATTCACACCTGCGGCTGAATCAATCTGAAGGGTGTATGTAGTTTCATCCTCCCACGGATAAGAGATTCTGTAGGTACGCCATTCTGTTGTATCCTGGAAAAAGCTTATCGGCAAAGGCTTTTTTAATGTATCGCCGGAATGGAACAACATTATCTGGCCGGCATCAAAGGAAAGCAGCGGCTGAGGAGCAGTAACTACTATGTCCTTATTTAGATCAAAGCCGCTTGTGCTTAGGTTGGTATTCCAGTTAAACTGGGGAACCGGTGGCGGCAAATCATCATCCTCCTGCCGTCCTCTTCTCTTCCTGCGGAGATCTTCCTGTTCAGTGAACTGCATCTCAACGGTGTCTGTGTACATATACAACTCACCAACAGAGTCGGTTTGCAGATACGACAACTCCAAAAGCAAGATTTCCTTTGCTGCCAAAGTAGTATCGGCAATCCAAAAATTAATGGAATCATTATTTTGGTCAGGCTCTGCAATGAACCAATCTTCAGCCTCATCATCAACCAGCCGGACCTGAAACTCCTCCGAGAGCGGCTCATTGAACACCAGAGTAAACTGGTAACGCGAATCTCTTTTCGCCGATTTCATATACTGATTAAATATCTCTTCCATAAACTGCCTGAGGTAAATGGGTTCCGGCAGGAAATGAATATGACCGGTCACCAGCAAAGAATCGGCACCTGTGGCCAATGTATCGGTTTCAGCATGATATTCGGCCGAAGGTATAATTATGCTGTCATGAAAAGCAATTTCCTCAACCCCCTCATCATAACGCATGTTATTGTTTATATCGTTCAGTGAAAACAGGTTGTATTTTCCTTCAGCAAGGTTGTCAAAATAGTACATCCCTTCCTCATCAGTGCGGGCTATGTAATCGGGGGGCAATGTGTACACTGCTGAATCGTGCAAATTCTTATGGAGCAGCACAAGAACGTTCTCCAGTGGTTCCATATTGAATGCTTTCATTACATTTCCTGCCACTCTTAAAGAATCCAGCTCGTCATATGTACTGAATATAAACCGAAGGTCTTCAATCGGATTCTGCTCATTATTATCGACTACCGAATTTTTAAAATCGAGTGAATAGGTAACACTATCGCGCAAACTTTCAGGAAAACGGACAATCAGAGTTCTCGATTTCATTAAAATGGTCGGCCGTTTTTCAAGAGGCGGAGAAATAACCAACTGCTCGGAAACCTTGTCCGGAATAATAAACTCGTTAAATGTCAGCCTAACCTCATTTCCACTGAAGTTAAGCGACTTAAACTGAGGAGAAGTAGAAATAAGCACAGGAGGGATAGTATCGCGGGGGCCTCCTGTGGGCATGCCCTGGTTGGCACATGACGATACAATCACAATCCATGCAAAACCGGCTACAATTAGATAAGGTATTTTGTCAAGAAATTTCATTTGTCAAAAACATCGCACAAACATACAAATTCCTGCAAACATTGAATGTTAGCTGTTGTTAAATATCATATAATTAAATTAACTTGCCACATATTAAATACATTGTCACATGTCAGGGAAAAAAAACAAAAACCGGAAAAAGTTAAAACACTCAACGATACTCAATAAGAAGAAACTAAAAAAAAGCATTCTATCTGAACTCTATGACCAACCGGGAAAAACTTTTAATTACAAACAGGTTTCATCCTGGTTAGGGATAAAAAATGATGAGGGGCGCCGGCTCATCAATGTAGCCCTGCAGGAAATGAAAGATGATGAATACCTGGAACAGGTATCGCGCGGCAGCTTTCGGCTGAAGGCGCGAACAGGCACTATATGCGGAACTGTCGAGCTTCAGCCCCAGGGGTTTGCCTACATCAACAGCGAAGAAGCAGACCGCCCGGTGTTGGTATCGGCCCGTAACCTGAACCATGCAATGGATGGCGATAAGGTGCGGGTAATGTTATATGCACGCCGCAAAAAACATGACCTGGAAGGCGAAGTAACTGAAATCGTTGAACGGGCAAAAACACACTTTGTAGGAACCGTTGAAATGTCGCAGAACTTTGCCTTTTTACTTCCTGCCGGCAAAGTAGGGTTCGATATTTTCATTTCCAAAGAAAACCTGAACGGGGCCAAAAACGGGCAAAAAGCAATTGCTGAAATCATTGAATGGCCTGCAAAAGCCCGGAGCCCGTTTGGTAAAATAACAGAAGTCCTTGGAGACACCGGAAACAACGATGCAGAAATGCATGCCATACTGGCCGAATTTGAACTGCCCCATAAGTTTCCTGAAAAGGTCAATAAAGTAGCTGAAAAAATACCTTTTGAAATCCCGGAAGCTGAATATAAGAAGCGGCGTGACTTTCGCCAGGTAACCACTTTTACTATCGACCCTGCCGATGCAAAAGATTTCGACGATGCCTTGTCAATCCGCAAACTTGATAATAACAATTGGGAAATAGGCGTCCATATCGCCGATGTCACTCATTATGTTACACCCTCCTCCCTTATGGAGGAAGAAGCACAAAGCCGGGCCACCTCGGTTTACCTTGTCGACAGGGTAGTTCCTATGCTTCCCGAGCGGCTTTCAAACGGAGTATGCTCACTTCGCCCGAAGGAAGATAAACTCTGCTTTTCAGCAGTCTTTGAAATGGATGAGAACGCCCGGGTGAAAAAAGAGTGGTTCGGGAAAACGATCATTCACTCCGACCACCGGTTTTCATATGAAGAAGCCCAGGAAGTCATTGAAAAAAAAGAAGGCATCTTTTCCGGAGAGTTGTTAAAGCTAAACGAGCTGTCAGTAAAACTCCGGGAGGATAGGTTCAAAACAGGCTCAATTGGCTTTGAACGGGTTGAAATCAAGTTTAATATCGATGAAAAAGGCAAGCCCCTTTCCGTCTATTTTAAAGAATCAAAAGAAGCCAATAAGCTCATTGAGGAATTCATGCTTCTGGCCAATAAAAAAGTGGCAGAATTCATAGGAAAAACAGCCGACCGAAAAAAACCCAAGACATTTGTTTACCGCATACACGACAAACCCGACCAGGATAAGCTGGAAGCCTTTAACTCCTTTATCCATCGTTTTGGCTATGGCATCAAAATGGACTCAACCAATGCCATTTCCACCTCAATGAATAATCTGCTTGATAATGTAAAAGGCAAAAAGGAGCAAAATGTTGTTGAAACCCTGGCTATACGCACCATGGCAAAGGCAGCTTATTCAACCCGCAATATAGGCCATTACGGACTGGCATTTGACCACTATACACATTTTACCTCACCCATCCGCCGCTACCCCGATATGATGGTACACCGCCTGCTGGAAAAATACCTCGAAAACGGACGTTCAGCCAGCGAGCAAAAGTATGAAGATATGTGTAAACACTCCTCCGAAATGGAAACCCGTGCCGCCAATGCCGAAAGAGCTTCCATAAAATATAAACAGGTGGAATTTATGCAGGACCACGTTGGTGAAAGCTATCCGGGCGTCATCTCCGGAATTACCGACTGGGGCATTTATGTTGAGCTGGAAAACAAAATTGAAGGCATGATACCTATACGCGAACTGGACGATGACTTCTATATTTTTGATGAAAAAAATTATGCCCTGGTTGGAAAGCATAAAAACAAAAAATATCAGCTGGGCGACGATATCAAAATAAAGATCTGGAGAACCAATCTTGAAAAAAAACAGCTTGATTTCAGACTGGAAAAGAATGATGAACAGTGATTATTTTAAAAATATACAGCAGAATCATTTACATATCAGAACATTAAGCTCCAATAAACGAAAATCGCCTTTTCGATTCAAAAAATTTAAAAAGTTTAGCAGGTTAAATAATTAATTATATTTGCTGTTGTTTAATGCAGCAAAAAAGTAAAAATAATGCAGACTAACATTGAAAACGGCACTAAAAGAGACCTGAACAGGGAAAGCATTCTAAAAATTGCACGTGAAATTTTTAGCAAGTACGGCTACAAAAAAACAACCCTCGATGATATCGCCAATGCTGTTCGAAAAGGAAAAAGTTCACTTTATTATTATTTTGCCAGTAAGGAAGATTTGTTTCAGGCAGTAATAATGAAGGAAGTTGAAATTCTGGCTCATGAACTGGAAATAGTAATAAACCGCAATACCGACCCTGTAGATAAATTGCGTGATTATATACTTACCAAACTAACCACCTTCCGTAACCTGGCCAATTTTTATCATGCCATTGAAAATGATATAACGGCTGTTGAATTTATTGAAGAGGTGAAACGCAGGTATGAACAGGATGAAATCAGGATGATAAAAAGAATCCTTATTGAAGGTGTCCGGAAAAACGAATTCGAAATCTATGATTTTAACCTGGCTGCAATTGGAATAACCACAGCCATTAAAGGATTGGAAATGCCACTTACAGCCGGCAATTACGGAAGTGTCAACCTGGAAAGAAGTGTTGACATTATCCTGAAAATTGTGTGCTACGGCATAATGAAAAGGTAACCCTCCCCCGAAGCATTCATTCCTTTTTATGCCGGAATAAAAAATATTCCTGTATCATTCTGCAGCGAACAATCATCGTTGTACCTTACTGCCTGTAGTATGCAGTTGCGCCCGGGAGTCGGACTTTCCCAGGTCCGACATTCTTTTTCTACTGATATCCCAAAAGTAAACAGCAATATTCGATTCGCCCGGAAGTTATCAATTTGAAGTTATGGCTATTTGCTGGTCTGTTTAATAACCTACGCAATTGTAAAGGTGAAGTAAACCGTCGGTTTTGTGATTTAAGGCCTGCAACCTGCAACAAAAAAGAAAGGCCGGTTCAACAACCGACCTTTTCTCTATCAACCTAAACCTAAACTAAACCAAAAACCAAACCATCTGTGTGATGTGAGTTAATCAAGTATCAATCTAAACGTAGTTGAAGTAAAAAGGTTTATGAGAATTGAAAAAAAAATTCATTTAAATGCAATAAAAATCTTTTAACCCTGACTATCAGCATCTTATTAACCGAAAAAAAATTTATTTTTTTTAAAAATAGTTGTAACCGCAGGTAAATTTTATCCGTGTCACCAGGATAGTAGAAAATTGCCACATAATCAAACAACCTGAAATAAAACACTATCTTACAGATAATGGGTCAATGCACTGTATGCAAGCAACTTGCACAATTTAAAAGCTTTTCTTCATTACCATATCCCATTAATGGCACGGTTTTGTAATTCTATTATAAGTTGAAAGCTGACGGCTCACTTTTCTTCTCCTATACCACAGCAGTTAAAAAGGAAAATTACGTTTAACCCATAAAATTACAGACATGCCAAGAGCAATATGGAAAGGAGGAATAAGTTTCGGACTGGTTTATATACCGGTGAAACTTTACAGCGGGGCCACCCGACAAAACATTGATTTAAATATGATCCGCGAGGAAGATAAATGTCCCATAAAATATGTAAGGGTTTGTCAGAGCGATGGGAAAGAAGTTGCATGGAAAGACATTGCAAAAGGCTTTAAGCTTGACGATCATTACATAGTTATAAGCGATGAAGATTTTAAGAAGGCAAGCAAGGGGAAGAGCGACAGCATTGATATCATTGAATTTGTAAAGACCGAAGAAATCAATCCCCGCTATTTTGAAAAGCCTTACCTGCTGGAACCGGAAAAAGGGGCGGGCAAAACCTATAATCTGCTGCGCCAGGCCATCGTTAAATCAAAAATGGCAGGCCTCGCCAAATTTGTAATGCGAAACCGTGAGCATCTGGCCCTTCTGATGGCCGATGAAAAAGTGTTGTACCTGGCTCAAATGCGGTTTCATGAGGAACTGCGTGAACCTGATGATCTGAAAATCCCTTCGACAAGTCCCTCCAAACAGGAACTTGAAATGGCTATGCAGCTAATAAAAGGCATGAGCAACAAGTTTGAACCTGAAAAATATAAGGATACCTACAATGAAACACTGGAAAAAATTATAGAAGCCAAGGCAAAGAAAAAAGAAGTAAAAGTTCCTAAAACGAAAAAAGATGAAACGGCTATGGAAGATTTAATGGAACAGCTCAAGAAAAGCCTGGAAATGTCCAGTTAATCAGGAATCAAGAATTAATGCCCCTGTCAAATGAAACATCTGGAGGAATTTAACGAGAAGAGAAATTTTGACAATACGCCTGAGCCCGCCGGGAACCCGGAAGAATGTGAGGAAAAAAACCGGTTTGTCGTACAACGGCATATGGCCCGACGCGAGCATTACGACTTCAGGCTGCAGGTAAAAGATGTGCTTGTAAGCTGGGCAATTCCCAAAAAACCGGTTTACGATCCGGAAGTAAAACGACTGGCCATCAAAGTGGAAGATCACCCCCTCAGCTATATTCATTTCGAGGGTAACATTCCAAAAGGAAACTACGGCGCCGGAACTGTGATGGTTTGGGATATCGGCTATTACTACCTCGACGGAGAAAAACATTTCCCATCGCCCGGAGAAATGAGAAAACGCATAGCCAAAGGCTCTCTTAAACTTTATTTACAGGGAACAAAACTTAAAGGATATTTCAACCTGGTGAAATCGAACGATAAAGAAAAGGAAGAATGGTTCTTCATGAAAGCTCCCGAAGATGCCGGTGAAAATGAACATGAGCAGAAAAGTGCCCTCACCGGCCGAAGCATGGATGAAATAGAAGAGTCTCCTGAAGAATGGAACTCAGACAAGCAACAGAAAGAAACTGTTGAGAAAGAAAAACCTGCTGAAAAAACACAAAAAAAGAAATCCCCGGCCAAAAAAAAGAAATTCCCGGGGTTTATAAAACCTATGCTGGCCACCCTTACCCAAAGTGCTTTTTCGGATGAGGAATGGATATTCGAAATGAAATTTGATGGCTACAGGATTATTGCTTCCAAAGAAGAAAATAACCCCATACTCTACTCGCGTAATGGTAATGATTATTCCGATCGTTACCGGCTGATACTGGAGGAGCTATCCGGAATAAATGCCTCTTTTGTTGCCGATGGTGAAGTATGTTACATGGAAAATGCAGAAACTATGAATTTCCAAAAGCTGCAAAACAAGGAAAACGAACAGGATAAACTTCATTATTATATTTTCGACCTCCTCTGGCTCAACGGGCACGATTTAACAAGTTTTCCCCAGACTGAAAGAAAAAAGCTGCTGGAAACCATGCTGAAAAACGCACCTGAACATATTCATTATGTCAACCACATCGAAAAAGAAGGAGAAGCTTTTTATAATGAAGTGGAGAAAAAACAGATTGAGGGGATAATTGCCAAACGGGCAACTGCAAAATACCATCCCGGGAACCGATCAGATGATTGGTTAAAGATAAAAACCGGATACCGCCAGGAAATGATAATTTGCGGATATACTCCTTCCGACAAACAATCAAGAGCTTTCAGTTCGTTGCTTTGCTGTGTTAATGAAAACAATAAGTTGATTTACACCGGGCGCGTAGGAACAGGTTTCAGCGAAAACCTCCAAAAAGAAATTCTCGGCAAGCTGAAAAAATTACGGACCGAAAAAGTTCCTGTCGATAATCCTCCCAACAGGAAAGATGTGAAATGGGTAAAGCCGGAATTGTTGTGCGAAGTGAAGTTTTCAACCTGGACAAAGGATAAAATCATGCGGCATCCCTCTTTTGTGGGATTACGCAGCGACAAAAAACCGCAGGAAATCCATATCGAGAAACCGGTTTCCCGCATCAAAGCCGAATCAAAAGTCAGCTTTTCAAATACCGATAAGGTATTCTGGCCAGAACAGGGACTTACAAAAGGAGATGTTATCGATTATTACAGCGACATTTCGGAATATATACTGCCCTACCTTAAGGACAGACCCCAATCGCTTTACAGGACCCCCAACGGCATGGAGGGAAAAGGGTTCTTTCAGAAAAACATGGAGAACCTGGCCCCCGAATGGGCCGAAACCGTTACCCTGGACAACAGTAAGGGCGGAACCATCGAATACCTGCTTTGCCAGGACATGGATACCCTGCTGTACATGGCCAACCTGGGGTGTATTGAAATAAATCCCTGGAGCTCGTCCATCCCCGAACTGGACAAACCCGATTTCATGATATTCGACCTCGACCCGGTGGAAATCGATTTTGATAAAGTTATAGAGATTGCGCGCGCATTCAAAATACTGTTCGACCAGTTGTCGATACCTGCATATTGCAAGACTTCCGGCTCAAGGGGATTACACATCTATGTGCCTGTAAAGCAACTATACACTTATCCCCAGGTGCAGAATTTTGTGAAACTTATAGAAAAACATATCCACACCCAATACAAGGACATAACCAGTTTTGAGCGTTCCCCATCAAAAAGAAAAGGAAAGATCTACCTCGACTACCTTCAGAATGCAAAGGGAAAAACCATGTCCTCAGTTTACAGCCTCAGACCCCGCCCGGGAGCACCGGTATCGGCACCGGTACACTGGGATGAACTTAAGGAAGGACTGACACCCGATAAGTTCAACCTCCAGAACATGCGCAAACGCCTTGAAAAGGAAGGAGACCTATGGGAAGGCATCTTTGACAAGCGCATTGACCTGGGAGAGGTCTTGAAACAAATGAATAATGAATAAATGAAACCCTCCCGTCGGAGAAAAACACTATTCTCTGCTATCAGCTGTAAAACTGCTCATCTTAATACCCTCAGGAAATAGACACAAGATTTAGAGACACAAGTAGCAAGACAAAATCTCTTCTGTCTTAATACTTGATACTAATCATCTTGAAACTATTAGGAAGTAGAAATCAGCATCAGGCCCACGATATCCTTCCCTGGTTCTAGTTCAGCTCCAGAATCAAAGCCGTTTTACCAGGAACTTTTATCTCCGACAAATCGGTGAAATTTGCTGAGGAAACGACATCGACTCCTGAGGTATATTCACCCATTATTTCTGAAAACCGCCCGGTTTGAAGCGTTTTTTCTTCGGGGCTCCTGTTAAGAACTACCATTACCGTCTCCTGATTGTTATACCTGAAATAAGTATACACGTTGTCTTCAGGAACAAAATGCATCATTTTCCCGGTATGAATCACCTCCTTATTTTTACGCCAGTTTTGAATAGTACTTACATACTGCTGCATATTTTTCTGGGCTTCATTCAATCCTTCCCCTGTAAATGCGTTTACTTCATCACCGGGCCACCCGCCGGGGAAATCGGAGCGGATGTCTCCATGCCGGTCGCCCGGGTGCGTCATCAAAACTTCAGTACCGTAATAAAGCTGCGGTATGCCCCTGGTCGTGAGAAAGAAGGCAATCCCCATCTTAAGCAGGTCGACATCCTCTCCTACCTGCACATAAAACCTGGCCATGTCGTGATTATCGGGAAAAACCACCAGGTTATCCGGGTCAGGATACAGGAAATCGTTGGCAAGCATTTCATACATCCTTATCAACCCGGTACCCCAGCCTTCATCTTCCGTTAACCCCCTGCTCACACTCTCCTGCAGTGGAAAATCCATAAGTGAGGGCAGCGGACAATGATAGCCGTCGAAATTCACCTGTCCCAGTTGCCAGTAGGATACAATGGCAGGATTAATGCTCCACTCCTCTCCCACTATATTGAAATTGGGATACTCTTCCAAAACCCTTGCGGCCCAATCGGCCATCATATATTTGTCGGGATAAGGCCAGGTATCCTGCCTGATGCCTTCCAGCCCCACGTATTCGATCCACCAGATGCTGTTCTGAATCAGGTAATTCTTCATAAATGGATTCTGCTGGTTCAAATCGGGCATGGTGGGTACAAACCAGCCTTCGGTCATTGCTTCCCGGTCGGCCTCCGATACATGAGGGTCCTGGTTTACAGTGCGCCGGTGAGTAGTAATTGTGTAATCCGGATAACTATTTATCCAGCCGGACATGGGCATATCCTTCATCCACCAGTGTTCCGAACCGGCATGGTTGAAAATCATATCCATAATAAGCTTCATGCCCCGCTTGTCCAGTTCATTGTTCAGCTCCCGATACTCTTCGTTGCTGCCAAACCGCGGATCAACCCTGTAAAAATCGGTGGTGGAATATCCATGGTAAGAAAAACGTGGCATATTATTTTCAACCACCGGGTTCAGCCAAACGGCTGTAAATCCCATCTCCTGCAAATAATCCAGTGAATTGATTATGCCGCGTATATCCCCGCCGTGCCTGCCATCGGGGTTGCTCCTGTCGGGTTTCTCTTTCATCCCCTCCACCCAGTCGTTCTGCACATTACCGTTTGAAAACCGGTCGGGGGTAATCAGGTATATGACATTCGAATTGTCAAACCCCTGTCTTTGAGCCGAACCCTCTTCACGTGCTTTCAGCTCATACTGCCACGATGCGGCAACCTCACCTCCCCTTTTAAATACGATATCAAAACTGCCCGGCTGTACATCATCCGACAGCATTAAATCGATAAACAGGTAATTGGGATTCTGTACCTTTGAAACTGAAACCAGCCGCAAACCCGGATATTCGATTGAAACATCTGTATTCGAAATATTTTCACCGTAAACCATCAGCTGAAGTTCAGGTGATTTCATTCCTGTCCACCAGTTTAATGGCTCAACCCGTTCAGGCTTCATCTCTTCTCCAGAAACTGTTTGTGCAAAAACAACAGCAAATGTTAAAAGCAATGATCGTATCATCAGTAAAAAATTTAATGTTAATCCGTTCCCGATATTCCATAAACTGCCTGTTCCGCTTTTTTAGCTGTCATTTTTAGTGACACAAGGCCTCAGCTGGAAATATTTGCAGGAAGCTTTTAAAAATAACACCGCTAATCTATATAAAAAGAATGTTCAATCCTTTTTTTCTCATCAGGCTTTTCATGAATAATCCCCCTCTAAGCGGCATACAATATTATGAATTAAAGTTCTTAATCGCTTTAATAGCAAAAAAACCTTAACTTGAAGATAAAACCAATGTCTCAAGATTATGAATAATAAGTATGAACCTATCCCTTCGGAACTGAATGCAATTGGAAAACAAATTGTAGATGCAGCATATACAGTGCATCAAAACCTTGGTCCGGGCCAGCTTGAAAAAGTATATGAAATATGTTTTTGTCATGAACTGAAAAAAAGAGGATTAACATACAAATGACAGGTGGATATACCAATTGTTTATGATGGGCTGCAATTCAATGTAGGTCTTCGATTAGATGTGTTAGTTGAAGATGATGTAATTTGTGAGTTGAAGGCCATTGAAAACGTAAATCCGGTATGGGAAGCACAGGTGTTGAGTCATTTAAGGCTACTCACTAAAAGAGTGGGGTATCTTATTAATTTTAATGTAGTTAATGTTGGGTCAGGAATAAAACGTTTTGTAGTATAGCAGAAGATTAGCTTCTTTTGGTGGCAAAAAAGAGAGGATAGCCACTAAAACACCAAAACACCAAAAAGAAGCACCAATTCCTTTTGGTGAACTTCCGTGCTTTCGTGATTTGGTGGCAAAAAAGAAATCAGTCACTAATTCCGCCAGCTGTCGGACGAGAACACCAACACACAAAAAAGAACACTAAAATCCTTTTTATGAACTTTCGTACTAACATACTAATCTTGTAAATGTACCTTCTCATTATGACTGAGGGAATCATCAACAGAAACTCTAAATTTCAGCTCTGGGAGCAACAATAATCCGTAAACGGAATCGATGCGTTTGTCGCTCCATCCATTTTTTTCAGTTGTTACGTAAAAACCTGTTAAAACTACAGTTATTCAGTATACCAACACCATACTTCTGTCTAATCAAATTCGCGATTTTCCGAATTTAATTAGGCGAAGGTATCATGAATAAAACCGTCAGGAGGGCAATTATGCACGGTATAATATCGAATTTCTTTATCTGCAGGAAAAAACAATAATTGGAATTTGCAGGAGCATTCCTGTTGCAAACCCGGTTCAATTTGCTTACCACAGGCCGGTATAGAAGGGATAGTGGTTTATTATCAGAAACATTAGCAGGAGATGTTAAAAAATCATAAATTGTAGATGGAAAATTTAATAATTTTGTTACCAGCACAATTTTGTTTGTTTAATAATAAAAGAAAAAAGTTATTCATTTTCTTTATTAGATTTATTGTAAACTACTTAATATGAGAATCATGCGTAAGTACCTAAAACTATTTTTGTTTTTGGTGTCGCTGCTAATTGCTACTTCAATTCATGCACAGCAATTAACAGTTGCGGGCACAGTAACCGATGCTGACACAGGTGAGCCATTACCGGGAGTTACCATTGCAATAGAAGGGACTACCAGGGGGACCATCACCAATTTCGACGGTCAGTATACCATTGAGACAGAAGCAGGTGAAACACTTGTATTTTCTTTTGTGGGTTATATACCGCAGGAAATAACAGTTGGAAGAGAAAACCTGGTTAATGTGCAACTGGTTCAGTCGGTGGTTGGACTCGACGAGGTAGTCGTAATTGGCTACGGCCAGGTAAAAAAGGAAGATGCCACCGGTTCGGTAAGGGCCATAAGTTCTGAAGATTTCAATCCCGGTGCAATCACATCCCCGCAAGAGCTTGTCAGCGGTAAAATTGCAGGGGTAAATATTGTCAGTGGAGGAGGATCGCCCGGTGAAGGGGCAACTATTCGTATCCGCGGAGGCTCATCACTTTCGGCCAGCAACGATCCGCTTATTGTAATAGATGGGGTACCGATTGACAACGATGGCATTTCGGGTATGAAAAACCCGCTGAATACAATTCATCCGAGCGATATCGAAACCTTTACCGTATTAAAGGATGCATCGGCAACGGCTATTTATGGATCACGTGCTTCGAATGGTGTTATTATTATAACCACCAAAAGAGGAAGAACCGGGGCGCCCTTAAGCGTTGCCTACAACGGCTATACTTCGATTGGCACCCATGCCAGTAAAATATTTCCGCTTTCGGCAGAAGAATTCCGGTCTGTTATGGAAGAACGTTATGCAGAAAATCCAAATGCCCTTGCTTTAGTGGGGGATGAAACTACCGACTGGCAGGATGAAATTTATCGAACAGCCTTTGGACATGATCATAATGTAAGTGTAACCGGGAGTGTAAGTGAAATGCCTTTCAGAGCATCGCTCGGATATACCGATCAGGAAGGTATACTTAAAACCGATGCCATGAACAGGTTTACCGGTTCTATTGGATTCAATCCATCATTTTTGGAAGATAACCTCCGGTTAAACCTGAACCTTAAGGGAATGGTCATTAACAATGATTTCGGGAACCGGGGCGCCATTGGCTCGGCATTCAGCTTCGATCCAACCCAACCGGTGCGTAATGGAAGTCCTTATGGAGGTTTCTTTGCCTGGACACAGGAGAATGGAGACCCCATTACCATTGCCAACATGAACCCGGTGGCTCAGCTTGAAATGCGTGACGACCAGTCGACCGTTTATCGCAGCATAGGTAATGCAGAAATCGATTATCGTTTTCATGCACTTCCCGACTTGCGTGCGAACCTGAACCTTGGCTACGACATTTCAAACAGTGAAGGTTCAATAATTATTCCTGAAGAAGCACCCTGGGCTTTTGACCGTCTGACAGGAGGTGGTGAAGACACTCAGTATTCGCAGGATAAAAAGAACACCCTACTGGATTTCTATTTAAACTACACCAAGGAGATTGATGAAATTGAAAGCAGGATTGATGCAATGGCCGGTTATTCGTGGCAGCATTTCTGGAGGGCCGGAGAATCAAAAACCACCAATTTCAGAGGAACCGAAGTAATTTCAGATACCGATTACGAAACCGAATCTTACCTGGTTTCGTTCTTCGGAAGGCTTAATTATACCTTTAAAGAACGGTACCTGGCTACCATTACCTTACGTCGCGACGGTTCATCACGGTTTTCACCCGACACCCGCTGGGGCCTGTTCCCGGCAATTGCACTGGCATGGCAGATTAATGAAGAGTCGTTCCTGGCCGATTCGCAAACCCTTACCGAGCTTAAACTCCGCCTCGGATACGGAATCACCGGGCAACAAAACATTACCGATAACGACTATCCTTACATGCCCCGTTATACATATGGAGAAAACAATGCCCGGTACCAGTTTGGAAATTCCTTCTATACAACCATCCGCCCCGAGGGTTACGATGCAAACATTAAATGGGAGGAAACAACAACCTATAACATCGGACTTGATTACGGCTTTTTGGAAAACAGAATTTCAGGGTCAATCGATGCTTATTATCGGTTGACCGATGACCTGATAAACTTCATTCCTGTGCCTGCAGGTACCAACCTGACCAATCAAATCCTTACCAACGTAGGTGATTTGGAAAACAGGGGTATCGAATTCAGCATTGATGCCGTTCCGGTTTCACAGGCCGATTTAAGCTGGGATGTCGGTTTTAATATTTCGTACAACAAAAATGAAATTACCCGCTTAACGGCTATTGACGATCCTTCGTATGTAGGAGTTGAAACCGGTGGCATTTCAGGTGGTGTCGGTAATACTATCCAGATCCACAGCGTCGGATTCCCGGCCAACTCCTTCTTTGTATACGAGCAGGTGTATGACGAAAACGGAATGCCTGTTGAAGGACTGTATGTCGACCGAAATAACGACGGGTCCATTACAAATGAAGACCGCTACCGCTATGAAAAGGCAGCCCCCGATGTAACAATGGGTTTCTCCTCGGGTGTCAACTACCTGAACTGGGATTTCAGCTTCAACGGAAGAGTTTTTCTTAATAATTACATATACAACAATATATGGTCGGGTCAGGCAACGTTTAACAACCTTTACAACTCAGTGGGTTATCTTAACAATATCAGCGATGCCGTATTTGACTCCGGTTTCAGAAACCCGCGTTATTTTTCCGATTACTATGTTCAGAACGGCTCATTTCTGCGCCTGGACAACGTCAGCCTGGGGTATACGTTCAGAGATGTTCTTAATGAAATGTTGCAAATCAGGGTTTATGGAACCGTTCAGAATGTATTCGTAATAACTCCGTATGAAGGTCTGGACCCGGAAGTAAGCAACGGTATTGACAACAACATTTATCCGCGTCCGCGAACATTCCAGCTGGGTGTAAGCATCAATTATTAAACTGTAAATCTGTAAACAATGAAAACAAATAGATATTTAATATTTAATGCGGTATTTATATCGGTATTGCTGATGTTTGCTTCGTGTGTAAATGATTTGGATACCGTGCCGCTCGATGAAGATGTAGTAACTTCGGAAGATGTTTATTCCAATCCCGAAAACTATATCAATGTATTGGCAAAATTATATGCCGGGTTGGCAGTAAGCGGCCAGCAAGGCCCTGCAGGTCAAAACGACCTTAGCGGGCTGGATGAAGGTTTCGGACAATACCTGCGTGCCTACTGGTATGCCCAGGAATTGACTACCGATGAAGCTGTTATTGCCTGGAACGATGGAAACCTGCGCAATTACCAGGAGATGAACTGGAGCTCAAATAATGAGTTCATTTCAAACATGTATTACCGTGTATTTTACCAAATTTCGCTTTGTAATGAATTCATCCGGGAAACTTCGTCGGAGAAACTCGACGAAAGGGGAATCGATGGGGATACAAGGACACAAATAGAACTTTTCCGTAATGAAGCCCGTTTTCTCAGGGCATTAAGCTACTGGCATGCCATCGATATGTTTGGAAGTGTACCATTTGTTACCGAAGAGGATGCCGTAGGATCTTTCTTCCCGGAACAAATTTCAAGAGCCGATCTTTTTGACTATATTGAAGGTGAACTTCTGGATATAGAAACTCAATTATCGGCACCGGGGCAAATTGATTACGGAAGGGCCGATCAGGCTGCTGTGTGGACATTACTGGCTAAACTGTACCTGAATGCAGGAGTATATGTTAATCAGGATCGGAATACCGATTGCATTACTTACTGCAACAAGGTAATAAATGCCGGTTACACACTGGAGCAGGAGTATGCACACCTTTTTATGGCTGATAACCACACCTCAGATGAAATCATCTTTCCCATTACCCAGGATGGAATTAACACCAAAACCTGGGGAGGTACTACTTTTATAATTCACGCCGCTGTTGGCGGAAGCATGGACCCTGCGGCATTTGGCATTGACGGAGGATGGGGCGGTACACGCGTCACTCCGCAGTTTGTAGGGAAGTTTCTTAATCTTGAAACACTGAAAAGTGCACGTATTCCATTAAAGAGCACAATGCAGTACCCCGAAATCTATGTTCCGGGTGGTTATCAGGTGGCCGGTGGGTACAGTGAAGGCGACTGGGCTCCTGATGCTGCTCCTGCACTGGCATCAGTTAGTTCGGACGAAAATTATGAAGGATACATCTGGTTTGCTGCCGACAATTCGGAATACAAATTTACACAAGATCCCAATTGGGATGTCAACTGGGGCGACGACAACAATGACGGCACACTGGAACCCAACGGAGCAAATCTTATTGCCCCTGAAGCCGGTATGTATAAAATTAACGTAAACCTGAACAATTTCTCCTACACAGCAGTGAAAACCGACTGGGGCTTAATTGGAGATGCAACTCCAGGAGGATGGGACAATGACACTGACATGGAATTTGACCCGGAAACAAAACAATGGCAATTGATAGTTGAACTGGGTTCAGGAGCTATTAAATTCAGGGCCAACGACGACTGGGATATCAACCTTGGTGATACGGGGATGGACGGAGTGCTTGAATATGGCGGCGACAATATTTCTGTGGAAGAGCCTGGCAGGTACCTGATCACCCTTTCACTTGGAACACCCGATTATACATACACATTGGAAAAATACAGTTCCGACCAGAGGGGTATGTTTTATACCGAAGGGCAAACCCTGGAAGTAGATGATCCGTTTGAATTTACTTCCGGCTATGCCGTAACCAAATGGAAAAATATTACCTCGACAGGTGAAACCGGTTCGGATTTAACCCACACCGATACTGATTTTCCGTTGTTCCGGCTTGGCGACGTTTACCTGATGTATGCTGAGGCAGTATTGCGCGGCGGTTCAGGCGGTGATGCCGCCACAGCGCTGAACTATGTAAACATGCTTCGTGAGAGGGCTTACGGCGATGAGGGAGGAAGCATTACTTCTGCCGATTTGACCCTTGATTTCATCATTGATGAGCGCGCCCGCGAACTGTATTGGGAGGCACAACGAAGAACCGACCTTATACGGTTTGGCAAATTCAGCAGCGGCGAATACCTGTGGGCATGGAAAGGTGCCGTTCAGGAAGGAAGGGCAATTGATGCCAAATACAACATCTTTCCCATACCGGCTGCCGATGTGATTGCCAATCCGAATCTAACACAAAACCCAGGTTATTAATTTTACCCATAAAAAATGAAGCAATGAAAAATATTCAAAGATTTATATATATGCTCCTCGTAGCGGTTCTGCTTGTTTCGTGCGAAGAAGCAGAACGGGAACCGGTGGTTGCTTTGGGCGATGCTCCGTCGGTTACGCAACCGGCTGCAGGTACTGAGCTTGTTCTTCAGAAGCTGAATGCAGAAGAAGAAATGATAAATTTTGCATGGAGCGAAGCCGATTTCGGATTCCCAAGCGCTACAATATACACCCTGCAGGTCGATACGCCGGGAAACAATTTTGCCAATGCTTTTGAGCTGGCACGAACAAATGACCTGACGGTTAGTTTATCGCATGCCCTGTTGAACGAACGGCTTCTTACCTTTGGCCTGGAAACAAATGAACCCACCGACCTGGAATTCAGAGTAGTTGCCTCAGTAAGTGAATTTGTTGCCGGCCTGTCGTCTCCTCCGGTTCAGATGAATGTAACACTATATGCATCCACCTTTCCCTCCATTTACATGATTGGTGCTGCTGTAGGTGGCTGGGACCCTGCCCTGGCGGTTGAATTGATTTCTACAGGAGAACCATTCGAATACACCACAATCGCCTATTTTGATGCAACCGAAGGAGCCAATTTCCGGTTCTTCAACAATCCCGATTGGGGTGCTTCCCTGGGTGGATACGATATATTTACCCAGTATCCTGAAGATTTACTTGAACCTGCCACAGCAGATGATGACCCTAATTTTAATTTCATCGGCGAAACAGGATGGTATGAACTTGTAGTAAACAGCCAGGAAGGTACAATCAGTATGGAAGCGGTGAATGAACCGGAAATGTACCTCACCGGCGATGCTACACACGGCTGGGGATGGGATGACCCGGTAACACAAATCCAATGGGTTGGTTACAAAATCTGGGAAGGGGAAGTTGATTTCACCCAAGGTGGCGCCTTCCGGTTGTTTGCACAAAAAGACTGGGGACCAACAAGCTATGGTTACGATGTTGTGGTTAACTACGATACGGACTATATCGATATTATGGAAGGCCATGGCGATCCAAACTGGGAGTTCTTAAAACCTTCGGGAACCTATTTCGTAAGGGTTAATTTAAGGACCAATACCATTGAAATTAGTGAATTAGAGAATTAACAATAAAAGTTGATTAAAACCTGCTTACCGCACTTTATAAACCAGGAGCCATCAGTAAATTTCTGATGGCTCTTTTTTCAAGAAGTTGTTTGAATTATTGCTTCTAAGAAAATTGACAATTAAATCCTTGTTTCTTTTGCTGGAATATGTAAATTATACCTTGAAAACAATATTAAAATGAAAAATCCGGTTTTTCTCCTAATTGTTGCATTAATGCTTCCTGTAATGGCAGTTGGACAGATTACGACAAATCCGGCACTTCCGGTAGAATCGCAAAGCGTGACCATTCAGTTTGACTCTTCGAAGGAAAGCCGCCTTGGTTATTCCACAAGCGACCTTTATGCCCACACAGGTGTAATCATTGAAGGGAACAACGACTGGCAACATGTAATCGGCAGCTGGGGCAATAACACCACCCAACCCAAGCTTACCTATATTGGAGATGGTATATATGAATTGGAAATCACTCCCGATATCCGGTCCTTTTATGGTGTTCCGGAGGAGGAGAAAGTATTACAGCTGGCATTTGTTTTCCGGTCGGCCGATTCAAACCGGCAAACCAATGATTTGTTTGTTGATGTTTACGAAGAGGGTCTGGTGGTGCAGATAACAGCACCTGCGGCAAATGAAGTATATGAAATCAATCAGGATATTACGGTTACAGCACATGCTTCAATGGAAGCATCGCTGAAACTATTTATAAATGAAACCTTACTGGCAGAAACGAATGGCCAATCCATATCAGCAAACCACACCTTTGCTGAAGCAGGCAGTTTGTGGCTGATAGCTGAAGCATCGTCAGCCGAAGAAACAGTAACCGATTCTGTAAGCATTTTTGTCAGGGAAGCTGTAAAGCAGGAAACAAAACCTGCAGCTTACCGGCAAGGCATTAATTATCCGTCGGATACCTCTGCTGTACTAGTGCTTTGGGCTCCAGACAAGGAATATGTTTTTGTTCCTGGAGACTTTAACAACTGGCAGCTTCAAAATGACTTCCAGATGAAAAAGGACGACAATTATTTCTGGCTGGAGATAAACGGACTAGAACCTGGAAAAGAATATGCATTTCAATATTTGATTGATGGCGCAATAAAAATTGCAGATCCCTACGCCGAAAAAATTCTGGACCCCTGGAACGACCAGTACATCAGTGAGGAAACCTATCCCGGTTTGAAATCTTATCCTGAAAACCAGACAGAAGGCATTGTTTCCGTACTGCAAACCGGACAGCAGGAGTACCAGTGGCAGGTAACCGATTTCCAGGTGCCGGAAATAGAGAAACTGGTAATTTACGAATTGCTCATACGTGATTTTACCGAGGAACATACTTTCCGGGCCGTAAGAGAAAAGCTGGATTACCTTCAGGATTTGAACATTAATGTGCTGGAGTTGATGCCGGTAAATGAATTTGAAGGCAACAGCAGCTGGGGATATAATCCTTCTTTTTATTTTGCTCCCGACAAATATTACGGTCCAAAAAATGAGCTTAAAAAGCTTATTGATGAGTGCCATCAGCGGGGCATTGCAGTTGTAATCGATATGGTTCTCAACCACAGCTATGGGCAAAGCCCCTTTGTTCAGATGTACATGGACAACTGGAACATAACTCCTGGGAACCCCTGGTACAATACCGAATCAAATTTTCAAAATTCAAACCTGCAGTGGGGTTATGATTTCAATCACAATGCAGAAGCCACCAAAGAACTGGTCGACAGCGTCAACAGCTTCTGGATGACGGAATACAAAATTGATGGCTTCCGTTTCGACTTTACCAAAGGATTCTCAAATACCACATATGGACCCGGCAGCTGGGGAAGTGAATACGATGCCGAACGTGTTGCCAACCTGAAACGGATGGCTGATGAAATATGGATACGCAATGAAGATGCGCTGATAATCTTTGAGCATCTGGCTGATAACTCTGAAGAGAAAGAACTGGCTGACTATGGCATCCTGATGTGGGGAAACATGCATGGAAGCTACACGGAAGCAGCACGTGGCAATGCAGGTAATTCCGATCTAAGCTGGGGGTTATATACAAGCCGCAACTGGAATGAGCCAAACCTTGTTACCTATGCTGAGAGTCACGATGAAGAGCGTGTAATGGTTCCACTTTTAAATTCAGGATTTATTGAAGGAGATTACAACATCAGGCAGTTGCCCACAGCACTCGATCGTGTGGAGCTGATATCGGTGTTTCATATTCCCCTGCCCGGTCCCAAAATGATCTGGCAGTTTGGTGAAAGGGGATATGATGTTTCTATAAATGATTTTGATGGCCGGTTATCGGAAAAACCTTCCCGTTGGGATTACCTTGAGGATTCCGACCGAACCGATCTGTTTAATATAATGGCACAGTTGAACCACCTCAAACAAACTTACCAGGAATTCACTCCCGAAGAATTTGATTTCAATCTGGAAGGTCAGGTTCGCTGGTATACTTTGAGTAACAGTAGTGACCATATATTTACCCTGGGAAATTTTGGCATTACAGAAACCAACGCTTCTGTTTCATTTCCTGAAAATGGACTATGGTATGAGTTTTTCACAGGGGATTCCATAACTGTTGATGCAGCTACAGAATCCTTCACATTGACCCCCGGCGAATACAGGCTTTATTCAAGCCGCAAACTGGAGCAGGACCAGGTTGTTACTGAAACTTCGGAGATACCTTATAATCAAACAAAAATAGTTGTATACCCAAATCCTGCATCAGATGAAATAACCGTCACTTCCGACCGGGAGATAAATGGAATTCAACTCTTCTCATTAACAGGCAGAAAAATATACCAGTCAAAAACTGTTTTGAACAAAACTAACAAAGTTAAGGTTGGAAACTTAACACCGGGTATTTACTTCATTCATGTCCTTCAGGAAGATAACCGGCACATACAAAAAATAGTAATAAAATAGCTCAGCTAAGGCATCCGGGGAAATGTGCCATCAGGTTGTTTTATTAGGTTAAAGCAAAATGACAGTTTGCCTGTAAAGTTGTTGTTCCCCGGCACCTGATTTTTAAAGAAATGTCACTAAATTGCCTGACATGAACCAATTTAAGTATCAAATGAAAAAATATGCACTGTTACTGGTTATGACCTCCCTAATGATTCATCTCCAGGCTAAAGATTTTTCCCTTCAGTCGCCTTCAGGTGACCTGTCGGTGAATATTTCCGTTGAGGACGAAATTCACTATTCTGTTTTTATGAACGGTATGGAAATTATTTCGCCCTCTCCAATCTCCATGGAACTTGAAGATGAAACTTTAGGCCAAAACGCCCGGGTCCGTAAAAACAAAACCACCTCGGTAAATGAAGTAATAACACCTGTGGTAGCCCGCAAAAATGAGCGCATTCCGGATGTATACAATCAGCTGACGCTATCATTTAAAGACTACAACCTGCATTTCAGGGCATATGATGATGGAGTTGCCTGGCGATGGGAGGTACTGCGTAAAGGGCAGCTGAAGGTAATGGATGAACAGGCAACCTTTACATTCCCTGCCGACCATAAGGTCTGGTTTCCTGAGGAGGAAAGTATGTTTTCGCACCAGGAGCGTTCGTACCCGGAGGTTAAGTTATCGCAAATCACTCCTGAACGTTTTGCCTCCACCGGGCTTCTGGTTGATTGCGCCGATAATGTGAAAGTATATATTTCCGAATCGGACCTGATAACCGATTATGCAGGTATGTTTTTGAAAGGTTCATCAGCAAACCTATACAGGCTGGAAGGAAAATATGCAGGTGTTGTACTTGAAGAAAACCAGACGTCGGACCGTGATGTAGCACCCGTGAAGCGAGCCGATTACATTGCTGAATTACAAGGACCTAAAAGCTTCCCCTGGCGGGTTATGATTATCACCACCGAAGACAGACAACTGGTAGAATCGGAGATGATTTACAAACTTGCACCGGAAAATACAATCGATAACACAGAATGGATTGAACCCGGGAAAGTGGCATGGGACTGGTGGAATGCTTTAAATGTTTACGGTGTTGATTTTAAGTCAGGAGTTAATAATGACACCTATAAATACTATATCGATTTTGCCTCCGAATACGGGCTGGATTACATAATTCTTGATGAGGGCTGGTATCATCTGGATGATATAATGAATGTTGTTGATGAGATAGATGTACAGGAGCTGGTGGATTACGGCAGAGATAAAAATGTGGGTGTAATCCTATGGGTAGTTTGGAAAGCGCTTGACGATAAGCTTACCGAGGCCCTCGATCAATTTGAACAATGGGGTGTCAGGGGAATAAAAATCGATTTCATGCAGCGCGACGACCAGTGGATGGTTAATTTTTACGAAAAGATTGCCCGGGAATGCGCCCAGCGTGAAATGCTTGTTGATTTTCATGGGGCCTATAAGCCCGTAGGCCTGGAGCGAATGTATCCGAATGTAATTTCATTTGAAGGGGTAAAAGGGTTGGAAAATGCCAAATGGTCGGAACTTCCCGATCCGGAGTTAAATGTTACCCTGCCGTTTATCCGCATGGTTGCAGGGCCGATGGATTTTACTCCGGGAGCTATGATAAATGCTACAAAAGAAAACTTCCGCGATGTGTTCAACGCTCCCATGGCACCGGGAACACGATGTCATCAGCTGGCAATGTATGTGGTTTTTGAAAGCCCGCTGCAAATGTTGGCAGATAATCCGTCGAACTATTACCGTGAGCCGGAAGCCATGGAATTCCTGAAAGAAGTACCGGTGGTCTGGGACGAGACCCGGGTGCTGGAAGGTAAAGTTGGTGATTACATCCTTGTTGCCCGCCGTTCAGGCGATGACTGGTATATAGGGGCAATGACCGACTGGTCACCACGAACACTGGAACTGGATTTAAACTTTCTGGTTGAAGGCAACTATTCGATGCAGTTCTGGAAAGATGGTATTAACGCCGACAAACAGGCTTCCGATTTCAAACAGGAAACTGCAAAGGTCACTTCAGCCTCGAGGATAAAGATTGAGCTGGCGCCGGGTGGCGGTTGGGCAGCAATTGTTACCAAAAAATAATATCTGATATAAAAACGGGATTGTTGTTTGGACAAGTTCAACCATCCCGTTTTTAATTTATCAACTGTAAGTGGAATTCCCTTAATGCTGCATGCCTGTTGTTTTCCTTACCTGTCGAGCCACTGCTTGAACTCTGCAGCCTTATCGCGGCTCACAATCATACCGTCATCAGCAAAATTGTTCAGTTTTATCTTTAGCCGGGTTGATGAGTAGCTGATAATCTCAGAGATGGCATCAATATTTACCATAAAGTTCCGGTTAATGCGAAAAAAAAGCGACGGATTCAGTTTCTTCCGGAGCTGATCGAGGGAATAATCAATGGCATAATTCTTTCCTCCGATGGTTCGGAGGAAAGTACAACGTTCTTCCACAAAAAAAGCAACAATCTCACCTACCGGAACCGACTGAAAATGATTCCCAACCTTAACAAAGAACCTGGTTTTCCAGGAAGTAACCAACTGCTCATATACTTTGGATATCTTTTCATCTACATTGGCTGTTGCATGAATTTTACGGTATTTTTCCAATGCCCCTTTAAGTGCTTCTTTATTTACCGGCTTTAACAAATAATCAATGCTGTTAACTTTAAAAGCCCTGATAGCATAATGATCAAAGGCGGTAGTAAAAATAACCGGGACATCAATGCTTACTGCATCAAAAATTTCAAAAGAGATTCCGTCATCGAGCTGAATGTCCATAAATATCAAATCAGGCTGAGGATTATTCGAAAGCCATTCTATTGAGTCCCCTACCGATTCCAGCTGCGCCATTATCTTAAGCTCCCCGTCAATCTGCTCAAGCAAAGAAGCCAGTTTACCTGCTGCCAGCCTTTCATCTTCAATGATTACTACATTCATAACATTTTAACTTTTGCCGGTATTTTAACGACAAATTCCAGATCGGTTTGCATTACTTCAATTTCCCTCTTTAATATCAAGCGACTTCGTTCATTTAGATTTTTCAATCCTGTTTTCGATGAAATACTAATATTTGTTTTTAGCTGAAGATTATTTCTAACCACAAGCTTATCGATACCTTCCCGGTGAATGACAATTTCCAGGGGGTTTTTTCGTGTGGCAGAATTATGCTTTAGCGCATTCTCCACCAAAAGTTGCAGGGAAACAGGAAGAACCTCCATTTCCGATATATCATTTATTTCTATCCGCAGGTTGATTTTATCTTCATCTCTTATTTTCTGAAGTGAAAAATAATCGCTTACAAACTGCAGCTCATCACGCAAAGCTACAAGATTCTTTTCCTCATTCTCCAAAACATAACGATAAATGTCAGAAAACTTCTGAATGAATTCTTCCGATAGCTCCGGATTGCTTCCCACCAGAGAAGAAAGTGTATTCAGACTGTTGAATAAAAAATGAGGATTTACCTGTTTCTTTAGGGTTTCGTATTGAAAAACAAGTTTTTCATGGGCCAGCATTTGCTCCCGTTTTAGTGCATCGGACCACTGTAGATAAAAAAACAGCAGTGTACCCAAAGAAAAGCCGATGAGGGAAGCTGTTATAAACCCCTTCATCTCCAAATGCATGAATGCTTCAAAAAAATTCTCAAATCCGTAATTGAACATCCTGTACTGCACATAAAAAACTGCAATAAAAAACAGGAAAGCAATAACTATCACTGAAGCATAAAATTCAATCAGCCTTACTATTATACGCTGTTTGTAATTCTTAGATGATACATCAACCGATTCAAAAAACCTGTTTCCCAGCCATAAAAACAGTTCCAACTGAATGTAGGTCAGAACTACCATTACAGGATAACCTTCATGGAACAGCTTTCCCGCTAGAACCAGGCTAAAGAACAAGGAGATAACAAAAGCACCTGTAAAAACTGATAACCGCTTCAAAAAGAAACTCCTGTAAAGTGGCTTTTTTGTTTTAATAATTGACATAACAGCAGAGATTAATATACACTATATCTGAAATTACTATTAGTTTGCGTTACTGCAATTTTATTACTTCAATTTCACGTGTTATGCCCATCATCTGACGGTTTTGCTGACCGGGAAGTTTTAACAAATACAAACCACAATGCACTAAAAAACTTTCCTGTTTTCATTTTTCCAAACTTTAATTGTTTACGACATCAAAATTCAGAAATGCAAACTACAACAGAAAGATATTTATGCTGAACGGTACTATCAAATGACTGAATCGTATAAATTCAGTACTGAGTTCCATTCCCTGGCTTACAATGTTGCGAGCCTGCGGTTTGTTATCTTTTCGTGGTACAATGATTTAAGGTAAATCTTATGCTCAAGAGCCTGAATGATGCATTCGGTGAAGTCGACATCGGCAAACTTACTGGCGCTGAATAATCCACCGGCACTGAAAACATTCACCTCAACCAGTTTTGAGCCGATAATATCAAGACCGACAAAAAACATTCCGTCGCGTATAAGGTTAGGACGAACCTGTTCGGCTATTTTCCGGATTTCCTCTGTAATAACAGCAGGTTTTGCCTCACCGCCGGCATGAAGGTTCGAACGGATGTCATCGGCTGCTGTTGTACGCTGCACTGCCGCATACTTTCCTTTGTATTTTAAAATGTTTCCGTTCATCAAAAAAACCCGGGTATCGCCGTTTACCGATTCAGGAATATATTCCTGGGCAACTACATAGCCCTCCTGGCCGATGGCTTCTATCATCTGTTTCAGGTTCTTTACGTTGTCCTCATTAACCTGAAATACACTCCTGCCACCTGATCCGAATAAAGGCTTCACAATTATGTTTTTGTTATTTGCCAGGAAGAACTCATTTATATCCTTATAATTTCTTGATATAATGGTTTCCGGCCTCACTTCTTTGGGAAACTGCTGGAAGTATATCTTATTTAAGGCGTGCGATAATCCATTGGCATCATTCAATACGATTACCCCCTCTTCGATTGCCATCTGCCCGAATGAGATTCCTGCAACCCTTGCCCAGGCTCTTGTTTTATCCTCTTCGGCCGGATCGTTGCGAAGAAGGACAATATCAATATCCCTGAACAAAAGCTGTTCTTTTTTATCAAAATTAGCTTTCAGGTTTTCGAGGTAAGAACCTTTGGTCCTGAATTTCTTATTGTCGGCCTTTACAGCCCGGCCACCTGCATAACCTTCCGGATAATAGGCCAGATCTTCAATCCCGATATAGAAAACCTCGTGTTGACGGTTGTGCATCTTCTGGGCCATTACTGTTGTCGTATAGGGTTCCCTTTCGGTAAGTATGTTATTGACAATCATACATATTTTCATAACTCAAAATTTATAAGTTCCGTAATTATTTCTTTATTTTTTATATCTGCCAGTCTTTCCAATGACTCCTTATGGGTAAGATAACGCGGTTTAATTGACAAAGGCTTTAAAACTTTGCGCGAGATTAACTCTTCTACAACGGGCAGGTAATTCTGCCGGATTTTGCCAATGAGCAAAGGTTCAAGGGAATTACCTTCCTTCAGGTACTTCAGAAGGGCCAGAAATCCCCGCAGGTAAATTGCATCTTTTGTAAATCCTCCTCCCCTGTATACACGGGTTGCAATAAAGAAAGCATGTTTAGGCATAAAATCGTATTCATCGACAAGCAGTTCAAAGGTTTTAACAAAGTCATGATGATTAACAAGAGAATCGACGGCAATAACTCTTCCTGCCAGAACCTTCATTCGTCCGGCGCTCAGGCCGCCGCTAAGGTATTCGGAAAGTACAGCTATACCTTCCTGAAGCTCCTCAAAGCCCGGAATGCCGCTGCTCAACAGCTTTAACGGCTGGTTTATTCCATTATAAAAAGTTACCACATGAGTACCAATTTCATGTTGGATCAAGGCCTCAGCCCGTTTTTTCTTAATCCTGGTCTTTTTAGGGATATAAAACACTCCTTTATCAACCATCATGCTGTCGATGGTATCTTTTATTTCCACCCTATCTTTCACCTGTGGCAATTGCTGCTGCAAGTACCTCAACTCCTGCCTGGCAAGTTCTGCAAAATCTTTTGCATCGTAATACTCACCGTTTTCATCTTCATCGTTTTTATTGGCAGGAACAGCATCCAGAATATTTTTAGCATCGTCCAGCAATTGGTTTTCCACCCCTCCGAACAACTGAAGACTTCCATAAAAAAAATCGGCCGATTCCCTTTCAATAAGCATTGATAGCATTTTATCGGTTTCTGCACGTTTTTCACGAAATAAAAATCCCAGCGTCGGATCATCGATATCCTCAACTCTGATGTTGTACAGGGTACGTTTCATCAACTCCGGGTCTTCAGGTATCATGCGGTAGTGATAAACAGGTGTTTTTTTATACCGGCTCTTTTTAAATTCCTTCCAGGCCCTGTTTCCGTTTACAGGTGACACAAGCATCAAAAACTTAATCCTGCTGTCGATTTCTACGAGCTGCCTGTCGATTTCCCACACCTGGGGCATGATATCACGACGGGCAAGACTTTGGAAGCCGGTTATTGTATGGTTGGCCTGAACTTTAACAAAATCGAAAACGGCTTTTTTAAAAGCCATTGAAAATTCGGAATAAAGTCTGCGTTCGAGCAAGGGGAAAGTCTTACCAGTTTGCGATTTCCTGTAAAACGGATCAATTTGCAGTCCTAAAAGCAGGCATTCCATTTTTTTCAGGTCTTTTCGCTCAAGAAGGGGCTCAAGATGCACGGGACATCTGTTGTCTGAATCAATTGACCATACCTGTGAAACCAATCCTGCCAGCTTCATTCCCTCAAGATGTTTTTTTAAAGGGGAAGCAGTTTCCGGAAGCTCCTGCGGGCCATAAAGCTGAAATCCTGCAATGTTTGCTGCAGGTCCGTAATTTTTGGTGCCGGGCCATACTTCAACCATTAAAAAGGCCCCAAATTCGTCAGACAGCCTTTTTACCAGCTTTTTTAACAACCCCCGGTAGTGAGGAAGCATCTGTTCGGGTATAACCATCCAGGAAGCTTCATTTTTGATGAGGTTTTCAATAACCATATCTCTGCTGATGCCTTCTTTTAAACGGTATACCAACAGAAAAGGAAGCTTCCGTTCGATATGGATCAATCCTGAACCTTCCAGGTTATAATGAATGCCCGCATTATCTTCCAATTCTTTTTCAATTGCCGGGAAATCACTGCTTTTTGATTCATGTACCATATTGCATCCTTATTTTTTTTATAAGTTGGAGCCTTTAACATGATTATGTTGCAACACCTTTTGCAGCATCCAACACCACAGGAACAGTTTTCTTCAAAGCCTCTTTTAAATCATTGATGCTGGGAATATTTACAGCTCCTGTCCATTCATCCATAAATATTTTTTTTAATTCGATGCTAAGCACACAACTTTTCCCGGGAAAACGGGAGTGTATCCATTTGGCCATATATCCCCCCTTAAAACGAATGTTCTCGGCTACATGCAGCTTTCTTCCCTGGTAATTGTAATCATGGAGCACTGACATGAAACTGCTGACCACAGGGTCCCACATCTGACGATCCATTGAACCGGTGCCTAAATTTATTTCAGGATTACCTTCAGGGTCCACTTCGGCACTGTTTTTCCCATTTCTCAAATAATTGTATGAATGAATATCGTAAACGATTATATATCCCCAGAAATCAATAAACCGCGTGATAGCTCTGTCGAGCAGGTTGTAAAAAAAATCATATTCGCCATATGAATATTCCCACACCGAAACAGGAACTTTATCTTTCCAGACCTTTATCCCCCATGATTGCCCGGGGGTACGGTATACCGCATCTTCCCTGGGCCGGTTCAAATCCACCTCAAACCGGGAAGTGTCAACAATCAGACGACTTTCAGAAATATCGGCGAAGTATTCGGTATATGGATCTTCCTCCCGCAATCGCTCGAATTCATCAATAGCCATGTATGTGCTTATCCCCGGGCGAAGAGCATGTCCGTTATGAATGGCAGTAACCAACAAGGGGCTGCTAAATGCATTTATTTCTTCCTGTAAACCTATCATTTCCTGTAAAAGGAAAATATTGTGCCAAACCATTCCGGAGAGAAAACAAGGCTCACAACAATCTATAACAAAAAGGATCTGCAACGTAAAGTGCCGGTTATCAGTGTAAAAACCTGCTTTCCATTCTTTATTTAAACATTACTCTCCGATCAGTATCATAAAAAACAAATGTGTGGAAATTGTGGGAATGTAGTAACAATGCACTGTAGAAAATCATCGCCTGTATTTAAACCATACGAGGTCTGATTTGTATTTAATTACATGTTCACCCAATAGATGCACAATAATGAAACATCATCAGCAACATCCGTTTAATCAGGGCGGGTTTCCTTTATTAAGTTTAGTGTTCACGTTATTTTTATTTGTTAACACAGCGTGCAGCCAACCGGCAGCTCAATCGGGCAGCAACGGCTGCAACTATGTGAAAGATGGTTTTGGATCAGACGGAAAAGTTGAAGTCAAAGCCGAAACCGTAGTTTCGGGATTGGAAGTTCCATGGGCCCTGGCATTTCTTCCCAATGGTGACATGCTGGTCACAGAGCGCCCCGGAAGAATTCGGCTGATTAAAGACTACAACAACAATGCACAACTTGTTGAGGAGCCCGTTGCTGCTGTATCCACAGCGAATACTTCAGAAGGAGGATTGCTTGGTATTGCCATTCATCCCGAATTTGAAAGCAACCGGCTGTTTTACATTTATGTTACGGTCAACAAAAGCGGAAGCATTATGAACCAGGTTGAGCAATGGCGGTTATCGGAAGACGGCACTGCTGCCGAACAGGTAAAAATTGTATTTGACAGCATACAGGCCGCGCGAAACCATAACGGAGGCCGCATAGCCTTTGGCCCCGACAACATGCTTTACGTAGGTACCGGTGATGCCGGTACACCTGATTTAAGCCAGGACCCCGACAGCCCCAATGGCAAATTGCTCCGCCTGACCCCGGAAGGTGAAATCCCCGATGACAATCCCCGATCCGGTAATCCTATGTTTCTTATGGGCATCAGAAACACACAGGGCTGGGCCTGGCCCAATACCGGCGATGCAAATACCCTGTGGGTAACCGACCATGGCCCCAGTGGTGAAATGATGCGTTTCGGACACGACGAAGTAAGTGTTGTTTCGGCCAACGACAATCTTGGATGGCCGACAATTTACAAATGCGAAAGTGAATCGGGATTAATTTCCCCTTCGCTGGTTTGGCAAAATGCCGTCCCCCCGGGTGGCGCTGCCATCTATACCGGAAATGATATTCCCGAATGGAAAGGAAACCTGATTATTGGCACTTTGGGTTCCCGGCATTTACATCGCGTGGTTATTGAAAATGGCAGTGTAAGTTCGCATGAAGTATACTTCAGAAATCAACACGGTAGATTGCGTGAGGTGATTATGAGCCCTGAAGGCGACCTGTACATTACCACCAGTAATTGTGACGGACGAGGCAGTTGCCCCGGAACAGGAGATGAAATCCTGCTCATTACCAAATAGCAGATTATAAAAATTTTTAAAAGAAACGGTGATTGATCCTCAATTCCTTCTTTAAAACCAATGAAAAATTTATTTCATCTGCCTGTTAAAAACCTATAGTTCATGTGGTAATACATTCACGTTTCGGGGGAAACTTTCCACACTTCCATTATAATATCATATCCTTCGTCCAATTCCTTATACCTGCCGGCAAACATTAATCGTTAGTTTTCTGCAAATTAACTTTTTATGGCATATGATTTTCATATAATAAACAGCAGGATATAAACAACAGGTTTTATGAAATTCAACATGATGCTCGGATACGGAGACTACAACTGGAGTGTAATCATTTGGTTGTTTATAGGGATAGTGATATTTATTGTTGCAGTGAGGATCGTGGTGCGTAAAATAAATAAAAACCGGAACCCTTACCGTCCCGGCCGAAAAACCGGCCATGACACATTAAAAGAACGTAAAACAAGGAGTGAACTCTCCAAAGAAGATTATAATGAACAGCAAAAAGATTCTTTAAAATGAATTAAAAATTTCTATCCAGCTAAAACAGTTATCCTATAAAAATAAAGTTATGAATTCGAAAAACAGGAAAGATAAACATATAGAAAGTCATGACAAAAACGAAAAGAAGGAACACCATCATGACAAGGAACACAAAAATCATAAACACAGCTCCCACGATCATTCGGGACATCATGAAATGATGATAAAAGATTTCAGGCGACGGTTCTGGATTTCGCTTGGCATTACGGTGCCAATATTGCTGTTGTCGCCAATGCTTCAGGATTTGCTGGGCTATGAGTTTGCTTTGTTCCCGGAGTATGATGGTTATCTGCTGTTCGTTCTTTCCACAATCGTTTACTTTTACGGAGGCTGGCCCTTTCTGACAGGATTGAAGGATGAACTCAGAGAGAAACGCCCGGGAATGATGACGCTGATAGCCGTTGCCATAACCGTAGCATGGGGCTACAGTTCTGCCACCACATTTGGAGTGGAAGGCAGTACCTTTTTCTGGGAGCTGGCCACACTGATTGATATCATGCTTTTGGGGCACTGGATTGAGATGAAGTCAGTTATGGGCGCATCCCGTTCACTGCAAAAATTGGTAGAGATGATGCCCTCCGAGGCGCACCGGTTGAAGGATGGCGAAACGGAAGATGTAAAGGTAAATGAGCTTCAAAAGGATGATGTTGTATTGGTCAGACCAGGTGAAAAGATACCTGTCGATGGTGAGATTATCGAAGGGGAAAGTACAGTGAACCAGTCGATGGTCACCGGCGAATCAAAACCGGTGAAAAAATCAAAGGATGAAAAAGTAATAGGAGGTACCATCAATGGCAACGGTTCTTTAAAGGTAAAGGTGAAACAGGTGGGCGATGAAGCATACCTAAGTAAGGTAATTAACATGGTTCGGGATGCACAGGAGAAGAAATCAAAAACCCAGAACCTGGCCGACCGGATTGCCTTTTGGCTTACTGTAATTGCGCTGACCGTTGGGTTCGGAACCCTTATCACCTGGATTGCCCTGGGCCGGCCATTTGTTTTTGCCCTGGAGCGCATGGCTACGGTAATGGTTATAACCTGCCCCCATGCCCTGGGGTTGGCCGTACCGCTTGTAGTGGCCATTTCAACTTCAATGGCAGCACAGCAGGGCCTGCTCATCCGTAATCGTACTGCATTTGAAAACGCACGGAAAATAACTTTGCTGGCTTTCGACAAAACCGGCACCCTCACAAAAGGTAACTTTGGAGTTACTCGCTTCGGCTCACTAAATAATGATTTCGATGATAAAGAAGTTCTGAAACTGGCAGGAGCCCTGGAATCAAAATCGGAACATCCATTGGCAATGGGAATCATGCAGAAAATAAAAGACAAGGAGATGGACGTTCCCGAGGCTGAAAATTTTAATGCAATATCGGGCGCAGGGATTGAAGCCGATGTGGAGAATAAAAAGGTGAAAGTGGTAAGCCCCGGATATGTAAGGGATAAAAACATTGACATACCCGATGACGCTTTTGGAGATGAGTCGGAAACAGTGGTTTTCGTGCTGGTCGATGAAAAACTTGCCGGTTTTATTGCCATGGCCGATGAAATAAGGAAAGAATCGTACGAAGCCGTAAAAACTTTAAAGGAAAACGGCATGAAACTCTACATGATGACAGGCGATAATGAAAAGGTAGCAAAGAGCGTTAGTGATGAACTTGAATTGGATGGTTATTTTGCAGGAATTTTACCCGATCAGAAACTTGAAAAAATCAAAGAATTTCAGCAGAAAGGGGAATTTGTTGCCATGACCGGAGACGGCATAAACGATGCCCCTGCACTGGCAGCAGCAAATGTTGGAATTGCCGTTGGTTCAGGAACCGATGTGGCCGCCGACACTGCGGATATTATTCTTGTAAACAGTAACCCGAAGGATATTGCATCGCTGGTGGTTTACGGTAAAGCATCCTATCGAAAAATGATACAAAACTTTATCTGGGCCACAGGATACAATGTAGTAGCCATTCCTTTGGCAGCCGGTGTTTTAATCTGGGCAGGAATTGTAATTAGTCCTGCAATGGGAGCTATTCTTATGAGTGCCAGTACAGTTATAGTAGCTGTAAACGCCCAGTTATTAAAAAGAAAAATGAATGACGACAGATAACCGGGCAGGAAGATTCAGGTATGTCTTCCCGCACAACCTTCGGTTTCCATCCTAAACTTCTGATCCCAGGTTCTGTTAAATGAGTTTTCATGCATTCATTCCTTTATCAGGTGATATTTTACTAACTATGCACATCATAAAGCTCTATACTTCCTTTAATAGTTTTATTGTGGTGCTATGGCTCAGGCCGGCTTTCTACAGCAAGTCTTTTTTAACCGTTCTGTTTTACAACCTCATCCTAATGGTTATGGCTGATATGATTTGTATTCATGGGGGAAAAAATATGCCTCCGCCCTCCTTCTGAAATTATTTCGCAGTGTACACCCTTTTTCATAATGAATGGTTGGTATCAATAACCCCCTGCATAAGAGGTTCACCTCCAGGTTATTTATCATGCCCGGCATAAAAACAAAAGCCGGAGAGCATGGCTCCCCGGCTTTTACATCATGATTTATAATTGCTTATCGCTTTATTATCCGGCTTGTTTTCACCAGTTTGTTATCACTAAACATATTTATTATATAAACTCCATTAATGAGGTGAGATGTGTTAATTTCTCCCGCTGGGTAAGCAATATCAGCCACTCTCTGACCGGTAATATTTGATATGATAATCCGTGACAGCTTATCATTGTTGCTGATTTTAATGTAATTTCCAAACGGATTGGGATATACGCTAAAATCGACATCAGGTGTAAGGCCGACACTAGTAGCAAAAGTAACATCGGCTTCCATCCGGGGGTCAATCCTGTAAATGCTGTCCCTGAAAGTCACAACACCGGTAACATCGTAAATATCATCAGCAACCGGTGTAAATGCATAAAGGCGACTGCTGACAATAACACTGTCCATATCGTTATCGGCATACACCATCCATTCACCATTTTCGTCAGCAGCAGTAGCGCGTGCATCGGCAACCTGCACCAGAACACCCTGGTACATTGGAATGGAATCGGTGGCAAAATCAACTACAATTGGTTCAACAACTAAAGGTGCATTAATCGCAGTTACCTCATCTGCTACAATGTAAGTAAGGCCTTCAAGCTCTGTTACTGTACCTGCAACAGATACGCCATCACCGATTTCCAGCTCCATATCACCTGCATATTCTACCCATATGCCTCCCTTCTCTGCATTTTCATCCTGCACATAGAATCCTTCACCGTCATACACAGCGGTAACTGTTCCGGCAATCTGTACCACTTCATCCAGGTATGGTGAAGTAACATCATCGCCATAAACTTCGGCAATTGCCAAAACGTCTCCGGTAACTTCAGAAATATCCGTTTCCATCCGTGGTTCAACCCTGTAGATGCTGTCCCAGCCGGTGACAATACCTGAAACTGTATAGTAACTACTATCGACAGGCGTGAATGTATACATCTGACTGTTTACGATAACACTGTCGGCATCCCCTTCTGCAAAGAGAACCCATTCACCTGTTTCATCAGCTTCAGTTGCACGTCCGTTAACTACCTGAACCAGAACATTGGTGTACATCGGAAGTGAATCGGTGTCAAAATCATATGCAAGGGGCGTAATTGCTATGGGATCATTGTCAATGGCAACCTCCTCAGCAACAAATGCAATAACACTCTGTAAGGTATCAACAACACCTGTTACAATTACTCCATCGCCAATGGCATAATCGGCAGTAGTTGCAAATTCAACCCAGATTCCGCTGTGGGTTCCTACAGAATCCTGCACAAAGAATCCTTCATTGTCATAGATTCCTGTGATTGTTCCCATTATCTGGACCACTTGATCCGGTTCCGGAGACACATCACCTTCGCCATTAATTTCAGCAATGGTGTAAAGTTCGTATTCAGAAGTTGAATCAAGAATTGTAAATGTAGCTTCAGCAGGGGGGATTGAATCATTGGCTTCATTTAAGAATCCATCGGTAAAGCCATAGGTATAGCTGCTTCCTGCAGCCAGTTCCTGAGCGGGAACAATAATAATGGCATTTGATGTTGTATTATAGGAAGCTTCATACTCAAGATCAGTACCGTCTGACTGGAGATACACCAAGGTATCCAGGCTTTGGGTCGTAACAGCAGTAGTATCAGTAAAAGTTATCGCTTCACCAAAAGAAATTGAAAGTTCTTCGGGTATAGTAGTAAGTGTATCTTCGTGAGCAGGTAAGAAGGTCACTAAAGATACACCACCTTCAGCTGTCCAGAATCTTTCCGAAACATAAGTAATTGTATCATTTTCCCTTATATAATGAAATCTGTTGCCATTTACATCCAGAACAGAGCCGGCATTCAGAATGATTTGAGCACGCTCGCCGGGCCTGAAATCAAGCGAAGGGTCAAATGTTACTACATTGTTTTCAACCTTGACATTCGAAGCGTCCAACTGTTCGTATTCGACATATTCTCCTGCATCTTCATCCCAGTGATAGGTATAGAAACCGAAATTGTCAACCAGCCGTACATCTTCATCAAAAGTGAAAGTAAATATGGCATTGGTGGGTACAGGCACCGATAAATCGGGACTGATATCAATCAGATTAGGCCTTATGGTGTCGACTAAGAATATTTCGGTAAATGAAGTAGCGGGATTATCGGCCAAATCTCTTAGGGAGCCTGCAACCACTACCAATTCATAGGATTGGTTGGTGGCGAATAAACGCGCAGGTTGCAGAGTAACTGTTTGCCCTGAAACCTCAATACCAGTATCGGCTATTACCTCGTATTCTTCCCAACCTCCGGCATTCCGGATAAGTGTACTAAACTTATAAGTAGGAGCAAGCTTTACATCTTCGCTGTATGTAAGCGTGAATACTGTTTCCAGGGAATCAGCAAATTCAGTGTCAATGAAATCAGTTTCAAAGCTTACCACTTCAGGAGGTGTGGTATCGGCAATGAAAGTACGGGTAAAAGAAGTGCCCAGATTGCCTGACATATCGACAACAGAACCAAAGGTAACTACCAGTTCAAATCTTTCGGTGGTTTTAAACATCCGGTCCGAAGTAATTGTAACAACATTGCCATCAACGGTAACCTGTGACTCATCATACCTGTCATACTCTTCCCATGCATCGTCCTTGAAAATATGCGTAACTATCTGAAAGGTATCAACAAGCTGAACATTTTCGCTGTAGGTGAGTGTGAATACAGCGCTAGCAGAATCATTCACCTCACTTTCAGTGAAATCAATATTGAAATCCACAACTTCAGGGACATCTTCATCGGCCATGAAGGTACGTGTAAAGGCGTCGGCTGTGTTCCCAACTGTATCCTGAACCGACCCGTATGCAATCACAAATTCGTACCTGTCTAAAGGCCAAAAAGGACGTTCAGCGGTTACAGTCAGCACATTACCTTCCACTACCACCTCGGCAGCACTGTAACTTTCATGCTCTTCCCAGGCCTTATTGATATAAGCATGGGTTACAATTGTAAAGGAGTTACTGAGCTGGATGTCCTCACTGTATGTTAAAGTAAAGACTCCGTTAACAGAATCATTGACTCCCCCTTCCTCGAATTGTGCATTAAAATCCAGAACTGCCGGTGGAATCGTATCGTTTTGAGCATAAGCTGTTGCTATCAGGCAACAAAACATAATGATACCCGATAAAAATGTAGATAATTTTCTCATAAATTTGTTTTTAAAATGTTAAACTTTTCAACTTTATTCATGTGTTCGAATCATGTACAAGAAGAAATACAATTAACAATTGTTAAAAGTTCATCATTGGTTAGTGATAAATGAGAAAAATACTCTATTTAAAACGGGTATAAATTTGAGGCAGAAAAAAAGGGCCTTAAGAAAAAACCAATTGGAAGAAAAAAAGGTACAAAGAATTACAAAAAGAAATTAATAACCTGAAATAAAAAGGCTATTGTGATATCATAAGAAGAGATAAAATGAAAAGTTTTTACAAAAAAAAACATATAAAAAACGGGAAGCAGAATTACTTCCCGTTTTTTATTTTATAAATTAATTAAATAGGATCTTTCGATTCGTTTATTCCGGACGAAATACCCATGTCCAGCCGGTAGCCCATGCATTCATCGGAACATAAAGTATCATTTCTTCTTCTGTTAAAGAAATTATCTGGTAAGTTCCCGAAGGGCTTCCAATATCGTACCCAGAAGTAGCAGCTCCTCCCAGAATGTTTGGCCCACTGACAGTAAGGATCTGATTTTCAACATCAAGCACAAAGCTTCCATTTTCACCTTCTGCATCCGGACTTGCATAATAAACGAAATTAGCTGCGCCATCCAAATCGAAAGTCATTTTACCATTGGCATCAACTGGGGGCATATCACCCGATCCGCCTGCATTCCACCATGGCCCCATAGCTGAAGCGGGATTATCGTTGGCACTCATAAACCACCATAAACCACCGTCACCGGGTTCACCTGCAAATACCCAGGTCTTACCTTCAGCAGTGCTTTCACTTACCAAATCGTACCAGTCCTGGTCAAGCGGAGTATCCAGCACATCAACCTTAACCTCTATGGTTTTTTCAAAAAATTCTGCGCCAAGCGTTCCCACAAAAGTAAAAGTTGAAGTTCCCGGAATCGGATAAACAATTTCTACTCTGTTTGTAAGGGCTTTCCCAAGGTTATAGTCCCAGTAACCCGTTACTCCGGGCGTATTCATACTCAGTTCAATGGTATTTCCATTGGCTTCATTTTGAGTTGCCACCAGTTCAACTTCTTCAACGGTAGCTTTGTTTTCAAGAGATTTTTCGTCAACTATTGAATCGCACGACACCATCAGTATCATCAATCCAACCAACAGACTGAAAATTTTATTTATTCTTTTCATATCTTTTTTAATATTAGCATTATACTGTGTTCCTACCAACCCGGATTTTGTTCATAAACTCCGTTCGATAAACGCATTTCCGTTTCCGGAATTGGAACCAAACCTTTTGTTTCCGGTCTGTAAGTAACCTGGTACTTAGCTTCAGATCCAGAATTTCTTACGTTAATTGTCTGGTTAAAAACGGTATTTACATCTCCCCAACGTACTATGTCGAACCAGCGTAATCCTTCAAAAGCAAATTCATGCATTCTTTCCTGCTTAATCGCCTCCAATGAATAGTCAACAGCATCAAGGCCCGCCCTGGCGCGCACCTGATTCATTCCATCGGCTGTTTGAGTGATTTCCGAATGCATCAATAAAACATCGGCGTAACGCATAAAAATAAAATCCTGTGCGTGCATTAACTGCATATCGGCATTCCCCCAATTGTACAACTGAACGAACATACCAACATTTGTACCTGTTTCATCGGGATACTGGAGTGCATGATACTTCTTATTAAACAGTCCGGTTTCATGATCGCCTTTATCCTGCTGGTAGTCTTCAGTGCCTTGATTTGGATCACCAACCTCAAGAATCGAACCCAGTTTCCTGGGATCGTTATCATCCCACTGGTTAAACAATCTTGGATTTACAGTACCCCAACCCCAACCTTGTCCGAAAGGCACCAGTGAGTTATCGCGGATGGAAGTAAACAGGGCATAACGGTTAGTATAGATATTTCCATTGCTCCAGCCCCAGTCACCAAATGAAAACCGTTGAACAAACATCGATTCGTAATTTCCGGTTCCAAATGTAGGCGAATGTCCATCCTGGCCAACCCATGAAAGGTCATTTTCCGCAGCCCAGGGTAAAATAGTTGTGTCATTGGCTGCAATGTTTACATACGAGTAGGGCCACAGATTTCTGAAATCACTGGCCAACCGGTAACCACTGTTATTGATAACGTCTTCCAGATAATTGGCAACATCGGTAGCTGACAATGATCCTTCCTCTGCCAACGGTAACTCATTCGTAGGCTGACCTTCAATATTTGTCATGTAACCGGTATAGAATAGAAAAACGCGGCCCATATAAGCTTCGGCTACCCATTTATTTGCATGTCCGTATTCTGACGTCGGAATTTCCGGGAACGGAATGGCCGGCAGAGTTTCAATGGCAAGTTTGAGATCTGAAGCTATCCGGGCAAAAGTTTCAGTATATGTAGACCGGGGTGCATCCCTTGGATCGCTAAGTTCAACAATCAATGGAACACCACCAAAGAATTTTCCCAAACGGAAATAGTAAAACGCCCGCATAAACAATGCTTCTCCAATTGCCTGATCCTTGAAGTTCTGCGCTTCCTCAGGAGAATCAAAATAAGTTGAAAAATCAGCTTCAGCAGCATTTTCTATAATGGCAGTTGCTCTGACAATACCATTATAACTTTGAACCCACATATCGCGGTAAGTATCCTCTGCCGGGTCTTCAAAATTATCGACCCATTTTGCAGATTTATCATCAGGACCACCGCCACCAAGCATCAAATCAGACATTAAACTTGCTGCAACAGATTCGTTACTGTGCACATTTGGGGTATAAATTGCATTATAAACCCCTGCCAACGCTTCACTTATATCCTGCGGAGTCTGATAAAATGTCTCCAGACTTTTCCCATAGAGATTATCGGTATCCAGATAATCCTTGTTACAACCTGATGCAAGAAACAACCCTGCAAAAATTGTAATATATATTAGCTTATTCATATTAATAAAATATTTATATCGATTTAAAATCCAACACTCAATCCAAACATAACTGTTCTGGGCAATGGATATAACCCAAGGTCAATACCTGAAGCCCAACTTGCATCGTGTCCAAAACGAACTTCAGGATCCATTCCGTCATAACCTGTAAACGTATAAAGGTTATTAACTGCGGCATACAACTTCAATGATGAAACTGCATTAAAATTAGAAAGTAAGCTTCCAAAATTATACCCAACAGTTAAATTACTTACCCTTACATAATCTGCATCGTGCATGTAAATATCAGAGATGAACTGCTGATTTCTGTTTGACCCGTAGGTCAGCCTTGGCATTTTTGTTGAAGTTCCCTCTCCATGCCATCTTTCAAAAACACTTGAAGTGTAGTTTTGTGTAAACTGGTCGGCAAAAGAACGATACGACTGCATTACCTGCATACCAAATTTACCTGTCAATGTTGTATTCAGGTAGATACCTTTGTATTCCAGGTTTATCTGCATACCTGCTTCAAAATCTGGATTTGGATTGCCCAGCATTACTTTATCTTCTTCATCAATTAAGCCATCCTGGTTTTGGTCAACAAAACGCACATCGCCGGGACGCTGATCATTGAAATAAGGTGTACCGTCAGTGGGTTTCACCCATGCATCAACTTCTTCCTGGTTCTGCAAAATACCATCAGTTTCATATCCGTAGAAATATCCGATTGGATATCCTACCTCAACTCTCGAAACTGCAGCAGTACCCTGCGACAATACATGTGAAGGACCATGAATGATACCGTCGGTATTGGCAATCCTTGTCACCTCATTTTTATTGGCCGCACCGCTTATCGAGATATTGTAACGGAAATCACTTATATTGTCGTTCCAGTTAATTACCACTTCAACCCCGGTATTTTCGATGTCACCACCATTGATAAACGGAGCTCCTGCACCAGAGGTTCCTAAAATAGGTGCCTCCAACAACCAGTCTTTTGTGGTTTTCTTATACCAGTCGAAAGTAACCCCCATCTTCGAATCAAGCAGTCGTGCATCAAAACCGATATTCAGCTGTTCTGAAGTCTCCCAGGTAACATCGGGATTAGGCACCCTTTGAGGATAAGCCGTTGTTCCGGATACAGGCTTGGTATCGCCAAAGAAGTAACCGGGAAAAACGTAGGCAATTTGAGAAGAATAAATAAAATTAGGAATGGATTGGTTACCATTTTGTCCCCAGCTCACCCTTAATTTACCGAAATCAATAATGTCAGAAGCACCTTGCATGAAATCTTCACTTGTAACTACCCATCCGGCAGCAAGTGAAGGGAAATAACCCCAGCGGTGACCTTCAGCGAAATTTGAAGAACCATCGGCACGCATAATAACAGAAAGCAGGTATTTTTCCAGGTAATTATACTGAACCCTGCCAAGATAAGACATCAGCCCGCCACCACCTGCAGCCCAGTCGGCACCCCAGGTATTGATATCACTGATTGATTCAGGACTTTTCGTATTGTTAATATAAGCATAGCGGGGATCGCCCGGGAACAGCAAATTATTCCTTGAACCTCCTACTTCATTATTGATCTGGTTTTGAAGCAATTCATAACCTACCAGTCCGGATATGCCGTGATCACCAATTTGGGTATCATAGGAAAGTGTTGTGGACCATGTCCAGTTATTACCAAAATTCATGCTTTGCTGAGCTCCATTAACCTGGTCGGTATAAAGAGTTCCCAAAGCATAAGTCGGATTCATTGACCTGCTATGTCCAAACCAGGTATCAATACCATAAGAAGATCTTAATTTCAGATTTCTAATGGGTTCCAGTTCTGCAAATACATTCCCAACAATCCTGTTTCCTTTACCATAGTTATAGTTTGTAGCATAATACATGGAAGCAATCGGATTGGTATGTTGATTTATTCCATCCATGGTTGGGGTAAAACCGAATTCATTGATATTGTTATCAATGGCAGGCTGCCAGTAGGCAGGCATTAACGGATGCTGAACAAGTGCATTGTGTAAATCATTCCAATATATGTTTCCTGTTCTGGCACTTCTGTTTTCACTGTTCGTGTACGAAAAATTCTCGCCTACAGTAAGAATATTGTGCTCACTGTTCTTTTTCAAAACCATCTGGGTATTCAACCTTGCAGTTAACCTTTTATATCCTGCATCTGTAACATCACCGCCGATAATACTTTCCTGATCGAAATAAGAGATACCCATTGAATAAGTTACGTCCTCACTTCCGCCGGTTATATTAACGGCATGACTTTGCATCGGTGCATCCGGAGAAGTCATTTCATCAATCCAGTTGGTACCTTCCCATCCGTTTTGCAGGTCATTCCATACTTGCTCTCCCAATTGGGTTCCCAAATTGCCACTAAAATTATTATTGAGCCAATTGTTGTTCTTAATCATTGTTTCCCAATCAAACGGGGCAAGACCATCATTTACCCTGCCTTCATCCATAATATACATATATTCCTGTGCGGTCAAAGGATCCAGGTTTTTATATATATTTTGAACTCCATAATAGGCGTCGTAAGTTATTTCAGCTTCTCGGCCTTTGCTTCCTTTCACTGTAGTGACCAGAACAACGCCGTTAGCAGCTCTCGAACCATAAATAGCAGCAGAAGCAGCATCTTTTAAAACATCAATGGATTCAATATCAGATGGGTTAAGATAATCGATATTGCCAACGGCAACTCCGTCTACAATGTATAAAGGATTGGAATTACCAATGGTACCCAAACCACGAATAGTAACTCTTGTTCCGGACCCGGGGGCTCCATTGTTACGGGTAATACTTACACCAGGGGTTATACCTTGCAATGCTTCCATTGCTGTTGTTGGATTTAACGCTTCAATATCATCCCCACTTACATTGACATTGGCACCTGTTGTGAGGGCTTTCTTTTGAACACCATAACCAACAACAACTACTTCATCCACATCAAAAGCTGTGCTTTCCAGCTCAACATTTATCTCACTCCTTCCATTCACAGAAATTTCCTGTGACTCCATACCAATAAAAGAAAAGATCAAAACAGCTTCAGGATTTACCTGCAGCTGATATTCACCATCAAAATTGGTAACAGTACCGGTTGTCGTTCCTTTTACTACTACTGATACCCCCGGTAACGGTTGGTTGTCATTGGCTGCAGTAACTACTCCCTGAAGAGTAATTTCCTGAGCAAATGCTCCAAGGGTAAAAAGTGAGCATAAAAAGAAAAAAAGAACTTTTTTCATAGGATTCATTTTAACATTTTTAATATAAAATTTTGAATTTTAAGCTTCGAAATTGAATTTTTCATATTAAATTAACGCATGAAGTACCTCAACATATATACATCATCAATCCAAAAATAATACATCAAAAACTCATCAATAAAACATATACCTCTAACTTATAATGATTTATAAATATTGATTTAACCAAAACGCAGGTTTCTTAATATACGAATAACATGAAAATCTACTTATGATTTTTTATAGATTTGTAAGAAATGTTGACAAATTAACATCACGCGAAAGTCCCATTTTTTTTCTCAACCGGTAACGGCTTATCTCAATGCCCCTGTCGGATATATTCAATAAGGCTGCAATTTCCTTGGATGTTAAGTTCATCCGGATATAAGCACATAACCGCATATCACGTGGTGTCAGTCCGGTATATTTGCTTTTCAACTTCTTGAAAAAATCCTCATGAACCTCATCAAAATACGTCTCAAACACCTGATTCTGCTGCTTGTTATCAATTTCCTTATTAATGTTTCGGGTTAGGCCCGTAATTTTCTTCTTTAATTTTTCATCGCTGGTTGATTTTTGAATTTTTTGCAACTCATCCTTTAAGTTTACAAGTAACTGGTTTTTCTGAATAATACCCATTGTCTGGTTGGCCAATTCCTTGTTCTTAAAGGTCATTTCTCCCTGAAGTTTTTCATTTCGCAGTTTAATTATCTCCTTCTCATCCACTAATTTCTGGAGCTGGAATTTTTCTTCCTTTAGGGCAAGCTCGGTAGCATGTTTTTGTACAACCCTTTTTTCTGACAATTCCATACGATAAACAACAAACTTCATAACCAGGGTAAAGAAGGCTATCAGCAGTAAGATGAATCCATATTTAGCCACAGTAGTTTTATACCAGGGAGGCATTATTATGAATGCAAATGATGAAACATCACTTTCAATCCCATACAAATTCCGGGCTTTAACCCTGAACACATAATCGCCGAAAGGTAAGCTTGTAAAATCCTTATAGCTCGTATTTGACCATGATGACCATGTATCATCATAATTTTCAAGCAAAAAGCTAAATTCTGTTTGCTTTTGCTTTTCATAGAAAGGTGCAGTGTAATGAAACCGTATAGAATTCTTGCCAAAAGGTATATTAAAGTTTTCTTCAGGCTTCCGGTTGAGTAAAAACAAAGTTGAATCAATGTAAGGCAAATCAATTTGGGTAATATATGCCTTCAGCGGCTTTGTATACTGCTTTGAATATGTGCTTGAGTAGAGCGCAAATCCGTTATCAATACCGAATAGTGTATGTTCATTGTTGATTGGGCAAATAAACTCAAATCCGTTAACATACCGGTCATCAAGGGGTTTAAACGGTAATGTGATTTTAGTATAGGTTAAATCCTCATTTTTTCTGAAAACACCTGATTCCTTTTCGGATATAAACCAAATATTACCTGATTCATCTAATTCCAGAGTTTTCAACTGTCCATTAAAGTCAAAGAATTGGGTTAGCTCTTCATTTAATTCAAAATTATCTGTATCAGAATGATATTCATATATCCCGTTAATTGTTGAAATATATTCTTCATTATCATACTCAAAAAGAATATTGTGCTCATTAGAAGGTAACCCCTGCTCAGAAGTATAAAGCCGAATATTTATTACACTGTCTAGCTCAGCATTCAAAGTAACTCGAAAAATTCCCTTGGCCCCGTGGCTTACCCATATTATCCCGGCAGAATCCTGAGCAATATACCTGCTGGATTCACTAAATCCCTTAATTCTGTTGTTAAATTCCCACTCTTTGCCGTTCCACTTTAACGTTGACAAGCCATTATAATGACCTCCCAGCAACATATCGGGATTATGATTCAGTTCAATGTACTGCCACAGACCTTCCTCCTCACTGACTTTTACTGCAGTATTCCCTTTCACCAGAAATGTACCTGTATTGTGTCCGCATATCAGCTGTCCATTGTAAACATCGAGTGACCACACTTGTCCGGTCGTATTTTCCACCAGTTCAAAATCTACATTGTTAATGGCATGCGCATCAAATGATTTTACAAACAATCCCTGGTTAGTACCTAAATAAACTTTTTCATCAAACACCATGCAGGTATATCCTGTCCCAATTTTTCCAAAATCGTAATTAAAGCTTATTGGTGAATTGATTTCAATGTAATCTATCCCATTATCGAGACCCAACCAGAGGTTTTGACTGTCATCGGAGTAGATGCAAAGGATTGTATTATTCTGAAGACCCGATTCAATTGTAATGTGCTGTACAACTTCACCATTTCCATCTGAAATCAGTAAACCATTTGTTACCGTACCAAAAGCAAATAATTCTCCGTTTAATGGAGAAACACTAAACAACTGAGACTTTTCCACCAATTTATTGACAGGAGTGTCCCATTTCGTCAATTTTTCGTTTTCATAAACATAAATGCCGCCACTGTTTGTCCCAATCAACATGCTTTCCTCATCGAATGCAAGCATTCCCCAAACTTCCTTCCCAATTAATTCATCAGTCCCCGGCACCTTTACAACTATGCCATCAGCAAGCTCATAGAGGCCTGACTCCGGCTCATGGACAAACAACCGCTCCCCAACCTTAAATGAAAAATGAAATTGATTTTCCGGATGTATAATTTTTATCCTTTCATGATTATAGATAAACAGGTAATTAAAACTTTGGAAAACAACCCCATGGGAAGTTTGATATATGCTCCAGATATCATTAAATCCATCCACCTCCGGAGGCAACAGATTCCGAAGACTTTTAAATTCCAATTTTCCTGCAGCATTTGGTTGCAGTACGCCAAAATCATTGAATAATCCTACATAAACATTATTTTCATTGTCAATGCCAATAGATCTTACAGGAGACGATTCTGAAACTTTTATTAAATCCCAATGAATCCCGTCGAATTGCAGAACACCTTCGTTATTGGCAAAATACATGAATCCGTTTTTATCCTGTGCTATGCCCCAATTTTGGGTGCCTGCTTTATATTGAGATTTTGTGTAGTTATGAATACTTGGTAATCCAACGGATTTTACCTGAGTCCATCCCACATGAGGGTAATAAGAAATGAAGGTTATAAGAATTAACTTAATCATCAACAAAACATTGCAACAATGATTAAGTTGTTTTACATAAAACATTTTTTTAAAATTCATCATTCTTATACATATAGATGTGGTTTGCTATCCATGCAAACAATCATCTTATATCAAATTATAGCCTTTATGTGGTTAATAATCCATTAAGCGCTTTGGTAATTTTTTCTTTTGCTTCTTTTATATTCACATATTTTATCAGGCACACATCAGGGCATCCTGAAATCATAGCAGAAAGCTTACTGCCTGGTATTTGCCGGTACAAACAAAATACATTTTTACCGGCAGAAACTGCTCTTCCAATTTCATAACCTACACCCAATGAAACAACCGTTACTTCAGCAATTACTAAATCTGCATCAAGAAGCCATTCTATATCACGGTCATGAATATATCTGTCTGTTAAGCTTTCATCACCAAATTGTGTAAGTTTAACATCACCAACATGCTCGGTCAGAACTGTTCCAAAACTTTTCAGGAAACCAGTTAATTCAGCATAAATATCTGCATCTTCACGTCCCCCTCTTATTGAACCAGCAAAATATATAACCATTTTTTGCTCCAGGTGCAAATAACTGTTACCGATCCATTGTAATCACTATCTCCGGATTAAAGTATTCATTGTACGACATTGCTGATTTGAGCTCTGACAATGCTTTCTGGATAACTTCATCCTCTCCGATTGCTGCTCTTATAGCCCCTTTCTGATAATAATAGCGGGAAACGATTTCATTTTTCAATAAGCTTTTTACTTCATCGCTGAATACAGTCATATCCTTTTCAGCATCCGGGTGGAGTTTTTGCATCATCTTTTCAAATTCCTCCGATGCCAATTCAAAGTACTTTTCCTTTTGGGCAGTTTCCTTCAATTCTTCAAGCACCTGTTCCGATTTTGATTCATATTCAAAATCTTTATCCTGCACAAACGCCTTAAATTCATTGTAAATATCGTCAGTAACTTCAAACTGCTCTGGCTGTGGGATGGCTTCATTCTCATTTGCAAATTTTGTAGCATAATCAAAGATCAGGTGTTTTGTGATAAGGGCAGCGCTAAGGTTACTCAGCTGTTCCGGTTCAAGCACCACATCGGGTACAATTCCGCCCCCGTCATAAACTGTTCTGCCTTTTTTGGTATAAAATTCAGAAATAAGCGAATCGGGTACATTACCCACACTGCCATCTTCATTACGATGGGCATAATCGAGCGACTGAATACAGCGGCCGCTTGGGGTATAATATTTGGCAGTGGTAACTTTTAATTTGGTGTTATAGCTTAAATCGCGGGTGGTTTGTACCAGTCCTTTTCCAAAAGTGCGGGATCCGACAACAATACCGCGATCAAGATCCTGAATGGCACCGGCAACAATCTCAGATGCCGATGCTGACATCCGGTTGGTTAATACTGCTATCCGGATGGTAGTATCGACAGGAGCTGCTGTTGCCGTGTAGGTCCTGTCCCACTGCTTTACTTTTCCTTTTGTACTGACAATCTCCTCACCATTTGGCACAAACAGATTCACAATCTTCACTGCTTCCTGAAGCAAGCCGCCAGGATTGGAGCGCATGTCCAGGACAAGGGCATCGGGCTTGTTCTTTTTCAATTCAAGAAAAGCTTTTTTCACGCCATCACCACTGTTGGCAGTAAAATTCGACAACCGGATGTAAGCTGTTTTATCATCAAGCATGCCATAGAATGGAATGGGATCGATAACTATTTTCTCGCGCACAACGTTCAATTCAAATGGCTTATTCTTTCCCGGCCTTAGAATATTTAGTTTTACGGGCTTTTGGGCAGCCCCTTTAAGCATGTTGCTTACATCTTCAACCGACATATCTTCAGTAGGTTTATCTTCAACCTTAAGAATTACGTCTCCGGCTTTAAGACCAAACTTTTGGGCAGGAAACCCTTCATAAGGCTCAGAAATAACTATTTTCCCGTTTTGTTCGCTAATTAAAGCTCCTATACCGGCATATTCGCCGGTGGTCATGAATCTGAAATCTTCCATCTGATCCTCCGAAATGTAGTTGGTATAAGGATCCAATGATTCAAGCATCTCATCAATACTTGTTTTTACCAAATCATTAGGATTCACATCATCAACATAAAACATATTCAGTTCACGAAACAAACTGTAATATATCTCAAGATTTTTTGCTATTTCAAAATTCTTATTGTCGCGATTAAAGCTGTAAAAGCCCAATCCTGTGATGATTACAATTAAAGAACCAATCCAAATCTTCTTCCAATTCATGTCTTCAAAATTTTAAATATATGGCTGGACGCTATAAAACTAATTAATAAACACTTTACAAAAATAGAACAATACACGAAAACAAAAGATAAAATGATATCTCATTACGTTAAAATATATTAACTCAGAACACACAACTTTTTATTTCATGCATTCCGTATAACGCTCACTTTCTTCATTCTTATCATTTCTCCAGATCAGAAAACAAAGATCACGCCGAATATTTGTCCATCTTTTAAAACTTAATGAAATTAAAAGCAGTCCATAATTTATATGTTTTCATGTTAATGTCTTTTTTTAGAAAATCAAATCACATATGGTGTAACTTATTACAGTAAAGTATCGTCTTAAAATTGAAACGGGGAGGAAAGTCATCTCCCGGATGCAACAATTTAGTGTCATTTTAAAATTATAACATACCATTTAAAGATTATCGTATGAAACAAAAAATTAAACTGCTCATTATCTTATTTCTGCTGGGTACCTCAGCAGTAAATTTATTTGCCACAAGCTCTGTTCCTGAGAAAAATCAAACACGAAATGTCAAAGGATTCAATGCAGTTGAAGCTTCCACCGGGATTGTTGTGTTCATTTCAATGGGAGATAAAGAGTCAGTAAAAGTAGATGCTGATGAGGATATCATCAGTGATGTAATAACCGAAGTTAAAAGCGGCACGCTGCATATTTATATGAAAAGCAGGCGGGGATTCAATCTTTTCAACCGACACAATTATTCTTCAGTTAAAGTTTATGTGACAGCAACTGAATTGAACCGGCTTAAAGCATCATCCGGTGCAGAAGTCAGATCAGAGTCCACATTGAGTGGCGATGCCATGGATGTAAATGCCAGCAGTGGAGGAATTGTTAACACAGACCTGGTTTATAAAAACATAACGATGGATGCCAGCAGCGGGGCACAGCTAAGGATAAAAGGCCGGGCAAAATATTTAGATGTTAGCACCAGCAGCGGAGGCATCATCGATGCCGATGATTTAAAAGCTGAATTTTGCAAAGCCAGTGCAAGCAGTGGTGGGAATGCATCGGTTCTTACCACAACGGAAATAAATGCCAGGGCAAGCAGTGGTGGCAATATTCGCTATTCAGGAAACCCGGGAACAAAAAACATCAATAAATCAAGCGGAGGTTCGGTTCATTCCCGTTGACATTCATCCTGGAAAAAGTTTTGTCACAAAGCTTATATAGGCAAACAACACCTGTTTGAGTTGTTTTAAAGGTTAAACTTTTAAGGCAGCTTTTGGTTTTAATGCTTATATTACCGCATAAATTGCAATTCTACACTGTAAGATGCCAGGAGTTTATCGAATAAAAGCCAGAACTTTACTGATTTTTGTGTGGGTGATGACCTGGGGCGGGGTAACTGCACAGGAAACATCCCCGTTGTTTTTTCTTCCAGGGGTTCCGCAGGCATCGCTTGAAAACCCGGCGCTGCAAAACCGGTCGGGAAAATTAGTTGTAGGTATTCCAATCCTGTCAGGAATTCATTTCAACATGAATTCCAACATGGCTTTTAATTATCTTTTTTCCGATGGATTCAGTTACAGCTTTCACAGGTTTTATGATGCAATGGATGATAAAGGTAATATACAGGCAGGCATAAATGTCGCAGTATTTTTTGCAAGCCTGAAGCACAACAATTTAACATACAGCATTTCGGTTTCAGAAAAAGGAGTGGCAAATGGGAATTTCGACCGCGAAATTGTCAAGCTTATACGCGATGGACTCATTGAATATTATGGAACCGATCAGCTCATTGGCAGCGGCACATTACAGTTCAGACATTATAAAGAGCTGAGTGTTGGTGTTGCCGGAGAATTATGGGAAGGCTTTGATATTGGCATACGGCCAAAATTATTATTTGGAAAGTATTTCTTTGACACAAACGAATTTGATGTTGTCGTTTCCACCGACTCACAAAACAACGATTTGCTGGTCGGTATTGAAGGTGTTTATTCTATGTCTGCCCCACTTTCGTACGATGAGAGTTTCCGCGCCAGCATATTCCCCGGCGATTACTTTTTTCAGGCAAAAAATCTTGGTGTTGCCTTCGATGCCGGCTTTGTCCTGCAATCCGGCAATGGAATTGAATGGTCGGTAAGTCTGCTCGACTTTGGAGCAATCGGATTCAACAACAAAACCTTTGCTATGGATGTGCCAAGACCTTTCAGATATTCTCAGGATAAACTTTACCAGTCACACACAAAAGCTCCCGTTGGTTGGAAGGAGCCGCGGGAGGCATTAAGACAATTTGCCGATTCCCTTTCTTATTTCCTGGAAGTGGAAAGTACCAACAATCGAACTGTATCTATGCTCCCTGTGAAACTTAATGCAGCAGCAAAAGTTAATGTATCAGAAAAGACAACTTTAGGATTAAGTAACCAGTTTATTTATTTCAGACACCAGCCGATAAATATTGTTTCAGCTTTTACTAATTTAAAGTTTGGAACAAGATTTGAACTGGCTGGAAACTTGTCGTTGTACAATTTAAATGAAATAGCACCGGGGTTGGGAGCGTTATACAGCGCACGAAGAACACAGTTTTTCCTGGCAACCAATAATATTTTAGGATTCCTTTACCCAACTTCAGCAAAACATTTAAATTTGTCCCTTGGCATGAATTTTTTATTTGACACTGAATAATTGAATATTAATGAGTTTATTTATAATTCTATACCTGGTAAATTTTATTCGTACAATAATTTTCATTGTTGCGATATATTTTGTCATTAAATTGTTTACCCGTTTCATCCTTCCTTTGATCCTTGAAAACAAATTGCGGCAAATGCAGAAAAATATGGATGAAAGGAACGGCAGGCAAAATAGGGCAGGTAAACGTGAAGGAGAAGTAACGATTGAATATGATGCTCAAAAAAACAAAAACACCTCAAAACACAATGAGGGGGAATATGTCGATTTCGAAGAGGTAGATTAACCTTACACCGGCAAATTCTTTTTCACAACTACCAATTAAATCCTATTTTTGTCGCTAAATTCTGAAAATTAATTAAATGGCACAGGAAGATATTTTTAAAAAGCTTGTAGCTCACTGCAAGGAGTACGGATATGTTTTTCAATCGAGTGAGATTTACGACGGATTAAGCGCTGTTTACGATTATGGACAATACGGTGTGGAATTGAAAAACAACATCAAGAAGTACTGGTGGGATAGCATGGTATTACTTCATGAAAATGTTGTGGGAATCGATTCGGCAATTTTTATGCATCCCACCATCTGGAAAGCTTCCGGCCATGTCGATGCATTCAACGACCCACTTATCGACAATAAAGATTCCAAAAAGCGGTACCGTGCCGATGTGCTCATAGAAGACCAGCTGGCCAAAATAGAGGAGAAAATCAACAAGGAAATTGATAAAGCTGCGAAACGATTTGGTGAAGCATTCGATGAACAGCAGTTCAGAGCTACAAACCAAAGGGTTATCCAAAATCAAAAGAAGTACGACAACCTGCATGAACGGTTTTCAAAGGCTTTAAATGACAACAACCTTGAAGAGCTTAAGCAAATAATTGTTGACCAGGAGATTGTTTGCCCTGTATCGGGCACCCGCAACTGGACCGATGTTCGCCAGTTCAACCTGATGTTCTCGACCGAAATGGGGTCGACTGCCGACGGAGCTATGAAAGTATTTCTGAGACCCGAGACGGCCCAGGGCATTTTTGTAAATTACCTGAACGTGCAGAAAAGCGGACGCATGAAGATTCCTTTTGGAATTGCGCAGATTGGCAAAGCCTTCAGGAATGAAATTGTAGCCCGGCAGTTTATCTTCCGCATGCGCGAATTTGAACAGATGGAAATGCAATTTTTTGTGCGTCCGGGAACTGAACTCGACTGGTTTGAAAAATGGAAAGAGGCAAGAATGAAGTGGCACCAGGCCCTTGGTTTTGGTGAAGAAAACTACCGGTTCCATGAGCATGAAAAACTGGCACACTATGCCAATGCAGCCGTGGATGTGGAATTTAAGTTTCCATTCGGATTTAAGGAAGTGGAAGGTATCCATTCCCGCACCGATTTCGACCTTTCCCAGCATGAAAAATATTCAGGAAGAAAGATTCGTTATTTTGACCCTGAAATGAATGAATCGTATGTGCCTTATGTCGTGGAAACTTCAATAGGCGTTGACCGCATGTTTTTACAGGTTATTTCAGCCGCTTACCATGAAGAAGTGCTCGACAAGGATTCACGCGTTGTACTGAAGCTTCCGCCCGTGCTTGCCCCTGTAAAACTGGCTGTTATGCCGCTGGTTAAAAAAGACGGGCTGCCGGAGAAGGCACGCGAAATCATTGACAAGCTTAAATTTGGCTTTAATTGTCAATACGACGAAAAGGATTCCATCGGGAAACGTTACCGCAGGCAGGATGCCATTGGAACACCTTTCTGTGTAACAGTCGACCATCAGACTACCACCGATAACACCGTAACCATCCGCTACCGCGATAGCATGGAGCAGGAAAGGGTAAACATTGCCGAACTGGATGCCATTATCGGTGAAAAGGTAAGCATGAGAAAACTGTTTGAAAAACTATAGCAGCATAAATTTCCGCGATGCTGCCTACCGGAAGGCAGGTTATCGGAGAGGCTGAGTTTTATTTTTTTCTCTGCCTCTCCCTCGCGGTTTTTTGGTACGATGGATGTTTTACTTTTTTCATTAATGATATGAAACGCATTTTAATCATAACGTATTATTGGCCACCCAGTGGAGGCGGCGGTGTTATGCGTTGGTTAAAAATGTCGAAATACCTTCCCGAATACGGATGGCAACCGGTCATCTACACTCCGGCAAACCCTGATGCTTCGGTTATTGACGAAAGTTTATCGGAGGAGATTCATCCTGCAACAGAAACAGTTAAAACTTCTATCTGGGAACCATATTCAATCTTCCGCACTTTAACGGGAAAGAAAAAAAATGAAAAGTTTAAACCCGGATACATCTCTGAAGCTACCTCCGGCGACTGGAAGAGTAAAGCATCGGTATTTATAAGAGGCAACCTGATGATTCCCGATCCAAGAATGTTTTGGATTAAGCCTTCAGTGAAATTTCTTACCACTTATCTGAAAGAAAATCCCGTTGATTTGATGGTTTCTACCGGCCCTCCTCACAGCATGCATCTGATTGCCCTTGGTCTTAAGAATAAGTTGAATATCACATGGATTGCAGATTTCAGGGACCCCTGGACCGAAATCGATTTCTACGATAAGCTCCGATTAACCAAATGGGCCGATCGAAAACACCGCAGACTGGAGCGTAAAGTGATTGGAGCAGCCGACCATGTGGTAACTGTAAGTCCTAATTGCGCCAGGGATCTAAATAAAGTACCCGGCAAAACCGTGCAGGTTATCAATAACGGATATGATCCCGACGATTTTAAAGATATTCATGTAGTTCCTGACGATGCATTTACAATCTGTCATTTCGGTGCATTTAACCGCGACCGAAATCCCGCAGCTCTGTGGAAAGCACTTGAGTTGCTTTCAACAGAAAACAGGGAGTTTAGAAATAAGCTTCGTATAAAACTTATCGGGCAGACTGATGATTTAATTCTTAAAGATATATACGACCACAGATTGCAGGAGAATCTGGTTTTGATGGACCACCTGCCCCATAAAAAAGGGTTGCAGGAGCTTGCCAAATCGCAGGTGCTGCTGCTGGCAATAAATGATTCACCCAATGCCAGGGGTATATTACCTGGGAAAATGTATGAATACATGGCCTTAAAGCGTCCCATCCTCGCCATCGGGCCAACCGACTCCGACTTTGCTGACATAATCAGAGAAACCCAGACAGGTGTCGCAGTCGATTTCGGCAATGTAAATGAGTTGCAGGTTGTACTGAATGATTTCTTCAGTCTTTACCTGGAAAAAACACTTACTGTCGATTCCGGTTCAGTGGAAAATTATTCCCGAAAAAAACTGGCAGGTAAGTTTATCGGCCTTGCCGGAAAATAAACTTCAGTTATTTTTCAGAAATGGATGATAGTCACCTTTCAAACCAATCGGCTTTGCATTTCTGACGTAGTCAGTTAGTTCGATGCTTTCACGGGCATCTTCAATCCCAAAGCCATTCCCATCAAGAATATTTTGGTAAGTAACAGTATGTAAATCGGTAAACCCACCGCTGAATTCAATCTCCTTACTATCAACTGTGATAGAGCGGAAAGTTCGCATTCCTCTGTCGATAGCATATTTAGGGAGATTATGATAGTCGAGGCTGAGAAACCAACGTACCCGTGCTTTTTCCAATCGAAGGAAACCGGCTGCTTTATCAGGTCCGTAGTGGTGAACGATATTTTCCTGAACATCTCCAAATATCCAGGTAATCATATCAAAAAAATGGATGCCGATGTTGGTGGCTACCCCTCCCGATTTTTTCACATCGCCTTTCCAGCTTTTCAGGTACCATTTCCCACGGGTAGTGATGTAACTTAAATCAATGTCGAACATCCTGTCACCAGCAGCTTCGATCTCCTTTTTAAGTGAAAGAATGGCAGGATGATACCTTAATTGAAGAACAGTATATACCTTCTTTCCCGTTTCAGCCTCTATATCTTTAATTACCGGAATATCTTCAGGATATATTACCAGTGGTTTTTCACAAATGGCATGAGCTCCGTTGCGTAAGGCAAAACGGATATGAGAAGGGTGCATGTAATTGGGTGTGCAAATGGCTACATAATCAATTGGTTTCCCTTCCCTGCGTAGATCATCCATATGCTTATCAAGGTTCTCAATCTCCAAAAAGAAATCGGCATCCGGGAAATAGCTGTCCATCCGTCCCATTACATCAAATCGGTCGGTTGCACAAACCAATTTGTTTCCCGTTTCTTTAATGGCTTTCATATGACGCTCGGCAATGTAGCCGGCTGAACCTATCAGTGCAAATCGTTTCATATTACCTAAATTTTACCGCAAAGGCGCAAAGACGCTAAGATAGCATCAAAAATTAGTTAAAAGGAAAACCTTTTTCACTATTCCTTTGATAGCATCAAAAATTCATCTTTAAGCAAATATTTCTCTCCTGTTTCAGGACAAACCAGGTCTTCCCCCAGCACCCTTCCCGAACGGCTGACCCATCCCTTCTGCTGAGCAGGAACACCAACCATAAGGGCAAAAGGTTTTACATCTTTTGTTACAACTGCCCCTGCGCCAATAAAGCAGTACTCACCCAATGTTGTGCCGCAAACAACAGTGGCATTGGCTCCTATGGTGGCTCCTTTTTTTACGAGGGTGAATTTAAACTCCTGCTTCCGGTTCACTGCACTGCGCGGATTAATAACATTGGTAAATACCATGGATGGTCCAAGAAATACATCGTCTTCACAAATCACCCCTTCATACACCGATACATTATTTTGCACCTTGACATTGTTGCCCAACACTGCCTTGTTCCCCATAAAAACATTCTGCCCAAGAACACAATTCTCACCTAATACGGCTGTTCCCATAACATGGCAGAAATGCCAGATCCTGGTGCCCGCTCCAATTTGGGCCCCTTCATCAATAAAAGATGACTCATGAATGTATGTTTTGCTCATATTAATTTCATTTTAAAAATAATATCTTTATAAAAGAAATAAAAAGCTCACGCAAAGACGCAAAGGCAATAATCCGATTGTTTAATTGATATCTATATCTTTATAAATTTTCCAGAATCCTTCTCTACATATTTGATCCTTAATTTTCTTTGCGTCTTTGCGTCTTTGCGTGAAAAAACTCTTTTATCGAATCTGTAATATATTCAAGCTGCACTTCATTCAACTCTGTATGCATAGGCAGCGACAGCACCGTTTGGGAAAGATCTTCACTCACCGGAAAATCATTTTTCTTATACCCCAGGTAGCGGTATGCTTCCTGAAGATGAATAACCCCCGGGTAATAAACCATGGAAGGAATCTCTCTCTCTTTTAAAAAACGCTGCAGTTCATCCCGCTGCCGGATGCGAATGGTATACTGATGAAAGGAGTGTGTGCTGTATGCAGCCCTTTCAGGCAGCTGTATCTCTTCAATTCCCTTCAGATGCTCATCATACCATGCAGCAGCAGCCTGCCGGGCCTTCAAATGCCGTGAGAAATGCTTCAGCTTAATACTCAGCACTGCTGCCTGCAGGCTGTCAAGCCTTGAATTAACACCTATGCGTTCGTACTGGTACTTCTGCTTCATGCCATGATTGGCAATCGACCTTATAACCGCAGCCAGCTTATCATCCCTCGTATAAACAGCTCCCCCATCGCCAAATGCACCCAGGTTTTTTGAAGGAAAAAAAGAGTTGCAGCCGGCATGCCCTATTGCTCCTGCAGGTCTCATTGAGCCGTTGCTAAAAATATATTCACTGCCCAACGCCTGGCAGGCATCCTCCAAAAGAAAAAGATTATGTCTTTCAGCCAGCTGCAGCATAGGTTCCATCTCCGCACACTGACCAAAAAGATGCACCGGCAGTATAACCCTGGTCCGTTGGGTAATTTTTTCCTCTATCAAACGGGCATCAATATTATATGTTCCGGGTTGTACATCAGCAAATACAGGACGCAGGCCCAGCAGTGCAAGCACCTCTACTGTGGCAATAAATGTGAAAGGAGTAGTGATTACCTCATCGCCCGGTTGCAGGTTAAAGGCCATTAATGCAATTTGAAGAGCATCAGTTCCGTTTCCACAGGCAATTACATGTGCCCCCAGAAAATCTGCAAGCTCTTTCTCAAATTCAAGCACCTTACCTCCTTTAATGAACTGGGTTGATTTTATCACTTCCTGCATGGCAGCATCAATTTCTTCCTTCATCGTCAGATACTGCCCATAGGTGTCGCACATATGTATTTTTTCCATCTCTTTTAGATTTTACCGCTTATGCATAATGTCACCGGTCACTTGTCCGCTGAAAAACAAATTTAAACTTTCCTGGTAGCACAAGGTCTCCTCAGGTTACAATTCTTTTAAAAATGAAGCTATTTTCGCAGCAGCATTTCCATCTCCGTATGGTTTTTCAGTGAATCCGGGTCTGGTATGTTTTACAGCTTCAGCTTTTTCCAGAATAAGCTGCTTATCGGAACCAACAATATGATTATAGCCTAATTCCACCAATTCGGTCCATTCCGTTTCACTACGGATAACCAGGCACTGTTTTTGGAAAAAGAAAGCTTCCTTTTGAAGGCCTCCGCTATCGGTAACAACAAATGAACAGGTTTTTAGAAGTTCAATCATATCGAAATAGCCCACAGGATCAATTGGGTTAAACTTTAACGTAATATTCTGCTGCTCCAGAATTTTTCTTGTCCGCGGATGAAGGGGAAGCACAATGCTGTAGTCAGAGGAAAGTTCATTTAAAGCTTCCATTATAGACGCTAGCCTCTGCAGGTCATCGGTGTTTTCCTGCCGGTGAATTGTGGCCAGCAATATTGGATTATTGTCGGGCAATTCATTTAAGATTGAAGAACGCCCGGAGGAAATCCTGCTGTAAAAAAGAGCTACATCGTACATTACATCCCCGGTGTTTTCGATTCTTACATTGAAGTTTCCAAATCCTTCTTTATGCAAATTGTGAACAGCAGTCTCAGTAGGAGCAAACAAAAAGCCGGATATCCGGTCGGTCAAAATCCGGTTTACCTCTTCAGGCATTTGCATGTTGTAGCTGCGTAAACCAGCCTCTACATGCGCCACCGGAACATGTAGCTTACTTGCAGCCAGTGCGCCGGCCAGGGTTGAATTGGTATCGCCAAACACCACCACTGCAGAAGGACGCTCCTGAAGAATAACACCTTCAATTGCTTCAAGCATGCGCCCCGTCATCGCTCCATGGCTAAGCGAATGGATTCCCAGGTTATAAGCAGGGACAGGAATTTCCATCTGGTTAAAGAATATTTCAGCCATATTTTTATCGAAATGCTGACCGGTATGCACCAGCACCTCTTCCAGGTGAAACTGTTTCAATGCACGGCTTAATGCAGCCGCTTTAACAAATTGTGGACGGGCACCCACAATGGTGAGAATTTTTGGCATAATTTTATTTTTTTCTCAAATTAACAAAAGTACTATTTTTGGATATTAAATGGAACATAAAAAAAAGATACTGTTTATCTATACATCCTTTTCGTCATTTGTTAAAACCGATTTTGAAATTTTGTCAGTAACATATGATGTAAAAAAGTATTCATTCAAGCCTTCAAAAGGATTGTATAAAACCGCAATGCAATTCATCAGGCAATTCCTTTTTCTTCTCTTCAACATATGGAAATATGATGCGGTTTTTATATGGTTTGCAGATCAGCATTCATTTTTGCCTGTACTTTTTGGTAAAGTTATTGGAATAAACTCATTTGTGGTTGTTGGAGGCTATGATGTTATAAAAATGCCTGAACTAAACTATGGTGTTTTTACATCAAAAATTCGTGGATATTTTGCTGTTTTTTCAATGAAGCACAGCACCTTAAATTTTGCTGTTTCAAAAAATGTCGCAAGAAGGACAAGCTGGATTACCAGAAAATCGAATACACATCTTATTTATAATTGTGTAAATATTCCAGTAAAGAACAACCTCCAAACTAAAAAAGAAAATTTAATAATTACTGTTGGATTAATTGAATCAAGACGCACTTTCTTATTGAAAGGCATTGATACTTTTATAAAAGTAGCTGAATCACTTCCTGAGTTCAAGTTTATGATAATAGGCATCAATAAAAATCTCATTAAAGAATTTCCGGGAAATTGCCCGGCAAATCTTGAATGTATTGAACCTGTCGCGCATGAGGAACTGGAAAGATATTATAAAAGAGCGAAGATATACTGTCAATTTTCACGTTCAGAATCATTTGGAGTTTCTATTATAGAAGCTATGAATTTCGGCTGTTTCCCCATAGTAACAAATGTTGGTGGAATGCCGGAAATAGTTAAAAGTGGGGGTATAGTAACGAAAAGGAATATACATGAAATTGCGGATATTATTGAAAAAAGAATAGAAAATAAAACTCATGTTCATTGGGAATCAAAAAGGGAACTAATATTAAAACCATTTTTATTTTCAACCAGAAAGAAAAAATTGTTAGAAGCCATTGGCAAGATAATTCAAAAATAATATATAAATGACTCTTAATCATTTATACAAAAGCAAATTACAGATTATATTATTTACAATTACCATTTTTCATCCTTACAAAATTTAAATTTTTAAAGAAACAGATGAAATCCACTCGTTTTAATGAATTTTGTTCATTTGTATTTGTGAATGCAAAACATGTGGATTTCATTTAAAAATAATAATGCAAAGGAATTGAAACATTATGCTTGCCGGGCAGACAGAAAAAATATGGAAGCGTACGAATCCCTCATGGGTTTGTTAAAACAGGAATAAAAAGCCACTGCAAAACAACTACGTCCGACAATGACCCCTTCAACCTATGAGAATCAAACAATGACAAGCAAAAAATCCATTCATTTAAAATGCATTTTATTCTTATATCTTTGTTTATTTAAATAATTCTACTGAGTGTTTTAAATAAAAATAACAAGGTAGAACTGAATCTTTAAATAATAAATTTTTAAATGGCTCATATTCCAGAAGTCATCAGTAAAGTTGTAAACCAGGATCTTTGCATTGGATGCGGACTTTGTGTATACAAATGTCCATCCGGTGCGTTGAAAATGAATTGGAACGAGCTTGGCTTTTTAACCCCTCAACTAACTAATGAATGCAATAATAATGGGGACTGCATAACTGTTTGTCCGTTTAATCCCGAACCGGAAAATGAAGTAAAAACAGAAAATGAATTAGCTGAAAAGTTCTTAATTGATGCCATTTTACATCATCCAAAAATTGGTAAATATTACGGAATATATGCAGGATATGCCCATGAATACAGGCTAACCTCTTCTTCCGGAGGTCTTGCAACATTTGTTTCATCTGAACTGCTGGAAAAAGGATACATCAATCACGTCATTTCAGTTAAAGAGTCTCACAAACCCGGGCAATATTATGAATATTCCATAAGCAATTCTAAAGATGAATTATTGGCTTTTTCGAAAACCAGGTACTTTCCTGTCACCCTTGGTACAATTTTACCTGAAGTACATAAATTAAAAGGGAAAATTGCCATAGTGGGAGTCGGATGTTTTATAAAAGCAATTCGCCTGGCCCAACATAGAGACCCTGAATTAAATGAAAAAATACCGTTTCTGATTGGAATAATTTGCGGAGGTTTAAAGAGTAGGTTTTACACAGAGTATTTGTCAGCTAAAGCAGGTGCTACAAAAAAAATTCTTCAGCCTCAATACAGAATAAAAAATATTGAAAGCAGCGCAGGTGATTATTCATTTGGATGCATAGAACAGGAAACCAACAGTGAAAAAACTATACGGATGAAACAAGCAGGTGATATGTGGGGCACAGGCTTATTTAAATCAAATGCTTGTGATTTTTGTGAAGATGTTACCACTGAACTTGCAGACATTTCATTAGGTGATGCATGGATTAATCCGTACCATTTAGATGGAAAAGGAACAAATCTTATTGTGACACGAACTGTTTTAGCGGAGAAGTTAATTAATGATGGAATCAACCAGAAAAAGTTATCGTTGGATCATTTAAGTCTGGATCAATTCCTGGCCTCCCAAAAAGGAAGTTTTAATCATCGGCATACAGGTCTTTCATACAGGATAAAGGAAGCAAAGCAGAATAATAAAAATATACCTCCGAAAAGATTTAGTCAAGAAAAAATTACATTTGATTTCGCCATTGTTCAGTGGCTTCGAAGAAAAATCCGGCAGAAAAGTTTAATTACCTGGCTTAAAACACGAGATGCAACTAATTTCGATACAGATATGAAGGCACATTTAAAAATGTTAAAAATAGCGACCGCTTTCTATCATTTTAAAAAATCTGCATTTAAAAAGCTACACATCAAATAATTAATATGAAAATAGGAATTCTAACCTTTCATCATTCAAACTATAATTATGGTGCAGTGTTGCAAGCATTTGCAATTTATAAGCTTATTGAAAATGTAGGTTACACTCCTTTCGTTATAAACTTTATACCACAACCTCCAACATTACGAAAAAAAATTGCCGCGCGAATAATTGCAATACTTGGTTTTCATTTTTGGAAGTTTAGAGTAAATAACATCCCGGGAATCCTCCCTCCAACAAACAGTCTCAGTAAATTAAAAGAACTAAATAATATATTAGATGCCTTTATAGTCGGGAGTGATCAGGTTTGGAGATATAGAAATGACCTGGAATCAATGTACAGATATTATTTAGATTTTGTTGACGATGAAAAAGTTAAAATAGCCTATGCTGCAAGTTTTGGTATTGATTATTGGGAAGCAGATGAAAAAGTAACACAAAAAATTCGAACGCTTGTTAATCGGTTTAATGCTGTTTCTGTAAGAGAAAAATCTGGAGTAAAAATTTGCAAAAACACTTTTGGCATTACTTGCACTGACGTTTTGGATCCTACATTACTCATAGACCCAATGTATTTCAATGAACTTGCAGATAAAAAATCAATATCAAATTCGAAGAAGGGAAGGCTTGTTTATATGATTCTGGATGATTCTGTTGTAAAGGAAAACTATTTTAAAAAAGTTGCTTCAAAGAACAACCTGAAATTTACGCCTATAAATGGGAAAAAACTTTTATCAAGAAAAGGATTGTATTTATTTAAAAGTGTAAACACCTGGTTAAGCCATATTAAAAATGCAGAAATAGTTATTACCGATTCGTTTCATTGTACAGTGTTTTCTATAATCTTTCGTAAAAAATTTGTTTGTCTTGGAAACAAACACAGAGGCATAACACGATTACAAAACCTGTTAAATTTGTTAAAACTGGAGTCCCGTTTAATAGTTGATATAAACGATTTCCATGAAGAATTGATAAAGTCTGCTATAGATTATCGGCAGGTGGATGGTATCCTGTTGAATGAAAAAATAAGATCATTGGATTTTCTTAAAAAAAGTTTATCATTAGCAGAAAAAAAGCATTTTTAATAATTGAATATTAGCACATTAAGTTTAATGTCATATAATGATTAAATCTTTATGATCTAATTAAAGGATCATAATATGCTATAATCCAATACTATTGGATTTAAACTTATAATTTATTTTAATAGTTAATACAACTCTAAGTAATTTCTTCTAATTTATGAGCCGAAGGACTCTTTTCCTATAACTTCCTTCCTCACCTTACTCCCCGGATAAACCTTCAGCGCTTCATCCAAAATCTTCAGGCACACAGCCAAATCTTTTTTATTCAGCACATAGGCAATACGCACCTCATCGGTTCCTTTGCCGGGAATGGTATAAAACCCTGAAGCCGGCGCAAGAAAAAGGGTTTGTTTTTCATATTCGAATTTATCGAGCAGCCATGCACAGAAATCATCGGCATTATCGACCGGGAGGCGCGCCACGGTATAAAAAGCCCCCATCGGAATGGGTGAATAAACTCCCTCAATTCGGTTCAGGCCATCGATTAAAAATTTACGCCGGTTAACATACTCATTGTAGTTAGTTAACATGTATTCAGGGTCGGCATCCAGAGAAGCTTCTGCGGCAATCTGTCCTATAAGGGGCGGGCTCAGACGGGCCTGGCAAAACTTCATCACATTCTGCTTCACTTCCTCATTTTTCGAAATAAGCGCCCCGATTCGCAGCCCGCATTCACTGTAACGCTTCGACACCGAATCGATCAACACTACATTCTGTTCGATCCCCTCCAGGTGAAAAGCCGAGATGTAGGGAGAGCCGGTATAACAAAATTCGCGATACACCTCATCAGAAAACAGGTAAAGGTCGTATTTCTTTACCAGGTCCCTGATTTTGTTCATCTCCTCACGGGTATAGAGGTAACCGGTAGGATTATTCGGGTTGCATATCATTATGCCCTTTGTTTTTGGCGTAATCAACTTTTCAAACTCCTCTACAGGAGGCAGGGCAAAACCATCATCAATGCTGGCGGCCAGCGACTTTATTACGGCACCTGCAACAATGGCAAACGCCTCATAATTTGCATATGCCGGCTCAGGAACAAGAATCTCATCTCCGGGGTCAAGGCAGCTCATAAACGCAAAGGTAACGGCTTCACTGCCCCCGGTAGTGATAATAATATCATCAACATCCACATCAATGTTAAACCTGTGGTAATATTTTACAAGCTTTTCACGAAACGAACGTATTCCTTCGCTTGGGGTATATTCAAGAATAGTACGATCAATATTTTTAATTGCCTCCAACGCCTCGGGGGGTGTAGGCAAATCGGGCTGACCGATATTTAAATGATACACTTTTACACCCCGCTGTTTGGCTTTTTCGGCCAAAGGGGCAAGTTTCCGTATGGGTGAATTGGGCATAACCCGTCCTCTTTCTGATACTCTGGGCATGTTATACAATTTTTTTTTTTCAGGGAAGCAAATATACAAGTAACAATGTGAAAACAATAAAGATTAAAAAATATCATTTCCTTATATTATTAAAAAAGTAACTTTCAATTTATTATATTCTTCAAAAATAGTCCTCCATAGTAAAGGTAATATGTTCCGATTGTTAAGTTTTATCATGTTTTTGTAAAAACCGGGTATCTATTTTTGGTAAAAAATAAAACATAAAAAGAGATGATAATAGGAGTACCGAAGGAAATAAAGAACAATGAGAACAGGATAGCACTGACACCGGCAGGTGCAGCAGAACTCGTAAAACTGGGTCACGAGGTATATGTACAGTCAAACGGCGGTCTGGGCAGCGGCTTTACCGATGAAGACTATCATCATGCGGGGGCAAAAACTCTTCCTGGCATAGAAGATGTTTATGCCATTGCAGAAATGATAATGAAAGTAAAGGAACCTATCGAGTATGAATACAGTCTTATAAAAAAGGGACAGATATTGTTTACCTATTTTCATTTCGCATCGTCCGAGGAGCTAACCCGCGCAATGATAGACAATGGATCCGTATGTCTGGCTTACGAAACCGTAGAGATGGACGACCGCTCGCTCCCGTTGCTGGTTCCCATGAGTGAAGTCGCAGGGCGGATGTCGGTACAGGAAGGAGCCAAATACCTTGAAAAAACTTATGGAGGATACGGGGTGCTGCTTGGAGGTGTACCCGGAGTATTGCCCGCAAAGGTGCTGGTGCTTGGTGGCGGAATCGTAGGTACCGAAGCGGCCAAAATGGCTGCCGGGCTGGGTGCTGATGTGACTGTTATGGATATCTCGCTTAAGCGTCTGCGCTACCTCGATGACATCATGCCTGCAAATGTTAAAACAATGATGAGCAACGAATATAACATCAGGCACATGGTCCAGACCCACGATTTGGTAATTGGAGCTGTGCTGATTCCCGGAGCAAAAGCTCCCCGGCTGGTTACCCGCGATATGCTTAAAACAATGCGCGCCGGAACCGTGCTTGTAGATGTTGCCGTTGACCAGGGAGGATGTTTTGAAACCACAAAAGCCACAACCCATGCCGACCCGGTATTTATTATTGATGATGTCATTCATTATTGTGTGGCCAACATGCCTGGCGCCGTGCCCCGCACTTCAACCATAGCGCTGACAAATGCCACCCTCCCCTATGCCATGCAGATTGCCGGCAAAGGATGGAAACAGGCCTGCATCGATAACATACCGCTTCGCAGGGGACTTAACGTTGTGGATGGGAAAGTGGTTTATGAAGGTGTTGCAGAAGCATTCCACCTGCCTTACGTAAATGTTGAAACTGTGCTGTGAATTAGATAATTCTTCTTAAAAAGCTGAGAGGCTGCCTTAGTGAGGCAGCCTTTTTTTGTTTGCATAAAAGCCTGAGAGGCTATATGTACAGCTCCGGTAAATTCTGCTGTTAATGCATGTATTCTAATTTACCCGCACATATCCAGTGTTAAGAATTTATATTCCTTCCCGTTTAAATCCCTTATGATTGCCAAAATTTTATCTTTTTTATCCCACCATTTTCAGCAGAGTCTTGATGAGGAATTTTTAAGGAATTACTCATAAGCAATTTCTGTCAATTTTGTAATTTTACAATAAAAAGCACGCCATGGAATCAAAAAAGGAAAAGTTCCGACGAACTCTTATGGATTTGGCTGACAGTGGCAGATTTATTCCCGGAATATATAATTATTGTGACAGGTGGTGTGAACGATGCACACTCAGGCATAAATGCCTCACCTATGCACACGAACAGGAAATGAAGGAGGAATGCAACGATCCGGAAACCAATATCCTTGACAATGAAAAATTTTGGGAGCAAATTCAATTGTCTTTTGAAGTTACCCTGGATATGATTTCTGAAGATGCCAAACAATTTGGAATTAACCTGGAGGAACTTCCTGACGTTGAAGAACCGGAATACATTGAATCTTCAGTGGAAAAACTTTCCCGGGAATATGGCCAGGCGATGTGGAAATGGCTGAATGAGAATAAAGAAATACTCGATGCCAAAACCAATCAGTTACTGACAATCTATAATCACAAAGAACCTGCTGAAAAATTTGCTGATGCCATAGAAGTTGTACAATGGTATTGTTATTACATATCGGCAAAGGTACATCGTTCCCATTTTGATTTGAACTCACGATTGCAGGACGATGATGATGAATTCGACCTGATATCCGATAACAGAGGTTCGGCAAAAATGGCCATCATTGCCATAAACCGTACTATCGAAGCACTGACGGTTCTTTACCGGGAAATGAAAAACCAGGAAGATGAAATCCTTGGTTTTCTGGGGCAGCTTTCAAAAATAAAAAAGCAGATGCTTACAACCTTCCCAACGGCAATGGAATTTAAACGGCCGGGATTTGATGATTAAAACTGTTGCCGATTTAAATTCAGTACTAACATTTTTGTCTTATTTTTGACCTAAAAGTTGGTTTACTGAAAAGTTCATTAATTGGTTCTGTAACTTTTCTTCTTTTCAGTGGCAAATTAAATGCTTACAATGAAGTGTGAAGGCAATATACTTAAAATGAGGTCTGAACCCGGACCTCCGGTAAATTATTATCTGCCGGTTGGGAATAATGAATATTATCTGAATTCGCTGATTGGAAAGAATATCAGCCTGAAATTTACCGGCCGGATTAATTGCATATCCTGTGGAAAAATAACGCGAAGATCATTCAGTCAGGGATTTTGCTACCGGTGCCTTCAAACAGCTCCCGAGGCCGGTGAATCGGTAATAAGGCCGGAGTTGTCGAAAACGCACTTCGGTATTGCACGTGATTTGGAATGGGCACAGAACCAGGATCTGTGCGCTCACTATGTTTATCTTGCCGTAGCTTGCGAACTTAAAGTGGGGGTAACACGGCATCACCAGATTCCCGGCCGGTGGATTGACCAGGGGGCAAGTTTTGCCGTCAAACTGGCTCAGACACCCAACAGGCATATAGCAGGTGTTATTGAAGTATTCCTGAAAAAGTACATTACCGACCGGACCAACTGGCAAGGTATGTTAAAAAGTTGTGGGAATGAGGACATCGACCTTCTGGAAGAAAAAAGAAAAGCACTCAAACTGCTGCCGGCAGAGTTGCAAAAATACAGTTGCAGCGATAACAACATCATAAACATTCAATATCCCGTTACTGCGTATCCACTGGCAGTTAAAAGTCTTACATTCGATAAAACTGCACTTATTGAAGGAAAACTGCGGGGAATAAAAGGACAATATCTAATTTTTGAGGATGAAACAGTTTTAAACATCCGCAAACACAATGGTTACTACCTGCAAATAGAGTTTCCCGATAGCTGAATCGTCAGTTCTCTGTTCCTCAAAAGAATTATTAAATCATTCATTAAATCAATAATTCCCTGACTTTTCTCTTACTTGAGGTGAGTAAATTTTATTTAATTTGTGGAATGAACTGGTTTTGAAGTGCTTTTTCTTATTAAAATTTTAAATAACGAAACGGAATATGGAACAATTAGACTGGAAAAATTTAGGATTTGGATACCGTGATGCCGATTATAACATACGTTGCCATTACCGCAACGGCAAATGGGGTGACCTGGAAGTAAGTACTTCCAATACCATCAACATTCACATGTCGGCAACTGCACTTCATTACGGACAGGAAGCATTTGAAGGGCTAAAAGCATTCAGAGGGAAAGACGGTAAGGTTCGTATTTTCAGAATGGATGAAAATGCCAAACGCATGCAATTGTCGTGTGATGGAATTTTAATGGCCAAACTTCCGGTTGAAAAGTTCATGGAAGCAGTTCGTATGGCAGTCAAAAAGAACGAACGTTTCATACCTCCCTATGAAAGCGGAGCTTCTTTATATATTCGCCCCTTGCTTATTGGCACCGGTCCGGAGATAGGCGTTAAACCTGCAAATGAATATTTATTCATGGTGTTTGTTATGCCGGTAGGACCTTACTTTCCGGAAGGTTTTAAACCAACCAACCTGGTCATTATGCGCAAATACGATCGTGCTGCACCTCAGGGAACCGGAAAATTTAAGGTTGGAGGAAATTATGCAGCCAGTATGGGCGCCGGAAAGCTGGCAAAGGAAGAGGGTTTCTCTGCTGTACTTTACCTCGACAGCAAAGAGAAAAAATACATCGACGAATGTGGCCCGGCAAATTTCTTTGGAATTAAAAACAATACCTATGTAACGCCATTATCCGATTCCATTCTGCCAAGCATAACCAATAAAAGCCTTATGGTTTTGGCCGAAGAGATGGGACTTAAAGTGGAACGTCGTAAAGTTCCGTATGAAGAACTTGCTGATTTCGAAGAAGTAGGCGCCTGCGGAACAGCTGCTGTAATTTCTCCGATAAAAGGCATTTACGATGCCGATAACGATAAATGGTTTAAATATGGAAACCAAAGCGATGCAGGTGACTGGTCAACCAAACTTTACTATAAACTGCGGGCAATCCAATACGGTGAAGAACACGATAAATACGGCTGGGTTGAAACAGTGGAATGAAAATCGTCCTTCATAACGATTAATAAATTGTGAGTGAAACAATGAAAGCTTCGGAATTTCCGGAGCTTTTTCTTTAAAACTGCACCTGCCTTTCCAGTATTACTTCATAAAAAACTTCGTTACCTGTAACAAACAAGGCCTTTCCACGTCTTATGTTCTGAACAATGTTTTTAACAGCCAATGACGACAGACGATTACAACCAGGCAGTGAATATGTATGCCGACCGGCTTTTTAGATTTGTGCTTAAAAGCATAAAAGATGTGCATATGGCTGAGGATATCGTTCAGGACAGCTATGAAAAACTTTGGAAAAACGTCCGTAATGTCGACTGCGCAAAGGTGAAATCGTATCTGTTCACTACAGCTTACCATACCATGATTGACCGCATCAGGAAAGAAAAACGGTCGGCCTATACTGAAGAACTTACAATCAGTGAAGAAGGCCATGAAAATAATTACTCCGATTTGGCTGAAATATTGAAGGAAGCCGTGAACAGACTGCCTGAAGTTCAACGAATGGTTTTGCTGCTCAGAGATTATGAAGGCTATTCTTACCAGGAGATTGGTGAAATTGCCGGATTAAACGAATCGCAGGTAAAAGTTTACATTTACCGTGCGAGGGTATTTTTGAAAAATTATATTGGAAAACCGGAAACTGTAATTTAACATGAAGATTACAAGAGCAAATTATGAAGTATATTTTCTGGATTACCTTGATGGCACACTGGATGATAATTTGGTGGATGTTTTTATTGAGTTTCTGCAGGAAAATCCGGATTTAAAAGAAGAATTGCAACGGGTGGGTTCAGTCAGTCTTGAACCTGAAACAATCATATACAAAAGGAAAGAGAAACTTTTCAGGGAACGGTACGACCTGGAAGAAGTATTTGAAAAAACAGCCGTTGCTTTCATGGAAGGTGATCTTACAGAAAAAGAGAAAGAAGCCTTTGAAGCTTATCTTTCGGTTCATCCCGAAAAAAAGAAAGCGTTCATCTGGTTTCAAAAAACAAAACTTCAGCCCGAAAATCAAATTGTCTTCCGCAACAAAGAGAAACTGCTCCGGTCCTCCAAAGGCAAAACAATACTGCTATGGGTTACCCGCGTAGCAGCAGTAGCAGCAATTGCTTTTCTTGCAGGCCGGTATGCAGGTGATGCTATTTTCGGCTCATTGCAGCCTGAAAATCAAGTAGTAATCACTGAAAACAAGAATGAAAATCCGGAACCTAAAAGTCTTCCTGAAAAAGTGGTAAAAAAAGAAGACCCTGTTACAGTTAAAGAAAAAACTCAAGTCCCTGTCAAAAAAGCTGAACCTAAGGCTCAGCCGCACAGGAGCCTTCGGGAATCAAACAGTGGTCGCATCGACCATGAAAAAGTTGCCTTTGTAAGACCTCCCGTAGAAGTTCCGGAAATGATGCCGGCACTGCAGGTTTCCCTGCTAAAGAGTGAGGTAGCTATAGCCGCTCTTGCTCCCGTTAATAATAGTAAATTTATAGTGCCTTCAACAGAGTTTGAGGAAAAATTCCTGGCTGATGTGGTGAAGGAAAAAACCGGATTAGACAACATATCTCTGAATAAAGTGGCAAAAGCAGGACTTAAACTGATATCGGGTTTTTCAAGAGAAAAATTTAATTACGAAACCAATTCCGAGGGTCAAATAACTGAACTTAACTTCGACTCACGCCTGCTGGCCTTCTCCATACCAACAAACCAGAATTAATTATACCGAGCAGTTAACCCTTTTTTACATTAACTCTGAATGTAGCTAAGGAATGATTTTCCCGATGGAATACTTCGGGATAACCTCTCTGCCGGGCGGATCCGTCTGAATGACTAACCCCTGCCATGCATAACATCAAAACCTTCATTGACGGCTATGTTGCGGGAACAGCTTGCGGTGCTATAAGTATCGTGTTATTTGATAAAAATATGCACCGCAGACAATGTCTCCAGTTTACTATTACCTTTTTGAAACCAACTGCATTCTTTCAACCGTTTACTTTTTACCTTTCACTATTTAAAGTTTACTATCATATAACTAAAACCTCAACCCGCTAATTACAAAACCTTTCATCACATGCAAAGGTGACAGGGATTCCATCCTTGCCTGGTTCAGCTGAAATGCATTGGTTCAAAGGCAGTGTTTCACATGGAAATAAGGATGAAATCCCTTCACTTCTGAACTTTGAACCCGAAACCTGGAACTGGAAATCCTATACTGTTATTCCTCCGGCAATATTGCCCGGCAATTAAAAGGACTGTTCACCGTTCACCGTTTACTATTTTACTCTCACTTTCCCCTCTGATCCCCTCATCCCCCTTGGGGGCTTATTAATTCTTTCTCTCATTCAGTTTTATAATAAAATACACTGAACCCTGTAACATTCCGGCACAGTCATCCGTCAAAGGAGCAAAACTATTTAAACAGAAAAAATGAAACGATTAATCAGCTTTATGTTGTGTGGATTATTAGGTCTGAACCTGCTTGCACAAAACGATACTACCGGGGTTAAGGTAATTAGAAAAAATGTGGTTACGGTAATTGAAGATGGCGGAAGCACTCATGTTAAAGTGGGAAATGACAATGGTGTTGAGGTGATTACCGACGATTGGGGCGACACTACCCATGTCAGGGTTGGAAGGCGTACATTTAAAGTAATTGAAGGGGGAAACGGTACTTATGTGCAATTCGACAAGGAAGATCGAAGAAAACAATGGACCGGAAGTTTTAATCCCCATTGGGCAGGGCTGGAGTTTGGAATGAACATGTATCATAAGTCGGACTATTCGTTATACAACACCATTAATCCTTCAGTTCCAGCCGATTTCATGGAGCTCCACTATGGCAAATCGATAACCGTCAATCTGAATTTTGCTGAATGGGCTTTTAAAAATGAAGCCAACAACTTCGGGCTTGTTACCGGACTGGGATTCAGCTTCATGGATTTTACATTCGATCGTGATATTACCGTTGAAAAACGAGAAAGTGACGGCTTGCTGGTTCCGGTTTCACTTGAACCGGAAGACCTGAAAAAAACAAAGCTGAATGTAACCTATCTTACAGCGCCCCTCATGCTGGAGCTGAAAACACCATTGCGCATGGGAAGCTCTCGCCTTTACCTTGCTGCAGGGGTAATCGGCGGGTTAAACATTGGCGCCCACACAAAGTACAAGTATAAAAACGATAAAGAAAAATCGCGCAGCAATTTTAACCTGAACCAGTTTAAATACGACCTTACCGGCAGGATTGGGTTTGGTGATTTCTGCGTATTCGTGAACTATGGAATGACACCCTTGTTTAAAGAAGGCCTTGGACCGGAGCTTTATCCGGTTACTTTTGGCTTTTCATTTCCTAACATCTGAACATTGCTGCCGCTAAAACACACAGCAAATAATTGAAGGAGAAAATAAAAAAAGTTACTTTTAATGCTCAAAAGACGATATGCGTTTTTTGAGCATTTTCCCTTTGGCCGGCTTACTTATAATCATACTGCTTATTTTCGTTAAAACCGTTTTATTAAAAAGAAAAGGTATTCCTTTCAAAGCCGGAACAACAAAATTAACGGGAACAAACCTGTTGCTTTTCCCTCTTTTTTTGTTGCTCCTGCTGGTTTGGCTGGCAGCATTGACAAGTCAAACCTTTAACATACATTCATTTCTTTACCCATCAGCACTGACAAAAAATCTTGTGTCTTCACTCCTGCCTCTAGCTGCCGGCGCTGGCATTATACTGTTGTCAGTGTTGATCATGAGTATTACCCTCATTCACTTCAAAACATCACTGCGGTTTGGATTAAATAAAAATAACCAGGGAAAGCTGATTACTGAAGGAATATTTTCGTTTTCAAGAAATCCTTTTTTCCTTTCACTTGACCTTTATTTTATTGGACAGGCTCTTGTATTTCCCGGAATCCTCTTCATTGCTATGACATTGATGGCACTTACCGGTATTCATCTGTTTATTCTGAAGGAAGAAAAATTCTTGCGAATGCATTATCGCGAAATTTACACCGATTACGCTAAAAAAGTAAGAAGGTATTTTTAAAAGAACCAGTTACCTGACTGTTAGACCATTATACATTCACACCTGCATTGTTAGGCTTTGAATGTCAAAAGCTAAAATAACATTTCAATGCAGCTAAGCCAGGCAAAAAATTAGATTAAATTTCTATCTTGCAGGCGGAATTAAACAGACAAATTACACTATGAAAAATCTGGTAAATACTTTAGCAATTTTAAGTTTGGCGCTGCTTTTAACTTCCTCAACTCCTGATAAAAATTATTACAATGAACTTTACCGGCCCCAGTTCCATTTTACTCCGGAGAAAAACTGGCATAACGATCCCAATGGACTGGTATATTATGATGGTGAATACCACATGTTCTACCAGTACAATCCTAAAGGGAATGAATGGGGTTATATGCATTGGGGGCATGCAGTAAGCACCGATCTGGTTCATTGGGAGCATTTACCGATTGCCATCTATCCCGATGAAAACTCTGAAGATAAGGAGCGCTGCACTGCATTTTCGGGTTCTGCAATTGTTGACCATACAAACCTGTTGGGAAAGCAAAAGGGAGAAAACAAAACCCTTGTGGCATTTTATACCAGCCAGCATTGCGGTCAGCGCATCGCATACAGCACCGACAAAGGCCGTACATGGATAAAATATGAAGGAAATCCAATCCTTCCCTACGATAATACTGATGACGCCCGTGATCCGAAGGTAGTATGGCATGACCCCTCACAAAGTTATGTAATGGTGCTTTACCGGAAAACATCGGAAGACGACAATTCAAAAGGGGTTTCATTTTACACCTCCAAAAACCTGGTTGACTGGGAATACAAAAGTCATGTTTACGGGTTTTACGAATGCCCCGATTTAATTCCAATGCAGGTAACCAACCGCCCGGAAGAAACAAAATGGGTTCTTTTCGATGGCGATGGAAGTTATCTGATTGGTAATTTTGACGGCGAAAATTTTACTCCCGAAACAGCAAAAATGCCGGGTGATTTTGGCAAAAACTACTATGCCACACAGTCGTGGAGCAATATCCCGCAAGAAGATGGCCGCATCATTCAAATTGCCTGGATGCGTGGAGGCAGTTTTCCCGATATGCCCTTTAACGGTCAAATGACCTTCCCGTCTGAGCTCTCACTCACAAAATTCAGTTTTGGGTATAAAGTTACCCGCATGCCGGTTGAGGAAGTGGCTTTGCTGCACGATAAAAGCTACAGTTGGGAAAATAAAAAGCTGATTCCGGGCATAAAGCAAAATATAGTAAAAAAAGTCAAGGGCGATTGCCTGCACATTAAAGGCGAATTCGATTTGAAAACGTGCAGTAGTTTTGGTTTCTACATTCGCAACAGCAATAAAGATGCAGGCACTGAGCTATTATATGACGTCAAAAGAGGTACCTTGTCTGTTCTTGGAGTTACTGCCCCGGTACCCCCGGTTGACAATAAAATATCACTCGATATCTTAATTGACAGGGCATCAATTGAGGTGTATGCCAATGGAGGACAAACTGTAATCTCCAACTGCTTTACACCCGAAAAAGGGGCCGAAAAGCTGGTCTTATTCTGCACCGGAGGTGAAGTGATAGTTGATAAGCTCGACATTTATAAAATGAAATCAGCCTGGAATTCAAATTAATTCCCTATAAAACCAGGGAGATAATCTGGACAACCACAATTAACAGCACCATTGCAATCGGATAAACCGTTGCATAGGCAATGGAGTGGGCATTTGTTTCAGTCATTGAATCGGCTGCTGCAAGCCCCGGAGTACTGGTCATACTGCCGCTGATGGCTCCCAGCATGCTCAGTAAATTCATTTTAAACAACCATTTTCCTGCAAATGCTGCAAATACCATAGGAAACAGAGTAATTACACCTCCGTAAAGAAACAGGTTTAATCCATACTTTTCAAAAGTTTTAACAATGTCGGCGCCTGCATCGGTTCCTACAGCCGCAAGGAAAAAAATTAACCCCAGTTGCCGGAGCAATTGATTGGCAGCACTACTCATTGTCCATAATACAGGTCCCGTTTTCCCAATCCGCCCTGCAATCAAAGCAACAATCAGCACTCCGCCCGTAAGCCCCAGGCTAAAGGAAAAATTACCCATTACAAGATTAATTTTTCCAACAATCACCCCAAGAAGAATACCCAACGCCACCGGTAAAATGTCGGTATCAGACAGCCGTTTCTCATTATCGCCAAAAATACTGACGACCTTACCCATGCTGGCTTTACTGCTGGCAATTATGAGCTTATCACCAAACTGAAGCTTTGAATTTGGTGTTGGGGATATATCAATTCCCGATCTCCGGATTCGGGTAATGGTGGCATTGTAGGTATGCAGAAGGTGAATCTGACCAATGGTTTTATTCACAATCTGTTTATTGGTAACCAATACCGACCGTACATCATAACCGGGATCCAAAGGAATTTCCTCATCAATTGGCGACCCCACCAGAATACCTACCCGCTCAAGTGAATCCTTTGTACCTACCGCTTTAATTAAATCTCCTCTATGAAGCACAGTTTCCGTAGTTGGCGTAACAGCAAGCCCCTGATGAACAACCCTTGAAACAACAGCTTTTGTCATATACCGGATGCGAAGTTCACCTATTGTTTTTCCGGCTATTTTGTCGTTTTCAACCTTAAAATTCTTATGCAGAACTTCCGGAAACTCATCTTTCATTTTCATCTGGTAATCCTGTTCAGCTTTTTGAAGGGACACACCCATTATTTTTGGAAGAAAGCGAATAAAAAGAATGACTCCGATAACACCAAACGGATATCCTACACCATACCCAATGGATGCCAGCGGAGAACCTGTCTGATCAATTGCAGCGGCCAGCCCGGGAGTGCTTGTCAAAGCCCCGGTAAATAAACCCACAGCAATATTTTTATCAACATCAAAAAATATAATTACCGCAGCTGTAATAAGGGCAGCAGAGCCGATGAGTAAAGAAGCAAATATTGCAAGTTGCCTTCCTTCTTGTCTGAACGATTCAAAAAATCCCGGCCCTGCCTGTATACCAATTGTAAAAATGAACAACACAAGACCCAGGTACTGAAAATCGGATGGAATTACAATTCCGAAATGACCAAAAACCAAGGCTATGAATATAACCGCCGACACATCGAGCGATAGCCCCATAACCTTTATCCTGCCCATAACAAAACCCAGGGCAACTATCAAAAACAGTGAAAAATAATTGTTCGCGAGCAGATCCATTGTTCTTTTATTTTCACAGCAAAGGTAGTGAATTGTCTACCTTGCATGTAAAACCTGAAAAAAACGAACAAATTCTGTAAAAAATTTAATACTCCGCTTAAAGAAAAAAATTTATGACAATAATCCGGTTCCCATCAGGAAACTTAAATCATCACCCTGTGAATACTCGACAGGTTCCTGGGCATTTTTAAATACCTTGCACTTTTGGCTGCCAATAAGGTCCAGTTTATGGTCGTCCAGCTTCAGCATCGTCCCTTCACGCAGTCCCACTACATAAATCTTAGGGTTCAATTCATTAAACTCTGCTATTCTTTGGTCGCGGGTTTCCCCGGCATGCCCCTGGTTAACTGCATCCAGGTAATGCGGGTTTATCTGAAAGGGAACCAGCCCAATGCAATCAAAACATTTAGGATCAATAATCGGCATATCGTTGGTTGTTCGTAACGTTGGGCAGGCAATATTTGCACCGGCACTCCAACCAACATATGGCGTGCCGTTATAAACTTTTTCCCGGATGGGATTCATCAGTTTCTTATCGTGCAACATACGCACCAGCCTCCAGGTGTTGCCACCTCCAACAACAATTGCTTCGGCATCTTCTATTGCCTTTGTGGGATCAGAAAAAGTATGGATTCCTTTAATATGATGCCCAGCTTCAGTAAACCGCTCTTCTACTTTATCGCAATATTCATCGAATGAAAAGGTAACTGCAGCATAAGGAATAAACACTGCAGTAATGGGTTTTTCACCTAAAAATTTTCCAATTTCATCTTTCGGATATTCTAAAAAAGCTTCACCCGCCATTGTTGAATTGCTAATCAGTAATAGTTTCATCTTGTTCCTGTCTTAATTTTAATGCAAGTACCGAAACCTTAACGTTTCAAGCAATGACAAAAATTGGGTTTTATCAGTTTTTCGATATGCCGTCAAAAAAAAATCACCTCATATCAAAAATGCGAACTGACCGTTCAGGATTTAAATAAACCTGACCTGCCAACAATCTTCTTTTTTATTGGTATAAATCATTTAAATCGGCATCAGCCAGTTCTTTCAAAAAGTTGCCGATGCGGTCGGTAACTTCTTTCAAAAATCTTTTCCCCTTTTCGGCAGACGCTTTTTTCGGATTTCCCACACCGGTGTCATCAGTGACTTCGTCCCAGCGGCGAGGTGACCAGGCGGTCTGGTCTTTCATACTTTTCAGTTTCCACTGCCGGGCAGCCCCTTCGCCGGCTTCCTGCAGCGGCAATACCAACTCAGGAAAATAATGCATTATTATACTGGTTTCCATCTCATTTGCATGATCTCCTCCCTCATCAAAAAAATCGGAGTTGGGCACCATTTTAAACCATTGGTTAAGGGCAATAAACATTCCGGGAAATTTTGGCATAACTTCCCGGATGTGCGGCTTAAATTCGTTACCTCCATGACCGTTCATTATAACCAGCTTAAATATTCCCTGAGCATGCAATGCTTTGACAATATCTTCAAGAATGGCTATCTGGGTCGAAGCTGAGGTGTGCAGGCAAAACGGCATATCGATCTGACCAGGGTTTTGAACTCCCAGAGGAATGGTTGGCAATACCATAACTCTGGCACCTTTTTCCCATGCCTTCCCTGCTGCTTCATAAGCAATTTGTGTAGTCTCCAGGGAGTCGGTTCCGTATGGAAGGTGATAATTATGCGGCTCTGTTGCTCCCCATGGCAAAACAGCTACTTCATACTTCAGGCTTTTAACCTGCTTCCAGTTGGTTTCTTCTATAATATAAGGTCTCATAATTATATAAATACTTAAAAACTTACTAGTGTGATCCCAAAGGTTACCGGCGTCAGAACAGGTCCTTTATCTTCCTTGAACAGCGGCACTAATTCATAAGTGCCAAAAAAATTAAACCACCTGTAACCGGTCCTGACCATTAATCCGTACTTAAAATCCTGAAGTGAATAGTGCCCCGGGGTCTTTAATTTATGCTTCTTTCCCTCCGACCGGTATTTAATTTTGGTATGACTGCCTAACCTGAGACTTCCATACACTCCCCCGGAAAAATAAATACGATTCTTATAATGGCCAAGAGGGATCTGAAATTCAGCCAAAAGAGGAACCATTAAGGATACGATTGACAACTTTGATTTTTGATTCTGATCAAAATATAATATTTCTGGTTCAATGTTTCCATCATATTGAAGTTGCAGGGTTGTGCTGTTCTCGAGCCTGTAACTTTGAAGATGAATCCCTGCTCCGGTTACCAGACCTATTGTATTACGGTTCCGTTGCAGGCCGAACGACTTTTCAAGTACATTAATATAAGAGGAATTGGAACGAAATACATCATTCTCCATAAACGGAGAACTGTAGCCGGAATAATCTTCATTCACAAAAAGGTTAAAACCAAAACCAAAACCTCTCCAATGCCCCTTAAAATCATCGTACCACAAATTAAAAACCGGCTCATCGGATTCTCTAAGATCAATGTCCTTCAATAGCTCTTCAGGATCGGTTTCCACCGGCACAATGGTATCATTCTGAGCTTTTGAATGCACAGCAAACAATATCAGCAACAGAATCAGGAAAATCTTCCCGTTTATTGCCATTGTGAAGGATGTTTGCCGTTTGATGTTCATAAAGCTCAATTTTTGAGTGTACAAAACAAACAAAAGTAAAGCATTTTATGTTGATACAGCAGAAAATTATCCTGAGAATATCTAAAAACGTGATCACTAAAAAATATAAAATAAACAAATAAATTTAACCTGCTGCACAAATATTGAAAAGAAATGCTGTTAATTCCCTGAAATTCATTTTAAAAGGTTACTTTTGCGCCCACAAATTTTTATACATACTTTTACATGATTTTATTTAACGAAATGGGCCTTAAGCCGGAGCTGCAGCAAGCAGTTGAATCGCTTGGTTTCGAAGTGCCCACCCCCATCCAGGAAAAAACCATCCCGTTTTTACTTGAAACCAACACCGATATGGTTGCCCTGGCGCAAACAGGTACTGGTAAAACCGCTGCCTTTGGACTACCCATTATTCAGCAGACAGACGCTACAAAAAAACATACACAGGCGCTTATTCTCAGCCCCACCCGTGAATTGGCACTGCAAATTGCCAGCGATTTGGCCAATTACTCAAAATTTGTTCAGCAGCTTAATATTGCCGTTGTTTATGGGGGAGCTGATATTCAAAAACAGATAAAACAACTTGAAAAAGGTGCCGCAATAGTTGTGGGCACCCCAGGGCGTACACTTGATTTAATAAAGCGAAATAAACTAAAAGTTGACAAAATAAGATGGCTGGTGCTCGATGAAGCAGACGAAATGCTGTCGATGGGCTTTAAAGACGACCTGGATGCAATCCTTGAAACTTCACCTGCCGAAAAACAAACATTGCTGTTTTCGGCAACAATGCCTAAAGAAATTGTTTCTATTGCCAACCGTTACATGAAGAATCCTCATGAAATTTCGGTAGGTAAGAAAAATACAGGAGCTGAAAATGTAGAACACCATTTTTACCTGATTCATGCAAAAGACAGATACATCGCACTTAAACGCGTGGCCGACATCAATCCAAATATATATGGCATCATCTTTTGCCGCACCCGCGCCGAAACAAAAGAAGTAGCCGACAAACTGATGCAAGATGGCTACAACGCCGATGCCCTCCATGGCGACCTGTCGCAGGCACAGCGCGATCATGTTATGGCCAGGTTCCGAAGCAAACACCTGCAAATGCTGGTGGCAACCGACGTGGCTGCACGCGGCCTTGATGTAAATGACCTTACTCATGTTATTAACTATAACCTGCCCGATGACCCGGAAGTTTACATCCACCGCAGCGGCCGTACCGGCAGAGCAGGGAAGAAAGGAATTTCAGTAACATTAATTCACCTTCGCGAGAAAGGTAAAATGCGTCAGGTGGAAAAGAAAGTGAATAAAACTTTCATTCAGAAACCCGTTCCTTCGGGAAAAGAAATCTGTGAGAAACAGCTGTTCAACCTTATCGACAAGGTCGAAAAAATTGAGGTAAATGAATCGCAAATCGAACAATTCATGCCTGTTATCTATAAAAAACTCGCATGGCTGGAAAGAGAAGAACTGATAAAGCACTTTGTTTCTGTCGAATTTAACAGGTTTCTGCAGTACTATGAGGGCGCACCCGATATTAATGTAAATGAATCGCATTTCAGCGGAAAAGATTATGAACCTTCTGAACGTGGGAGAAGAAATACCAGGGGGAAAAAGGAAAGAAGCGAATCAAAAGACAGAGTACCCCGCGCCGAGAGAGGCGGCAAAAGAAGAGGTGGCTATGAATTCTCGAGGTTCTTCTTTAACCTTGGAAAAAAAGACGGAATTAATAAACGTAAAATCATCGACCTCGTTAATCAGCACCTCCCCGATAAAAGTGTGGAAATAGGCGATATTGAGGTTATGAAAAACTTTTCGTTTTTTGAAGTTGACCAGCGTTTTGAAAAACAGGTCCTGAAAACGTTCCAAAACGCATCATTTAAAGGCAAGCGTATGAATATTGATATTGCCAAAGGAAAATAATCAGCTTCCTGTAGAAGAATAATTCCCGGTCCTTGAAAAGAAGTTGTCCATTCAGCTCTTGCAAAAAAGCTGAACATTGGACAACTTCTTTTTTTTTCGGCAGAGTCAATTAAAATAACTAACTTGATATAACCGTTCTATATAAAAGTTATATGCCGGAGCTTCAACCTTTTTTATGTCTGGCACGTTTATGAATTTAACATCATTAATTGTGGCTTCGCATGCGACGCAGTGATTGGTTAAACTTTTGCTGTTGATTTGAAAAACACATATTAACTTGATTAGGAGGAGAAAACTATGGAACATGAATTAAACGAAGAACAAAAATCAGGAAAGTTAGGCAAGTCTGCTCTGCGTAATATCATTGCCGGAGCTATTGTACTCATCATTCTTATTACCGGTTTTATTATTCTTTTGAATAAAGATTCTCAAATAAATGAACTTCAGGCCGAAACGCAGAAACTTAATTCAGTAATCCATAAGCGGGATTCAGTTATTAACGATCTTGACGGTGCCATTAGTGAAATTGAACAAAACATTACATTTATCAAAAACAAGAGGGAGCAACTTGAGTTTGAATACCGCGAAAGCAATCAAAATCAGAAGGAACAAATTATTGAAGACATAGCCCTGATGAATACGATGCTTGAGGAAAGTGAGAAAAAAATAGAAGAACTGGAAAGTAAACTGCAGGCATCGGAAGTTGAAGTCCAATCGTTCAGGAAACGGCTGAACATTCTTACCAGCGAACTTAAAAACCAAACACAGATTGTGGAAAACCTAAAGCAGGAATTGGAAAAACGCGATTACCAATTGGCCGAAATGGATAAAAAATTAAACAAGCTCGAAACAGTTCTTGTTGTTCAAACCGATTCAATAAATGCCCTGGCTGATTCAGTTGGCCGATCAACTGAAAAAATAATTACTATGGATCAGGAGCTTCATAAAGCTTATTATACGCATGGAACATTCAAAGAATTAAGAGATAATAATGTTCTTGACAGGGAAAAAGGATTCCTGGGAATTGGTAAAGGTAAAGCACTGAAGGAAAATTTTAACGAAGATTATTTTACACAACTCGATATTAGAAACACCGATTTAATCCCGCTGAACGCTAAAAAAGCAAAAGTTATTTCGGAACATGCCAGTGATTCATACCGGTTTGTATACCAAAACGATTTAGTATCGTACCTTAAAATTGAAAATCCCGATGAATTCTGGAAAACAACCAAATATGCAGTGATTGAGGTAAAACAATAATTTAACAAACACCCCGAACTATGAAAAACCATTATGTTTTCCTTGCATCTTTTGTTTTAGGTGCTGTTTTTCTTCTAACACAGTGTACCGATGATGAAACCCTGAATTTAAAATCAGGAACACTGGTTTTAAAAATTACAGATGCTGCTTCTGACGATGAAAATATTAAAGGGATTTTTATTACTGTTGCCGATGTTAAACTGGATGGAAAACCCATCCGCAATTTCAATCCGCAAACCATAGAAATCTCAGAACTCCAAAATGGACGAACCGGCTTGCTTATAGAAAAAGAACTTGCCGCAAAACCTTATGAACGAATATCGTTGGTTTTGGCATCAGAAACTGACAAACAGGAGAATGCTCCCGGTTGTTATGTGTTAACAATGAACGATACAAAACATAATCTGTTTGACGACAATGAAAATTCGGGAACAATTGAGGTATCAGCTTCGAAAGCTTTTGAATTATTGCCGGCTACTGAACTTAATCTGATAATAGATTTTGATTTGCGCAAAGCAATCGTACACAATACATCAGAAAAAAACAGCTATAGCTTTGTTACCCCGTCTGAACTTGAAAAAGCAGTCAGGCTTGTAAATGAAGAAACATCCGGAGCAATTACCGGAAAATTAGAGGCCAAAGACCTTCTGAATACCCAATTCTATGTCTACGCTTACAGAAAGGGAGAATTTAAAGCCTCTGTTGAAGGAACCGGAAACGGCCAGAGTAAAATTCTGTTTACCAATTCAGTAGCCGGCACTAGAGTTGAACCCGACGGAAGTTATTATCTTCCATTCATTGAAGAAGGGGAATACGACATACGCGTTGCCTCCTTTAAGCGCAACAGGGACAATGAATTTACATTTTTTGGATTTGTCCGCACAACAAGTAAAGAAACAGGAATGTTCCTGAACGATATTACTGTATCTTCGGGCTCTGAAACAGAATTAAATATTAAAGTGTATAGCCTGCTTTAGTTTGTTGAACATATTTTGCTGAGCAGACAATAAATCACTTATTGAAGAAAAGAGGTTGATTTAATGAATCAGCCTCTTTTCATTCCAATCAACACTAAACAATGCATCAGAAATTGCGGCTTTAGGAGTATTCGTTTAAAAGTAACAGTGCATTGTTTCCCTTTCCGACTCCGGCAAATTCAGAAAAAAGTCAGGCACAAACGCTTTTCTGAGGATACTTTCTCCCTGTGCAGCCGGTCCTGAAGAATGATTACCCGTAACAACAGCTGATAAATAAACTACAACGCCGGTAGTAATAACATGAAATATGTTGCAGTTGGAATTCATTGAATCGGCATATCAACTGCATACCAGGACCATACCAAATTCGGAAAATCGCGAATTTGGTATGGTCCTGGTATGCATTTTATAAGAACTTTTGGCATAATTGTCACGGGTACTTTCCTGAACAGGGGTATTTGGGTCAAAAGCATGGCCTGGAACAGGGAAAACCAGATCAACAAATCAATGCTTCTTAAGAACAATTCAGTTTACATTAATAAAAAACTGCCTCAAAAACCCGTTTTGAGACAGCCTTTTCCTGATTTTGCAGTTAGATTGAAAAAAATAAATTGTTTAGATTATTGTAGTTGGATTAATCCTTCCTTAATGGCATATTTAATCATATCGGCATTACTTTTAAAGCCAAGTTTTTCAAATATATGCTGTTTATGTGTGCCCACTGTTTTCACGCTGATAAACAGCCGTTCCGAGATTTCCCGGGTCGATTTTCCTTCGGCATATAATTTCAAAACTTCAATTTCCCTTTCCGAAAGGTCATTTTTGCTTTCCGATTCTTCTTCGGGATCGAGGTATCCCTGAATGACCATTTCAGTAATATCGTCGCTCAGATATTTTTTTCCGGATACAACCGACTGAATAGCATCGATAAGCTGACGGTAAGTGCAATTTTTCAAAAGATAACCGTCGGCTCCGGCTTCGAGCACTCCCTTAACAAACTGCCGGTCGGAGTGCATTGAAACTGCAATAATTTTTATTCCCGGGTCATCCTTTTTTATGGTTTTGGTAGCTTCGATACCATTCATGTTGGGCATGCCAATATCAATTAATATCAAATCAGGTTTTAGTTTTTTGGCCTTTTTAGTGGCTTCCAAACCATCTTTGGCCTCACCGATAACTTCTATATCGGGTGCCGACGAAATTAAATTTACAAGCCCTTCCCTGAAGAGCTGGTGATCGTCTGCAATTAAAACTTTTACTGCCATAATTTTAACCTTCTGTTGTTGGTAATATCACTGTTGCTTCTGTTCCTTTACCCAAGTCGGAATTAATTTCCAAACGGCCTTTTATGCTGTCAAGCCGCTCGATGATGCTCATCAATCCAAAGCCTCCACTTATACCTGTTTTCCGCTTTATTTGTTTCTGAAATCCAATCCCATTGTCTCGTACGGAAATATAATAAAAATTTTTCTCTTTTTTCACTTCCAATTCAATCAAATTAGATTGTGCATGTTTTATCACATTATTCAACAATTCAGCTACAATACGGTACAGGAAAATATTAAACTCCTTTTTTATTCCAATCTGAAGGTTGTCACCAATCAAATTGGTTTCAATATCATGCTTCTCTTCAATTTGTTCCAGTTTCCATTTAAAAGCAGGTATTAATCCCAGTTCATAAAGTATAGGAGGGCTAAGGTCGTAGGTAAGAGTGCGGGATTCAGCAATCGCATTATTCAAAAGTTCGGAAGTCTCCAGTAATGTTTTCTGTACATTGGGAGGATAATCGCCCTGTACCACCGACGACAATTTAATATATGCTATTGACAGCGTCTGCCCGAGGCTGTCGTGAAGGTTTTCAGCAATCCTGCGGCGTTCCCGTTCCTCTACAAGAGTAAGTTCCGTATTAAGCTTTTTAAGCTTCTTCTGGTAGTTCTTAATTTGCTTTATGCTTTTTTCCAAAGCAATTTCATAATGTTTACGTTTGGTGATATCGTAACAAACTCCCCTGAAGCCGTAAAAATTGCCATTTTTATCATAAGTAGGAAAACCACTTACCGACAACCAGGTTTTCTTGCTGCCTTTTAATTTCAACTCAATCTCATAATCCTTAAAGCTCGTCTGTTCAATAAAACTTGTTTCAATAGGATGCTTTTTAACATTTTCCCGGTCGATCTGAAAAAGAGTAAGATAACTTTTCTCCCCCACTATATCATCGGGTTTTACTCCCAGTATTTTTTCAGTAACAGGGCTAACATAAATGAATATTCCGTTTGAATCAAGCTCCCAATAGAACTCGAGGGCGTGTTCTGAAATCTGTAGAAAACGTTCTTCACTCTGTAGGTATTTGGTAGTTTGATCTTTAATCAGGATTTCAAGGCTTTCGTTTCCTTTCCGCAACAAATCTTCAGCCTTCTTGATTCGAAGTACAACATCTATCTGTGCCCTTAACTCATCCTGACTAAAGGGTTTTGATATAAAAGCATCGGCACCGGCATTTAAGCCTTTTGTTCTTTCCATAGGATTCTGTCCGAGGGCCGATATCATCAGTATAGGGATGCGACGTGTAACCGGATCGGCTTTTAAATGGGAACAAACCTCATAGCCATTCATTTCCGGCATAAGAATATCAAGTAGAATAATCTCGGGATTTTCTCGGACAGCTAATTCAATTCCTTCTTTTCCTGAAGTGGCTTTAAGAAAAATAAAGTCGGGATAATGTAATTTGAATATTTGATTTAACAATATTAAATTGATTTCATTGTCGTCAATTGCCAGGATTTTTTTCATGAAAACTCCGGTTGATTTTAGTGTGCGTTACAATATTAAACTTTTGAAATTTAACTACTTCAATTGAAAAGCAAATTTATCCTTTTTTTTTTAATGTCCGGAGATGCTTAAAAGAAAATAGGAATAAAATTCATTTACTAGGCATTTTTTTTCTTAAATCAGCAGGTTGCACCTCCGCTCATCAGTAAAATGCTGATAAGGTTTCAGTCTTTTAATCCACTCAATTTCAGCATCATATATTACCTGCCGTATTATCAATCGGGCTATTTTAGCTGTTGATTTACAAACCTTATTTTTTACATACGATGAAGTGGACGCTTCAAATTGTCCTGCTCATTGCTTTAGTAAGCAATGCAGGAGGTCAGGACATTTACAAAGGTACAGTTGCCTTTAGTGAAAGTCCTGTAAACATCGCCCTTGATGAAGTAAAACAAGTTTACGTTGCACCGCCGCAGCGAAGTAATCTGAAATCGGCAAAGATTTCATCATCAACCTTTAAGGTTACTTTTGTCAATTTCCCGGAAGAGGCAAAACAAGCATTCTATTATGCAGTTTCCATCTGGGAGGAATTGATATCTTCACCTATCCCGATCCATATAGAGGCACGGTGGGAACCACTGGAAGGTAACATTCTGGCAAAAGGATCGCCGGCTATTTTCTACAATAACTTCAGCGGAGCACCCATCCGAAATGTTTATTATCCGGTGGCCCTAGCTGAAAAACTGAGCGGCCGTGATATGAATGCCGGTGCTCCGGATATCATTTGCCGGTTCAGCAATAAATACAACTGGTACTTTGGAACAGACGGAAACACTCCTTCCTCTCATTACGACTTTATTAGTTCTTCGTTACATGAAATTACACACGGTCTCGGATTTTCAGGCTTCCTGAACGAGGCTGGTGGCAAAGGTTACTTTAATAATAGCAATGAGTTGCCAAGTATTTATGACTATTTTTTGTTTAACAATCAAAATCAGCAAATATCAGACAAGTCGCTTTTTAAAAGTAATTCTGATGAACTGTATAAACAAATAACCTCCGATAATGTAAAGTTCTGTCAGACAGCCTCTGTTGAACAGGAGCAAAATATAATTGACTGGATATATGCTCCGCCGGTATGGAACGACGGTACAAGCATATATCATCTTAAAGGGTATGCATACGGTGAAGAAAACGGGCTGATGTCTCCCTTTGCCGTTAAAGGCCAGGCCATTCATAATCCCGGTGATGTAACTATGGCTATCCTTGCTGAGCTGGGATGGAAATCGGTTGATTTTGAATTCAACCCCATGAAAGATTTGGAAAAATCAGTAGCTGAATGGCCTTTAAATGTGGATATAAAAGCAGACGATGAATTTAAGCATGTTAAAGTTGTTTATTCCTTCGACGGGTTTGCAACTGCTGAATACACCTGGCTGCAGCAGCAGGAAATGGGTTCAGGCTACACAGGAAACCTTATCCTTGATAACCAACCTGGAAAAGTGCAATATTATATTGAGGCAACAACATCCGACAACCGCACCTACAGGCACCCTGCCGAGGCTCCTTCAAAATTGTTTGCAATGAACATCGGACCTGACAATTTAGTACCCGAACTTTTTCATAATCCTGTAAAATTGATATCAGGTAACGAAAGGGAAATAAAACTGCTTGCAGAAGCTAACGATAACATTGGAATCAAAAACATAAAATTAGACTATAAGATAAACGGAACCTTGCAGGAACCGGTTTTTCTTTCCAATGTCACCGAAGAGATTTTCACCGGCACTGTTACACTTCCGTTCCAACCCGGGGAAAATGACCTTATTGAATACCGGATTACAGCAGAAGATGCATCTTTAGCAAATAACAAACGGTCATTTCCGGCCATTGGTTTCCAGGAAATAGAAGTTTATGTTCCTTATGAACCGGTAACAGGTTATTCTACCAACTTTGAAAATGGATTGAATGATTTTACCGCCGGCGACTTCTCGGTTTCCCCTGTTAATGGATTAACGGGAAATAGCATGCATACAGCATCACCATACCCGGTGTCGGCCCTTGAAAACGAAAAACTTAATCTTATCGCTCAGCTTAAGTACCCGGTTATCATTCAACCTAACGGCCGCCTCAGGTTTGATGAAATTGTACTGGTGGAACCGGGAGAACAGATAAATGACAACAATGAATCATTTTTATGGGACTATGTTATAGTTGAAGCCAGTAAAGACGGTGGGTCAACATGGCTTCCTCTTACTAAAAAATACAATTCAGGAAGTAATGACAACTGGTATTCTGCCTTCACAAAAAGTTATTCAGACAATTCATCCAAAGCCTTACCTCACGAAAGTATGTTTGTAAATCAGATTGTTAACCTGACAAACAACACAGGATTGGCGGCTGGAGATACGGCGATTTTCCGCTTCAGGCTGGCTTCCGATAATTCAGTGAATGGATTTGGATGGGCTATTGATAACCTGGAGATTCAGGAATCTCAGGCTAACGATGAAGAGCTTTTTGCTGAGGGCAGTTACCTTTTGTATCCTAATCCGGCAAAAAACCAGTTATTCATAGAATGGAACAGAAATGACGATAACAAACACATTGATGTTATAATTACCGACCTGATGGGGAAAATTATCCGCCGGGAAACAAACATCGAAACTTTATTTAATCCAACAACTGAAATCGATTTATCAGATATCAATCCGGGAATTTACCTGGTAAGCATTAATCAAGGAACAGAAGTAATAGCTACAAATAAGATTATCAAGAATTAACGACCAATTTTTAAACATTTTCAATTAATAAACTTTAACCACATGGAAACATTATTGTATGTAGTATTGGCTGCCGCAACGGCAGGACTTATCACCGCCGGAATTTTGATGTATAAATTGCTGACATCAAAAAAATCAGGTTAACCATCAGTTAGCTGCATTATAGCGGTTTTTATAACAAGCATGGTGTAATTTCTTGTTTTTTCAGCATATTCAAACTTTTAATCAATTGGTTTGTATATAATTTTAAAATAAAATTGCACCATGCACAAATTTTTTCTTGTTGGCATTTTCCTGGCAATAACTTATTTTGCACAGGGCCAGAAGTTATGGCAAAAACAAGGATATACTTTACAGTGCCCCGTTTGTTATGCATCGGATGAAGTAAACAGGGTGTTCGTACCCCCACCCCGTGAATTTTTATACCCTCTTAAATCGGATGGAAAAAGATCGGAAATAATTGTGTTTTACGACAATTTTCCCTCCGACGCAAAGATAGCCTTTGAATATGCAGTAAGCATATGGGAAATGCTGATTGATTCGCCGGTACCTATTTATATACAAGCCAACTGGCGGAAGAAGGATGAAAATGTATTGGGCAGTTGCGGCCCGACTGATTTTGAGCGGGGTTTTGAAGGTGCACCCCATAAAAATATTTATTACCCCATTGCACTGGCCGAAAAAATCAAGGGAGTGGAACTTACGGGTTCTGATCGCCCCGATATGATAGCAGAATTTAATGAAGACATCGACTGGTACTTTGGAGTGGATGGAAATACCCCACGCCTGAGGTATGATTTTGTTTCTGTTGTTCTGCATGAAGTTGGCCATGGTCTTGGTTTTACAGGCTTTTTCTTTGCACTTGACATCACCGCCGGTTACAGTTGGTTTGACTGGGGCGATGCTACATCATTTGATCGAATGGTTGAGAATGCTAGTGGTGAACAGCTTATCGATTCCTCCATTTTTGAAAATCCTTCAGCAGAACTAAAAAGCCAGTTAACATCGACTGCCCTTTACGCCAACAGTCCGGCAGCAATAGCGATGGGTTCACGTTCAAGACCAAGGCTTTACGCCCCTTCTACCTGGAATGACGGATCAAGCATTTACCACCTGAACGATGCCACATATCCTTCAGGAAACATTAACACCCTCATGACGCATTCATACGGCAGAGGGGAGGCAACACATCACCCGGGTCCTGTTACTCTTGGAATAATGGCCGATATGGGCTGGAAAAACATGAAAATCGAACATGTCCCCCTTAGAGACCAGGAGGTCCTTACTCCCTTAAATTTTGAAGTTAAAATTACAAGTGATTATCCTGTCGACCTGTCCCAACTTTACATTGTGTTTTCTGTTGATACGTTTGCTACTACTTCCGATTCAATTCCTCTTGTTCCCACTGAACCGAATATTTATCAAACAAATCTTGTTGCGGATTCCGAAATTACTTCGCTACAGTACTATATCTCTGCTGCCGATACCATGAACAGGGTTTTCACCTATCCCCCTGATGCACCTGACGATTATTTTGTGGTTAATTTCGGCCCCGACGACATTCTGCCTACAATTGAACACGAGCCTATATCCTATTTCTTTGATACTGGCGATCCATTGGTTTTATCAGCACAAGTAGCTGACAACCTGGGCATCGATACCGTTTGGGTTGAATATGCCATTAACGATATCGAACAAGAACCTTTTGGTCTTACACGCGATTCAGGTGCCGTGTTTACCGGAATGTTCCCCTTTAACTACAACCTGCTGCAAGATGAAGATGAAGTATCCTATCAAATAGTTGCGGTCGATGCTTCAAGTGCCGGCAATATTCGCAGGTTTCCGGCCAGTGATTACCTTTCATTTCAAATAGAAAAAATGTTTGACCCGGTAACAACCTACAGTACACAATTTGAAACGGATACCAATGATTTTATATTAAATGATTTTGGCATCTATCTGGATGAGGGTTTTGAAAATCAGGCATTGCACAGCCCTCATCCCTATCCCAGCCCGGAGGAGGACAATATGGAATTGAACTTCACCTCGGTTCTTAAACATCCGGTTGTGCTGAATGGTGATGCAAACATGAGTTATGATGAGGTGGTACTCGTTGAACCTGGTGAATCCGGTGCCCGCTTTGGTGAATTGGAATTCTGGGATTTTGTAATTGTGGAAGGAAGTAAAGACAGAGGAAATACATGGCTGCCCCTGGCCCCCGGCTATGATTCCGGAGAACATCAGGTGTGGGATTCCATTTATTCCAGCTCAATTGCTGACATGAACTCAACCACAGCAGGTTCAGCCGATTTGTACATACGAAACCAGATAAATATGCTCGCCAACGGTAACTTCTCTGAGGGTGATACAATACTTATACGGTTTCGTCTCTACTCCGACCCTTATGCCTATGGATGGGGCTGGGCCATTGATAACCTACAGGTTCAGGTTCCCGTTTCGGTTTCAAATATTAGCCTTTCACCCGGAAATGTGTTGGTTTATCCGAATCCATTTGGAGGATCATTTAAAGTTACCACCGACTCTCAGGATTTTATTGACCTGCTGCAGTTCGATGTATATAATATGCATGGACAAAAGGTAAAATCACTGTTACACAAAAATGTAACCGGACCTTTAACTTCCGAAATAACAATTGAAAATGGAAATCCGGGCATTTATTTACTCGTGGTAAAAGAAAACGGCCGGCAGGTTTTATCAAAAAAAATAATTCATAATTAAAATTAATAGCTATCTTTGCTACCATATTGAAAGAAAATGAACTCACTAATTGATAATATTTATTTTTACTGGTATTTTTATTTTGGTTCTGAAAGCGGGGTCAAACAGTAGAATAATATTATCAACAGAAGATATTTTACTAAAGGTCCCGGAGAATCCGGGACCTTTTTTATTTATAAAAATTGAAAATGAAAGTAACCATTATAGGATTGGGGCTAATAGGTGGTTCGCTTGCAAAAGACCTGAGGCAGGTAAAATTTGCTGATGAATTTGTTGGTGTTGATACCAGCGAATTGCATGCTCAGCAAGCTCTTGAACTCGGTTTAGTGGATCGGGTTGAACCGTTTGAAACCGGTATTAAAAATACCGACCTGATTATAATTGCTATTCCGGTAGATAAAGAACTGGAAGTACTCCCGGCCGTTCTCGACAACATAGATACACACACCACTGTCACTGACATGGGCTCCACCAAGAAAGAGATTACGCAGATGGTTGACAAGCACCCCAACAGGAGGCAGTTTGTACCTGCACATCCGATGTCAGGAACCGAATATTCAGGGCCAATGGCAGCAATTGAAGGCCTGTTTAAAGAGAAGATAGCTATAATATGCGACCACAAGGAATCAGGGCCCCAGCACCTTGCCTTGATTGAAAAGATGTTTCAGGCATTGGAAATGAATATTGCATATATGTCGTCCGATGAGCAGGATCATAGCACTGCATACGTTTCACATTTGCCTCATGCGGCAGCTTTTGCTCTTGCCAATGCTGTCCAGGCAAAGGAAAACCGGGATATTATTTTTGACCTTGCAAGCGGTGGATTCCGATCAACCGTACGACTTGCCAAAAGCTCATGTTCGATGTGGAAACCTATATTTGAACAGAACAACCGATATGTGGTTGATTCATTAAATGTTTACATACAACACCTGCAGAATTTCCGCGATTGTCTGAAGGACAAGCAATACGACCGGTTGGAAGAACTGATATTAAATGCAAATAAAATAAGAACAATTCTGGATGGAGAGAATCCACATTTTTTTAAAAATGAAGAGAAAATTGTAAAACTTTACACAAAGCAGCAATGAGTACAAAACTTGAGATAAATCCAATTAAAGAGTGGCTCCCCCACATCAACAATCCACTTCTTATATCGGGCCCCTGCAGCCTTGAATCGGAAAATCAGGCTCTGGAAACAGCAAGGCTATTGGCCAAAGACCCCCGGGTTTTTATCTATCGCGGCGGAATATGGAAACCCCGTACCCGTCCCGGTTCATTTGAAGGGGTAGGTTCAATAGGTCTCCGGTGGCTTCAGATGGTGAAGGAGGAAACCGGCCTGCCTGTGGGTACAGAAGTAGCCAATGCCCAACATACGGAAGAAGCTCTGAAAGCGGGCCTCGACGTTATATGGATAGGTGCACGTTCAACTGCAAGTCCTTTTGTTGTGCAGGAAATAGCTGATGTTGTTAAAGGTTCCAATGCAGTTGTTATGGTTAAAAATCCGGTAAATCCCGACGTTCAGTTGTGGATAGGAGCCATTGAAAGGATTTACCAGGCGGGAATAAAGAACATCGTTGCCATTCACCGCGGCTTTACTCCTTTTATGGAAACAAAATACCGCAATTACCCCAACTGGACCACAGTAATAGAGTTACGCCGTCTGATGCCTAATCTGCCTATTATCTGCGATCCCAGTCATATCGCAGGAAAACGGGAATACCTGTATGAGATAGCTCAAAAAGCGTTTGATATGGGCATGGAAGGATTAATGCTTGAATCGCACATCGATCCATCGTGTGCTATGAGTGATGCTGCCCAGCAGCTTACACCTGCCGATTTGGCAAAACTTCTTGACCGGCTGGTGATCAGGCATGCAACGGCCAATAATCCGGAATTTGCAAACCGCCTCGATATGCTTCGCAGCCGCATCGATGCCATCGACACCGAGTTGCTTGAGATGTTGTCATCACGGGTTGAAATCGTAAAACAAATCGGTAAGTACAAAAAGGAAAATAATGTTACTGCTTTGCAGATTAACCGATGGAGCCAACTTATGGAAAACAGGGTGAATACCGGCAAAAGACTGGACCTGAACGAAACCTTTGTAAAAATCCTGTTCCAGCTTATTCATGAAGATTCGGTTCGGATGCAAACTGATATTATGGATTCGGAGTAATGCTTCTCTGAATCCTGTTGAGTATCCGGATCATTGCTTTTTCCATGGGAGAATAAGGAAGGATTTCCTTTCCAACATATATAAAAACAATAGCCTTCTTCGTGGTTTCACCTCCCGCTAAGAGCAGGTTTTTATTTAACCGGTAAGCTTCCCGCGCACGGCGTTTGATCAAATTACGGTCAACAGCCTTTTTATGCAGCCTTTTACTTACAGCAAAGGCAGCTTTTGCAGGATAATTACCCGGAAAGTCAATATTGGTATAGATGACTTTAAACGGATATACTAAAAAGGAGTTTCCTTCAGAAAAAAGCCTTTCCATGGTTTTCTTGCTGCAAAGCCGCTCTTCTTTTTTTAGTGTAAAGCGATGGCTGACGGGCCTATCATCTGAAGGATTTTCCATAAAAATTAAAAAAAGCCATCCTGCCTGAGGCAGGACAGCTTTCCGGCAAAAATTTTGATTGCATCAATTGCTTTTATTCTCTTTCTTAATATACTGCTCGAGGGCCATAGTCATTGAAGGAGCCTGAGCTGTAGGAGCTTCAATGTCGAGCCGTAATCCTGCTTCCCTTACTGCCTGAGCAGTTGTTGGCCCAAAACATGCGATTCGCGTTTCATTTTGCTTGAAATCGGGAAAATTTTGGAACAATGATTTTATTCCCGAGGGACTGAAAAATACCAGTATGTCGTAGTTAACCTCTCTCAGGTCCGATAAGTCGCTACCCACAGTGCGATACAATATCGCCTTTGTATATTTGAACCCGCCCTTGTCGAGCAATTCAGGAATCTCCTGTTTGTGAATATCGGAGAGCGGCACCAGGAATTTTTCATCCTTGTGCTTTTTCATTACAGTAATCAGGTCCGAAAATTTGCCATTCCCGTAAAATATCTTTCGTTTACGGTAAACGATATATTTTTGCAGGTAATAAGCCGTAGCTTCCGAAATGCAAAAATACTTCATTGTGTCGGGGATGGTAAGCCTCAGTTCCTGACTAATTCTAAAGAAATGGTCAATGGCAGTTCGGCTTGTAAAAATAACGGCAGAATGCTCCAGGATATGAATCCGGGTTTGCCGGAACTCTTTTGCCGGTATTCCTTCAACCTGAATGAATGGTCTGAAATCAATTTTAATATTGTTTTTTTCAGCCAATTCGAAGTAAGGCGATTTTGCCGTCGATGGTTTTGGTTGAGAAACCAGAATACTCTTGATTTTCAAAATGCTCTTCTTTTTGTTTAACACTACCTCATTCTTATACCACGAGAATCTTATAAAGTAAAACCAAGGGTAAAAATTCAAGGGTACAAAAGTATAAAAACAGATAAAATATTGAAAATTGTTTCCTTAATAAAATTACAAAACCTCTAAAAACCAATAGGGAATAAAGAAAAACGATAACAGCCACACCGGCTATAACCGGGAAATTTTCATTCCCGTAGGGGTAATATGCAATAACTGCCACCATTGGCAGTAAAATCAAACCGGCAACCCGTTTAAAATTATCGGCATTAAAAAGAAACTCACCTGTTTCATTTCTTTTTTCTATTACAGCGCCCATTAAGCGGTAGAGGGTCTTTTTAGCTATAAAATAAGCTACAATTCCTGCCAGGCAAAACAGGTACAGGTAAAAATTCTGGTATGGCAGTTCAACTCTGAAGTAATTCAGAACCTGAAACGCAAAAACAGAAAAAACAATATAAAATAGCACATCGAGTTGAAAAGCGCCCTGGAGGAGTGAACTGTTTTTTTCCTGAAACATACGTACGGCAGTGGAATAATTTACCGTTGAATGAAACAGGCTTGACAGGTATTTATTCCATGTAGTCCTGACTGAGGCAAATAATGCGACAGAAAGCAGAAGCATCAAAGTTACCCAGTCGTAACTAAAATTGTTTACAGGTCGTTCCGGCAAACGCAGCCCCTGTGTTGTACCTGTAAAAGCCATCAGACTAACCTCATTCCGGGGTTCAATAAATTGAGTGCCTTTCCCCGTCAAGAGTGGTTCCCGTTGTCGCAGGCTATTCCTAACCTCCGCAGCAGGCGTTGCCTGTTCATTCCGGGCTTCCATTTGCCTGACCGGAATTTGTTGCAAGGAAGGCATCGCCTGTCGTTCGAGCTTCAACTCCTGGGTGCCAGGCACGGTGCTCAAACTCTTCAAAGGATTCAATTCCTTGATGCTATCGGGTTGATATGTATAGTTCAGATTCATATTATCCGGATGCAAAGATACCAATTGATTGGTCAAAATAATAAATCGGAAGAGGAATTAAATGATTAAAATACAATAGCCGGCCCTGCAAAGGACCGGCTACTTAAGTACATCAATTAAATAAACCGTTACCTCACCTCTACATTGTACTCATAAACGTTGTAATCATTGGTAAAAACTATATTGTAATCACCCGGAAGAAGTCCAGAAAGATCAAGTCCTTTATGAACAGCAAACTCAGGTGCTATTTCCTCCTGGTGCAACAACCTGCTTCCTTCATATACATAAAGGTTCATATTTTCAAGCGGAAAGTTCAAATAAGTCAGTTTCCAGATATTGCCAACCTTTTTAATCTGAGGCTCAATTTCTTTTCTCTCATCTGTAATTGTAACCGTACCCCTGAACATTTCAAAACTTGTTTCATTCATTTCTTTTTCTGATTGCACCCTAAGCATGTAATTTCCATCTTCCAATTCTGTAAAATCGTACTTCCTTTGATAATTAGTCACTGGTGAAACTAGTTTCTTGGAAAAAATCACTTCTCCAAACTCATTTAATACATCAATTTCAACTTCACCAAGTTTTTCGTTGGCGATTTCCACAACGGCACTTTCCTTTTCTGCCGCCTTCACGCTAAGTCTGAGGTTCCCAGATGCATAAGCTACACTTGAAGCAAGCATCACTGCTAATAAAATAATTGTTGTTTTCATTGTCTTCATTTTTTAATTGTTTCCTTAATATCAATTTGCTAATTTTTCGAACTCTACACTATAAGAAAAAACACACTCTATTTGTTCAACTTATTAATTATATTTTTAAACAATTAAATTAACTTTAATCTTAAATACTTGAATATAAACACATTATTATAATAGTTAAAATATGTTAACGATCATAAGTCTTTCAACATTTGAAATGAGCAACGCGAAATGAAAATGATTAATAACGCATTGAAATAAGCGCCTGTAAATTCTATTTTTCCTACATTTGAACTATAAAATCAAAATAACAATGGCAAAACGTACACTGGCACAACTGTATACCCACGCTTTTCAAAAAAATTGGGACAACCCGGCCTTTTCCGATTACGAAGGCAAAGATTTCAAATACAGTGAAATCGCTACGGTGATAAAGTCGCTGCATTTATTTTATCAGCTCTCCGGCTTGCAACGGGGAGATAAGATTGCCTTGCTGGGCAGAAATTCAGCGCATTGGGGGGCTGTTTTCCTTTCGGCTGTTTCTGCAGGGATAACGATTGTGCCAATTTTGCCCGATTTTAATGAAAGCAACACAAATCACATATTAAATCATTCGGAAGCAAAAATATTGTTTGGAGCAAAATCACTGCTTGAGAAGGTGCATTTTAAAAACGCAGCAAAACTTATAGCCGTTTTGGCCCTTGAAGATTTAACAATTCATGACGCCAGGGATAAAAACCTGGAGTTTAAGCTGAACGATGCCTTTGCGTACTACAAAAAAAATAAGCTGAAAAGAGAAGGGTTCCAGTTTGAAGAATGGAAAAGGGAAGAAACCTGCATCATCTCCTACACTTCAGGGACTTCAGGATTTACAAAAGGAGTAATGATTCCGGAACGCAGCCTGGCATCAAACATTATTTATGCACAGGAACATATGCCGCTGCAACCGGGGCATAAAATAGTATCTTTCCTTCCTATGGCACATGTATACGGTTTATTGTTCGAGTTTCTTTTTCCCGTAACATTGGGTTGCCACATCACTTTTTTAAGCAAAATACCATCTCCGGCAGTTATTACAAAAGTTTTTGGGGAAGTAAAACCACATCTTATTCTCTCTGTTCCGCTGGTTATTGAAAAAATCTACAAAAAAAGAATTCTACCCACTCTTGAAAAGCCTGTAGTAAAGTTGCTGCTTAAAACTCCGGGTGTCAGAAATAAGATTTTGAAAAAAGTTAAAGACAAGCTTACTGAAACGTTTGGAGGAAGGTTCTTTGAGATTGTAATCGGAGGTGCACCGTTGAGTGCCGATGTGGAAAGTTTTTTACGAAAAATAAATTTTAAATTTTCAATCGGTTACGGCATGACTGAATGCGGGCCGTTGATAAGTTATGAAGCTTGGGACAAAACGGTTCCCGGTTCCGCCGGACGGCTGGTCGACCGGATGGAGATACGCATCGATTCAGAAGACCCATTCAATGCTGTCGGTGAAATACAGGTAAGAGGTGAAAATGTAATGACCGGCTATTACGAAAATGAGCAGGCAACCAAAGAAGCTTTCACTGCTGATGGATGGCTGAGAACAGGAGATCTTGGGATTATCGACAAAAACAATTTCGTATACATTAAAGGCCGGTCAAAAAACATGATACTGGGTCCCTCCGGGCAGAACATCTACCCCGAAGAAATTGAAGCACGAATTTCAAACATGAATTATGTTGCTGAATGTGTGGTTACAGAACGTGGCGGAAAACTTATTGCTAAAGTTTATCCCGATTTCGAAGCCATGCAGGCAAATCATGTCAGTGAGGATAAAACAATGGAGATAATGGAGGAAAACCGCAGAAAAGTGAATGCTGAGCTGCCAAAATACGAGCAAATCAGCGCCATTGAACTTGTGGATGAAGAATTTGAAAAGACTCCCAAAAAGAACATCAAAAGATTTAAATACGTGTAAAAGCCAGTAATATCAACCTTATAAAAATAAACCCTGAATCTGCGACTGCAATTGATTCAGGATGAAATAAAACTATGAATCAACCGGAGCCTAAAAAGACTAAACTTCCAGACCAGCGATTACTGTCGCTCGATTTCTTTCGCGGAGCTACAATGCTCCTGCTTGTTGCAGAAAGCACTGCACTTTGGCATGTATTGATGGATGATCCTGTTGCCGGAACTTTTCTGGAACAGGTGTTCCGTCAGTTTCACCATCATCCGTGGGCCGGCCTTCGGTTCTGGGATTTGGTTCAGCCCTTCTTCATGTTCATTGTTGGTGTGGCCATGCCCCTTTCTTATGCAAAAAGAAAAAGCCGTGGTGAGCCGAAGAAAAAAATCACCATGCATATTTTAAGAAGAAGCTTTTTGCTGCTACTCTTTGGAGTGGGCCTGCACTGCGTATACAAAAGGCAACTTGTCTGGGAACTGTGGAATGTACTCACCCAACTTTCGGTAACCATACTCATTGCCTGGTTTCTGATGAAATACAAACCGGGGATACAAATAGTTGCCTCCCTGGCCCTTTTGCTGGTTACCGAAATGGCTTACAGGTTTTTCCCGCTGGAAGGTTTTGACCAACCCTTTACAAAGGACCAGAATTTTGGCACCTGGATGGACTTGGTGCTTATGGGTAAAATCAACCCCGGTGGCGGCTGGGTGGCCATTAACTTCATACCAACAGCGGCTCACACCATCTGGGGAGTATTGGCAGGACAGCTGCTGCTTTCAAACAAAACCGCACGGTCAAAGATAAAATACCTCGCATCAGCAGGATTGATGATTCTTATTGCCGGATATTTGCTGCACTTCACTTCTGTGACTCCTATCATTAAACGAATTGCCACCTCATCGTTCGTTTTGGCTTCCGGGGGCTGGTCACTGCTGGTCCTGGCTTTTTGCTACTGGTTCATTGATGTAAAAAAAGTAAACCGCTGGATTTTTCCGTTTATAGTAATAGGCATTAATCCAATCTTCATTTATTTGTTTTCGCAAACAGTGGGTTCACAATGGCTTAACAGCACTACAGCAATATTCACTAAAGGAATTCTAAACTGGATGAATGCCCCTGAATTTTGGATGAACCTGTTCACTTCACTTACCGTTTTAACGCTTGAATGGTTATTGTGCCTTTATTTGTACCGGAAAAGGATATTCTTTAAAATTTAATTCCTTAATTTTACTTTTAAATTTAAATCAACAATAATGAAAAATACTACCCGTAGGAATTTCCTACGAACCACTGTTGCTGCAGCTGCAGGCTCCATGCTTGTTTCTCCTGCTTTGGCAGGAATTGCTGCAAAGAATTCCCCGTTTAAGATTTCACTTGCCGAATGGTCGCTGCACAAGACATTGTTTGCCAATGAAATGACAAATCTCGATTTTCCACGTGTTTCCAGGGAACTTGGAATTACCGGGGTTGAATATGTTAACCAGTTTTTTAAAGACAAAGCCAAAGATGAACGATATCTGGCTGAACTTAAAAAAATATGCAAGAATGAAGGCGTAGAAAGTGTTCTTATCATGTGCGACGGAGAAGGCATGGTAGGGCACCCGAAGAAGGAAGAACGCCTGCAAACGGTTGAAAATCACAAAAAATGGGTAGATGCAGCAAAATTCCTGGGATGCCACTCCATCAGAGTAAATGCCGCGAGCCAGGGAAGTTTTGAGGAGCAGCAAAAGCTTGCTGCCGATGGCCTCAGGATGCTTTGTGAATATGGTGATAAGCAAAAAATAAACATCCTTGTTGAAAATCACGGCGGCTGGTCGAGCCACGGAGAATGGCTTGCCGGGGTAATGGAATTAACCGATCACAAACGTGTTGGAACCTTGCCCGATTTTGGCAATTTTATCATCAACCGCCAAACAGGCGAAGAATTTGACCGCTACGAAGGCGTGAAACTGCTGATGCCTTACGCCGAAGGGGTAAGCGCAAAATCGCACGAATTCAATCAACAGGGAGAGGAAATCCATTCCAATTATTACCAACTGATGAAAATTGTTAAAGATTCAGGATATAAAGGATGGGTTGGCATTGAGTACGAAGGAAGTAAACTTCCGGAGAAAGAAGGAATTATTGCAACCAGAGACTTGCTTGAAAAAGTATTCGCCCGGCTGGACTAACCGGTTTATGAAAAAACAACAGCCCCCGCTGTGCGACTTTTAGTTGCATGAAAACCGTTGTGAAAAGTTATTTCGCAGCGGTTTTTTTATGCCCTATATCCTTGTAAAAACAAGCTTGTTGCAGATAAAGAATAACCTTCAGCTATTAAACATGCAGAAATTTTATCCTGTTAACAGTTTCTCCAAATAAATTCATCCCCTGAAACTAAACCTGAATACACCATACCATGGCCATTTATAATTGAATTTACATTGAGTTTAATTAGGCGAAGGTTAGTCGATGAACTGGAGTTGACATCGGGAAACGAACCTCAATTTACCGGAAAGTAGTCCATTCAGGAGCCACGGTTTTCAATTACGAATATTCATACAGGAAAACAAGGTTTAATTACCAATCACTCCTAATATGAAATTCCAGGCACTTATTTATTAATTGAAACCACATCATTTATCTTACAATAAAGCAAAAGCTGGATGCCAGAAATGGTGAAACGCCTGTTTTATCAGGCAGCGGAAAAAAACAATCTGAATGAAACCTGCCTGCTTACCTTCTTTTTCTTTTTTTATTAAATGAATTTATAGATTTTCGCTTAAGAAAGTTGTTCCGGTTCATACTGTTCGAGCGGGTTACATTGCTACGGTTTATTCGCCTGTCGGGAATAGCGGAGTAAATTAATCCAATGGATGCCTGTATAGTTGCAGCAATAGCACCGGTTGGTTCCATCCTGTTCAAACCATCTTCGGTGACGTAGTTGTAATTTGGTACACCATCCACAATATCGGAATTGATAAATGAAGTTGTAGCATCGATATAAATATCAAACTTATCGGACAAGCGGTATGTAGCCCCCAGACCGGCGCCCCCCGTCATTCCGGATTTTTTGGGAAATTCACTGTTTTCAGTTCCGCGGGAATACAATACGCCCACTTTATAGCTCACCCTGTGATTGGGATTATTAAAAGTAAAGTCGGTTCCGGTGAAAGCCACTCCCCCAAAATACTTCATAAAGAAATTCAGGTCTTTGTTGAAGGAATAGAAATACCACCTGGCCGTTCCCAGTACTTTCAGGATTTGGGTATCGTAAATAAGCGCCTCATCGGGATACCTGTTTGTGATGGGCATTGGATTGTACTGCGACAGAAAAAAGTTGTACAATGGAGCAGTAGGCGTATAACCGGCATAATTATCGTATCCAAACTGAATTCCCATTTCAAAGGTACGGGAAAAAGGCGCTATAATTTCAAGTTCACCACCCGGCTCAAATGATGGTGTAAATTTTTGGCTTCCCGGATGTGAGTGAACTATGGGAGGTGTTATTTCTTTCTTCCCTACCTCATTTATAAACATGCCATAATTGGCACTTAGACGGTACCTCATGACCTGTGCAGTCCCTGTTTCAAAAAGAATAAACAAAAGAAAAAGCAGTGTTAGGTTGCGTTTCATGATTTGATCTTATGTTGGTGGCATGAAGATATTATTTTCTCCGACCAAAAACCAATCTTAACGGCAAAAATTTATCTTCGCTGCTTCACCTCATCGGCATTCACCACCTTAAACAGTTTGTCGGACCGCCTCAGCTTCACCTCCACCGGAACCGAAATATATTGTCCCTTAAGTCCTTCCTTAACAGTTTCCATTTCCACCCTTATTTCACTGACAACAGTTTGATGCACTCCGGTTGTAGGGCCGGTAATTATAACTTCATCGCCGGTTTTCAGATTTTGTGTTTCAAGCTTGAACTCTGCCACCTTAATGTTGGTGAAATAATTGGTGCATTTTCCAATATAAATTTTACGCTTAGTGGCGCGCGATCCGTAGTTGGCGCTCCACTCTCCCAGTCGCTGCCCCAGGTAATATCCATCCCAGAAGCCCCGGTTAAATACTGTTGAAAGCCGATGATCCCACTCAACAATTTTTTCTTCAGTGAATGTATCGTTGAGGTATGCCTCTACAGCTTCATGATAGCATTGCACAGTGGTTTTCACATAATCGGCCGATCGGGCACGTCCTTCAATTTTAAGCACCGAAACGCCGGCATCAAGAATTTTATTTAAAAAATGAATGGTCTTCAGATCTTTGGGCGACATGATGTATTCGTTGTCAACTTCGAGTTCGGCGCCGGTTTCCTTGTCGGTAACAGTGTATGCACGCCTGCAGGTTTGCAGGCAGGATCCCCTGTTGGCAGATGAGTTCATTTCGTGCAGGCTGAGGTAACACTTACCGCTGATGGCCATGCACAACGCTCCGTGGACAAACATTTCGAGCCGCACAAGTTCGCCTGACGGGCCTTTCACCTGCTGCTCCTTTATCTGGTTGCTGATTTCCCACACCCGTCCCAGGTTCATCTCGCGGGCCAGCACCACCACATCGGCAAACTGTGCATAAAATTTTACGGCTTCAAAATTGGTTATGTTCACCTGTGTTGAAATATGCACCTCCAACCCTATTGAACGGGCATACATAATAACCGAAATATCGGCAGCAATTACGGCTGATACACCTGCTTCCTTTGCAGTATCAAGAACGGCATGCATTTGTTCGGCTTCGGTATCAAAAATTTCTACGTTCATGGTAAGGTAGGTCTTAACCCCTTTTGCCGAAGCAATCTCAACAATTTTCCTCAAATCATCGAGCGAAAAGTTATTTGCTGAACGCGAACGCATATTCAGATGCTCTACGCCAAAGTAAACCGATCCTGCTCCACCCTGTATGGCAGCCATCAATGATTCATAAGAACCTACAGGCGCCATTATTTCAATATCCCTTTGTTGCATTGCCTATCAAAATTTTTACGGCCGCAAAGGTAACGAATTTACAAAAGGTATAATAGTATTCTTTTTAATCCGGATTATTAATTTTGAATTGATTTTTTTTGTAAAAAAGATTGTGAACATGAGACTTACAATTGTAATAAAAAAAGGGGAATCAGGATATCTTGTTGGTCAACTGAAGGAATTTCCTGCGGTTTTTACCCAGGGAAAAACAATGAAAGAATTAAAGGATAATATTAAAGATGCCCTGGAACTTTATTTTGAAGATTTAAGGGAACAATATGATCCCAATGGAGAAATGATATCAGAAGAAGAGTTGTATTTTGTTTAATGAAGTTCAATTGATTCGTAATAATCACTATTTTGAAAATTTATAATTTTTATTCTTCTCTGAAATAATAACAATTTGAGAATTTTATAACTTTTTTATTACTGGATAAAAGCGTCCTGAAAGGACAAAGTACTTCAGCCCAATGGCACCGCCTTGGGACAATCGTAACATGAACATGTTATCGCCCTGAAAGAGCAGCTTATCAATAAAGAGCATTATTACCATTTTTAAATTGCCCTTTCAGGGCGCTTTCCGGTGATTTATACTTTAACTCCCGGTGCGATGCCACCGGGCTGAAATAAATTGGGCTTTCAGCCCGGGAATAAACCGCCCCCTTCAAAAATGTTCCGTAGGAACATAACCGGCATCAACATATTGTAACATTTTACCTGAGGCATTTGAAACTAACCGTTACTTGCGCCCTGTATTTTTTATTTCCCCTATATTTGCAGCAAATTTAGAACGACAAGTCAATGAATAATCCTAAAGTAAGGGTACGTTTTGCCCCGAGTCCTACCGGTCCGCTTCACATGGGAGGTGTACGCACAGCACTGTTTAATTACCTTTTTGCAAAAAAACACGGGGGTGATTTCATCCTCAGGATAGAGGATACCGACCAGAACCGGTTTGTTCCGGGAGCCGGGGAATACATTGCAGAAAGCCTGAACTGGTGCGGATTAGAAACGGTTGAAGACCCTGCAAAAGGTGGCAAATACGGTCCTTACCGCCAGAGCGAGCGTAAGCATTTGTACCGGAATTATGCCGACCAGCTGGTGAAATCGGGTTGGGCATACATTGCCTTTGACACTCCTGATGAAATTGAACAGCTGCGCAAAGATGCTGAAGGGAAAGGAGAAACCTTCTCCTATGGAATTGGGACCCGGGAAAACCTGAATAATTCTTTAAAGTTATCCGCAGAAGAGGTTCAGCAGAAAATGGACAGTGGCGAGTCGTACGTTATCCGATTTAAAATGCCTGAGGACACTGATGTCACTGAAAACGATATCATCCGCGGAAGTGTAACCTTTAATACCACCAAAAGCCTTGATGACAAGGTGCTGTTCAAATCGGACGGCATGCCTACTTACCATCTTGCAAATGTAGTGGACGACCATTTAATGGAGATAACGCATGTAATTCGCGGCGAGGAATGGCTGCCGTCGTTACCCCTGCATGTATTACTTTACCGTGCATTGGGCTGGGAAGATACAAAGCCTAAGTTTGCGCACCTTCCGCTTATATTAAAACCAACAGGAAAAGGCAAGCTCAGCAAGCGTGATGGTGACAAGATGGGATTTCCGGTATTTCCGCTGGAATGGAAAGACCCTTCAACAGGAGAAACCTTCCGCGGTTATCGTGAAGACGGTTATTTCCCGGAAGCTTTTATTAACCTGCTGGCTTTACTGGGCTGGAATCCCGGTACCGAGCAGGAATTCTTTTCACTTGAAGAACTTGCTGAAACTTTCAGCCTGGAGCGAGTGGTTAAATCAGGTTCACGTTTTGACCCTGAAAAGGCAAAGTGGTTCAACAAACATTATTTCCAGCAAAAGCCGGTAAGTGAGTTGGCTGAACTTTTTAAACCTGTTTTGAAGGAAAAGGGCATCGATGCCAAAGACGAAAAGATTGAAAAAGTGGTTTCCGAGATAAAGGAACGATGTGAGTTTGTTTCCGACCTTTGGGAGCAGGGAAGTTTCTTTTTTACAGCACCGTCTGCGTATGATGCACAAACAGTTAAAAAGCGGTGGAAGCCGGAAACGCCGGAGCAGCTTACAGAAATAAATGCACTTTTTGTCGGAGTGGAAGATTGGACAGCCGGCTCCATAAAAGAAAGTTTTTCGGCATTCATGAATGAAAAAGGATGGAATTTCGGCGCCATCATGAATCCCTTGCGGCTTTGCCTGGTGGGTGGGAATATGGGGCCCGATCTTTTTGTTATTTGTGAAATCCTGGGGAAAGAAGAAACGGTTTTAAGAATAAACAAAGGCATAAAAGAAATAAGCTGAACCTTTTATTGGTAAAAGCAAAGCAGCGAACATTCTGTGCATTATATCGTTCTACTGTTGTTTACTTATGGATATGATGACATATTCTTTTGAAACCTGATTAACAGAATGAACAGCCTTCCCCGTAATGTGTGGATACTCACCATTTCACAAGCGCTTTTACTTTCGGTAAGTTCACTTGTGGTTTTTGTTGGCGGATTGGTGGGAACGAAACTGGCGCCACTTGAGAACCTGGCTACATTGCCGGTAGCCAGTATTGTTGTAGGAACGGCTGTTACCATTCCACCGGTAACGCTGCTGATGAATACCATTGGCCGGCGAAGATCGTTTTTTGTGATTGGCATTTTTTCGATTTTTGTAGCATTGCTTGCAGCATATGCAATCACCATTTCCCATTTTTATCTTTTTTGTCTGAGCACTTTTTTGCTGGGCGCAATGTACTCGTGTGTAATGCAGTTCAGGTTTGCAGCAATGGAAAGCGTATCTGAGGCATTGATACCCAAAGCGGCGTCAATGGTTTTGGTGGGAGGTATTGCAGCGGCTTTCGTAGGACCGGAAATTGCAATGCTGGGAAAAGATATCCTGAATATGGAGTTTGCAGGGTCGTTTGTTTTGCTGGCTGTTCTTTTTATTATTGGACTGACGTTTTTGTTTTGGTTCAAAAATCCTGAAGCAAGGGATAATACGGAAGGCGATCATCAGCGTCCGCTAAAAAAGATACTTTCACAACGATTGTTTTGGGTAGCATTGCTGAGCGCAACAATTGGATATGCGGTGATGAGCTTTATTATGACCGCCACCCCTGTCAGTATGCATATCATGGACGGCCATTCATTAGGCCATACAAAATGGGTAATTCAAAGCCATATTGTTGCCATGTTTTTGCCGTCACTTGTTACGGCCTGGATTATTAAAAAACTGGGAGTATCTAAAATGATGATCCTTGGTTTAGTTGCTTATCTGTTTTGCATTGCTATTGCATTTGCAGGAAAACAATTTGGAAATTACTGGATTTCACTTATCCTTTTGGGTGTTGGCTGGAACTTTCTGTTTATCGGGGCAACAACTTTACTCCCGTTCACCTATAAACCCAGCGAACGGTTTAAAGTGCAGGCAGTAAACGATTTTGTAATATTTGGTACCCAGGCCATTGCTTCACTTTCTGCCGGTTGGTTTATATTTGCCGTTGGCTGGGAAAACCTTTTGCTGCTCACACTGCCATTTATCTTATTCCAGCTTATTGTTGTTATCAGCTGGAAAAAACGGGATGCGGACAAGAAGGTGAAAAAAATATAATTCACGAATTAGATGCTTATTTGCCTTCTTTAAGCCTTTTCCGAATACATGATCTGATAATCAACTACTCATGCCTCAAACTATCCACCGGATTTGTGGCAGCCGCCTTCCAGCTTTGTCCGCTCACAGTGAGCAATGCAATTCCCACTGCCAACAGTCCGGCCAGGGCAAACATCCACCAGCTTAGTTCTTTTTTGCAGGCAAAGTTTCCGAGTCATTTGTTTATGTGATAACAGACAGTGGGTAGTGATATGAAAAATTACTCATGTTTTTTTTGTATTTTTGAATAAAAAATAACTGTTGTGTTACTAAATGAAAGAATAACATTGGAACCTGGGAAAAGAAGCGGTAAACCCTGTGTAAGGGGAATGCGGATAACCGTATCTGATGTATTAAGCTATCTTGCTTCCGGAATGAGTTTTGAAGAAATTCTTGAAGATTTCCCCTATTTGGAAAAAGAAGACATACTTGCCTGTTTGAGCTATGCTGCAAATAAAGAAAAAATTGAACTTTGCGCCTGATGAAACTCTTGTTCGACCAAAATCTTTCTCCTAAACTAGCAGGCTTCTTTGCAGAACTATTTATGGAGTTAAAACATTTGCAAGATCTCAACCTTGATATAGCGAATGATTCAATTGTTTAGGAATTTGCCAAAAAAGAAGGATTTACCATAGTAACCAAAGACAATGATTTTAACAATCTCGTTGCTTTTTTTGGTTTCCCGCCAAAAGTAATCTGGATTCGCAGAGGCAATTGCTCTACAAATGATATCAAAAACCTGCTTAGTTCCAATACTGAAAAGATTAAAGCTTTTATTTTGGATTCAAGCAATGGCATTTTGACTTTTTATTAGTGATTAATCTCTTTTCATTCGTACCTCAACGCCTCAATCGGATTTTTTGCAGCCGCCTTCCAGCTTTGTCCGCTCACAGTGAGCAATGCAATTCCCACTGCCAACAGTCCGGCCAGGGCAAATAACCACCAGCTCATTGTGGTTTTATATGCAAAGCCTTCAAGCCAGCGGGACATGGCATACCAGGCAATGGGGCATGCCAGCATAAAGGCAACAATCACCCATTTTAAAAAATCACGGTTCAGCAGCGCCAGCACCTCTGCCGGGCCTGCTCCGTTGACTTTACGGATGCCTATTTCCTTGATGCGCTGTTGCGTTGTTAAAAGGGATAATCCCAGTATGCCCATGCTACAGATGAACAGCGATATGAAAGTAAAAACAGTCAACAGCCGCGCCTGAAGAATTTCTGTACGATAAACGCCCTGATACATTGAATTGATGGGTTTATAGATAAACGGATAAGCAGGGAACAATTCATTCCACACCTGTTCCAGGTTGTTTAGGGCTTCTTTTCGCATGTCCGGCTTATAGGCTACCACAAAATTGATAAGCCATAACTTATCGCGTTTAAACATCACAAGTGGATTAACTTTTTTCTTCATACTTGAAAGGTGGAAATCCTTTACTACACCAATTATTTTTCCATTAGGAATATCAATTCCCGGGGAGGTAAAGTTTAATTTGAAAACTTTTCCAACAATCTTTTCAGGATCGGTATAACCTAGAAAATGCATTGCCGCTTCGTTTATAATATATTCACCTGAACCTTCAGCATCAACATTTTTCTGAGAGAAGTTAGTGCCTCCAAGAAATTGAAGGTCAAAAATTCCGGCAAACGAGAAGTCACAGGGAAACACTCCGATGCGATCGGCTTGCAGGTCTTCCTGTTGAACACGTCCTTCCATTTCAAAAGGAAACATATCGTTGGCTTCTCCACCGGGAGGTTCCAGCATGGCAGATACCGATTCAATAGTATGGTATTTCATAAGTTCAGCCTTAAACAATTCAAATTTTTGCTGCACATTGGCATGCACTGATTCAAAGCAGATGAGGTTATCTCTGCCCGATCCCATAGAACCGGAAAGGGCATAATTAGTTTGCCTTGTAATAATCAGAACCGAAACGATAAGCACAATGGCTAAAGTAAATTGGGCAACAATTATTCCCTTGCTCACGAAAATGCTTTTCATTTTAAAGGAACTGTAACCCGGTGCCGGCCTCAGTTTATTAAGCTGCTGCTTAAAGTAAGGCTGCAACCCGGCTACAAAGCCCAATAAAATAAACAACAAAAGCGTAACGATTATCACTTGTGCATTTCCGAAAAAAAGGCTGATGTTAAAATTGTTCAGAATTAGTGAATTTACAGGAACAGCCAATACCGCTGTTAATATAACAGCAGCAGCAAGAATAATCAGACTTTCGAAGGCGAAATACCTGAAATTTATAAATTTTCGTGCACCAATAACCCTGTTCATTGCTATGAATTTGGAATAGAAACCAGCCATACCCAGATTCAATCCGGCGTAGTTGCTCATGGAGATAAGCAACAAAATCAGGGCAGCAACAAGAAGCACATAAAGATTTGTGATATTGCCATTGGGCTCTATTTCCCGAAGTTTATCGGAATGCAAATGGATGTCGGTAAGTTTCTGAAGAAAGGCTGCAGATTCAGGCGGTCCTTCCGGCTGATTGCCGGTCTGTTTTATAAATTCAGGATATTTTGCTGCAATATTTTCCGGAGAAGCATGTTCAGCCAGCAACAGATAAACATAGGCCCACCAGTCGATTTGCCCATCAACGGGAGAGGCAATTGCATCAGGGTGAAAATGACTGTTGGAAGGAAAATCTTTCATTACCCCTTTAACAGTGAAATCCGATTGTTCACCGTAAAACTGACCGGCCGGAACGGAAATGATTTTCCCTATTGGGTCGGCTGTTCCAAAAACTCTTTTTGCAAACGACCGGGAAACAACCATTGAGGCTGGCGCATTCAGTACCGTTTTCTTATCGCCTGTTAACAGTTCGGTATTGAACAGATCAAAAAATGTACTGTCGCATTCGAAAACCTGGTTGGTAGTATAATATTTTTGGTTGTGCAACAGTACACCTTCCCTTATGGGAGCGAGGCGCACATAATTTTCAATTTCAGGAAAATATTCCTTTAACTGAGATACCTGTTCCGAATTGGGAATGCGGGCAAAATGGCTGTTTTCCAAAAATGCAGGATTGGTAACTGTAAGCCGGTAAATACGGTCAGCATCGGGGTGGAAATTATCGTACGAAAGTTCGTTTTTAAGAAACAGAATAATAAAGAGCACACCACTAAGCCCCAGGGCCAGACCAAGAACTTTAATAAAATTAAGCAGGAGCCTTTTACGCAGGTTTCTTATTACGAATTTAAGCACCATAGTCCAGGGTTGTTATCAATTCACCACACCACGACGTGCTGACCGGGATTTATTTCCGACACAAGTTAAACAAAATTAACCAAATGAAACAGCCTCAGGTTTTTCCACCATTCCGTCAACCAGGTTTATGATGCGTTTACCGTAGGTTGCATTTTCTTTTGAGTGGGTCACCTGGATAATGGTCATTCCTTCTTCGTTTAACTTTTTGAGCAGTTTCATTATTATTTCACTCTGTTCGGAATGCAGGTTTCCTGTTGGCTCATCGGCCAGAAGCAGTTTTGGTTTTCCGGCTATGGCGCGTGCAATGGCCACCAGTTGCTGCTGCCCGCCGGAAAGCTGGCCGGGAAACAAATCCTTTTTGGCAACTATGTTGAACCGGTCGAGCAGATCGGCAACAATTGCCTTACGTTCACTTGACTTTATGCCCCGGTAGATTAAAGGTGTTTCAATGTTTTCATATACATTCAGTTCATCAATCAGGTGAAATGCCTGAAATATGAACCCAATGTGGCTGCGATGATACTGAACCCGCTGCTTTTCTTTTATTTTATGCGCAGGGACATCGAAAAAGGTGTACTCACCTGCACTGGGTTCATCGAGCAGCCCGATGATGTTTAGCAATGTTGATTTGCCGGCGCCACTGGGCCCCATAATTGTAATAAACTCACCCTGACTAACTTCAAGGTCTATTCCCTTAAGAACAAAGGTCCGTTGAAACCGGGAATCGTAATACTTGTCGATGTTTTTTAGTTGTATCATAATTAATAAATTTATTTATTCGTATCGCATTGCTTCAACCGGATTGATCCGCGAAGCTTTATAAGAGTGAAAAAAGACAGTAAATAATACTACAATAGATGCAAGTGCAAAAGCGATTGCAAAAAACCAGAAATTGATATTTACCCTATACGAAAAATTACTCAACCAGTTGTTCAAAAAATAAAACGTCAGTGGAATAGAAAGGATTGAAGCGACAACCACCATTATCAGGTTCTCCTTTATAAAAGAGATTATAATTGTTTTTTCTCCACTGCCAAATACTTTTTTGATTCCAATTTCTTTGGTACGTGTTTGTGTAACAAAAAGAGTAAGTCCAAATAATCCAAAAGCTGCAATCAAAAGCGATAAGATTGCAGAGATGGTAATTATAATACTCAGGTTCTTTTCAGAAGAATATAAACTTTCAATCAGATCTTCAACTGTATGGTACCTGAATGGGCGGTCAGGAGCCATTTCTTTCCATTTTGATTCAAGCATTGGCAACAGGGAATTTAAAGTTCCGGGTACATAGTTTATTGCAACTTGATGAATGTATTTATCTGACATGTCAATCATGATTGGCGGAATATCACTGTGAATGGAATGAAGATTAAAATCCTTAACAATTCCGGTTATCGTTTTTCCAGCCACTTGCTTACCAATCGGGTCATCGATTCCCAGATCCTTCACGGCAGTTTCATTAAGTATTACAGCATTATTCAGGTCACTTCCAAATTCTTCAGAGAAACTTCTTCCGGCAACTACATTCAATCCCATGGCCTCAATAAAATTGTAATCAACAGCCATACCTTCAACTTTTATCTTCTGTGTCTGATCCTCGAAATTTGGGATCATCATTGTCATTGAACCAAGCATTGGAAGACCCTGCATTGCACCGCCAGCTGCAGTTACATTCGGCAACTTATTTACTTCATTTATAAATGCGCTGTATTCGTTATACCCCCGGCCCAGTTCAAACAGCAGTATGTTTGTATTCTGGTATCCCAAATCTTTTTTTAAAGCAAAGTTATACTGTGAACGAATAATTAAAGTCCCCGATATAAACGAGCAAAAGATAACCAGTTGTAAAACAATGAGGGAAAATCGCAGCACAGATTTCTTTCTGCCTGAAACAGCAGTGTTTTTAATAATGTCCATAACATTGAGCCTGGACATATAAGATGAAGTATACAGTCCCGAGGCATATCCAATGAAAATTGTCAGAAGAAGAAACATTAAAATGTAAATAACGATGTTGGAATCGATGATATGAAGTTTTGTTTGAAACAGCTTTTCCGCATAAGGTTTTCCTAAAAAAGCAAACAACACCGCAATGGGCAAGACACTTATTGCCAGAAAAATCGACTCGGCAAGCAGTTGTTTTTTAACGGAACCGATTCCTGCACCATTAACTTTACGTATGCCTATTTCTTTGGCTCTTCCTAAAGACACAGATGTTGAAAGTATAATGTAATTAAATGCAGCTACCAAAATTATAAGGAATGCAATAGCCGAAAATATACGAATGTTTTTAACGTTCCCCTGAATTCCTGAATTCATTATATCGGCAGAATGAAGGTAAACTTTTGAGAGGTTTTGAAGTGCATATTTTTTTGTTGGTTTTTCCCCCATATTTTTAGTTTCCAGTTCCCGGAATTGCTGGTCCAGTGAAGAAGGAATTACACCCGGTTTCAACATAACCCAGGTTGTCCAGAAATCAAAGTCCCAGTTTACATCAGCATTGGTAACCCCAAAGGACTGGTTGATGGGGTCAAGCGTCCATCGGCTGTTAATAAAACAATCGGCCCTTAAAGTTGAATTAACAGGAATATCCTCAAAGACACCTTTTACAACAAACAGGTATTCTTTTCCATTGGCAAGGCCGATGATTTCTTTTCCTATCGGGTCCTGATCAGGAAAAAACTTGTCAGCCTGCTGTTGTGACAATACAATTGAGTTGGATTCACCGAGAATATCTCTTCTTGACCCTGTTAATGAAAGGCTGAAGATGTCAAATATTTCAGAATCGGTTGCGACTGTCTGATTTACAGGGATAAATTCTTCGTTCAGCTTCAGACTAAATCCTCTCATAAATCTGGCGGTGACGGCATGTTCCACCTGTGGAAATTCATCTTTCAATGCAGAAGCCAAAACATAAGGTGTGCCCGCCATGGTGTTATTGAATTCGAGGTAATTATTTACAACCCTGTAAACTTGCTTTCGGTTTTCATAACCTTTATTGTAGCTAACCTCGTTTATGATATAAAGCAAAATGATGAATGATACAGCTAAAGCTAATGAAAGTCCTAAGACATTGATTCCAACAAAGAGTTTGTTCCGTTTTAAGAATCGTAGCGTGGTTTTAAGATAGTTTTTAAACATGGCAGCCAGTAATTTTAGTTTATATTTTTATACACTAATTCTATTAAAAAATATTTTTATTCGGTTTTCCAGTTTAATCTTTTACTCATATCGGAATGCCTTAATGGGATTAATCTGTGAAGCTCTGTGTGAATGATAAATTACAGTTAGCAAGACTATTATTGAGGCAACAACAAAAGTCAGAATAAATACCCACCATTCAATAATGGTTTTATAGGCAAAATTGGACAGCCAAATTTTCATCAAAAAAATTGTGGGTGGAATTGAAAGGATAGTGGCAACAACTACCATCATGAAATTCTTTCTTAAAAAAGAGAACACAATTCCTTTCTCTGAACTCCCAAAAACCCTTTTTATACCAATTTCCTTAGTTTGGGTTTTCACCATAAAAAGAGTCAGTCCAAATAACCCAAACGCAGCAATCAACAGGGAGAAAAGTGCAAATATTGAAACAATTACACTCAGGTTCTTTTCTTCGGAATAAATTTCTTTTTTGAACTCATCGATGGTTTTGTAGTTAAAGGGCTGGCCGGAAGCAACTTTTTCCCATTCAGTTTTAATTAAAGGCAGAAGATTTCCCAGTGTGCCCGATTTATAGTGAATTGCCAACTGCAGGACGTACGCATCTGACACAACTAACATTAAGGGCGGAATATCGCTGTGGATGGAATGTAGATTGAAATCTTCCACTACCCCGATAATTGTTCCATCGTCTATTGGTTTTCCAATAGGTTCGGTTATTCCAAGCGCTTTTACCGCTGCTTCATTTATTACGTATGAGTTATTTCCATCACCGGCAAACTCACGCGAAAAACTTCTTCCTTCAAGAACTTTTATGCCCATGGTTTCAACAAAATCATAGTCAACTCCTAAAAGTTCGATTAATACTTTTCTAGATTTATCCTGAAAATGCTCAATATTATAGCGCATGAAGGTCTTCATTGGTAAAGCTCCCACTGCTCCTCCGGCCGATATTACATCCGGAAAAGTTTCAATGCCGGTTTTAAATGCTGAGAAATTTTGTGAAATCTTTTCCACATTGATAAACAAAATATCATCATTACGATAACCAGGGTCTTTTTCAAGAGCATATTTGTATTGCGAACGAATAATTAAGGTACTTGAAACAAAAAAACAAAAAATGACCAACTGAATCACAATCAGCGCAAAACGAACCCTGGTCTTACGTTTTCCTGATTGTAAAGGATTATTAAAAATGCTGCTTACATTTAACTTTGACAAAAATGCTGAGGTGTATAGTCCCGATGCAAGCCCTATTAATAAAGTTAGCGCTAAATAAACCGCGGCATAGATGATGACATTAGATTGAATGATTAAAAGTTTGGCTTGAAATAAATCTTCAGCATAGGGCTTGCCCAACCAGGTCAGCAATAATGCAAAGGGTAAAACCAGTAATGCCAGTAAAACTGACTCGTTTAATAACTGTTTTCGAATGGATTGGGTACTGGCGCCATTTGTTTTCCGAATCCCGATTTCTTTTGCCCTGCCTGTAGATACGGCAGTTGAAAGAATGATATAGTTGAGTGTTGCAATAATGATTATGAGTATAGCAATCGCTGAAAAAATGCGAATGTTTTTTTTGTTTCCTTTTGGCAGCCCGCTGTTGATTTCCTGAGAACCAAGATACACATCGGTTAAATTCTGAACAGAATAATCATTATTATCTTCTTCTCCATACACTCTCTTTTCCATTGCTCTAAACTGTTCATCAAATAAAGTGTCATCAGCATTTTTTTCCAGTAGCAGCCAGATTTGCCAAAAGCTGGATCGCCAGTTTGTTTCAACATTTTCATCTTTATATCTCTCTTTAAGTTGCTCCAAAGTCCATTTTGAATTGATAAAGCAGTCGGCCTGCAAAGTAGAGTTCACCGGAATATCGTCGTAAACTCCCTTAACAATAAACGCTTCTTCTTTATCTTTCACCAAAGCAATGATTTCCTTTCCGATGGGATCTTCGTCAGGAAAAAACTTTTGTGCAAGTTCATGTGAAAGAACAATCGAATTTGGTTCATCGAGAATACGTTCCTGTTGCCCTGTCAGCGTGATATCAAAAATTTTAAATATTTCAGAATTGGAACCAACTGCATTTCGTATTGGAATAAACTCTTCATCTAGTTTTAAATTAAATTCCTTCATAACTTTAGTTGGGGCAACATACTTAACCTGTGGGAATTCGTCTTTAATACTACCTGCTAACACAAAAGGACTTTCATCATCAAGCACTTTTTGGTCGGTATAATGATTTAAAATACGATAAATCTGTTTTCGATTCTTGAACCCGCTGTTGTAGCTTAATTCGTTTATGACAAACAACAAAATAATAAACGATGCAGCCAGTGCGAGCGACAGTCCAAGAAGGTTGATACCGGTAAAAAGCTTGTTTCGTTGCAAAAACCGAAGTGCGGATAATAAATAGTTTTTGAACATAGCAGTTTATTATTTTTTGAGTTTCTTATTCATGCCTTAAAGCTTCTACCAGATTTCTTGTTGCAGCCTTCCAACTTTGCCAGCTTACAGTCAGCAGGGCAATTCCAAGTGCAAGAATATTTACCGGCTTCTTTGTTGCTACACGCCACATCTGCCAGCTAAAAATCAGCGTCACAATGTCCTGAGCAAGTAAACCAGCCAGTACAAATATCCTAACTCAGGTTGATTTTGAATTAAGTTTTTGAACCGGTTTTTCATAATTTAACCGGTATCTGTAAAGGCTTCGAAAAACAGCTTTGGATTTTACAATAAAAAAAAGAAACTGATTTTATTTTCCTTTTATCAAATCCGGTGCCTTTTTTTCAAACTTCAGATTAACAGACGAATAAGGATTTATGAAAAGTGAGGGTGTAAAATCTTTTTACACAATGTGTATTAATTTTTGTCAGTTTATCAAAAAAGATTATTCTCCATTAAATGAATCGGGAAAAGTAACAAAATGTTGCTTTTCATTACTGTTTGTTGGTTCCCAGAGATCTTTGTCGCGGTCGGCATTGTATTTTACCTGCACCCAGGTATCAAACTTTCGTTGTCCTTCATCAAGTTCGATAACGCGGTATCCTTTTCCGATGTCGCCATAGGCTTCTCGTCCGGTTGCCTGTCCATAGGCCAAACAAATATTGTGAAGGCAGCCGATATAATTATTGACATGGTCGTGCCCAACAAACATTCCCATCACATCTCCCGATTCTAGAAAAGCATTGTACATACCGGAGTTTATATCGGGCGAGCATACTTCTTCTTCCTTTTTTCCAACGGTTGTTTCTTTTCCCCAAACTTCGTTGTATTCTGGCAGGGGAATATGAAAAAATGCCAGCGCCGGATAAGGATTGCCATTGTTTTTTTGAGTCAGTTGTTTGCTTTGTTCGCGGTACCACTGTATCTGGTCCGATTTTATCCAGTCATAATTTCCCAAACCCTTTTCTTCTTCTAAACCGGAATGCGAGTCAAGGAAATAAAGAATGGCTTTGGTATTCGGGGAATTTGACCCACGAACTTCCAAAAAGTAATTTCCACTGCCTGAGATTTCTTCCGGTCCATTCTCAGTAACACAGTAAGGCATTCCGGTAATAACTTCTATGATTTCGTCTCCGGATAATTCGTACTCAATATCATGATTACCGAGTGTAACTGCCCACGGAACTTTTGCATCGATGAATGGTTTCACTAAAGTCAACCAGGCTTTCCTTGTATTTTCTGAACAAACCACATCACCAGTTAAAACAACTAAATCAGGTCTTTCTGTTTCCAAAGCCGCCTTCATCATTTGTAATGAACTGTCAGATCGATAAGAATTGCTTTTAAAATGAATGTCGGTAAACTGAATGATTTTGAGTTTTCCATTGGAGTTGAATTTTAACGTAGTGGTTGAATTATTCTGTGCTTCTGAAACAAAAAATATGTTTAAACTGAAAACGAGTAGTAAAGTAATCTTTTTCATTTTTTCTATTTTTTTATAAGGCTTTCTTTTCCCTGTAATTTAATTCAATATTATGCAACCTTAAAATAATATTTTAAGTATGAATTCCGATTGCTAAAAGGGTTAAAAATAAGTTCAATACTGTTTAACGGAATGGTGAAATCAATTCAGATTTAAAGCTGACGCTGACATTCTTTTTCTTTCTTCCTGTCTCTATGTTCTCCCTCTCTGCTAAAATAATCCGAGTAATCATTATATTTAAAATTTGACATTTATTCATAGCGCAAAGCCTCTACAGGATTTCTCGTTGCTGCACGCCAGCTCTGCCAGCTCACTACCAGCAATGCTACTCCCATTACCAAAATGCCTGCTGAAATAAATATCCATGCATTAATATTCGTTTTATAGGCAAAACTTTCCAACCACTTATGCATAGCATAGTAAGAAACAGGACAGGAAATGACAAAAGCGATAAGAACCCACTTTATAAAACCCGAATTCAGCATAGCCAGAATCTCCCTCACTTTAGCTCCATTTACTTTTCGGATTCCGATCTCTTTTGTACGCCTTATTGCGGAAAATCTTGCCAATCCCAATAAACCCAAACATGATAACAGCAGTGCTATGAAGGCATAAATAACAATAGCTTTTGCCTGCCGTTCTTCTTTATGATACATGGTATTAATCCAGTCATCATAGAACCGGGGTTTAACATTTAACGCAGGTTCAATTTCCTTTAAAGTTTCTTTAATCACCTTTAATGTTGCGGGGATATCATTGCCACTAATTCTGATGTTCAAATGACTCACCTCTTCCGGATTATATTTTAGTTGAACAAATCCCAGCTCATTATACATGTTATCAAAATGAAAGTCTTCGACCACACCTACGACTTCAGACCCCCAAATAGTTTTGCCATCCAATTCATTTATTTGAAGATATTTAGCTGTTTTATTATTAATAATACAAACATTATTATCGGTTAAACGAAAATTTCTGCCTGCCTTGAGTTTTACCCCAAATGTGGAAAGGAATGAAGTGTCAGTATTTAACTGTGCAAGATTATTAATTGTATATTCCACACTATCATTTTTCCATGGGCCGGAACCTGAAGAATAAATACCAAATGGTCTTCCATGAGTTGCGGATACATCAACAATATCCGTATGTTGTAATAAATTTTCCTTAATTACAGCAGCTTTCCCATGTGCTTTCCCTTCGAGTCCAACTTCCAGCAGATATTCCTTATCAAATCCGATATCTTTCGTTTTTACATAGTTGATTTGTTTGGTAATAGTTATCAGCGAAATGATGAGAGCTAAAGTTACAGTAAGCTGTAGTGTATTAAATACACCCCTTACATGCGGATTTTTTAGTAAAACTTTTCGCTGCAACAAATCAATTGCATTATATTTTGAAGCAGCCAATGCAGGTATAATTCCGGTTATCCCACCTACAAATACAAAAATTAAACTGATTGCAAGTACTATCTGTGGATTTTGTAACGCCTCGGAAACATTAATTTCCCGGTCCAGTAGATCTTTAAAAAGAGGTGAAATGAATGTTGCAAGCACAATTCCAATTAAAAGTGCAACAAAACAGGAGAGATAAGATTCCGTCAGAAATTGAAAAAAAATGGTTTTACGCCGGGCACCAGTGGTTTTACGGATACATATTTCTTTATAGCGTTCACTGTTTAAGGCAGTGGTTAAATTGATGTAATTAAATATAGCTAAAACTAGAATAATTAATGCTATCAACGCCAGCAGCTTTATCATATTCAGATTAGCATGTGAAAATACATCATGGCCCGTTTTCAGTTCGAAATATACTTCCTTAAAAGGTTGTATTTGGAGCAGGGTTTCTTCATATCCTTCAAAAGGCTTCAGTATATCTGTAATTTTCGCCTGAGTTTCAAGGGGATAAATAGTGGAGTTCAAAACAAATATGGCATCAAACATTATATATGATTCGTCATTGTATCCCCTTTTTGAATGAAAAAGCTGTTGTTCCGGATTAAAAAGAATGTCATATTTTAATGAGCTCGTTTTAAGAGGATCAGCAATAACGGCTACTACTTCTTTTTGTTCTCTATCTTCAAAGTTTAACAATTCACCTATTGGATTTCTGTTACCAAAAACCAACCTTGCAAAACTTTCCGTAATTACTACATCCGTTTTTGATTCGAGCAGGTTTTCTGTTTTTCCCAAAATAACATTTATTGAAAAGACCTCAAAAAATTCTTTGTTTGTGCAAACAGCTTGTGCCCTTTTCTTCTCACCATTATATTCATAAAGCACCTGATTTTTGTTTATAAGACACATTTTTTCAATTTCGGGAGCTCTATCTAAAACAATCTTGTAAATACGCTGTGGAATTTGGGCATTTCCATCCGCTTGTTTAATGCGGTACATATTTTGAATATCTGGAAAGTGTCTGTCTACACTTTTTTCCTCAATAATGTATGAAACAATCAGAATCAAAACCGCCAGACTCATTGCAAAACCGCCAATGGTAATGCCGTAAATTAATTTTTGTTTTCTGAAGTTCCGGTAATAAGATTTCAAAGTGTTGTTCATCACTTATAAGTGTCATATTATGGCAAAAAAAATAAATCATTCATACCGCAATGCCTCCACAGGATTCCTCGTCGCCGCCCGCCAGCTTTGCCAGCTCACTGTAAGTACTGCAATACCAAGTGCAAGCAAACCAGCCAATGCGAAAATCCACCAGCTTAAACTGGTTTTGTAAGCAAAGTTTTCGAGCCATTTATTCATTGTATAATATGCAACAGGTGTAGCGATTACGAAGGCAATTACCACCCATAATATAAAGTCTTTATTGAGAAGTGTCAGTATTTCTGATACACGGGCGCCATTTACTTTACGGATGCCAATTTCTTTGGTTCGTTTTGTTATTGAAAATACCGACATTCCCAGTATACCCAACATGGCAATAAGAATGGCCAATGTGGCAAATAAAAATGTAAGGTTGCGGAGGTAATTTTCTGCTTTGTATTTCTCCTGTAGCATATCATCGAAAAATTGATACGAGAAAGTACGGTCATCCCTGTGCTTTCGATAGGTATCGCCTATAAATTTTAAAGTTTCCGCTCTGTTTTCAGGGGCAACCCGGATATTCACCGACATGATATTTTGAGGATCATTGGTAAGAATCATCGGTTCAATCGGATGTTGCAACGGACGAAAATGAAAATCTTTTACTACACCTACAATTACATAATTCCCCAGTCTTTTTCCAACAGGATCATCAAAACTGAGCTGTTTTTCAGCCATTTCATTAATTACAACCGGCAATGAGATCTGATTGTTTTTCTCCTTTTCATTTGGTCTGTCTTTTTTCCACTCCTCCCAGTAATCTTCGTAACTCATTTGAAGAAACCGCCCTTTAACCACCTCCAGGTTATAGGTTTCTGCAAAATTCTCATCGGCCCAGAACAACGAAGCCTGTAAACTGTCGTTTGTTCCTCCGCGGGTGTAGGGGATACTCATTTTCCATGCAAAATCAACCGGAGCATAAACGCTTGCGGATACACTTATAACTCCGGGGTGTTTCAGCAGTTCTTTCTTAAAGGTTTTATTCCCATACCATAAACCGGTAGGCACAACCACTATATTTTTATCATCAAATCCCAGGTCCTTCCTTTGGATGTAATTCATTTGACGTATAAAAACAGCAGTAGCAACAATAAAAAAGATGGCAACAGCAAATTGAAACAACGGAAGCAGCTTTAGAATTCGTGCACCGGAACCAGTTGGTATCTTGTCTTTAATAATTCCGGCTGGTGTTAATGACGAGAGGTACCAGGCCGGGTAGATTCCTGCAGTTAAGCCAACAAATGAAGTAAGTACAACTAAATTGAACAGCAGCTTGAAGGTTAGTGTCAGCTGAAGCTGCTGCCCCGAGAGATTGTTGAAAAAAGGGATAGTGATCCAAACCAGAATGATCGCCAACACCAGCGAAACAAAAGTTTGTAGAAAAGATTCACTTAAAAACTGACCGGCAATCTGGAAGCGGCTTGCCCCATTCACTTTTTTCATGCCGATTTCAGTAAGTCGTTCCGATACACGTGCAACCGATAGCACCGAAAAGTTTAACGACGCCATTAAAACAACCAAAATTGCAAGCCCTGAAAAGATCCATATGTAAATATAACTGCCAATATTTTTATCGTAATGGTGGGTTTCATAATCAGAGTACAAGTGAATATCAGCAATAGGCTGAAATATTAGTTTATCAGTAATCTTAGAATAACGGCTGATATGGTTCGTGATTTGCGAAAGAAATTCATTTTCAATTACGGCATCTTTTCTCAATTTAAAATAAACGTGAACATGGGCTTTATCGGACCAGCTATTCGACAATGCAGCAATGCGGCTGTTCTTTTCTGAATAGGCATAATCAAAATCAATATGACTTTGATCTGGAATTTCAACTACAGCCGATACTGTGAATTCTTCTCTAAAATATTTGTTGATGATTACTGTTTTCCCTAGTGCCGGCTGATTACCAAAAAGTTTCCGGGCCATAGCTGCATTCAGAATAATTCCCGAAGGATTTGATAGTGCGAATTCAGGTGTGCCTTCCCTGAATTTAAAACCTTCGAAGACGTTAAAAAATCTTTCGTTTAGCCAACACCCACGCCCGTCAACTTTTTCATCCTCATCAGATATCTGGAGAGGGGAATCTTCGGAACTGAAACTGATATAGGTTGCATATTCTATTTGCGGGTAATCTTTTTCCAAAGTACTTGCCAGCGGGCGGTAATTGCTTGCCGATTTTACAACTTTGTCGCCTTGCTTCGAAAGGGTAAGCACACGATATATCCGCTGATAACCGGGATGAAACTTTTCATAGCTCAGTTCGTTGTATATCCAAAGGTAAATCAACAGGCTGGCTGCAATACCAACTGTAAACCCAAAAATGGTTATAAAGGAGAAGACAGGCTTTGATGACAGTTTTCTGAATAATATCCTAAATGTTGTGTTCATTATCAGTTATTTATATATTGCAATTACATAGTCATTTTCACCCAGGGTAAAATTCCCTATGGTTTTATTATGCAGCCTGTCATCAGGTTGTTTCCCGCTGAACCAGGTAAAAGGAACACCAGAACTTGTTGTCATTACAGGCCATATGAAAGGTGAATCATCAAGGTCGTTTTCAATGTTAATATTTGGTGCCCCGGGCCATTTCATATTGCCTTTTGGTATTACAGGTGCTTCATCAATGTAAACCGGGATAATGGCATTTTTGCTTTTGTCGTATACTACCCTGTTGTACTTCAATGTTCCATTTTTGGCTGTGTTTGGGCATTCATAATCTTTAGTGTAGGTTAAAAACAGATATTTGTTTGTTTCCAGAAATTTATCCGGGAGCAATTTTTCAGACAGGTCGTAGCCGGGATCAACTCCTTCAAGAGAAGAATCAATACTAAACTCACCAAAGTCGAGCACGTATTTGGGAACCATACGGTTGGGAGGCACAACCTGGTATATGGTGTCGTTGTATGCCTGCCTGACATGAAATATTCCGTCGATCATATAATCGAAGGCACTTTCTGCACCCCGCATAAGCGATTTTGAATAATTTTCTATCGGGTCGAAATCTCTGAAGGTACAAATTGTATCGCCGGAAGAGGATGTTATGGTAAGAAAGTCTTTAGCTGCACCACCTTTTCGGTTATCGGCAATTCCCACCAATCCGTTTCCAAGTGGATTCATTTCATGGATACGTAAAAAATTTTCTATATACTGAAGTTGCATAAAAGGTTTTCCCAACCCACGTATGTGGCCAATATTTTCATTTTGTCCGGACAGATTTAAAACCTGTAAGTCTCCGGTTTCTTCGTATTCCATGTATACCGCCATTTTTGCCGGACGGTCTTCATATTTATAATACAATTTCCCCTGGAATAATTTAGGGGATCGCGCACCTACAAACATGGCAGCCTGTTCTCTTGTTGTCATTGCTCCACCTCCATAATTGGTATAATAGCTCTCATTTTTGCAGATGTATTTTAAAAATTGACCGTTTAAATTGTATTGAGCAATTCCATTAATAGAATACCCATAAATGAATTGTTCACTCACCAGAAAATCAGCACCTACTTCATAAAAAGTGGAATCAGGGAGGGGCTGCAATTTTATATAGTTGATGCTTGAAAAAAGGTCGGAGGTCTTTAATTTTTGCACATTATTCCGTGCAGCGATTAAATCTAAAATGATTGGCGGCCTATCCTTATTTTCCGAACGATCTTCTTTCACCCTCAGGATATTTGAGCTGCCTGTTTGTTGTATGTGACCAAACTCAAGCTTTAAATTGTTCTGACGTTCTTCTTCCAGCAGGATGATTTCTGATGCAATAGATTCCTCATCCAATTTAAGCTTATTGCGCTGTTTACAGGATGTAAATAAAATCATAATAATGATAAAAAACATTCTTGCTTTCATTGCAATTTATTTGTAAACGATTAATACTAACTGGTCCTCTCTAATTTTACCAGCCAATTCCCTTAGTTCATTTTTTTTATTCTCCGGCGCTTTAGAATTAATATATTCATCCGAAATTATATGCTTTTTTAACTCATCACCAGTTACCACTTCATATATTTCTCCTTTGGGGCTTACTTTTTGAGGCCAAAACAGAAAGCCTCCATCAATGTCATTTACAATTCCCTGGGGAATTTCAAAATTTTGAACACCATCATTTGTATCATAATGGCCTATCGGATTAAATGGGAGCAGGTAGAGCTTTTTATTCTGCTTTTCATATATCGCATAGAAAATTTTTATACGCTTGTTTTTACGATTATCCGGACTGTCGTATCCTTGTAACAACCGGATGTAGATATGTTTTTGTGTTTCAAAAAATTCATGAATGGCGAGTTTCGATGAAATGTCCTGCCCTGGTGTAAAACCTTCCTGCGTTTCAATTTTATATTCACCCATCTTTAAGATATAAACGGGAATTAATCTGTTTGGAGGAATAATCCGGTAAACTGTATCATTAAATGCATTTCGGATAGTGGCCAAATTTCCGTACTGGTAAATAAACTGAGGGAAATTACCACGCATAAGCGTGTGGCTGTAATTATTTAATGTTTCATGGTCGGGGAATGAACTCAGTGTGTCCCCGTTTAACCTGAATGCTGTCATCAACAATCCCCCTACGGCTGATTTGATTTTACTGTTAATGCCTGCATACGAATCTTTACTAAGCGGAATGTATTCCACATACCTTTCTTCTCGTTCGACTCCTAATGTAGTTTGTATTTTGCCTTTTCCTGTTATCCCGGAATTTTCCTGGTCAGCAGGCAATGGAATGTCATTATGAGAAGAATCCATGTCATAACTCATAAGCAATAATTTTTGGTCTCGGTTGTCGGCATAACGATAAAACAATTTGTTATCAATTGTCCAGACATTCCCCAAGACGCCTTTTACATAAGACGGCGTACTCTTAACCGAAATGTTATTATCCGCACTCTTTTTAATAAAATCGATTCTGTCACCCGCTCCTTCACAAATAATATCTTTAAAAGAGCCGTTTCGATTATATAGGTATAGGCTAAACAGGCTTTGGATTAAAATATGATTAGCCGCTATGGTTACAGAATATTCGGAAGGCTTATGATGAGCATTATCAGGAAGTTCTTCCAATGGGATATATGTTATTTGTTCCACCAATTCCGAGAGTTTAAAATCTCTTACAGTTTTTTGAAAATTGGAAATGTCTATAATATCTGGAAAATTGTTCTTCTCTATTCTTCGATCTTCCTGGAACCGAATTCCGGGAGGCAGTGAATCCAGGAATGAAGGTTTGGTAACATGATTTTCCTTCCTTTCCTGTTCAGCTGATTTTAGCTGTTGTGCAAGTACCTGCTCATTGGTTTTCATTTTGTTCCTGCCACACGACATTAAAATAGTCATTATCAGTAGCAGCATTAAAATAAGACAACTGTATTTTATTTTAGTCATAGGTTATATCTTTATGATATTATTAAAACTGATTTTGTCATTCAATAGAGAATCATATTTTAAGTTTTACTATTCATATCTTAAACTTTCAACCGGGTTTTTGGTGGCTGCTCTCCAGCTCTGCCAGCTGACTGTCAGCAACACAACGGCAAGAGTTATCAATCCAGGTAGTGCAAATATCCACCAGTTTAAAGTTGTTTTGTATGCAAAGCTTTTTAGCCATTCATTCATTATATACCATGCAAGAGGTATTGCCACCACTAGTGAAACAGCCACCCATTTTACAAAATCCTTGTTCAGCAGGGCAAGTACATCAAAAATGTGGGCTCCGTTTATCTTCCGGATACCTATCTCTTTTACTCTTTTCCGGCAGGAATGAAAGGAAAGGGCAAACAATCCTATCATTGACAGAAAGATACTAATGATGCAGCAGGCTCCAATAAGTTTGGCATAATTCTGGTTTTCACGGTGCATCCACTGATAGCGATCGCCAACCGACTCCATAGTCAATGGATAATCAGGTATAAGTTTAGTCCATACATCTGAAACAGCTTCTGTTGTTTGCTGAGCATCTCCAGGTGAAGGTTTCACCAGCAAATGAAAACCATTATTGCTGCAGGTAATGTAAGCAGGCTCAACATACTGCTTTAAGCTCCCATAATGAAAATCTTTAACTACCCCAATGACAACTGATTCCTCTGTTCCGGGTAGGATCTTTCCAATCAAATCCTGCCCGTCGAAAAAGTCAGCCAGTGATTCATTTATAATAATCTTATTTTTATTGGCCTCCGGATCTTCATAAAAGTTATTCCCTTTCATCAATTCAATCCCCAGAGTGCGTATATAATTCTGGTCACCCACAAAAACGGCAGGTGTATACTGCTTCTCAACACCATCTTTCTGGTAGCTCAAAAGCAGCAGAAAATGCTCAAGAACAGGTGACGCTTCAGCAATTGTAATGCTCTCAATTGATGAATAAGTTTCAAGTTCAGACTTAAAAACCTGCGCCAGTTGTTTATGCGAAGGTGGAATTTTTACCTCCATAACATTCTTGTTCAGTCCGATTTCCTTATTGCTGATGTAGCTTATCTGCTTTATAATTACTGCAGAGCCAATTGTAAGAATTACCGAAATAACCAATTGCATGATATTAAAAGCCGGAAACTGAACCTTCCAGTCATCCAGGTATCTTCCCGATTTCAATACTCCAGTCTGAACCGAACTGCCAATACGTTTAGACACGAATATAGTTGTGACTGCAAGAATAATCATGGGTATCACCATCATCAGCAGAACATTGGCAGGTTTAAACAGGATTGAAAGACTGATGTTTGTGGAGGTAAGCCGGTTAAAAAAGGGTGTCATCCAGGTCATCAGAAGAATGCCGGCAAGGAATGCCACAGCCACAAGAATTAAGGTCTCCCACATAAAGCCGGTTACCAGGTTGAATCTGGACCCTCCGTTTACCCGGCGGACTGAATGCTCCTTCACTTTCTGCAAAAGCCGGTTATTTATCAACCCGAGGTAGTTGAATACCGCCACGCTGAGAATCATTAAGGCAATTACCAGTGCAATTAGCAGATCGCTTTTATCGCGACTGATTTCAATGGTCTGCCTTCTTGTTGTATCAAAATAAGCTGCATTAAGCTTCTTCAGATAATGTGTACCGGCAGTTCCGGCATGAACAATGGGAATTGTTTCCTTATGCCGGGCAAATACCTCCTCCAACTGCTCTGGAGCGGCATGTTCTGTCAGCTGAAGGTAGCAACGTGAGTCTTTCTCGCCAATCAGCCGCACCATATCGAACCTTAACTGGGTACTTTGTTCAGGTTTCCTAAAAATGCCGCTGACCACCATCTCCTCCTCACTGTTGCTGTTAATCAGAGTTATTCTTCTACCCAAAGGGTTATCCATTCCAAAGTATTTCTGAGCCAATTCATCTGAAATAACAATATCCTGAGTCGTTTGCAGCACATAGTCATGATTACCGGCAACCAGCCTGTAAGAGAAGAAATTAAAAAAATTGGCTGAGGCTGCAATGATTTTAGAATCATCAAAATAATCCTGTTGGTTGGCAATTATCTTTTTTGAATTTGCATTTAATATGCGGCAATAATCTTTCACCTCCGAAAAATTATCTTTCATATACTCTGCCGCCCCATAGCGGATGAAATACATTTTTTGTCCGGAGCTAAAAGGATCATCGGCCTGCAAGGCATAAATGTTATCAGCGTTTTCATGAAACCTGTCGGCATTGTATTCTCTGAAAATAAACACTGCAATCAGATTAATACATGCCAATCCTATGGCAAGGCTGATAATTATTATTGATGAATTCAGCCTGTACCGAAAGATATTTCTAATCACAGGTTTTATGGTTCTCATCTGCTGTTTTATTTATATTAATCCTTCCTACATCAATTCCTCTCCTATGCTTTTATCTGTTAATTAATTTTAGTTATGTCTTTATTCATACTTTAACGCCTCAACCGGATTCCTCGTTGATGCTTTCCAGCTTTGCCAGCTCAACGTGAGAATGATGATCACCAGGGCAAGCAATCCTGCCAGGGCAAAAATCCACCAGTCCATGGTGGTTTTATAGGCAAAACCAGCAAGCCATCTGTTCATGGCATACCAGGAAACGGGCGTGGCCAACAGAAAAGCAATTAAAATCCAGATAAAAAAGTTCCTGTTCAACATCGTCAGGATCTCTGCAGTCCTTGCTCCGTTCACCTTGCGGATACCAATTTCCTTTACCCTGCTCAGCGACACAAGGTAAATCTGCCCCAGAATTCCCATGCATGTCAGTACTATGGCCACAATGGAAAAAAAGGTAATTGATTTTGCCAGCCTTTCCTCCTTTTCGTACATCAGCTGAAACTGATCATCATAAAAAGTGTAATTCATTGTTTCATCAGGAATGATTTTTCCCCATACCTCCCGAAGTTGTTCCATATATTGTCCGGTTCGTCCCGGCGCCAGTCGAACCGAGAGGACATTGTACTGTCCGTTTTGGGAATTATAAAGGAGGGCTGTCGGAGAAATCTTCTGATGCAGTGATTTTACATGAAAATCGTTGATAACACCTACGACTTCATATCCTCCCTCCCGTCCATTATTGAATTTTCTATTTTCCAGGTTCTCCCAGCCATACTGTTTAAAAGCTTCCTCATTTATTAAACAAGCCTTACCCAGGTCACTCTTCATTAGGTGCCTGCCTTTTAATAACTCAATGCCCATCGCCTGCAGGAAGTCTTCGTCTATGTAAATACAATCCAACGTAAAACTATTTTCACCCGAATTGCTGCCCATGCTGTTATTAATCATACCCGGGGTACCAAAGCTTAATGTACTGTTTCTAACAAATGGGAATTTTTCCGTTTCCTTCTTAAGGGTTACGAGGTTCGGATTATTAAAAGGAAGATCAATTCTTACAAGCAATTCCTTATCAAAGCCTAAATCATAATGCTCAACATAGCCCAGCTGCTTAAAAATTATCAGCACAACAGAAATAAGGGCAATTGACACTGTTATCTGAAAAGTTAACATTGCTTGTTTACCCATATTCCTTCCGCTTTTCTTCCTCAGCCCTGAAAGAAATTCTGTAACATTAAAACGCGAGAGCAAATAAACGGGTGCCAGACTGTTTGCAATAATAACAGCAATTATAATCGAAAGAAATACAGGTATCAGCTTTGCCACCCCCGGCTGAAGGAGATGGAGCTCTTTGCCAAACAACATTCCGGAATAAGGTAAGAGCAAAAAGACTAACAGAAGAGATATCATCACTGAAAGTAATACCCCAACAGTTACCTCGGTGATAACTGCTGAAAATAAATGCCTGTTTCCGGCTCCAATGGCTTTATTTATTCCAGTAACCTTGAGTTTGGAATACTGAATGGAAAGAATATAATTGAAGTAATTAATACTTGAAAGCAAAAGAATCAGTAAAGCAATGAGTAGGAAAATTGTCAGCATCTTACTGTTTCCCCTGTAATGCATATCTTCTGAAGTAAGCGGGGAAAGGTAAATATCGGCCAGGTTCTGAAGGGCAAATGTATCATTGCCTTGAATGGTGGCATTCAGGCTTTGAGTTAAATCCTCAATATCAGCACCATCGCGCACGAGCAGGTAGTGATTGGTAAGGTATTTACATTCTCCATTGTTGCACGACTGGAAAATCCGGAAGTTTTCATTCTCACTGTTCAGCAGTATTTCAGCTTTAAACGATGAATTCTCCGGCAAGTCTTTTATTACGGCAGTAACCGTTGCACTGAACATCTGATGGATGTTAACTTTCTTGCCCAACGCGCATTCATTGCCGAAAAGCCTGCGGGCAATCGTTTCGGTAATTATCGCCGATTGTTTACCTTCAAAGGGTAATGCTCCCATCATTTGTGTCACCTCGGGTTCAAAAACAGTAAAAAAGGAATTATTGGTGCTTATAAGTTCCCTTATGCGCGTATTGGCATTTGATTGGTCATCTTTTACAGTAAACTCCATTCTATTCACATACCCCATCGGGCAGGCCTGCTTAATTTCAGGATAATCTTCTGCCAAAGTTGAATACAGTTCGTAATCAACATGATATGAATCGTTAGCGTCATCGTAAAGCCTGTAAATCCGATTGTATTGAGAAAAATCTTTATTCACACTTTTCTCAGAATGATAATAGAGCCCAATTAGAATACAGGCGGCAAAGCCTATTGAAAACCCACCAATGATGAGAAATGAATAAACTTTATTTTTTAATAAATTCCGAATTACAAGTTTTATGTTATACAGAATCATAATTTTCAATTTTTATTATTCGTACCTAAGTGCTTCCACAGGGTTTTTAGTTGCTGTCCGCCAGCTTTGCCAGCTGACTGTCAGCAATGCAACCATCAGGGCAATCAATCCGGCAAGGGCAAATACCCACCAGTTCAGTGTTGTTTTATACGCAAAATTTTCAAGCCACTTCTGCATGACCAAATAAGCAGCAGGAGTTGCGATTACAAAAGCAATTGCTACCCATTTTATAAAGTCCTGGTTCAGCAGTACCATTATTTCAGCGATTCTTGCACCATTAACTTTTCTGATACCAATTTCCTTCGTGCGACGTTCCATTACGAAAAATGTAAGTCCTATAAGTCCAAGACAGGAAAGCATAAGCGAAACAACAGTAGTAAATGCCAATATTTTCTGAAACTGGAGTTCTTTAGCATAAAGCCCATTCCAGGAATCTTCAAGAAATTGGATCTCAAATGGGAAGTTTGGCGAAAAATTGTTCCAGATGCTTTCAACCGAATTTAATGTTTGCTGAATATCTTTTAGAACTGAAGCATTTATTTTCAAATAAACAATGTTGTCCCCTTCATTGGAACACCGAAAAGCAGCAGCACGCAACGGAACATGCATCGACTCAAAATTAAAATTCTCTGCTATGCCTATAATCCCCCCATTATCCGGATTGGTCGATATAATTCTGGCATCAACAAACCCATTGAGATTAAACTCCCGGGCAGCTGCCTTATTAAATATCCAATCCTGTTTTTTATACGAAGTTTCATTAAATGTCTGACCTTCACTTATTGGAATCCCAAAAAAGTCGAAGAAATTTGGTGACACAGTAAATTTCGCAAACGAAATCCTACTCTTCTCCCCATTATTCATAAAATCAACCGCCCAATTTTCACTCATCAACCCTATAGGTTCGCCAGAGAAAGTAATATCAACAACATTCGGCAGTTTTTTAATTTCATTTTTGAACGACTGAATATTTCTTCTGATATCTTCGTTTGTTCGGGCAAATACAATATTTTCCTTCTGAAATCCGGGATTAACTGTACTTACATATTTATTCTGCCTTGTAATGACAATCATGCCTGTAATCAATGCAATTGAAATTGTAAACTGGAATATCAGCAAACCATTTCGAAGATAATTTTTGGAATTGTTGCTTTCCTGCTTTTTTAGAAGCAGTGAAGTATTATGCTTGCTGAAAATAAGGCCAGGAATCAGACCTGAGATAAGCACTGTAATTAAAAACAGTAAAAAAACAATTAAAACATTGCCTGGTGACAAAAACGATTCGATAGTAAAACGTGAATTTGTCAGCTGATTAAAAGAACCCATAAACACATTGGATAGCGCCAGAGAGAGCAAAATGGCAATAAAGACAACCAACACTGACTCTGCAATAAGCAATTCAATGATTTTTCTTTTACTGCTTCCAAGGGTTTTTAATATTCCCACATGCTTCAATCGCTTTTCCCGCTGGGCAGTTACAAGATTTATGTAGTTGGTACAGGCCAGTAAAAGAATTAAAATTCCAACCAGCTTCATTATCGATAATGCAAACCGGTTTCCATGATTCATAAATTCAATATCGGTTTGATTAAAATAAACCTGCTCATAAGGGAGGACACCAAATTGAATATGCGAAACAAAATCGTCCGGAACTTCAATAAGCGGAACTTCCGCTATAAGTTTGTTGAATTCACTTTCGTTGAGACCAGGAACTCCTTTGCAAAAAACCCTGTAATTTTGGGCGCCCCAGCTTTCCATATTCGAAACATATCCTCTGAGTTTATAATTGGTTGGCAATGAAACAACCACATCAAAGGTCCATGATGAGTTATGCGGTAAGTCTTTGATAACTGCTGCAACTTCAACAAAATCGGCCGGCATGTATAAACTGTTATATCCTATTGTCTTTCCCACCGGATTTTCATCACCAAATATTTTTCTTGAAAACGATTGGGTTATAATCACTTTATTGGAAGAATTTAACGCGTTAGCGGGATCCCCCCACAACGGTTCAAATTCAAAAACTTTAAAAAAAGATGAATCGGCAGCAAGCAATTTATCAATTTTGTAGCTGTTATTGTTGTATTTAAAATAAGCTTCATTCCAGTCTTGCTCATTACAAAGCGTAATCTCCTGGACCACCGGCATGTTCTTCCTTATTAAATTCATCATATTGTAGGAGATATGAGAACCTCCACCGTTGGTTATTAAATATATATTCTTGTAATCGGGGATAAACTTATCAGTTGAATATTCTTTTTCAACAAACATAAAACATAACAAACTGACAGTAATGCCGGCCGTCAGCCCAAAAACATTGATAGTTGATATGAGCTTGTTTTTTAATAAATTTCTAAAGGCCATTTTAATGTTTTGCATATCCAATCCTTATGATTTTTACTAAATTCTGCTTTATACTTTTTTCTAACCACCTCATGTTTTACTTCCTGTCGGACGTTTTGGTACATTATTTTTATTATCATTCATACCTCAGGCTGTCCACCGGATTCTTTGTTGCAGCCCTCCAGGTTTGCATAAATGTGATAACGGTTTCCAATACCAGTACAATAAGAATTCCCTGGACAAAGAGCCACCAGTCGAGCGGGGCCTTCACAGCATAATCCTGAAGCCAGTTCCTAAGCATAAAGTAACCCAAAGGCATTGCAATAAGAGAAGCTATGGCAATCCACTTCAGGGAATTTGAATAAATCAATGCCAGCATTCCAACTACAGAGCCGCCCATCACCTTGCGTATTCCAATTTCTTTTGTGCGTCGGGCAATGCTTTGGGAAACCAGCATAAAGATTCCCATCATTACAATAACAACTGCCAGGGCAGCTCCTAAACGCACAAGCATTCCCAACCTTTGCTCCCCTGCATAGTAGTTGTTGTATATATCAAGAGTATTTCGGGCAGTAAGTACATATCCGCTGTCGAATGACTTCAGTGTTTCCCCTATTTTATTAAGGGCAGCAGGTTGGTCAGCCTGGGGGACCAGACGAACCATAATTGTCCAAATATCATTGGAATAGGTTGTCAATACCAGGGGCTGCACGATATTGGCTGCCGAAGAGTACCTGAAATCTTTCACTACGCCTACAATTTCCAGCGGGTCGTCAAACATCACCACTTTCCGGCCCACTGCCGATGAAAGCCCAAGCATTTTAACCGCAGCTTCATTTAGTATTACCCCTTTCCGGTCAGTTTCTCTTTCAGGATCAAACAAACGGCCTTCTTTCAATTCCAGTTCAAGCAGGCTGCAAAACCCTGGTTGTACCCTGTATTCATTTATTGACAGAACATTTTCAGGTGAGCTTTCCACAAGGCGGATACCCTGACCACTTGTACCGCCACCCATTGTGTGCGATGATGCTGCGACTCCCATCACTTCCGGAATACTGAGTAATTGGTCTCGGATGGAAGGATAATGCTCCTTCAGATGGCTGTTGAGGTTGTAAATGTTTACCATTCCGTGAGGGTTGAACCCTGGTGAAAGATTTTTCAGGTAACTGACCTGGTTATTTATTCCAAAAAGATAGGTTAACAAGAACAACGTAATAACCAGCTGCAGGCCACCGATAACATTCATGACAATTTTCTTTCTTCCTGCTTTACCCGCCTGTGGCTTCAGTATGGAAGCCGGACGAAACCGGCTGAGGTAAAAGGCAGGATAGCTCCCGGCCAGCAAAACAGTAAGAAAAAATACAGCAATCAATGACATTATAAGCACCGGCGATTGTAACAGTGCAATTGAGAACTGCCGCTGCATGATGTTCCCAAAGCTGGGAAGAAGCAGCAATACAAGTGCCAGCGCAACAATAAATGAAATGATAACTACCAGCGAGGTTTCTGCAAAAAACTGCCTGATTATACTCCATTTCCCGGCACCATTGACTTTTCGTACACCAATTTCCTTCGCCCGTTGTTCTCCGGCAATTATAAACAGGTTAACAAAATTTGTCAGAGCCAGGAACATGATAAGAAAAGCAATTATTCCAACCACAATGACCGTACGAATGCTTCCTCTGGGTCCCAAATCATAGGAAGCTCTTGAATAAAGGTGCAGACGTTTCAAAGGTTCCAATTCAGAAGAAAAGGTATAGTTAAAACTGTTAAAACGCTCAGTCATAAAAGCTGTATTCGCATCTTTTATCGCTTCTTCAGCAGCCAATACATCGATGTTTGGCTTAAAGCGGTAATAGGTGAAAAATTCAAGCCCTCCCAGCTGATGCAGATAATCCAAACCGTTCATGGGTATAAGCAGGTCGTAGGTGAAATGGGTATTTACCGGTACATTTTCTGTGACAGCCGAGACCGTATAGCCTGAATTGCCCATCTCAATGACCTGCCCCACAGCTGGTTGGTCTCCAAACAGTTTTTCTGCCAACCTTTTGGAAACTACCGCTGACTGGGGATTATCAAGAGCATACTCTGCGGAGCCCTCCAGAACTTTAAAACTGAAAACTTTTAAGAAGGTAGAATCAACATACAATAACCTGTTATCGGTGAAACGCTTATCATTGTATTTTAATTCAGCACTTCCTCCCCTGTATATTTGTACGGCAGTTTCAATTCCCGGAACACTATTTGGAATTTCAGTAAAAGCCTGACGTAAATTAATGGGCTGAACAGAGTTTTCACCTTCATCGATCCAAATTGAATGCAACCGGTGAATGTTCTCTGACCCCTGAATATGGCGGTCATAGCTCCACTCATGAAGCATATATACCACCAGCAATATGGTAACTGCCAAACCAATTGATAACCCAAAAATGTTAATGCCTGTGATGGTTTTGCTTTTTCCTGCTGAACGCAATAAGTATTTAATTCTTTTCATCATAAACCTCTGTTTTTTAAGTTTCTAAAAAACAACCTCCTAATTTTTGTTATTCATACCGTAACGCCTCCACCGGATTCCTTGTAGCCGCCTTCCAGCTTTGCCAGCTTACAGTCAATAATGCAATCCCCAATGCAAGCAAACCGGCCAGCGCAAATATCCACCAGCTTAAACCGATCTTATAGGCAAAATTTTCAAGCCATTTATCCATAGCATAATATGCAATGGGAATGGCTATACCAAAAGCAATTATTACCCATTTGACAAAATCTTTATTCAGCATGGCGAGCACTTCAACTATACTGGCGCCATTAACTTTCCGCACACCAATTTCCTTAATCTTCTGCTGGCACATGAATGTTGATAGCCCCAGAATGCCAAGTATGGAAACGATAACCGATAAAAAACCAAAGGCTGTAATCATCTTCACCTGCCGGTCTTCCCTGGAGTAAAGTTCATTCATCCGGTCATCCATAAAATAATACCGGAATGGAACCTCAGGACTCAATTCATTGTATGTCTTACCCAGATAATCAAGGGCATCCCTGACTTGCGAACTATTTAATTTTATACTTACACATTGCAGGGGATTCATTGAGATGGAATACCAGAACGTAAAAGGCTCTACCGACTCCCGAAGCGACACAAAATTGAAGTCTTTGATAATTCCTACCAGCGTACCATTGTGTATTTTCTGACCTACTTTCCAGTTGTAGCGTCTGGCAGCTGTTTCATTGCAAATAAGATTTCCTTCGCCGGCCTCACTGTTTTCAATGAAATGGCGGCCCTCAATGAGCTCGAAGTTCATCATTCGAACATACCGGGCATCCGCAGCCCAATACCAGACAGGGCATTTCTCACCCTCTACAGTTATAGTCATTTGTTCCTGAGCCTGACCAGGTACTGCCCGTGAAAAAGCATAGTCACTGAAATAGGGAGATTCGTTTAACCTGTCTTTAAAAACATCAATGTTTTCTTTTATTGCATCATTAAGCCGAACAACAACAGTTTTATCTTTTGAAAAACCCAAATCGGTTTCTTCCATAAACTGAACCTGCTTTATAACAGTTATTGAGGCAATTATAAGGGCAATGGTCGCTACAAACTGAGACACAGTTAATACGCCCCTGAAACTGATGCCCCGGTTATGATTCAATCTTTTTAGCAGAGCTACCGGATTGCCTGATATGCTGTACAATGCCGGATAAATTCCTGCCATTAATCCCAGAATAAGAATCAACAGCCCTGTAAGACCGAGTAAATTTGCATTTTCAATAAAGGGTAACATGTAGCCAAGCAATTTCTCTGACAGTCCTTTATTCATTAAGTATGATACGATAAGTGCAATCAGAAAAGCAGCGGTAAAAAGGACAAAGGTTTCAAGCAGGAAAACAGCAACAACATCTCTTTTGCCGCTTCCTATTATTCTTGAAATGCTTATACTTTTTATTCGTTTGGGAACATTTGCTGAAGCAAAATTCACATAGTTTATCAATGCTATAAGAAGAATCAGAATACCAACCCATCGAAGGGATGTGACAAACATTTTACTGTTGGAAGAAAAGATCGGAGTTTCAGCAACCTCAGTTGTAAAACGCAAATCAGTTAAAGGACGGGCAACCAATTCAACAGAACTGCCCTCATTCATATACACATTGTGTTTTGATTTTATAATGGACTGCCGGTTTATTTTTTCATTCAACAGCTCCTCCTCAGTTCCCGGTTTAACAAGAATGAATTGCGGATAATTAACTACTTTCCATTCTTTTATATTTATGGCATTCCACCCTGCAGAAGGAAGGGTTAAAATAATCGGGCAGGTGATGACTGAATTTTGGGGCAGGTCGGCAAATACTGCGGAAACTGTGTAATCCTGCCCGTCTGTTGAAATCCTTTGTCCAACAGGATCAGTGTCGCCCCATGCTTTTTTGGCAAAGCTTTCCGAAACGATTGCCGAGTGGGGCTCCTGCAGGGGAAGCTGTTTTTTCCCATTGATAATCCTTAATGAAAAGATTTCTGTCAGCATTTCATCGCTGTATGCATAATCCTCAAATTCCTTTACAATTCCGGTTTGATTTTCCCAGCTGAATGCTTTCTCCTCCCATTTGCCCCAGGGCATATAAGTGGCAGAGGCCACAATTTCAGGGAATTCCTTGATGAGCGTTTGCCCTGTGGGGCCAAACATAAAAACAGAGGTTTTATCGTTCCCGGGATACTTTACTTCTAACCTGTAAATATTTTCAGCATTCTCATTGTATCTGTCAAACTGATACTCGTTGTAAACATAAAGAATGATTATTATAAATGCCGCAAAGGCACTTGCAAGCCCAATAAGATTAAGTGCAGTAGCAAATACCGATTTTTTCAGGTTTCCTATGGCAAATTTAAAATGATACTTCATGTTGTTTTATTGTTGTCGATTTTCCCCTTTTTGCTTATTGTCTGTCCTATGCTTATTTAGTATTCATAACTCAACACCTCAACAGGATTTAATAAAACCCACTGCTCTTCTTTCTACTCGTAACGTATGGCTTCAACCGGATTTCTGGTTGCAGCCCTGTAGCTCTGCCAGCTAACTATAAGCAATGCAATTCCCATTGCAAATAATCCGGCAAATACAAATATCCACCAGCTTAAGCTGGTTTTATACGCAAAATTTTCAAGCCATTGATTCATAGTGTACCAGGCAACAGGTACAGCAATTATGAACGCAGCAATGCCACTGAGAAAAACCGGACGAATAAACCTGTGGGTAATTGAAAATACAGTTTCTCCCAAACATTTCCTTATGCCAATTTCCTTTGTTTTCTGTTCCGTAACAAAAAGAATTACTCCCCAAAGCCCCAGACAAAGCACGATAAGTGAAAAAATTGAAAATAAACCTGTTAACTTCTGAAGTTTTAATTCTGATACAACAAGCCTGTTGTAATCATCATCTAAAAATGCAGTATAAACAGGATAAGCAGGTTCCAACTCCCGGCAAATATTTCGAACTGCTGCAAGTGTTTTTTCAATATCTGCAGTGTTCATCTTTACCATTAAATAATTCCACACCCTCACATTATCATCCATTGGATAAATCACCAGAGGCTTTACAGCAGTCGATAAATCGTTATAATGAAAGTCGCTGATAACACCTGCAATCTGCAGGTCGGTCCCGTATCCGTTGATGTATTTACCCGAGAAACTGTCCCACCCGATAATATCGGCAAATGTTTTATTTATTAATATCCCCTGACGTTGCCGGTTAAATATCTCTCCTTCATATAATTTAATACCAAAAGTTTTCAGGAGATCTTCATCTGCATTCCAGTTTGTTACCAATGGTCTGAAGTTTGGATCTTTCCCTTCCCAGTTCCATCCTTCTCCATTATTGCCAATGCCGGTTGGTAACTGAGATATAATTGAGGCAGAGGCAATTTGTGGCATTCTGAGAATCTCTTCCTTCAGTGTGTTTGCCTTTGGTTTCAACTGACCATCGAGCCTGATGTAAAACAATTCATCTTTCTGAAGACCAAGGTCCATCTTTTGCATGAATTTTGTCTGTTTAGTGATTACAAAAGTGGAAGTCAATAAAATAATGGCCAGCAAAAATTGACTGACAACCATCAAGTTGCGGAAAGTGCTTTTGTTTTTCACGCGGCGGTAATTGGGGTTAAAGGCATGTCCGGGAGAAAAAGATGAAAGAAACAATGCAGGATAACTTCCTGCCAGCAAAACCGTAATAAGATAAATGCCAAACAAGGAAGCTAAAGGAATTAGTGCCAGCAGCACTGAAAAGCTGATGTTTTTCCCAACCAATTGATTAAAAGCAGGTAATCCTGCCAATGCCAACAGCATGGAAACAAGGAAAGCCAGCAAACAAATTAAGGCAATATCGCTGTAAATAAGTTTAATCAAACCCCACCTACTGGCACCTATTGCTTTTCTTAAACCCGTTTCTTTAACCTGCATGGCAGTCCGGGCAGTTTTAAGAATGATAAAGTTCAGCGTTGCAGCCAACAGTACCAATATGCCAATCAATATGAAAATTTTTACGTTACGTATATTGCCTTTTTCGTACAAATACCCGTTTTCAAATTTGTACGCCCTTAAATAATTTGTAGATTCCGGAAGTTCCTTTTGAATGCGGTTTGTTATTTCAGAGGCAATTTTGTCGAAGCTTTCAGGAGAATTTAACAGGCCATAAGTCATAAAAGCATTATTGTACCATGTATTCAAAAAATTAGGATTATCAATTCCCCAATAATGTGCCAATTGTTCTATAGGTAGTATCAGGTCGAAGTTAAGCGATGAATTTGGAGGAGTATCTTTTATAACACCTGCCACTACTACATCAAGTTGCTTATTAAGCTCGATTACTTCTCCAACAGCATTCTTATTGCCAAACAGGCGTTTAGCAGCAGTTTCGGTTAAAACCACCCTGTTGGCGACACCTTCATCTCCTGTTCCTCCCTGGATAAAGGAAAAAGAGAAGATTTCAAAAAACGAGAAATCACCAAAAGCTGTCTTTTGTATTGCTTTCTGGTCTTTATAAGTGCTCAATGACTCTATATAGGCCGGAAAATAGCGGCAGGTATTTTCCACTTCAGGATATTCCGCCTTCAATGCGGGAGCAACCATAGGCGGACAGCCGTTAAATGTAGTGCGGCTTGTGCCCCCTTCAAGGTAAGCATGTACTACAAATATTTTTTTGCCCTGACTGTGAAACCGGTCGTAACTAACCTCATCGGTTATCCAAAAGAATATGTACATAACACACACCAACCCTGCTATCAAACCTATTATCCCCAGCATCGTTGACGCTTTTTCTTTTCTCAGTTTTCTGAATGTCATTAATATGTGTTTCATCGCTTTTGCTTACTTATATTCTTCTGTTAATTTATCTGCTTTACTTATCATTCATATTTCAGTGATTTAACCGGATTCATATTCACTGCCTTAACTGCTTCATAACTGCTTGCAACTATTGCTATCAGGAGCGACATACAAATGATGGCCAAAAACTCCCATAAATCCATCTGATACTTAAAAGTTCCGGGAGTAACTTTTACCAGAAGGTACGGAATGGGAAACACAAACAGGTTGGCAATGAGAAGGAGAAAGAAAAATTCCCTTACAACCAGTGCAATAATATCCGCTGAGTTGGCTCCCTGCACTCTTCGGATACCAATCTCCTTAACCCTTTTTCGGGTAGTATAGGCAACCATGCCAAATAACCCTACTGCCGCAATGATGATAGCAAGTACAGTGAAAAAAGCTGAAGTCCGGCCAACACTTTGCCAGATTTCTATTTCATCACGATTGGCACGATCATCGAAGTGACTGACGGTGAATATGGTATTTACAAAGTTTGACCGCAACAGGTTATCAAGTTCAGCTAATGCTTGCTGATTATTAATCCCCGACAGCTTAAATGAAAATTCGCACCCCCCGGTTAAAATGCCTGAATGCAGCTTCATAACGTATGGCTTGATATCCCACATCACCGAGTTGCTGTGAAAATCCTTCAGCACACCAATTATCTGATACCATTCTTCACCAATTTTTATTCGTTTATCCAACGGTGAATCCAATCCAAATGCCCGGGCTCCTGCGCGATTAATAATGCAGGCCTTTGCATCCGACTTCTGATCTTTTGTAAAAAACCTTCCTTCTTCAAGCTGCAAATCGTATGTGGCCATAAATTCAGGACTTACTTCATTATAGCTGCAATTAACCCATTCATCAGTCGAAGCTCCTTCCTTTTCCATCCTGCGGGCCCAGTTTGTATGAAACGGAGTAGTAAGTGAAACTGTCATATCCTCAACCCCGGAAATTCGTAAGGCCAGTTTTCTTAGTTCTTCAAAATTCCTTTCACCGCTGTTAGCAGGAATTGAACAATGAAACAATGGGGACTTATTGAACCCAAGGTTCTTGTTTTTTAAAAATTCAGTATGCCTGTAAGTCCAGACAGTAGAGGCCAGCAAGATAACTGTAATAACAAACTGTAAAGTTACCAGTAACTTCAGGCCCGAAATCTTACCTTTCGATAAAGGATTATTACCCTTTAATACGGTTACAGGTTTAAACCTCGATAAAAGAAAAGCAGGATAAATTCCCGAAATGATTCCTGTAAATAAAGTTGAGGCCAAAATCGTTATCAGGAACAATGGATTGCTTAAAAAATCGAGCGGCAAATCGCGCTGAACAACATGATTAAAATAGGGCAGGAACAATCGTGCCAGCAGCAATGCAAAAAACAATGAAATGAATGCCAGTATAACCGATTCAGCAAGGAACTGCTTTTGTAATGAACCAACACCACCCCCGTTTACTTTACGGACTCCAATTTCTTTTGCCCTTGAAATGGAAAAAGCTGTTGTCAGATTGGCAAAATTAAGGCTGGCAAGAATCAGGATAAGTAAACCTATTACCGAATAAAAAACAATCACCACAATAAAATCATCCAGATTGTTTGGATTTAAATGGAGCTCTTTCAGTGGCTTCAGGTATACAAAAAACAGATTAGATTCAACATGCTTGTCAAGCAATGACTTTATGCGCAGGTTGACCTGAGGGTAATCGGTGCCCTGATTAAGAAGAACATAGGTACGAAAACTTTGGTCGTCCCATACGGTTAAATCCCAGTCGCTCTTTGAAGAGATGGACAAAAAATAGGAAGGTGTAATATGAGAATTTTTAGGAATATCTTTCATAACACCTGTAACACGATACTCATTTCCCAAATCATCCTTAACAGTTTTTCCCATAGGATCTTCACCCGGGAAATATTTCTCTGCAAGTGATTCAGATAATACTGCAGAATAAGGTTCAACCAGTGCAGTCCGAATGTCTCCCCTCAGCAACTTAAATGAAAATACATCAAAAATTTCATTTGGCGCAATATAACCCTGTTCTTCATAATAAGTCCTTTCGGGCGAAGTTGCTAAATAACCACCCCACACTTCCCGCATTGTAATTGCCTTCTCCACTTCAGGATAATTTTCCTGAAGATAATGAGCCATTGCAGGTGGCGTCTGATTATAGGTAAAGTCCCTGCCATCTTTCCAATCAAGCTGAACACGGTAAATCCGTTCGAAGTGAGTATTGAATTTATCCCAGTTGGTTTCATACTGAACATATCTGAATATCAGCATGAAGGTAACCAGTCCTACCGACAGGCAAAGAATCTGGATAACCGACAGGAGCTTATTCCTTTTCAAATTCCTCCAGGCAATTAATATATAGTGTTTAATCATGGCTATGAATCAATCTGTTGCCTTTGGTGGAATCAGTTTACAAAATAGCCGCTACCGGCTCATTCACATTTTCAGTAAGCACTTCACCGTCGAACAGGTTAATGATTCTATGAGCAAATCCGGCATCGTGCATCGAGTGGGTTACCATAATTATGGTTGTCCCTTCCTGGTTAAGCTGGGTAAGCAGGTTCATCACCTCGGCACCGTTCTTTGAGTCGAGGTTACCTGTTGGTTCATCGGCAAGTATAAGCTTCGGATTGGCAACCACGGCACGGGCAATGGCCACACGCTGTTGCTGACCACCTGATAGCTGCTGCGGAAAATGTTTGGCCCTGTGACCGATTTTCATCCGCTCCAGCACATCATTGACCCTCTTTTTCCGCTCACCGGCTTTCATCTTCAGATAAATAAGCGGAAGTTCCACGTTCTCGAATACCGTAAGTTCATCAATTAGGTTAAAGCTCTGAAATACGAAGCCGATGTTTCCCTTGCGCATGTGTGTGCGCTGGCGTTCCTTATACCCGCCAACTTCAACACCGTCGAAATAATACTTTCCGCCACTCGGATTATCAAGCAATCCAATAATGTTCAGCAGGGTGGATTTGCCGCAGCCCGAAGGTCCCATAATGGCAACAAATTCGCCATTGGTTACATGAATTGAAACTTCATTCAGTGCGAATGTTTCAACTTCCTCGGTACGGAAGACTTTTGTGAGTTTTTCTGTCTTAATCATAGTCTTGTTTTTGCAAAGGGCATAGGGCATAGTGCATAGGGCAAAGAAACCCTTTGAACCAACCGTGCATCCTTAATTGTTTTTTAATAATGTTATTCTAATTCCAAAATTGCAAAGAGCAAAGAGCACAGAGCATGGAGCAAAGAAACTCTTTGAACCAAATCGTGTCCTTTAAATGTTTTTTAATAGTGTTTTTCTAAACCTGGCGATCTTCCTGCTTAATACATCTAAATCATTTAATATCTGGTCTAATGTACTTTTATCAATAAACTTCCTTCGGAATTCGACAAAGGAAATATTTGCTGTTTCAAAGACTGACCGTCGGGCAATGTTAAGGAAATGAGCAAAATCTTTGTCTGAAAAAGAACCTGAACCTTCAGCAATATTGTTGGATATGCTTAATGAAGCACTTCTCAACTGCTCTGCCACCTTATAACTTCTGGCATCACTTATTAAATCAGCCAAATCAAACAGCCGGTCATTCATTTCAATTGATTCTTTCCAGATATCCAAATCCATAAACCTAAAACTTGCCATAGCTTCCTTTTTTGTGCACAGAGCATATACTAAAGAGCCTGCTCAATGCGATTTGTTACAATTATTAATTTAACTTATCCATATTCATTCTAATCCCACTAAAATCTTCTTTAATTCTAACCATTGCATCTGACATAAACTCTTTAGCTCTTTACGCTGTGTGACCCGCAAAATGCTTCTTTCCCCATTCTCATTGCTCTGTGCCACATGAACTTTACTCCTTACGCTGTGCCTCATGCTCCATGCCCCATGCTCCCGGCTCTTCGCCCTATGCCCCATGCTCTGTGCCCTATGCACCTTCACCGCAGCACCAGCTTGTCGTTATCCCCAAACAATTCATACCCTGATGTAATAACCGTCTCTCCTGGTTCTAGACCTTCTAGAACTTCGTAGTACTTTGGATTTTTACGGCCAATCCGTATGTTGCGTTTAGTAGCAAAATCACCTGAAGGATCAAGAACATATATCCACTGGCCCCCGGTACTGTTAAAGAATCCGCCGAGCTTTACCAGGGTTGATTTCTGCGGTTGGCCCAGCTGCAGGTTGATGTAATAAGTCTGCCCTGTACGAATGTTATCTGGACGCTCGCCGGAAAACACCAAATCGATTCTGAACTGTGAGTTGCGAACTTCAGGATACACTTTTTTAACCGCCAGGTTATACAGCTGCCCCTGCCTTTCAATGGTGGCAGGCAAATCCCTGCGCACCCGGTCGATGTAATGTTCATCGATAAAGGCTTCCACTTTAAAATCGGTCAGCACGTTTATCTGGCCTATCCGGATGCCTTTGCCAATGTTCTGCCCGATTTCAGCATCCAGCATACCCAGCTGCCCGTCAACCGGCGCCTTCACATGTAAGTTTTCAAGCCGTTCATATATCAGGGCCAGGGTTTGCTGCATTTTTTCCAGGTCAAGCTCCAGTTGTATCATTTCACTTGCCCTTATTATTGAATCGTTTACTGCCTTCATCTTGTTAATTTCCAGCACCTGCTGGGCATATTCATAATCCTCCTTAGCCTGCAGATAGCTCTCCTTCGAAACCAGTTCATCGGCATAAAGTGATTTCTGCTGCTCGTAATGGCGTTTCTTTTTTATGATTTCGTAGTTTGAGTCGAGCAGGTTTCGTTTCGACTGTATCTGCTGGGTTTCAAAATTGATGCGTGTCTGGCGAAGCATGTTCTGTTTCTGGGCAAGGTTCGATTCACTGTTCATGATGTTTTCATAAAGGCTTCTGTTCTCAAGCACAAGTATAACATCTCCTTTCTCCACCATAGCCCCTTCCTCAATCAGGCGCTCCTTCACCCTGCCCCCTTCCTCGGCATCGAGGTAAATAATGGAAATGGGAGCTACCGAACCATTGGTACGGATGAAATCATCAAAATCATCGTACTGCACCTCTTCAATGGTTATTTTATCCCTCTCAACCCTGAGTGTAGAAACCCCGGCGCCGGCAATCATTTTATAAGTAAAAAATCCCAGGACTAATCCTGCCACCGCATAAATAATGTGCTTTAACCGGATGCCTTTTTTCTTTTCTATTTTCCTGTCCATTCCCATATCCAATCCTTTTTATTTTGGTATCTTTTCCTGTAATAATTAATTAATAGCGTTCTGTTTCATCTTTTCCCAAATCGCTTAACACAGCTTCACCAAAAACCGGCTTTCCCATGTAAAAATCAATGGTCTTACGTTTCACCAGGTACTGCAGCCGGGTACGCAGCAACTCGCTTTGCGCATTCGAGAGCAGGCTTTTGCTGGTGTATAAATCAATGATGTTAAACAATCCCTGCTCCTTTTTCTTTTGGGCTACTTCAAATGCCAGCAGGTTCGACTCTGTTTGTTTCTGAGCCTGCATATATTCAGCTGAAGTAGCAGAAAGGTCCTGGCAATAAGCTTCTATTTCATAATAGAGCTGATTCTTATAGCGGGTAAGCTCCACCTTTTCCTGCTGAAGTGCCAGCTTTCCAAGCTTAACCTCCGACCGTGCATTCAGCCGGTTAAAAAGAGGTATGGAAAGTGAAACACCTACTGCCTGCGAAGCATTGTTTGTCAGCTGATCCCTGAATGAAACCGTCTGACCTGTCGCATCAGTATTAGTTTCATAATATCCGGTATAATATCCACCGTAAAGCGACAGGGAAGGATAAAGATTTCCTTTTGTTATGGAAAGCGACTTTTCCATCGATTTCAGTTGCTGATGCTTTGCCTTCACCGAAGGAAGATGCTCAAGGGCCAGTTGGTAGACACTATCAGCCTGCACCTGTCCTGCCGGCATGATGAATTCAACATCGACCGGGTCCTGCAACTGAAGCTCCTTGTCTGCCGGATAATTCATCACACGTTTAAGCTCAAGAATGCTGGACCTCAGGTTGTTTTCAGTCCTGATAACCTGCAGTTCTTCTTCTGCCAGCCGGGCTTCTATCTCAAGGATATCGGTACGGGCGCTAACACCTACCTCCGATTCCTTCCGGACCTTTTCAAGATTCAGCTCCGAAATCTCCTTCTGCTCCTTTACAATAGCAAGCAGACCCTTGTAGTAAAGTGCATTGTAATAGTGGTCCATCACATCAAAAGCAATGTCTGTCTTTAAAGCTTTCTCCTCCTCCAGACCCGCAAGGTGCCTAAACCTTGCATAAGCAATCCGGTTATTCTGTATAAAACCTTCGAAAAGAACCAGACCGCCTTGCAGCGAATAACTGTTTGATGCAAAATTATTAGTGACAACCACATTGGTATTCGGATCCACGGATTTACCGTAACTGATGCGGTATCCGGAGCCGGCTTCCATCCAGGGCAACCGGTTTCGTTTCGACTGCACGTACCTTTCCTCTGCCGATTCATTCGTAAGCGACATCGTCTCAATTTCAAGATTATTCTCCAATGCATAGGCAATGCATTCATCCAGGCTCCATTTTTCCTGTGCACTCGATACTTCTGCTCCCGGGTAAAAAATAATTGTCAATATTAAAAGTACATATCTCATTTTTACAGCTGACGTTTTCGTTTGCTTTTCAACAGACCAAATAAATGCCAGAAATATAACTCGTTTTATAACAAGTACTTTACGACAATTCCCAAACTGGTTCTGTAAAAATATAAGACAGCCGGTGTAAAATTTTTTGACAATGCTTTGAATTGAAATTATTCTCCTATACATTTGAGTGCCTGCTTTTATTACTGTAAAATATTATTTGAGAGAAATAAATTTTAAATAAGGATTTACTACAGCAGAAATATAATCTTATAATAAAACGAATTGAAATGGCTGCCCGTGGGAACCTGTTAATCGTAGATGATAACAAGAGCATATTAAGTGCCCTTGAAATTCTGCTTCAGGACGATTTTGAAGAAGTAAGAACAATTGCCGGTCCCGTGCAACTTCCGGCGCTTCTGGAAACCGGCAGGTTTGATTTGGTTCTCCTGGACATGAACTTTTCAGCAGGGATGAATACCGGTAATGAAGGATTGTACTGGCTTTCCCGAATAAAAGAAATGCGCCCGGATGTGGAAGTGGTTCTTTTTACCGCTTATGGCGATGTGGAGCTTGCCGTAAAAGCACTGAAGCAGGGAGCTGCCGATTTTATTCTGAAACCCTGGGACAACAATAAACTCAGGGCAACCCTGCGGAACGTATTTCAGCTGCAGCAGTCAAAACAGGAGATAAAGCAACTCAGGCATAAGGAACAGGCGTTAAAAAGTGAAATCAACAAAGATGGTCACCGGTTTATTGCCACCTCCCCCGAAATGACGCAGGTGATGAAACTGGTGCATAAAGTTGCTGCAACCGATGCAAATGTATTGATAACCGGTGAGCACGGCACAGGAAAAGAGCTGATAGCCCGTGAGCTTTACCGGACTTCGCGGCGGGCAAATGAAATCCTGGTGACAGTAGATATGGGAGCCATCAGCGAAACCCTGTTCGAAAGCGAACTTTTTGGCCATAAAAAAGGAGCCTTCACCGATGCACGTGAAGACCGCACCGGAAAGATTGAAAATGCCTCCGGAGGTACCCTCTTTTTGGATGAAATCGGTAACCTCCCGCTGCAGCTCCAGTCAAAATTGCTGACTGTCCTGCAAAGCCGCAAAATAACTCCTGTGGGCAGCAATAAACCTGTGCCGGTAGATATCCGGCTGATTTGCGCAACAAACCAGAACCTGGACGAGATGGCAGCCGGAGGGCTCTTCCGCGAAGACCTGCTCTACCGAATTAACACCATACATATTGAATTACCTCCCCTGCGCGAGCGAAAGGAGGATATTGCCGCCCTGGCCAACCATTTCCTTAAGATCTACTGCACAAAATACCGGAAATCCTGTGCTGCCATTTCACGAGCAGCACTTGATAAACTAACCGCATACCACTGGCCGGGAAATGTGCGCGAACTGCAACATACCATGGAAAAAGCAATAATCCTTTCCGATACCAGCGAATTAATGCCCGACGATTTCTTTTTCAAGGCGGCGCCTGCAGAGCATGAAAATATTCTTGAAGGAACCATAGAAGACCTGGAAAAAAAGATGATTGCCCGCGGACTGCAACGCAATGGCCATAATCTGACAGCCGTAGCCGAGCAATTGGGCATTACCCGGCAGACGCTCTACAACAAAATTAGAAAATACAACCTGTAAAATGGCCAGCAGAAACCTTTACCTGAATATCATCATCCGGTGCACCTTTATAGCATTCACGGCTTTATTGGCAGGCTGGTTTCTGTATAGCCGGCAAGCAACAGCTGTCGGTATTTTTATTCTGCTCATTTTCATATTACAGGTAGTCTGGCTTGTTGCTTACCTGAACCGGACAAACAGCCAGATAGCCTTTTTTTTCGAAGCCGTTAAAAATGAAGACTCCACGCTGCGCTTTCCGGTGAAAACAGGCAACAAGGCCCTGAACGATCTGAACAGCAGCCTGAACCGTATCAATGAACTAATTAAAACCATCAGGTTTGAACTGCAGGAACAGGAACAGTTTTACAAAACCATTCTTGAACATGTATCAGCAGGCATTATCGTATACAGAGAAAGCGGCAACATCATCCTGTCGAACGAGGCTGCCCGCCAGTTGCTGGCTTATGAATCGCTGACCCATATCAATCAGCTAAGGCGAATCGACCAAAACCTGTTTACTGCCGTAAAGGAGTTGCAGCCCGGCAACCAAAAACTGGTAAGCTTCACGGGCAGAAATCAAACACGGCAGCTGTCGGTGAAATCAACAGTATTCAAAACAGCTCGTGAAAACCTTCTGTTGATTGCTTTCCATGACGTAAAAAACGAAATGGAAATAAAGGAACTGGAAAGCTGGATAAAGCTCATCAGGGTGCTTACCCATGAAATCATGAACTCGGTGGCACCTATTACTTCCTTGTCAGAAACAATCCTTCAATATTTTACTGCACTCAATGGCAATGTGCCGTCAGAAAAGGTAATCAGCAACACCATCAAAGGACTGGAGGTTATTAACGAACGGGGTGCCGGACTCATCAGCTTTGTGGAGAATTACCGGAAACTCACCCGTATTCCTCCCCCCGAGAAAAAGCCGGTCGACCTGGAGCTGCTGTTCGACAGCACCATTACCCTGTTCAACGTGGAAGCCCCTGACAAGAACATTAATATTACACGCGATACAGTTCCCCCTGGCCTGCAGGCAATTGCCGATAAGAAACAGATATCGCAGGTATTGATTAACCTGGTGAAAAATTCGGCTGAAGCGCTGAAAAATACCCCCGGGGGCACCATCCACTTACAGGCCAGGTACAATGAAACAGGACGGGTTCAGATTACAGTCACCGATAACGGCCCCGGCATTCCGGCTGAACTCATGGACAAAATCTTTATTCCCTTTTTTACATCCCGCGAAACCGGCACAGGAATAGGCCTCAGCCTCTCCCGCCAAATCATGCTGATGCACGGCGGTAGCCTGAAGATGGAATCCACCCCGGGAAAACAAACCACTGCAATTCTGGAATTCTGAATTTCATATGACTAAACTATATTGTTTTTAAAGGTATCATTTAAAGTTCGAATGAGATTTTTAAAAATTCGTTACAAATATGAGCTTTTGCTCATGAAAAATTCATATTTTATTTTTAACTTTAATGAACATAAGGACTTTAACAACTTTAAGAACCTTATAATAAATAACAATAAAAACTATATCCTATGGCTGCCACCCCCCAAAAAGAAGAACCTTTAATACCCCGCACCGACAATTACCGCAAACTTTATAGCTACCAAAAAGCAGAAGCCATTTTTGATATTACTAAATATTTCTGCAGAAAATACCTGAGATGGAGCGACCGTACCTATGACCAAATGGTTCAGGCTGCCCGCTCAGGAAAGCAGAACATTGTGGAAGGATGCGCTGCTTCGGCAACTTCCAAAGAGATGGAAATTAAGTTGGTAAATGTGGGTAAGGCCAGTTTACAGGAACTACTTCTAGATTACGAGGACTACCTGCGTACGTGGGAGCACCGCCAATGGGAGGAAAACTCCATTGAATTAAAGAAGATGCGCGAGCTGGGACGTAAGCATAACGATACGGCTTTTTACATGTCATTAATTAAAACCCGCCCTCCTGAAACTATAGCCAATATTGCCATTTGCCTGATAAAACAAACCGACTACCTGTTGTTCAGACAGCTACAGTCGCTCGGGGAAGACTTTCTCAAAAACGGTGGTATGCGCGAACGTATGACCCGCATGCGTAAAGAAAGGCGCAAATAAAAAGCCTGCCAAAAAAAACCTGTCTCTATCTTCCCAAAAGACCTTAAGTACTTTAAATACTTCACGGACCTTAAAGACTTTAAGATATATTCACTTACTTTAAAAATCCTGCCAACGCATATACCAACGCAGCCTGCCAGTTAATGGCCACCTCATTGTGGCTGTAAGACTCTTCAACATCAACCCAGTCGGTTGCCGAGTGGCCACCGCCGACGATATATCCTGGCCACGGCGCCTCTACACCATCGGCACCCGAGCGCCTGTCGTGGGGGTTCATGGGTGGTTGAATGCCCAAACCGGTAACATACGACCGGTTGTAGTAATTGTTGCCGAAAATATGGTCAACTGCCTTTAGTGCAGTTTCAATGTATTCCCTGTTGGGCCTTATTTTATTGGCCACCTGTAAATTCACTGTCTGCCGGGCAACGGTGCCATTGCAACCCCAGTAGTAGCGGCCGCCAAGCGGACGGTTGTAAACATCCTCCCTTCCCTTTGCAACCAATGCATCGGCATTTGCCACAATATTCCGGCTGATAGTTTTAGCTGTTTCGACATTCTTACCCTTACGTTCCGACAGTGCATAGGTGAACATCCCCAGGTTGGAAACATCGCTCCAGTCCCAGTCTTCATCAATTTCGAAATTCATTGCCGCAGCACGTTTCTCAAAATCTTCCAATGCAGCAGGGTCGCCAGTGGTTTCCCACATCTCGGCAGCAGCCCATAAGCGGTCGTCATCATCGGAAGTCTGGTAGCCACCGGTTTTAAAATCACCCTGCACGAACTTTTTGTGCTCCGGGTTTTCCAGCAAAAAACGATAGCTGGTCCGTGCCGCATCCAAACATTTCTGCGCATAAGCGGCATCATAGGGTTTGAAATAACGGGCTGCCATGGCCATTACAGCCACAAAGTCGGCTGTAGCTGCCGAGCTCCACTCGGTGAAATAACGTTTGGCATCATCATCCTGCGGCATAATAAACCCGGAAAAGTTTGTGCGGGTCAGTTTATGCGATACCCTGCCCGAACCGTCGGGGTAAGGCATCTTCAGCAGCCAGTCGGTTTCCCACTTCAACTCCTGCAAAAATTCAGGAAAGCCGGGTGCCGTTTCAGGCAATTCGTAGTCAATTGTATTGAGTTGCTTCTGGAAATGGTCCCATGCATAAAACAACACCCCAAGGGTAACACCGGCATTCACCGTGTACTTGCCATGGTCGCCGGCATCGTGCCAGCCCCCGGTGCCGTCGCGCTGCGAACCGGGCCTGCCGATGTAATCTTCATAAGCATCATTGAGGTGACAAGCCTCTGTTTCATAGGTATTGCCATCGAACTCACCATGCACGCCCATGCCGCAGCGCCACAGGTAAAACGCACGCATACCGGTTTTAGCGGCAAAATCAAACACATCGTCTGAAACCTCAAATTCGGCTGAACGTCCAACACCCGGCACTTCCAAGTAATACCTGCCCGGCTTCTTCAGTTTCGAAAAATCGGCCGACCATACCTTCTGATCAACGTCTTTCTGGTAAACAGGACCGGTGGTTTTACCCGAAAATACTTCCTTGCCGCTGGCTCCATTCATAACTTTAAAATCCCGGCATTCATGAGGTATGGATGCTACCTTGGGCAATTCGGGCAAAAAGCCGATGGAATTCAGATGCACAGGGTAAGTTTGCGAAAAGGCTTCAAACGAAATCGTTAACAATAAGAAATATAATGAAATTAATCTTTTCATTTCTGCTGATTTAGGTACTAAAACTATTTTCAGAGGTTGAATATATAGAAAAAAATTTAATTGTAGATTCTACAATAAGATACCTCAAAAAGCAAATGTTCCAACCGCCAAGATTTAAGTAAATAAAGAATTAATATCATAAAGGAATCCAACATTGGTATTCACCCGGAAAAAATTCCATTCCGTGTTATAAAAACTACAGTCCAAAGACGTACCAAATTCGATAAATCGCGAATTTAATTAGGCGGAGGTATGTCTTTGATAAGGTCTTTAACCGGAACATTTATACCCGGACCTCGGGGCATATGAACCGGCAGTAGGGGCATCATGGTTAATTATACTCCTGGATTTCTGCGGCAACGGTTTCTCCCGCTGTTGGCATCATGCATTTGAGAATGTGCACCTTACGAAACAGGATGATTAAAAAGTTTTCAGGAAAAGCAGCTGCTAACCACTGTATTTGTTTTACAGTAAATGCCGGTTCATTACCTGTAGCAGTTCATCATCGTCGTTTCCCATAAAAGGAGAAACACCAATGAGCCGGCATTTTTCATGCGATTTCCTGTCCCACACCTCCGGCATATCGTCAATTATGGTGATGGTATCGTACTGATCGAAATAATGATCCGGCACCGATTTCACGTACCTGAAGTTGACCACTTCACAATCTTCGCGGGCGTATATTTTTAGCGGTTCCAGTTCCAGTTTCTGGCATACCCGTTCTGCATATTCGCGAATGGCTGTAGTAAAAATAATTGTATCGCCGTTCTCCTGACATTTTTTTACCAGGTCCCTGGCATGGGGCCGTTCATAAATGGTATAGCCGGAGTAGTGCAACAATACAATTGCCGGCAAATTTTCTCCACCGGAGGCGTAAATTAGGGTGTTATCCAGGTCGAGTATGCAGAGGTGTTTCATGTTTGCTGCGGATTCTATTCATTTGCATTTGAAGCATCATCATTCTAAATAAAATTACAACAAATTCTGTTCACCTGGGAAATTATTATCATCCTCCCCAGTTTTCCCTGTCGAGGCTTCTGTAGTGAATGGCCTCTGAGAGGTGATGGGCCTGCACCTGCGGCTCGTTATCAAGGTCGGCAATGGTACGGGCTACTTTCAGGATACGGTCGTAAGCGCGTGCCGAGAGGCCCAGCTTGTCCATGGCATTTTTTATCAGTTCATGACCTGCCTCGTCGGGCTGCACGTACTTGCGGATAAGTCTGGAGCTCATCTGGGCATTGGCATATACACCCCTATGCTCTTTAAACCGGGCCTCCTGTATTTTCCGGGCCTCGATAACCCGCTTGCGCACAGCTTCACTGTTTTCGGCGGCTTCCATCTCCGACAGTTTCTTAAACGGCACAGGCACCACCTCCAGGTGAATGTCGATGCGGTCGAGCAGCGGCCCCGAAATTTTGTTCAGGTATTTCTGCACAATTCCCGGTCCGCAGACGCAATCCTTTGAAGGATGATTATAGTACCCGCAGGGGCATGGATTCATGGAGGCCACCAGCATAAAGCTGCTGGGATACTCCACCGAAAACTTGGCCCGGGAGATGGTGATAAGCCGGTCTTCCAGCGGCTGGCGCATCACCTCCAGCACAGTTCGCTTGAATTCAGGCAGTTCGTCGAGAAAAAGCACCCCGTTGTGGGCCAGGGAAATCTCCCCCGGCTGGGGATAATTTCCCCCGCCAACCAAGGCGACGTCCGAAATTGTATGGTGGGGCGAACGGAACGGCCGCTGGGTCATTAGCGAAGTATCTTTTCCAATCTTTCCCGCCACTGAATGAATCTTGGTAGTCTCCAGCGCCTCCTTGAGAGTAAATGGCGGCAGTATGGTGGGAATCCGTTTGGCAAGCATGGTCTTCCCGGAACCGGGCGGGCCTATAAGAATGATGTTATGACTTCCGGCAGCAGCTATCTCCAGTGCCCTTTTCACGTTTTCCTGTCCTTTTACATCGGAAAAATCGAGCGGATTATCGTTAATCTGCGCGTAAAACTCTGCCCGGGTATCCACAATGGTTTGCTCCAGGGAGCCGTTCCCGTTAAGGAAATCAATGACCTCCCGTATGTTCCCGACACCGTATACCTTCAGCTTGTCAACCACAGCCGCCTCACGGGCATTCTGTCTGGGCAGGATAAAACCTTCGAAACCTTCCTTGCGGGCATTGATGGCAATTGGCAGCACACCTTTTATGGGCTGCAGGGTGCCATCGAGCGACAGCTCCCCCATCAGTATATATTTTACTAATTTCTCATCGCTGATTTGCTGGTCAGCTGCCAAAACAGCTGCTGCCAGGGGCAGGTCGTAGGCCGAGCCTTCCTTGCGGATATCGGCCGGGGCCATATTGATTATGATTTTTTGGCGGGGCCACTTGTAGCCATTCAGCCTTAATGCAGATTCCATGCGCTGCTGGCTTTCCCGCACAGCGCTGTCGGCAAGACCGACCAACATAAATTTTATTCCCTGTACAACATCCACCTCAATGGTAATGGTAGTGGCATCAATTCCAAATACAGCGCTGCCATAAGCTTTAACCAACATGAAATTGGGTTTTGGTGTCGATTAATATTTGATTTATCAGGTTAAATTTATGAATTTTTATGTAAGGATTAAGGCTTTACAGCAAACATTTTTCGACAAAAGTTCCAATACACATCCCGTTCCTCAAGCCGGCAAAAGAACCTGACATAGGTTACCCCATTATTTCTTTATGCGATTTGCCATTTACACCGGGTTATCTTTTTCGATATGGAAGGTTTTAATGCCTGTCTGAAAAAAATCAACATTGTTTGATTCCCAACTGATTTATTCCAAATGGAAATTTATGTAATCATTAGAATTGAATAACAGAAATTTATACTTTCAGTTCTTAAAAATTGTTTGTCCGTCTTTTCTTAGTTCAACTTGTTCTCCTTTTCCCCGCAATTCATAACGGTAATTTTTATACCAGATTCCTGAAGCCGGTTTTTGGCCTTTAAGGTTAATGGAATCTCCGCGATAAATAACAATAGCTTCATCTTCAGCCTTGTTAAAAAGTATTTCGAGGTTTTTTCCATGAGAATCGATAAATTCTCTTCTTATAATTTCAGCCTCGTTACCGGTAATTGTTTCCTTTTGGGCAGATTCTTTATTCGTTTGCCCTGGATTTTCCTTACAAGATGATAAGACAGTCCCTGCAAGTAGAATGACAATTAAACCCTTCTTAATCATTATTTAAGTTTTTAATTATTATCGAATAAAATGTCGGACTTACAAAGTCCGACTCCCGTTTGTCCCTGCACACTTTAGCACACGGGTTCAATTTAGCTGCAGGCCCACGGGACTTTGACTTTGCAAGTCAAAGATTAACAAAATCCCCGGATAACCTTTCAGGTTAAACGGGGATTATTAAAAATCGAACTCATGTATTTCTTAAAAAATGCATCTCTCTGAAAGAACAAGTTGAAATCCTATAGCCTATCTTCCATCCCATAAAGATTAGAACTGCCCTTCAGGTTTGTAGAAATAGATTTCAAACTGCTCGCCAGAAACCTCCTTCACCCAGTGCTCAACTGAAATGGAAGTTGCCTTATCGATTAGGGGGGCCGGCAGAAAGGGAGCGACAAGCCGGTAAATTTTCCCCGGGGGAAGCTGGTTCAAATCGGCCATAACCTGTGAAACAGGGTGTTCACCGGCATCAAGCATTTCACGTGCATCAAGCTCCCCATGGAGCCTGCTTTCATCGTACCAGCGCGGACGACTGATGTTATAGGCATTGCCTTCACCTTCCCTGAGCAAATCCTGCCCTACCTCCCTGCGGAGGCGGTTGACCAAATCTTCCACCTTCACGTTCCCTACTGAAGCAGCCTGCTGTAAGGTAGCTATGCGTGCCACTGTTCTACGCAGTACCGGGTTCTTAAGCTTGCTGAACGCCGGCACATAATCGATGAGAACATCTTCGAGTTGCGGCCAGGTTTCTATCAGCTGCATTACTTTGGTTTTGGGCGATATGATAATTTTTTCTGAATTTTCCATGACTGCTATTTATAGGATAATATTCGTTGTTCACCTTCAAGTTTGCGGTATTCGGTAAGATTCTGCGATACCTCGAGCGTTCCAAGGTATTCACCTTTTTCATTGCGCAGCGCAAAATATTCAATGTAAATGAATTTTCCCCTGAGGTTAATCCAGAATGGTGCCCTGCTTTGCTTTCCGCTCTTGAAGTCGCTCAGTATTTTGTCAACGATATGAGCACTTGCCGGCGGGTGACAATGCCGTACATCACGGTTCAGGATTGCCCGGTTTCGCTGGAATATCCGTTCGCTGCCCTGGGTGAAGTACTTCACCTTGTCGTTTTTATCTACAAACGTCATATCCACCGGCACGGTATTTAAAATGGCTAAAAGCTCTTCAGCCGTGAAGCCACCCGAAGGAAGCTGTATGTTTCCGCCCTCCCTCTGTGCTTCGTTAATTCCTTCTTCCTCAATTCCTTCGGGAACCCATTCGGTTGGCGGGTCGTACAGGCAGAAGCCAATTTCTACCGACTGCTTGCGAATCTGGTACCAATCGGCATCCGATAAAGCATCCATGGCCATTGGAAATAGGATTTCCTCTTCCTTCACCGTCATGTCAAGCACCTGTTTGGCAGCCGGCATCAACACCAGCTCTGCCGATACAATCAAATCGTCTTTCGATACATCGGGTGTATTTAAAATTTCAATGCTTCCCTTGAGCAAATCCCTGATTTCATCGTGTTTGCCCCACATCACCTTGGGAGGGCCGGTAATTCCCAGTGCTTCCAGGAAAGGAAACAGCAGATATTCCTTGCGCTGGTAATGTTTATCAACATCAACCAGCTGGTTATACCCGGCCTTCAGCTTAAGGATTGTATCGGGCATTTCCTCGTCCCTAATGTATTTAAGCGCCGATAAAACCGACAACACATTTTCAGCAACATGCTTTAACGCCTTGTTCTCTTGCAGCATCACATCCACCGGATGGCCATCAGGGACATACTTTTGAGCCGACAAATCAACCCTGCCTTCGAGCACTGCAGAATGTGCGTCACATAATTTTAACACTTCTTCCTCAGGAAGGCCTTCGGAAATAAGCTCCTGCTCAACCTCAACCACTTCGCCATAAGGAATATTGCTCAGGCTTACCAGCAACTGTTGCCTCACCTCTTCCTGCGATTCGCCCTGATGCAGTTTCAATATAAGTTCTTTCAGCTTTGCTTTCCGGAATTTCGAATTGTCAATATTTTCACTCATAATTTATTTTTAAAAAGGTTAAAAAAGGAGACTCAATATATGAGCTCCTTTTTCTAAAAAACAAAGTAATTTACTGAAAAAAGTTCTTTTTATGAACCTATCTTTCAAGTTTTCGGCCTTTTTCGACACTCCATCCGAATTTTAAACCAAACACAAACCACACCAATGCCACAGTTCCAAGCGCAAAAATGGTATCGCCAATTACTCTTAGCCATTTCAGGGTATGGATGTGAGGCTGCTGCAGAAATTCTGCCGAACGTGCATACCATAGCCCCTCCTGCACGCTGGCTACTGTTTGGGCCAGGCCAATGGGTAGAACACTTATGAGCACCATAGCAGCCAACCCGATGTTAATGGCCCAGAAAGCAAATTTCAGCCATTTTTCTTTCCAAACCACAGAAGTATCAAGATCACGCAGCACGAAAAGCATAAGACCTATTCCCAGCATTCCGTAAACCCCAAATAACGCAGTATGACCATGAACTGGCGTGGTGTTCAGTCCCTGCATGTAATAAAGGGCAATGGGCGGGTTAATCAGGAATCCAAAAATTCCTGCCCCCACAAGATTCCAGAAAGCAACGGCAATGAAACTGTAGATGGGCCACTTATAGGCTTTTATCCAGGAAGAGCTGCGCGATATCTTCAGGTTATCGTATGCCTCATAACCTACCAGCACAAGAGGCACCACCTCCAGGGCACTGAAAGTGGCCCCGATGGCCATAACTGCAGTAGGGGTGCCGGTAAAATACAGGTGGTGGAAAGTACCCAGAATGCCACCCGACAAGAAGATAACAGTAGTTAACAACACTGCCATGGTAGCTATTCCTGCCTTCAAAAGTTGCAACCGAACAAACAGGAAAGCCATCACCACAACGGCAAACACTTCAAAGAAGCCTTCCACCCAAAGGTGCACAACCCACCAGCGCCAGTATTCGGCAATTGCAAGATTGGTTTGCTGCCCCCACATCAATCCGGCGCCGTAAAACAATGCAATGGCAACCGAGGCAATTAAAAACATCAACAGCAAATGCCGGCTTTCATTGCGCTCTTTTAAGGCAGGCCATATTGCCCTTGCTAAAAGGAACAGCCAGATAAAAAGACCGGCAAAAAGAAATATCTGCCAAAAACGGCCCAAATCAACATATTCATAACCCTGGTGACCGAACCAAAAGTTCTCGGTAAGGCCGAGTTTCTGCATTACACCCATCCACTGGCCAGCCAATGAACCAACTACAATTATAAGTAAGGCACCAAACAATATATTAACACCCAGCTTCTGAAATTTTGGCTCTTTACCCGATATTGCCGGGGCATAATATAAACCGGTGGCCAGCCATGAAGTGGCTATCCAGAAGATGGCCAGCTGCACGTGCCAGGTGCGGGAAATGGAATAGGGAAGCCATTCCGAAAGCGGGAAGCCGTAAAATGCCTGCCCTTCCACACCGTAGTGAGCGGTAACAACACCCATAATAACCTGAACAAGGATCAACAGGGTTACCACCCAGAAATATTTTAAAGTTGCGCGCTGTGAAGGCGTCTGACCAACATTTTTTAAAGGGAAAGAAGATGGTGGTTTTAGCTCATCTTCCTTTTTTGTAACGGCATAAAACCATACCATAAGCCCTATTCCGGCAATAAGCAAAATAACGCTGAACCCGGTCCAGAGAAGCATTCCTCCGGTAGGTTCATTTCCAATCAATTCATCGGCAGGCCAGTTGTTGGTGTAGGTTATTTCCTCACCAGGCCGTTCGGCAATACAGGCCCATGAAGCCCAAAAGAAAAAAGCATTCAGCTTTTTTACCCGCTCCGGGTCTTTCAACGAATTCAGCGGAACACTGTATGCCTCACGCATATCAGCCAAAGCCGGGTCATCGGTAAACAATCCGCCGTAATAGGCACTGTTGTGTTCAATGGCTGCCTGCCGAAGTGAGGAAATGGTTATAATATCATTATCGGGGTCATAGGTATTTGTACGCATATCGCGTTGCAACGTAACCTGCAGGGAAGCCTGTTGCTCTTCGGTCAGCTCATCATAAACTTTACCATGGTTTTCTTCTGCCAGGCGGTCAAGCATAAATACAGCTTCCCGGTGCAGCCAGTCGGCTGTCCAGTCGGGTGCCTGGTAAGCCCCATGGCCCCAGATTGTTCCCAGCTGCTGGCCACCCAATGATTGCCACACATTTTGACCGTCCTTAATTTCCTGCCCCGTAAATACCGTATTTCCATCCTCAGTAACCACCTTTTCCGGAACGGGAGGAGCTTCACGATATATCTCCCTTCCGTAGTAAAGAAGCACGGCAAATGAAATTACTATCACTCCGGCAAATGCCCACCACAATTTTTGTGTCTTCATAAATCTGATTTTTTTTATATTGTTAACACAAATATATAAACTTTTTTATTAGTTGACCAAAAGGTCTTTTAATCATAGCCCTATTGTTGTATATTTGTAATAGAAAAATTTACATCATGTTTAAAAAGGAAACCGAATATGCTTTACGAAGTTTGGTATACATCGAAATGCAGAACAAGCAGGGCAGGAGGCCCGGCATAGTAGAAATTTCTTCGGAGATTGATGCCCCTCCGCCATTTACTGCAAAGATTCTGCAGCGGCTGGTAAGAATGGGATTTCTGGAATCGATGAAAGGTAAGAACGGGGGCTATTTCTTTAACCCCGGTAAGCCTCCCATTCCACTTAAGCAGGTGGTAACAGCCATTGAAGGTGATAAGATATTCACCGGGTGTGGTTTTGGATTAAGTCATTGCGATGAAAGCAACCCATGTCCGCTGCACGATGCATACGGCCCCATTCGTGAAACAATAGATCAGCTCCTTTCAAATGAAACCATACAGGATTTGGCAAGAAAAGATAATCCGGAGCGTGCTTTAAGCAGAATTAAAGGAAATTAATAGTTGAACTTCAACACAGCCCACAGGGGCAAAGAATTGCATGTTACAGCCCGGGCTTTATTGCAGGGTTATGTTATGTTATCAGATGTCTTTGCTCAGCTGCTGTGCTTATTCCTGCATAAAACATCCACCCGGCAAACAAGCTGGAGCTGAAAGTTAAGCTTCCCAATTTATTTCAGAAGATTTCCGGCTATAATACTAAACAACTGGCTTTAGGAAATAACTACCTCTTCCTGCTTTGCATTTTTATTTGAAACAAAAGCAAAGAATACAAGAATCAACACCAGAACAACGGCAACATAAACTCCTGCAGGCACAGCCGGTGGCTCACCCTGGGCGTAAGAATGCATTCCCGACAAATAATAGTTCACCCCAAAATAAGTCATTAGAACGGAGCCAAAGCCCAGCAGGGAGGCTGCGCTTACAGCAAAGTTTCCTTTGAAGCCCGGTATTTTATGCATATGAACGATGAATGAATAAACCAGTATGGTCACCATTGCCCATGTTTCCTTGGGGTCCCATCCCCAATACCTGCCCCACGATTCATTAGCCCAGATGCCCCCTATAAAAGAACCTGCTGCCAGCATAAATATTCCAAGTATTAGTGAAATATGAATGATTACCACCAGTTCCTTTATGGTGTGGTTAACACGGATTTCATTCTTTCCGTTTCTCAAAATCATCAATATAAGGCTTAACAGCCCCAGCATTGCCCCTATTCCCAAAAACCCGTAACTGGCCATTATAATGGCAACATGAACAATCAGCCAGTAAGATTTAAGCACCGGAACCAGGTTGGTAATTTCTGGGCTCATCCAGCTAAACCCGGCAACAAGCAATGTAAGCCCGGCTAACATTGTGGTGAGAGACAGTGTTATCTCTGAGCGACCTGCCAGGATAAGGCCTGACAGCAAGGTTGCCCAGCTTACAAATATCATCGATTCATAACCATTACTCCAGGGAGCGTGCCCCGAAATATACCATCGTATGGCAAGACCTGCTGTATGGACCAGGAAAAAAAGAGCAATAACAAAAAAGGCAGCTTTTCTTAACTTTCCGAATTTAACTTTTGGATTAAAAATGGTATACAACTGCAAAAGAAGTAATAGCAATCCAACTGATAAATAGATTTTGAAAAGTTTGTTGTATATGTTTGCCTTATGATACAATATTTCAAGTTTTATTTTGGCATCGGAGGGGATTATCTGTCCTCCCTCCTGCCTCTGAAAGCTTTTTATCTGATTCAGAAGTTGTGATGCAGAGGCCCAGTTGTTACCCGCAACAGCAGCCATATATTGCGAGGCTACTTGTTTGGCAAATTCTTCCCTTTCTCCTTTAAGCTGATTTGCATTACTTGCTGCCACCCATTTATTATTGGCATCCTCCGGAACCGGGAAAACTGTAAAATAGTGTCCTGAAAAAACATTAAACAGGATATTCACGCGTTCATCCACGTTTATTATTTCCTTATCAAGTTTATCACGTTCACTGCTTTTTTTGGCAAAAGCCTCCGAGGCCAGGTTACCCAACTTATAACCTCCCATATTACTCGGTAAAACGATATCATTAAAAGCTGCATATTCACCCGATAATCCCAATGCTTTTCTCAATTCGGAATTAGCAACCAAAATAATCGGTACCGATTGCCACCTTTGAGGATTTGCCTGCATGTGCAGAAAAACTTCCGAAGCAGACATCCCTTTCCAGCTGTTCTTTTTAGCTACCTTACGTAAAATTTCAGATGAAAGGGTAGCAGCAGGTTCCACCCTGCCCTTGTGGCTTTGCAGCAGAAGTTCCTCGAATTCCGAAACATGACGGCTGTTCAAAGGTTCTATGTCTGGTGAGGGCTGAGCAGATACCGAGGTAATAATGAGACCAAAAAAAACAACTGCCAGCAGCTTTTTCCTTTCTTCACTCAGTTTGGCCGATGCTTTTAACAGTTTGGTAAACCTGCTGTTTCTTATAAAAAGGGTAAATATAAAGCCAAACATCATGAGAAAATAACCAAAATAGGTTACAGAGGTACCCCAAAAGTCGCTGTTCACACTAAGTACAGTTCCTTTCTCATCGGTATCGTAGGACGATTGAAAGAAACGGTATCCATCGTAATTTAAAATGTTGTTCATAAAAATTCTGTAGGGCATTTCCTTGTTGCCATCCTTTAGCACAACCTCGCTGGCAAAAGAAGATGGGCTGTTGGACCCGGGATACCTTTCCAGCTGGAAATCTTCTAAATGTATGGAAAACGGAAGTTCTATTTTTCGCGAACCATAAGAAATTGACACATCTACTCCACCAACGGATGTAGTATAAAATTCACCCACCATTCCTTTCTTCCCGAATGCCACCAGTTCCTTTGACTGTCCGTCAACCGTAACTTCAGTTTGAATGGCATCATTAAGCACTGCATCCTGTGACGGGTTAAAACCAACCTGAATTTTACCCTTTTGAAAAAACCGGTCGACTGCAAAATGGGTACTTCCGGCAGAGTATACTGTTTGGGTATTTATATTGATTGCAACATCAGGCTGCATGACTCCGGTATATTGTCCTCCTGAACCTAAAACATAAACCGAATCGGCAGCAGTAACGAATAAGGAATTATTTTCAAGAGAAATATTAATATCAGGTCTTTCACCTGCCGGGTTAAAACCCAGTGTGCGTCCATCAACAATTTTCTTTTCTCCCTCACGAAGGTTAACTACAGTGCGCTGCATATTGCTTCCCAACATTACCACAGATATTACCGGCCCCCCATTGGGGTCCGCAACAACCGTTTCACTGGCCGAAGGTATAAACTGCAGATTGTTTACATGTACGGTTTTCCCGTTAACATCAATACTTTCAGAAAACCGGTTAGCTGCATATGGCGAAAACAACACCTGTTCAGCCTCGCTAACAGTGCCCTCACCATCATTTACTACCATTTGAATATAAGTTTCCTCAGAAATAATGAAATCGGATGATTCACCTTCACGAATGTGCATCATTCCTTCGTAACCATAATAACGAGTAATGCCTGCACCTATCAGCATAAAAATAAAGGCCACATGGAATAACAGTATCGGCCATTTTTTCCTGCTGTAAAGCTTATTAACAAAAATACTGCCTACCAGGTTAATACATAAAAGCACCAATAACGCCTCGAACCAACGGGCATTATATATTAGAACTTTTGCAGTTACAGTTCCGTAATCATTTTCAATAAAAGTTGCGTAACCTATAGCAATTGCAAATATAACAGTAAGCACTCCTGTGAATAACATGGAGAAAAGGAAAGAACCAAACTTCTTCATAACTCAAACTTCAAATATTTCCCCTCAATGAATAATAATAAATAAACGGATGCGAATTTAGTTTATTTTAAAGAAGTACAGGTTCAGAAATAAATTTTAATGAGAAGCACTGTGCCAGCCTGACACGATACTTTTATAGTTTTCAAGCGGTGATTTTCCCATGGATGCAGTGTATAAATGCACCAGAAGAAAGATGGAAACAATGAACCCCATCAATCCATGCAGCACTGCAGTAATCATAATCCCGCTGATCTGGAATATCCGTTCTACAATGATTTCCGGAAAAAGCAAGGCAATGCCCGAAGCAATTAAAACCGGAAATACAACATACATTACAAAGATGTAGGCATATTTTTGAAGCGGATTGAATTTTCTCTTCTCTGATATAGGAAAAGGCGGTTCCATGCCTTTAAACATACCCGAAATGTAATAGGTTATTTGCTTCTGAAGCCTTCCGGGCAATCCTTTTGCTTTCACACGGTAATATTTCCCGTTTTTGGTTAACAGGTTGCCAATTATAAACAGCAAGTAGTTTAACGAAACAACTAATCCTGAAACATTATGAATTACAATTGAAGTCTGGAAATCAACCAGAAGAAAGCTTCTGCCGGCATAATGCAAGCTAAGCCCGGATATTATTAAAAGGATAATGCAAATAGCGTTTATCCCATGCCAAATGCGCAACCATAATGGGTACAAGTAGAGTTTTTCTCCAGTTTCCATGATCTATTTTTTAATTATTCTGAATATTAAATGTACTGCAATACCTGCAATGGTTGCGAACAATATGATTCCATAAATAATATTCAGGAAAGGTATCCGTGAGGCACCTATAAGGTAATATTCGGTTGACATATCACTGTTTACACCTCCTATTGAGGCCAGAATTCCTTTCGATCCGTCATCAGCATCAGTGCGCGACTGTAAATTTTGATATTTGTAAAGTGAAGCCTGGAGCATGGAATTTGCCGAATGGCATTCCACACAATTGCGGGTGGCTTTTTCCTTTTCCAGGATATTGTGAGATACCAGCAGTGAATCCTGAACCTGCGTATGGCATTCGATACATCTTACACGACGAAAATGCAATGCCTGATTGGGAAGCCAGTCGTGTATCTGAACTATCTGAGGATTCTGTTCGCCCGATATTTGCTGGTACCTGACCATATTATCATGGCACGACAGGCACATGGCATTATTGGTTTCTACAATCTCCTGCAAATCGCCGCCTAACCGGGCTGTTGCCCTGTAATAATGCTGGTCATGACATTTTGAACAGGTAAACTGATCGCCGTGGGTTTCAAAGTGCACACTTTTATGAAACTCCTCCTCTATCTCATCAAATTTCCATGAAGCATACGTCTCGTCACCCCCATGACAATCGATACAAGTCATCATTGGTTCAAGCTTCAGCTCAGCATTATGAGGATAGGTTTCATAATCCATCGAATGACAATCAATGCAGTTAAAACTGCTGTGAACACCCACAGCCAGCTTAACGGTATCGAGGATATAAAGCGGATTCATTAATCGCCTTTCCTCCCGTTCGGTCCATTCGTTATATATAGAAAAAGTTTGGTTACTGTGACAATCGAGACAGGTTTTATCTTGCTCTACGCCCTGGCCTTTTGAATTTGATACACTTCCAACCACAATAAAACCAACACTAAGAAGTGCAATGATGAAACATCTCATGGAACAGGATGATTAAAAAACTGCCCCGGAACAGAGTCGTCCGGAGCAGTTATCTATTTTATAACTTACTTTAATGTTCTGATGAAATTAATTAATGCCCAACGGTCTTCCTCATCTGGAATTTTCTTTTCGAAGTTTGGCATTTCATCACGGCCAACTATCGACTGGTAATAAATTACACCGTCGCTCTGTGCCTGAAATTTAGGATCGTTGAACGGAATCATTTCTGCTTCCATACTTGCTGCCTTTGGTCCGTCACCAAGGCCCACGTTTCCATGGCACGACTTGCAATGCTTTGCATACATCATTTTACCAACTCTATCCAATGACTTGTCATCAGCATGCGGGTTTTTCATTTCCTTGTACTTGGCAGGAACTTCCCAGTCTTTAACAACAGTATCGGAAGGAGCTGCAAAAGCAGCTAATAACAAACCTGTAAACAGTATCGCTAAAGGATATGCTAAAAATTTTAAATTTACCTTTTTCATATCTATTTATTTAATTAAAAATTCCAAAGTCTTGTAATTACGAATCCAAATGCTAAGTTATCAAAATTTATCTCATTTGAATTCCACATCATAATTTCCTGTGGCAGTAGTCCTCTTGAATTACCAACGTAAATCTGGAAAGCATGAGTACTGGTAGATATTTCCCATCCCAATGAAAGGTTAGGCTGATGATGTTCCGGCACTTCACGCTGTTCCGAAATCTGCTGAATACTCAAAGGTAAATCGTAGTTAAATATAAACGACGATTGTGGTGAAAAATTATACCTTCCACCAAAATGAATACCAATCTTATCGTGATCGTATTCAGCATCAACCAGGTTAAAATGTGTAAAACTGGCTCCAGCCTGTAAAGATAATCTTTCAGTAAACTTCCGGCTGATCAACAACTGAGAAAAGTACGACCACCTGTCGGTAAATGCAAATTCGAATGCTTCATTCCCTTCTCCTGAATGCCGCACATCACCTGTACCGAATGCATCAACATTCCGCCCATCAATAGCAAGAACTCCATATAAGGTCACGGCAACTGGAATTGTATTCTCACGGGTTTGCTCAACAATCGTCCACTTGGCATTTAAATCGGTATACATTTTTTCCTTGGAAAGGCCCAATCCCAATTGTACATTGGTAACAGGGACATAATTCAATCCAAGGCGGATATTGGCACCTGGTGAATAAATTCCAAAAAAATCAGAAGTACCATTTTCAATGGAACCAAATTTATGTTGCATCACAAACTCCAGGGTTCCCGGAACCGGAACCAATGTAGTCTGCTGATCGATCAGATAACCGCTTGCCCATGGAAACCTGACTGGTTTATCTACTTCCTGTTCTTCCTGTGCAATAACACCGGAAAAGGATATAGTTAAAAGTAACAGTGTTAATATGTAATACTTCATTTTTACCATTTTAATTGCAGTTAGTTATTTTCAGCCCCCTGTTGTATCCATGCCAAAACCAGGGCAGCCTGCGCTGCAGAATATTTAACGGGATGAGTGCCATTCGGAAGCGGAACTGTATAAAGTGTACTTTCTTCCGGGGTTTCCCTGTTAATGAACCTGGCGCTGTTAACCGAATTGTAAGCAGTGGCTTCCATTAAATCGGGAGCCGGGCTTCCATCATGACAGGCTGTGCAGTTATTTTCACTAAAAATCGGTAAAATATCCTGGGAAAATGATATTTGTTGCGCTGGATCTTCCGGATCTATAATTGGAACCTCCTCAGGAATAACCCAGTCGTACTTACATCCGCCAACCAGAACAGAAACTATTACAACTAACAATAATAATATATATTTAAAATTCATCTTTACTGTATTTATCATTCAAAACAGTTGTCAACCAGTTGAGCACCGGTTAAACTTCAAGTGCAGGTTGATATGCGTCTAATGCTTCAAGAGTATTCATCAAAAGAGCATTTACATAGCGTGGATTATGAACTCCATAGCTTCGGTCTTCTTTAATTCCTTTCCAGTTGAAATAAGCACGAACCAAAATCATGTCATAAGTTCCAACTACCGGATGGTAACCTTCTTCGTCGTCGCCAGCAATAACTCCAAACTCAAGAAGCTTTTCCTGTATTTGAGTCAGTTTGGCTGCAACATCTGATTGGCGTCCACCGTAGTTGTAATCTTCCGTTTCATGGCATGTATTACATGATGCTACACTAGGTATCCAGGTGTGACCACCTTGTCCTTCTGAAAAATCACCCATATGGCATCCGTTGCATGAAGCCTGTTCATTCAGGTGATAATTGCTGGTTGGATATTCTACAGAACCTTCAATCTCTGCCAGACCCACTCCGGCTACAATATTGGCCTGTGTGCTGTAGTGTGGTCCATAATGCGTCGTAGCAATCCTAAATGTCTCAGCATCAGGCGTGGCAACATTTGGTTCAGCTGCACGTGACTGGTGACAGTTTACACAAAGGTTGTTGCTTCCCAGCAAATCCATAGTAACTTCCGAATTAAAATTGGCCTGCACCGGTTCATCAAGGCGCAAAGCATAATCAGTTACATCAAATTCTTCGTGAATACCATGACAGGTATTACAACTCCATGCAGTTGGATTTGTAATATTTCCTGCAACTCCTCCTAGTTCAGCGAACTGAACAAATCCCTCATGTGAGTGGCATTTTGCACAATTTGCTCTACCTCCTGCATAATCAACAGCATTCATACCTGCCACATGAACAGACATAGCAAACTGAGCCTGAATTGTTTCAATACTATTGCTTGAATGGCAAGCCATACAAGTTACTTCACCATCCACTCCATCCACACCATCGATCCCATCCTCTCCAGGTTCACCCGGAAGACCCATGGGCCCTTCCTTTACGCATGATGCAGCCAGAAACACTATCATTAATCCACTCAAAACAACTTTAAAAAAAGATACATATCGCATAACATGATCAGTTTAGTAGTTTATACTTAAAATCATTAATTATTTAAAGTTGTAAAAATAGCACGGAAAAGAGTTGGGGAATAAATTGTGGCAGTGATATATACGTGGGTTATAAATGATCTATGGCAATTCCATCAGTGACATATATCAATCTACCCGTTTTTGCTTATCTCCTGAAGCCCGTTTTCATTGAGTATCTCAATGCTGTTTCCCCTGGTCTTAATCAATCCGGAAGATTTAAATTGCTGAAGTATCCTCACCAGGCTTTCTTTAGTCATGTTTGACATGTCAGCTAAATCCTGACGGGTAAGCGGAACTGAAAAAGGATTGGTGCAATAAATGTTATTTTTAAGATACAAAAGCGTATCTGCAACCCGGCCTGGCATATACTTTTGGGTGAGTACCACCAATTTATTAAGAAGGTTTGTATTTTGCCTTGCATGATTGCGCAACAACTCTACTGCAAAACGATTGTTTTCGATAAACAGCTGTGTAAGTTTGGAAGAACTGATAAGGCAGCAATGCACCTCGGTAACTGCTGAGATTGTAAATTGCTGTACATTGCCGTTAAACATATCTCCGCCGGTGATAAAATCGTGCTGCCCAACAAGCCTTACAATTAATGATTTGCCTTTCACCCCTTCAACATACACTTTGGCAAGCCCTTTACGAATGCAGACAACATAAGTTGAACTGGTGTTTTGTTTAATTATGGTTTCACCCGGCTTATAGATGATTTGCTGCTTGCCTTCCACCAAAAAATCAAGCTCATTGGTCTCAAGTGATTTTAAAAGATTTAATTCTCCGGTCTTAAAACAATTCTTACAGCAACAATCGAGAGTCTTCTCACAATCGTCATACTGCTTAATACACCCGATGCATTTTTCCTCACTTTTCAAATGCATATCCTCCTTCATGTTTTATGTGTTAAGATTGTTCCCCTCATTGGTATAAAAATATCTGCTAACATAGCAAAAAAATCTAATATATAAATTAACATCCTTTTATATTATTTATTGCCTGCATAAAAATAGACATTCTTGCTTAAAGTTTTCATTCAGAAGGTAAAATACATTTATCCTCTTTCTTTTGAAAGTGATTCTTATTATGCTCCATAACGTTGCAGTAATTAAATGTTTCTCATTTTCCGCAGGATACCTGTTTTATTGTCCTTTAAATACCGTCCTTTTATATTTTTAAATTTATGATTAATAACCTTCAAATTGTGTATCAGCAGGTTTAATTTTTGGAATTATTTTTTTTAATATATGACCGATTGCCGTTTCAATATCGGGCTCAGTATTGGTTACAACCAGGAATGGGTTTTCAGGCGCTTCATAGGGCGCTGAAATCCCGGTAAAATTTTTCAGTTCACCTGAACGCGCTTTTTTATACAATCCTTTTGAATCTCGAAGTTCACAGGTTTCCAAAGGAGTATTAACAAAGATTTCCAGGAAGTCATCAGGCCCTATAATGTTCCTGGCCATTTGCCGTATTTCCCTTGTAGGGCTTATAAATGCGCAGATGCTGATTACCCCGCAATCCAGGAAAAGCTTTGCCACTTCGGCTACGCGTCTGATGTTTTCGTAACGATCCTCTTCTGTAAATCCAAGATTCTCATTAAGGCCTGACCGGATGTTATCGCCATCCAGAACCTGGCAGAAGTAGTTCAGTTTAAACAATTCTTCCTCCAGCAACCCGGCTAATAAAGTTTTTCCCGCACCGGACAGGCCGGTAAACCAGATTACTTTTGCTTTTTGTTCCAGGTAAATCTCCCTGGCCTGCCGGTTTTGAATCCTGTCAAAAACAGGAAATATTTCTTTGTGTGCTTTAATTACCATACGAACTAACTGTTATGAAAAATATATTCAGGGGGCTTTTTATTCATTGTCTGGTTTAATACTAACCAACAGCAGCCGGAAAATGTAGCAGGATAATTAATCGTCAGACTTTACTTACACCCGGACTTTTTAACTCCTGCTCTACTTCTTTTACCGCTGCAAAATCAAATTGATTTGCATCTTCAGGCAGCTTTTCATCCGGTTCTTCAGGATAACCCAGCAGCTTCAAAAGAGGACCTGCTTTATCAACAATCCTTTCTTTTTTATCTTCAGTAAATGCATTTACCCACTGAAATCGTTTTCCCTTTCTTACATGCCCCGGGTCTTTTGCCTGAAGGCGCCGGAAATCAACCCGCTGTGCAATTTCATTTATTTCATCCCGGTTAAGGGGCAAGTTTAAATAAGACCCCAGTTTTGCAAGAGTAGCATCAAAATCCTCCAGCAGCCGTTCATAAGCTAAGAAATGAATATCTGCCTTACCCTTCAGGAGAAGGTAATCGGTAACATGCCATATCCAGCTTTGGACGATATCCTGAAGGTTATTTTGAAGGTACGACTCCACCGAACTTTCATTGTGAGGGTAATACTTCATCATGTAAGGGGTAAAGGCATACCGGGCGGCTGAAACAGCCATATCGCGGGGATCGCGGTAGATGTAAACCCGCTTGTTGAAACGTTGCAGCACCGGCAGAATGTTCTCGCCAACTTCAGAATGTGTCCATACATGGTTAGTATGTGAAAGGTATTCATCCAAATCGGCAATGGGGGTCCGGAATGCTGAGCTGATGCGGTAAAAGCATTTTCCCCGCTCAATATCCATCATGTCGATCCCTGCCTGTAAACTGTGGCTTAAATCCCAGTCCTGCGCCTCCCCGTAAACAGGCTGCTTACTGATAAAACTTTTGTAACCAATACCCTTCAGCCGGTAAATCTGCTGAATAATATTATATAACCAATAATTGCCACACTTTGGGGGGCCTATCTGAAGCAACTTTATTTCCATATCAATGTCTGGTAATATGTTGTTTATTAAAGTATAACCACCATTTTATTATTTTGTTTGAGAGTCCATATTCTTCTTTTGCGGAATAACTTCCCGCTCTGTCGTCCCACAAAATTTAACCTGAAAAAAAGCAGGTAACCCTCTTGTCAATACCATACCAAAGACGTACCAAATTCGAAAAATCGCGAATTTAATGCGACTTTGGTATGGCGAATGTATAGGGTTGGTACGAAAGTAAACTACCGATAAGCTTACCGGCACACCAGGCAGAACTATCGGCAAATATGCAAAAGCAATATCTGTTGACGCAGTTGATTACTATGATCCGGGTTCATGAAATAAACTGCAAACAAACTATAAATATGTTTGCAGGAAGTCTGTAAAAAGATTATTCCAGGTCAGAAATGACCCGGGGGGAAACATTTATCGGAAAGATGGATTGCTTAGACTAAAAGGTTTTAGGCTCTCAACCTTTCGCAGCAGTTTTCACCAAATCGGCCATAGTTTCAATCCACAGGTCTTCTGCATTAAGACTTGGAACCAGTTGCAGGTTTTCGCCCCCTTTCCCGATGAAAATTTCGCGGTACTCGTCGCCGATTTCAATAATTGTTTCGAGGCAATCGGTAACAAAAGCAGGAGCGAACACCAGGATTCGCTTTTTGCCTTCCTTCAATTTTTCAAGCAACACCTCATCGGTAAAGGGTTCCATCCAGTTTTTATCGAGCCTCGACTGGAAAGCAACAGAATAATCGGCCGGTTTCAGGTTAAGCTCTTTGGCAAGTAATCGTGTAGTGGCATAACATGTGGCACGGTAACAAAATTTTCCGTGAGCCGGCATCTCCTTGCTGCAGTTGCACTGTTCCACTTTGATTCCCGGGTGGCTTTTCTCAAGGTGCCGGTTAGGCAGGCCATGATAGGAAAAAACCACATGATCAAAATTTTCAAGTTTGTACTTTCTTCCCTGTTCAGCAAAGGCATGAAGAAAACCCGGATGATCGTAGAACTGAGAAACAACCGATAAATCAAGGTTCATTTTCTTCCGTTTCAGCTCTTCTTTAACAGCTACAACTGTAGTTTCGGTGGTTGACATGGCATGTTGCGGATACAATGGAAAAAGTACCAGCCGGTCGAACCTTCCGTTATTGATTTGAGTTAACACTTTCCTGAAATCGGGATTTCGGTATCGCATGGCAACAAACACATGGTAGTTATCACCCAGCAACCGCTGCAGCTTATGACTCATTTCAAATGAATAGCTTATAAGCGGTGATCCCTTTTCGGTCCAAAGCAACTTGTAAAGCCGGGTTGAATTCATCAGCCGGAATGGGATAATAATTCCATTCACCAGGAATTTTCTTAAGAGCCATGGAAGATCGATAACCCGTTTATCATTTAAAAATTCGGTAAGGTAAGTCCATACTGATGCAGGTTCGGGTTTATCAGGACTTCCAACATTCATTAAAAGAACAGCAGTTTTTTGGTTATTCATTTTAGCGAATTTACAATTTCTGATGCCACCTGTCGTCCCTGGTTTACACGGTCGGCAATACCTATCCCGTCGCGAATATTTCCTGCCAGAATCAACCCCGGATGTTTCTTCTCAAGGTGGGCAATGGTTTCTATTTTTTGTTCCGATTCCAATCCGTATTGCGGAATGGCATGAGGATATCTGAAAACTTTTATTAAATCGGGATTAAATGAATTGAGCCGCAACATTTCCATAAGCTCTTCCCTCACTACCTGAACAATTTGTTCATCGGAAAGGTCAATCATTCCGGGCTGGCGCGTACCCCCCAGAAACACCGACAATAAAGCTCCGTTTTGGGGTGCCTTGTCTTTTAAAAACGAAGAAAGGAAAAGCACTCCCAATATGCGTCGCCGCTCAACAGAAGGCACCAAACCGCCAAAAGCGGCAAGAGGGATGCCCTCCCATTTTTTGAAACCAACAGCTACCTGTACCACCTTTGAATAACTCATACTGGAAATGTTGTTCAGGGCTTTCTTGTCAAGAAATGAAAGTACATTTTCAAGTTCATAGCCTCCGGTAGTGGTAACTACATGAGTAAACAGGTCATCTGAAAGATTGGTGGTATAGCCTTCATTTGTTTTGGCAATCACCAGTTTCTTAACATTTAACGTTATATTCTCTTCGCCAGCCTGGCTTACCAGCGCTTCAATCAGGTTATGCAAACCACCTTTGACCGAAAAAATTGATTTGGTGGCTTTTTTATCGCGTTCGGATTTTGGTTCTTTCGCTTTTTTAACTGCCCCACCTATGAAGCTTCCATAATTTTGTTCGAGCAGGTAAAGTTTAGGAAATGCATACCGGGTTACCAGTTTTGCCGGGTCGCCGGAATAGATTCCCAGGATAAACGGGTCGATGGCATAGTTAAGAAAGCTTCTTCCCATGCGCCTTAACACAAGTTGTTTAAGGGTTTCATCCGGATTGTTCCCTTTCTTACGGAAAGGTTCAGCCAGCAGCCTCAACTTATCGGGGAAAGAAAACAACGGGGTGACTATTCCCGACATAACTCCTGAAGGAAGCGGGACCCACCGGTTTTTCCGCCATATCCAGCGCGCTTTAGATGTTTCATCGGCCGGTTCAAGGGTACATGCTTCCCCCAAATCCTCGAAAAGTTCTGCCACTTCCGGTCTTGACAGCACTCCCGAATTGGGGCCTGCTTCAAAAGTAAATCCATTTTCATGATAGGTTTGAATGACACCTCCCGCACGGCTGTCTTTTTCAAACACATGAAAATCAACTCCGGCTTTTTTCAGGTACAATGCTGTTGTGAGTCCGGTCAAACCCGCCCCCACTATAGCTACTTTTATTTTTCCCCTTTCATCCATGATTAAAGAATTCTTATAAGGCTTTAGAGAACTTTTTGGTTGAGCGTGTCAGGTTCGGATCAAAATTGGCAGCAATGTTGCGGATAAAAAACCGGCCGGTTGCTGTAACTTTAAAAGTACCTTCACCGGAAACCTGCAACAGACCATCCTCAATAAATCCATCGAACAATTCAGGTTTAAAATTAAGCTCATTTTTTACCTCTTCAGGTGAAATGTTGAACTTTTCAGCAGTTTCTTCAAATGAAACATATTCGTTGCACATTATTTCAGTAATTACATGACGAATTATCTTTTCATTCATTTTCAATTGATATCCACGTTCAACGGTGAATTGTCCATTGTTAATATATTCAACATATTTATCCGGGTTTTTTTCATTTTGAGCGTAGGCGCTTTCAAGCTGGCTGATGCCGGTAGCTCCTATAGCGTATACCTGACCTGTTGTTTCACGGGTACAGTACCCCTGGAAATTCCTGTGAAGTTTGCGGCTTTTATAGGCAATACTTAATTCATCACTATTTTTAGCAAAGTGATCGAGGCCGATGGGTGTGTATCCATTTTGAGTTAATATTTCATAACCGGCTTCAAACATTTCAAGCTTCTCATCGGCTTCAGGCAACCCTCTTACTTCAAGAATCTTTTGCGCTTTTTTTATCCATGGGACATGTGCGTACGAAAATGTAACCAGCCGGTCGGGTGAAATATCAACTGCCGTTTGTATGGTTTCAGTAAAAGTTTTCTTGTTTTGAAAAGGAAGCCCGTAGATAAAATCAAGGTTTACACCCGTATTTTCAAAACTCTTGATCCAGCCAACAATTTCCTTTACCGGTACTTTGGGAGCATTCCGGTTGACATTATCCAGCACTTCCTGTCTGAAATCCTGAATGCCCAGGCTAAAGCGGTTAAAGCCGGCCACTACCAATTGCTCAACGTATTTTTCATCGAGCATTGCCGGGTGGCATTCAATGGCAATTTCAGGATTAGCGGTAAAAGTGAAATTTATACGAATGGTATCCATTATTGCCAGTATCATTTCGATTGGCAAAGTATTTGGAGTTCCCCCTCCCCAATGCACCTGTGAAACCTTCCGGGTGGGATCGAGAAGGGATTTTACCATTTTTATTTCTTTAACGACAGCCTGTGTATACCTGCGCATTTTTTCCTTATCGCGGGTAAACTGTGTGTTGCACCCGCAGAAATGGCACATCTTGGAACAGTAGGGAATATGTATGTAAAGTGAAATATTTTCAGGCCACTCGTTGTTCGAAGTTTCAACGGCTTTAATGTAATCAGCGGCTTTAAATTCTTCATAGAAAAAGTTTGCCGGCGGGTAACTGGTATACCGCGGAACCGGAACATTGTATTTCTGTATAAGGGATTCAGGAATTTTCATACTTGTTGTAAAAATTATTTTTAAATAAAAATGGAATCAGGATAAAGATAAGCAATCCGATGCCAACTTCAATGAAAAACAGCCCCCTGTAGGTAATGGCGTCGGCAATCTTGCCGCTCATTACAGCAATTATAAGGCTGCTCAGGTGGGTTATAACGATTTGCAGGGTAAAGTCGGTGCCTTCGCGACCATTCCTGACAACCTTCATAGCCAAGGTATAAATAAACACCGACGACATGGCATATGCACTCCAGAGCAATCCTACTCCTATATATATAAGGTATAGCGGATGCCCGGTATAGGTAAGGGCAACAAAAAACAGGGCAGCCGCCAGGTTTACAGTAGGAAAAACCCAGACCGCCTTTTGAAGACCCACCTTGCGGATAAAAATACCGGCCGGTACGGTCATCAGTGCGCCACAGGCTGTTCCAAAGATTCCTGATATGAAACCAATCTGCTTCACATCGTATCCCAAATCAACCAGGTAAGGTTTTACCATTGTAAGAATGCCGATGAGTCCTGAGTAAAACAGGAACAGCAATACCAGGTGACCGGCTATACGTTTCTGTTTGAAGAACCATACAAATTCAAGTGGCGATATGTTTTTCCGCGACTTATCCAATATTTTCTTTTCACGGGCAGGGTAAAGCGAAACCGGTATTAAAACGATAAGGACAAAAGCAGCAAGTGAAAAAAGCAGGTATTGCCACCCCCAGTAATGGTAAATTACCAGCAGAACGCCACTTCCCACAAGTGTGCCTGTAAAATTACCGGCCGATTGCATACTGTTACCCATGCTTCGTTCCTTTTCCTTCAGTATAAGAATGGCAAATGCATCGGTGGCAATATCATGAGTTGCCGAGGCAGTAAATGCAATGACCATCAGAACAATAATCATTGTAAAATTGGTTTCAAGATTTAAGAAACCAATTGAAAAGATCACTATTGCATAAAAAATTTCCGAGCTTAATATCCAGCGGCGGTATTGTTTTGTATTCTGGCTCGTTTTATCGACCAGTGGGGCCCATAAAAACTTCACTATCCACGGCAGCTTTATAAGCTGCAGATAACCGATTGATTCCAGCGAATAGTTCTCCATGCGCATGATAACGGGCACTACCGTAGAGAAAAAACTCATGGGAATAGACTGAGCAAGATAGAGGGTCAGCAGCGTGAAATACTTGTTTCCTTCCTTTTGTTTCATCGGATTCAAAATGTGACTTTTAGTTTAATTCCCATGGTAGCCGGCTTTCCAATCTGAGCATACGAATTTCCCAACGCCTGGAAATAAAATGAATTGTATTCAGTGTTTAATATATTTTTACCCCATACCGACAGACTGATGTTGTCCTTCTCAAAACTGACCCTGCTGTTCAGCAGTCCGTAAAAAGGCTGATAAGCTTCATTTGACTCGTGCCAGTAATGCTTTCCCACACCGTTATAGGAAAGGTTAAACAATATCCGCTTTAGCCATGTGGTATTAACTGCCACCTGGTAGTTTCCACCCACATTAAATGAAAAGCGGGGGACATACGGCAGGTAATTTCCGCTGTAATTGGTAGCGCTGTCTTTTACATACTCAATAAAAGTTGCTTCATTATAGCCAAAGGTTATCCATGTTTCAAGGTTATTTGCCGGTAATGCCTTAAACTCCAGCTCCACTCCCTTGCTTTCCGATTTCCCGGCATTGGTAAGCATTGAGCCGGTTCCGCTGGGAACGGCCTGGTAGATTTGCTGATTGGTCCAGTCGATGTAAAAGAAAGCAAGGTTTGCATAAATGCGCTGCTGAAGCCACTTTGCTTTAATTCCGGCTTCATAGTTCCATGAATGCTCGGGTTGGAATGAACGGTCTTCATCGCGTTCGAATGTTGCATTAAAACCTCCTGAGTTGTATCCTTTTGCCACCGTAGCATAGGGCACCAGGTAACGGTTTATGCTGTACTTGATGGCTAATTTTGGTAGCAGTTCAAAGAAATCCATCTCACTTTCAGCAGCATCGGCATTCTGTTCATTGCCATTACGGAATGTATCATGTATGTAATCGAGGGAAGCTTTTTCAAAATCGGACCGGATTCCGGCAGCAATTGAAAAGTCCCCTATATCGAGTGTTGACTGATGAAAAAAGGCAATTCCGGAATTGGTATTGTCGTAGGTTTTGGTGTAATAATATTCTGTAAAAGGCAGCTTGTACTGCGCAAGTCCATCTTCACCGTACTCCACAGTCACAGTTTTATCGAGCAACTGCTTAAAGCCAAAAGCCCCGAACAACCAGTTATACATGCCTCCCGGGGCTGATTCAATATTTATTTCCTGGGCATACATCTGCAGTTGCTGGTCCTGCACTACAAAGAACAGCGAACGTGGAGTAAAGTCCTGGTCGATTTCCTGGTAATCGTCAAGCGACTGCATGCTGCCCGAGGAGCGTATGGTATAGCCGGGAGCAGAGTAAGTGAGGTTGACACCTGCCGACAAAAGCTGCCGGTTATAAAGGCTTTCCTTGTCGTAACTAATCGTGCCGGCTTCCATTTTCTGGTCATCAAACAATGCATAAGGATAACCAATCTGACGGCTGTCTTCGTACTGTACCGTACCCATTGCTTTAAACCTGCCTGACGGTGTAAATAAAGCCTTTAGCCTTCCAGAGTAACTGTTAATTTTATCTACCTCAGAATTTGAATAGGTGTTGGTATAGAAGCCGTCATTGTAGCGGTGGTTCAGGCTCCCCTGCACTGCCAGTGATTTCCCGATGGGCTGGTTATGTGAAACATTTGAGCGGATCTGGTTATAGTTGCCATAGTCGACCGAAATGCTGGTTTCCGGATCCATGTGCGGCTTGCTGGTAATGATGTTTATCAGACCACCCATTGCATTTCGTCCGTACAAGGTACCCTGCGGGCCCCGCAACACTTCGATCCGTTCGACATCATAAAAATCGAAGTTAAATGCAGCCTTTTCGAAATAAGGAATTTCATCGACATACAATCCTACCGAAGGGGTGTTGATGCGGTTACCTACACCACGGATATATACCGGAGAGGTAAGCTTGGAACCGTAATCCGGCATGAAGAAGTTCGGAATCAGGGGAGAAATATCGGTAAGATTTTCAATCCTGTTATTTTCAATCAACCGTTCCGGAACCATTGTGGCTGCTGCCGGTATTTCAAAAATGTTCCGGTTAAATTTTGGCGATTGTATGATGATCTCATCCAGGCTGTATTTTTTCATTGTGTCCTGAACCGTTTCCTGTGCCTGAAGAAGTGTAACTGCTAACAGCAAAATACCGGCAATAAAGGTCTTATGTATCATGAATTTTTAGAAAAGAATAAATTAAGTACTTTCCCGGAAAAAGCAGAGAAAGGAAATAGAGAGATAAATGCGAAATTTAACTTAGGCAACAGGAGGAGGACGTGAAAAACGTAAAAAACGGTAATCCCATCTTTTCAATGAAGTATTTTGAATAGAATAAAGGTTTTTCTTTATCTCATACAAGAGCAACTGTTCAAAATCGGGTTCACCGGTAAAGAAATTGCACTTATGCACTTCAATATCATCAACATCCGGAAGCACATCAACCGACACAGAAATGACCTCCGGGATTATCTGCTGACCTTCTCCAAGATCTCCCGCAGAAGCTTTTTCAATGCCAACAAGGAAGAAAAACCCATAGAACAATACAAAAGCAATGTAGGGTAAATGCGTTGAAAAGATTCCGAAAGTAAACATTCCGCTTTTGTTTTTTAAACCCGCAAAAATAGCTAACCTCGTGGGAAATAAAAACTTTATTGTTAATTTTTTCGTTAGTTATATCCCATCAATGACAATTGATTCAGGAAAAAAAGAAATTAAGTACTTTTAGCTAAAATTTATAACCATGCTTCCATTAGTTACTAAAATACCGGAATCGAACGATGATCTATCCACAGCTTTTTTGATAGATGAGTTTGAACCAGCTCTTTTGCCGTTTTTAAATGAAAAGGAAAAAACTTATTTAAGTGGTAAACTGACTTCTGAAAATGAATGGGCTTTATATAAGTCACCAGTAGTTCACTTTTATTGCAAATCGGTTAAAAATGAGCAACCGGGCTACCGGTTAGAAGGCGCCCGAAAGGCAGGTTCAAGGTTCTTCGATTTGGCAAACCAGGAGAAAGTTGATGCCATCCAGATTGCAGGATACAGCGGTAAGGAAATCACTCTTGCTTTTCTTGAAGGCTTTTTGCTGTCGTACTATTCATTTACGAAGTACAAAAAGGAAAAAAACGGTTTTAATTTGCATAATATCTTCATTTCAGACGAACAGGTAACCACAGAACATATCAGGGAAACACTGATTCTTGTTCAGGCAGTATATTATGGACGCAATCTTGTAAATGAACCGCTCTCGTGGTTAACTGCCGAATGTTTATCGCAGGAAATCGAGAAGCTGGGCAGCGAAGCTGGGTTTAACGTTGAGGTGTTCAACAAGAAAAAGATTGAAGCTTTACGGATGGGCGGTCTGCTGGCAGTAAACAAGGGAAGCGTTGACCCGCCCACTTTTACCATTCTGGAATGGAAACCTCAAAACGCATCAAATGAGAAGCCGGTGGTACTGGTCGGTAAAGGTGTGGTTTACGATACCGGGGGGTTAAGCCTTAAGCCTACCTCCAAATCGATGGATTACATGAAAAGCGATATGGCAGGCGGTGCAGCGGTGGTGGGGGCAATTTATGCAGCTGCAAAGAACAGGCTTCCCGTTCATATAATCGGGCTGATACCCGCAACCGATAACCGCCCCGACGGGAATGCCTATGTGCCGGGAGATGTAATAACAATGTACGACGGAACTACTGTTGAAATTAAAAACACCGATGCCGAAGGGCGATTGTTGCTTGCCGATGCACTCGGCTATGCAAAAAAATACGACCCCCTGCTAGTGATTGATGTGGCAACTTTAACCGGTTCGGCAGAGATTATAGCCGGAGCTCATGCAATGGTGGCAATGGGCAACAATCCTGAACAACTTCAGAAACTAAAAACAACAGGTGAAAGTACGTTTGAACGACTGGTGGAAGTACCGCTTTGGGAAGAATTTGCAAAGCCGCTTCAATCAAACATTGCCGATTTGAACAATCTGGGAATAAGGGAAGGCCAAACCACAATTGCAGGTAAATTCCTGGAACATTTCACCTCCTTTCCATGGATTCATCTTGATATAGCAGGAGTTGCCTGGTTGCATGAAAAAGATTTTTACCGGCCGGCAGGCGGCACCGGTTTTGGCATCCGCCTGTTGTACCACTTTTTGAAATTATTCAATTAAAAACGTAACTTTGCCTCTCTTTTTCAAATACTAAGATTAAACCGATAGCAGAATAAAGAATGACAGACATTATAAAAGTAGGAATATCACACGGCGATATAAACGGGATCAGTTATGAAGTGATTTTGAAAACTTTGCTCGATCCACGAATTACTGAAATGTGTACACCGATTATTTACGGTTCTCCTAAAGTAGCAGCGTATCACAGGAAAGCATTAAACATAAATAACCTGAGCCTTAATCACATCAAAAGCCCGAAAGAAGCAGGCCCAAACAGGGCTCATGTTCTGAATTGCATTGATGATGATGTGCGGGTAGAATTGGGCAAGTCAACAACAATTGCAGGCGAAGCCTCATTCATGGCCCTTGACACGGCGGTAAACGACCTTCAGGAGGGGCTTATCGATGTTTTGGTTACGGCCCCTATTAACAAGGACAACATTCAAAGCGAGAAATTCAATTTCCCGGGGCATACCGAATATTTAGCCCAACGCTCCAATTCCAAAAACTATCTGATGCTGATGGTAAGTGAAATCATGAAGGTTGGACTTGTTACCACACATCTGCCCATTTCTAAAGTAGCTGAGTACATTACACGTGATGCCATCCTGTCGAAGATAAGGATCATTTCTCAAACACTGCAACGGGATTTCTCCATTACCCGGCCACGGATTGCAGTCTTAGGATTAAATCCCCATGCCGGTGATAACGGGCTGCTCGGCAAAGAAGAAAATGATGTTATATTGCCTGCAATTATTCAGGCAAAAAAAGAGGGATTAATTGCCTTAGGACCTTACCCGGCCGATGGCTTTTTTGGTTCGGAGGATTACAGAAAATTTGATGCCATTCTGGCCATGTACCACGACCAGGGCCTAATCCCTTTCAAACTCGCGTCATTTGAGCGGGGTGTAAATTATACCGCAGGGCTGCCTTTTGTGAGAACATCTCCTGCACATGGCACTGCCTATTCACTGGCAGGTGAAGACAAAGCCTCTCCAGATTCCTTCCGGCAAGCGCTTTACCTGGCATTGGATATATACAGGAACAGAAAGATATACGATGAAATTTCTAAAAACCCCCTTAAAAAGTACGATATAAGTTCCAATCAGGAAGATGAAAGCGTAGATATAGAAGCCGACGACGACGATCAAAATTATTAAACCACTATACGATGTACGAATTTATCCGGGGAAGGATATCCGGCCTGAATCCTGCAAGTGTTGTGATTGATACCAATGGCATTGGTTTTTTTGTAAACATATCGCTGAATACATACGGCAAGTTAAACGGAAAACAAGAGGCCCAGCTATTACTCCATCAGTTGGTACGGGAGGATGCACACCTTCTGTATGGCTTTGCGGAAAAAACAGAACGTGACCTGTTTCGCCATCTTATCTCGGTAAACGGCGTAGGAGCCGGGACAGCTATAATGATGCTTTCATCGTTAACCCCTGATGAGGTAACAGGAGCTATTGCAGCAGGCAATACCGATGTACTGAAGGCAGTTAAGGGAATCGGTATTAAAACAGCACAGCGTATCATTATTGAGCTGAAAGATAAGCTCGGCAAAATAGCTGACAATAACCAATTTTTAATTTCAGCAGACAATACTCTTCAAAATGAAGCGTTATCTGCTTTAGTTATGCTGGGGTTCGCCAAAAAAGATGCAGAAAAAGTTGTCGCCAAAATAATAAAGGACGATCCGGATGCTACCGTAGAGCGAATAATTAAAACAGCATTAAAAAGGTTATAAAACAAGAATGAAATTGGCCCTTTTTTTTCAGAAGTCGTACTTTTTTTGCCTGCTATTTGTACTGCCAACATTAACCGGAATAAATCAAGCGGCTGCCAATAGGTTGAATTATGTTGTTGTTCAACCTCAGGATACAGCAGTTATTGATACCACCGGAACATTGCAGTTCCCGTTCAGGGATCAGCCTGCATTTGGAATTCCTTCTCAGGATTCATTGAAAATTTTCCTGAACAAGCCCAGCAACATCAATTATGAAATTGAGTACGACCCCGAGACTGGTCAATACATTTTTTATGAAAAGATAGGCCGCCTGAATTACCGCCTGCCTCAAACCATGTCGCTTGAGGATTATGTGGATTACGATTTTCAAAAATCGGTGCAGGATTACTGGAAGCAGCGGAGCAGGCTTCATGAAATGGACCAGCGAGGTTCACTTATTCCAAAACTTACTGTAGGCGGAGAGGCTTTTAACCGGCTGTTTGGCGGAAATGTAGTAAACATCCAGCCCCAGGGGTATGTTGAGGTTAGCTTTGGATACCAGGTTAATACAACTGAAAACCCTGCCATCCCCGAACGTTTGAGGCGGGTACCCACCTTCGACTTCGATGAACAAATACAAATGAATGTTACCGGGCAGATTGGCACAAAAATGAATATGCGTGTCAATTACAACACTGAGGCGACATTTGATTACGAAAACAAGATGAACCTTGAGTACACAGGCGATGAGGATGAAATCATAAAACGAATAGAAGCGGGTAATGTTTCACTGCCATTGAGCGGTTCACTTATCACAGGAGCTTCAAATCTCTTCGGGGTAAAAGCCGAAATGCAGTTTGGACGGCTAACCCTTACAACCTTATTTTCCCAACACAAAGGAGAATCACAGACGGTGGAAACAGAAGGAGGCGCCCAAATAACAAACTTTGATATGTCGGCAGCCAACTACGACGCAAACAGGCACTTCTTTCTTTCCCATTTTTTCCGCGACAACTATAACAACTGGCTTAAGAATACAGCTGTACCGACATCCCCGATAACCATCAACAAAATAGAAATTTGGGTCACAAATAAATCAAACAACTTTACTGAATCAAGAAATATTCTTGCTTTTCAGGACCTCGGGGAACACGGCCAGCACATTTACAATGAAATTCCTTCTTTTCAGGAAAATACAGGTTTACCTTACCCGGAAAATATATTTCCGCTTAACAATGCCAACGGGTTGTATTCTGAAATGACCAGTACCTACAGCCAAATACGATCTACAGAAAATATTACATCCGTAATGTCTCAGTTTGGTTCTGAATTTATGGGAGGGCAGGATTATGAAAAAATTGAGCAGGCAAGAAAACTGAATCCTTCAGAATACACTGTAAATGAGCGTTTGGGTTACATCTCGCTGAACACAGCTCTAAATAGTGATGAAGTACTGGCTGTAGCATACAGTTACACTTCAGGTGGGAAAGTGTTTCAGGTTGGTGAATTTTCTACCGATGGAATTGCAGCACCGCAAACTTTGATCCTTAAGTTGATAAAAGGGACAAACCTGTCGCCAAATCTTCCTACCTGGGATCTGATGATGAAAAACATTTATAACCTGGATGCGTATCAGCTTACTCCCCAGGATTTTGTGCTAAACATAGTATACCAGAACGATTCAACCGGGACTTATATCAATTATCTGCCGGAAGGCAGACTGGAGGGGCATATCCTGCTGGAAGTGATGAATCTTGATAAGTTAAACAAGCAGCTCGACCCTTACCATGACGGAGTGTTTGATTACATCGAAGGCATAACGGTAAATTCAAACCGGGGCAGAATTATTTTCCCTGTGGTGGAACCCTTTGGCAGTCATCTGGCCGATTCACTGCAAAACCCGGCACTTATCGACAGCTATACCTTTCAGTCGCTCTATGATTCAACACAGGTTTATGCAGAACAGGATGCCGAGCATAATAAATACCGGCTGGTAGGAAGCTATAAAGGGGCATCAGGATCGGATATTGCCCTTGGAGCACTTAATCTTGCACAGGGATCGGTGAAGGTGACTGCCGGCGGCCGCGAGCTTGTAGAGAACGTTGATTATACAGTCGACTACACGCTGGGAAGTGTAAAAATAATAAATCAGGCATTGCTGGAAGCAGGTACTCCAATACAAGTTTCCACTGAAAGCGAAGATCTGTTTACAATGCAACGCAAAACATTGCTTGGCACCCATGCCAACTATGCCTTTTCCGATAACTTTAATGTGGGTGCCACTGCACTATATATGCAGGAACGGCCGCTTACTCAGAAAGTGGATTATGGAGAGGATCCTATTTCAAACCTAATGGTTGGAATGGATTTACGATGGTCAACACAAAGTATGTTCCTGACAAAAGCTGTTGATTTACTGCCATTTTACAGCACAAATACACCTTCCACCATTGATGTGGAAGCAGAAATTGCACGATTGATACCCGGGCACTCAAATGTAATAGAAGAAAGCGGGAATGCATATATCGATGACTATGAGGGCACAAAAACTACAATCGATCTGAAGGCACGGCAAACATGGTCAATAGCCAGCACCCCTCAGAACCAAAACAATCTGTTTCCCGAAGGAAATCTTACAAATCAGCTTGAATATGGCTTCAACAGGGCTAAGCTGGCATGGTATGTAATTGATCCTTTGTTCCTCCGAAACAACAGTCTTACACCAGACTATATTCGTAACAACCCGGACCTGCAGTCAAACCATTTTGTCCGTGAAGTTTTCGAAAGAGAGATATTCCCTGCCAAACAGTCACCGGTAGGTACGCCTACAAATATTCCGGTGCTGGATGTTGCTTATTATCCAGAGGAACGCGGGCCTTACAATTACGATACCTATCCTTCAGCATATTCTGCAGGGGTTAATCCTGATGGAACACTTGCCGACCCTGAATCACGCTGGGGAGGTATTATGAGAAGAATTGAGACCAGCGATTTTGAAACAGCCAACATTGAATTCATCGAATTCTGGGTAATGGACCCCTATGTATACGATACCTTAGGAATGCATTCCGGAGGTGACCTTTATTTTAACCTGGGAGATATTTCAGAAGACATATTAAGAGACGGAAGAAAATCATTTGAGCAGGGATTGCCAACTTCAGAACAGGCTGCCAATACCGATACCACTGCATGGGGAAGGGTATCAACACTTCAATCGTTGGTAAATGCATTTGTAAATGATCCCGAAGCCAGGAGGTATCAGGACATTGGACTGGATGGATTGCAGGATGAGGAAGAACAATTGTTCTTTGAGGATTACCTGAACCAGCTGCGCGATTTGGTTTATGATGAAGTTTATGCATCTGTTTTAAACGACCCCTCTTCCGACAATTTTCATTATTATCGGGGCTCTGATTACGACCAGCAACAGGTAGGTATACTGGAACGGTACAAAAATTTCAATGGTCCTGAGGGCAACTCCCCGACCTCAGAAATGTCACCTGAACCATATCCTACAGCTGCTTCTTCCATTCCCGACATGGAAGATATCAACAGCGATAATACTTTAAATGAAAACGAAAGGTACTATCAATATCGGGTCAGCCTTCGGAAAGAAGACATGCAATTGGGGAACAACTACATTACCGACATTAAGCAAAGCAGAGTAGAACTGAAAAACGGGCAGATTGGTGAAGTTAAGTGGTACCAGTTTAAGATTCCGGTACGGAATCCTGACCAGGTAATGGGAAACATCCGTGACTTTAAATCCATTCGTTTTATGAGGATGTATCTGCGAGGATTCGAAGACCCGGTTATATTACGTTTTGCAACACTTGACCTTGTACGGGCCGACTGGCGCAGATACACCCGCGACATAGGCGACTCTGAAGTAGTTTCTCCGAATGCAACTTTTGATGTTTCAGCAGTGAACATCGAGGAAAACGGAAGCAGGGAACCTGTAAATTACATCCTGCCTCCGGGGATAAGCAGGGTTATTGACCCGCAAAATCCGCAGATGCGTGAGCTGAACGAACAGTCGATGGTACTTAAAGTAACCGACCTTGAACAGGGTGATGCCAGGGCTGCATATAAGTCGCTTTACATGGATTTCAGAAGGTATAAAAGATTGAAACTTGAAGTACATGCCGAAGAAATCCCGGAATATCCGTTGGAAGATGATGAACTGCATTTCTTCATAAGGTTGGGCTCCGACTACAATTTTAACTATTACGAGTACGAAATTCCGTTAAAGCTCACACCTCCGGGGCGCTATAACGGCGAAATTCTAAGCGACAGGTACATGGTGTGGCCCGATGAAAACCGGCTGGACATCCCATTGGAAGTATTTACCAATGCCAAACTCGACCGGAATGCAGAGATGCGCAGGGCAGGTTCAGAAATTGGCATTCAGGACGTATATGAAACTGTACACCGCGGCTGGAATAAAGATAAGAACAGAATTAAGATAAAGGGTAGCCCTAACCTGGGAAGTGTTCAGGTGGTTATGATGGGTATTCGCAATAAGCGGGGACAGGTAAATACCGGTCCTAAGTCAGCAGAAGTTTGGGTAAACGAGTTTCGTCTGTCGGACTTTGATGAAAGCGGTGGCTGGGCTGCAAATGCCAGGGCTACCACCCGCCTGGCTGATCTTGGCAGTATAACTGTGGCAGGGCGTACCCGTTCATCTGGTTTTGGCAGCATCAGCCAAAATATAAACAACAGGGCACTCGAGGATTTGAATGAGGTAGATGTAGCTACGTCAATAGATCTGGGAAGGTTCTTTCCGGAAAAGGCAGGAGTCAGAGTTCCCATGTACTACGGCTATTCACGCAGTGTGAGAACACCTGAATACAATCCGCTCGAACCCGATATCAAGATGGAACAGTCGTTGGAGAGGGCCGAGTCTCAGCAGATTCGGGATTCAATTAAATACATAGCGCAGGACATGGTAACGCGCAAAAGCCTTAACTTCACCAATGTGCGGGTTGAGCCCCAACGGCAAAAGGAAAAGCCACAAATATGGGACCCTGAGAATTTTTCAGTAACCTATTCATACAATGAAATTTTCAGGCGCAACGTAAATACAGAGTTTAACCTTGACAAAACGTACAGGGGAATGTTTTCCTATAACTACAGCAGCCGGCCCAAACTTGTGGAGCCTTTCAGTAAAGTTAACCTGCTTCAGAAAGGCCCCTTAAAACTGATTGGCGATTTTAATTTTTACCCGCTGCCGACACAGATTTCCTACCGCACCGACCTTTCAAGACGATACCATGAAATACAGTCGCGTAACATCACAAATCCTGATTTTGTGCTACCCGCCACTTATGAAAAAGATTTCCTCTGGAACCGCTTTTTTGACCTGAGGTATGATATAACCCGCTCGATAAAGTTTGACTTTTCATCGAGGGGCACCTCCCGTATTGATGAACCTCAAGGTCGTATAAACAAGGATATGGATGACTACCAGATGCGGAAGGATTCTATCCTTACCAATCTTTACAACCTGGGAAGGCCAACTCTTTACAATCATAATGTAAATGTATCTTACACCCTCCCAATTAACCGCATCCAGATGCTTAACTTCCTTTCTGCCACGGCACGATACCAGGGCACCTTCGACTGGCAGGCAGGACCAATTACTGCCGACACCATCAACTTGGGTAACAGGATTCAAAATTCACGCAACATCCAGCTAACCGGAAACGCCAATCTGCAGAGCCTGTACAATAAAGTTCCCTATTTCCAGCGGATCAACCAGAAATTCCGCAGAACAGGAGGCAGCCGTTATAGTATGAACCGGCAAACAAGCAGGGGCCGCGGACAAAACCAGCAACAGCAACCCACGCCGGGTCGTACTGAGCAAACCTACCAAGGAAACGTGAACCTTACTGCCGATCAGCCGCAAATAATTAACCACAAGCTGAATACCCGAAAAGTAAGAGTAACAGCAGTTGGTGCCGACGGCGAGCCTGTAAGGGGCAGAACAAGTGTAATTGATGCCAACAGTGTTGAATTCACACCGCTTGCCGACGGTGGAACGGGACAGGTAACGGTATCTGGAACCCCCGGAGATCAGAGCTTTATCAAAGATGTAATTGACCTCACTGCCCGCATGCTGATTGGAGTACAAACCGTATCGGTGAACTACAGCATAAATGGGGGTACCGTGCTTCCGGGATATCTACCCGAGCCACGGCTTTTTGGTGCAGGCGCTTATTATCCTGAATCCAATATGTTTGGCAACAGTATCGATCCGACCTTTGCTCCCGGACTTCCTTTCCTTGCCGGATGGCAGGATTATAACTTTGCACGCATGGCAGCACGCAAAGGCTGGGTTACCACCGACTCCACGCTGAACTTGCCATACCTTTATACAAAAAACGAACGGCTTAGTGTGCGTACAACGGTTGAACCCCTGCCCGATTTACGAATAGACATTACTGCTGATCGTTCGATTTCAAAAAACATCAGCGAGTTTTATAACTACAATTCCGGTACGGGAGAATTTAATGCCAACAGTTTCACCGAAACAGGCAACTTCAGCATGTCGACCCTTACCTGGGGAACTGCATTCTTTGCAATGGGTAAAGGAGAAGTGCACCACTCAGAAGCATTTGAGAAATTTAAGGAAAACAGGCAAACCATTGCCCACAGGCTGGCACAGCAGCGCGGTTCGGATAATAATTTTGGGTACAATCCATCAGCCCCTCATGAGCAATATCCTACATATCCCGACGGATATGGACCGAACTCAGTGGAAGTACTTGTACCTGCATTCCTGGCAGCTTATCAGGGTAAAGATGCTGAAACAATTTCCCTTGGTCTGTTTCCATCCATAAAATTCATCCGACCCAATTGGCGGATACAGTATGAAGGTATGGTTTCCAAGATTCCGGGACTGAACCGGATAATACGCTCATTGAATTTTACTCATGCCTACCGTTCAAGTTACAATGTGGGATCATTTATAACCAACCTGAATTACCAGGAGCAAGGCGACGGGTTCAGTTACGTACGCGATATTTCTGGCAATTTCATTACACCCTATGATTTCAATTCAGTTAACATCATGGAAACATTCAGTCCGCTTATTAATGTGGACATCAACTGGCAAGGCGATTTTACATCCCGCGGCGAAATAAAGAAATCGAGAAACCTCATACTTGCTTTTGCCAATAATCAGCTGACTGAAATCCTGAGCGATGAATATACCATTGGATTAGGTTACCGTTTCAAACAGATGGACCTGATAATTAAAACAAAAAATTCACAGCAGGCTTATTCAAACGACCTCAATTTGAGGGCTGACCTGTCGTACCGTAAAAACAAAACTGTACTGCGGAAGATAATTGAAGATGATGACCAGATTACTGCCGGTCAAAGCGCATTCACAATTAAAACCACCGCCGACTATATGCTGAGCGACCGGTTCCAGTTGCGCGTGTTTTTTGACAAAATTCTGAATAATCCCTTTACCCAGCTTTCGTTCCCCACTTCAAATACCAATGTGGGTGTAAGTTTCAGGTTTACTTTGGCACAGTAAAAACTAAATCTTAATTTAGGGGCTCATTTTTCATTATCATTAAAATGGATTTAACATTATTGAGCCTGGAAACACCAATCGAGCTGGTAAATGAAGCCATGAAAAACAGCCTCATTGGGAACCTTGGAATTGAGGTTTCTCACATTGGGGAAGGCATTGTTGAGGGCTATTTGGTTTTGTCGGAAAAAAACTGCAGGCCGGGAGGATTTTTGCATGGCGGTGCAAATCTTGCGATGGCAGAAACCCTTGCCGGTCTTGGCAGCATGCTGCTGGTTGAATTAAAGGATTACGAAGTGTTAGGCACCCAGATTTCCGGAAGCCATACCGGTGTCCTTTTTAACGGAAAAGCTTTGGCATCAGCAAAAATAATACACCGGGGAAACAAGACACACATCTGGAATGTTGATGTAAGAAACGAAAATGGAAAACTCATTTCTACCATTCGCGTAACCAACATGATAGTAAGAAGGAATGACTGACATAAAAGAGCTGGCCCCGTTTATCGATAAGCTGCTTTCCAAAAATTGCCCTTTTGTCCTATGGTCAATGCCCGGAAGCAATACACCGGAAATTATAATTGCAAAAAATGAAGAGCTTGTTTATCCCTCACGCTTCGAAAAGCTGAACGGAGGAGAAGGGTTCATATTTGCACCTTATAAAATAAGCATTGATTCACCACTTGTATTGTTGAAACCCGGTATTTACAAAAAAGGAATAAACGATATACTGGATATCGGCAGCAACAATCTTCCTGAATTAAAAGAAGCAGTTGCTGAGCAACGCGATAATTATGTTATTTCTAAGGATGATTACATTAAAGATATTGAAAAAACTGTTGAATCGATTAAAAAGACCCGCCTGGCAAAAGTTATTGTTTCACGACTGATACCGTTCAGCAGGAAAAACGAATCGATTGGCGAGGTATATCTTCAGTTGTTTCAGCAAACGCCCAATGCCTTTGTATACCTTGTAAACCTGCCTGCCGGCAGCAAGCAGCAAAAAGCAGGACTCTGGATGGGAGCCACTCCTGAAGTGCTGTTAAAGTCGGAAGGAAAATACCTCGAAACCGTATCTCTCGCAGGTACGCAATCGCGCCGGACGGATAACGATTACAGCTGGCATACCAAGGACATCGAGGAACAGGCTTTTGTATCAAGATACCTGCTCGATGTATTTTACAAGTTCAATATTTATCCGTACACCACCCAGGGACCGGAAACCATGGAGAGCGGAAAGGTAGCACATTTAAGCACGGTCTTTCGTTTTGCATCCAAAAAGCTGATAAACAATCTGGGTAACTTTATTGCAGAACTTCACCCCACCCCGGCTGTTTGTGGCTACCCAAAATCGAAAGCGGCAATGTTCATTCCCCAAATTGAAAAGCATAACCGCCGTTATTATACCGGTTATCTTGGTCCGTGGCGCCTGAACGGAAGTGTGGGATTATTTGTAAATTTACGTTGTATGGAAATCATGCCCGAACAATACATCCTGTATGCAGGAGGGGGAATTACCTCGCACTCGCTACCGGAAGAAGAATGGGAAGAAACCAATAAAAAAGCAACAACCTTATTATCGGCCATCGAAGCAGTTCAAACCAGATGATATCAAAAAAGAAACACGTTCAGCAACTGGCCTCGCTTTTACAGGCCAAAGGTTTAACCGATGCAGTTCTCTCGCCCGGCTCGAGAAACGGGCCTTTAATTCATACACTGGCACTATCGGAGAAATTCAGCTGCCGGAGCATTGTTGATGAGCGCAGTGCAGCCTATTTTGCTTTGGGACTGGTGCAGAAGCTGCAAAAACCGGTGGTCCTGATCTGCAGTTCCGGAACAGCAACCTTAAATTATGCACCTGCAGTGGCTGAAGCATGGTACCTGAACATCCCTTTGGTAGTAATCACTGCCGACCGCCCGGGCTATTGGATCGACCAGGGAGAAAATCAAACCATCAGGCAGGAACATATTTACAACAATTTCTGTAAAAAAGAAGTCAGTCTTCCGTTAGGAGAATCGGAAAAGGAACTGTGGTTTGCAGGCCGCATGATCAATGAAACGCTCAACATTGCAACTTCGGGATTACCCGGTCCTGTTCATATTAATGTTCCGCTGGAGGAACCCCTTCATGAACTGACCGATGAAGAACTTCCGGAAGTAAAAAACATTGAAGCAACTTCAGTAAGTGCAGTTTTGCCGGATGAAGAATTGGAAAAACTGGCTGCTGTTATTGACCGGTCGAAAAAGATACTTCTCCTGGCCGGACAGCAATATCCGGACCCGGAAATGGATAAAACTGTTGCAGCTATTGCTGCAAAAACAGGAGCTGTAGTATTGAAGGAACACTTATCGAACATGAACGGTGAGCATTTTACTACCAATGTTGATACCTTGATGACATCCCTCCTCTCAGAGAACATGGAGGCCTTCAGACCCGATCTGCTTATTTCCCTTGGTGGAACTTTTGTTTCAAAACCGCTCAAACAGTTTTTGCGTAAAAACAGGCCTCAAAACCATTGGCACTTGAGTCCTTCAGGCCAATATTACGATACTTATCATTCGCTTGACCGGATTATCGAAATGGAAGCAACTCCTTTTTTCCAACAGCTCTTGGAGAAGGTAAGCCAAAAAGATAACCAATACGTGTTAAACTGGAAAGCACAGGAAAAACAGGTAAAACAAATACGTGATGAATTTATTGACAAGGCAGATTTTTGCGATTTAACCGTATTCTGCAGGATAAGCAAAAGCATGCCCGAAAACTCGGTGCTCCACCTTGGAAACAGTTCACCGGTTCGATATGCCCTTATTTGTGATGCTGCCAAGGGAGTGCAATATTACGGTAACCGCGGAACCAGTGGCATTGATGGCTCATTGTCAACAGCAGTGGGTTATGCCTCTGCATCGGAAAAGGTAAATACGATTATACTTGGCGACCTGTCCTTTTTCTACGATTCAAATGCCCTGTGGAATAAATACATTGGCTCCAACCTGCGGATAATAGTCATTCATAATGGTGGAGGAAACATATTTAGCATGATAAAAGGACCCGCTGAATCACCGGCCTTCAACCAGTACTTTTTTGCCCAAAACAATATAAGCGCCAGGGGAATTGCCAACACCTTCGGGCTCGATTACCTTAAGGCATCTGATGAAAAGGAGCTGGTACCCGCATTGCAGCAGCTTTACGATCCAAACCGGGAAAAGGCTGCCCTGCTTGAAATTTTTACAGATGCAGAAAAAAACGCAAAAGTGTTCAGGGAGTTGTTTAGAAAGGTAAAGAACGACTGACCGGAAAAATTGGAGTATCAACTCTTTTTATTTAATTTTGTTACAAAAAATAAATGAAACGAACATGCTTGCAGAAAAGCATAAATACGGATGAACAATTGGATGTGAGTTCCATCCGGTGAATATTTTGTTCAAAAAGATAAAGTTGAACCCGCAGTAAATCAGTAACTATAAAATTTGTACGGATGAAAAACTGGAAAAATCATATTGAAGCCAATCCTGAGATTATGTATGGTAAGCCAGTAGTTAAGGGAACAAGAATTCCGGTTGATTTAATCCTTGAAAAATTGTCATTCGGACAATCCATTCAGGAAATAATCAGTGATTATCCGGATATTACAGAGGAAGATATACGTGCTTGCCTGGCATATGCCACTTCTGTATTAAGGAATGAAATAACAATTCCCCTGGCTTCCTGATGAATTTCCTGGCCGATGAGAATATTGAATATTCTATAATTTCTTTTTTAATAAAAAGAAAAATAAATGTTTTCGCTGTCAGAGAACTAATAAAAGGTTCATCTGATGCCGAAATAATAGAATTTGCTGCAAGTAAAAATTTAATAATAATAACCTCTGATAAAGATTTTGGAGAATTGAGCTTTCGATTGCATAAATCAAATTATGGCATCATTTTACTTCGATTACAATATCTCACCCCTGAAGAAAAAGCAAATCTTTTAATACTTTCCTTAAAGAAGCTTGGAAGTAATATTGCAGGCAAATTTATAGTGATTGAACAAGATTCAATCAGAATACGAGAATTATAAACAGTATAAAATAAAAATGAGCAACAAACGAAACTGGGAAACCATAAAGGAATACGAAGACATTTACTTCGACTACTTCGACGGAATCGGGAAAATAACAATTAACCGCGAGCGTTACCGGAATGCTTTCCGGCCAACTACAGTGAATGAAATGAGCGAAGCACTGCACCTCTGCCGGGAAGATCAACGCATCAATGTGGTGGTGCTTACCGGAGCAGGCGACAAGGCTTTCTGCTCGGGCGGCGATCAAAACGTAAAAGGCATAGGCGGCTATGTTGATAAAGAGGGTATTCCACGACTGAACATCCTTGAGGTACAACGTCAGATACGCAGTATGCCCAAGCCGGTTATTGCCATGGTGAACGGCTATGCCATCGGGGGAGGACACGTGCTGCACGTAGTCTGCGACATCAGCATTGCCAGCGAAAACGCCATCTTCGGGCAAACCGGGCCCAAAGTGGGCAGCTTTGATGCCGGTCTGGGCTCGTCGTACCTTGCCAGCATTGTAGGTCAAAAGAAAGCCCGTGAAATATGGTTTATGTGCCGCCAGTATTCGGCCGCCGAAGCACTCGAAATGGGACTGGTAAACAGAGTGGTTCCTCTCGACCAGCTGGAAGATGAGGTGGTGGCATGGGCACAGAAAATGCAGGAGCACAGCCCGCTGGCCCTGCGTATGCTCAAGCTGGGTATGAATGCCGAACTCGATGGCCAGGTGGGTATCCAGGAATTTGCCGGAAACGCTACCCTGCTTTACTACCTTACTGAGGAGGCACAGGAAGGCAAACATGCTTTCTTTGAAAAACGAAAGCCTGATTTTAAGAAGTATCCGAAATTCCCATAAATTTTTCTCAACTTACCATTTGGTAACTTACTCTATTGTAAGTTACCAAAAAGTAAGTTACCTTTGCAATAAAAAGATGCAATGGAAACTCCTTTTGTTTATGGAAGGCTAGCTGTTGCTAATAATTTCACAAATCGTAAAAGTGAAATCAAGCAGTTAACCGATAATTTTTCAATGCTGGTTAATACAATTTTAATCTCACCAAGACGGTGGGGAAAATCCTCACTTGTAGAAAAAGCAGCAAGCGAAGCAGCAAAGAAGGATAAAAACCTCAGGTTTTGTATTGTTGACACTTATAATGTTCGAACTGAAGAACAATTTTATAAACAACTTGCCACAGAAGTTCTTAAAGCATCTTCATCACGTCTGGAAATAATTGCAGAAACAGCAAAAACTTTTATGGGTAAGTTTATTCCACGCCTTTCTTTTAGCCCCGACAACCAACAAGAATTATCACTCTCACTAGACTGGAAAGAAGTAAAAAAGCAACCCGACGACATACTTAATATGGCAGAAAAAATAGCTGCCAAAAACAATTGGAAGTTTATTATCTGCATCGATGAATTTCAAAATATTGCCACCTTTAACCATCAGCTGGCTTTCCAAAAAAAGCTCAGGTCTAATTGGCAAAAGCATCAGCATGTCGCCTATTGTCTATATGGAAGTAAGCGTCATATGCTAATGGAAGTTTTCTCCAAAACCTCCATGCCATTTTATAAATTTGGTGATTTGATGTTTATTGAAAAGATAAAAAAGGAAGATTGGATTAAGTTCATTACTAAACGATTCAAGGATACAAAAAAAGAAATTTCAAAAGAAGATGCTGGATATCTGGCCGAAATGGCTGATTGCCACCCCTATTATGTGCAGCAACTGGCACAGCAAAGTTGGCTCAGGACAAAACAACAATGCAACAAAACTATTATAAATGATGCTCTTGAAGGATTAGTCAATCAATTAAGTCTTCTTTTTCAAACAAGAACCGAAGATCTGACTACTCTGCAAATTAATTTTCTGAAGGCTTTACTCGAAGGAGTTAATCAATTCAGTTCAAAAGAAACACTCGAAGAATATGATCTGGGAACCTCAGGCAACGTAGTTAAGTTAAAAAGAACACTTATTAACAAGGAAATTATAGATTTTCGTAATAATGAAGTTTACCTGCTCGACCCCATGTACAAGAATTGGCTGGAAACCCGTTATTTTAAACTGAAGAAGTAGCTATGGCAACAACCAAATCGTGGATAAATGCCGCCCGGCCGAGAACACTGCCCCTGGCACTGTCTGGTATAATCATGGGGTGCGGACTGGCATGGTATTACGGCGCAATTGATGTATGGGTAAGCATCCTGGCAATGGTAACTGCCACGCTTATACAAATATTCTCCAACTTTGCCAACGACTATGGCGACAGCCAGAAAGGCACCGATAACCGGAAACGTGTTGGCCCTGTACGCACTGTCCAGAGCGGAGAAATTAGCAAAAAAGAGATGGAAAGAGGAATGCTTGTCATTGGAAGTCTGAGTTTTATATCAGGCATACTACTGGTTTATCAGGCAACCTGGGATGCTTCAAAAGCAGCCTTTTTTACTTTTATCGGGTTTGGCATACTGTCGTTGATAGCAGCCTATTATTATACTGCAGGAAAAAAATCATACGGCTACATAGGATTGGGCGATTTGTTTGTATTCCTTTTTTTCGGATTATTGCCCGTAGCCGGAGTTTTTTACCTGAATGCAGGACACCTTCCTCCCTCAATATTTCTTCCGGCAATAAGCCTAGGTTTTTTCAGCACCGGAGTGCTTAACCTGAACAACATGCGCGATATAGTCAATGACCGGCAATCGGGGAAGATTACCCTACCCGTGAGGCTTGGAGCCAAAAAGAGCAGGTATTACCACCAGGTATTAATCACCGGCGGCTGGCTGGCTGCCGTTATTTATACGCTCCTGCAGGAACAGTCGGCAGTGCAGTGGCTATATCTGATAACCCTGCCGGTTTATATGAGCGATATGAATAAGATCAGCCGCATAAAAAGCGACAGGGACCTTGACCCGTTTCTGAAGCGGCTTGCTCTTTCAACCCTTGCCTACACTTTGCTGTTTATAACAGGGTTAATCTTATCGTCAAAATGAAAGCACACTGGAAAAAACATGAACTGCAGTTCAGGCGCCCTGCCAAAACTTCCCGCGGAGAGTACAAAACCCGTACGGTTTGGTACCTGTTCCTTGAAAAAGACGGGATTACCGGCGTAGGCGAATGCGCACCCATGCCCGGCCTCAGCCCGGAATCACCGCAACAGGTGGAACAACTATTAAACGAGATATGCAACCAACCGGAAAATTATCTGTGGTCCGGGGAACTTACCAAAAATATTCCTTCCGTGCATTTCGCCCTGGAAACGGCATGGTTCGATTTGCACAACGGTGGAACACAGCAACTTTTTCCTTCTGAATTTACTAAAGGTAAAGCAGGCATTAAGATAAACGGGTTGGTATGGATGGGCGATGCTGAATTTATGCAACAGCAGATCAAAGAAAAACTGAATGCCGGGTTCAGGTGCATCAAACTTAAAATTGGAGGAATCGATTTTGAAAAAGAACTTGAAATCCTTAAGTCGGTGCGCAGCGTTTATCCACCCGCTCAGCTTACCCTCCGGCTCGATGCCAACGGGGCTTTCCACCCCAATGAGGCATTGGATAAGCTTCGCCGCCTGGCCCCGCTGCACATTCATTCCATTGAACAACCGATAGCTGCCGGGCAATCGGAGGAAATGGCCCGTTTATGCCGGGAATCACCGGTTCCGGTAGCACTCGATGAAGAGCTGATTGGCATCCATGCAACAGAAGCTAAAATAAAGCTTCTGGAAGAGATAAAGCCACAGTACCTCATCCTGAAGCCCAGCCTTCACGGCGGCCTGTCGGGATGCAACGAATGGATCGACCTTGCTGAGAACAGTTCCACCGCCTGGTGGATAACATCCTACCTTGAGTCAAATATTGGCCTGAATGCCATCGCTCAATGGACCTTCTCAAAAAATGCAAAAGGTTACCAGGGACTGGGTACCGGCGCACTTTTTACCAATAATATTGATTCACCGCTGGAAATTCATGGAGAAGAGTTGTGGTTGAATCCCTCGAAAGCTTTTCAGTTTCCTGAAGATTTATTTGTAAAATGAATGCCTACCCGGAACATATCACATTAAACGGAAAAAAAACCCGGATATCAGAATTCATTCAAAAGAAGCATTCAAAACATGAAGGTGAAATTGCTGCTTTCCTTATGGAATGGTTTGGCCCGGCCGATAGTATCGAAGCGGGAACATCGGGCAGTACCGGCACTCCAAAAATCATGTGGCTAAAAAAGGAATTTTTAATAGAAAGTGCCTTACGGACAATTCAATTCTTTAACCTAAATCCCGGTGACCGTATCCTGCACTGCCTGCCTGTAAAATTTATAGCCGGAAAACTTATGGTAATTCGGGCGCTTGTGGGCCACCTGGACCTTTGTACCACTGATCCGGCAACAGATTTTTCGTTCCTCCAAAATGAAAAGTACCGGTTTGCCGCTATGATACCTCATCAGGTACAAAAAATTTCAGATGCCGAACCCGGCACCGGTGCATGGTTTAAAAATCTGGAACAACTCCTTATCGGAGGCTCTTCCATACCGCCCTCCCTTGAAAACCGGCTGCAACATAATCCAACAACTTGTTATTCCAGCTATGGAATGACGGAAACGGCTACCCATATTGCTCTGCGGAAAGTAAACGGGAATGAACCGGATGAATATTACCACTGCCTGGATAAAATAACGGTGCAGGCATCAGCAGACGGTTGCCTGCAAATAGTTATGCCCGGCCTTGCCGAACAGCCTCTTAAAACAACCGATATTGCCGAAGTAAAGGATGAAAAAACATTCAAAATTTTAGGCCGCTCAGATAATGTAATCATCTCAGGAGGAATAAAGTACTCGCCCGAACAACTGGAGAGAATTCTGGAACCATATATACACAGGCCATTTTTAATTACCGCATTGCCGCATGAGTCATTGGGGCAGCAGCTGGTTTTGGCAGTGGAAGGGAATGAAACCCAACACATGAGGGATAGTTTAAAAGAGCTATGCCGAAAGCAATTGAAAAAATTTGAACAACCACGGAAAATAATTTTTACGGCCGAAATTCCAAAAACTGCAAGCGGAAAACCTGACAGAAACAAGTTATTGTTGCAATAGAAAAAATCGCTTAACTTCAGTTCTCCGGAAATTTTTCCGACACAAGACTTATAGATTCAAGTAGCAAGACCGGATAAATCGTACCTTTTTTCTTCATTATCTTTGTCTTGATACCTGATACTAATGGTCTTGATGCCAAATTCATTAAGATATAAAATTTTTAGACACAAGTAGCAAGACCGTAGGAATCCTGTCTTTTTTCTTAATTATCTTTGCCTTGATACCTGATACTAATCATCTTAATACCAAAATATAACTCATTTTTTTTAACTCTGTATTTACGATTATTTATGCGGATGATGATGTGACGATGTCCGGTAGTGTTCACGGATGAGATCGCGGCCAAAGTCCCCGTCGAAATCACGCCACACCGTATGTATATGATTGGCATTGTTTTGAGAATTATCCAACTCCACCAAAAAAGTCTTACCCTGGATGCGATAGTAATGGGCTACTCCGGACTTTGTTCCCCCGGCCCAGCCAAACCTTATTTCATCGAACTCCTCCTTTTTCAGGTTTTCCATCCGCGTTGAAGCCAGCTCCGGCGGCATGGCAGACAGGTACTCAGCAATCAGACTGAGCAGTATCTGCTTCTGGGAATCGTTTAAATCGTTCATTTTTATGCCGGCAGGTTCAGGTGGATTCACCTCCGGTGCATTGGAAGTGGTAATATCGTAAAATGTTCTGTTGCTGATAACAGCCTCCTTCCTCTGACTTTCCGACATTGAATTTATAAGTTCCAGCCCCAGGTCTTCCTCCCTGTCCAATGTACGCAATCCTTTTCTTTTACCACGGGGAACAGTTGCAGGATTGGCGCCTAAAAAACGGGGAGTCATTGATACCCGGTCGTCCAGCACGGTGAAGTTCAGGGAAATATGATGTCCTTCGAACGACCATGCCCAAAGGCTGTCCATTTCCGGATTGCCATAGAAAGCTGCATAGTATTGTTCCGGATCGCGCAACACGGGGCTTCCGCCTAACTCTACAAGCACTTCCTCCAGGCTGATGATTTGTTTTGCCTTTCTGTAACCTGTCTGACTTAAAAACTCCTGAAGGAGTGAAAATAGCAGCTCCTTTTGCTTATCATTCAATTCCCCAAGAGAAATCCCTTCTCTTGAAAAAGAAGCCGCGGGTAAATAATGCCATCTTGTTTTTGAAGAATCATCAAACTTAAACCGGGTTTTTTCAAGTTGCGATTCATCAAGCGTATTCAAAAAATTTACCGCTCGCGATATATGTGCTTTATATTCCTGAGAATGCATAATCACTTCCTGTTTTTTTCGAATTTTTTCCGCTGCAAAATCCTGTATCAGTAAAGCCGGCAAAAAAAATAAAAAAATAACAGGCAAGGTCAACAAGCGAATTTTATAGGTTTTATTTTTTCTAAAATTATCTGATCTGATACTATTCATTGTCTTTTATATATTATTGAGCAGGTGTATTTGAGCCAGCGGTTCAATAAAAAACATATCTGCCGGAACAAGGTTCAGATGGGGATGCAACACAAGCCATAAGATAAAGATAAAACCTATCATCTCCAGAATAAACTCAACATTATCTCAATTACAATTCAATAATAACTCAATGTAAACTCAATTAGAATTGAATTTACATTGAGTTATTATTGAGTTAATATTGAGTTTATATTGAATTTACTTTGGACAAGGTATAGGGAATGTATGGAATTTCAACAGCGGGATAAGCGATCCTGTATTTCAATTTCTTTTACATTACTGGGTTCAGTTTCCTCATCCAGCCTGAAATCTTTCTTTCCGTTTCCGTGTAACCGGGGCCCACCATCAGGAGACCACCGTCCTGTGTACAGATGATTCTGGCTACCTGGTCTTTGACAAACCTGAACTTGTATACCTGATCCTGAATTTTGCTCCCGTTTTTATCGACCAGCAACAACCAGGGGCCAACGCTACCGGTAAATGAGGTTTCACATTTACCGGCTGCCATAATGTTTCCATCGGGCAGTACGGCAACGGCAGTACCTTTTTCCGATCCTTCGCGATTGTAGTTTTGTGTCCAGATCACGTTTCCCGCAGGGTCAATTTTAGAGAGCAGGTAGTCGTAGTCCCATATCTGCTCGTCAGCAGGGGCATCAGGATTATAGCACAGTCCGGCCCAGCCTCCTGCCAGCAGGGTGTTATCGGGTGAGCAACACAGGCATTGGGGGGAAAGTTGTTTATTCGCATCGCGAATTATGGCTTTCCACAGTACCTCTCCCTGATTATCGATACGTGTTACCTGAACAAAAGATTTTTTATCGGGGGAAAGCATGCGGAAAGACATGGCGATTGTTCCATCGGGCAATTCCCTTAATGCATATCCTTCAGCAGGATTGTCCCCTTTAAATGCAACATCCTTCACTTTTTTTCCTTTGGCATCAAGTTTACTCAGCAAAACTTCCGGGTTTCCATCAGATCCCTTAACAGTATTGAGCCACCAGATATTACCTGAGTTGTCGGAAGCAATATCGGAACGGACAATAGCCGAATGTTTGTCAGCCTCAGCAACCCACTGTTCAGAGAAATCAGATCCGACAGCCATCAACCTTGATTTGTATGTCTTTTCCGGGGTTTCATTCAGGTAAGCTAACAGGTAACCTTCCTTTCCGTCAGAAAGAACCCTTATGGGAATATCTTTGCCTGCATTTTCAAACAATCTGGTTTTTATGGTATCTCCACTGCTGTTTAATTCCAGGAGCCAGATGTCGAAGTTTCGCTCACCGGTTTGTTCCATTGCGCCCAAAAGAATAAAGTTACCACCGGGTAATTCCAGGACGTCGGAAAAGTAGTGCGATGCATTTACAGGCAATCCTTTTTCCCATGTCGTTTCAGGAATCTGTGTAAAGATAGGCTGCATGTAAAAAAACATGCCGATAAAGCACAAGGTCAGTGTTTTCATAACATCCGGTTTTATTGGTTTTTTTTCTCTTGATTATATTCATCCACCATTGATTTTTACGTTAATTAAAAAGGAATGTTGTGGAAAAAATTCGGGCTTTTAGTTTTATTTTTGAAAAATATTTTATTCTTTTGAGGTCGATACGATACAAATGATTAAAAATATAAATACAATATGGCTTCCGTGGTGGGGTCTTCTTACTTAAAGTGAGGAGTTTACAGCCATATTGGTATTTTTTTTAAGATATTTCAAGATGGAACCTGCTCCTCGAAAGGGCAGGTTTTTTTCTTTATAAAAACAAACAGCAGCAGTAAACTGTTAAAGAAAAACTAAAACAGGAATTTAAGATGAATAGGTATAAAAATATGAACTGGTGGTGGCACAGCAACTTTTTACAAATCCGTGAAGAGAAGTAACGTCATTGCCTGAAAGGCAGGAAAACGGCTCATCGAATCACGGTGAGCCGTTTTTTTTTGACACCACATTTTGAGTTCTATACAGCAAGCAAAAAGAGAAAGTTAAAACATCGAAAAAAATGGAGACATTAAAGTTCAAACCTGTAGTTCGTAAAATACTGGCCGACACAGTAACACCTGTAAGCATTTACCTGCGATTGCGAACGCTTTATCCAAAAGCTATCCTCCTGGAAAGCTCCGATTACCACGGCCACGAAAACGCCTATTCATTCATCTGCTTCAATCCGATAGCAAGCTTTACAGTTGACGATGGACTGGTAACCAAAGAATTACCGGGAAAAGAGAAGCAGCAATTCAATCTGTCGGTAGACAGAAAATTGCATGCCGAACTGGATGCTTTTTTTAAGTTGTTCGAGGTGGTTTCCGACGACATTGAGATACCGGCAAATGGTTTGTTTGGCTACATCAATTACGATGCAGTGCAGCATTTTGAAAACATCCGTTTTTCGGCCGTAAAAAAGGAAGTTTATCGGATTCCGGAGGTGAAGTACAGCTTTTATAAGTATATAGTTGCTATCGACCACCATAAAAACCGGGTACATATGGTTGAAAACCTGATGGAAGGCGAACCTTCACAAATGGATTACATCCATCACCTGTTAATTAATCCCAGCTTTTCAACAGGAAAATTCAAAACACAGGAAACTGAAAATTCCAATATAACCGACGAGGAGTACATACGTATGGTGACAAAGGGCAAGGAGCACTGTTACCGGGGTGATGTATTCCAGATTGTGCTCAGCAGGCAGTTTTCGCAGCAATTTGAAGGTGACGACTTCAATGTATACAGGGCATTGCGTTCGATAAATCCTTCCCCTTACCTTTTTTATTTCGACTACGGAAAATACCGGATATTTGGCTCCAGCCCTGAAGCCGAGCTGCGGGTTAAAAACAACAAGGCATACATTCATCCTATAGCAGGAACCTTCCGGCGTACCGGTAACGATGATCAGGACAGGGAGCTGGCCGAGCAGTTAACCAAGGACCCTAAGGAAAATGCAGAACACGTGATGCTTGTTGACCTTGCCCGTAATGATTTAAGCCGCAATGCCGGCAAGGTAGTGGTGGAAACTTACCGCGAGATACAGTTCTACTCACACGTCATCCACCTGGTGTCGCAGGTTTCGGGAGAGATAAATGACGACACCAATCTCATTAAAGTCCTGGGAGAAACCTTTCCCGCCGGCACCTTGTCAGGAGCGCCGAAGTACAAAGCTATGGAACTCATCGACCGCTATGAGAACCAGAGCCGCGGCTATTACGGAGGCTGCATCGGCTACCTGGGCTTCGACCGTACCGTGAATCATGCCATTATGATCCGTTCATTCCTGAGTAAAAACAACCGGTTATTCTATCAGGCCGGTGCAGGGATTGTCGCCAATTCAAAAGAGGAAAACGAGCTGCAGGAGGTGAATAACAAATTGGCTGCCCTTAAAAAGGCCATTGAAATGGCAAAGGAGATTAATTAGAACCAATTGTAAAGCTTTAAGCAGAAATATAAAATGAAAACAATGAAAATACTGGTAATCGATAATTACGATTCATTCACATACAACCTGGTGCATGTTGTTAAAAAGATTTCGGGATTACAGGTGGATGTTTTCCGTAACGATGAGATCAGACTGGAGGAAATCGACAAATACGATAAAATTATTCTTTCACCGGGGCCGGGATTGCCAGAGGAAGCGGGGCTTCTTTTAGATATAATAAAAACGTATGCCCCCAGTAAAAGCATTCTTGGCGTTTGTTTGGGGCACCAGGCTATCGGGGAGGCTTTCGGAGCTAAATTACACAACATGAATAAGGTAATACATGGAATGTCCACTCCCGTTAAAGTGACAGCCCCGGAAAATCACCTGTTCCACGGGCTTCCCGAAATTTTTGATGCAGGCCGTTACCACTCGTGGATAGTGCAAAAGGAAAGTTTGCCGGCTTGTTTTGAAATTACCAGTTGCGACGATGACGGAATGATCATGTCGATGAAACACAGGGAATATAACCTGGAAGGGGTACAGTTTCATCCCGAATCGGTTCTCACCCCTCTTGGAGAAAAGATTATTGAAAACTGGCTGAAGGCGCCAATCAACAATGATGAGAAGTAACCATGGTCAGCTTGATTGCAGAAAACAAAGGAACGGAAACCTATAATAAAAAATTGAAGTTAATATAATCTTGCAAGCAATATGAAACAAACACTTGAGTATTTATTTGACGGAAACACGCTTTCGCGTGACGGTGCACGGCAAAGCCTGCTGGAAATAGGTCAGGGGATGCACAGCGAGGTGGAGTTTGCCTCGTTTCTCACTGTTTTTAAAATGCGCCCGATAACTTCTGACGAGCTGGCCGGATTCAGAGACGCAATGGCAGAACTTTGCCTTGTAACCGATCTGACAGAATACAACGCCATTGATGTAGTAGGAACAGGCGGCGACGGAAAAAATACATTCAATATTTCAACACTGGCTTGCTTCATTATTGCGGGCGCAGGAGTGAATGTTTCGAAACATGGCAACTACGCTGTTTCATCAACAAGTGGTTCATCCAACGTGCTGGAATACCTGGGTTACAAGTGCAGCAACGACCCTGAAAAATTAAAAAGCGACCTTGACAAAGCAAATTTTTGCTTCATGCATGCTCCGCTTTTCCATCCTGCAATGAAGTACATTGCTCCGGTGAGGCAGGCTTTGAAGGTACAGACCTTCTTTAATATTCTGGGGCCAATGGTAAACCCTTCATTCCCAAAACACCAGTTGCTGGGGGTTAACAACCGGGAAAACTTTAATCATTATAAAAATGTGTATGAAACATTGGATGTAAATTATACAGTCATTAACAGCCACGATGGCTACGACGAAGTTTCGCTTACCGATGATACGTATTTTGCAGCCAAAACCGGTGAAGGAATTTTTTCACCGTCAAGTTTTGGTTTTGAAAAAATCAGGCCCGAAAGTCTTTATGGCGGAAATTCAATAAAAGAAGCAGCCCGTTTATTTAACGATGTACTGGAAGGAAGAGGGACACCTGCACAAAACAATGTGGTGATAGCCAATTCAGCGGTGGGATTGAACCTGGTTTACCCTGAAAAGAGCCTGTTGGAATGTGTTCAGATGGCAAGCGAATCGCTTAACAGCGGACGTGCATTGCAAAAATTAAAAGCAGTTACAGCTTAAATAAAGTCCCGTACCTTTGCAAATGAACCGGCAGAGCTAATCAACCGGCTCATTTCATAGCCTAAAAATTGAGATAAAAAGAAAATCATGAACATTCTTGAGAAGATTATTGAAACGAAAAAGCAGGAAGTCATAAACCAGAAAAAGGTACTACCGGAAGTACAATTAAAAAGCTACCCCGGTTTTAAAAGAACCTGCAATTCTTTAAAGGCTGCGCTGCTGCAGCCGGATGCAACAGGCATAATAGCCGAATTCAAGCAAAAATCCCCTTCAAAAGGGGAAATTAACTTTGCCGTGAAGGTTGAAGAAGTAACCCGCGATTATGCAGAAGCAGGTGCAACCGGATTATCGGTATTGACCGATTATGAATATTTTGGGGGCACGCTGGCCAATCTGGCAAAGGCACGAGAAGCCAATCCGGCAGTACCGCTACTGCGAAAGGATTTCATTATAGATGCGTGGCAGATAACCGAAGCCAAAGCATTTGGCGCCGATGTTATCCTGCTCATTGCTGCCTGCCTTGCAAAGAAACAGGCCGAAATGCTCGCCAAACAAGCAAAAATATTGGGCATGGAGGTGCTTATGGAAGTACATGATGCCGAAGAATTAAAAAAGGTAAACGAGTTTGTGGATATGGTGGGTATAAATAACCGCGACCTTAAAACTTTTGAAGTGGATGTTGAAGCATCGGTTAAGCTGGGGCGGCTAATACCCGACCGTTACATAAAAATTGCTGAAAGCGGCATCTCCAATGCAGCAACAATACATTATCTGAGGGAAAACGGCTTTAAAGGCTTTCTTATAGGAGAAGCATTTATGAAAACCGGCAACCCCGGCGAGGCATGCAGGAGAATTATATCAGAATTGAAAGAATTTAAAGATTCAGCTGCACATAAATAGGCAGGGATACCAAAATGCTAATTATACAAGTTACAGTTTGAAATTACAGGACCATCAAATAAAGTGGATATAGATGCAACAAAATTTAAAAGTAAAAGTCTGCGGAATGAAATTTACGGATAACCGGCTGGAGGTGGAAAAACTTCCTGTTGATTTTCTGGGATTTATTTTTTATCCCGAATCTAAACGGTTTGTAGGTAAAAGCCCTGAGGCGGGGCTTTTCAATTCCGCCAAAAACAAAGTAGCTGTTTTTGTTAATGAGAATATTTTTGAAATGATGGGTCTGGCAAAAAATCTGGGGTTCAATTACATTCAGCTGCATGGAAAAGAGAACCCCAAAACCTGTCGTATAGTAAAACAACAGGGATTTAAAGTTATAAAAGCTTTTAACCTGGATGAAGATTTTGATTTTTCTGCACTTAAAGCTTACGACAGGAGTGTTGATTTTTTCCTGTTCGATACCAAAAGTAAGCTGCCGGGCGGGTCAGGAAAAAAGTTTAACTGGGAAATTCTTGACAAATACACCGGGAAAAAGCCTTTTTTTCTGAGCGGCGGAATAGGGCCGGAAGATGTTGAAAAGATAAAAGAAGTGGATCATGCCGGGCTCTATGGGATAGATCTTAACAGCGGATTTGAGCGTGAACCCGGAGTAAAAGACACTGATTTATTGGAGAATTTTATCAGGCAGCTGAATGAACAGAGATAGTGAAGCACAAATTATTAGGTCTTTAAGAGAAAAGATATGAAATACGATGTAAACGAAAAGGGTTATTACGGCGAATTCGGTGGGGCATGGATACCCGAGATGATGTACACCAACATTAATGAACTCCGGCAGCGATACCTTGAAATTATTGAGTCGCCGGAATTCAAAAAAGAGTTTGACCAGTTGCTGAAAGATTACGTAGGGCGCCCTTCACCACTTTATTTTGCAGGTCGGTTGTCGGAACATTTCGGCACCAAGGTCTTCCTTAAAAGGGAGGATTTGAACCACACAGGTTCACATAAGCTAAACAACACGGTAGGACAAATTCTACTGGCAATCAGACTTGGAAAGAAGAGAATTATTGCAGAAACCGGAGCCGGGCAGCATGGCGTGGCCACAGCAACAGTTTGCGCGCTGAAAGGGTTAAAATGTGTGGTTTATATGGGCGCATTGGATGTACAACGCCAGGCTCCGAATGTCAAAAAAATGAAGATGCTGGGCGCCGAAGTTATTCCTGTGCACAGCGGTAATAAAACTTTAAAAGATGCCACCAATGAAGCCATGCGTGACTGGATAAACAATCCGGAGGACACCCATTATATTATTGGGTCGGTAGTGGGGCCTCATCCCTACCCCGACATGGTGACCCGTTTTCAGTCGGTTATAAGCCGGGAAATAAAAAAGCAGCTCAGGGAACAAACCGGAAGCGAATTTCCAACCCGCATAGTGGCATGTGTGGGTGGCGGCAGCAATGCAGCCGGGGCTTTTTACCACTTTCTGGAAGATGAACAGGTTGAACTTATAGGTGTTGAGGCTGCAGGAAAAGGTGTTGATACAAAAGAAACGGCAGCCACTTTGCTTGTAGGGTCAACCGGGGTGCTCCACGGCAGCAAAACCGTGCTGATGCAAAACAATGACGGGCAGATTACTGAACCCTATTCGATATCTGCCGGCCTCGATTACCCCGGTATCGGGCCGCTGCATGCACATCTTTACCGCGCGGGCAGGGCAAAATTTCTTGCTGCCACTGATGAAGAGGTGCTCAAAGCTGCCCTGTTGCTTACGCAAAAGGAAGGCATCATTCCGGCGCTGGAATCGGCTCATGCCCTGGCGGCATTGGAGAAAATCAACATGAATCCCGACGAGGTGACTGTTATTAACCTCTCAGGCAGCGGGAATAAGGATATGGAAACCTACCTGGAATATTTTGGGTATTAATAACGAGAAAACCTTTATCAAGAAGAAAAACCCAATTAAAGAAGTAAACGCCAGGAGCATCTTTAGAAAGGATATAAAACAACAGAGAAATGAAAAACAGAATCAATCAGCTCTTCGAAACCAAAAAAAAGGACATACTTTCGGTTTATTTTACAGCCGGCTTTCCGCGTTTGGAGGATACGGCAGAGATAATTACACTATTGGAAAAAAACGGTGTCGACCTTATCGAGATTGGGATTCCTTTTTCGGACCCCACAGCTGACGGACCAACCATACAACGCAGCAGTGAAACTGCCCTCAAAAATGGAATGTCGCTTCAACTTTTATTTGAGCAATTAAAAGGGATCCGTCAAAAGGTAGAAATTCCTCTCCTGTTAATGGGTTATTTTAACCCGGTAATGCACTATGGAGTAGCTGAATTTTGCAGGAAGTGTAAAGAGACCGGCATCGATGGGGTTATCCTTCCCGATTTGCCGCTGGAAGAGTTTACCGAACACTACAGTTCCTGTTTTGAAGAAAACAACCTGTACAACATTTTACTGGTTACTCCCCAGACTCCTGCTGAACGCATACGATTGATAGATGATGTTTCAGAAGGGTTTATCTATATGGTTTCATCGGCATCGACAACCGGTGCCGGCAAAAAAGTGAAAGATTTCCAAAAGGATTATTTTGAGCGGGTTCAGCAAATGAATCTTAAAAATCCCCGCCTCATAGGATTTGGGATTTCAGATAATGACACATTTACCAATGCCTGCAAGTATGCACAAGGCGCAATAATTGGCAGTGCCTTTATTTCTTCGTTAAAGGATAATACCAACCTGAAAGAAACCATCTCGCGGTTCATAAAAGATATATTGAAAAAAACATAAATCAATTTTTTCCCAAATCCATAACATCTGAAGTTCCAACCAGATATAAATATCACCATTAATTTTTACAGTTAAGAAGTGTTAAACCATATTTTACAGCATAGTTTATTAAAAAAAATCCTTATATCTTATACTCGATTTGTAAACCTTAAAATTCCAGGTTATGCTCGACTACGCAAAGATAATTTTACCCAAAGTAAGCTTTAGTAAAGAATTGTTTAAAAAAGAACTGACAAAATGCATTAACTGGGTAGAAGGAGAAGAAGTGCAGGAATTGCACGACTGGTGTTATCAAAATTTTCAAAATATTTATGCCGATGTGCTCGATGAAGTTTTTTCATGTGTTGCGGCATAATTAAAGAAAAGGGGATAGAAACAACATCCCCTTTTTTTTGTATACCAACAACACGTTTTTGAGCATCAACAACCAAAATTTCCATTTTTTCACAATAAAAAGCTTTTTACTCAACGATTCTTGTTCTTCATTGATTTTTTTTAGCGCTTAATTAGCAAATGTTTATGTTTGGCCAAAAAGCTAAAAATTCATGAAGAAATTACTTTTCACAGGACTGGTTTTATGCATGGGGATAATTAATCTTTATGCACAAACAAAACAAGTTACCGGAAATGTTATATCTGCTGAGGATAAACAGCCTATTCCAGGAGTTTCGGTACTGATAAAAGGGACATCTGTTGGTACAATTACCGATATTGATGGAAACTTTAAACTAACGGTTTCAGAAAATGAAACACTGTCATTCTCCTTTGTGGGGTTAAAAACCATTGAGGTACCGGTAACATCGGCAACAGTATATAATGTTGTAATGGAACAGGATGTAATTGGCATGGATGAAGTTATGGTAGTTGCCTACGGTACGGCCAAAAAAGAATCCTTTACCGGTTCAGCTGAGATCATCGACAATGAGACAATCCAGAGAAGACCTGTTGCCAATATATCAAAGGCAATTGAAGGTCAGGTAGCGGGGGTTCAGACAACTTCGGGAACCGGTCAGCCGGGGGAAGGAGCAGAGATAATTATTCGCGGATTTGGCTCCATTAACTCTGCAAATAACCCTTTGTATGTGGTGGATGGAATCCCTTTTGACGGGAACCTGAATTCAATTAATCCTGGTGATATTGAATCAATGACTATCCTGAAAGATGCTTCTGCAGGAGCACTTTACGGATCCCGGGGCGCAAATGGTGTTGTAGTAATAACTACCAAACGTGGAAAAGCGGAACAATTAACAGTTGAGCTCAAGGCTTCATATGGTGTTTCAAACCGGGCAATAAAACCATATAAAACCTTAAATACTGCCGATTTTATTGAGGCTTCCTTCCAGGGATACAAAAATGAATTGATTTACAGAGATGGAGTACATCCCGATCTGGCAGGCAGACAGGCAATTGAAGCAATGAAAGGAAGCACGGGAATTTTCGGTGCAAACGAAATGTATAATCCTTATAATATGCCGGTTTCTGAATTAATAGATCCGGTAACCGGCAGGGTTAATGATAATGCAATATTACTTTACGAATCGAATTGGCTGGAAGAGATAACAAATGAAAATGCCCCACGTCAGGAATACCAGCTGTTCTTTAATGGTGGTTCTGAAAATTCAAGGATTTTTGCATCTCTCGGTTGGCTTGATGAGGCTGGCTTACTGGAAACAACTGATTTTGAAAGAATATCAGGCAGAATAGGCGCAGAATTATCACCAAAAGAATGGTTAAATTTTGGTGGAAATCTAAACTTCTCAAAAACCGAAAGCAATTACCTGGAATGGGGCGCAACAACTGCATATTCCAATGTTTGGTATTCAGCCCAGTTTATGGCTCCTATATATCCGGTTTATATTCAGGATGAAAATGGAAACCCGGTATTATCTGAATCAGGAGAAAAACAGTTTGATTACGGGCTCACCCGCCCTTCGGGAGCTATCCCAAACTATAATCCGGCAGCAACTCTTTATGAAGATGATTATTCTACTGCTTCCGATAATTTATCAGGCAGATTTCATATTGATCTTTTTGGAAGTGGCAAAAACAGCTCCATCGATGGGTTATCATTATCTGCTAATGTTGGATTCGATTATGTCAACACCAACCGTACCCAATACAACAACCCTGTATTTGGAGATGCTGCTAATGTTGGGGGATCATTGAACCGTTTAATCAGACGCAATTTATCCTATACGGTAAATGAACTTATCAGGTATGAGAAAGATTTGGGAAAACACAGCATCAATTTTCTTGCCGGCCATGAGTTTTATAAGCTGGTGATTAATGAAATGGAAGGTGAAAAAACCGGATTTCCTTATTCCGGCATTAAGGAACTGGCTCCAGGATCAACAACAACAATGCTCACCTCTTTTGAAGATAATTATGCTATTGAATCACTCTTAAGCAATTTAACTTATGATTTTGCAAATAAATATTATTTATCAGGCAGCTTCCGTACGGATGGTTCTTCACGCTTCCATAAAGATTTCCGGTGGGGTAAGTTCTGGTCGATAGGAGCCTCCTGGAGAATCAGTGAAGAAAAATTTTTAGAAGGTGCTGAATTCATCGAGAACCTGAAATTTAAAGCAAGCTACGGCAAACAGGGAAACGACCGGATTGGGACTTATTATGGCTGGCAATCGCTATATAATTTAGACTGGGCAAATTCCAATTTAAACGGTGCCCTGCTTTCTTCGCTGGAAAATACATCCATTAAATGGGAAGAAAATAACAATTTAAATGTGGGTTTTGATGCTACCCTCTGGAGCAGTTTTCAATTATCTTTTGAATACTATCAACGAAGAACTGTGGATATGCTTATGGAAAAACCAATGGCCAGCTCACTTGGTTTCGACAGTTACTGGGCCAATGTTGGTGAAATGTTGAATTCCGGCTTCGAACTCAACACAAATATTAATTTATTCAATACCAATAATTTTATATGGAATGTTAATTTAAACCTGACAACTTTAGAGAATGAAATTGTAGCACTGGATGGAGAAACCAATAAAATTATCAATGGAAGCATTATCCAGCAGGTAGGTGAAGAACTTAATTCTTTCTATGTAACCCGTTCGGCAGGTGTTGATATCACAACAGGTTCGCAGCTTTATTGGGTATTTGACCGGGATGAAAATGGAATTCCGGGAACACCTTATATTTCGGACGATCATCAGAAAGCCACTCAAAGCAAAGTAATAGCCGGAAACAGGATACCTGATTTTTATGGTGCCTTTGGAAGCGAATTAATTCTTTTTAAAAATTTCGACCTTTCATTCATGACCACCTTTTCGTTAGGAGGAGAGGTTTTGGACATGCTAAACAGAGACCTTTTAATTCCCACTTATATAGGAACAAATTACTCCGATAAAATTAAAAGGGCCTGGCGATCACCCGGCGATGTGACCGATATTCCGAGAATACAAAATGGCACAGGATTTTCAAGACCTTTTATTGACAGCCAACTTATTGATGCTTCATATTTTGCAATTAAGAACCTCACTGTGGGCTATTCATTACCATCCAAAGCATTAAAGAATGTAGGTATTGAAACTTTCAGAGCTTATGTTTCTTTCGATAACCTTGCCCTTTTTACTTATCTGGACGGCATGAACCCGCAATATGATTTCATAGGAGTAACTGATTATACATATACCCCTGTAGGTACGAACTTACTTGGAATAGAACTGAAATTTTAAAACAATTTTAATTATGAAACTCTATAAAATTTTAATAGTATTAATCTCTGTTGCACTGCTCTCGTGCCAGGACGAACTTGATACAAATCCGACAGACAGTACTTCGGGCGATGTACTGTTCTCTGATATTCAAAAAGCCAATGTTGCCCTGAATGGTATTTACAGGGCCATGTATGTTGCAGATGCATGGTCGGTAAGATGGGCAGCAGAAGAATTTGGAGTTACTGCTTTCATTTTATCGTACGACCTAATGGGAGAAGATATGGTTCAGAATGAAGAAGGTAGCGGTTGGTTTTGGTACGACTACCGTTATAATGTTAAATCTGATTATACCGGTAAAAGCGGCCGTCCATATTCGGTCTGGTATTTTTATTACACTTTAATATCCAATGCAAATGCCATTATTGCTGCCGGAGAAAATATAGAAGGTGCACCCTCAGAAATTAGCAGCCTGTTAGGACAGGCATTTGCACTTAGAGCCTATGCCTATTTCAGTCTAGTGCGTTTTTATCAGCATACCTATGCAGGAAATGAGAATGCTCCGGGCGTACCCATCTATACCGAACCTACAACAAATGCTTCGGTAGGCGGTTCCAGAGGTACAGTTGCCGATGTTTATGCCCGAATTGATTCGGACATAGAAGAAGCCCTGCGCTTGTTGGATCCTGATGTTGCAGCTCCCCGCAGTCATCCATCACACATCGATTATTATGTGGCGAATGGATTAAAGGCTAATATAGCTCTTGAAAAAAATGATTGGGCAACGGCAGAAGAGGCTGCAAAAACAGCCATGAGCGGCGGTACTGCTATTCTTCCAAGAACCCTTCTGGAAAAAGATTTTGCATTTAATGATGCAAATGCTTCATCTGTAATTTGGGGATTAAAAATTGTAGCTGATCAATCAACGGGTCATGATTCCTTTTTTTCGCACATGGATGCAAGCACAGAATTTTATGCACAAACTGCACGTAAATGCATAAGTACCTGGCTTTTTAATCAGATGAATGATACTGATATTCGTAAATTAAAATGGTGGTACGGACCTATAGAAAATGAATCGGAATTAGGTACCGAAGTTAGTTACAACCAGTTTAAATTCCGGTTTTCAGACCCAACCAACGCATTGGGCGACTACATACTGATGCGTCATGAGGAAATGATGCTTATTGCAGCAGAAGCCATGTGCATGCAGCAAAAATATGATGAAGCAAGAGCTATGCTGGAAGAATTAATGGCTGAACGCGATCCTGATTATGACATTTCATCTAAAACAAATACCAATACCCTTACAACTGACGATGCTAACGGACCCACAACTCCTGCCGGCGGCTCATTGACTTTACTCGATGAAATAATCCTTCAACGCAGAATAGAACTGTGGGGAGAAGCTGGCCGGATTCACGACATTAAGCGATTGAAAACAGGTTTCACCCGTGATTTTGATGGCAGTAATCATACCGATAAACTAATTACCCGAAATACACTTGCTCCTGAGTATGACGATTTTGTTATGGCCATTCCCCAGTCGGAATTCGATGGCAATCCAAACATGGATGAAACAACTGATCAGAATCCGTTTGCTAACAATTAAATACCATTGGAAACATGAAAAAGTTATTTATTATTTTATGTGCTTCTATTTTTGCTATTATCTCCTGTGAGCAGGAGAATGTAAGCACAATTTATGAACCAGGTTCACCATATGTCGCATTCAGTTCACCTGTGGTTTCAGAAAACATATTATCAGCCGAAAATGGCTTTTCAATTAATGTACAAGTTGTCCGTTCTGAGTTATCAGCACCTGCAACCGCAACCATATCATTGGAAATGAACGAAAACATTGAAGGTGTTTTTGCATTGGAAAGTAATACCGTTACTTTTGCAGAAGGTGAAGGTACAGCTTATGTAAAAATTATTCCAGTTGTAGAGCCTTCTTTGATTGATCCTACCAAAACATTTACATTTCATTTGACACTTAATGGTGAAAATGTTTCAAAATTATATGCTACAACCTTATATAAAGCTTCATTTGAATATACTCCTATCGGCTCCGGTATTTTTACTTCTCTCTTTTTCGGTGAAGGTACAGTACCTGCAGAATGGCCGGTAGATGTTGAAAAACTGGAAGTAGGTAATTTAATACTGTATAAATTAAAAGGACTTTATGAAACCGGCTATGATATAACCCTCATAGCAGAAGGAGAAAATGTGGTGGTAAAAGATCAGCCAGCGTGGAATTATGATGCAGAATACGGGGATGTATATATAACTGGAAATGGTTCGATAAATGGGAAAAAAATAACAATGGAAATTACACATTACATTCCGGATATATTTGCCTGGGATTCTAAAACAGAAATATTTACACTACCATAAAACTATTATTTATATCGAATAAAAAGTGGTCTTTTGGGACCATTTTTTATTTCACCCGGATTTACTACTTGTCGTAAAAAAGTTCATCTGGTTATTTCAGACCGCTTTTTTAACTAACATTTTCTTTCTCATCCTTTTCAATACCTGCATGTAAAGGTTTTTACAGTGAACAAATTTGTTTTTACTTTTGCAAATATGAACTATGAGTGTCTTATTTGCCAGGTAAAGTCATTGGAAAAACGCATTGAGAAGTATAAGATTCCGCTTGACAGGCGCAATCAAATGGTGGTTAATATCATCAAGGAGATTGGTGCAATTGATCTGGAAGCCTCTGTTTCACCTGAAATTACCAGGAATATTATGGAAAGGCTAAGGAACGAATCAGTTGTTGAAGATCCTTATCAGCATGAAAAAGACGAGGGCAATCAGGAATTGATGAGCAGGTATGAAGAATTCAGAAGCCTTGTTCTTACTTCTGAGAAGCCATTTGACACTGCATTACGACTTGCTGTTGCTGGAAACATCATAGACTTTGGTCCTGCACATACCTTTGATATCACCGAAACTATCAGTAAAGTTTTGTCTTCGGATTTTGCAATCGATCACTCACTGCAACTTCACGATGAAATCAAAAAGGCCAAAACTATACTGTACCTTGGAGATAACTGTGGCGAAATAGTACTGGATAAACTGTTTCTGGAAACCCTAGAAAAACCCCATGTCTGGTTTGCTGTCAGAGGGAAACCTATTCTTAACGATGCCACAGAAAAGGAAGCACGTGATGTAGGAATCCATCATGTGGCTGAAATAATCAGCAATGGTGATGATTCCCCCTCCACCTTACTTCACCGGGTGTCTCAGGAATTTATGGAAATATATATGAATGCCGACCTTATCATTTCTAAAGGAATGGGCAACTACGAAGGGCTTATGCTTGAACAGGATCCGAGGCTTTTCTTTTTACTGATGGTAAAATGTCCGGTTATCGGTTTAAAGACCGGTACGGAAACGGGCCAGTTTATTGTGAAAAGATCTGTAGACTTAGTCCATTAAGCAAGCGCCTTAACCGGCGACAACTGATTTTTTAGCTCTTGAAAGTAACCATCCTAAACCTTACCCTTTAGGCGCAAGTGTAACCAAAGGCACTATCATTTCCTCCAGGGATATTCCTCCATGCTGAAAGGTATCCTTGTAGTAATTGGCATAATAGTTATAGTTATTCGGATAGGCAAAAAAGTCGCTGTTATGTGCAAATATATAGCTTGTACTTACATTTCGTGACGGCAGATAAGCAAGTCTGGGATCACGAACTTCAAACACGTGCTTCGATTTAAAATTAAGGTTCCGCCCCAGCTTATAGCGAAGATTGGTATTTGTTTCACGATCGCCGACTACCTTAACAGGATTATCAACCCTGATGGCCCCGTGGTCGGTAGTAACCACCAGCCGGATGTTATGTTCTGAAAGGTTGCGGATAAGATCGCGCAGTGAAGAATGGTTGAACCAGCTGAGCGTGAGGGAGCGGTAGGCATTTTCATCGTTTGCCAGTTCCCTGATCATATCCATTTCGGTTCGGGCATGTGAAATCATATCCACAAAGTTGAAGACCAATACCGACAAATCATTCTCCAGGATGTTCTTCAGACTGTCGGCAGTCTGGCGGTCACGGCGAACACCTGAAACTTTTTCAAACCAAAGTTTCTCGCTCCGGCGGTGCCGTTCCATTTGTTTTCGAAGCAACTGCTCCTCATGTGGGTTTTTATTTCCCTCGTTATCATCATCTTCCCATAAATGAGGGTACACTTTTTCTATCTCGGAAGGAAGCAACCCGGAGAACATGGCATTTCGCGCATACATAGTGGCTGTAGGCAGTATACTCAGATAGAGCTCATCGGATTCTATCCGGAAATACTCTTCAAAAACGGGGCTAATGGTACGCCACTGATCGAACCGGAGGTTATCAATTAGCAATACAAAAACTTTTTCTCCGGCCTCCAGCAGAGGAAATATTTTATATTGAAAAACATCATGAGATAATAAGGGACGCTCTCCACGATCTTTATTCAGCCATCCGAGGTAATTCTCCTTTATAAACTTAAAAAAGGCTTTGTTGGCATCATCTTTTTGCATGGCCAGCACCTGGTCCATAGCTGCATCTTCCGAGGAACCAAGCTCAATTTCCCAAAAAACAAGCATTTTATAGATATCGACCCACTCATCGAAGGACAAACGATCGTTTAAGCGCATGCCAATTTGTGAAAACTGCATCTGGTAAGCAGATGTGGTTTGCTGGGTAACCAGCCGTTTCTGGTCGATATTCTTTTTTAGGGTAAGAAGGATTTGCTTAGGATTCACCGGCTTAATAAGGTAATCGGCAATTTTAGAGCCGATAGCTTCATCCATAATGTTTTCTTCTTCACTCTTGGTGATCATCACCACAGGTACATTGGGTGAAAGGGTTTTAAGCCTGTTTAGAGTTTCAAGACCGGTCATCCCGGGCATATTCTCATCCAAAAATATTATATCGAAAAACTGATTCTTTACTATTTCAACGGCATCTAGACCGTTATTGGCTGTTTCAACCTCGTATTCCTTATTCTGCAAAAATATAATGTGTGCGCGCAGTAAATCTATTTCATCATCTACCCAAAGTATCCTTGGTTTTCTCATGCTTAATTCAAATATTTTGATTTCAGGTAAAGTTACAAACAAAAAAATTGCCTTAACAGGGCTTAACAATCTTTAACCCCCTATTGGCTCAGGTAAATCTGCTTGTAAAAATCCATATAATCAGTAATATTCTTTTCTTTCAGGAAAGTATCGAAATTCCCGGTAGTAATAAGGAAGTTACGATAACTTGCATTTCCAAAGGGGGCAAACAGTTCACGATTTTGCACCACCATCCTGGAGTAACGTGTGGCCGATTCCCTATCCGGCAGTCCTCCAATAACAACAGCATTACGGAATTCATCTACCGGAACCTCTGAAAGGGTAAGCTGATCATCTGAACCGGCATTGTTGAATTCTTCAAGGCCCTTAACAAACAGCGCCTTATCGACGCCTTCAGCAGGTATTACAAACACAAACAGGTGGGGTTCATCAATACTGGTACTGTAAGGTCCTGTGTAAACAGCAGGAGTTTGCTCCTCTTCTGCATTTTCTTCCTGCTCTTCCATAACCGGTTGCTGAACCACTCCGGCAGCGGGTGCAGCCTGTTGCTGTGCAGGATTGCTCTGAATATAGTTGGTACGGAAGAATTCGATGTAATCTTCCACCTTATTTTCTTCAATAAGTTTCTCAAGGTTTTCTCCGGTTATGAGGAAATTCCGATAGGTTGTCTGCCCAAGAGGCTCAAACAGGCTTCGGGTAATTACCACCTTTCTGAAATATGACATAGCTTCATTAAGCGAAGGAATCCCATCGATTACCAACAACTGATAATCGCCTGCCTGTTTGATTTCAGAAGTAAGGTTCCATCCCTTAAATTCATCACTGTTAAACTGGGCCAATCCTGTCAGCACGGGACGCATGGATATCCGGCTATCTTTTACTGCCAGCACAAAGCTCTGACCTGAATTAATATTCCCGGAGAACAATGCATCTGCAGCTCCGGTTTCCACTACCCTGAACTCACCACGCTCCCTAAACATCTGTTCCTCTTCCCTTGCCTTTGCCATCAGTTCTTCAGGAGATAAATCCTGTTCCCCGCTTTCAAAATCGGACCTGACGTACCGGCTGTAATTTTTAACAAAAAACTTAAGGTAATCAGCCACTGATTTATCGGCCAGTAACTGACGGTAGTTGGTGGAAGAGACGGCAAAATTGACATAGTCGATGTCAGAAAGCGACTGGAAGACAGGAGCTTTTCGAATAATAGAACGATGATAAATCAAGCCATCTTCCTTGTTGCCCAAAGCCCGCACTGTTACCAGGTTCATTTTTTCATTAAGCGGCTCACTTTCTATATCAAAATCAATTTTGGTATAATGATCGATATTGTAATTGGCTATGTCGAACTTTAGACGGTTCAGATCGATGTCTGCTGACCCAGGATAAGCTATCACAAAATAATGCAGTAAATCATCATCGTAGGAGAATTTGCCTCCGAATTCATCGTTGATGGCATTTTCAGCCAACAGCAACTCTTCGTTTTGAATTTCCTCATTGATATACCCCATATCCACCAATTTCTGGTAATCGGCAAGGGTGCTGTCCTGTATGAGGGTAAGAATTTCCCCGGCAAGAGGAGCAGGTTCAGCCTTCGGCCATTTTTGAATGTAACCTTTCAACAACGATTCAAAATTATGAATATCGGTTTGGGTTCCCTGCGCCACCGTTTCCATAAATTCGATTTTCGGTACCAGGAGGCTGTCGGGCTGCATGGTCTTTAAGGCACTTGCCAATTGAATCACATTGCGGTAATTTCCATACCGGTAACTTCTGAATGTTTCTTCATATATACGGTTCAGACTGTCATTCCTGGCTTCCATTTCAATAAAGAAATTCGGATTAACCAGGTACTGTGCATATTTGCTGTCGGGAAAACTCGTAACTATAATGTCTTTATAATGACCTGCTTTCTGGGCATCCCCCATTAGCTCATAAAGATCATACAAATCAAAATAAGCTGAAAGCTGATAGATATTATTTGGGTATCGTCTGATAAGTTCCTCAAACGATTCGGCTGACAGTTGGTAGTTTGAGAACTCCGATTTATAGATTTTCCCTGCATTATAAAGTGCATCCCTTATTCTGTCATGTGATAAGGCCATTAGTGAATCGTTCAGCGGCAAATCCTGCGTATAAAATGATTTTTGCAATGGGTCCTCCACCCTGACGACCATTTCTGAAGAATCAGTTGCTTCAGTCGTTTCATCCATTTCATTCATTGAAACAGTACCTTTATTCGAACGCCGCCAGTTATCTTCCAATGATCGCTGTCCCCATCTTTGCTTAAAGGTAACGTTTCCATAGGCTACAGTCTGGGGATTGTAAAAATACCATCCTCCCCCGCCTCCGGCAGCAGACCCCATACCCATCCGGTAACGGTTGGAACGGTAGTACCCCTGATCCCTTTGCCCCTGCAATGCCAGGTTTTCCAGGTTTCGCCTGCGTTCCTGTTCCTCCGACATCAAACGGGCAATCAGCGCTTCCCGTTCTGTCTCCGGCATAAGGGCTACACGCTGAAGGCTGTCTTCCCGTTCTACCATAAGAATATTATCCACAAGGTTGGTCAGGCTTTGATAACGGCCGGAGAGAGATTGATAATCAGGATAGCTGTCATCTATAATTATCATTGCACTATCGTAATATGCCTGCGCATCGCGATAATTTTGCTGGTCGAAATAAATCTCAGCCAGGGTAACTGCTGAAAGCGCTCTCTGAAACTGGTTATTAAAACTGCTGGCCACAGAGCTCCGATAGTTACTGATAGCTTCTTCCCGGCTGCCTTCCTTGAAGAATATATTACCAAGTGCATAGTAGATTTGGTCTCTAAACTCCACATTCTTCTTGTCGCGCAACATCTTACGCAGCTCTTTTTTGGATTTTTCTGTGTCACCTTCTCCCGAAAAAACTCCTGCAGCTTTAATTTTTGCATTAAAAGCCATCCGGTAATCGGGATTCATGCGGGTAACCTTTTTGTAGGCACTGGCAGCCAACATAGGTTTATTCAGCTCTTCATACAGCTGAGCTTCTATATACTGCAACCTTGCTTTTTGCTTTTTCCAGGTTGTTTTACTTAAAGCGATGTCAATAAATTTTATTGCTTCAGCATATTCCTGCTGCTTAATATAGAAAAAGGCAGTAGCTTCAGCCAAATCCCGTTCCAGCTTTCGCGGGAAATTGTCATCGTTCTGTACCGCCTGAATAACCTCTGCTGCCTCGGCAAAACGATCAAGCTCAGAATAGCTGCGAATCAGCCACACCTGAGCTTCATGGAGTGCATCTCCATCCTGGTATTTTCTTACAACAAAGGAAAGGTTATCGACGGCCGACATAAAATTATGCTGATAATACCATGCTTTTCCCATCAGCAGGTAGCTGTCGTCAACCCACGGATTAAATTCCTCCTTTGAAGCAAACTCCTGATACCTCTTTGTCCGTCGTCTTTTCCGCTTGGGTTTTTCTGTTAAACTATGGATCTCAATCAACTTCGATGCCTTTATAATGGCATTATCCATATCGGATTTGACCATACTGGCTACAGAAGGGTCACTCGCTTTATAAACTGGAAGAAGCCGGGTAAAATCATCTTCAATGTTTTCTTCCACTTTTAACTCACCTGCCTTAAGGCTTTCATTGCCATTAAAGAACACATTGAACTGCGAAGTGATGTTGTGATACGCACGGGTGGCAAAAGTATTCTTTTGTGTGGAACACCCCTGAATAAGTGGTAACAGCAGTAACAATCCGGCTATATGTAGTAAATTTCGCTTCAAAAACAATTTTAAACAGCTTTAGGAATAAACTCCCATTTTGGCATAATATTGTCGTATTTTCCCTTTTTTATTTAATTACCAAAGAGAACAAAAATAATATTTTTTGGAGCTATTGGTTACCAATACCATAAAGGCCGCTTTATATCTTTCAGGCGGACTAATAAATACACCTTTTGCAAATGAAGGATAATGAACCTCAAATTATTATAACTTCAGGAACATTTACTTTCTTGTAATCTTTACCTTTTTTGTAGGAGCTCGTTGAATATTTCTTAGATGCAGCTGATGCATCATGTTTTTGGCAACATCAGCAAAAGCCATACCTGTAACTGAATCGGGGTCCGATGCAGAAGGAACGCCTTCATCGCCGCCTTCACGAATACTTTGCACAATAGGAATTTGCCCCAATAGCTTTAACCCAAGTTTTTCGGCAAGCGTTTTTCCTCCGTCTTTTCCAAAAATGTAGTACTTATTATCGGGCAATTCAGCAGGGGTAAACCACGACATATTTTCCACCAACCCCAATACCGGCACATCTACCGATTTGCTCTGGAACATGCTGGCGCCGCGAATAACATCGGCCAGTGCCACCTCCTGAGGTGTGGTAACAATAACAGCTCCGGTAACAGGAAGCGTTTGTACCATAGTGAGGTGAATGTCACTGGTACCCGGAGGGAGGTCTATCAGCATATAATCGAGTTCCCCCCATACAGCATCCATAATCAATTGCTTTAAAGCATTTGAAGCCATTGGGCCACGCCATATAATCGCATTTTCAGGCTCCACAAAGAAACCTATGGAAAGAAATTTTACTCCAAATTTTTCCACCGGAACAATCATATCCCTTCCGTCAACTTTCTCGCCTACCGGCCGGGTAAATTCGGTACCAAACATCTTAGGAATCGAAGGGCCAAAAATATCGGCATCAATCAGCCCGACTTTTGCACCGGAATTGGCAAGCGCTACCGCCAGGTTAACAGCAACAGTAGATTTACCCACTCCACCTTTACCCGATGCAACGGCTACAATATTCTTTACTCCCGGCAGCACCGGGCGCTCCATATCATGAAGGAACTTAACTGTTATGTTATTCTCAATTTCTACCTGCTCGCCCAAATATTTCTTTATTGCCGCTTCACATTCAAGCACCAGGTTTTCAATAATTGGATCGTTGCTTTTCTGAAACACAAGTGAAAAACTCACCCTCTGTCCGGCTATTCGTATTTCCTGAACCATATCCATCGACACAACATCTTCATTACTTCCCGGATATTTTACCGTTCTCAAGGCATCTGTAACATCTTTCGGGACAATTAACTTCCGTGGATTATTCATACCATTTGTGTTTTTAAATAAAATACAAAACTAAAAAATATCTTTTGGTATTTTTAAAATTAAATAAATCTTAGTTCCTTGCAGGGCAAATATTTATTATTCAATTCATGCACCGGTAAAACTTTATTAACTTCTTAAGCTTATGGTACAGCCTTTGTAAGAGCTACCGAAATTGAAAAAGAAAGGACAATGACAGATAACCAATTTGAAAAATATTTTTCCGAAGAATCGCTTTGGGATAAGATAAAAAAATTCTCAAAAGCAGCGGGCATTAAGGTTGTTTATGCATCACTACTTTTGTATTATATAATGAACGACAAGAATGTAGGCATAAAAACCAAGATATCAATTGCTGCAGCCTTAGGTTATTTCATACTTCCCACTGATGCTATTTTTGATTTAACACCACTGATTGGGTATACTGACGATTTGGGTGTTTTAATATTTGTGCTCACCCAGGTAACTACAAATATTACTCCTGAAATAAAAGAGAGTGCCCGTAAAAAGCTTAGCGACTGGTTTGGTGAAATAAACCCCGATGACCTCCAGGAGCTTGAAAGCAGCATCAAATAAACCACAGATACCGCCTGCTGATTTTATTTTCTCTTACCTTTGCGCCCAAAATCTGTTACGATGACTGACTTTTCATTGCTGCAATGGCTGTTGCTTTTTACCTGTGCCATGCTCATCGGAATGTCGAAGGTGGGTGTACCTGGTGTTTCGCTCTTTGTTGTTCCCGTTCTGGCTCTGATTTTTGGGGGGAAAGCCTCCACAGGCATCTTGTTACCCATATTGATGATGGCCGACTGGTTTGGTGTAGCCTGGTATCACAGACATGCCCGCTGGAGCTACTTATGGAAACTGCTGCCCTGGGCATTTGCCGGTGTCGGGATTGCACTATGGGTAGGTGAAGTTGTCGATGACGAATGGTTTAAAAACATCATTGCCATACTGGTATTCATTTGCATTGGTTTGCTGTTGTGGAAAGACCGCAAATCAGACGGTAATTTTTTCCCCGACACCTGGTGGTTTGCTGCAGCTATGGGAGTATTGGGAGGTTTCGCTACAATGATTGGCAATGTTGCGGGTCCCATATTTGCAATTTACCTGCTGGCAATGCACCTGCCCAAGAACAGTTTTATTGGCACTGGCGCCTGGTTTTTCCTAATTATAAATGCAATTAAATTCCCTCTGCATATTTTTATATGGGAAACAATAAACTGGGAAACTTTAAAACTTGATGTTACCCTATTCCCGGGAATAGCAGCGGGAGCTTTTCTTGGCATTTGGCTGGTAAAAAAGATTCCCGAACAAACTTATCGCTCATTTGTGATTATTATTACAGCTTTATCGGCATTTCTCCTGTTGATTTAAAAGCAGCATGGTTAAAATGCTTGTTGATTTTGCTAAATTTGTATTTCAGCTTTCAAAACCACTGATCTAAAAATTTCCTGAAAACATGGAGCCACTAATTAATTATTTCATTGACATAGAAGTAAAAAAGATATTAGATGTTGGAACCGGTGAAGGCGGTTTCTTACCGGTACTGTTACAAACTTTTCCGGGTTCTGACATTATAGCCATTGACCCCAATACCGAATCGCTGAAAGTGGCCAGGCAAAAATTCCCCGGCATAAAGTTTCTGGAGATGGAAGCTGAAAAACTAAAATTTGAAGATGATCATTTTGATGTAGTTTGCCTCTCGATGGCACTGCACCATTTTCCTAAAGTAAAAAAGGCACTGAAGGAAATAAAAAGAGTTGTTAAACCCGGAGGTTACATCATTATCAATGAACCCATCAGTGATCGCCTGAATGCTGCACAGGAAGTTCACAAAATGTATCATCACTTCCGAAGCAGAATTGACCGTTTGGTTGGAACATTTCACCGGCAAACCTTTACAAGTAAAGCCATCCTTCAGATGTTGAAAACAGCTGAACTGCCGGTCCAGTTTTATTTTGAACACCGGAATAATTCGTACCTCAATGATGGCAGCGGAGAATTGGAAATCAGGGTGGGGAAAATGAAGGAAATGCTGGAACAGATTAAAGATCGTCCGGAATATAAACAAATGCTGCCGCAGATAGAAGAATTCAGGGACAAATCGCTAAAAGACGGATTTCAACAGGCAACAAATTTGGTAATTGTAATCCGAAAAATTATGCTTCCAAAATAAAACCCAGGGCTGCGGCTTATCCTTTCAGAGCTTCTGCTCCGCTTACTATTTCCAATATTTCATTGGTAATGGAAGCCTGTCTCACCTTATTGTACTGCAGGGTCAGGTCTTTTAACAATTCAGTTGCATTATCGGTAGCCTGGTGCATGGCAGTCATCCTTGCCCCGTGTTCTGCTGCATGTGAATCGAGCAGGGCCTTATAAAATTGCATTTTTAAACTCCTGGGAATAAGTTTCTGTACGATGTACTCTTTTGAAGGTTCGTATATATAGTCGTAATACTGCATGCTCCCTTTTTTTTCCTCCATTTCAATGGGCAGGAATTGTTCAGCAGTATTTAATTGAACCGCTGCATTCAAAAACTGGTTATACACCAGCTCCACTCTGTCGTATTCTTTCAAAGTAAACTTTTGCATGATAACCTCTGCCAACTGGTAAACATTGTCAGAATTAAGGTTATCAAACAGTTCATGATGGCTTTCAACTACGTTCATACCACGAAGCTTAACCTGCCGTTCAGCCTGCTTGCCAATACATAAAAACTCTACCTCTCCCATCTGGTATTGCAGGCTGTATTTACTGTGTACCAATTCAACGGCTTTTTTTGCTATATTAAGATTAAAACTTCCGCACAGTCCCCGGTTGGACGATAACAACACTATCAATATTTTATCAGGTTCTCGATCCGCTGTATAAACCGAATCATCGACATCGTCCTGTAAACTGGCACTTATCGAAACCAGTATCTGATGCAGCTTATCGGCATATGGCCGTATCTGCAAAATGGCATCCTGGGCCCTTTTAAGCTTGGCTGCAGAAACCATCTTCATTGCACTGGTAACCTGCCTTGTGGTTTTTATGGATGCAATGCGGGTGCGTATTTCTTTTAATCCTGCCATATATCAATTTACTGTTAGAACAAAGCAAACGCAATAAGCGATGCCGTAAAATGGTACTGTATCAAACTTTCGGTTCCAACTGAAACTTTTCAGCCATTGCTTTGGCCACATCAACAATTACTTTTTCAACCTGTTCATCAAGAATTCCGCTTTTAATAGAATCAAGCACATCGCGATGCTCCATTTCCAGTAATTCAAGAAATCCGGCTTCAAATTCCTTAACTTTAGCAACCGGAACCCTTCTCAACATTTCTTTCACACCGCAATATATAATGGCAACCTGGTGTTCCACCTTCATAGGCGAATACTGGTTTTGCTTGAGAATCTCCATATTTTTTCTTCCTTTATCGAGCACACTCATTGTTGCAGCATCCAAATCGGAGCCAAATTTTGAAAAGGCCTCCAGTTCACGGTATTGTGCCTGGTCGAGTTTTAAGGTACCGGCAATCTTTTTCATCGACTTAATCTGGGCATTCCCACCCACACGCGAAACCGATATCCCGACATTTATTGCAGGGCGGAACCCGGAATTAAAGAGGTTTGAATCCAGGAATATCTGCCCGTCGGTAATTGAAATTACGTTTGTTGGAATATAAGCGGAAACATCACCTGCCTGCGTCTCAATAATGGGCAATGCGGTAAGAGAGCCTCCTCCTTTCACCTTACTTTTTAACCCCAAAGGGAGGTCATTCATTTTAGCGGCAATTTCATCCGACTCAATAATTTTAGCTGCTCTTTCCAGCAAACGGGAATGCAGGTAAAAAACATCGCCAGGATAAGCTTCCCGTCCGGGCGGTCTGCGTAAAAGAAGCGAGACTTCCCTATATGATACAGCTTGTTTCGATAAATCGTCAAACACTATTAAGGCATCCCGTCCTGTGTCGCGGAAATATTCACCAACTGCCATACCGGCATAAGGAGCATAAAATTGAAGGGCAGCAGGGTCAGATGCAGTGGATGAAACAATTACCGTATATTCCATGGCACCATATTTCTGGAGTGTAGCAGCAATACTGGCTACCGTCGATCCTTTCTGGCCTACCGCTACATAGATGCAATAAACCGGATTTCCCTTTTCAAAATTCTCGCGCTGATTAATAATAGTATCCAGCGCAACAGCAGTTTTACCGGTTTGACGGTCGCCAATAATAAGTTCCCGTTGCCCCCGCCCAATGGGTATCATGGCATCGATGGCTTTAAGCCCGGTTTGCAGAGGTTGTTTTACCGGTTGCCGGTAAATAACTCCCGGAGCTTTTCTTTCAAGCGGTAATTCAATCAGTTCACCTCTTATCGGCCCCTTTCCGTCGATGGGTTCTCCAATGGTATTGATAACCCTTCCTATAAGGTTCTCGCCCACATTAATTGAAGCAATATGCCGTAACCGCTTTACGGTGTCTCCTTCTTTCACATCAACTGTTGATCCCAGCAGCACTGCTCCTACATTATCTTCCTCAAGGTTCAGCACAATACCCTTAACTCCGCTTTCAAACTCAATCATCTCATTTGATTCTACATTTGAAAGGCCATAAATACGGGCAATGCCATCGCCTACCTGCAACACGGTGCCCACCTCTTCCAGTTCGGCTTCCTCTCTGAAGCTTTCCAGTTGCTGCTTTAGGATTTCGGAAATTTCAGCCGGTTTAATGTTTATCATTCTTCAAGAAATAACTTATTAATTCTTAATCTATACTTGTGCTTTCAGCAATTCCTGCTTTAACTTTTTAAGCCTTGTTTTAACAGTGGCATCATATTGCCTGTCATCAATACGCAATACCAGACCACCTATCAGACCGGGATTGGATTTACCGGTAAGCTCAACCTGGGAATCCAGTTCCTTTTCGAGCGCTTTCTCAACCTTTTGCATTGTAGCTTCATCAAGTGGTCGGGCTGTTGTAATCACAGCAGTTTTGATATTCCTTTCTTTACGAATAAAAGACAGGACAACGCGACAAATTGAAGGAATAAAAGTTTCCCGGCTGTTTTTGATAATCAGCTCCAGGAGATTAATCGAAAGGATATTTAATTTTTTATCAAAAATATGTTTTATTACCGAAACTTTTTCAGAAGGTTTAACCACCGGGCTGTCAAGCATTCTGCTGAAATCAGCCGACCGGCTGCAAACATTCATTATAAGCTCCATATCCTCCTTAATCGCCGGCAGTAAATTTTTCTCCTTTGCCAGTGAAAAAAAAGCCGTTGCATATCTTACAGAAATTAACCCCTCATTCATACTGCCTAATTCAGTTTCATTTCATCAATCAGCTTTTCAACCATCTCCTGGTGAGGCTTGCTGCCCGACATCTCCTTTCGTATTACCTTTTCAGCAATCATAAACGATAGCTCTGTCATCTGCCTTTTCATTTCATTAATGGCTCTGGCCTTCTCATTTTCAATTTGTGAAAGGGCATTTTCCAGGCTTCTTTGGGTTTCTACCGCAGCTTTTTCTTTGGCTTCAGCCAATATGTTATCCTTCAGGGCCATGGCTTCACGCATAATCAATTCTTTTTCTTTACGGGCTTCGGCCAGCAGTTCTTCATTGCCGGCTTTCAGCTTTTCCATCTCCTTACGAGCCTCCCGTGCTGCATTCATGGCACTTTCTATCGACTCTTCCCGTTCATGCAAAGCATTAAGAATAGGTTTCCAGGCAAACTTTTTTAAAATATAGGCAACAACTCCAAAGACGATTATCATCCAAAAAATTGTGCCTGCATTTGGCATTACTAATTCCATACTCCGAATTTTAACTTAAAATTCATTTAAAAATGGAACAGCTTCCCGGCAATCCCGGGCTAAGCTGCTCCAATGTTTTTTGCTACACGAAAAGTACCAGTGCACAAACAATAACGGCAAAGAAGGAAACCCCTTCAATCAGAGCCGCCGAAACAATCATGTTTGAGCGGATGTCACCGCTGGCTTCCGGCTGGCGTGCAATTGCCTCCATTGCACTGGAACCGATACGGCTGATGCCGAAACCTGCTCCAATGGCTGTAATTGCAGCTCCAAATGCTGCTCCCAATTCACTGAACTGGGCTGCCCCTTCGGTTACCTGTAGCAATACGCTTAAAATAGCTGATAACATAACAATTAAATTTAAATTTATATTAGTGATGCTCTGCCGTGGCCATTCCAAAATAAATGGCTGAAAGCAGTGTAAAAACATAAGCCTGTATAAACGATACCAAAACATCGAGCAGCATGATGAACACAGAGAAAGCAACAGATAACGGACTTACTGCATACCCCACTGCAGGCCCCATAGAGCTGCTGAATATAAATATCAGACTGATAAAAACCATTATTATTAAATGCCCCGCCAGCATATTGGCAAACAAACGCACCATCAAAACAAAAGGTTTGGTAAACATACCCACCAACTCAAGGAAAGGCATCAATGGTATTGGAAACTTCAGAAAGGTGGGTACATCCGGATTGAAAATTTCTTTCCAGTAATTGGCATTCCCCCTGAGGGCAGTCACCATAAAGGTGAAAAGGGCAAGAACCATTGTTACCGAAATATTACCCGTTACGTTTGCTCCAAAAGGAAAAAAGGGAATCAGTCCCAGCAAATTGGTCAGCAATATAAAAAAGAACAATGTTAACAAAGGAGGCATGAACTTTCTGTAATGCGGCCCAATTGATGGTTTGGCAATTTCATCGCGGATAAAAACGATAACCGGTTCCAGCAGGTTCTGAATCCCTGAAGGAGCTCCTCCCCTGTTGTGCCGGGCTCCGCTTACAGCTGCCATTACCAAAACAATAAGCACTATTGCGGCAACAACTGCACCTGCAATAGCTTTCGTGATTGATAAATCAATGGGCCTCCCAATTTCATTGCCCTGCGCGTCTAATTCCACAATCTTGTGGTTGTACTCTTCGGAGTGAGAAATGCGGAATCCTCGGTAATCTTCATGCCCGTGATTAAACTTTGATGACATAAAAGCATGAAACCGTTTCCCATCATGAAGTTCAGGATTCATGCTGTACAAAATTACCGGAAGCGGTATGCTGTAATGCTTATCACCCCAGCCGGCAATATGCCATTCGTATGCATCCAACACATGTTCAATTACAAATTTTCCTGCATCGAACTCTTCCGCTGGTGTTAATTCGGTATGCCCATGCTCTTCTGGTACCTCATTATTTTGTGCTGAAACCGTTGTTATCCGGAAAACAGCAAATATGATTAGTGCAAATAAATACTTTGCTGATATTGGCATGTTATTATCCTGTTTTTCGAGTATGCACAAATTTAAGAGATTTTTTAAAGCAGGTGCCGTAAATTGACATATAATATTAAAAATACTTAAAAGTCTTTAATAGAGGAACAAAAGTGCGAATACAGAGAATCAGGAGTTCAAACGGACGTAGCCGGTACTTGTTGATTGTAAATCAGAATACCCGGAATTAGGTATCCGCCACAACTATTTTCTTCTTACGATACGGGATAAGTCAATTATTTCCAGCATAGTGTATACAGTATATACAACAACCAGACTTACCACAAAAACAGCTACATTATTCTGATTCACGGCCAGGTAAGCAATTGCAAACACCGAATACAACATTAACCTGAACATAGAAATAAGCATACTGCTTCGGGTGAATACGCCCAAATCTTTTTTGGAAAGATGCACTTGCCATGCATGTACTGAAACAGCAACAATTGTAAAAAAAGCAAGCATCCAGGGCAGAACCGGCAAATACTGTCCCGGAATCAGATAATTGAATATAAACCAGGCCAGAACCACCAACACTGCAGCAGCAATCAATATTTTTACTATAAAGTTTTTAACGTGCCGGTCCATCATTTTAATAGTTTTCGTATAAAATATACAACTGATCCAATAACCGAGAGCACCATTAATACAAGGGTGAACCACTTAAAGCTATTCCCAAGCCACTGGTCGATTTTAAAACCAAGAAAAGTGCCGATGACAATCATTGCCATCATTTCAAATCCAAGACTTGAATAACGGATAAATGCGTCAAACCGGTTTTTGTTCTTTTGGAAGCGGTTTTTCATTTTTTACCGTCAGGTTTTTAGTGTCTCCCATAGAACAGGTACCGGTGAACAACGAACCTGGTTCTACAGAAAGTTTGCCTGCCACAATATCGCCTGAAACCTTAGCCGATGCTTTCATTGTGAGCATTTCCGACACATTAACTTTCCCTTTAACAAATCCCGAAACTTCAACATTATTGCAGTTAATTTCTCCGTCAACCTTGCCGTTGGGTCCTATAACCAACCGCCCCTTTGCATCAATATTACCAATAAGTTCACCATCGATACGAATGTCGCCATTGGCAACAATATCACCCTTTATTGTAGTTCCTTCATTGATTATGTTGATGGATTGGGTTACACTTTCCCCATAATTGTTGGTCTGCTTTGCCATTTTGAATTTCATTTTTATTTAATCCGGTTCAATTTTATTTAAAACAATTTCTTCTCCTAAAATATTGTCCGGCTGAAATTACGAATTTTTAAAAGTCCGGCAAAGCAAAAAGTAAAAATTGAATGTTTTTTATCTGCCTAATCAATTGCATATGAGCATAAGTTACACGAGCAGGATCATAATCAGCTACATTTAATTTCACATTAAAACCTCATGTAACCAGGCCACCGCCCAGTTCAGCGGCAGGAATTTTGGGGGGGAGGCCTATTACTAAGGTCAATTTTGAAAATAAGGTTTAAGAAATGTAAGGCTGGGATTGGCTTAGGGAGGCTAAATAGAAAAGGCGCATAAGTATTCCATCTGTGTTTGCAGCAACAAATATGGATAAAATCCTCCAAAACACGGACCCCGAAATAAATCAGGACTCCGCTGCGTTTTAACTCTGAACTTAAAATTCGGAACTTTGAACTCTGAACCTTGAACAGTTATTCCTTATATTATATTGCCCGGTAAATAAAAGGACTATTAACTGTTATAAGCCCATTTCAGGTATACACTTCCCCAGGTAAACCCGGCACCGAATGCTGCCAGAATCACATTATCGCCTTTTTTCAGCTTTTTCTCAAAGTCCCAAAGGCAAAGTGGGATGGTAGCGGCGGTGGTATTTCCAAATTTTTCGATATTTATCATTACCTTTTCTTTTTCAAGCCCCATGCGCCTTGCTGTGGCTTCAATAATGCGCATGTTTGCCTGGTGTGGTACCAGCCAGGCCACATCATCGGCAGCAAGCTGGTGCCGCTGCATGATTTCTGCAGCTACACCGGCCATGCCGGTAACGGCATATTTAAAAACAGTCTGCCCCTCCTGGTACACAAAATGCTCCTTACTTTCAATTGTTTCTTTAGATGCCGGCTTCAATGAACCGCCGGCTTTCATGTGCAGGTGATGACGCCCCAATCCATCCACACGGTGAATGTAATCGACCACGCCCAAATCATCAATGGTGGGTTCCAGCAACACAGCAGTGCCAGCATCACCAAACAAGGGGCAGGTTGTACGATCGCTGTAATTTGTAATTGACGACATTTTATCCGATCCGGTAACTATTACTTTACGGTACCGGCCCGATTCAATAAACTGAGCAGCAGTTGCCAGTGCAAATATAAATCCGGAGCAGGCCGCATTTAAATCAAAACTCCAGGCATTGTGAATGTCGGCTTTATGAGCAATAATATTGGCTGTTGCAGGAAACGGCATATCGGGGGTAATGGTGGCGCAAATCAGCAAATCAATTTCCCCGGGAGATGTGCCGGTTTTTTTCAGCAATCCTTTCACTGCTTCCGCTCCCATATCGCTGGTGGCTTTCCCTTCTCCCTTTAATATACGGCGCTCTTTAATGCCGATGCGCTGCATAATCCACTCATCGGTGGTATCCACCATTGTGCTTATTTCTTCATTTGTCAGCCGGTATTCCGGCAGATAAGCATTAACACCCGTTATCGCTGCCCTTATCTTTGCCATTGCCTTTTAAATTTTAAGGGTGCGAATATAACCGTAAAAAATTGATGAAAGTCAGTCAAAGAAATTATTTGTGTATCCCTTCTTTTTTACACCCTTTGCACAAAAAACTTTTATGCAGCGGGTATAACCATTAGCCATTGGGGTTTCCAACTTGTTTATTGTACAATGAAAAACCACCGGACAAACCTGAAAAACTCTGACCGGTGGTTGTTTAAGCTGTATAAAAGTTATACGGTAATGTCTTTTTCAATAACCTGCTTTCCCCTGTAATAACCACATTCGGGACAAATGTGATGATACTTTACAGTAGATCCGCAATTTGAACAAGTTGAAAGGGTAGGAAGCGTAGCTTTGTAATGAGTACGTCTTTTATCCCTTCTTGTTTTTGATATTCTGCTCTTTGGATGTGCCATGATATTTCAATTTTGATTATTATTCCAGTTTTTCAATGCTGCCCAGCGAGGATCCACCTCTTTTTCTGCTTCTTCCCGCTGTATATGTTCTTCAATCTTTTTAAGCATCTCCTTGTCGCATCCGCTCTCCCCGTTTTTATCGTCAGGATGAACCTGCTTCATCGGCAAGCTTAAAATAATGTATTCATAAATCAACTGCGACAGGTTAATTTTATGCTCCTCGGGTAAAATGCAGATGATTTCATCGTCTTCATATTCATTTTCCCCAAATTTTACAAAAAGCTCATATTGGCTTTTTATTTTTTGCCGGTAACTTTCAAGGCAACGGTCGCAAACGAGCTGAACATGCCCCTTAAGATCGAAAAACAGTTTCATAAATGAACTCCGCTTTTCCAATCTCACTGCCACCTGTACATTACCTTTATCAACCAGGCCTTGTTCAAAGTGTTCAAAGAACGAATCCTGAACCTCAAATTCGAACTCGTGAAGACCTTCCTTCAGGCCTTTAAACTCAACATCATATTTCATTCTCCACCCCATGTCCGAAAAAAGTGCTGCAAAAGTATAAATTTTTTATAAACAGTTAAAATAGTGAAAGAAAATAGTACAAATAAATATCTCTGCTGATACAAAAATTTCTTTGCTTTATCTTTCTTTCATTCCTTAAATGGCCGCCAAAGTAATGTGGTAATCAAAATTAACAGAAGAAAAAAGCGCAACCATCCTGCTCCTGGGGCCATTCTTTTATTTACAGTTCCATTTCTTTACTCAAAATCTGTTCCACATTGCATTATAAAATTTCATCCATACAATTATTTATTGGCACAACAAAAATAAATACCGCCTATGGTGTTCCCGGCAAAAAGATATCCGAACTAAAGCAGAAAATTTATTATAGTTCATACCCTGACCTGATCCGTTCCATGGCCATTAAAACGCGAATTTAATATGGCCCGGGTATGTCTCATCTATGGTGAAAAACCGATTTCGAACTTTCATTTTTTTCGCTTTCGTCCTTATTTATACCCTTAAGGTACTATCTTTCAATACTTCGCTGAAAAGAGACGTGTATTGAAGAATACTATCTGTAAAATAATTTTTGGTTTTAAGAAATCCTTTCTGTTTTTAGCGCACTTTTTCTGATATTTGCGTAATTATTTTGCAGTTTCGATTGCTTGTTTGGACGCTCATTCTTACTTGGTATTAAAACCAGAGAACGATTGCAAGATGAGCTTTCAATGAATATAAAACAAACAATAAAGCTAAAAGCAAAGACACAAAGCTTACGGAATTTGAAAGTTTCTAAAAAAACTTATAACCTTGTAGTAAGATTTACAAAGTTTCAGTTTAAAGCTTTTGCGATTCGGAAAGCCAACAAGTTTTGAAAGCCTGTTGTACTTTGCAGCCTGAAAGGAAGGAACATAAAAAATTAATATATGTACGGTCAAATAAAACAGGATTTGCTTCAGGAAATAGAACAACTAAAGAAGCAGGGTTTATATAAGACGGAGCGAATAATCACATCGGCACAGGATTCCGAAATAAGGGTATCCAGCGGAGAGACAGTTTTAAATTTCTGTGCCAACAATTACCTGGGGCTTGCCAATCATCCGGAAGTGGTAAAGGCAGCTCAGGAAACAATGAACTATTGGGGGTTTGGTTTATCGTCGGTGCGTTTTATCTGTGGCACCCAGTCGATACACCGGGAACTGGAGCAGAAAGTTTCGGAATTTCTCGGCACTGAAGACACCATATTGTACTGTGCATGTTTTGATGCCAATGGCGGGGTTTTTGAGCCCCTGCTGGGTAAAGATTCAGCCATTATTTCAGATGAATTGAACCATGCCTCCATAATCGATGGAGTGCGGCTTGCAAAGGCACAGCGTTACCGGTACAAGCATTCGAACATGAAGGAACTTGAAAAGTGCCTGAAGGAAGCATCCGATGCCACCTACCGCCTGATTGTCACCGACGGTGTATTTTCGATGGATGGTGATATGGCCAAACTTCCGAAAATAGTTGAACTGGCCAAAGAGTACGATGCGTTGGTTATGGTTGACGATTCACATGCCTCGGGATACATTGGCAAAAACGGACGAGGAACAGCCGAGCATTTCGGATTGCTGGGCGAAATAGATATCATTACTACCACCTTTGGAAAGGCATTAGGTGGCGGTAACGGCGGCTGCACTTCAGGACGCAGGGAAATTATTGAGATGCTGAGGCAGCGTTCACGCCCCTACCTGTTCTCCAACTCGTTGGCGCCAGCCACTGTAGGTGCTACAATGAAAGTACTGGAGATGCTCTCCACCTCAGGGAACCTGCCTGCAAAAACCATGAAAAACGCCAAATATTTCAGAAACAAAATGAAGAAGGCCGGGTTCGACCTGGTACGCGGAAACACAGCAATTGTGCCGGTTATGGTGTACGATGAACCGCTGGCAATAAAGTTTGCAGATGAACTTCTCAAGGAAGGTATCTATGTGGTGGGATTTTGCTTCCCGGTCGTTCCGCGAGGAAAGGCAAGAATACGTGTGCAGCTTTCAGCAGCGCACAGCATTGAGGAAATTGATGCCGCAGTGGAAGCTTTTATAAAAGTTGGAACAGAATTGAACATCATTTAAAACGAAGCTTTATAAATACTTTCTGCAAAAATTCTTTGCAGCATACATAAGAGATTTGAGGTGGAAATGAATTTTTCATTTTCACCTTTTTTTTATAAAAGAGTCAAGTCAGATTTATAAGTTATAAATTAATATTCAGGAAGTTAACTGCTTTTCCTGATAACCGACATTCCGGCATCAAGTTTATACTTTTCAATAAGCTTGTTAAAATTCTTGAGCGAATAAGCTGCCAGTTCGAGGGTAAGGCTGCCGGTTTTATGTGCCACTTCAATCTTACCTGCCACCATCCCGTTTATCCGACGGCTTTGAACCACTTCATACATTGGAGTTATGTTTTCGTTTGCCAGATTTTTCAGGCTGCTAAAGCGTATTGAAAAATATCCGGTTGCTTCCCGGAACAGGTACAGTTTTTTTTCACTGTGATATCCTACCTGCATTTCTCCTTTCCAGGTTTCCTTAACCTCCAGTTTTCCGGTTTGCCGTGGAATATCGAGAATGATGGTGTAAATTCCCTTGTTGAGATGGGAGAAAGTTACCTTACCGGATTCACCCGTTTGCTGAAAAGCAACCAGTTGATCGGCGTTTCCCTTATCCAGGTAAACTCCTGCTCCTGCAACCCGCTCTCCTTTATTTCCGCCGAAAAGAGCCAACACGGTGATTGTATTATTATTTTCCATTGCCTTTAATTTTTTGATATACTGAATAATAGCACTTTTTTCGGGGATATCAAAATATTTTTGCTCCTATTATTAAGGAATCAGTAAACAAATTGGTACATCATACCCAAACAGGTTCCTACAGCCGTCTCATCAAAATCCTTTATCTTTGCAGTAAATTCACATGCCATGAAGGAAAAGCTTTTCGGAAAGACACTCACTGAACTTCAGCAGGTTACTGAACAATTGGGATTGCCAGGGTTTGCGGCAAAACAGATTACCGACTGGCTGTATAAAAAAAATGTTACATCGGTTGAGGAAATGACCAATCTGTCGAAAAGTGCACGAGAACGGCTGGCTGAAAAATATGAAACCGGGTTAACCGCTCCCTCCAGAGTACAGGAAAGCCGTGATGGCACCAAGAAATATCTTTTCCCTACAACAGGCAATAAATTTGTGGAAACTGCAATGATTCCTGAAAGCGACCGCATAACTGTATGCGTAAGTTCGCAGGTGGGATGCAAAATGGGCTGCCTTTTTTGTTTCACCGCCAAGCAGGGGTTCCAGGGGCAACTTACCGCCGGCGAAATAGTGAACCAGGTAACCAGCATAGAAGAAGCCGGCAGTGTTTCCAATATCGTGTACATGGGCATGGGCGAGCCTTTCGATAACCTGGAGGAGGTGCTCAAAAGCCTTGAGATATTAACCTCCGACTGGGGATTTGCCATGAGCCCGCGACGAATTACAGTTTCCACGATAGGCATTATTCCCGGTATGCTTACCTTTCTGGAAAAAAGCGAAGCCCATCTGGCTGTTAGCCTGCATACACCTTTTAACAATGAGCGCAAGCAGCTGATGCCCGTGCAGGTAGCCTATCCTATTGATGAAGTGGTAAAAGAGATAAAAAGCTGGGATTTTGGCCGTCAGCGGCGCATATCATTTGAATACATACTGTTTGAAGGGCTGAATGACAGTCCCCGTCATGTAAAAGAGCTGGCACGCCTGCTCAACGGACTGAAATGCCGCATCAACCTCATCCGGTTTCACCCCGTACCCGGCACCCCGCTTAAGAGCCCGGGTGAGGAAACCATTAACAGGTTTAAGGAAGAACTTAACCAAAAAGGAATTTTAACCACCATTCGTGCTTCGCGTGGTGAAGATATCTATGCTGCCTGTGGGCTGCTGTCGACGAAAGAATTGTCGGGCGCAAAATAATGTTTACTAAACAAGCATCAGCTTCTCCACGAATACATCCTGAAAATTGGAATCAGCTTCAAGATTTATGTGCCGGGTTTTTTTCAGAATATCCCGAACCAAAGCTTCCTCTTCAAACAAGAACATTTTAGCGCCAATTAGAGCTGTATTTCCCATTTTCACTATTTTGCTCTCTTCTGTTTCAATCAGGCCTGTTTTTATCACATTTGAAAGGTTCAGAAAATTACCAAAGCCTCCGGCTATATAAACCTTTTCCAACTCATCAAATTCAACTCCTGCTTTATTGAGAAGGATTTGCAATCCGGCAGCAACCGCAGCCTTTGCCAGCTGAAATTCACGGATATCCTGCTGGGTAAGGCGTACTCCCGGTGCCAGTTCAATGCTTTCTTCGCCCGAATTTAATTCACCAAAAATTCCTATTTTTTCCTGCTGCAGCAACAAGGCCATTGCATCAATCAGGCCGCTTCCACAGATTCCCTTTGCCGGCACATTACCGATAACATGACATTGCCAGTATTCTTTTTCAGCACTCATTGAAGAAATGGCACCTGTAACGGCTCTCATGCCCTGACTGATTTTTGCTCCTTCGAATGCAGGTCCGGCTGCTGTTGAGGCACAAATAATAGCTTCGCGGTTTCCCAGTACTATTTCACCGTTAGTTCCTAAATCAATAAGTATGGAGTAACTGTTTTTTCCTGCAATACCGGTGGCAGCAATTCCTGCAAGAATATCGCTGCCCACAAAACTTCCAATGGACGGAAAAAACCGGATTTCAGCGCCTGGATTCAGGCTCCAGTTCAACTGCTGCACCGTAAACTGCTGCATGCCAATATTTGATGATTCGAAAGGATAAAAGGAAAGCGGTTGCACATCGAGTCCTGAAAAAATGTGATGCATCACTGTATTTCCCACCAAAACAACCTTCGATATAATAACAGGATTTTTCTCAAGAACCTGACGAATCATCTCTCCTGTTTTGCGGTGAATAAGTTTTTGCATCTCCTGTTGTTTCCCGTCAATGCAGCTCTGAATCCGGGAAATGAGATCGGCACCATACTTTACCTGCGGGTTAACAGCCGGCACTGCATCAAGTACGTGCCCCGTTTGCAGATCAAGCAATTGGACCACAATTGTGGTGGTGCCCAAATCAACTGCAATTCCATATCCTTCACCGGGATCAAAACGGAAGCCTGTATTATCGGCAAGTATAATGTCTTCAAATTGTGAAATCTCGATTACAACATCCGATTCGGCCCTGCAAAAACAGGCAAGCCGCCAGTTTTTATCAAGACCAAGTTTTTTAAGCTTTTCCAATTGCCGTTCGTCGGCATTTAAATCTCCGGCAAGCAGCTTAATACGGCACCGCCCGCAAGTTCCTTTGGCACCGCAAGGAAATTCAACACCATACTCATGAAGCACATCAATTAATGGAATGCCACGGCTTACAAATAATTTTTTGCCGAGCGGAAGCAGAGTTATTGTAATTTTTTCCTGCATGAAATCCCAATGGTTAAATCAAATTATGGGTCTGATAAATAGACGAATTTAGTTAATTTTGGCCAGTTCATGTCAGGGTAATGTTTTTAACACAGGAAATCTCTCCGAATTAGAATTTTTAACAACAGGTTTTTGTCTGATAATGAAAGTATTTATAATTTGGCGGCTGTTAAATATGAAAAAAGTTACAATTATATTATTAGTTGCTCTGTTCGCTACTTTTTCATGCAGTGATCCACCGGTTGAAAAGCCTGAAAACCTTATTGAGCAGGAGCAGATGATAAACATCCTGGTGGATGTTCATTTGGCCGAATCGACATTCATCAGCCGAAGGCTCCGGGACACTCTTGTGGAAAGAAGCAGTTCAGCCGATTTTTATTATTCCATATTGCAGGAACATAATGTTCAGGACACTGTGTTTGAGAAATCGCTTATTTTTTATGCCAGCCAGCCGCGAAGTTTTGAAAAAATGTACCGAAAGGTAATGAATCAACTCACTGAAATTGAACAGGAATATTCAGGCCGAAAGATTGATAACCAGGAACTGGAACTTCGAAGAAGAGGAGAGTGAGAAAAATTTCTGCAACTTATATTATTCCCGGTAACCGACCACCCCTGAAAAACGGCATCCTGGTCTGTGAAGATGATGGCACTGTTCTGAAAATTACCGATACCGGTGGTATGCTGCGGGAAGAATCGGGTCTTGAATATTACAGCGGCATTCTGGTTCCGGGTTTTGTAAATGCCCATTGTCACCTTGAATTGTCATTCCTCAAAGGTACCATCCCGGAAAAAAAAGGACTGGGTGAGTTCCTTGGCGCCATCAATAAGCTGCGGAACAATGAAGAGTTATTCGATGAAAAAGCATTGGAAAAAGCCGACTTTCAAATGCAGCATTCAGGAACGGTTGCAGTTGGTGATATTTCAAACTCGACGGCATCGCTTGAGGTAAAACGTAAAAGCAGGCTTTTTTATCACACCTTTTCCGAGGCATTTGGTTTTCATCCCTCACGTGCTGAAAAGGCATTTGGTATTGCGGAATATACAAGGAATGCATTTCAGAAAGCGGGGCTGCCGGCTTCAGTTACCCCCCACTCCTTCTATTCGGTTTCTGAGCCTTTATTCAACAATATAAAGGAAAAGGTCCGGGCAGATAAAAGCATTCTTTCGATTCACAACCAGGAAAGCCGGGCAGAAGAAATGTTATTTAAAAGCTGCAGCGGCCCTATTTTCGATCATATGCAGCAGTCGCTTAAACTTGATACATCGCATTTGACACCCCGGAATGAAAATATGCTGAAGCTGATGCTGCTTCTGATTCCTGAAGGTAATCAGCTGCTACTGGTTCACAATACATATACATCGGCGACCGACATTTCTGTAATAAAAGCCTGCCGCAGCTCTGAAAACACTTACTTTGTTGTGTGCCCCAATTCCAACCTGTACATCGAAAATCAGCTGCCTCCGGTTCCGCTGCTTCAAGAAGAAAAACTTAATATATGCATCGGCACCGATAGCCTGGCATCAAACCACCAGCTTTCCGTTTTAAACGAAATGATAACCCTACAGCAACATTTCCCTGCAGTACCTTTGCAGGAGTTGGTTGTGTGGGCCTGTTTGAACGGTGCCCGGGCGCTGCGTATCGATAGTCGCTTCGGAAGTTTTGAACCTGGAAAAAATCCGGGAGTAAATCTCATAACGGGAGCTGATCTGAAGCAACTAAAACTCACCTCTGCAAGCCGGGTGAAGGTTTTACAATTGCCGGCATAAAAAATGAGGCACCTTAACACCTGATAAAATATTCCGATGTGGAAATAAAAACCAGGTTTTTTAAGGCACCTCTTCCAACTGTAAATTAAACATTTACATTACCATCCGCCACGGAATCCGGGCCTGCAGAAACCGCCCCTTCCGCGAAAGCCACCACGGCCTGCAGTAAAGCCTCTGCCACGGTTTCCTTGTGTAGTTTGTAGCAAGTCATACTGCTTTTGCTGCTCTTCAGTTAGCAGGCTACGAACTTCATTCCTGTGGGCCTGAACCAGTTGAAGCATTTGCTCCCTGATTTCATTTTTTTTCACCAGGTCAAAAGTTGACCGCCGTTCTGCCCGCAATTCATCCATTGCTTCCTGATGCGCATTCACCAGCTGCGATATTTTTTCCCTTTGTTCACTGCTTAAATCAGTAAGCAAACCAATACACGTCCCTTGCCTGGCAACATCATTGTTGCCTGCTGAACGGCCGGATCTCCATCCTTGTGCAGAAACAACAGCAGCGCTCAACATCAGTAAAGTAAAAAGCCATACAAATCCTGTTTTTTTCATCTCTTAAATTTTTTAATGGTGATAATAACTATTTCACGTTTTCAGTTGCATAAGGTCTTTTCATCAATAACCTTACTGAACTTCTATTTTAAAACTACCGGAAGCTTCTGAATTTTTGTCCACCCTGAGGTAAACTTACATCTTCATTTGTTTCGAGGATGGAAAGAAAAATTTCATGCAGCTTTTCCTGTTGTTCTTCTGTACATACTTGTTTCATTGCCAGGTAGTAGTTAATGGTTTCCCTCTTCAGTTCTTCATGCAGGTCACCTATTTGAATTGCTATGTCACCAAGCACTTGTTGATCAGATCCTCTAAGGCCCATTTCATTTACCATTTCCCGTCTTAGTTGTGCAAGTTGATTTTGAATCTGCCATGCCGTGCGGTTAAAATCACGGTTCAGGGTTCTGAATTCATCAACCTGCGTGGGATTGAGGTTCAGTTGTTCCCTGAAGAAACGGGTACGTTGCCTTGCCGGCACTTCAATGCTTTCTTCTTCAGTCTGTTCCAAACCCTGGGTTTCCTGGTGCCTGTGATAGGCATAGGATATTGCCATTGAAAGGTTTGTAGCTACAAGAACAATAATAACCCAAATCAGGACGCGGTATTTATTTTTTGCTGTCATGGCTTACTCCATTAAAAATGATTCGAGAGGCTCTGCCTTCAGCTCATTAAAATAAGGCACCACTTCAGTATTGGCGTAATCCGTTGCAGGTATACCGGTAGTGGCTTCTTTGCCGATTTCAATACCGGTATATACGCCTGCAAGCAACATTATTGTAAACAGGACCGGTTGCAATACCTTTTCCCAGATTGAAAAGCCGGCATGCTGCCTTTCTGCTTCTTCCTGCTTTTCCATCCGGGCTTTCAGCCGGGTATAAAACCATGGCGTTACCTGAGCAGGAGTTTCCATTTGCACAACAGCTAAAGTTTTTTTCATTTCCCGGACAAATGCTTCACAATCAGCGCATCCGGTGATGTGTGCTTTTATTTTCTGCATCTCAGCTTCAGGTAAATCACCTTCCAGAAAGAAAATCAGTTTTTTATGTATTGTTTTACATTTCATGCTGTTATGCATTTAATTGTTTTGACACTATTCTTCTATTTTTCTTGCGCTCAAAGACACTTTTTTTTATAGCACAGGTAAAGTTTTTTCTGAAGGTTTTTTTTTGCCCTGTGGATAAGGGCTTCAACTGCGGAAACAGAAATGTTCATTATTTCGGCTACCTGTTTATGACTCATCTCTTCATACTTATTTAAAACAAATGCCACCCGCTGGTTTTCAGGAAGTGTATCGATGGCTTCGTGCAACAACAAAGCCCGCTGCCGGTTCTCCATGCTGAACTCAGGATTGTTTTCATTACCCGGCTCAGAACGATTGAACAAATCTAGATTTGATTTAACAACCTCGTCGAATGACTTAAACCACGAACGTTTTTTATTGTCGCGAATGAAGTTTAGTGAACGATTCACAGCTATGCGGTAAAGCCAGGTTGACAATTTTGACTGTCCTCTGAAGTTAGAGACTGAACGAAATACTTCAATGAAAACCTCCTGGGCAACATCTTCAGCATCTTCAGGATTATGCAACAGCCCAAAACAGGTATTCACCACCCGCTGACGGTACTGGTCAACAAATTGCCGGAATACCTCTTCATCGCCCTGTTTTAGCCTGCTTATAATTTCTTCCTCTCTCATTCAACCTGTTGTTCACAGAATTTAGAAATAGGACACGGCATATTAGAAAATCATGCGCAAATTATGATCTTTTTTTTTAACCCGGTAGTGTAGACTTCTTAACCTGTAGAGCCTGTTCGTTTTCCACGGTAGGAAAAACGTTCCGACATCAGGTTTGTAATTTCGCTGGCTGTACTTTCGATAGGTTTATTTGTTACAGTGAGAACAGTAAATCCACCCCTTTCAAATATAAACATTGCATGCCTCAGTTCCTCTTTTACCAAACTTTCATTCACGTACAATTCATTTTGGGCGTTATTCCAACTTTCCATTCTTTTTTTCCGGTGCGAAATAAGTTGAGATAGACTAATATGTAAGCCGAACACACGCCTGGGATCTACTTCAAACAATTCTTTAGGAGGTTGAATTCCTTTAACAAGAGGAACATTGGCCACTTTCCAGCCAAACATAGCCAGGTATACACTTAGCGGGGTTTTTCCGGCCCTGGAGACCCCCGTAAGAATTATTTCAGCATTTCGAAGACGCTCATGCCCCATACCATCATCGTGTGAAAGCGAAAATTCAATGGCTTCGATACGTTCGAAATATTCCTGGTTGGCCTTGCGGTAAAGCCCGGGGTGGAGCAAGGGTTCAATATCAAGCTGCTCGTCGAGATAATCAGCCAGTTGCCCCATATAATCGATGTGTCGTACGCCATTTGCTTCGCAACAGCTGATCAATTTATGCCTGAGAACCCTGTCGATCATGGTATGAGTAACCAGAGCATTTTGTTCTTTAGCCTTCCCCACCAGCTTCATCACCTTCTCCTCATTGTTAACTTCGGCATGAATAATGACAGGAATATTGTTGTTCGGATATTGAATCAGCAATGACTGCACGATATGGTTGCCCGTTAATCCATAACCTCCTGAAACTACAAATATCGGAGGCGGCGTATTTCCTTTGTTTTCACTCATGATCAATTTCTGTTTTATAACCAACTGTTGAACCACGGGATTCTTTTCCCGGTAAAAAAATTGAAATCCTGTCTGTCACGGCATCAGCTTCATATTATATTTAGTTCGCTTTTCCACTTCAGCTTTGGCAAATGGATCGGCATGATACCTGTTTTCAAGATACATTTGCGTTTGGTCGAGATAATATTCACTGGCAGGTATGCCGCTTGTTCCTGTAGGAATAACAGTTTTAGAGGCATTCCAGTCGGAAAGGTCATAAATGTGCCGGTGTGAAGCTCCATGAGTTGATTTGTACAAATTGTTGTAAGAATAGGAAAATGGAGTAACAGTATGATAACTTCCCGGAACCCCGTATGGCCCCCTGTTCAGGTTAAATGCTTTATCCAGAAGGTTTACCACACCCAGTGGATGGCTCAGGGTAAATGTATGCAATCTTTCCCAGTTCCAGTTTTCCACATTTGCACCCAGGTTGTTTTCCAGGTCATCGGTTGTTTCTTCAAAGGCTTTCCTTACTATATCGTTCCACGTTTCACTTTCAGGTGTAGTTTTGTCATCAATCCATGCTGATTGCTTGTCGGAAAGCAGATTCACCATCAGGTTTTCAACCAATATGCGTTCTCCCATAAACGATTTCATTAAATCTCCTGGTAAATCATCCCTTACAATATTTTCAGCCACTTTCCGGTAAAGGACTTCAAATATTGAAGCTGCCTGACTTTCCCGGGTTAAGCTATAGTCCCAATTCCGTAACTTATTTATTGCAGTCTGTTGCATCCGGTTATTTCCCTCATTTAATGCTTTAAGAAATTCCGGCACAAACCGTTCAGCTTTTTTTGATTTATAATCGCTATGCATATGCGCAAAATCCTCCACTCCATGTTTGTCAGTTTCTTCGAGCATTTCCCTGATGCGGTCAATCCGGTTGGGAAGTGCATACCAGGTACCGATATAATGAGGGTAATCAGCAGGTACAGTTTTGTTATTTGCTGAAGATACATAACCGCGCTCAGGGTTATATTCATGTGGAAGTGCTTCAAAGGGAACCAGTCCTTTCCAGTCGTACAAGCTTGTATCGCCGGGGTAAATTCTTATTCCAAGTCCTTCACGTAAGGGAACACCGGCAGCAGCCTGCAAACCTATATTCCCGGCTTTATCAGCATAAGCGATATTTTGGCTTACCGATTTGAACGTTTTTGCTGCATCCCGGAAATCATTCCAGTTGGAAGCACGATTTAGCAAATAAACAGTGCGGATTTCGTTGCTCATCTCATTCCCCAGCCAACGTATGGAAAGCACAGTTTCATCTTCTTCTTTAAACCTATTTACTATTGGTCCCCTGTGAGTAAACATTAATTTATGTATTTCTTCTTCACCCTCTTTTGTAACAATTCTTTCTTCTTTAATAAGTAAATCAACCCATTGGCCATTCAACAAATACTTTGTGGAATCCTGATTTAATGTTTCAGCATAAAAATCTATGTCATCCACTGTAACATTGGTCATTCCCCATGCAACCGAATCATTATGCCCGCCGACAACAAACGGCTGCCCCGGCAGCACCAGACCTGTAACATTTAAAGTCCCTTCAGCAACCTGATGCATCTGGTACCAGATACCAGGCGCAAATAATCCCAGGTGCATATCATTAGCCAAAAGGGGTTTGCCGGTTTTGCTCTTCTGACCTGAAACGGCCCAGTTGTTGCTTCCAAAAAACACCTGGGCTCCCAGGCTTTCCAGATTGCTACCGGCTGAAAGTAGCGTTTCTCCAAAATTGATATCTCCTGTAAAATTGCTATAAACTGCTGTGGAATGAACTTCCGGGGCAGGAATCAGCAACTTGATTTGTTCAGCAGATACCTCCCGGGCCAGTTTGTAAAGTAACATTTCAGTTCCCCATCCGGATGTTAAATCCCACGACATGTAACCAATGAGGTTGATTGAATGCACGGGTTTCCAGGGTTCGGGCTCATAGCCCAATATCTTGAATTCAGGAGGCAGCGGATAACTTTTCATGTAATGATTTACTCCTGCTGAGAATGCCTCGAGGGCAGAATGGATTTCAGGAGTTATCTGTTCCAGTACACGTTCCGATTTTTCCTGAATACGCAGGGCACGCATGAGCAAATCAGTTTCCAGCTGGTCTTTTCCCAAAATTTCACTAAGCCTTCCCTGGGTAACCCGTCGTAACAAATCCATCTGCCAAAGGCGGTCCTGGGCCATCGCAAAACCTGTGGCCATATATAAATCAGCTTCATTTTGAGCGTAAATATGCGGAATGGCAAACGAATCCCTGAGAACGATTGCTTCATCGGTTAATCCATCAATTGTGACATCTTCAGAATAATCGGGAAGTGCGGAGGTGCGGATGTGATACAGGATAAAATAACCTGCTATAAGGGCTACAACAATTATAAGGGTAACCACCAAAAGAACACGCTTTGCAATTTTCATTTTAGTCATAAGATTGGAATAAGAAAAAATAATACTTATATATGGTTTTGAATGTAGAATATTTTTACTTTTAACTTCTATAAAATTAAGAATCAAAACGATAATTATGAAAAAAATTGCGTTGCTTTTTATAATGGTGTTATACACATTAGCAGGAGTTGCCCAGGAAGCAGATAAGATAACAGGCATTTGGTGGAACGATGAAAAAACCACAAAGATTAAGGTGGAAAAGGAAAATGGGAAATATGTTGGAACAATAGTTTATATGATTCCCGAGAAATATGAAAACGGCCAGCCACCGAAAGACGAAAACAACCCGGAAGAGAACCTGCGTGAACGTTCGCTTATTGGATTGCAGATTCTTAGCGGCCTTGAATACGATTCAAAAGACGAAGAATGGAATAACGGAGAAATATACGATCCAAAATCAGGTAATACTTACAATTGCTATGCCTGGCTTGAAAGTGACGACTTGCTGAAGCTGAAGGGGTTTGTAGCCGGCATCCGTTTGCTGGGCCGAAGCTCAGAATGGTACCGCACTGAGTTATAACTGATTTTTTAACCAAAGCGAGAAATACCAATCGGTAACATATATTGCTTTGCTGCTGGTTAACATTCCTCTTTTGAGTAAGGCATCAATAGCGGCTTTGACTGAACTGGCTGATCCTAGTTTATATAGTGCAATAAACCGGCTGTTATACGGCTTTTCAACCGATGTTTCTTTTGCGATTGCTTTTAAGACCTTGAATTGAAGGTCAGTCATCAACTCTCTGTAATTAAAATAAATGGCTTCATTTTCTTTAAGAATATTCTGAAGCATTTCATCGGCATTTACTTTTGAAATTTCTGTAAGCTGCAAGGAAAATAACTTGTTGCACATATATTGCACATTATAAGTAATTCCTTTGTTGAGGTCGTAAATATATTCTGCAATTGATTCACTCAGTCTTATCTTACCTTTGGCAAACATTGATATAAGGAATGGGATATATTTTTCACGATCTATTTTATCAAGCTGCATTAGTTCCGAACTCTGATAGAATGGCCTGGAATAATCACTGAACATAGGAATCAGCATATGGGTAAAACTGCCGGAAAAAATGAAACTTGATGAAATATCTTTTTGAATCCGCGAACGCAGTATGGCTTCCACATTTTTTTCGGGATAATTCTGTATTTGCTGGAATTCATCAAAAGCCACGGCCACTTGTTTTTCCGATTGCCGTATATAATCGAACAGGAGAGCAATTGAAGTTTCTGTTTCGCTCCTGTTGGATATAGCAAGTTCCACGCTTGGAGCCCCTGTTACCGGATCAATTGAAAACCGGGGCCTCAGCAAACCAAAAAAACTGTTGATTTTGCGCATCACTTTATCAGAAAAAGGTTCAAGTTGGTTCAGAATCTTATTTGAAAATACATGCACGAAATCATTCAGCTGAAGTGTGGGATAAAGATCAACGTATATGAAAACAACATTTTTATTTAACTGGTGTTCCACATGGTTTAAAAGTGTTGTTTTTCCAAGCCTTCTTACGGAAATTAGCGTCAGGTTACGTGAACTTTGTATAGCCTCAGTAATTCGCCCGGTTTCCATTTGCCGATCGCAGAAATATTCCGGGCTATGATATCCTGTGAGTAAAAATGGATTTATCATTGTTTACGTTTTTTACGTAATGTAATTTACGCAAAAATTTTCAATAAACAACAAATAATATAAGTTTTTAGTAACCTATATTTCAATTAATTACTATTGCGTTTTTTACGTAACGCTATTTACGTAATAGTCAATAGGAAATTTGCACCTTTATACCGGTATTCTCAACCCTTGCAGCAATGTTGTTTAGTTTTTCTGGACTAACTTTTTCAAGGGTATCAACAGGGGTATCTCGTGCAATGGTATAGATCATTACCTTTTCAGGCTTAATCTTATGCAACACCTCCAGCCAGGCTTCAAACTCCCTGTCGGTGGAATTATCAACCGTCTGCCCTTTAAAACTTCCTTTCACAAAAAGAGTCTGGATAATCACCCTGCCCTTAAATTGCACCAGCTGGTCAACTACCTTCTGCAGGTTGAAGGTTCCCCTGGGGCAATCGAGCAGGACGACGGTTTCTTCGAACGCTGAATCAAGTTTCTGGATGTTGTCCTCTACTTTTAACAGTGCATTAAATACTTCAGGTTTATGCAGCATAGTGGCATTCGATAAGACTGCGATGCGGGCGTCGGGAGTCAGCAAATTGCGCAGTTCAATGGTATCGTCGATAATTCCTGCAAACTCAGGATGCATTGTGGGTTCTCCGTTTCCTGCAAAGGTGATTACATCAGGCAGCAGGTTTTCGGCAATCATTCCATGCAGTTTTTGCTCAAGTCTCTGTCTGACCTCGGTACGGGAAGGAAGTACAGCTTTTTCGGAGTACTCCTTTGGCGTAAACCCACATTCACAATAAATGCAATCAAACGAACATACCTTTACATTCACCGGCAGCAGGTTTACTCCCAGCGAAACTCCCAGACGCCGGCTTTTTACCGGGCCAAATATTATTTCATCAAAAAGAAAAGTGGCCATAAAAAACTTTGTAGGTCTGCAATAATAATTTGAATTGCAGCATTAAAGACTTCATTTATTTTTTCTAAAAACACTGCCTGCAAGAAAAAGATCTTACTTCACAGCTTCAAACACTTTCTCTCCTGCAATCCATGTACTTTCAACTTTGGTTTGCAAAACCTCATCCGGTGAGGCTGTCATCAAGTCGGTGTCAAGAATCACAAAATCGGCATATTTCCCGGGTTCAAGGCTGCCTTTTTCCTTCTCTTCAAAGGAAGCTTTCGCCGGCCAGACGGTCATGGAACGCAACGCCTGCTCTCGGGTAAGGCCTTCTTCAATTTGCCAGCCTCCTTCCGGCATACCATTGTGGTCGGTACGGAATACAGAAGAATAGAACGTATATAATGGATTTATATGTTCTACCGGGAAATCAGTGCCATTTGGCAGCCATCCGTTTTGCTGCAGCAGGGTCTGCCAGGCGTATGCACCCGGCAACCGTTCTTCTCCTAACCGGTCGCCTGCCCAGTTCATGTCTGAAGTGCAATGCGTGGCCTGGATGGAAGGTACTATGGAGTAGTCGGCAAACTTTTGAAAATCACCGGGATGAATTATCTGTGCATGTTCAACACGCCATCTGCGGTCATTTTTGCCCTTTAGGTATTTGGCATATGTATCGAGCACCAGTCGGTTACCCCCGTCACCAATGGCATGCGTGGCAACAATATAGTTGTTATCGTAGGCCAGCCGGCAAATTTCATCATAAAATTCCTGAGGCTCCATCTGCAATCCAATGTTTCCTGCATCATCAGAGTAATCATCCAGGAGTAACGCTCCCCGGGAACCCAGTGCACCATCGGCATAAATTTTTATGGTGTTTACTACAAGCCGCTCGCTCTTTTTAGTTCCTTTATTTACAAATTCCGAGAAGTTTTCTTCTGTAGGGTTAAGCATAACGTTAATGCGCATTTTAAGCTCATTCTGCACCTGCATCTCTTCCATAAGCAAAACGGTACTTTTATCAACCCCACAATCGGTTACCGAGGTAAGGCCCACAGCGAAGCAGTTCTTCTGCGCTTCCAAAAGACCGGGCTTTTGCTGTTCCAATGACACGGAAGGAATAATTCGGGATACCAGCCCCATGGCATTATCAACCAAAATACCTGTAGGCTGCCCGTTTTTCACTTCCACCAGGCCTCCTGCTACTTTTGTTTCATTAGTAATTCCTGCCATTTCAAGTGCTTTGGAATTACACCAGCCTGCATGTCCGTCAACACGTATTAGATAAACCGGAACTTCTGGAAACAATTCATCAAGCCTTGTCTTATCCGGAAATTCTGTTACTTCCCAGTCATTCTGATCCCAGCTTCGGCCCAGCACCCACTCACCTTTAAACTTTTGATAATGTTCATTTAGTATGTTGTAAATCTCATCCGGACCGGAGGTGCCGCGTAAATCGGCATATTGCATCAGGTTCTGCCCATAACCGTTGAAATGACAATGGGCATCGTTAAAGCCCGGATAAACGTATTTACCATTTGCATCAATTATATTCCCGGATGAATATTGTTCAAGAATATCCCTTGTAGTTCCGGTAGCAACAATTTTTCCACCTGCAACAGCAAAACTTTCTATCTTTGAGAATTCTTTATTAAGGGTATAAACCGTTGCATTGACAATAATTATATCGGCCGCTTTTTTTGAACTGCATGAACCCATTGTAATAAACAATAATAAAACTATAAACCTTCTAAAACTCATCTTTACCTGATTTAACCTGTAAATGAAAGGCAAAGATAGCTTGATTTTATTTATTTGCTGTATATTTAACCACCAGGCCAATGAATATTGATGCCATTGACATATAATAATTCCACTGTTGACATTTAACACTAAAGAATTAAAATCGAAAAAGTTAAACAATTTTCATAGTTATTTTTTATATTTTAGCACCCTAATTAAAAGGATAAAATACAAATGTTTACACTTGGCATATTTACCACGCATATACCCTACATTGCATTGGTGGTATTCTATGCCTTTTTTTGGATAATCGGTGTAAACAAAGCCTCTGCGGGCGAACTTCAATCAGCAGATAACAGCATTTCGATTGAAATTTATTCGGGAGACAATTACCTGGAAATCGGTCAAAACGATATTTCCAGTTCTTCAAAACTCCATGATCAGCAATTTTTGACAGCCGATTACAATGTTGCCTTTGCTGCACTTCAGAAATTTAAACATAAGTGCTTTCATCCTGATATACAGACGCAGGGCAGCTCATATATAAACCTTTTCAGTCGTCCCCCTCCTTTTCTTTCTTAAATTTTAATTGCAGAAGGGTTAAACAAAAACCGTTATTTCCGGTTTTTTGCATTTTATCAAATGCGTTTTCCTGTTTATTTTCGTTGTATTTCATTGTAAAAATTTCAGAAAGAAACTAATTATGGTAGGTCTGTTAGGGATCAGTTATAAAACTTCACCGGTTGAAATAAGAGAACAGTTTTCACTTTCGAAAGAGGAAATCGTTCCATTTTCAGAACTTCTTCAGAAAGAGACAGATATCTCGGAAATTGTTGTTTTGTCTACATGCAATCGTACTGAAATATATTTCTCACAAAATAAGTACGATTTTCCTCTTGCTTCAAAAATGGTATACAAGGCCCTGAAGCATTTCAAGGGTATTGAAAACAATTACTGGCATTTATTCTACAGCTATTCCGGCGATAAAGCAGTTAAGCATTTGTTTGAAGTTGCCTCCGGTATTGATTCGATGATAATTGGGGAAGATCAGATTATCGGGCAGATTAAAGATGCCTATATGTTCTGCACTGAAGCAGCATTAACCGATGCCGTACTTATGCGTTTGTTTCAAAAATCGTTTGAAGCAGGCAAAAGAGTGCGCACCGAAACTAAGATAAAAATGGGCACTACTTCAATAAGCAGTGCTGCAGTGCAAAAGTGCTTCCGGCTATTTGAAGATCTCTCTGACAAACGAATCCTTTTGATTGGTGCCGGTGAAACCGGTGGATTGGTGTTACAAAACTTTATTAAAAACGGCAATCCAAAAGTTACTGTTACCAACCGTACCCAGGAGAAAGCAGAGAAGCTTGCAAAACGTTATAATTGCACCATGCTGCCTTTTGAGCAGGTAGACCATCACCTTTATCTCTACGACATTGTAATTGTAGCAACTGGCTCTCCTGTTCCGCTCGTAACCCATTCAATGATAGAACGATCGTTGGCAAACCGTAAGGACAAAAACCAGGTCTTGGTTGATATTTCTGTGCCGCGAAACATTGAAGACCATGTTGAAAACCTGGATGCCGTTGAACTTTTCACCATTGATGATTTGCAGGATGTGGTAAACACCAATATGGGAAAACGCATGGAGTGCATTGAATCGGCCAATAAAATCATTGATGAAATAGTTGATGAATTCAGTGAATGGATGGCAAGCCGGTCGCTGAGGCCTGCCATAAAAGCCATTACTTATAACCTGTTGAAAGTTACCAAAAATGAATTGTCAGGATATAAAATGAGCTCAGAAGAAAGCCAGCTGGCAGTGAATGAGTTTTCAAAACACCTCACGCAAAAATACACCAGGTTATTTATTAAAAACCTGAAAGAAATGACGGCCAACGGAAAAAGGACCGACTCACTGAAGCTAATAAATGACCTTTTCAACATAAGCGACATTTAACCTGAAATATTGAAATGCACACTTTACGTATAGGCACAAGAGGCAGTCAGCTGGCATTGTACCAGGCAGAACTAACCAAAAAGAACTTGCTGGAAAAATTTCCTGATTTAAATGTAGAAATCGTTGTTATACAAACAAAAGGGGATAAAATCCTGGATGTAGCGCTTTCCAAAATAGGTGATAAAGGTTTATTCACGAAGGAAATTGAAAACGCCCTGCTTGAAAACAAGGTAGATGTTGCTGTTCATAGTTTAAAGGATCTGCCCACCAAACTTCCTGAAGGTTTAACGTTGGGTGCAGTACTTGAGCGTGCAGAATTCAGGGATGCCCTGGTAAGCCGGGACGGCCGCAAGCTGGATGAGCTTACCGAAAAAGATGTTATAGCCACATCAAGCCTGCGCCGAAAAGCCAGTTTGCTCCGTTACAATAAAAAGTTACAGATAGTCGATATCCGGGGAAATGTCAACACCCGACTGCGAAAAATGGAAGAGGGATACTGTGATGCAATGATTATGGCAGCCGCCGGATTACAGCGCCTGGGCCTCGATAAATACATAACAGAAATCATTAATCCTGAAGTTATTATCCCTGCCGTCAGCCAGGGTATCATTGCAATAGAGTCGAGAGAAAATGATACTGTAACCAGTGGCTATTTGGAAGCTGTTAACCACACCCCCACATGGCTTGCAGGCGAAGCCGAACGGGGATTTTTAAGAACTATTGAGGGAGGATGCCAGGTCCCGGTTGGGTGTTTTTCGAAAACTACAGGGGACCTCCTTTTTCTGACAGGCTTTGTAGCCTCAATGGATGGAGAAGTCTACCTTCTTGAAACGCAGGATGGCAATATTAAAGACCCAAAAGCTGCAGGAATAAAGCTTGCTGAGAAATTACTTGCACGTGGCGCCGCTAAAATTATGCAGGAAATCAGAAATTTATGACTTTACTTCTTCACGATAAGCTATTTATTTCAACACGCCCTAAAGATTCATCCGATGAACTTGCAGGCATGCTGTCCCGTGAAGGTGCCACTGTTTTGGAGTTTCCTCTCATTGAAATTTATGATTCCCTGATTTCTGAAAATGAAAAAAGCTGCTTCCTCAATCCTGAACAATTTCAATGGATAATATTTACCAGCCCAAACGGAGTACGTTCATATTTCAGGATCCTTAAGGATTTAACCGGCAGTTACCGGTTGCCTGATGAAGTACAGTTTGCAGCAATTGGCAAAAAAACAGAAGCAGTTTTGCAGGGATACGGCTACCGTACATCGTTTGTCAATCCCGGTTCCACTGCCGAAGATTTTTCTAAACCATTTTTAACCCACATTAAAACTGGCGGCAGAAAGCCCAACATCCTGCTGCCCTTAGGCAACCTGGCCCGCACAGTGATTCAGGAAGACCTTAAATTGGCGGCAGACTGCACACGCATTGATGTTTACAAAACTGACGTTCCGCAGCATTTTGATGAGAAAATAATTCAAAGAATTGAAAAAGACCTCTACGACATGCTTATTTTTACAAGCCCGTCGGGGATAAGAAATTTCCTACAGGTTTCCCCAAAATCAAATAATAAAGAAATTCGTATGGCCTGCATAGGCCCTGTTACCTACCGGGAAGCCATCAACAACGGCTTCCACCCACTGGTTACAGCACATACCAGTTCAGCAAAAGGAATCGTTGATTCAATTATAAATTATTATATTTCAAAAAAATAAAAAATTATATATTATGACATTTCCAGTAGTTAGACTTCGCAGGTTACGTCAGTCGCCGGTTCTCCGGAACATGGTGCGTGAAACCATTCTCACCCGCAACGACCTGATGATGCCATTGTTTGTTTGCCCCGGAAAAAACGTTGAAAACCCAATATCTTCGATGCCGGGAAACTCCCAGCTTTCGGTCGACAAGCTGGTGGAAAAAGGCAAAGAGCTTTTTAATAATGGAGTTCAGTCGGTTTTGCTTTTTGGTATTCCCGAATCGAAAGATGAAACCGGAGAAGTGGCCTGCCGGCATAACGGAATTATTCAGCAGGCAGTAAGGGCTTTGAAAAAGGAAGTTCCCGGATTGTTTCTGGTTGCCGACATCTGCAATTGCGAATATACCACACATGGCCATTGCGGCACAATAGTAGACGGCGATGTTAACAACGACCTTACACTGGAAACGCTGGCAAAGCAATCAGTCTCCCTGGCTGAGGCCGGAGTGGATATGGTTGCTCCAAGCGACATGATGGACGGCCGTGTGCAGGCTATACGCACAGCTCTCGACGAAAAGGGTTTTTACAACATGCCCATTATGGCCTATTCCGCAAAATATGCATCTGCTTTTTATGGCCCGTTCCGCGAAGCTGCCGAGAGTGCGCCTAAATTCGGCGACCGAAAAACCTATCAGATGGATCCTGCCAACGGTGATGAAGCTCTTCGTGAAGTGGAGCTCGACCTTATTGAGGGCGCTGATATAGTGATGGTAAAGCCGGCCCTTAACTATATGGACATCATTCATCGCGTCAAGTCAACATATAATGTTCCAGTGGCTGCATATAATGTAAGCGGAGAATTTGCCATGGTGAAAGCGGCAGCTGCAAAAGGTTGGATTGATGAAAAACGAATAGTGCACGAACTGCTCACCGGCCTGAAGCGTGCCGGCGCCGACATCATCATTTCATATCATACCCAGGAAATAATTCAGGATCTGTAAAGATTGCACAAAGCGGAAAGCAGAGGGCATAGAGCAAGAACGGATACAGTTCCCGATTCCGTAAATCCTGGTATGAAGGAAAAAACATATAAACAATGGCTGTTTATCAAACTTTGATAAGCATTTTATAAAATAACAGTCATTTGATTGATAATAATTTAAGGTTTTAGTTATAGGACAGGAGTTAGCACCTCCTGATGTGGAACAGTTAATTTTAAGAAATGAACAATCAGAAAAGCATTGCGGCTTTTAAAGAGGCGCAGCAACATATTCCCGGTGGGGTAAACTCACCGGTCAGGTCATTCCGGAGCGTGGGCGGCAATCCACCGTTTATTGCACAGGCCAGCGGATCAAAAGTAACCGATATCGATGGAAACGAATATATTGATTACGTTGGTTCATGGGGCCCGATGATTTTGGGTCATGCCCACCCTAAAGTAGTGGATGCAGTAAAACAGGCGGCAGCAAAGGGAACAAGTTTTGGCGCTCCCACACTTGCTGAAACGGAAATGGCGCAGCTTATAAAACATCTTGTACCATCGATCGATATGATACGAATGGTGAACTCAGGCACCGAGGCAACAATGAGCGCCCTACGTTTGGCAAGGGGCTATACCAACCGGAGCCTGGTAATTAAATTCGAAGGCTGCTATCACGGGCACAACGACAGCTTCCTGATTAAAGCAGGCTCAGGGGCATTAACCTTTGGTACGCCTGATACTCCGGGAGTTACAGAAGGCACTGCCCGCGATACCTTAACGGCACAGTACAATGATCTGGATTCGGTGGAACAATTGTTTGGCAAACATAAAAACCAGATTGCAGCTGTTATACTGGAACCGGTTACCGGCAACATGGGTGTAATTGTGCCTGAAAGAAAGTTCATTGAAGGTCTTCGCAAATTATGTGATGAAAACGGAACGGTTCTTATATTTGATGAAGTAATGACCGGATTCCGGCTGGGAACAGGGGGAGCACAGGCACTTTTGGGCGTTACACCCGATTTGACAACCTTCGGAAAAATCATTGGCGGAGGATTGCCTGTGGGAGCCTATGGCGGAAAACAGGAAATCATGGACCTGCTGGCACCCAAAGGTCCGGTTTACCAGGCAGGAACCCTCTCTGGTAACCCGCTGGCGATGGCAGCCGGGATTGCCACCCTTAACCTGCTTCAGGAAACACCTGACTTCTACCAAAATCTGGAGAAAACATCGGCGAAACTCGAAGAAGGACTAAGAAACATCCTCAGCGAACTTCACATGAAAGGGGTCATTAACAGGGTAGGTTCAATGATTACCCTCTTTTTTACGGAGGAAGAACGTGTAAACTCCTTTGCAGATGTGATGAAATGTGATACCGGTATGTTCGGTGAATACTTCAGGCTTTCGCTGGAAAACGGCATTTACCTGGCTCCTTCTCAATTTGAGGCAGGGTTTGTTTCAGCTGCACACACCGATGAAGACATCAAAAAAACAGTTGAAGCAAGTTATAACGCCTTAAAAAAGCTAAAATAATCTACTGAAAGTAAAAAACAACTAAAAACTTGCTGTACTGAAGGCTGCCCGCCCTGAATTCAGGATATCATTCCTTCAATGAGGCCTGAGCAAAGCAAATTCTTTGCCTTTACCATGAATCCGGATGAACTCAAAATGAAGCAGTCTGAAAACTATCAAAATATACATTTAAGTAAAAAAGAAAACAGAACAAAAATGCAGGAATCCATTCTTTTGCAAACATTACATGGAAAAGCCACCTCCCGCCCTCCGGTGTGGTTTATGCGTCAGGCAGGACGGATACTGCCTTCCTACCTGAAGATAAAGGAAAAATATACTTTTTGGCAGATGATGCAAAACCCAAAGCTTGCTGCTGAAGTTACCCTTCTGCCGGTTTACGATTTGGGTGTCGATGCCGCCATCCTGTTTAGCGACATTTTAGTCATACCCTATGCCATGGGAATGGGTCTCGATTTTACCGATTCAGGCCCTGTTTTTGAGCATCCGCTGGCTCAGCGCAGCAACCCCCTTGAAGGATTGAAACCCGACCCCGGCAAACTTAACTACATTTACGATGTGGTGGATGAAATCATCAGGACCCGCCCGGAAAATGTTCCGCTCATTGGTTTTTGCGGTGCACCCCTTACTGTGCTGCTCTTCATGTTGCAGGGATTGGGACGCAAGGGTGATTTTCCCGATGCAGTGAAATTCATTTATCAACATCCTGAAACAACCCAGCGATTGGTAGACGAAATCACCGAACTTTCAATTATTTATTCTAAAGAACAAATAAAGCACGGGGTAGAGGTCTTTCAGCTATTTGACACCCATGCCGGATTGCTGCCGTTCGATCTTTACAAGAAGCTGTTCCTGCCGGCTACCGAAAAAATAGCTGCCGCAGTAAGGCATGAAAATGTTCCGTTCATTTTCTTTCCTAAAGGTTTGGGAACAGGCATCGCCGACATTACACCAAATCATTGCGATTATCTGAGCATCGACTGGCAAACTTCCCTACCTGCTGCACGAAAGCTGGTACATCAGGAAATAGGTCTTCAGGGTAACATCGACCCGCGCCTGCTCCATGCAAGCCAACAGGAAATGGAACAGGAGCTGAACAGGTACATTGAGTTTGGCAGCCGGAACCAAAACTGGATTTTCAACCTGGGGCATGGCTTCATTCCCGGCCTCCCCTATGAAAATGCTAAGTTTTTGGCCGACTGGGTAAAAAACACCGACTGGAAAAGAAACGGATAAAAGAAAATCTGCACAAGCTGATACAATTAAACTCAGTGGAATAATCAGGTTGATCATTACCCGGCTTCTGCAGAAAAAGAAAAAACATGCACAGGATCGATAAAATAGCAGAGACTTATCGTCACATTCAGCAGGAAATTATCAGCGGCATTGAACAGGCTGATGGAAAAAGGAAATTTTCCAATGACCGGTGGTCAACCGAGCTGGGAACCGGAGTTACTTCTGTTTTGCAGCAGGGAGCTGTCGTTGAAAAAGGGGCTGTAAATTTCTCTTTTGTTAAGGGAAATTTCACCAACAGAATGGAAAAAATTCTGGGTGAAAAAGCAAATTCTTATGCTGCAACAGGGATATCCTCCATTCTGCACCCTGAGAATCCATGGGTACCTATTATACATATGAATGTCCGCTATTTTGCACTCGACAACGGTGTAGCCTGGTTTGGCGGCGGAATAGACCTCACTCCTCACATTGTTGACCCTGCCGATGCGAAATCTTTTCACCAGGCACTGAAGGAGGTTTGCGACAGCTTTGACATCAGTTTCTACCCTGATTACAAACGTTGGGCCGACGATTACTTTTTCCTTCCTCACAGGCAGGAAACCCGTGGAATAGGTGGCATCTTTTTTGACCGGCGTAAACCTGTAAACCAGGAGGACTTTGAAAAGCTTTTCCGGTTCACAGTAAGCCTTGCCAGGCTATACCCGGAGCTATATGCCAATTTTATGAAAAAGTACGGCAGGAAGCCTTATTCGGAGCGTGAGAAGCAATGGCAGGCGCTGCGTCGCGGAAGGTATGTGGAATTCAACCTGCTTTATGACCGGGGTACCAAATTTGGCATGGAATCGGGTGGTAATACCGAATCCATACTTGTAAGCCTGCCAAAAGATGCAGCATGGGAGTATAACTTCTCCCCCGACCCGGGCGGTTTTGAAGAGAGAACACTTCAAATGCTGAAAAAAAACATCGACTGGATAAATTTCAGTCACAACAAGTAATTATGCAAATACCTTTTTTCTTAACAAATATATTTGGTGATATGCTGACTTTTGAATGGCGGTTAGCCTACACATGCATTGCTACCATTGTTATCAATCTTCCATTCGGATACCTGAGGGGAGGGCTGCGGAAGTTTTCGGTCCTGTGGTTCGTAGCCATTCATGCCCCTGTTCCGCTGGTGATCATGATACGAAAGTTTCACGACCTGGAATTAACATGGACACTGGCCCCATTTCTGCTTGGAAGCTTTTTTATAGGTCAATTCCTGGGAAGAAAAATTTATTCGGTCTGGCCCTGTAAAAAATGCCTAATCTTTAAGCGCATCATTTAAATTTTCCGGGCAAAAGAATTGCCGGAATTAACATTTGTTCTTCAAATGTTTTGTTTTCAGCAAAAAATGCCGTAAATTAATGCCTTAATTCACAAACAACAACACAACTATGGAAGCAATTATTGGAATCATTGCATTAATCTGTGCTATCTGGGTCATCTATGATGTATGGGCTGTAAACAAAGGGATGAGTACCGGAGCTAAAATCATTTGGACAATCTTTGCCCTCATATTCAGTATCATCACTGCCATCGTTTATTATTTTGTAAAAAAGAGGTAGTCAATATATTTTAAATTTCGTCTTCTGAGAATTTTTGGAGATTTTCATAAATTCTATTCTATCCAAGTCTTATCCCTAAAGGGATAGTTTCGTAGGAACAAAATATGGGTAGTAATACATTCTGAGAAATCTCCCGAACTTCCACCGGGTTATTCCCAAATACCCAATCCTTATAACTTTGCAACATTCACCATCGCTTCCCCGCTTTCGAGGCCATCGGAAGTGGCAGTGACCATTATCTTGCCCTGTTCTTCACCCGCACGAACAATTACCTGGCACTTCCCCCTGAAAGTGTTTACCCGGGGTTGCTGAAAGCTTTTCATATCGGTTGGATTTCCATTACCCACTGCCTGAAGGGTTCCCACACCATCGATTTCAAATTCAACCGGCACCTCAGCATGAGGCACCAGCAAACCGTTTTCATCAACCACTTCCACATTGAAATAAGCCAAATCGCTGAAGTCGGCAGAAATTGTTTCCCGCTCCGGAGTAATGCGGATATGTGAAGGAGCTCCTGCAGTTTTCAATACCTGACGGACAACTTCCTTCCCTTCTTTCAAACCCACGGCTGTCAGTTCTCCCGGCTCGTAAGGAACATTAAAGCGGGCAGTAAGTTTTGTTTCATCAGAAACCGGTTTAGCGCCAATTATCTTTCCATTCAGTTCAAGCCTCACACTATCGCACCGGCTGTATACGGAGACCTGCAGAGGTGTTCCTTCATGACCTTCCCAGTTCCAGCTCTTCCATTCATTGGGCCATCCCCAAAAGCTTACCACTTCACTCCTGCCTTCAGGAACAGGGGCATGCACCAGCATTTCAAGATCACTGTTGCGCCATATCACATCGCGAAAGTACATCTGAGGCTTTTTATAACCCAGTATGCTGATGTCGCCGCACCATGCATTGAACCATGGCCACGGAGGAAGAAAGGAAGTAGTATCGTTATCAAGTTTGAAACTTCCGATTCCCGATTCACCCAGGTAATCCATTCCCGTCCACACAAAATCTCCGATAACATAAGGATGTTTTTCAACCATGCTCCAGTTCTCAAAGGCTTCTCCGGCTATCGATTCAGTACCAATCATAATCCTTTCAGGAAAGCCGGCATGATCATCCTCATACCTCTGCCACTGGTAATTGTAACCGTGTACATCGAGCAGGGCAAAAACAGGTTCGGTGTCCTTCCATGTCCTGCCCTTATTATCCCAAAAACTGCATACTGCCTGAGTTACAGGTCTTGTATCATCCATCTGCAGAATTTTATCTCTTAGAATTTGTGCTGTCTCCAGCCCGGAAGAATCGGCACGTTCCTTTATTTCATTACCAATGCTCCAGATAATTACTGAGGGATGATTGCGGTCGCGGAGAACCATAGCCTCCATATCTTTTTCCCACCATTCATCAAAATAGAGGTGATAATCTTCCGGATTTTTAGGCTTTCGCCAATGGTCAAACGATTCATCCATCACCAGCATACCCAGTTGGTCGCAGGCATCAAGCAGGGCATTGGAAGGGGGATTATGAGCCGTACGAATGGCATTGAACCCGTTTTTCTTCATTATCTCAACTTTCCTGTATTCTGCCCGGTCGAATGCTGCCGCTCCCAGCGGTCCGTTATCGTGGTGCAGGCATGCTCCTTGAAGTAAAACAGGTTCATTATTAAGAAGAAATCCCTTTTCAGCAGAAAAATCAATGGTGCGAATGCCAAACGGCTCCCTTACCTCATCGATTATTTTTTTCCCGTTACGCAAGCGGATTACCACTGTATAAAGTTCCGGATTTTCAACCGTCCACAACCGGTATTCCGGGATCCCGAATTCCTGAGCAAATATCTTTTTACTGCCTGCTTCAAGTTCTTTGTCATCACTAAAATGAGTTACCGGTTTACCATCCGGGTCAATAAATTCCATTTCAAGGGTTATATCCTTTTCATCCGAAGTGCCGTTAACCAGGGTAACATCCACTCCTATTGCTGCCTTTTCTTCAGAAACTTCCAGGGTACGGACAAACACCCCCCATAAATCAACATGTACAGGATTGGTTATTATCAGTGAAACGTTACGGTAAATACCCGAACCACTGTACCACCTTGAATTTTCACCTTCGTTTTTTACCTGAACAGCCAGAACATTTTCCTCGCCGACAGGCCTCAAATGAGGGGTTAAATCAAGCGAAAATGCCGAATACCCATAGGGCTGACTGCCCAAATGCTGCCCGTTAAGCCACACATCGGCATTCATATATATGCCGTCGAAAAGCACTTTTACAACTTTCCCTTCGTCCTTCCTATTCATTTTAAAGTGTTTTCTGTACCAGGCTGTACCGCCCATAACATGCCCGGTAGAGATACCTCCCGGACTTTCTTCTGAAAAAGGACCTGTTTGTTTGACCCCTTCTTTGGCGGGCAAATCCATTATGCTGTAATCGTGTGGTAAAACCACCTCCAGCCAATGACTATCGTCAAATTCAGGTTGTACGGCATTTTTAATATCATCCCGAATAAACTTCCAGCCTGCATTGAATCGAGTTTGGCGCGCCGATTCACCACTTTCAAAATTACATCCGCTTAAAACAAAAAGAAAGGGCATCAGAAGGAAGATTAGCTTTTTCATGACCATATAAGTTTGATTGTGCTGTCGCAAAAGCAAATCTAATAAAATAAATGGATGAGCAAAGCAGATATGGACCAACTGTTTAGCCTGATGAAAATCCTGAAAAAACAATGCAAACGGAAAGCAACGGCAATTATAAACTACTTAACAGCTACTGTTTTAACATTCATAAACTCCCTGATGCCAAATGATGAGAGTTCTCTGCCGTAGCCACTTTCCTTAACACCACCGAAAGGGAGCCGGGGATCAGATTTTACAAAATCGTTCACAAAACAGCATCCGGCCTGGAGCTGAACCTCGGCAATCTGTTGTGCTCGTTTCAAATCCTGTGAAAAAACGGCGGCGCCTAATCCAAATACCGATTCATTGGCCACTTTAACGGCTTCTTTTTCGTCTTTAACTTTTATAACCGAAGCCACGGGCCCAAACAGTTCCTCGTCGTAGGCCGGCATTCCCCTGCCAACATTTTCAAGGATTGTAGCAGGATAAAATGCTCCTTTACGAACCGGCTGCTCTCCTCCAATAATAATTTCAGCTCCCTTTTTCACCGAATCGGTCACCTGCCTGTGGAGATCATCACGTAAATCAATGCGTGCAAGCGGCCCCATTGTCATCTCCTCATCATAAGGATCTCCAAATGTGGCTTTATTCATTTCCTGGGTAAAATACTCCAGAAATTCATAATAAACCTTTTCAACCACAATAAATCTTTTGGCCCCAATGCAACTCTGTCCCGCATTCACAAGCCTGCCTGCGGTACATGTTTTTGCTGCTGCCGGTAAATCGGCATCTTCCAGAATAAGGTAAGGATCGCTTCCTCCCAACTCCAGAACGCATTTTTTGAGCTCACTGCCGGAAACCGAGGCCACACTCTTGCCGGCAGGCGTGCTCCCGGTAAGGCTCACAGCTTTTATGGCAGAATGCCTGATTACCTTCTCTACCTGCGAGCTGCCAATAAGCAATGTGCGAAACACATTCTCCGGAAAACCCGCTTCCCGAAAAAGGTCTTCTATGGCCAGGGCGCAACCCGGAACATTGCTGGCATGTTTAAGCACTGCTGTATTTCCGGCCATCACTGTTGGTGCTGCAAAACGGAAAACCTGCCAAAACGGAAAATTCCAGGGCATAATGGCCAGAATGGTTCCAAGGGGCTGGAAACTGACCCATGACTTTGAAAAATCGGATACAATAGGTTCATTTTCAAGAAAACTCTCTGCATTGTTGGCATAATAATCGCACACCCATGCACATTTTTCAACTTCGGAAATACCCTCCCCGACTACTTTTCCCATCTCCAGTGCCATCAACCGGGCAAGCTCTTCCTTTTTGCTTCTCAGCAAACTTGCCAGGCTCTGCATCATCTGACTGCGTTGATAAAATGATGTATTCCGCCAGCGTTGCCAGCGTTTGTCAACCGAATTTACAATTTTCTCCACTCCTTTTTCTGAATGTGCTTCATATACCCGGATAGTTTCTCCGGTGGCAGGATTTACGGATTTAATCATATTTACAGAAATTTTTTTTGAAACTTAAGTATAAAATCTACTACGTAAAAAAAAGGAAAGGGGTTGTTTTAATTTTATAATTAATGCATAGGTACTTCAATGGCCAGTAAATAGGATGTTTTCGATAACCGGATGTTTAGCGGTTCATTAAACGACCACAACCCTGCCGCATCCCTTCGCTGCAGTTCCATGCCTCCGAGTTCAACAGCGCCTTCAACAACCATCAGGTAAAGCCCATTTCCCGGTGAATGCAAGGTATAGGAAATTTCTTCCAGCTTTTCTGTTTCTACTACCGAGATGAAAGCATTCTGGTGTATGCGTAACGAATCATCCCTTCCATCGGGAGAAACCAACAATTGCCACCGTTCCTTGCGGCCATCTTCCGAAAAATGCTTTTGATTGTAACGGGGCTTATGCCCAAGCTGATCGGTAAAAATCCATATCTGGAAAAAATGCACCGGCTCGGTTTTGGAAGCATTGTATTCGGAATGCATAACACCTGAACCGGCCGACATTACCTGCACTTCTCCGGCAGCCAGTAATTTTTCATTGCCCATATTATCGCTGTGTTTCAATGAGCCCCGAAACGGAATGGTTATAATCTCCATATCCTTATGCGAATGCAGGCCAAACCCCTTGCCTGGAGCCACTTCATCATCGTTTAAAACACGCAGCTTGCCAAAATGCATTTTCTCACGGTTGTAAAAATCGGCAAAGCTGAACGAATGGTACGAATTAAGCCAGTCGTGGTCGGCAAATCCTCTCTGTGATGCCTCATGAATGAATGTTTCCATAATACCCGAGTTTAAATAAAAAACCCCGGTAACGGTCCGGGGTTATTGCTTTCAAAATTAATTTAAAATATTGTTATTCCATAACGGTATTATCACTTGCATTAGCAACAACATCAAAATTCAGTGTAAAGGTGTCGTAAATAAGATTATCGCCCAAATCGGAAAAGAAGCGCCCCGACCTGAATTTAATATCGTAAAGCGTACGATCGACTTCAACCTCACCGGCAGCAGTAAGCTTTCCGTTTTTTACATCCATAGTGGCATCAAATGTTACAGGATGTGTAATATCCTTAATTGTAAGATCACCGGTAAAGGTATATTCATTACCCGATTTTTGTACCACATCTTTCAGCCGGAGCATTGCATACGGATGCTTTTCAACAGAAAAGAAATCATCAGATTTCAAATGCCCTGTTAACTTACTGTTCATTGATTCGTTTGTAATGTCTTCAACATTAAGGGAAGCCATATCCATTACTATAGTACCCGATTGCACACGGTTATCCTCAACCTCAAGGGTTCCCTTTTCTACTTTAACCTTACCGTAATGTTCACCGGTAACTTTTTTGCCGTTCCATTTTACGGTGCTTTCCGATGTGTCCACTTTGTAATCTGTTGCCATTGCCTGAACAGCAAATATTGCTGCCAGTGCTATTGTTCCAAATAACTTTCTTGTTGTTTTCATGTTTTTTTCTTTGTTAATGTTATTAAACTAAACTTCAAACATTAAAGACAAAAAAGTATTCTATTTGTTCAACCGCAAAGTAATAATTACCTTACATATAAGCGATAGTAAATTAACGTGAAGTATTAAGGGTCATTTTTTTCTTTATTATACCCCCAAAACGGTATAAACAGGCAAGCAATTTTTTTGCAAGAAATCAATTTTAGAGAAAACCAGCCACCGGCCAGAATAAAACCTTCAGTTACATTAGTCAATCACCCTGATTTCAGACTCCATCTCCATGGCTTTTTTATAAACAGCGGTAACGCCACAGTACTTTTCTTCGGAAAGCTTTACGGCTTTCTCAAGTTTATCCATAGGTAAATCCTTACCTTTAAACTGGTACACGATTTTCATCCGGGTATAATGTTTGGGATGTTCCTCTGTAACATCAGCTTCCACAATTACATTAAAAGCTTCGGGTTCAACCTTCATCTTTTTCAGAATCATTATAACATCAACACCTGTACAGCCGGCAAGCGCAGTAAGCATAAGTTTCTTCGGCCGGGGTCCCAAATCGCTTCCACCACTTTCTTCTGTGGCATCAACTACTACTTTATGTCCATCCATATCGGCTTCAAATGCAACTTTGTCGGTCCACGACATGTTTACTTCGTGCTTCATTTTCGATTCTTTTTTTGTTGTTAATCAGCTTGTTTGCTTCACAAAGATAGTACTTTCACCACTCTGTATAAAATTGTTTTTCATATATTGGCTGAAATTGTATCTTTAGGGGGTTTAAAATCCTACCTGTTAACATAATAAGAAGAAGAACAGGGATTATATAAATTACAGAAACATGTGCATATGAGAAGCATATTGAAGAAACCAACCGATGAGGAAACAGATTTAAGCGGTTTTAATCTTTTCAAAAAGCTGAACGAAGAAGAGTTCAACCGGCTGAATTATGAAAAAACCTGTTCGCTTTATAAGAAGGGAACCATTATTTATCGTGAGGGAAGCAGGCTTACCGGTTTTTACTGTGTAACACGTGGAATAGTAAAGATACTCAAAACAGGAATCGATGGCAAGGAGCAGATAATACGTTTTGCTAAAAAGGGAGAAATTATTGCCTACCGCTCACTACTGAGCCAGGAGCTGGCCTGCACCACCGCAAAGGTTATTGACGAGGCGGTTTTGTGCCACATTCCATATCAGACACTCCTGTTTTTAATAAAAAGTAACTGGCAGTTTTCACACCATATGTTGCAGATTGTTTGCCGTGAATTGCGTGAAGCTAACGATTACATTACCGATATTGCTCAGAAGACCGTACGTGAGCGCCTGGCAGAGGTGTTGCTGTTACTGATGGAAAATTTTGAACTGGATAATCAAAATACCCTGCAGATATCGCTTACCCGCGAAGAACTGGCCAATATGGTGGGTACTGCCACCGAATCGGTCATACGCCTGCTTTCGGAATTCAGACAGGACAACCTGATTGAATTGCACGGACGCAGGATTAAGTTTCTGGATACCCCCGGCCTGAAGCGGGTTGCCAATATTTAAAACCTGCAGAAAAACTTTCAGACTCAGGAACAGTTTATTACCGAACCGGAAGTCAGCAATAAATTCGTTTTGCAGCCATCACTTGCAGGCTGCTGATGTTTGTTATTTCCTGAGACTTTTACATGATCGAAACACGGCAGTAGTAAAATTGAAAAGAAGCATAGCAACCACGAACCTGGTATCATTTTGATCGGGTAATCTAAGTTTCATGTGCCCCCCATTTAAAAACTAAGTCTGCAAGTTTAACGGGCAATATAAAACTCCGGCATCATACCAAAACTCGTAATCTTTTTCACCCATTTTTTCTCACTCATCAAGGTTCCGGCAGCCGTTTAATTTAAAATAATTCTCCATACATAACCCATTCCTTCCCCTAATCAAATTCGCATTTTTGCGAATTTGATTAGGGGAAGGTACTACCTGTTAACGCATTTTTAAAAGCATCAGAGGGTATATTACAACCTGTTTAACAGCACATGCAGCTGTTAGAAAAAAGGGTAAATGGAATTGCAGTTACTTAATGACCGGGATGTTATGAAAAGCTGCTGTGAATTATACCTGTCATATAACTAAAACCTCAATCCTCAAATTATCAGGTGTTTTTAATTTCAAGTCAAGACCTTATTTAACCAGGTCGTCACCCTGCTCAGCGAAAGGGATTTTTGGGGACCATCCTGTTACTAAAGTTGGTTTTGGAAATAAGGTTTAAGAAAATAAGGTTCTTTGTTTCATGCACCTTACCCGCTGCTTTCTTTTATATCCCACTGTGCATCCGGAATTCGCATCGCTCAACTTTCAACCTTCACCTTAAATCTTCCAAATAACAGGAATCCGGAACTCTGAACTCAAAACTTTGAACATTTATTCATTATGCAATATTGCCACAACAATTAAAAGGATTGTTCAATACATACTGTTGCTGTTTTGCGCCGATTGGGGCACTTTTTGTATTGCATCCCAGTGCTCTGTGATTTTGCCGTTGTTGTCGAACCGGAAAAAATCCATTGTGACGTATTCTTCATCGTCAGGCCAAATTTGATGCGTATGAAGGGCTACCAGGTCGTTTTCAGCTACAGCTCTTAAAAACCGAATGCTTTTTTGTGGATATTCCCTCGTCATCCGGTCAAAATATTCGATGAAACCCTTCTTGCCGTCTTTCACTGCAGGATTATGCTGCAGGTAATTTTCGCCCACATAAAGCTCAACAGCCTTTACAGGATCGCCCTCAAATGCTGTTTTGTAGAAGGCAATTGCATTAAGCTTATTCTGTTCTGCGTTCATGATTATTAAAATTCTATAATTTCCTTAAACAGTAAACTTATCGGGCTCAATAATGTTTTCCCCGTTTTTGTAGTATCGGACTGTTCTATCCACATTTTTAACTCTTTTAGAGATTTGAAGTGAGAGCTCATCATTTCAGCATACAAATAAGTGAAATAGTTAAGTTTCTTTTGTAGATTTCAGCACTAAATAATTATTCCTTAGGGTTTAACATTTGAATGATTGACAGCCATTATGAATAACAAGTCATAGAGTAAAAATCCGGAAATATGACCATTAATTTAATTAATTTACAGGAAAAAGATTTCGCCATTGTAAAAGAAATTTACGATCATTACATTCTAAATTCAACCTCAACTTTTCACACCAGTCCCGCTTCTATAGAGGAAATAAAAAGTTTCATTCCGGCAGGCAATCCTAAATACCGGTCTTTCCTGATTGAATATGAAGAGGCAGTTTGCGGGTACTGTTATTTATCGCAATACAAACCACGGGAGGCCTACGATCGTACTGCAGAAATTACAGTTTATCTGAAGCCCGGATTCCAGGGAAAAGGAATAGGAACAGAAACAATGAAGCGGCTTGAACAAATTGCAAAGCAAAATGGCATTGGTGTATTGATAGGAGTAATTACCGCTGAAAACCTTTCCAGCATCAGGCTGTTTGAGAAATGTGGTTATGAAAAATGTGCCCATTTTAAGCAGGTAGGTGTGAAATTTAACCGGTTGCTCGATGTTGTAGCTTACCAGAAAATAATTGGTTAAACCGGGACACAGCCAGAGACAAAATAATTTGTAAATCAATCCATCAGATCGTCACGCGGCAATTAACTTATTTTCCCAGCCACTCTTCAGGGTCGAGTTTCTGATTTTCATGCCAGATTTGAAACTTAATAATGGTTTTGTTGCCGTCGTCGGGGTCGGTAAATACTGTTCCAATCGATTGCAGGGCCTTCACCTTATCGCCTGTTTTTACGGTTACCTCTCGCAAATTAGAATACACTGAAAGGTAACTGCCGTGGCGAATAATTACAGCTGAATTTCCGCCTGTAATACCAAACACACGGGATACTTCACCGTTGAACACTGACCTTGCCTTTGCGCCGGGTTCGGTGGCAATGTTAACTCCGTTATTTCGCACCTGGACTTTTTCAAGTACCGGGTGCCGGTGAATACCAAACCGTTCGGTAATGACACCCCTTTCAACGGGCCATGGCAGGCGCAGCCTGTTTTGAGCAAAATTTTCACCTATCAGCTTCTGTTCGGGGGTAAGGGAATAGGCCGGTTCACCGGCAGCACGTTTTTTACGGGCTTCCTCCTCAATTATATTTTGAATTTCCCTTTCAAGCTGTTGCTCAACCTTACGCTGCTGTGCCAGTTTCTGCTGCAAATCACTCTGGCGGCTTTTTAACTGCTGCACTTCACGGTTTTGTTTTATTTTTTCCTGCGCCAGTCTATGAGCCTCCTCGCGCGATTCTTCGAGCAATTCCTGACTTTTTTTTGTTTGCTCTTCAAGTTGTATTGTTTTTTCGTTCAGGAGCAATTGCAGCTGTTCCATCGCTTCGGCCTGCCCGGCCCTCACTGAAGCGTACCTTTTCATATAAAGCAACCGGCGGTATGCCTGGTTAAAGTTTTCGGCCGACAACAAAAACAACAATGGATTGCCTGAATTATAACTGATATAGGTCAGCCTGATTAGCCGTGCATATTCTGATTTCATCTTCTCCAAATCATCGCTTACAAGTTCAATAACCAGTTGATTATTGCCTATAAATTCCTTGTAAAGCTTTATTTCAGCATTGAGACCTGCAATAAGATTATTGCGTTGTGCTATGTTATTGTTTATTAACTGCAGGCGGTTAACGGAAGCTTTTTCCTGCTGCTGAACCTGGCTTAACAAACGGGATGTTAACTCAATTTCCCGTGCTGCGCTTTCTTTTTTCTGCTGTAATTCGGAAAGTGACTGTGCCTGGATTGATAAACCCAAAAGAGTAAACAGAATAATCAGTGCCGGGGAAGAAAGTCTCTGAAGGCACGGGGAGAAAATAGCTTTATTTTGGAAAATCCATTGTTTACGCACTCCGCTTTTCTATTATTTCCAGTTGCAACCAAAAACCCAAAGATAAGAAAAGGTTTGTTTCTTTTCCTCACCGGGGCCTTACCCGCTGGTAACTGTCGGGAACATTCAATTCCAGGTTCTCCACCTTTTCAGCAGATAAGCCCCTGAATTTAAGGTTCAGTTCGGTAAGTTCGCTGCCTGAAAACATTTTAACATCAATTGTTCCCGGGTAATTGTAACCTTCAACATTTTCGAAGTCACTGAAATCGACCTCCAGTCGCCGGTCATCCGCCGGATCAGTCATTATCAGCTTTTCAACAACAAAGCTCTGAGGGTTAAGCATCAGCTTACTTACATTCAGTTCATTGTCTGCATAGGCAGTCATTGTTTTGCTGCTTCGTATCCAATATTTTCTTTGTTCAGGTACTTCCCCACTTGATGAATTTACCGCCTGCAATACATATCTTCCATCTTCAACAGAGGTTTCAAATTTTCGATTCACCGTTCCCGGTTCAATAATACCAGCATTGAGGGGGTTAGAAATTACAGACTGAATTGTATTGAAATCGAGGTTGAAATCCAGAAGATTACTGATGTAGGAATAATCGCCCTCAAAATAGTTCTTGTCGATGTAGTTTACAAAAGTTACGTCTTCGGGAGTAAGCAGCACCCTTCCCATAGGAATATTCAGTTTGAAAATTGAAGCCAATATTTTTTCATTTTTTGCTGCCTTCAGGTTGGCACGGAAACTTGTTTTGGTATCTCCGTCGGAGAACTGCACGTTAATGCGGCGTATAGTCAGGTTATTAAAATCGAAAGCATTTTCGCCGGCCCTGTCTAAAAGTTTTTCAGCCGACATCGGTTTTAATCTGCCTGCCGGTAGATTACGGCCGGTGCGGCATGAAGCCAATGCAACAGTTATTGTCACAAGCAGTAAAACCAAAAACTTCTGCTTTCGGGCAATGTATTTAACGGTCATCTGCTAATCAAAATATTGACGGTTGTTAATTTTCCTTTCAAGCACCTCGGAGTAGCCTCCCAATTCCCTTGCCCTCTGCCAGTATTTCAGGGCTTCATCGGTTTGCTGCAACTTAAAGAGTATATCACCGTAATGTTCAAGCAAAGTGGAGTTATCTTCTCCTCCATACTTTATGGCCGACTCCATATAAAAGCGGGCCAGCTTATATTCACCCTTTTTAAAAAGCACCCAGGCATAAGTGTCGAGGTATGTGGAATTATCGGGGAATTTTTCAATTACCCTGCCGCTCATCCGCTCGGCTTTATCCAGGTTTTCCCCTGCCAGGGAAAGATAATAGGCATAATTATTCAGTGCAATGTGATTTTCCGGGTCAAGTTCAACCGATTCATCGAACAAACCAAAAGCTTCCTGTTTTTGGCCCATTTTATACAATGCTTCCCCTTTAAGCATCAGAAACTGACCTTCCATTGCTTTATTATCGACCACATACATTAACCCTTCATCCACAACAGCCACTGTTTCATTGTATTCTTCGAGCTGAATTCCTGCAATTGCATTCAAAAAATATACCTGGGGCTGATTGGGAAAAAGATTCATGGCCTGCCGGCTGTGCTTCTGAAGGCTTTTCCAATCCTGCAGATCGTTATCAATAAAAAGCACCCGTTCCCACAAAACATAATCGTTTTTTTCCATTTCCAGTGCTTTCAGTATCTCAGCACGGGCTTCTTCAAGCTTTCCCTTTTTCAGTAATGATTCTGCCCGTACCGTATGCAGCAGGTATTCATCAGGGTGAGCCTCCATAAGAATATTTATAAGCTCTTCTTCCTGGTGTGCTGTAATACCTGACTGAGCAGGATTAGAAGTCAGCATAAGGTAAAGCTGAATCTTTGTTTGCAGGTCTACGTCAGTGCTGTGGAATCCTTGTTTGGTTTCTTCGAACGATTTATCAAGGTTTCCGTTTTGAAGGTAAAAATTGGCAAGAGAAAAATGGACAAACCCGTTATCAGGGTCTACTTCCTTTATCTTGCGGTAATACTTCATTGCACTTGCCGAATCGCCCCTGCTCTGGTAAAGGTCGGCCATCAGGCCGTAATATTTAGGTTCTTTGGGATCGGATTCAATAAGTTTTTCAATTTCACCAAAAGCTTTATCTATTTGCCCGTCCTGCAGGTACAACTGTTGCTTTTCAACGGCGATTTGTTCATTCAATCCCACTTTTTCCTCAAGCAGATCATAAGCCTGCAGCGCCTCTTTTATTTTGCCTGAACCGCCATAGAGAGCGGCTTTCATGTAAATAAATTCAAGGTTTTCAGATTCTTTCTGTAAAAGTTTATCATAGATTTGAGCTGCCTGTTCCAGACGCCGTGTTTGCTGATAAATCTGGGCTAGCAGCAACTGATACCATTTATTGTCAGGATTGATTGATATTGCCTTTTCAAGAAGAAGCGAAGCGCTCGTAAAATCGTTGTTTTCGGCATGTATTGAAGCCAGTTCGTACATGGCTGCCGACGAATTGGGGTCAATTTCAAGACATCCCGATAGGTATTGTATTGCTTTTTGCGGATTGCCAAGCGCCTTTTCCTTCATCGCTTCAACAAACAGGTACTCGAACTCCATTTTCTTCTGTTCGTCAATCCTGAGTTCCTGTTTATCGATATCTATCTCCGGTACAATATCCTGCTGGGCAATGCTTTTTGTGCCCGAACAGGCAAATATAAGTACCGGTAAAAAGGCCACCAGTACCCATCTTATAATTTTTCTGTTCATTCTTTCTTTAATTTTTTCCGGTGTGCCCAAAGCCACCTGCTCCACGTTGGGTAACATTCAATTCCTCCACCAAATTCCATTCCACTGTTTCATGAGCAGCAATTACCATCTGGCAGATGCGTTCGCCGCTTTCAATAACAAAATCTTCCTGCGAAAGGTTAACCAGTATAACTTTAATTTCACCCCTGTAGTCAGCATCTATGGTTCCGGGAGTATTCAATACAGTGACTCCCTTTGAAATGGCCAGGCCGCTGCGAGGCCTTATTTGAGCCTCAAAACCTTTGGGCAATTCAATATAAAGGCCGGTAGGTATCAACTTTCGCTCCAAAGGCATTAAAACTACCGGTTCAGGTAAATATGCGCGCAAATCCATCCCGGCCGACAATTCAGTGCTGTAATGTGGTAACGGATTGTTCGATTCGTTTATTATTTTTACAAACATGTCCCCTAATTTTATGATCTGCTAAGATAGAATTTTTAATTACAGCGACCTCCCTGTAAAAGTGCATTAACATTATTTAAACCTCTGGAGGTAATACCTGCAAAGAAAAAATTAATCAAATAATTATAAAGTTGGTCATGAGGTCGTCCGACACAAATAAACCTTCACGTGTTAACGTATAAGCACTGTCGGATTTAAGCATTTTCCCTGAAACTACAAATTTTTGGGCCACTTCCTCAAACATACCTGCCTTTTCATTTCCAAACTTTTTTTGAATTTCAGAAACAGAAATACCCCATTTTGTACGGATGCGTGTTAAAATATATTCATTAAACCTATCTTTTTCCGTTAACTGCTCCTCTTCGAAAAAAGAGTTGTTTCTTTCAATCCCATTGATGTATGATTCCAGGTGTGCCACATTCCAACGCCGTGAATTTCCGTTGAATGAATGTGCCGAGGGCCCCAGGCCCAGATACGTTTCACCAAACCAATAAGCTGTGTTATGTGCTGAATAACATTGATTGCGGGCAAAATTTGAAATCTCATACTGTTCAAACCCCGCATGTGCAGTTTCATCAAGCAAAATATTAAACTGTTCAACACTGCCTGCTTCGGAAAGTTCCTTCAACGTGCCTTTTTTCAGCCATGTATAAAAAGGCGTTCCCTGGTGATAGGTTAAATGATAGGCCGACAAATGAACCACCGGAAGGCGGAACATTTCCTTTAAATCGTTTTTCCACTGTTGATTTGTTAATCCGGGTAAACCATAAATCAGGTCTGTACTCAGGTTTGAAAACCCGGCATTGAATGCATTTTCTATTGCAGCCACTGCCTGAGAGGCATTATGACGGCGGTTCATTTTTTTAAGTTGATGATCGCTAAACGATTGGATGCCTATGCTCAGCCTGTTTATTCCTGCTCTTTTCAGGGCATGAAGATAGTTTATGCTTAAATCATCAGGATTGGCTTCAAACGTTATCTCAGCTTCGGGTGCAATTTTATAGATACGTTTCAGAGCATTTAAAACAGTGGTAATCTCCTCCTCATTCAAAACTGAAGGCGTTCCTCCCCCAAAATAAATTGTATTTACAAGCTCTCCCTTAAGGTACGCGGTTCTGTGTTCTGCTTCCGATATAAGGGCTGCGATAAAATTTGCCGTCCGGCTGCTGTTTGTGGTTTTATAAAAATCGCAATAATAGCATTTTTGACGGCAAAATGGAATATGTATATAGATTCCTGCCATTGATTTTGTTATTTTGCAACCCTAAATGTTATTTAAAATATGAAATGACCATGAGCAATAACTCAAACACTCTGTTAATTGTTAAATCACTCATGCAAATTCCCTGCCTACCCGAACAGGCAGGCATATTATACCTTTTAAGGTAAGCAATTTTAATAGTATGAAACTGAAATATTTTATTAAACCCATTGTTTGGCTGCTTATTATTTTTTACGGATTATTTATTCCGGCAAATAGTTTACCAAAGAAACCCTTTATGGTTATTCCACATTTCGATAAAGTGGTTCATTTCGGATTGTTCTTTGTTTTTTGCCTGTTACTTTTTGTGCCTTTCAAGAAACTAAAAATGAATCAACTGGTTTTTGCACCTTTGATTTCTTTCATTTTATCGGCAGTTCTTGAAGCGGTTCAGCACATTGTTTCATCCTCCAGGAGCAGCAACATGTATGATTTTCTGGCTAACACCACAGGAATACTGGCAGCTGTATTGTTCTACCACTACATTGCTTCAGGAACCAAAATAGAAAAGCTAATATAGCCGATCGGCCGGCTTCTAAAGCTTTACCAGGTCTTCGTACTTTTTTATATCCTTGCCTACAATTTCGAGGTTCGTTCCCTGGTAAAAGTTTGCAATTTCTGTCCGCAGCTTGTCGTATTGTGCATGAACAGGACACAGCGGCTTTGATTCATCATGTGTTTTACAAGGTTCAAGCCGGATGAGACAGTTGGTAAAAAATTCCTCTCCGTCAACTTTAGTTACAATATCCCAAAGGGTAATCTCTGCAGCACTTTTTGCAAGTGCAAACCCACCATTAGGACCTTTTGTTGATACCAACAGTTTTTGTTTTACCAGGTTTTGCAATATTTTCCCAAGGAATGGAGATGAAAGATTCAGGTCTTCGGAAACCTTTTTTATTCCAATCATTTTATCTTCATTAGAAAACTTTGCCAGATAAATGAGCGCCCTCAGGGCATATTTACATGTATTAGACAGCATATCAGGATGATTTAATATATTTCTTTACAAATGAATGATTTATCTGCATCATTTCAAAGGAATTTTAGCAATTCTCACAGCATGCCTTCCTCCCTGAAATTCAGCAGTCAGAAAAGCCTTTACAATTGCAACTGCTTCTTCATCGCTAATAAAGCGCGATGGTATGGCACATATGTTTGCATTGTTATGCTCCCTTGCCAATTTACCTATTTCAGTGTTCCAGCACAACCCGGAACGGATATTTTGATGCTTATTGGCTGTAATGCTAATTCCCTGTCCGCTTCCACAAAAAGTTATTCCCATTTCATACTCTCCTGAATCAATCGATTCAGCTATTGCATGTGCATAATCGGGATAATCACACCTCTCTTCAGAATAACAACCGAAATCTTTATATGGAATTCCATTTTCTTCCAAAAAACGGATAATTACCTGTTTCTTTTCAAAACCTGCATGGTCACTGGCTAATGCAATGGTTTTTTTGTTTAGCTCTTTCATCCGGGCAAAAATAATACATTTTGATATTTAATTCATCTATTTAATAATTTTTCGTTTAAATAAACTTCTCAGCTGCTTTTCTTCCAGCTTATACACGGAAAAAATAAAAATCAATAATAAAATAGTATTAACCAAATATTTAATTATTACCGGTTGTGATGAAGAAAATATTGAAACAAAAAATAATACAACTGCTATGGAAAAATAGGTTCCTATTTTCTTTAAATCATAAGGCACAGGATAATATTTCCTTCCTAAAAAGTAGGAAATAACCATCATAATAAAATAACTGAAGAATACAGCTACTGCCGATCCCATATATCCATAAACAGGTATAAGAATGAAATTAAGCAGCAATGAAAAGAAAGCACCCGTAAGTGCAATGTAGGCACCATAACGTGTCATATCTTTCAGCTTATACCATAAGGAAAGGGCAAAATAAATTCCAAAAAACAGATTACCCATAAGAATAATTGGTACCACCTTCAGCCCGGCATGATATTCCGGGTCTATGATTACTTTTATGATGTCGATATAAAACACCATCCCAAGAAATATAAGCAATCCAAAAATTACAAAATAATTCATCACAGAAGCGTAAACCTTAGGATCATTTTCCGATGTTCCACGTGAAAAGAAGAAAGGTTCGAAAGCATAACGAAATGCCTGTATAAACATATTCATCAATACGGCCAGCTTAAAGTTTGCACCGTATATACCCAGCTGGTGCATTGGATTCTGCTCTTCCGTCAGAAGAAATGGGATTAGTATTTTATCTATGTTCTGATTCACCATACCTGCCAGTCCTACAATCAAAACAGGCAATGCATAATTGAGCATAGTGGCATGCAGCTTCCGGTTATAGGTAAACGATATTTTAAAAATTTCCGGAAGCAGCAACAATAAAGTAATTATGGAAGCAAGCAGATTTGAAATAAAAACATATCCTACTCCTATATCGGGTGAATATACGAGGTTGATTACTGAATCGGGATGACTTTCCAGCCAGGCCGGGGCAAACGAAAGAAAAAACAAGTTAAACCCAATATTAAAAGCAATGCTTATTATACGTATTGTAGCAAATTTAACGGGGCGGTTATTTAAACGCAGCCGGGCAAACGGAATGGCAGTTATTGCATCTATTCCCAATATAATGGCCAGCCACCCGATGTACTGCGGATAATCGGGATATCCTATAAAAGAAGCAATGGAATTTTTGAAAGAAAAAATAAGAACTACAAACAATACTGAAGTAAAAAATAAGGAAATCAGAGAGCTTGAATAAATTTCTTCAGGATTTTTACTTTTTGATGCATATCTGAAATATGCTGTTTCCATTCCGTAAGTAAGCAATACCAGAAAAAATGCAACATAGGCATATAAGTTGGTAACCACTGCAAATTGCTCAGTTGCAAAAACAAAAGTATAGTAAGGAGCCAGACCCCAGTTCAAAAAACGGCCTAAAATGCTGCTGGTGCCATATATGGCAGTGTCGCCTGCTAATTTCTTAAATGGATTCAATGTTGTTATAATTTCAGACAAATATAGTATTGATTTACTTTAGGCACGAATCGTTTGAACAGTTCGTTAGTTTATTTAATTTTCAGTCAAAAAACCTTTATATTCAGAAGACGTTATTAAATGAAATCACCGAAATATAAAAAACGTGCAAAAAAATATTGAAAAATTACCGTTACTGATTTTTTCAAATCCTATATTAGACTGATGAAAAAAAATAACCTTAATAAAATGAAAAGATGTTTTTCGCTGTTGCTTTTACTCCTGACAGTTGCAGCATCCTACTCCTGTTCGAACCAATCACAGCGTTCACGTAAGCCGGTAAGCAGTATAAACATACTGCCAGCGGCCAAAAATTACATTTTTGGAACCACTGTGGCAGTAAAAGTTGATACAAAGGTCAGAAATGGTGAAATTGATAACGTCAAGCTGTATTTCAACGGAAAATTACTGGAAGAAAGTGAAAATTTAAGTTTTACCGTTGATGGAATTGAACTGGATAAACTTGGCAATAACAGCTTTCATGTCGTTGCCACAAAAACCGATGATGTAAGCAACACCCGCACCTTGCCTTTTACAGTTTTTTCTGATATAGTGCCAAAACAGTATACTTATACTACCCTTAATGATTATCCTCATAACACTGATTTTTTTACGCAAGGACTGGAATTTTACAATGGTTATTTGTATGAAGGAACAGGAAATCACGGTGAATCAGGATTGTATAAAATAAACCTGAAAACAGGTAAGCCGGTTATGAATCATATGCTTGATGTAAAATATTTTGGGGAAGGCATTACCATTTTTAATGATAAAATTTATCAGCTAACCTATCGTGCACAAAAAGGATTCATCTACAATCTTAAAGATTTTGCAGTCATCGACAGTTTCAGCTTTAAATCAAAAGAAGGTTGGGGATTAACAAACGACGGGCAGCATTTAATTATGAGTAACGGCACCAATGAATTGATCTGGCTTGATCCGGACGATTATTCTGAAGTTAAAAAATTGGAGGTAGCTAATAACCTTGGCCTGATAAATAACCTGAACGAACTCGAATATATTGAGAAAACCATCTTTGCAAATGTATACACTACGAACATGATAGTTCAGATTGAACCGGAAACAGGCAGGGTCCTATCGGAAATCAACCTGGATGGCATTCTCAACATGTACAGAAACCCAGCTGACACCATTGACTATATGAATGGAATAGCTTACGACAGCAAAACCGATCGTTATTTTGTAACCGGTAAATGGTGGCCACGGATTTTTGAAATTCAACTTGTGGAATCAAAATAGGGTTGGATTATCAGAGTTCCCCTTATAGTTGATTTTGCCCAGGTGTTTATATGCCCAGTCGGTTGCTTCTCTGCCCCGGGGTGTACGTTTTATGAAGCCTTCCTTAATAAGAAAAGGTTCATAAACCTCTTCAATGGTACCGCTGTCCTCTCCCACTGCAGTGGCTATGGTTGAAATACCAACAGGTCCCCCTTTAAATTTGTCAATAATGCACAGAAGTATGCGATTATCCATCTCATCAAGCCCGTGTTTATCGATATTCATTGCCTGAAGAGCAATCCTTGTTATTTCCAAATCAATTTTCCCGGTTCCTTTTACCTGCGCAAAATCGCGCACTCTTCTTAACAGGGAATTAACAATACGTGGTGTTCCCCTGCTTCTTCCGGCTATCTCAGCTGCCGCTTCACCCGATATTTTTACTCCAAGAATACGGGCAGAACGTTCTACTATTCCGGTTAAAACATCGTTATCGTAATATTCAAGGTGGGAGTTTATACCAAAACGTGCCCTCAGAGGCGATGTAAGCAATCCTGAGCGCGTTGTGGCACCAATAAGGGTAAATGGGTTCAGTTCGAGTTGAATTGACCTTGCACTGGGTCCCTTGTCAATCATGATATCAATCCGGTAATCCTCCATGGCAGAATAAAGGTACTCCTCCACTATGGGCGATAACCTATGAATCTCATCAATAAAAAGCACATCTTTTTCTTCAAGGTTTGTGAGAAGTCCGGCTAAATCGCCGGGTTTATCAAGCACCGGACCTGAAGTTATCTTGATGCCCACTCCCAGCTCATTTGCAATAATATGGGATAAGGTGGTTTTACCCAATCCGGGTGGCCCGTGAAGCAAAACGTGATCAAGAGCTTCATTGCGCATAGAAGCCGCCTTAACAAAAATTTCAAGGTTTTCAACAATTTGTTTCTGCCCCCTGAAATCATTAAACTGTAACGGACGCAGTTTTTGATCCAACTCTCTGTCGGTATCCGGATAATTGCTTCCTCTTATATCCAATTCTTCGCTCATGAATGTTTTCCTATGTATAACTCAACAATGGAATAAAGTTCACCAGGTGTAAAAGGCTTTGGCAAATAATCGTTCATACCTGCCTGGATACATTTATCCTTGTCGTTGTCAAGAGTGTTTGCTGTAAGGGCCACAATAGGTACCTTTTCAGCCTTGCCTGTACTGTCTTCATATTCCCTGATATCAGATGTAATTTCAAAACCATTCTTTTCAGGAAGCATTATATCCATTAAAATCAAATCGGGAGGATTATCCTTTACTTCCTGCATGGCTTCGCGCCAGTTGCTAACGCAAATAACATCATAGTTCACTTTTTTTAAATGAAAACTTACCACTTTTTGATTAAGTACATTGTCTTCTACCAAAAGTATTTTCAACACTTCTCTCCTTTTATATTTATTATTGATTGTAAAAATAAAATTTAATGCAAATAATTATAGCTTGTTCATTGTTGTTAATTTCATTTAATCATTTTTTATGAAGATTGCTTTCACTGCAAAACTACCAAAATACCAACACACTTAATTTTATTAATTATTTTAATTTCAGGACAGTAATTTTTTTTGTTAACATGTGTTTATATCTCAATTCTCTTTTATTTGGAATTTTTCAGCTGTGTATAACCTGTGTAAAGAATGCGTGAACTTTTGTACTTAAAAGTTTCTCAGTCCGGAAAATTTCCTTATAGTTTACAAAAACCGATAAATCAAAAATTTAATGTAAAAGATTACTTTTGTTTTTTCATATGTTTTTTAAACATTTATGAACAAACAGCAGTTTTTATAAAAAGCTGTAGGAAAATATTTTAAGTAAACAATGACTGAAAATTTCAACATACTTGTTAATAAGCTTAATCACTTTAGGTCCAGGTACTATACTTTTAAGCTTTTAAAAGGATTTATAATTACTTTTTTGTTTCTATTGGTTTTTTTCACACTGTTTTCCATTGTAGAATACTTCGTTTACCTTTCTTCTGAAATAAGAAAAATTTTATTCTTCGGATTTATAATTTTTGGTCTGCTGCTCTCCATTCAATATATACTGATTCCCCTTCTCAAGTTGGTGCACGTTTTAAGACCTATTAATTCTAAAGCAAGTTCAGCTATTATTCAAAGGCATTTTTCGGGGATGAAAGATAAGCTTTTGAATATAATTGAGTTATCAGAAATAAACGATCCAAGAACTTCAAAGGAAATTGTATTTGCCAGCATAGATCAGAAAATAGAGGAACTGAGTATTTTCGACTTCAGGGAAGCAGTACAGTACAAAAATTTAAAGCTTATAATGCTTTCATTTATGGGCAGCGTATTAATAACGTTTGTTGTTTTCGGTATTAATAAGTCGATATTCACAACTGCTCCCAATAGAATAATACATTACAATACAACTTTTGTAAAACCTGCTCCCTATAGTTTTCAGCTGCTCAATCAGGATTTAAAGGCAATCAAAGGGGAACCGTTTAATATAAGAATGGAATCAGTTGGAAATGAAGTTCCGCAGGTTGCATATATAAATATTGAAGGGAATAATTACCTGATGAAAAATACAGGACCCGGTACATTTGAATATGAAATGGCTTCCGTAATTAATCCTGTTAATTTCTATTTCACCGACTTAAAATACAATTCGGAGGCGTATTCTCTGCAATTACTTCCTAAACCCGGTATCAATCATTTTGATGTTACAGTAACTCCCCCATCCTATACCGGTCTTCCTGAACAAACATTTGAGAACATCGGCGACCTTCAGGTTCCTAATGGTGCTGATGTGACGTGGAGTTTCAGCGGTATTGATATCGATACACTTTATCTGAACCTGGCCGATTCAGTTTTTATTGGTGCCCAAAAAGCAGATAATGTTTTTAACCTGAAACATACATTTTTTAAATCATCAGGTTATCATGTTTATATCAAGCATGAACTTACCGAACCCGACTTGGCGCTTTCCTATTCCATTGATGTTGTTCCGGACCTGTATCCTGAAATAAAAATGGTACGGTTGCAGGATTCTGTGAAAATGTCACGATTCTTTTTTAAAGGGTCAATAGGCGATGATTACGGTTTTTCTGCTCTGAATTTTCATTATAACATTAACAATGTCGATTCGGCTATTACTATCCCTTTTGCCAAAAATGTTACCGATCAGGATTTCTATTTTAGTTTCGACTTTGCTGATCTTAATATATCCTCAGGAGCTGTATCTTACTATTTTTCAGTAACGGATAACGATGTTATAAATAATTATAAAACAACTACTTCTGATAATTTTATTTTTAATATTCCCGACCGGGAGGAAGTGGCACAAAGTGAAAGTGAGCAATTTGAACAACTGGAGGATAGACTTCAGCAAAGTGAAAAGCTGGCAAAAGAGATACAAAATGATTTGCAGAATCTTCGGTTAAAGAACATGGATACCAATGTATCGGATTGGGAAAAGACACAAATGGTGAATGATGTGCTTTCGAAACAAAACAAACTTGAACAGTTGTATGAGCAGATTAAAAAAGATAACGAACTGTTGAATAATTTTTCAAATTCCTTTAATAAACAGAATAAAGAAATAATAGAAAAGCAAAAGCAGATAGAAGAGTTGCTTGACGAGGTGTTTACTGACGAATTGAAGAATTTATTGGAAGAATTTCAAAAGCTTGCTGAAGAATTTGACAGTAAAAAGCTTAACCAGCTGACTGAGAAAATGGATTTTACCTATGAGGATTTGCAAAAGCAGCTCGACAGAAATCTTGAAATGTTAAGGAAAATGAAAGTGGAGCAGAAACTTCAGACTGTAATTGATGAGGTTAAACGGTTGGCTGAAGAAGAAGAAAAAATAGCCGAAGAAGTTCCTAAAGGCGCTGATTTAGAAAAAGCTGTTGAGCAACAGGAGCAAACCCGGCAGGATTTAAAAGATCTTCAAAATCAACTTAATGATGCGCTTAAGTTAAACGAAGAACTGGAGAAGAAGATGAATTTCGATGATTTCAGTGAGGAGTTTGAAGATATTGATGAGAGTCTGGAAGAAAGCAAAGATGCCCTCGAAAAAAATAATAAGAAGAAGGCAGGGGCCGGCATGAAAGAAACTTCAGAGAAAATGAAAAGTACTGCTTTTTCAATGCAACAGATGCTGGATTCCAATACTGCAAAACAAAACATGGAAAACATCCAAAATTTGAGGCAAATACTTGGCAACCTGGTTTACCTTTCGTTTGAGCAGGAAAAGGTGCTTAAAGAATTATCGGGTATTCACACCATTGATCCTTCCATTAATGAGTTAAACCGCGTACAAAAAAGAATAATGGATCAAAGTAAGATTGTTAAAGATTCACTTTATGCTCTTGGCAAACGTACGCCACACATCAACAGCATGATAAGTAATGAGTTGCTGAACATGGAGCTTAATCTGGATAAAGCAATGGATGAAATGGGTGAAGGGTTGTATCCCAATGCAAGGGTGAGCCAGCAGTTTGTAATGACAGCGACCAATAATCTGGCACTCCTGCTGAATGAAGCTCTTGAAAACATGGAACAAATGATGGAAAATGCTCAGCCCGGCGATCAGGAAGGTGATTCACCGGGACAAGGGAAGCCGGGCATGAATTTGCTAAAGGAACAGGCTGAAAGCATAAAAGAACAGTTACAGCAAATGATTGAGCAGATGAAGAACGGTAATTCCCAAAATATGAATCAGCAATTGGGGCAGTCGCTGATGCAGCATGAAATGATGCAACAAATGCTGAGAGAACTAATGAATAGCGGAGGAGTAGGCAACGAAACCCAAAAGACGCTTAAACAAATCGATGATATATTGGAACAAAACCGCAAACAACTGATGAATAAAAACGTAAATTCTCAAATGATTGCACGGCAAAACCTTATCACCACGCGCCTGTTGGAAGCCGAGAAAGCAGAAATGGAAAGGGAGTTTGAAGATAAAAGAGAAAGTAAAAGCGCCGAAGATTTTTACAGTAACCCTGTAAAATTCTTTGAATATAAGGAAAAGGAAAATTCCACTCTTGAATATCTAAACCGAAATTCGCATAAATTAAACAACTTCTATAATAGCAAATACAAGCAATATTTAAACAACATCCAAAATAAATAAGGATGAAAAATTACCCTGATAAACTTGCAATACTGTCGGATAAAAAGGAATTAACAAGAGTAGAGGATTTTCTCAGACATCTTTTTTCGAAAGAAAACCTGCCTGAGGAAGCATTTAGTAAAGTACTTTTGTGTGTTTCCGAAGCTGTTGTCAATTCAATTGAACACGGTAATAAATTCGAAAAACAAAAAAAGGTGACCATTGAAGTAGCGTGCGTTAATAATGACCTGAATATAGTTGTTACAGATGAAGGTGATGGATTTAATCACAGGGAAGTGCCCAATCCTATTATTAAGGAAAATATCAAAAAAGAAACTGGGCGAGGGCTTTTTATAATGAAATCAATTTGTAATGAACTGCAGTTTAAGGAAGAGGGTAAATGTGTGGAGATTAAAATAGAGTTGGTGTGAATAAAATAGAACTGTTTTTTGAGGATGTTGAATCGATCGGGTTGAACCTGCAGAAGCTGGAGCAGCATGCTGAATTTCTTGCAAAAAATGAAAAGAAAAAGCTGGGGAATATTTCCATAATCTTTTGCAGCGACGAATATTTGTTAAGAATTAATGAAGAGTACCTGAACCACAGTTATTATACCGATATTATTACTTTCGATTACAGCGAAAATTCCTTTATTTCGGGCGATTTATTTATTAGTTTGGAACGCATAACAGACAATGCAAGAAAATTCCGGACTACTTTTAAAAAAGAGTTATATAGGGTAATATTGCACGGGTTGTTGCACCTGGTTGGTTATAAGGATAAAACGGATACTGAGCAGGAAGAAATGCGTACAAAGGAAGATTTTTACCTTGAAGGTACAGATTTTGATAAGGAAGGCATATGATTTTTAATTATGATGTAATTGTTGTTGGAGGTGGTCATGCCGGTTGTGAGGCTGCGGCTGCGGCTGCTAATCTTGGTTCCAATACCTTGCTGATTACTATGGATATGACTAAATATGCACAGATGTCATGTAATCCTGCTATGGGAGGTATTGCCAAGGGTCAGATAGTCAGAGAGATAGATGCACTGGGAGGATATTCAGGAATCATATCCGATAAAACAACCATACAATTCAGGATGCTTAACCTTTCAAAGGGGCCTGCCATGTGGAGCCCACGGTCACAAAACGACAGGATGCGCTTTACCGAATTGTGGAGAAATACTCTGGAGTCGATCGAAAACCTCGATTTATGGCAGGATGCCGTTGTGTCACTTATTATTGCTGATAACCGGGTAAAGGGTGTCCGTACTAAAATGGGTGTTTCCTTTTATTCCAATACAGTAATATTAACAAACGGCACTTTTTTGAACGGGCTTATTCATGTTGGCTCCTCACAGATGAAAGGAGGCCGTATAGGGGAAGCAGCATCATACAATATAACAGAACAGTTGTTTGAGGCCGGTTTTAAGACAGGAAGGCTAAAAACAGGCACTCCTGTGAGGATAGACGGCAGAACCATCGACTTTTCACAGCTGACCGAACAAAAAGGCGACGACACACATTTTTCATTTTCATACCTGCCCGATACAAAGTCGGAGTTGCAACAACGTTCATGCTGGATTACCCATACAAATAAGGAGGTGCACGGTGAACTTGAGAAGGGTTTTGATTTTTCACCAATGTTCGACGGAACCATTCAAAGCACAGGACCCCGGTATTGTCCAAGTATCGAATCAAAGCTGGTAACTTTTTCGGAAAAGGAAAAACACCAGCTGTTTCTGGAACCCGAAGGAGAATCAACCGTTGAATATTACCTTAATGGATTTTCATCTTCGCTACCCTGGGAGGTACAGTATAGTGCCCTGAGAAAGATTCAAGGGCTGGAGAAAGCAAAAATATTTAGACCCGGATACGCAATTGAGTACGACTATTTTGATCCGACACAGTTGTATAATACGCTGGAAACTAAGCTTATAAAAAACCTGTATTTTGCCGGCCAGATAAATGGTACTACCGGATATGAAGAAGCTGCTGCCCAGGGTTTAATGGCGGGTATTAATGCACACCTTAAATGCCATTCTATTTCCGACGATTTTATACTGAAACGTGACGAGGCCTATATTGGCGTTTTAATCGATGATTTGGTTACCAAGGGTGTCGATGAACCTTATCGTATGTTTACCAGTCGTGCTGAATTTCGAATTTTGCTCCGGCAGGACAATGCGGATATACGATTGACAGAAAAATCGCATAAAATTGGGTTAGCTTCTACAGAACGTATGGAATTACTGAAGGAAAAAACGGACCTGATTGCAGAAACAATTGCCTTTGCCCGGCAGTTTAGTGTGAAGCCAGTCTTTGTAAATCAGTTACTTACGAGCAAAGGCACAACAGAATTAAAGCAAGGAGTTAAATTATACGACCTGATTTTACGCCCTCAGATTTCGATATTTGATTTAATTGAGACCGTCACCCCATTCGGTGCATTTCTCAGGAAGGTTCCGGGGCACAGAAAAATGGAAATCATACAGGGAGCTGAAATTGCAATCAAGTATGAGGGTTATATTAACCGGGAAAAATTGCTTGCCGAAAAGCTCGACAAGTTTGAGAACATTAATATAGAAAATAAATTTAATTATAGTAAGTTACAATCTTTGTCCACTGAAGCCAGGCAGAAGCTTGAAAAGATTAATCCGAAAACAATTGGTCAGGCCAAACGGATATCGGGAGTTTCGCCTTCCGATATAAATGTTTTATTAATTTTGCTGGGCAGATAAATATGTTTCACGTGGAACAATTCAAAATATAAAATGGATTTAAAAAGTTTGATTCGGGAGGTTCCCGATTTTCCAAGCAAGGGAATTAATTTCAAAGACATTACAACATTGTTGAAAAATGGAGAAGCACTGCGGTATGTTTCCAGCCAGATTGTGGAAGAATTCAGTGAACGAAAAATTACCAAGGTATTGGGAATTGAATCAAGAGGATTCATATTGGGCGGCCTTTTGGCCTGTGAGTTGAATGCCGGATTCGTACCTGTAAGGAAAAAAGGTAAGTTGCCTGCCGAGAAAATAGCAGAAACCTATCAGTTGGAATATGGAACCGATTCCATAGAAATCCATCGTGATGCTCTTTCTCCTGATGATGTTGTTCTTATTCACGACGACCTGCTGGCTACCGGCGGAACCACTAATGCGGTTTTAAATCTTGTAAAAAAAGTGGGCGTATCGCAAATTTATCTGAGTTTTATCTGTGATCTTGGGTTTATAGAAACCGACTTTAAAAAAGACCTGCAACAATATAAGCCCCATATTCTGGTTACTTATTGAGAAAAGGAATGGCCTGAAATATCCCCTTGATTTGGGTTTTCCGGTAAATGAAACCATCATGAAATTCCAGTCGGCCAATTCAAATATCGATTATCTGAAAAACCTGATTGCTGTGCTTCCGGGGAAGCCCGGTATTTATCAGTTTTTCGATGCCGAAGGTAATATCATCTATATTGGTAAGGCGCTTAACCTGAAAAAAAGGGTAAGTTCATACTTTTCAAAGCAACACGATACCCGAAAAACAGCAATGCTGGTTCGGAATATTGCTGATATAAAATACCTGGTGGTGGAAACAGAGCAGGATGCACTGCTGCTTGAAAATAACCTTATCAAAAAATACCAGCCCCGTTATAATATAAGGCTGAAAGACGATAAAAGTTTTCCGTGGATTTGCATCAAAAATGAACCTTTTCCCAGGGTATTTAAAACACGTAATCTGATAAGAGATGGTTCAAGGTATTTCGGGCCCTACACGTCAATATATACAGTCAGAACTTTGCTGGAGCTGTTTAAAACGGAATACAAGCTCCGCACCTGCAATTACCAGCTTACTGATGAAAATATAAGGGCCGGAAAGTATAAAGTTTGCCTTGAATACCATATCGGAAATTGCAAAGGACCTTGTGAAGGATTAATTTCAGCAGAAAAATACAACCAGGGAATAGAAGATATTACAGATATCTTAAAAGGTAATATTTCTGGTGTAATTAAGCATCTTGAATCGAGGATGAAGGAAATGGCTGAATCGATGAATTACGAGGAAGCACAGGAAATAAAGGAAAAATACGACTCGCTGAAACGCTATCAGAGCAAGTCTACTATCGTATCGCCTACTATTACCGATGTCGATATATTTACGATAGAACAAGACCAGAAATTTGCTTATATTAACTATTTGAAGGTTATTAAAGGTGCGGTAATTCAAACCTATACACTTGAGATTCAAAAAATATTGAACGAATCGGAGGAAGATTTACTGATAGCCGGAATAGTTGATATCCGTCAGAAAATATTCAGCAATGCCAAGGAAATTCTTGTTCCTTTTCTTCCAAATGTTACGCTAAATGATGTAGCTTTTAAGATACCACAAAGGGGCGATAAAAAAAAGTTGCTTGATTTGTCGCAACGGAATGCAAAATATTACCGGCTCGAAAAAGAAAAACAAATTGTTTTTAAAGACCCTAAACTAAGGGATGAGCGACTGTTAAAAACAATTCAAAAAGATCTTCATTTGTCGGAATTACCTGTCCGAATGGAGTGTTTCGATAACAGTAATCTGCAAGGAACCAATCCGGTTGCTGCATGCGTTGTTTTTCAGAACGCAAGACCATTGAAGCGGGAATACAGGCACTATAACATTAAAACGGTTACAGGACCAAACGATTTTGCTTCTATGGAGGAGGTTGTTTTCAGGCGGTACAGCCGCTTACTTAATGAAAATCATCCTTTGCCGCAGCTTATTGTTATCGATGGTGGAAAAGGACAACTTTCGTCTGCTGTCGCTGCTTTGGAAAAACTTGAACTCCGGGGCAAAATTGCAATTGTCGGCATAGCTAAAAAATTGGAAGAAATCTATGTTCCCGACGATCCTGTTCCACTATATATCAATAAAAATTCTGAAAGCTTAAAAATCATTCAGCAAATCCGTGACGAGGCCCATAGGTTTGGTATTTCTTTCCACAGGAACAAACGTTCCAAAACAGTTACTGAATCGGAGTTGAATAAAATTAAAGGAATAGGAGAAAAAACTGCGCGCAAGCTATTATTAAGTTTTAAATCGGTTCAGAATATAAAATCAGCCGATAAAGATGCGATAGAAAAATTGATTGGTAAATCAAAGGCAGAAATAGTTTATTCATATTTTCATCCACAAAATTAATTCATGGCCGGAAAAGTATTGCTAGGCATGAGCGGAGGCATCGACAGTTCAGTGGCGGCAATTTCCCTCCTGAAAGATGGCTATGTTGTCACCGGTGTTACGTTCTTATTTTCTGGCGGCCCCGGGGATTCGAATAAAAGTGCAGGGGAAGCAAAAGAACTTGCTCATGCTATCGGCATCGAACATTATACTATTGATTTAAGGAATGCTTTCGATGAACTTGTAGTGGGTTATTTTAAAAATTCCTATTTAAATGGAAGGACCCCCTTCCCCTGCGCAGTTTGTAATCCGCAGTTGAAATTCAGCCAGCTGGTTAAAATTGCAAATCAATTGGATTGCGCGTATATTTCAACCGGACATTATGTTCAAATAACTGGAAATCAAAATGTTAAGTTTGTTAAAGAAGGTGTTGATCCTGAAAAAGATCAGTCATTTTTTCTCTGGGGCCTTAAACGTGAAGTAATTAACCGTTTGATATTTCCCCTGGGCAAATTGTACAAGGAAGAAGTACGGCAGATCGCTGCAAAACATTCGTTTCAATACCTAACTGAAAAAAAGGAAAGTATTGGAATTTGCTTCATAAATGGAGGCAATTACAGACAATACCTGTCAGAAAGTGGGATACATGCCTCACCGGGTAATTTTATCGATACGGAAGGCAATGTATTGGGAGAACATAAAGGTATAGTATACTACACTGTAGGTCAGCGCAAAGGACTTAACCTACAGGTAAATAAGCCGCTGTTTGTCACCGAAATCCGTCCTGATACGAATGAAATTGTGTTGGGCGATTACCAAGAAATGTACCGATCAAGGATTTTTCTTCAAGATATACATTTTGTAGATGCCGGGCAGATGGACAGTAACAGGATATACAGGGTAAGGATCAGGTATCGGATGCAGGAAAATGCTTGCCGGGTAATGTTCCACGATGAACAAAGCGCTGTAATTGAGCTTCTTGAGCCTGTGGCTATGGTGACCCCCGGTCAAACTGCTGTAATTTATGAGGACGGACGGGTTCTTGGCGGAGGTTTTATAGCGCGATCGGAATAACTTTCATTTTTTAATTTTCAGGTAGTTATCTGATTATTAATGTTTTCCAATCCATGCTTTATAAGCTTGGGGTTATAGCATACCCCGAGGAGGTAATTGTTGTACTATCCTTCAACGGTTATAATACATACCAAGTCCATATTAAATTCAATTAAACATGGTCATGTACTGTAGCAGGTGTATACCTGACAGGATATATTCAACCCTGAAGAAATTGTCATGAAATAATTCATCCGTTGAAATCATGCAGTATAGTTCCATATGGAACAATTACTGGGATACCTGAATGGATTTTGTGGTTTTAGCCGGTAAAAAGGAAAGATTAATAAGGCTTGCGGTACTTATCGTCGCCTTCAAGAAGACCAAGGTAGCTGATATACCTCGTATAAGCCACTTTTCCTGCCTCTACAGCCTCTTTTACGGCACAACCGGGTTCATGGGTATGTGAGCAGTTTCCGTACTGGCAATGCTTCGATATGGCGAAGATTTCGGGAAAATAATGGGAGATTTCCCATGCTTCCATATGAAGCATCCCAAATCCTTTTATTCCGGGGGTATCGATGATATATCCTCCAAACGAAAGTTTAAACATTGCTGAAGATGCAGTGGTATGCTTTCCGGTCTGGTGCATTTCAGAGATTTCTTTTGTTTTAAGATTGAGGCCGGGTTGAATGATGTTGATTAATGTGGACTTCCCTACCCCGCTGTGACCGTTTATTACATTTGTTTTGTTCTTTAACTCGCTTTTCAGGCTATCTATTCCTGTATTGTTTTTTGCTGAAACCGCAAGGCATTTATACCCTATGTCGGTATAGATGGAAATCAGTTCCTCCATCTGCCGGTTTTCTGTTTCAGCATATAAATCAGTTTTGTTGAACACAATAAGCACCGGAATCCTGTATGCTTCGGCTGAAGCAAGGTAACGATCGATAAATGTGGTGGTTGTGACAGGAAAGTTTATTGTTGCAATCAATACCGCCTGGTCGATGTTTGCAGCAATGATATGCGATTGCTTGGAAAGGTTTGGAGAACGGCGGACAATGTAATTTTTACGATCTTTAATTGAGGTTATCCAGCCTGTTTTGACTGCTTTATCATTTTGATCCGGGTTAACAAGGTATCCAACCCGGTCGCCAACGGCCACCGGATTGGTACTTTTTATGTCTTTTAGCCTGAAATTGCCTTTTACCTTGCATTCACACAATTCACCCTTTTCATCTTCAACAGTAAACCAGCTGCCTGTAGTTTTAATTACCAATCCTTCTTTCACATTCAATTGTTTTTATGTTGAGCCTGTAACTTTGAAACGAGGCATTACGGTGAATTGTTTATTAAGCCGAACCGTTTGATTTCCATTGAAATCAACAGAAATTTCACGTGGAACAATTTATCAGTCCCATTCAAGAATGATTTTACCGCAATCACCGGCTTCCATTATTTCGAAAGCTTTTTTGTATTCCGAAGCATTAAACCGGTGGGTTATCACAGGTGTAATATCAAGGCCCGAGGTGAGCATCATTTCCATCTGGTACCAGGTTTCGTACATCTCTCTTCCATATATCCCTTTTAAAGTTAAACCCTTGAAAATTACCTTGTTCCAATCAATTTGAGTTTGTTTTGGAAGGATACCCAGCAAGCTTATTTTTCCGCCGTTGTACATATGGTTAACCATATCATTAAAAGCAGCAGGAGAGCCTGAGCATTCGAGGCCGATATCAAAACCGCCAACCATTCGGTGTCGGGCCATGGCTTCCTTAATGCTTTCGCTGGTAGGATCGATTACTCTTGTAGCACCCATGTTACGTGCCAGTGCCCTTCTGAAGGGGCTTAAATCGGTTCCGATAACATTGCGGGCTCCGGCGAACCGGCAAATGGCAGCTGCCATAGCACCTATAGGACCGCCTATGCCGGTTATCAGCACATCTTCACCCAGGAGTGGAAAAGACAGGGCGGTATGGGTTGCATTTCCCAGGGGGTCCATTATGGCCATTATCTCATCGGGAATGCTTACATCGACATGAAGCACATTTTTGGCAGGAACCGAAATATATTCTGCAAATCCCCCGTCGCGGTTAACGCCAATTCCAACGGTATGATCACAGATGTGCTGCCTTCCCCTGCGGCAGTTTCTGCAAAACCCGCATGAAATATGGCCTTCCACGGTAACCCTCTCCCCTACTCTTACACGGTCAACTTCCGATCCGGTTTCAACAACTGTTCCCATGTATTCATGACCAATGGTTACAGGCGTTTTAATAGTCTGCTGTGCCCATTCATCCCATTTGTATATGTGCAGGTCGGTGCCGCATATGGCAGCCTTCTTTATTTTTATCAATACATCATTTGGACCTACCTCAGGTACTGGCACATCCTCCATCCAGATTCCTTTTTCTGCTTTACTTTTAACTAGTGCTTTCACATGAACGTATTTAATTGGTAATTTTTTGGCAAAATAAAACAAATTTGAGCATCAAATAATAACTAAAATCAGAAAAGGAAAATTTCGCGGATAGCAGCTTATAAATTTGTTTGAAGAATGAATCGCTGTGAAATAAATTTTACGGGATACCACGATGCAATAAAGCCAATGCCTAAAACCACTCCCAGGATGATTAATATATCGGAAAAGATGATTTTTACCGGGTATGCAGTGATAATAAAAGAACCTGCTCCGGGAAGGCTAACCAATTCGAATTTGATTTGCAGCCAGGAAATAAAAATACCCAGCAATGAACCTATTACTGCACCAAAAAAGGAAATTAACCAGCCTTCGTACAAAAATATCCGGCGGATAAGCTTTGAGTCGGCGCCCATTCCCTGCAAAATAAAAAGGTCTTCCTTTTTATCGATAATGAGCATCGAGAGGCTGCCAAGCATATTAAACGAAGCAACAATAAGAATAAAAACAAGGATAAGGTAAGCAGCCCATTTTTCCGATTGCATGGTCTTATAAATCAAATCGTGCTGCTGGTATTTATCTTTAACTTCAAACGAATCGCCAAGGATTTCCTGGATTTGTTTCTGAAGCTTTCTTGCATTGGCAGTTTTATCAATACCCAGTTCAATTGCTGAAACCTGCCCTTCGGTTTCAAAAAGGCGGGCAGCAAAATCAAAGGGCACAATCATATAACGGGAATCAATTTCTTCGAGAACAGAGAATACTCCGGAGGGAAAGATGTAATCAAAATTCAGTGCGCGTGCCGGATTAACTGATGTCTGGTTTCCTTTTTTTGGTACAAACACGCGGATAGGATCTACAAAGGAAAGGCCTAATCCGAGGTTATAAGCCACCCCCTGCCCTACTATGGCATAATGCATACTTTGTTCCTCAAGCATGAATGATCCGTCAACTATAAGGGTGTCGATATTGGTATAGCTGGCATAATTGTCAGGCACCCCTTTCAGGGTGGCAACATATTGCTGGGTATTGTACTTCAAAAGAGCAACCTCTTCTATAACTTCAGCATAATGAACCACTTCGGGAAGATTTTTAATTTTTTCGAATTCATCTTCCGTGGTTGTAAACATTTTACCACGTGTGGCGGTAATTTTAAAATCCGGATCAAAGTTGCTGAAAAGGCTTTCAATCAGATTGTTAAAGCCATTGAAAACTGAAAGAACGATTACAAGGGCCATGGTTCCAACAATAATTCCCGCTACGGAAATACCGGAAATGATGTTGATGATATTTTGTTTTTTTTTCGAAAACAAATACCTGAGCGCTATGAACAATGGCAGATTCAATTTTTAATTTTAAGAACGTGCAGGATGATTATTTATTTTTTAAGAAGATCGTCGATACGTTCGATGTAGTCAAGACTGTCATCAATATAGAATTCCAACTCAGGGATAACGCGTACCACCTTGCCTATTCTCCTGCCAAGTTCTCCTCTTATTACCTTGCTGTGAAGCTGAATTTCACTTAATATTTCCTTTGCAAACTGTGACGGGTAAATGCTCAGGTAGATGCGTGCCAGGCCCATATCCTTAGTAACCCTTACTATGGTAACACTGATAAGCTTTCCCTGGTATTTTGATTTGGTTAGTTGCAGGAGAATATCTGACATTTCACGCTGAACTAAACGTGAAACCTTATTTTGTCTTGTACTGAACTGTTCCATTGTATCGGGCTTTCTTAAAAATTTCTTCAAAATTAGCTAAAATTGTTTGAATAAGAAGTTTTAGGATTCCGGGAGACCATTTGTAACAACAGGCAAATCTTTCGGGTGCCTTTAATACCAATGGTTTGCCTGTGCCTGACTTTTAAATTGAAAACGAGTCATTGGGTATCGGCAGTGAGTTTTTGCACCGCATTGCGAAGATCTTCATCGGGCTTTATGATGTTGTAGTTTTCCCAAAAGTCAGGGTCATAATTGTTGATCATTTCAGCGAAGATATCTCGGTAGGAGAACGATTCACTGCGCCGGAACCGTTTAAGCTCAGTGGAATGGATGTTGGTAACCAGGAGATCGGAAACACTGTGAAATTCAGAGTTAATTTTATCGCGGCGGCTTCGAATCTTAAATTTTACACTGGCCCGGGCAGTTGCCAGTTGCCACTTTCCCTGATATTTTTGATAACTGACCTGGTATTCAACAAACGATGGCCTTGCTTTAACTCCGGGAGGAGTATGTTTTATAAGTATGGGAGTTGCTTTTTTCAATCCATAACGGTCGAATCCGAACCGGGCATGTACGATGGCAAAGGTTTCACGGTGAACAAACAGTTCACCGACGAAGCCATGAAAGTCAAGACCACTGACAGGTTCAAATTCAAGTATATAAACCGGATTGTCATTGTACCAGATAACATTCGAAATTTTATATTCATATTGGTGCTCGTGGCTTTCATGAATAAACGATTCCATTGTTTTAACAACATCGAGTTGTGTGATGGTAAAGGGGCCTCCCTGCAATTTAAAATTCAGCCATTTAAAGGGTTGCACATCGGGGCTTTGCCTGCCTTTAATCAAACGGGAAAGATCACTTCGCGAGGAGTTGTAAGGCGCCTTGAGGATTTCAATTACAGCTTCGGAGACGTTGATGTACCGGTCATCCTGTTTCACTGTTTCCCTGTAAAAAGCGTTCATTAATTTGTTGTACGGGGAATAGTTGTTTTCGAGGTTTGCCCGCACATTTTTAAGCAATTGTTCCGGAGTAATGGCCGTCACTTTAACTTCGCGAATTCGAATGGAAACAGGATCCATTACTATTAAATCCTCATCGAGCAATTTATGGGCAGGTATAAAAACCTGTGCAAAACCCATGCTGGAAATAATTAGCGTGTCGTTAATGTATTTTGGATGAATTTTTAGCAGAAAGTCGCCATCCAAATTGGTGATGGTGCCAATGGGTTTATTTTTTACCGATACTGATGCATAGGAAACGGGATTTTCTTTTCGGCGGTCAAGGATTTTACCGGTAAGAAAAAAATATTTCACCGGAATTGAATCGGTATTGGCTGAAAGCTTATCATTTGTATGTTTTTTAAGGATAATGATTTGGTTTTCACGTTCTTTAAAAATATACTCCTGTTGATTAAACAGTTGGTTTAATATTGAATACAATGATTTGTCAATAACAGCTATGGAATGTGTTTCAGCCGCTTCAACTGAAGATGCATCATAGGAGAAATAAACCTTTGCCTGCCAGCTGATTTGGTCAAGAATAACTGAAAGCGGCTGATTTTGGGCATGTATAGTAATGCGCCGCTCAAAAACAGAACCATCCTGTTGCTGTCCTCGCGAAGGAAGACAGTACAACAGGATAGCTATGAATGTGATTACGGCTTTGAGACGCATTAAAATACTTTTTTCAGGAAAAACGAGGTTTTATACTCTTCACCACCACGTAATACCTTAACCTTGATTTTTTTATCTTCCTTGCTTTGCAACAAGAGGTTGATATCGTTCAGCTCAAGTGATTTATGATGGCTGCTGTTTAGCGTAAGAATCTGGTCATTTTCTCTTAGTCCGGCGAAGTATGCAGGTGAATTTTCACGAATGTTGCTTATTGTGAAAATGGGCAGGCCGGGCATCGGGTTAATAACTTCCATTCCGCTCATGTTATAATTGAATTCATCTTTTAACTTGTAGGTAGGCCTTAAAGTTAGCCTGCTGTTGCGGTAGTCGATGGTAACATCAAACCTTCTGAGGATTTCTGCTCCCAGTGTTCCGTTGCGGTTGTTTGATGTAATAAGCTGATCAATCAGTTCAGAACTTGGGAATGAAACAATAGGTTCGGGCAGAACCAGCGGGCCAACCCAAATGCCGTCCAGCCGACCTTTGATACCAAATATATCACCACTCAGCCCTGCACCAAGGAAGGTTTCGATGTGCCTTTGCGGAAGATTTATCCGATCATCCGAATTTGTCGACAGCCAGATTGCATCGCTGGCTCCGGTATCAACAAGCAGTTTAACCGGAACTTCCTCCAGTTCGTCGGTAACAATCCTGCTGCGAACAAATGGTTTATTCCCTTCAAGGTGCAGCGGCAAAATAATGTCTTTCTTACGGTCACGGTACCTGTAATGTTCCGGACGGTGTAGGGTTAGTTTTTCGGAATTGTAATCAATTTCTACAATATAGTCTTTAAAAAGATTGAATCCAATCAGACCATGTACAGGCACTCCAAGAATATGTGAAATCTGAAAGTTTTCATCAATAACCATTTGCACTTCCTGGTTCCAGGCAGTCAGCTCGTCGAGCTTAATGTTATTGTTGGCGGAGCGGTAGGCTGTCAGTCCTTCTCCATCTTCCAGACCGTCGATCTTAACCGGCATCATATAATTAAGGTTAAGTTTTTTTACAAACGGCAACTCGGTAATTATCGGGACTTTAACCCCGGTTGACAGGATGAAATTCAGTGTATCGGATTCATTGACTGTTACCGGTATAATTATAAGATTACTCGCCGACTTGAAATCGATTGTAATGGATTTGTCGCGTGGGTTGTCGAAAAGAAAACCACGGTTAGCACTTTGAAACTGGCTGGTATTGTCCATGCTCTCATCAAGAGGGACATAGTCTCTTACAACAAGAAGGTTGTCTTCAATCTCAAACAAGAGGTAAAAGTCCTTCATCAACTTATCAAGCACAAATTTAATGGGCTTGTTTGAGACGTTCAGACTAACTTTTTTGCCTTCAACAATACTGGCATTGTAGGAGTAATCGATGTTCAGATAGTTACATATCTTCTCGATGATATTCGATAAGGGTTCGTCTTCAGCATAAATGCTGATGTTCTGATCCAATGCCTGATTATCAGGCTGCTGGGCAAGTGCTGCTTGTGGCGAAAAAACGATAAACATTACCGCCAGTGCAATTGCCATTCCGATTGTTTTTTTAATTGTTTTCATGACTTTTAATTCTATTTGTTTAATGTTGTACTACCGGAAAGCAGGTATACACCATTTTCCTGTTTCAAATCAAGATCAAAAGTTAATCTGATGACATCCAGAATAAAATCAGAAGATTTTTCTTCAAACTGAGCTGTTAACATCAGGTTTTCCAGTTCTTTACTTTCAAGATGAACATCAATATGATAGACTTTATTCAGGTATTTTATTACCTCAGATAAACGTGTTTTTTCAAACGTAAGGTTATGCGTTTTCCAGGCTATATAATTGGGATCTGTATTTCTGGTTTTTTCAAGCTTTTTACTGCCGTTATGTAATGTGCCTTTTTCTCCGGCATTCAGCATAATTTCAACTGCTTCATTGCTGTTTTCACCTTCACAGCAAACTACCTGTACAATGCCTGATTCTACAGTTACTTCAACAGATTCGGCTTCAGGGTATGCATTAACATTAAACGATGTACCCAGAACTTTCACCCTGGCATCTCCGGCAGTTATAATAAATGGCCGCTCCGGGTCCGGGGTAACATCAAAAAATGCTTCACCTGTAACTGTTACTTCCCGCATCTGATCGTTAAACTTTTTAGGATACTCTAAACTTGAATTGCTGTTTAAGGTCACCGTTGAACCATCAGGGAGTATAACTTCTTTTGCCGACTGATTTTCATTGACAATAACTTCAGCATAAATCGGATTCAGCTGGGTTTTAACCAGGTAATATCCTGTTGAGGCCAGCAGTACCGCAACCAGAAGGATTGCAGCATATTTATAAACTGCTGCTGAAGTTTTCTTCCTGAAAATTGTAAATCTGCCCGGTTGTTCTGCTGAAGCTATTTTATGGTGAACATTGTTCCAGGCTTTATCGGTATCGAAATTTTTTATCCCGAAGAATTCGTCTGTTTTGTTTAAAAGAATCCTGTGCTGTTCCAGTTCTTTTTGATTCTGCCCGGAAGCAGCGGCCCACTGTTCCACTTTTTCGGTTTCAGTGGCATTGGTTTCGCCCGACAGATACCTGCCCATGAGCGACCAATCCGGTTTTTCTATGGAATTATTTGCTTTCATCTGTAATTATGACAAATGTGATTTGTTTTACCCTGAATGAAGGGTGTAATTTTTTTTTAGATTAGAGTAAAAATAAAGGAAGAAAATCCCTTAGCATTTCCCGTAAAGATTTAATGGCCAGGCCCATTTGTGTCTCAACAGTTTTTATAGAAATATTTAAACGGGCGGCTATTTCTTTGTATTTAAGCCCCTCCTGTCGACTGAGCACGAATATTTCTTTTCTCTTTTCCGGAAGAGAATCGATGCTTTCTTCAATTTTCTGCATCAATTCGGCATGCGATTCAAAATCTTCTGAATGATCGTTTTGTTCCGACTGAACGACGCGAAAATATTCCTCTTTTACTTTTGAATGCCGCACATAATTCAGGCATTTGTTTTTTGCTGATCGGTACAGGTAACTTTTAAAGGAGGAGTCGATGGTGATGTTTTCTTTTTTTTCCCAAAGGTTTACAAAAAGCTCCTGAACGATTTCTTCGGCTGCTGAGGGGTCTTTGAGCAGTTGGGTGCAATACATGCATAGAAAAGGGTAATAAGCCCGGAAAATGGCCTCAAATGCCCTCCTGTTGCCTTTTTTTATCTGTTCAAACAGTTCCTGATCAGATTGCCGGTTCATTTTTTAATCATTTAATTGAGCTAATGTAGCAAAACCGGTTGAAAATACTCATTTTCCCTTTTCTTCTTTAAAAGTTGAGGTTGGTCAGCAAGTTTATGATCAGCAATATTCCACCGGCAATTATAGCCATTGTAAGAAGTGCTGAAAGCATGGATGAAGATCTGTATGATTGTTTGTTAATTTGCTTTTCTACCTTTTTATACTGATAGAAAGCAAAAGGGGAAATGCCCACACCGAAGGCAACGATAACAATACCTATGGCCGATGAAAATCCTTCCGTTTGCGGTACTGCCTGATCCTGAAAAATAATGGATACTTCCTTTAAGAATACTGCAAACTTAACAATTATGAAACCGAGGCCTATTAAAGCTACAGCGGTTCTGATCCATGCCAGGAAGGTACGTTCATTTGCAAGGTGTTCACGGAGTTTGGTATCGTTTTTTTCCATAACCGGATGTTTACTGCAAATATAGAAATTGAATCGGGTAATGCCGGTATAAATTTCATTGGAATGGCATATGCACCGGTATTTTTTTTGAAACAAGTATTTTAAGATCCACTTCACTAAAAGCAACATTAAACAAGAATAAAAACATACTCTTTATGCTTTGCACTCCTTCTCTTTATGCTTTGCACTCCTTCAGTACCTGGGGGGGAAATCGAACAAATTTTGTCATATTCTTGTATAAATATTTTGTTCTTAAGTAAAATGAGAGGTCTCGGTTTAGTCTGTTAATATTCATCTTCAGTATTAAATGGTTCAAAAATGGCGAAGCTAAAATCTAATTCAAACTGTAATGTTATCTAAATAAACACTCCTGTTGTCCTAGTACAAAAAACCAAACAACCAAATGGGAGCTTTCTTTCCCATCCCAATTTCAATATCATCCGCTGCAATCAGGTAACTATCCAAATGTTTCACTTGTGAAGTGGTTTTATTTTTTCCACCAATCTCCAATGTGTAATTTTCGATATTAAAGTCACCGGCTTTGGGGGAGCTTACTTTAAGCCCTGCATTATATAATTGATTAAATACAAATGTTTCACGAATATTTCCAACATCAGGCTTATTTCCTATGGCATATGCAAGATTCGTGTTTTCCAGATATATTTTATCAGGTTTTTGCAATATAGAAACACCTTTACCCTGGGAACTCAATGTGTTAAGTAACCTGGCATCCCTAAGTTGATAAATGTATTGATAAACACTGTCGCGGCTTAAATCCAACTTTCTGGCCAGAGCAGCAATATTAGGTTTAAAGGGTACTGATTCTGCGATTACAACCAATAACTTCTTCACCTTATCAGCGGTTCCTGGATTGTATGCGGCAATATAGGCCAGGTCTGTATCAACAATTGTATTTATTACTTGATTAAGTTTTAACAGATAGGTATCTTCTCCCTCAAAAAAAATTGGCAGATAACCCAATTTTGTATATTTACGAAATGCCGGCAAAGGCCTAAGTTTCTCATTTATTGCCCTACTAAGATTCCGGTGATTGTTATAGATATCATTTATAGTTACTGTATCAAAGCTGATATTGTAGGCGAATTGCAAATATTCCCTGAATGATAATCCTGCCAACGTATAACTCACAACTCTCCTGCTTAAATCTGCTTCACCTCTATAGATGTCCAGTGCTGAGGAGGCAGAAAAAATGATTTTTAATTCCGGTAGTCCATCATAAACATTTTTTAGTTCAACCGACCAATTTTTATACTTATGAACTTCATCAATTATCAGAATAGTTCCTCCTTGTTTATACCAATCATTTGCAGTATCGAGTAATGTGTGGTTATAAAACCAGGTATGGTCGGCAGTAATGTACAACGCTGTATCAGGTAATCCCAAATCATATTTTAGGTGTTGCAACATAAGTGTGGTTTTCCCTGCTCCACGAGGACCTTTAATTGCAATTATTCTTTGATTCCAGTTTATCTGCTCGTGCAGATATCGTCGGAAATCATTTTTGACATTACGTAATATATTCTCCTGAAATTCGTACAATACCTCCATAGTTGTCGACTTTATTCGACAAATATAAGCAATATATGTCGAATGTAATCGACATTATTAGCTGAATGAATTATTAAAACCTCTTAATTTATTATCCATGTTTTAGGTTAATATCGCATAAAAAGTAATCCTCCAACTTGCATAAATTAAAATCCGGGGGGAATCGAACCCCCATTCTGTTGTCACCCCTATAGATCTGGACCGATTTTAATCGGGACACGTCTACCAATTCCTCCAGCACAAAAAAAGAGTAATCAGAAAATGAGACATTGGCCTGATGAACTGTGATAGAAATGCAAAGGCCCGACAACTAATCAGCTGTCAGGCCTTTGCTGTACCCGGGGGGGAATCGAACCCCCCACTTTGTTGCCGGAATCCCGGGTGATCGGGACGCATCTACTAAAAAAAAGAAAGAGTACAAGGCTAAAGACCTGCATTTATTCAGTACCCGGGGGGAATCGAATGGCAATATTTATTTCAATTTTTATTGTTTTTTGTTACATGCCTTAAACCATAAATTGTTCGGAAATGATAACCGTAGACTGCAAAAGTTACGGCATCAATAAAAAGTTTTGGTTTGTTCATTATTGTCCATGTCATGAATTTCTTCGTTTTTTAATGGTGGGTCTGCAAGCGAGTGGTGCCTTAGCACCTTACAAGAGGTCATGAGCAAGTATCTCCACACAGACAGTCCTGCAGATGGTGTACTTATTACCATCACTTAATTGTTTTGATTGTATTAAAAACTGAAAAATCTTTTTTAATTTAGATAAAGTTAGGTATATCTTAGTCAAGGTCAATGATTCTAACAATTAGAACAGGATGTGCTATCAAAATCTTAAAAAATGAAGAAAACTGGTAAAACCCATAAGCCTGATAAAATTTCCAAGGTAGTTGTAATAGGCACATCTGCAGGAGGGCTTAGTGCATTAAAACAACTAATCCGTCAACTGCTTAATGACTTCCCTCTGCCAGTATTGGTTGTTCATCATATTTCTGCTGATGCTACCGGAAATGTACTCTTAAACGAGCTTAACAAGTTAAATACCCTAAAATGTCAACATGCCGAAAACGGAAAAAATCTGAAACCAGGATACCTGTATCTGGCACCATCTGACCATCACCTAATGATAGGTGGAGATTTGAAAATGCTTGTGACCAAAGGAGCCCAGGAAAACAGGTATCGTCCTGCTATTGATCCATTGTTTCGGTCTGCTGCCGTAGGGTTTGGAACTGGTGTTATTGGGATATTGCTGACTGGTTATCTTGATGATGGAACGGCAGGAATGAAAGCCATTAAAAGATGCGGAGGAACATGTATTGTGCAGGACCCTGATGAAGCAGAGTATCCGGCTATGCCAAAAAATGCCCTGAACAATGTAGAGGTAGATCATTGCCTGCCCATATCTGAAATGGGCGCCCTGCTATACAAAATTATTCCACAGAAATTACGAAAAAACAAACCCGTTCCCAAAGATGTTTTAATAGAAGCTACAATTGCCGAACGTGTTTTGAGCGATTTGTCTTCTGTTAATAAAGTGGGTGGTCAGGTTCCTTTTAACTGTCCGGGTTGCGGTGGCGTTTTATGGAAAGTAGAAAAGGATATCAACCCACGGTTCCGCTGCCATACCGGTCACGCCTATACGGCAGCTTCCCTTTTAGCTGAACAGACTAAAAAGATCGAAGAAACGATGTGGACTGCACTACGGATGTTCGAAGAACGTAAAAATCTGCTGACTGAAATGGCGCGGGGAAAAGAAGGTGTTGGCTCTAAATCAGCCCTTGAAAGGGCAAACATGTCTCAGGTTCATATTGATCGGATTAGAGCAATCTTAAAAACAGATGATACTCAAAGTGAAGATGATGTACCAAACTAATGAGAATTGCAACGTTCCCACCTAAAAAACTATGTTTAAATGTTGAGCGAAGTGAAGAAACGGCCTTATGCAGTCTACTTTAAAATAAAAGGGCAGCTATTCGCTTGCCCTTCTGTATGTACCAACAGCAGTTGGTTTTATTGAGGTAACATTTTTTTTAGCTGCTTAGCCAGATAATTTTAAGACGTTCGATTTTGATCTTTTTGATCCATGTAGTTTTCAATCTTCATAATTAAAGCCTCAGGATCAACTGGTTTTAATAGAAATTCATTACAGCCAGATTTGATTGCTTTGTCCTTTGCCCTATCAAAACTAAAGGATGATTGTGCAATAATGGGAACTTCAGGATTTATTTTTCGAATTTCTTCAGTTGCAGTGAGGCCATCCATGTTTGGCATTTGAATATCCATAAGGATTACTTTAATGTCACTGTTTGACCGGTAAATATTAACTGCCTCCTGACCATCATTAGCATGAAATATATTAAAGTCAAATGGAAACAAAATAGTTTCAATTAAATCAAAATATAATTTATCATCATCGGCAACAAGAATTGAAACTGGATTTGGAGGTGACATTACTTTTTTAGTTTCGGATTGTTCTTTTTCTAAAGTTGGATTGATTTCAATTTTTGTTACACTATCTTTAATTGATTCTGAATCCATGTGATTTTTTTTCCGTTGACCTGCATTTACTTCTTTCATCTTTTTTTAATTCAATTTATCTATACTCCTACATGTAAATGTCTCCCATAAAAGATGAAAATCTTTATGACAATAAACTTCTATGGGATTAGGAAACTTTTTATCGAAACAGAGGGGCCTGTAAATTTAACTTAGTGCTTATTAAATGCTTTTATCTTCTAATAGAAGTTCACAACAAATTAAATTACCAGTGATATTAAGACAATTTTCCAAATGGGAATTAACATCTCTCTTTTATAAAGTAACATAATATAATCGAGAGTAACTAATTATACGGGGTTTAAATTCAGTTACTTTATTGGTAAGGCTGTTATTTTTTTTGTCTTTCACAGAAAAACATAGCCACCCGCATGGCTTCTGCATAAATTTCAATTAGAAACTTTTTTCGTGAAACTAAATGACCTTATCCGGAATTGACTTGCGAGTCATTCTTGACTGTACCCGGGGGGGAACCGAACCTCCTCTCTGATTGCAGAATCCCGATTTAAATCGGGACGCGTCTACTTATTCCACCACCACAAAAAAAGGATAAACAGAAAATGAGAGATTTTCCTGATGAGCTGTGATAGAAAAGAAAAAGCCAGACAACTACTAAGCTGTCAGGCTTTTGTTGTACCCGGGGGGGGAATCGAACCCCCACTCCGTTGCCGGAATCCCGATTTGAATCGGGACGCGTCTACCAATTCCGCCACCCGTCAGCCGGGCTGCCAGAAAAAGAAAAAGCCCGACAACTAAAAAGCTGTCAGACTCTTATTGTACCCGGGGGGGGAATCGAACCCCCACTCCGTTGCCGGAATCCCGATTTAAATCGGGACGCGTCTACCAATTCCGCCACCCGTCAGCCGGGCTGCCAGAAAAAGAAAAAGCCCGACAACTATTAAGCTGTCAGGCTCTTATCGTACCCGGGGGGGAATCGAACCCCCACTCCGTTGCCGGAATCCCGATTTAAATCGGGACGCGTCTACCAATTCCGCCACCCGTCAGCCGGGCTGCCAGAAAAAGAAAAAGCCCGACAACTATTAAGCTGTCAGGCTCTTATTGTACCCGGGGGGGGAATCGAACCCCCACTCCGTTGCCGGAACTGGATTTTGAATCCAGCGCGTCTACCTATTCCGCCACCCGGGCTTTTTCCCTTTTTGGAAAATTGGTGTGCAAAGCTAATTATTTCAACCAAAACAACAAAATTTATTGCAATAACTCTTGAGGCTTTATTAAATCAGATGAAAAATAAAAGATTGGTAAGCCTGCAATGAACTTTCGATACTTTTGTTGACTGGATATTTTATGAGGTTCGGTTAAAGGTATTATTTATTGCTGAATTGAATTAATAATAAATCAAAAGAATTCTTCTCGAAAAAATCAGTTAATTTTATTTTACTAAATTATGCTAAAATGGTATTTATAAAGTTCATAATCTTGGTTGGATTGTGCTTGGTTTACAGCTGCAGTAGAACCGATAATTCTTCAATTGATTTATCGGGAGAGTGGGAGTTCCGAATCGACAACAATGACGTTGGGGAGTCAGAGGAATGGTTTAATCAATCACTCGGGGAATCGGTTAAGCTTCCGGGGTCAATGGTTGAAAACGGGAAAGGCTATCGGATTACTTTGGATACGAAATGGACAGGCGGTGTTCAGAACCCTCAATGGTATAACCATCCAAATTACGCTCCGTATCATGATTCAGCAAACATACGTTTCCCTTACTGGCTTCAGCCGGAAAAGAAATATACCGGGGCAGCCTGGTACCGTAAAAAAGTGCAAATTCCTGAAAACTGGATTGGAAAGCCTGTATTGCTTAAACTGGAAAGACCACACTGGGAATCCACAGTATGGATTAACGGCATTCAGGCAGGATTGAAAAACAGTTTATCAACACCACACATCTTCGACATTTCAGAATTCATAAAAACGGGTGAAAATACCATCACTTTACGCATTGATAACCGAATAAAAGACATTGATGTAGGGGAGAATTCACACAGTATTACTGACCATACACAATCGAACTGGAACGGTGTAGTGGGGGAGTTGTCGATTTCAGTAAGGAACGAAGTTTATTTTGACAATGTCGCTGTTTTTCCTGATGTCTCTGAGAATAAAGTTGCAATTCAAGCTACGGTTGTTAATACTTCATCGCATGAAGCAACAATTAATATTCCTGTTTATACAGAATTAAAAAGCACCGGTGAACAATCGGCACAGGAAGCATATGAATTTACAGTTTCTCCGGGGGAAAACCTGATTGAAATTGATTACCCAATGGATACAGATGTATTGCTTTGGGATGAATTTGACCCGAACGTTTATCAGCTGGTGCTTAAGCTTAATTCAGAATCGGGTTCTGATGATATGACTGAAGATTTTGGCTTCCGTGATTTCAAGGTCAAAGGTACCCGTTTCAGCATTAATGAGCGCCCTGTATTCCTGCGAGGCACACTTGAATGTGCCATTTTTCCCTTGACAGGATATCCTCCAACCAATACCGACGAATGGGAAAAGGTGTATAAGGCTGTAAAAGCACATGGTTTGAATCATGTACGTTTCCATTCATGGTGCCCCCCTGAGGCTGCATTTGAAGCAGCTGACCGGATGGGTATTTACCTGCAGGTTGAATGTTCTTCATGGGCCAATCAAAGCACACAATTGGGAAGCGGATTGCCTGTAGATCAATACATATGGGATGAAAGCCGGCACATCATAAAGGAATATGGAAATCACCCCTCATTTGTTATGATGGCCTATGGGAACGAACCGGGAGGACCAAATTACAGGGAATATCTTACAGAGTTTGTTAACTACTGGAAAGAAAATGATCCCCGAAGAATTTATACCAGTGCTGCAGGATGGCCGGTCATTGAAGCCAATCAGTTTCATAACATTCCGGAACCCAGAATACAGGGTTGGGGACAAGAATTGAACAGCATTATTAATGCTGAACCTCCAAAAACCGATTACGACTGGCGCAATAAAGTTCCCGGAGATGGTGTTCCTGTTGTCAGTCATGAGATAGGGCAATGGTGTGTTTATCCCAATTTCAGGGAGATTGAAAAATATACAGGTGTTTTGAAGCCTAAAAACTTTGAATTGTTTCGTGAAAGTCTTAATGCTCATCATATGGGGCACCTTGCCGACAGCTTTTTGCTGGCTTCAGGTAAACTGCAGGTATTGTGCTATAAGGCCGATATTGAAGCAGCACTTCGCACTCCCGGATTTGCCGGTTTTCAGCTGCTCGATTTACATGATTTTCCCGGACAGGGAACTGCGCTTGTTGGTGTTCTTGATCCTTTCTGGGAAGAAAAAGGATATGTTACACCGGCAGAATACAGTCGTTTTTGCAACTCTACTGTACCTTTGGCACGCCTTGAAAAAAGGATTTTTACAGAGGGTGAGGTACTGAATGCCGGAATTGAAGTTGCTCATTTTGGTCAGCAGCCAATAAAAGCTGTCAGTCCTGAATGGAGCATTGTTCAGGATAATGAGGTAATAGCTAACGGAAAATTGGAACAGCAGGATATTGAAATTGGGAATGCTGTTTCACTGGGAGAGGTAACTTATACCTTTCAGGAAGAAAATCGCCCTCGTAAATTGACTATGAATGTTGAAACAGGTGATTTTTCCAATTCCTGGGACATTTGGGTTTATCCCGTGAACCAGGAAGTGGAATCAGGTGATATTAAGATAGCAGAGACTATGGACCAGGCAGTACTGAAACATCTGGAAGAGGGTGGAAAAGTTTTGCTTAGCCTTGGAAAAGGTAAAGTGGCTCCCGATATGGGAGGTCAGGTGGGTGTTGGTTTTTCTAGCATTTTCTGGAATACGGCATGGACAAATAACCAGAAGCCTCATACGCTGGGGATTTTATGCAATCCGTCACATCCGGCACTGGAATATTTTCCTACGGAATACCATTCCAACTGGCAATGGTGGGATGCCATGAGTCATGCCGACGCTGTTCAGCTTGATTCACTGTCGTACGAACTGAAACCTATTGTCCGCATCATCGATGATTGGGTAACAAACCGTAGCCTTGCCTTATTGTTTGAAGCAAAAGTCGGGGATGGAAAGCTATTGGTAAGCGGAACTGATCTGATAAATAATCTGGAAAACCGTCCGGAAGCACGTCAATTATTGTTTAGCTTAAAAAAATATATGACCGGAGAAAATTTTGCACCTGAGATTGAATTGGGTGCTGCTAAACTTCAAAGGATTACAAACCGGGATGACAAAAGTATTGATTAAATAACTGATAATATATTGAAGGATAAGGAAGTAACGCTTTTATAAGTAGTACTTAATTGAATTCGATGCAGAAAATTAAATATCCTTTTTAGTGTTGAATGGAAATTTTTAGTTCCATTTGTTGTAGAAATGATTGAGTGGAATAAACTTATGAATACAACTGTTATAAGAATAAATTAACTGGAAGTTATATGGAGCTTTTGTGTAGTTACTGCTAATGAGTTGGTTTTATAACGAATAAGAATAGAAATGAAAAATTACAAATTATTTATTTTAATGGCCTTAGTTTTTTTAGCCTTTAGAGTTCCTGACGTTAATCAAAATGACAGCGAACTTGCTGAAAAGATAAATTCCAATGAATATTTCAGCTTTGTAAAAGACAAAGGGCTGGAAATTGTTAAATCGGGTTTTAATGCCGGTGATTCTTACGGTGAAGTGTGGATTCGTGATTACAATACTTTTATAGAATTGTCGGCTCAGGTTTTTGAACCGGAGGCATTGAAGGAGAACCTTCTGGTTTTTCTGCGGATGCAAGGCGATGACGGTAACATCATTGATGGATTTATTCCAAAGGAGAAGGTTACATCCGGTGGTTACGACTACATCTATTCGGATCTTGAGCCCCGTTATGCCGGGCATAAAAATACAGTTGAAACCGACCAGGAATCATCTTTGATACAGTCGTTTTATAAATACATTTCACTTACCGGAGATTCAGAGGTTCTGGATGAAAAGGTAGGGGATAAAACGGTGGCAGAACGCCTGGAATGGTCAATGGAATTTCTTTTAAACCATCGATACAGCGATAAATACGGTTTAGTATATGGTGCTACCACTGCCGACTGGGGCGATGTACAACCCGAACATGAATGGGGTGTATTCCTTACAGAGGATACTCATTATGCCATAGATATTTATGATAATGCTATGTTCCTCATTGCTCTCGATAATTTTATTGAAATGGTTCCAGCAAAAAAAGAAAAGTGGCAAACAGTACGCGATGAAATTGCAGCAAATAGCCGGAAGCATTTGTGGGATGAAAAAAACCAAAAGTTTATTCCTCATGTGTATCTTGATGGCTCACCATTTCCCGATGATTTTAATGAGAATCAGATATTTTACCATGGAGGAACGGCTGTTGCCATTGAAGCAGACCTTTTGTCAAAAGAAGAAATTGAGGTATCATTACAAAAAATGGTGGAGAATGTCGAGGCTTCAGGTGCTGCTTCTATAGGATTAACTATGTATCCGCCTTATCCTGAAGGATTTTTTATGGGTAAGGGAATGTATCCGTACGGGTATCAGAATGGGGGAGACTGGACATGGTTTGGCGCCCGGATGATTCAGCAGTTGATAAGAAACGGTTTTGTGGAAGAAGCATACCGTGAAATGCAACCCATGGTGGAAAGGGTTAAGGCAAACGACGGATTTTATGAATGGTATTCGGTAGATAATGAACCACGGGGGTCGGGTACCTTTAGGGGTTCAGCAGGAGTATTATATACGGCTATAAAAATGTTTGAGGAATGGGCTGATGAGCAATAACAAATTAACAGATATGCAGAAGTGGAGGAATTCGGCGCAGTACCTGATGCCGGCAAATAAAGAGAAGACTGAAATTGGGGTGTATGACATCTACCCGGCTTTCAATATAGGTGATGGAAAGATATCATTAGGTTATGTATCGCTGGCAAGGGAGCTGATGCATGAAAAAGTGCTGATAATTGATGGTTACGTAGGAGTTTTTTTTAATGATTTCCAGGAAAAGCTGAATGTTGAATTTATCCGGTTAGGAGTAAAAGTTTCATGGTATTCAATTGATACAGCTTTAAAAGAAGAAGCAGAAATTGATAAAATGGTATCGCCCTTTTTGGGAGGCGACGATCCGCTTTTTGGAACACGTGCAAACCTGGATTTAGAGGATTTTTACAGCAGACATAAACTTGAACAGATACAACCGGATGTTTCTGCTGATGTGTCTGTTGTTATAGGTGCCGGTGCAGCACTTACAGGTTGGCAAGGCAGACTGATATACATTGATTTGCCTAAAAATGAGCTGCAGTTTAGGGCAAGGGCTAATTCCATCAACAATCTTGGTGCACAAAAGCACACCGAATACAAGCAAATGTACAAACGGTATTATTTTGTGGATTGGGTGGTTTTAAACCGCCACAAGAAGAAGCTGTTGCCCGGTATTGATATCGTTATTGATGGTCAACGCCCCGGAGAACCAACCTGGATGAATGGAAATGACTTACGTGAAGCATTAACAGGTATGAGCAGGAATGCATTTCGCGTAAGGCCCTGGTTTGAACCCGGTGCATGGGGAGGAGAATGGATAAAAGAAAAGATTTCAGGCCTAAATGCTGATGTTCCAAATTATGCCTGGTCCTTTGAACTGATTGTTCCTGAAAATGGACTTGTTCTCGAAAGCAGCGGTCACATCATTGAAGTGTCATTTGATATGCTCATGTTTCATGAAAGTAAAGCAGTACTGGGAGAACATGCCGGTAAATTTGGAAATGAGTTTCCCATCCGGTTCGACTTTCTGGATACGTTCAGCGGCGGAAACCTTTCAGTGCAGTGCCACCCGAGACCTGAATACATAAACAAACATTTCGGAGAGAATTTCACCCAGGAGGAAACGTATTACATTCTGGATGCAGCTGATGATGCCACCTGTTACCTGGGGTTTCAGGAGGATATAATACCTGAAGAATTTGAAAAGGATCTCAGGTATAGTTTTGAGAACAAAAAGGCCATTGATATCACCAAATATGTGCAGGTGCATCCATCGCACAAGCATGACCTGTTTTTAATTCCGCCCGGAACGATTCATGGAGCAGGCATAAACAACCTGGTACTGGAAATAAGCACCACACCCTATATTTTCACATTTAAAATGTACGACTGGGTGCGACCCGACCTTAACGGTAATCTGCGGCCGCTGAATATTTCACGTGGTATGGATAACCTTTATTTCGAAAGAAAAGGAAAGTATGTTGAAGAAAACCTGATTTCTAAACCGTATCTGCTTCAGGAGGGGAATGACTGGAAGCTTTATCACCTGCCCACGCATGAAAAGCACTCTTATGATGTTCACCGCTACCGGTTCAAATCGCAGGTGGTTGTAAGCACTGAAAATAAATGCCATGTGTTGTCTTTGGTTGAAGGAACAAGTGTTATTGTGGAAACATATTACGGAATGAAACAACGGTACAATTATGCAGAAACCTTTGTAGTTCCGGCAGCAGCAAAATCGTATAAAATTATTAATGAAACCGATAATGAGGTTATGGTAGTGAAAGCTTTTTTGAAATAATTATAAAAGATGATTTTTGGTCAGTAATATTTACAGCAGTTATATTATCATTTTTTGGACCATTCATACTCCTTTTTTCCCTGAAGGTTAATTTGCATTCATATGCTTAAAGCTTCAGTTTTTTTGCCAAATCTTTTGTAATTTCAATCGGCGAAAAATAGCGACAGATAAAAATTGAGCCGTTTCTTAACAGGATGATTTATTCACAGTAACTTAAAGTTGAAATCAAAATGAAAAAGCTCGATACCAACCTAATGCACCCCCGGGATCAGATATCTATGATAATCGATAAGATTTATCGCAGCGGGCTTACCACTACATCAGGTGGGAATGTTTCCATAATGGATGAGCAGGGGGATATATGGGTGACTCCTTCTGCCATTGATAAAGGGTCACTGCGTCCTTCCGACGTTGTGGTGGTGCGCAGGGACGGAACCATCGAGGGAAGGCATAAACCCTCTTCGGAATACCCTTTTCATAAGGCGGTTTACGACAAGCGACCTGATATTAAAGCCATTGTTCATGCTCATCCCCCGGCATTGGTTTCTTTTAGCATTGTGCGTCAGATTCCCGATGCCAACATTATTCCACAGGCAAAATATGTTTGCGGTGAAATCGGATATGCAGCCTACGAATTACCGGGAAGTGAAGCGTTGGGGCAGGTGATTTCCGATGAGTTTGTAAAAGGATACAGTGCAGTAATTATGGAAAATCATGGTACAGTTGTGGGCGGTACTGACCTGCTTGATGCTTTTCAGCGGTTCGAAACCCTCGAGTTTTGCTGCCGGACAATCATTTACGGCAATACCATTGGAACCCCCCATTACCTGACAGACCACCAAATTGAAGAATTCGAAAACCAGATACCCCGGCTGCTTCCGGAAATGAAGCAGGTTGAACATCCATCCGATGAAAGGGCTTTACGTGAAGAGATAAAGCGAATTGTGCATCGTGCATGTAATCAGGGACTGATGATTAGCTCCTATGGAACCGTTTCGGTAAGATGGAGGGGTAATGATTTTTTGATAACACCTACTGATGTGGCAAGATGGAACATCCAGAACTATGACATCGTACAGATTAAAGATGGAAATCGTGAGCCGGGGAAAGTGCCAAGCAGGGTTACCTGGCTGCATCAGGAAATCTATAAACGAAACCCGGAAATCAATTCCATTATCCTGACTCAGACGCCTTACCTTATGGCGTACAGCGTGACACATGAAAAGCTTGATGTACGTACCATTCCTGAGAGCTGGATTTTTCTGCAGGATGTCCCAAATCTTCCGTTTGGTTCTCATTTTGCAGGGGAGGAATCCATTTTAAACCTGCTATCGAAGAATACGCCGGCAGTAATCATCAACAACGATTCTGTATTGGTTACAGGTGATAAGCTTCTTGGTACATTCGACCGTCTTGAAGTTGCTGAATTCAGTGCCAAATCACTCACGATGGGAACCTCGTTGGGGAGTTTAATTCCAATAAATGATAAACAGGTGGCCTCTTTACGCAAAAAGTTCCTTGAGTAATTATTTTTTTGCAAATATTATTTCTGCTTTACTTGTTTCCGGAAAAAAGGTTCAACAGCCAGCTTTTTTCAACTGTTTCAGCGGCATTGACTGCCTTATCGATTCCCCGGTTCGCATTAGCCAGGGTGGTGTCAATCCTATTGGCAATTTGGGTATCGTATACTAAACGGTTTATCAATCCATCTCCTTCATTTAGCTGCGTGCTGAATTGGAGGAGTTCATCTGCCACAGCATTCGATTTGGTTGTTACCTCTTCTATATTTCCCATTATCCGGCTTAATTCCCCGGTTACAACAGTATCGTTAACCAGGCGGCCTAAATCTCCTTCTCCGGAATTGATTTTATTTATCAATTCATTTGTTTTTCTGGCAGCGGCCAAGGCTTCATCTCCTGTCCGGCTTAATTTTGAAGTTATTGTATTATCGTTCAGAAGACGGGCCAGGTCACCCTCCCCATTATTTATTTTTCTGCTTATTTCCAATATATTGTCAATAGTAAGCTGGCCGTCGTTTATGATCTTTTGTGCATCTTCAATTACATCATAAATATTTACAGACGGTTGAGATTTAATGAAGTCATTGTTTTCAACCTGCTCTGCATTTGATGAACCGGGATATATATTAAGAATTTTACTTCCCATTAACCCATCATTGGCAATCTCAGCTCTCGAATCGGTCCGGATGAACCTGCTGATGCCTTTTTCAACCGACATTTCAACCAGCACTGTGGTATCTTCAATAATTTCTATATGCGAAACGTATCCAACAGTAATTCCTGAATAACGTACCTTATTTCCCTCGATTAATCCTGATACATTATTAAAATAGCTCTTTAGCGTTATTGTTGAGGAAAAAAGATTCTGCTGGCTACCCAGATAATATATAGCCAGGCTAAATAAAACAATTCCTACAACTACCATTAATCCAAGTTTTAATGAACGCTTTTTTGATGTTTCCATGGTATTGTGTTTTAATTGAAATATGCATTTACTTTTTGATCATCACTTGTTCTTAACTCATCAAATGTACCCTGGGCATAGATTGCTCCGTCAACAATCAGTTTTAAATGGTTTGCCGTTAGTTTTGCACACTTCATATCGTGAGTTATTATTATTGATGAGGTGTTATATTTTTCCTGAATTTTAAGTATCAATTCACTTATTTCACCCGAAGTTACTGGGTCCAGACCGGTCGTAGGTTCATCATACAGAATGATTTCGGGTTTTAATATCAGCGTTCTTGCCAAACCCACCCTTTTTTTCATTCCTCCCGATAATTCGGCCGGCATCTTGTCAATGGCATCAAGTAATCCGACGCTTTGGAGCACTTCATGTACCATATCATCCACTTCTTTTTTATTTTTTGAAATTTGTGTGCGACGGACCGGGAACTCAAGGTTTTTTCTTACCGTCATAGAGTCGTATAAAGCACCACCCTGAAAAAGGTATCCTACTTTTTGACGCAACTCATCCAGCTCATTTCTATCCAAATCCTTCAGGTTATGATTCAGTACTTTTATTGTGCCTGAATCCGGTTTTATCAACCCCACAACACATTTTATCAGAACCGATTTGCCACTGCCCGACCCACCCAGAACCGCAATATTCTCACCACGGCTAAGATCCAAATCGATGCCTTTTAACACTTCCTTCTCTCCAAACGACTTTTTCAGGTTTCTGATTTCTATTACTTTTTCCATTGCTCCTTAATTATGACCTGAAGATTAAACTTGTTACCTGTACTGCAAGCAAATCAATAATAAATATCACCAATGATGCCGTAACCACTGCTGAATTGGCTGCTAATCCTACCGATTCGGTGCCGTGTTGGGTTGTATAGCCTTTATAGCAGCCAATCAATCCAATAAAAAAGCCAAAGAAAAATGTTTTAATGGTGGCAGGAATCAGGTCAGCAAAACCCAATGAATCGAAGGCCTGTGTGAAGAAAAGTGAAAAGGAAATCTGTTCGTACATAGTTACTGCAAAAAAAGTTCCTATAAGTCCAACTGCATCTGCATATATAACCAGTACAGGTACCAGCAGGGTTGTGGCCAGCACCCTTGTAGCAACAACAAATTTTAGCGGTTTGGTAGCCGAAACCTCCATGGCATCAAGCTGCTCGGTGACTTTCATTGCACCCAGTTCAGCACCTATTCCAGAACTGACTTTACCGGCACAAAGCAGTGCGGTAAGTACCGGCCCTATTTCCCTTACCAGGGAAATGGCAATCATTCCCGGTAACATCGATTGTGCACCAAACTCAACCAAAACCGGACGTGACTGCATTGTGAGCACCAGTCCCATGATAAAACCTGTTATGGTTATTAAAGGTAAGGTTTTATTCCCTATGAAATAAGCTTGCTTAAGCAGCTCCTTATGTTCAAATGGAGTCTTAAAAAATGCGCGGATGGTATCTCCGGCGAAAAGAAGGATGTCACCTGCTTCTGTGAAAAAATCTTCCAAAGATACCTTTACAGTGGCAAAATATTGATTCATCTTAATTGATTTCAGGCTGTAATGTTCCATTACCATAAATCAATATCGGCACCAAATTGTTCATTTGATTCATTTTCGAATCGGTCATTTCAGCAATCATTATTTAATCAGTAAATTATAAAACATACAGCTTCATTTGTTGTACTTAATTGCCGGGGGAAAAAATCCACAACAACAAAGCTAATGTAATTATAATTTCCCCGATACCAGATCAGTTGGCAGATTTGCAGTGTGCGTTAATTTGTTTACCACAATTTTATCTATACAATTTTTCTTTGGTGATTTCTTTTTGAAACAGGGTTTCTGAACTTTTGTAGAACCTGATGAAATTTTCAGCATCAGGACTGTCTTTATACGGTGCAAATGCACCATGTCCGGAGGGTTTGTGCGGATTTCTCCAAACCAGTAAATAGGCCAGATCGAATGGCTTAACAGTTTCCAGCACCTGGGTCCACCACTGATGGTTTTTATCGATTGGGCCTCCTGATTCAGTTACAGCCGCAACTTTTCCTTTTTGTGCTGCAAGTTCAGAAACCATCGAGGCGCAGTTTTTAAGTGTTGGAAGAAAATCGCTGCCCCGGTCGTATAAATCAAACCCCACTAAATCAATGATATCATCACCCGGATATCGTTCAAGGTATTCATCAATGGAAGAAAACCTGTCGGTGGAGTAGGTGTAGAGCACATGATGGATATTTTTCTCATTTTGAAAGTAATCGACCGTAAACCTCCAGAGGGTTTTGTAGTCTTCAGGGGAGGAGAGGTCTTTTCCCCACCAGAACCAGCTTCCCGTATGTTCGTGATAAGGTCTGAAAAGAACAGGGATGTAGGTTCCGTTATCGGTTTTCAAATCAAGCAGGAACTCAGCCATTTTATCAAGGTAGGTTTTGTAGAATTCATGCTTTGCGCCGCCCGGAATTATAGATTTGACCACCTCTTTCGATGAGGTATCCCACGATGTCCCCCCGGTAAGCGGGTTTCGCAGATGCCAGCTGATGGTATTCACGCCGCCTCTTTTGTATACGGTTTTTATCCAGCCTTTTATTTTATCAAAATGGACAGAATCAAGGCTGTAAGCATCTCCCAGTTCAAGATGCCCCAGTTCCCATCCATAAACAGCAGGATAATCTCCTGCAACATCTTTAACATCAGAACGCCCTTCCTCGTAAACCCAGCCAATCCCATAAGCCAAATCATCCTGGTGGCCAAACATCATGCCTTTTTTCTGAAGATCTAAAAGGTTCCGGTACAGATTAACCGTTTCGGGTGTTGCCCTTCGATCTGATGGTACAGGTTTTTGTGCAGAAACAGAAATTATATTTATCACAAGAAATAACAGTATGAGGTATTTCATTCCGAAGTAATTTTTAAATGGATGAACAATTTTAAGTTATCAAAAATATAAATTAAAATGATATGAGATGGAACAGTCGGTGGAAGGCATTACCCCGAAAAGAGTTTTTCAAAACCAGGTTTACCGTCATTAAATTTCTGCCCTGCCTTTAACTCAACAGCTGCAATTCATTATTGAACAAATTGTGTATTTTTACAGAATTGCTTAACAGTAACAGGAATTCCTGCAGTTTTAAATTAAGCAGATGGTATTAGAAAGTTTTTATACCAAAGCTTTTTATGGAAAGTAAGTTTTTACTGTACTAGAAAAAAAGCTGCTTTATGCCGCTCAATTTTCAGGAGATTTCGATAACTGAAATATTTAAACTAAAATGATGAATATATAGAGCTATGCTTAAAACAACTTCATTTCTGACAACCTCTTTGGTAGTCCTTGCCGCCTGCCAGAATTCTTCTAAACAGGAAACAACAATACAAAAGCCCAATATAGTTTTCATTCTTGCCGATGATTTGGGATATCACGATTTAAGCTGCATGGGAAGCAACTATTATGAAACACCAAACATCGACCGGATCGCCCGTGAAGGAATGGTTTTCACCGATGGTTATGCAGCATGCCAGGTATGCAGTCCTTCCAGAGCCAGTATTATGACAGGCAAATTCGCAGCGCGGCATGGGATTACCGACTGGATTGGTGCACGAACAGGAGAGGAATGGCGTAAAGCCGGCAGGTATAATAAATTGCTGCCTCCGGAATATGTACATAACCTGCCGCATGAGTATGTTACGTTGCCCGAAGCCCTTAAGGCAAATGGATACAAAACTTTTTTTGCAGGAAAGTGGCACCTTGGCAGTGAAGGTTCATGGCCCGAAGATCATGGATTTGATATCAACAAAGGTGGCTGGGATAAAGGCAGTCCAATGGGTGGTTTTTATGCCCCCTGGGAAAATCCCCGACTGGCAAGCGGCCCCGACGGTGAGAGCCTGACGATGCGTCTTGCACAAGAAACAACCGATTTCCTTAAGGAAAATAAAGACACTTCTTTTTTTGCCTTTCTCTCGTTTTATGCAGTTCATGCACCATTGGAAACGACTCAGGAAAAATGGGCAAAATACAGGCAGAAAGCTGAAGATATGGGAATTGCGGAATCAGCATTTGAAATGGGCCATTTCCTGCCCATCCGGCAGGTGCAGGACCATCCGGTATATGCGGGCCTGGTGGAAACTATGGACGATGCAGTTGGTATAGTGCTGGCTGCCCTCGATGAGCTGGGGCTGGCAGAAAATACTGTTGTTGTTTTTACCTCCGACAATGGGGGAGTGGCAGCCGGTGATGCCTTTGCCACTTCAAATAAACCCTTGCGCGGAGGTAAAGGATACCAATTTGAGGGAGGTATCAGAGAACCTTTTTTCATTAAAGTTCCCTGGTTGGACATTGCAGGTAAACAATCGGATGAACCTGTTATCGGCACCGATTTCTATCCTACATTTCTGGAGCTGTCGGGAGCGGATTTAAGATATGATGAACATATTGACGGTGTAAGCCTGGTTCCTGTCATGAAAGGCAACAAACTTGAAGAACGGGCGCTTGTATGGCACTACCCCCATTATGGAAATCAGGGAGGACAACCTTCTTCTATAATACGACAGGGTGAATGGAAACTCATTCATTACTATGAAGACGGACGCCGTGAACTGTACAATCTGAAAACCGATTTGGAAGAAACCACCGATGTTTCGGCTCAATATCCTGAACGCACAAACCAATTGCATGAACAGCTTTTTGCCCGGCTCAATGAAATGGGTGCACGTTTCCCTCAGAAAGATCCTGAATATAAGGAAGAACTTGAAAAACAACACCTGGAAAGGGTTCGGACTGAATGGATGCCAAATCTGGAAAAACAACGGTTGAATTTCCTTTCTAAAGATTTTGATCCGAAAAATTATTGGTGGGGCAGCGCTTTAAAAGAAAACAATTGACTTTTAACTTCATCAAATAACTGCATGAAGTTTTTATTTTGTGTCGTAAACAATTTATTAAACTCCAATAAAATGAAATATCTGATAGCAACAGCATTATCTATAATCATTTCTGTGAATCTGTTTTCACAGTCAACTCAGGTTGTATACCTTTCAGGGACCGATGCCGACGATACCGTTGAGTGGGATTTTTTTTGCACCGATGGCCGGAACAGCGGAAAGTGGACTTCCATACCTGTGCCTTCCAACTGGGAATTGCAGGGTTTTGGCACCTATAACTACGGTCACGACTGGCGCAATGAAGATTTAAAACTTGGAAAGGAACATGGACTTTACAGGTATAAGTTTGAGGTACCTTCAGAATGGAAAGGTAAAACAGTAAATATTGTTTTTGATGGTTCCATGACCGATACAAAAGTTAAGATAAACGGTAAACCGGCAGGAGAAATGCATCAGGGGGCTTTTTACAGGTTTAAGTACGACATCAGTCAATTGATCAGGTACGGTCGTGAAAACGTTCTGGAGGTGGATGTCGCCAAACATTCGGCCAATGAATCGGTGAATAAGGCTGAACGGCAGGCTGATTTTTGGATTTTCGGAGGAATTTACCGCCCGGTGTTCCTGGAAGTGCTGCCCGAAACCCACATCCGCCGCGCAGCTATAGATGCCAAAGCCGATGGCTCCTTTAAAACTCTTCTGGTTCGTAATGAATCAAAAAGTAACTTATCGGTTATGATTGAGTTGTTCGATTTGAAAGGAAATAAACTGGACGGGCAGGTGCAGGGTGAAATGGCAAAGGGTATGACTGAAAAAACCTTTTCAGGAAAATTTGAAAATGTGAAAGCATGGAACCCTGAATGGCCTCATCTCTACGATATGAAAATCAGCCTTAAAAAAGGTAATCAGGTTGTTCATGAACATACCGAAAGAATCGGCTTTCGTACCGTCGAACTGAGGAAGCACGACGGATTTTATGTGAACGGCGAAAAGGTGGTGTTTAAAGGCGTAAATCGTCACTCGTTCTGGCCCGAAACAGGCCGCTGCCTAAGCGAAGCCAATCACCTGACCGATATCCGGCTGATGAAGGAAATGAACATGAATGCAGTGCGTATGTCGCACTACGTTCCCGATAAGCGGTTCCTGGAATTGTGCGATTCACTGGGGCTTTTTGTGTTGAATGAAGTTACCGGATGGCAGGACGGGTATGATACCATTGTAGGTCCGAAGCTGGTTAAGGAAACTGTGCTGCGCGATGTAAACCATCCCAGTGTGGTGGCCTGGAACCATGGCAATGAAGGTGGATGGAATTTTGCAAATGAGGACGGTTTTCATAAATATGATATCCAGCAGCGGCCGGTTTTTTATCCATGGTTACTCCGGAACGGGATGGACACTCATCACTATCCTGAATTCAATTATACCATTGGCAGGTTCGGATTTGGAAATGACCCATTTATGGCAACTGAACTGCTTCATGGCCTGTACGACGGAGGCCATGGTGCCGGATTGGAGGATTTTTGGCGCAATTATCAGACTTCTCCTTTGCATGCCGGAGGATTTTTATGGGTGCTTGCCGATGAGGCTGTTTTACGAACCGATATGGAAGGAACCGTTTACGACGGTGATGGCAATCATGCCCCCGATGGAATTCTTGGACCCCACCGCCAAAAAGAAGGCAGCTTTTATACCATAAAGGATGTTTGGTCGCCGGTTCAGATAAAACCGGTAACCATCAATACCAAATGGAACGGTACGCTGTTTCTTGAGAACGATTACATATACACCAATCTGGAAGATTGTTCCTTTGCATGGCAGGCAGTGAAGACCGGCTTTGGTGAAACAGAAAATGAAATTAAGGAGAGCGGCATTCTTCCTGGTCCTTCTGCACGTCCCGGGGAAACGGTTGCCCTCGATATCGATTTTGGACCGTCATTGAACGAGGCCGATTTGTTCATTTTAACTGCTACTGATCCACATGGAAATGAGATTAATACCTGGAGCTGGACTATTGTTCAACCCTGGGGAAAGGCTGCCGAACTTACAGAACTGCTGGCCTGGGACGATTCGGATATAATGGTTCAGGAGACAGGTAATTCAGTTTCAGCAATTGTTAACGGGCTTGAAATTGCTTTCTCAAAAAAAGATGGTACCCTGTTATCGGTTAAAAACAATGAGGGCATAATTTCGTTTACAGGAGGTCCTGTGCCTGCAGGAAATGAACGTGAGATAACAGATATAAAATGGGGAACGGATGAGGAAGATAATTTTGTTTTTGAGGTTTTTGCAAATAGTTATCCTGAGAAGATAATCTGGAAACTTCAGAAAGATGGTCTTCTTTACCTGGAAGCCAGTCCGCTGCATAAACGTGCGAATGAAGTCGATTTTATCGGCATTTCTTTTAACTATCCGGAAGAAAAATGCACAGGAGTTAAATGGATGGGCAGGGGACCTTACCGGGTCTGGAAAAACAGGCTTAAAGGCAGCATTTATGGGGTGTGGGAAAAAGAATACAACAATACAGTAACCGGCGAAAGTTTTAATAACCTTATTTATCCTGAATTTAAAGGCTATCATGGTAATCTTTATTGGGCAACAATTGAAACAAAGGAATCGCCTTTTACAATAATTTCAGGAACGCCTAATCTCTTTTTCCAGCTGTTTAAGCCCGAAGAGCCAAAACATGTTGCAGGAGGCACCCACCCCCCGTTCCCTGACGGTGATTTGTCGTTCCTGTATGAAATTCCGGCCATTGGTACGAAATTTAAACAGGCCGATAAATTAGGACCACGGAGCCAAAAAGGAATATACACCGGACATTATGGAGATGAAAATTATCCCATCAGTCTGTGGTTCGATTTCAGAGGTGAATAAAGTAATGGAACATACACAGGATTGGTAAAAAATGAAATTCAGTGTATGATTAGCTGACCTGACAGAAGTGGAATTGTTAATTCAATGTGAAAAAATAAACTGTTGTTAACTAAACATTTCCTTTTTGATATAAGTTGTTGTATACAATTTAATTAAATAACTTATTTTTGTTTCATGTCATAAATTTATTAACCAATACACGAACAATGAGTATTAAAAAACAGTACCTGAAAAATAACGAGGTGGTTAAAGTAACGTTCAGCCTCAAAGAAGACATTGAAAATGTTGAAACCGTTCGTATACCCGGTGAATTCAACAATTGGGATACCAATTGCGAACCCATGAAGAAGCTTAAATCGGGCGGATTTACGCAAACATTGAAATTTGAGGCAGGAAAGGCCTATCAGTTCAAATACCTGATAAACGATTCGGAATGGAGAAATGAACCTGAAGCCGACAGGTTTGAGCCTAACAATACAGGCCCGGGACAGGAAAATTCAGTTATTGAACTTTAATCCTCTTATAAAACTGAAGCTGCAGTTCGATTCAACAGGAGAAAATAAGTAGGGCTTGGTTTCATGGGCCCAAAAAAACAGGAAGCCTGTAAGGGTTCATCTTACAGGTTTCCATAGTATTGTTGGTGTTAAACACCAATAGCCTTTCTGGTGAATTAATCCTGCAGGCACAATTGTTAAGGCGTTTGGTCTAAAAGCCTCATATGTTTCAGAATGTTTGGGATACCTTCCCTTTCTTTGGAAGAATTGTTATTATATTATCATTTTTTTACCATCTGCTTTCGGGTCTAAAGTTCCTTGTGTCACGATATGTTTCTGTAAGATTTGAGCTGGTAATTGCTAATTTATTGTTCTAAATCATTATTTGCATAAGGCAATCTTCGGGGGCTTGTTGTGGAAGCAAATGTAAATAAGCTGGTGTCACTTGTAAAAACAACAGCTTTGAATATGAAGCCTGTCTTTGGATTCAACCATTAACTGCTCGGTGTGTTGTAAAAGTGAAGATTTGCTGTTTTTCAGCATAAAATTCGATTTTATAAATTTTAAAATAAGTTGCAATGAAAGCAATAGTAATCGGAGCTACCGGCACTTTAGGCAGTGCAGTTGTTGATAGACTGGAAAAATCGGGATATGAAGTAATAAAAGCCTCGCGAAATGCGGAGGAATCGGTAGATATTCAATATGAGGAATCAATAAAAAAACTGTTGGAAAGAACAGGAAAAGTTGATGTTATTGTTTCCGCTGCCGGAAGGGCTGCCTTTGGCGAAATGAATAAGCTTTCCGATAATGATTTTGCGCTGTCAATAGGCAACAAACTGATGGGTCAGGTAAAGCTTCTTCAGAATGGTCTTTCCTATCTCAATCCGGGAGGGACAATTTTACTTACTGGCGGTATTTTCGCCTACAAACCCATGCCCGGATCGGCGGCTATAGCTATGGTAAACGCAGCTCTTGAAGGCTTTGTAAGAGCTGCAGCCCTGGAAACCGATGACAATAAAAAGGTAATTGTAATTCATCCGCCGCTGGTTGCCGAAACGGCTAAAAAGATGGGGATCGATCCGACTCCCTACATATCAGCAGGAGAAGCTTCAGAGGCCTATCTTGATGCCATTAACAACGGTAAAAGCGGGGTTCATTTTTTTGCAAAAGATAATGCACCGTAAATTGAGAGTGTATTATACCGGCAAATGGCCAAATGATATTATTTAATATGTCAGATTTTCTTTAAGAAACGTACCTCTTTCAGATGCTGTCGAATTGCTTAAGGTTCAGGTTTAAATCGTACTTCTGATTGGAATAATACATTTCATCCCACGTGGTTTCTTCTTTTGTTGTTGCGCTCGTTCTGCCCAGGATGGCCGAAAGGGTGGAGGTGGCACCTGAATAGGCTTCATTGATCAGATTGCCGGGTTCAATGCTTTCGATGAATGCTTTCACTTTATTCGGAGTGGAATCGTACAGGGCAGAGGTAAACGCACCTGCCGCACGTTGTTCGGGTGTTGGTGCGTGTCCCCGCAGTACACCCGAATCCCAGGGATTTTCTCCTTCAATATACACTCCCCGGCTGTAATGAGCTTCGGCCATTCCTTTGGTACCCATGAAGCGGGCACAAACATCACCAAATGTTGGTCCGAATTGGGTGGAATGCAGGCTCACATTTCGCTCCTGCGGATAGCCGTAAGCTACCTGGTAATTGGTAAAGGTGTCGCCATAGTCGGGTTCTCCTTTCCGGTTGCCCATGCCCACTGAATTCACAGGCTTTTCGTTTAATACCCAATTGCAGACATCAATCATGTGGATGCCTTGGTCAAGCAGGATACCTCCTGATAACTCCCGGAAATGGAAGTGGTTACGTATCATAAATTCCTCTGGTGAATTACCTTGTGGTTGATTTTTTTTGCTTCCCGACGAAAGGTAATAAAGCTGTACATTCACTACTTCGCCAATGTCGCCCCGGTGAATGCGTTTTGCCATCTCCACATATGGAGTGGCATGCCGTATCTGAAAACCTATGGCAATACTCACTCGTCCTTCCGCATTCTGACCTGCCCTTATAACCTGTTTACAGCCCACCACATCGGGAGCCACCGGCTTTTCGCAATAAACATGCTTGCCTGCCTGAACCGCAGCCTCCAGAAAGTCGGGATGGGTATAGGCAGGTGAAGAGATCAGCACTGCATCCACATCCGGATTATGTATAAGTTCAAGGTAAGCTACCGAGCCCCTGTAAACATTTGAACTGTCAATGACTGCGCCTCCGTTTTCCCTGTTCAGCTTATCAAAAGCAGGTTTGGCTTTTTCCAGCTGGTAACCAAATAAATCAGCCATGGCAACAATCTGTGCGCTGGTGTGATTTACCATATCTGAAATCACGGCTGTACCACGATTGCCGCAACCTATTATTCCCATTCGAACAGTCGAATTGGCCGATGTTCCAAAAACAGTTGAAGGTTTAAGCACTGTAAATGCTGATAATGCAGCTGTGCCGGTAATGAATTTTCTCCGGGTAATCATAGTGTATGGTTTGAATGAATACTGAAATCAAAATTAAGAAGAAATGATGAGAAAGGAGGAGGTTTTTACAGGGAAAAAGGAAAAGAATGGGGCTGAAAGAATTCTCGGTCAGTTATGCAGGCACTTGTAAAATCAGTCTAACAATATTGACTGGGTATTCGATTAATCTTTCTGATCGGGCTGAAAGCCCAACTTAATTCAGCCCGGTGGCAGCGCCCCGGGTAAACGATGAGCAAAATTCTCGTTTACACCTTGAAAGGGCAGGTTATTTAATATTGATTTAAATACAAAATCTGAATAATAAAAACTGTCCTTTCATAACGCCATCTGCTGCTCCACATCAATTACCCGGAGTGTTGACGTGGGCTGAAATAATTTGCCCTGCAGGGTGGTTAATGCTCCATAAATCAATTGATGTATATATTTTTTCGTAAAAAACAGGAAGGCGCTTGTCTTATAAATCAACAAAAAAAGCCGGGCAACAGCCCGGCACTTATGAACTCAGGGTATAAATGTTGTTAAAACAACTTTCTGAAACCGACTACTTCTTTTACTTCGTCAAGTGTTTTTGATGCCGATTCTCGTGCTTTTTCGGCACCCATCCTTGCTACCTTTGCAAGATACGCATCATTTTCCAAAATGTCAATAATCCGGTCGCGGATTGGAGAGGTATAGGAGATAATATCCTCTGCCAGTTGCTTCTTCATATCGCCGTAGCGTATTTCGCATTTGTTGTACAATTCATTGAAATGGGCTACAGTTGAAGGTTCCGAAACAATTTCCATCAGGGTGAACAGGTTACGGATGGGTTCAGGTTTATCCTGGTTCATTTCTGTTGGACCTGCATCGGTTACCGCCCGCATTACCTTCTTACGAATTGATTTTGGGTCTTCATACAAATTGATGGCATTTCCTTCCGATTTACCCATTTTCCCGCTGCCGTCCAGTCCCGGAACCTTTATCATATCCTTGCCATCGAAAGTATAGGGTTTCGGTGTGGGAAACACCTTTTTTCCGTACATGCGGTTGAACCGTTTTGCAAATTTGCGGGCCATCTCCAGGTTCTGTTCCTGATCCTTTCCAACAGGCACAAAATTAGCCTTATGAATGATAATGTCGGCCGCCATAAGAACGGGGTAGGTGAGGAGCCCTGCATTTACATTATCGGGCTGCTGACGTGCCTTGTCCTTAAACGATGTGGTACGCTCCAGCTCGCCCAGATAGGCGTTCATATTAAGAATGGTGTACAGTTCGGTTACTTCAGGCACATCGCTCTGAATGTAAATGGTGGCTTTTTCGGGGTCTATCCCGCAGGCTAAATATTCGGCAAGCACCTGCTTCACTCCTGCCTGCAGGTTTTCAGGTGTCGGATGTGTGGTCAGCGAATGGATGTCGGCAATAAAAAAGAAGCAGTTAAAATCTTCCTGCATTCGTATGAAATTTCGTACTGCCCCAAAGTAATTTCCGAGGTGCAAATAGCCGGTTGGTCGTATTCCGCTAAGAACTGTTGCTTTTTTCATTATTTGTTCCTGATTTTTTCAGGCCGTAAAATTAGAAAAAAAGCCGGTTTAAACGGTTAAAATAATTGCGAAAGCCTGATGAATGATACAATTAGAACTTAATTCAAAACTTCCGCAAAGGCTTCCTGTGATGCCGGTTTAATTGTTTAGCCAAATATATTTTCGCATTGGGCAACCTTTTTTTTTAAATTTGTTCATTTTATAAACTTCGTCATTGCCCAAAATCAGGATAACCTTGTTAAAATGTCAGGCAGGTTCATTCCTGAACCAGGGAAAACAGGCGGTATAATATTGAGTGGCTATGTCAGAGAACAGCATGAAGAAATTATTTTTGCTCGATGCCTATGCATTGATTTACCGAAGCTATTACGCTTTTATTCGTAATCCGCAATTCAACTCCAAAGGAGTGAATACATCTGCCATGCTGGGATTCACCAATTCGCTGGTCCAGTTGCTTGAAGCCGAAAACCCTCATTACATTGGGGTGGTTTTCGATGTGTCGGCGCCTACCTTCCGGCATGAAATGTACAAGGAATACAAAGCCAGCCGGGAGGCTATGCCCGAGGATTTACGCACATCGATCCCATACATCCGCAACATCATTGAAGCATTCAATATTCCGATTATCGAGATGGAAGGGTTTGAGGCCGATGACGTGATAGGAACCCTTGCCCAAAAAGCTAAAAACGATGGATTTGATATTTACATGATGACTCCGGATAAAGATTATGCCCAGCTTGTGGAGCCTCATGTGCGGATGTATAAACCGGCCAAACAGGGCGGAGCTGCTGAAATATGGGGACCTGCCGAAGTAAAGGAGAACTTCTGCATTGAAAACACCGGGCAAATGATCGACCTGTTAGGGCTTATGGGAGATGCCTCCGATAATATACCCGGCTGCCCGGGTGTGGGACCTAAAACAGCTCAGAAACTGATAACCGAATTTGGGAGCATCGAAGAAATTTATGAAAACCTTGATAAAATTAAGGGAAAGCTTAAGGATAACCTTGTTGAAAACAAGGAGCTGGTGATGCTTTCAAAAAAGCTGGTTACAATTATTCAGGATGTACCCATTGAATTTGAAAAAGAAAAACTTATTCGTGAAGAGATAAACCGGGAGGCGCTGAAAGCTATTTTTGATGACCTTGAATTTAGAAATCTTGCCAAACGGCTTAATCTCGAAGAGGTGAAACCTGCGGGTGCAGTGCAGCAGTCGCTGTTTGGTGATGAGGTAGCCTTACAGGCTTCCGTTCCAACAAAGTTAACTATCGAAACTGTGCCGCATCAGTATTACCTTGTTGAAAATGAAATGCAACGCGCCAGCCTCAGGGCCGAATTGTCGGTAAGCGACGCCTTCTGTTTCGATACTGAAACCACCGGACTTGATACCCACACCTGCGATATCGTAGCCCTATCGTTTGCTTTTAGAAAACATGAGGCCTACTGTGTTCTGCTCCCATCAAACCGGGAGGAGGCCCAAAAGATACTGGCAGAGTTTAAAGAAGTGTTTGCCGATGAAAATGTTATGAAAATCGGGCAAAACATGAAATACGACCTGCTGGTGCTCGATAATTACGGGATCGAAGTTAAAGGAAAACTTTACGACACAATGCTGGCTCATTACCTGATTCAGCCGGAACAGAAGCATAACCTCGACCACCTGTGCAGCGTTTACCTGAACTATGAAAAGCTGACAACTGAAAGCCTTATTGGCAAAAAAGGCAGCGGGCAGCTCACCATGCGATCGGTGCCTGTTGATAAACTGCGCGATTATGCCTGTGAAGATGCTGACCTTACCCTGCGACTTAAAGAAGCGCTGGATGTGGAACTGGAAAAATATGAAATGCGCCCGCTGTTAGAAGAAGTGGAAATGCCCCTGGTGCCGGTTTTGGTGCATATGGAACAAGCTGGGGTTAATCTTGATACAGAGATTCTCAAGGAATATGCAAAGAACCTCAGAATCCAGATATTGCAGATAGAAAAAGAAATTTTTGAGATGGCCGGAGAAGAATTTAATATTTCATCACCAAAGCAGATGGGGCTCATACTTTTTGAGAAACTGGCTATCGATACCAATGCACGGAAAACAAAAACAAAGCAGTATTCCACTTCTGAAGAGGTGCTGGTGAAACTGGCCGACAGACATCCTATAATAAACAAGATACTCGAATACAGGGGATTGAAAAAACTCCTTTCTACTTATGTGGAAGCCTTGCCTTTGCTTATCAACAAAAAATCGGGTAAGCTGCATACCTCCTTCAATCAGGCAATAACTGCCACCGGACGATTAAGTTCTGTGAACCCAAATATCCAGAACATACCTATTCGTGATGAAAGCGGCCGTGAAATACGCAGGGCTTTTATTCCTTCCGATGAGGAACATGTTTTTCTGTCGGCTGACTACTCTCAGATTGAGCTGCGCATAATGGCGGCCCTTAGTGGTGATGAGGAAATGATGAAAGCCTTCAGGGAAGGAAAGGATATTCACTCCATTACGGCGGCCAAAATATACAAGGTTGCGGAAAATGAAGTTACTTCCGATATGCGGCGCAAAGCTAAAACAGCCAACTTCGGAATCATTTACGGAATTTCAGCATTTGGATTGTCGCAGCGGCTGAATATTCCACGGGCCGAATCAAAGGAATTAATCGACGGGTATTTCGAAAACTTCCCTAAAATTAAAGCATTCATGGACAATCAAATAGAATTGGCCAGAAAGAATGGATACGTTCAAACAATTAAAGGACGCAAACGTTATTTAAATGACATCAGTTCTGCAAATGCGGTGGTACGCGGGATGGCCGAGCGAAATGCCATCAATGCACCCATCCAGGGATCAGCTGCTGATATCATAAAAGTGGCAATGATTAACATCTTTGAAAAGTTCAAAAATGAAAATCTAAAATCGAAAATGATTTTGCAGGTACATGATGAACTGAACTTTGATGTTTTAAAGCCGGAATTGGAAATAGTGATGGATATTGTGAAGAATGAAATGGAACATGCAGTTGAACTTGAAGTTCCGTTAACTGTTGAAATGAATGCCGCAACAAATTGGCTAGATGCACACTGATTTTATGCAAAGAATAATTGAAATACAAACCGAAGATGATTACCGCGATGCGCTCCTGCGTTTTATCCACTTGTGCGAATCACAAAAAACGGATGATGACCTGAAAGAGCTGATGGTGCTTACCCGGCAGATGGAAAGGTATGAACGCGAAAATTGCGGTTCAAATTAAAGGCAGATTTCCTGCTTGTCAAATAAATATGAGTTTCCAGACCTGGGGCCGTTTCACAACGCTTCTTTATGTAACCGGCAGCAGTTTGTAAAGTGTAAATGAACGATGCTGATCTACTGAAAGTATAAACAAATCGTATGCTTTTAAAAAAGTCCTTCCTTTAAGGCAATAAAAAGTGCATATACCGATGCTTCCTCCCCAAAAATCTTTATTTGGACTGCCGCGTTATCCTTTTAAATAACTGATTGTCGCAACGATTGATTGCTTAATCAAATAATCGCTGAAAATGATTTTCCAGATGGTTTCTCATTGCGGAACGGAATTCATCAGCAGTGCCGTTCTTTAATACATCAACCAGTCCCTGATGGGAGGCATGTTTTTTCTTTTGAATGGGCTTGTTGAGAAATCCACTGTCGTAAATATAATTAAACACCGGGATGAGCATTTGCTGAAATTTTTTTAAGGTGTTGTTTTTTGTTATTTCGTAGAGTTTACTGTGGAACTTGATCTCATGCTCCTTGTCAAACAATACATCATCCGATTTTTCAGGCTCATCATTTATTATTTGCTCTAATTCCAGTATATCTTCTTTGGTGACATGCTGAAAAATCAAGTCGGCCATGCCGATTTCTATTACCAGCCGTAATTCAAAAATATCTTTAAGAGTTGTATCGTCCAATATGTGAGGGATTAATGATTTGCTTAATAATCCTGACAAATCAGGGCTCTTAATGATTGTACCTTTATGTTTTATTGATTCTATAATTCCTAAAGTTTTCAGCCGGGTGAGCGATTCCCTGATGACTGTCCTGCTTACCCCCATAGCATTCGCCAGTTCAATCTCTTTGGGTATAGTTTCTCCGGGTTGGAAATTCTGTTTTATCAGAAAATCAACAAGGTTCATCTCAACCTTATCAACTAAACTGCGCGTATCGATGGAAGTAAAATAATCAGCGGTTTTATCAGTGCTCATGTTATTCTTTTAAAATTAATTGTCGCCTGCCGGTAAAAAATCAGAAAGCAAATTTCTTAAAAATTTTGGAAAATAAAATATTTAAATATATTTGCACTTGACTTATGTAATACATAATGCAAATATAAAGAATATTTAATTTAAAATGATGCTAATGAAAAATCTCATTCCAAAACTCCTTTTTTTTGGCTGGGCAATGCTATTAATATTTTGCAGCAGTCAGGTTTCAGCTCAAAACATCATTAGAGGCACAGTTTCGGATGAAAATTCCGGGGAGCCGCTGCCCGGTGTTTCGATTGTTGTTTCCGGAACAACTCAAGGTACAATTTCTGATGTGGATGGAAACTTTTCACTTTCTGTCCCGGAAGATGCCAATGAGCTTATATTTTCAATGGTTGGTTATTCGAGAGAGGTGGTACAGATGGACGGTTCTGCAAACCTTGAAGTTTCGATGAGTGAATCAACCACGGCACTCGAGGAGGTGGTAGTAACAGGTTACAGCACACAGTCGCGTGCTGAAATGACAACTTCAATTTCAAAACTGGATACCAAAGCACTGGAAAGTGTTCCCCGTTCCAATGCAGCCACAGCCTTGCAGGGAACAATTGCCGGGTTAAAAGTAACACAAACCACTGGCCAACCCGGATCTACACCAAGAATGGTAGTGCGCGGAGGTACGAGCTTTTCAGGAACAGGTAGTCCTTTAATTCTTATTGATGGTGTTCCAGGTTCTTTTTATGCTTTAAATGCCGATGACATTGCATCGATGGAGGTGCTGAAAGATGCTGCTTCAACAGCCATTTATGGCGCAAGGGCGGCAAATGGTGTTATATTAATTACCACCAAAAAAGGTAAAGCCGGAACTTCAAACATCAGTCTGAGGGCTAAGTTCACAAGTAATCAACGAAGGGAGGATCCAATGGAGTATCTTAATGCCGCCGATTATGTGAAATTTAACCGGTTAGGAGTGAAACATGCACAGGATGTTATGGGCTATGCATGGCTTAATCAGTTCCTGACTGGTGCAAATGCTGCCGGTACTGGTAACAATACAACAAATTCGCTGTATACTACTATGGTTTTATCCGACGATAATCGTTATTTGCTTGGTTATGAGGGATGGCAAACCATGGAGGATCCGGTTAGCCCGGGTACGACGCTGATATTCCAGGAGAATCAGATGAATGAACTGTTTCATCAGGAAAGCTACTCCATGGATTATACTTTATCGTTCGATGGCGGTAACGAAAAAGGTACCTATTACCTGGGACTGGGTTTTCTTGATGATAAAGGTCTTGTGTTTGGATCCGATTTCGACAGGTATTCCGGCACATTCAATGCGTCCTATAAAATTTCCGATGCCTTAAAAGTTTCATCAAATATTATTTATGCACATTCGAACATGAATTTACCGTTCGATAATGAATATAATTTATTCCAAAGAACAGCGGGTCTGGCGCCAACATCAAGAATCCACTACAACAACCCCGACGGGAGCTTATCAAATGAATACCATCCCGGTACATATCTTGGATTTGGTAATCCGCTTTATTATCGTGACAAGTTTGTACGATATAACCTGGAACAGCGGCTTACCGGATCTGTCCAGTTTGATTACAATTTTTTGAATCATTTTACACTTACAGTTCGGGGAAGTCATTTTACAATTAACAATTCAAATGAATCATTTAACAAGGCTTTTCTCAACTCCGGAAGTCTGAATTCAGAGCGACGGGCATCAGCATCACATCAGCGTACTTTGCGCGATCAGCTTACAGCAATGTTAAACTACCGGAATTCATTTGCCGGCGTGCATAATGTAACCTTATTGGCAGGATCGGAATACTTCAGAGAAAAATATTTCTCGTTTAGCGCTGCAACACGGTTGTCGCCAACCGATTTGATCTATACCATGAATGTGGGTTCAGAAGCTGATGGCATTCCCTATTCATATAGAACTGGATATGAAATTGCTTCACTGTTCGGACAGGCAAATTACGATTTTGATTACAAATATTTGTTTGGTTTCACATTCCGTTACGATGGGACGTCACGTCTTGGAAACAACAAGTATGGATTCTTTCCCGGAGTCTCAGCAGGGTGGAATGTGCATAATGAAGATTTTTTCAAACGCTCTAAAGTAAATGCTGTAGTTAGCAAATTAAAGCCAAGAGTAAGCTATGGGGTTAACGGTAACATCGATATCCTTAGCAACTTTGGCGTATTCGGAAGTTATGGCAGAACTGCAGTTTATGATACTCAGGCAGGATATGCAAACAACGGATTGCCATTGCTCGATTTGCGCTGGGAGCGTTCAACCACTCTAAATATGGGATTGGATGTAGGTTTGTTCGATAATCGCGTAAGCTTGATATCAGATTTTTTTATTCGTGATGTACAGGATAAACTTGCCGGATTAACGCTTCCGCTCTGGACCGGGTTTTCTTCAATCCAAACCAACAACGGAACACTGCAGAACCGTGGTCTGGAACTGGAACTGGATGCAAGAATAGTTGAGGCAGGTGATTTTAACTGGAACCTTGGCTTGACTTACTATAGTGTTCGTAATTATGCCAAACAGTTGCCCGATAACGGAGTGGACAAAAACAGGCAGGGTGGTACTGAAATTTATGATCCTGAAACAGGTGGAACAAAATATGTTGGTGGTTTGCAGGAAGGAGAAAGGGTCGGATATGATGTAATTACAGCATATGTATTTGATGGGGTTTATCAGACCCAAGCTGACATAGATGCTCATGAAGGCAGAATCGTGGAGTTTGCATACGATAAAGATACCAGGTATCTGGGAGATGCCATCTGGAAGGATTTGAACGATGATGGTGTTATAGATTATCTTGACAGAGTTGTAATAGGCAGACGGACTCCTGATTTTACAGGCGGTGTTACATCCGATTTCAGTTATAAAAATTTCAATCTTTATATAAAAACCGACTTTACCTTAGGACATTATATAATAAATGGCCGGCGGGTCAAAGGAATTGCACAAACCCAGGGGAATCAGAATGGCCCCATTGAAATCAGAGATTCATGGACTCCTGATAATCCTGCCTCAGATATTCCAATTTTTACTTTGGTCGACCGTCAGCGAAATCACCTTGCTGCAGGCTACGACCAGGGATCTATGAACCACAGCAGTTCAAGAATGTGGGAAAAAGGGGATTACCTCGCCCTGCGTGAAGTTACACTGAGTTATAATCTTGATGGTACAAATGTCAATAACTTCTTTAAAAATACCAGGGTTTATCTTTCAGGTTCAAACCTGGCATACTTTAATAATTTCTCAGGAAGCTCACCGGAAGAATCAGGTGATGGCATCGATATGGGAAGATTTCCACTGCCACGTACAATTACATTAGGTGTGAACGTTAATTTTTAATTTCGTAAAGCTATGAAGAAATACATCATATTAATACTGACCATTGCTTTTTTAGGTTCATGCGAACTGGATATGCAACCTGAAAGCGAACTTACTTACAATGGTTTCTGGGATACCGAAGAAGCTGCAAAAGCTGCACATACTGGTATTTATGCCAGCTATCGGAACTATGCCTATACCTTATGGCAGATGGGCGAACTGCGTTCTGATGTTTGGGGAGGACCTACAATTGAATCCCCGTCCGGAATTGAATTAATTGAAAACAACATCAGTTCTTCCATCGTTCATTTTGGAAACTGGGCTAATTTTTATGGACTTTTACACTACATCAATGATTTCTTAGCCAATGCGCCTGAGGTGGTCTTCCAAAATGATTCGGAAAAGGATCACATGCTTGGTCAAATCTATGGGATCAGGGCTCATGTGTACTATACAATGCTTAAGGCCTGGGGCGATGTGCCTGTAAACACTGAACCTCTGCTTGAAGTGGATTTGCAAAAATTAAAGAAACCCCGCTCCCCAAAAAGTGAAGTGATGGAACTGGTCAAAAACGACATTGCCAAATCATTGGAATTTTTTGGAGATGACAATAGTTTGTGGCAGGGTAAAAATGTATATTGGTCTAAAGCCGCAACTTTGGCTCTCAAAGGTGATGTTTACCTTTGGTCAGGAAAAGTTTTGGGCGGGGGTAATCCTGATTTTAATGAAGCAAAAGCTGCCTTGTCTCAAGTTTCCGGCTTCAGCCTGGTGCCTTATGAAAACCTGTGGGGCCAAAGCAATGAGTTTAACAATGAGTTTATTTTTGCATTCGACTTTCAGGAGGACCAGGCATCCAATTTCTATGCTTCTTTTACCGGAAGAGCAGTTGACCTGGCAGAGCTTTATGACGAAGAAGGAAATTCAATGGCCGGGTTTGTCGTGAACGGCGCCAGCAGGTTTGGCCCTTCCGATAAAACTTTGATTGCGCTTAACGATACTAATGATTTACGTCATACTACCTTCATTCGTCTCTATAACGATGGTGAAGATCATACTTTTTATCAGACCGGTGAAGAAAGTTACAGGGGAGCAGTTTTAACCAAGTTTTTGGGTGTTGTTGGCGAAGACGGAACCCGGAAAAATTTTAACAATGTACCGTTATATCGCTACGCCGGTGTTTTGCTGATGTTGGCTGAGGCAAAAAATAACCTCGGAGAAGATCCTTCCGCTGAAATAAATGCAGTGCGGGAAAGAGCTTACGGTGATAATTTTGCAGGCAACGAATTTGTAAGTGGCACAAAAGCTGAAAACACACATGCTATCTTAAATGAAAGATTGAAAGAATTTGTTGGTGAAGGCAAAAGATGGTGGGACCTTGTTCGTGCAGGGGACGGAATCGTGTTTGAAGAAGTGGCTACACTGGATGCCTCAGAAGCGTACAAAATTTATTACTCCATTTCCCAGGATATGCTGGCAAATGATTCGGAATTGACTCAAACAGAAGGATATTGATTTTTTTATTGTCGCTTTCATAGATTATTTTAATATTTATGAATTGAAGGCTCTTTTGAGCCTTCAATTCTAACTATTAACGATGTACATTGATTACTCCAAAAATTGTTGAAAAATGAAAAGAATAATAATGTGTTTTATAGTGGCTTCCTTCCTTTTCTCCTGTTCCAATGTGCAGGATGAAAAAATACCGGATTTTAGCCAGAGCACTATTCATCAAAAGCATGTGCCACTATTTGCCGGTCAGTTGAATCAGGAGGTGCTTGAAATTGATATGTTTATTCCCGATACAGGGAAAACATACAATTTGAACAAAATTACTCTCCTTTTTGAAGAAAGCAGCAGTGCCGGATTTTTGGAATCAATGGTGGTCCGGCATTTAAATAATGGAAAGGATCAGGTTTCATCCGATGAAGAAGTTGAATTTCAAATAAAGAATAATAAAGGTGAACTGGATGCCTCAGCTGTAATTGATCCCGGAAAGCATAAGCTATCTATTGGTTTTGGAGTAAAAAAAGATGCAAAACTTGATGAAAGTTTTGTTTTGAAAGGAATAGTGTTGAATTTCGATGATGGTTCAACTCACATGATTAATGGGGAATCTGAATTTGCTTATCGGCCGGCTGTGGTGGTAAGAGCAGCCGGACAGGATAATTGTGATACCTATCGTATCCCCGGAATAATAACCACCAATAATGGTACCCTCATTGCTGTTTACGACAACCGTTACAACAACAGTAAAGATTTGCAGGAAGACATCGATGTGGGCATGAGCCGAAGCACCGATGGCGGACAAACCTGGGAACCCATGAAAGTTATAATGGATATGGGTAAATGGGGTGGCAGGACCGAGCGGTTGAACGGCATAGGTGACCCTGCAGTGCTCTATGACCATACCACCGGAACAATATGGGTGGCCGGTTTATGGGTGAGCGGCTTAAGTGAAAAGGACATGCTCTGGTGGGCCTCCAAACCGGGAATGAAACCCGATGAAACCGGCCAGTTTGTGTTGGTAAAAAGCACCGATGACGGAGTTACCTGGTCGGAACCCGTCAACATCACCGGGCAAATCAAAGATCCTTCCTGGCAACTGATGTTTCAGGGGCCGGGCCGCGGAATTGCTCTTGATGACGGAACCCTTATTTTTCCTGCACAGTTTAAGGCTGATATTGGTGAAAAAGCCCTCGATGGCGGACAGTATACCAGCCATTCAACTATTGTGTACAGCAAAGATGGGGGAGAAACCTGGCAAATTGGTACCGGTGCCAAGCCAAATACCACTGAAGCACAGGTTGTACAGCTTGATGACGGCAGTCTGATGCTCAATATGCGGGACGACCGCAACAGGCGCATTAAAGATGAAACCAACGGACGGGCAGTGGCCGTTACATCCGACTTTGGAAAAACCTGGAAATTACACCCTTCCTCAAATTCAGCTTTGCCCGAACCCAATTGCATGGCCAGCTTAATTGATGCCGATGTTCAAATTGAAGGAGAACAGCAGCAGATACTTTTCTTTTCCAATCCCAACAGCAAGGAATCCCGTACCAATATGACCATCAAAGCAAGTCTTGACGGTGGGCATACATGGCCTGAAGCACACTGGGTGGAATTGAATGAAGCACAGGGATTCGGTTATTCTTGTATGACAATGGTGGATGAAAATACGGTTGGAATCCTTTATGAAGGCGTGAAGGATCTTTATTTCCAAAAAGTGCCTGTAGAGGAATTATTGGAGAAAGAAACAAAATAATCGCTTTATAATGTCTGAATCAAAAATTCAAATGCATGCGGTTGGCATTGTGCTGTTTTTTACTCTGATTACCCTGGGATGCAGGAATGAAAAAGAAGTGCGGCCTGCACTGATTCCCATGCCTCAAAATATAAGCTGGAGTAATGAAAAGTATGATTTATCCGACAGCAGTCATTCATTTATTCAACGTATCGTTGAACATTTGCCGGGGGTGACAGTAAACGAACAGGAAGCTTATGCGCTGCTGGTAACCCGTGATTCAGTGGTGCTCTCTGCACTTACGCCGGCAGGAATTTCGCACGGTATGAAAACCGTACGGCAGCTTACCCGGTCCGAAAAAAGGAATCGATTTATTGAAGGATGTAATATTCTTGACTGGCCGGCATTTAAAATGCGCGGATTCATGCAGGATGTAGGCAGAAATTTTCAAAGCATGGAAATGCTGAAGGAGCAGATTGACGTGCTGGCTGCATATAAGTTTAATGTGTTTCATTTTCATGTAACTGATAACCCGGGTTGGCGCCTTGAAAGCAAGTTGTACCCGCAGCTCAATTCGCCGGAAAGCATGAGCCGCTGGCCGGGAATGTATTATACCCGGGAGGATTTTAAAGAACTGGTGGAGTATTGCCATGAACGGCAAATTACACTTATTCCTGAGATCGATTTGCCGGGGCATAGTGCTGCATTCAGGAAAGCATTCGGGTTTGAGTCAATGAGCGACCCTCGTGTGCAACCCATCTTAATCGGTTTAATTGATGAACTGGCCGGGCTGGCTCCACCGGAAAAGATGCCATACATCCATTTGGGAACCGACGAGGTGTGGCATAGCTATGAAGAGCCATCTCCAACACTTTTGCCTGCACTGTTGGAGCGAATCACTCAGTTTCATAACCGGGAAGTAATTGTCTGGCGTCCGGGTTACCGTATTGAAGAGGATTCAGTTTCCATTACCCAGCTTTGGTCATCAAACGGAAACCCCCGTCACGGGCATCGTTACCTCGATTCAAGGCTTAATTACCTCAATCATCTCGATCCGTTAGCGGGTATGCCGCAGCTCTTTTTTGAACGTATAAACGGTGCAGCTCATGGCGATTCTTTGCGTATGGGCGGAATTCTTTGCTGCTGGAACGATAACCTGGTGGCCGATGAGTACGATGTTATAAGGCATAATCCTGTTTATCCCGGAATTGTGGTGTATAGCGAAACTTCCTGGAAAGGACAGCCTGAAGATTTTGGTGAGCAATACCTTGCAAAATTTCCACCAACGGATGATTCAGCCTTTCAAAAATATGCTGAATTTGAAGAACGTATGATACGACACAGAGACCGGTATTTTGAAAATAAACCTTTTCCTTATGTGAAACAGACACATATCAGGTGGCGGGTAATCGGACCATTTGACCATGAAGGGGATTTGAACCGAAAATTTGCTCCCGAAGATTCCATCATTCCCGCTTATTCCGGAGATTCTGTAACGGATTATTGGTCGGAGCCGGTTACAGGTGCGACAGTACATCTTAATCATTTTTTTGGTTATCCTTCTTCCTTTCCCAATGAATCGGGGACTTATTATGCATATACCAGCATCTGGTCGCCTGAAAGTCAGAGGGTGGATGCATGGATTGGATTCCACGACTGGTCAAGGTCGGGTGGCAGGCGCGGAGGACTTTTCCCTGAACAGGGGCAATGGCACAATACAAATCCGCAGGTTTGGGTTAATGGTATAAATATTCTGCCACCCCAATGGAATAACCCCGGGCTTGATGCCGCTACCGAAGAGGTTCCATTCTCGGATGAAAATTATTATTTCCGCGAACCGGCCTCAATTCAGCTGGAAAAAGGATGGAATAAAGTGTTGCTAAAAATCCCGGTTACCCGCAATACCTGGAAAAGGATGTTTACTTTCGTGCCGGTTCAGGTTGATGGCACGAACGTAAGAGAAATCGAAGGACTTAAATTTTCGGCTGATATCAGGTAATAAATTTTTGCATTAAACTATGAAAACTCATTCGTTTTGCCTGTTCGGTTTTTTACTGTTATTCCTGTTGGGTAATTCGCATGATATCGTGGCGGGCCCTCAAATCAACTCTGCAACTTTTAGCGGGGAGAACCTGATTGTATCTTTTTCGAATGCTGGTCAGTTAACAACATCAGACGGTAAAAATTTAAGGGAACTGGAAGTGGCAGGAGAGAACAGGCTTTTTAAACCGGTAGCAGGTGTGCTTAAAAACAACCGGATTATTATTGATTCAAAAGGAGAAGAAATAAAGCATTTGAGATACGGATGGAAACCATATTCACGTGGTAATCTTGTGAATGAGCACGGCTGGCCGGTATCTACTTTTACGATACAGGTGCCCTGTAAAAACAGTTATTAAAAAAATAATATCATGAAACAATTTATAGTGATGACCCTGGCCTTGGTTGCAGTTTTTCAGTTATTTATGGTTTCAGCCTATGGGCAGGAAAGTTTTAGATCAACTTATTATGAGCAGCGGAGGACATTGTTTGAAAACCTTCCTGACGACAAAAGAGAGATCATCTTTCTGGGGAACAGCATTACCGATGGTGGCGAATGGACTGAGCTGTTCAATAATAAAAGAATTAAAAACAGGGGTATTAGCGGTGATACCACTGAGGGGGTGCTTTTTCGTCTTAATGAAGTAACCGGTTCAAAACCCGAAAAAGTATTTTTGCTCATCGGTGTAAATGATTTGGCGCGTGGAGTTTCCAGAGAGCAGGTTTTTGATAATATTTGCCGCATTGCCGGGGAAATAGAAATCAGGTCGCCTAAAACCGCTGTTTATCTTCAAAGTATCCTGCCTGTCAATCCTGAATTCGAAAAATTTGCAGGCCATTGCTCCAAAACAGCAGAAATTGTGTGGATCAACAAGAAACTAAAAGATTTTTGCGATCAATCAAATTTCCATTACATCGATCTGTTTTCCGCTTTCAAAAACAAAGATAATGATTACATGAACCCTTTGTTTACAAATGACGGATTGCATCTTACCGGTAACGGTTATCTTAACTGGACCCGGATAATTGGTCCTTTTTTAGAAGCAAAAAACTAACTTTAAAGAACTTTTGATTACTATTTAAGTGAAAGAATAAAAAACAATACAGATGCAAAAATTCGAAGGACTTATAGCTGCGCCATTTGCACCTCTTGATAAAGAAGGAGATGTAATATATGAACGAATTGGGGGATACTATCAATTCTTAAAAAGAAATAAAGTGGTTGGGGCATTTATTAACGGCTCAACCGGTGAAGGTGTTTCTTTAAGTCAAAAAGAACGGATGAAAATTGCCAAACATTGGGTTGCTGCCGCAAAAAATGATCCGGAAGTAAAAGTTATTAACCTGGTTGGGGGAACTTCTTATGTCGAATGCATCGAGCATGCGCTTCATTCAAATGAAATCGGAGCTGATGCCATCGCAATTCTTGCGCCCTATTATTTTAAACCTTCAGGAGCCGGAGCACTGGTAGAAGTTTGCGCACGCATAGCCGAAGCGGTACCCGGTATGCCGGTATATTTTTACCACATTCCTGTGCTTACCGGGTGCAATGTTTCGATGTACAGTTTTTTACAGGAAGCAGATACAGCTATCCCTAACCTGGCAGGTATAAAATACACACACGAAGATTTTATGGATTTTCAGAGTTGCATTAATTTCAGGAACGGAAAATACGATATGCTCTGGGGACGCGATGAGAACCTGCTGTCGGCGCTTGTTCTTGGAACCCGCAGCGGCGTTGGGAGTACATACAATTATGCAGCGCCTCTTTACTACAGACTTATAGAAGCCTTCGACAACGGAGATTTACAGTTGGCCCGTCAGCTCCAGCAAAAAGCAATCGATATGATCAGGCTACTGGGTAAATATGGAGGCATTGCCACCGGTAAAGCTTTTATGAAACATATTGGATTCGACTGCGGTGAATTCCGTTTGCCTGTTAAAAATATGAGTAAACAGGATTACCTGAGATTTACAGATGATGTTGAGGCGCTGGCGATGGAGGAGGAATTCTCAAAAAGTTCGTCCTGAAAGATAATTGATGAGTTTGAGGAAAAAATTCGGTTAAGTTTCGGTATGAATATTAACTTTTCCTGGCCTGTTGAATTACAATCAACCGATATGCACCCGATTGGTTTCTAAGAAAGTTTTCCTGCAAAGGACTGTTGAATGGCATTTTAAAGTAGAAAAAAAGGTAAATACAATGGAATTTAAAAAATTGGCGCTCCAGTATAAATCAGAGTTGCTCGACAGGGTAATTCCTTTTTGGGAGAACAACTCAAAAGACGAAGAATTTGGCGGGTATTTTACCTGTCTGAATCGTAAGGGTGAGGTATTCGATACCGATAAATTTATCTGGCTTCAGGGCAGGGAGATCTGGACCTTTGCAACCCTTTACAATAAGGTTGAGCAGAAGCCTCAGTGGCTTGAAATGGCTGAACATGGCGCCCGATTTCTTAAAAAGTTTGGACACGATGGGAACCTGAACTGGTACTTTTCCCTTACCCGTGAGGGCAGACCTTTGGTGCAGCCATATAATATCTTTTCCGACTGTTTTGCGACCATGGCATTTGGACAGCTTTTTAAAGCCACCGGAAATGAAGAATACGGGCAAATTGCTAAAAACACCTTTGAAAATATTTTGAAACGCAGCCAAAATCCTAAAGGAAAATACAATAAGCTGGTTCCGGAAACACGCCCGCTAAAAGGGTTCTCTCTGCCTATGATTTTGTGCAACCTTTCGCTCGAAATTGAACATTTATTGCCTGAAATACTGGTCAATGAAACCATCGAAAAGGTGTTGCATGAGGTAATGGAGGTGTTTTACCAGGAAGATAAAGGGTTAATTTTAGAAAATGTCAACCCTGATGGCAGCTTTTCCGATTCATTTGAAGGCAGGTTGTTGAATCCCGGTCATGCCATTGAGGCCATGTGGTTTATAATGGATTTATCGGTACGGCTGAAACGGCCCGAACTGGCAGAAAGAGCAGTTGATATTGTTTTACGGACGCTGGAATACGGGTGGGATAAAAAGCATGATGGAATTTTTTACTTTCTCGACATAAAGGGAAACCCTCCCCAGCAACTGGAATGGGATCAGAAGCTTTGGTGGGTTCATATAGAAACCCTTATAAGCCTGATAAAGGGTTACGCGCTCACCGGAAACGATAAATGCCTGAGTTGGTTTGAGAAGGTGCACGATTATACCTGGAAGCATTTTGCCGATCCCGGATACAACGAGTGGTTTGGCTACTTAAACCGCCGTGGCGAAGTGTTGCTTGACTTAAAGGGTGGAAAATGGAAAGGTTGTTTTCATGTTCCGCGCGGATTGTATCAGGTTTGGAAAACGCTTGAGAGCATTAAATAAAAAAGTTGATTCATGAACAAAAGAATTCCGGTTTTATTGCTTGTTATCCTGTTTGTTGCCGGAAATATCGGTGCACAATCACCTGTTAATAAAATTACGCAAAACAAAACACCAATTTTTGAAAATGTAAATGCAGTGCCGGGTAAAGAGGGGCTGGCAGGTTTATACGCCGGCATACACAATAACATGCTGCTGATTGCCGGTGGGACTGCATTCCCGGAAGGAAAGCCCTGGGAAGGCGGAGCAAAACATTATTCGGATGTTGTACTGGCTTATGAACGCACTGGCGAAGGCATTAAGTTGCTGAGTGATTCCGCACGTCTTCCAATCCCCGGAGGTGAAGGCGCTTCGGTGACGCTGTCCCAGGGAGTCCTTTGCATTGGCGGACAAACCTCTGAAGGATTGAGCTCCCGTGTTATCCTGCTGAGTTGGAATGGGCAGTCGGTCGATGTTACCAACTATCCTGACCTGCCTGTTGCAGTTAAAAATCCGGCAGCCGCAGCAATTGGCAATACGGTTTATATTGTTGGGGGTGAAGACGAAAATGGTGCAACCCAACAATTCCTTGCGTTAGATATCAACCGGCTCTCCGCCGGCTGGCAAACTTTACCTTCCTACCCGTTGCCTGTTTCAGGTGCAGCAGCAGTTGCTCAAATGGATGGTGAAGTCATAAGCCTGCATGTATTTGGTGGCCGCGCAAAAAGTGGAAGTGCAACTATAACCACCTTCTATCCGCATGTTTATCGTTACCGGCCTTCCACAGGAAATTGGGAGAAGAGGCAGGATATGGTTTTTCCTTTAGCTGTAGCTTCAGCAGCTCCTGTCGGCGCTTCTCATATTGTACTTGCAGGAGGCGATTCAGGGAAAACATACAACAGGGTGGAACAAGCCATTGAAGCAATGCAAAATAATACCCCCAATGCACGGGAATTACGCGATTCATTATGGATCAACCACTCGGGATTCGATAAACAGAAATTGGTTTACAACACGATAACCGATGCCTGGTTCGTTGCCGGTGAATGGGAAGGTACACCTGTAGCAGTGGCTCCTGCCGTTTTATGGAACAATGCAATGGTTATTGCCGGTGGTGAAATAAGGCCGGCGATACGATCGCCTTACCTGCATGAACTGCATTTTTCTGTAAAACCGGTATTCGGATGGCTGAATTACCTGGTTCTGGGAGTATATTTTATTGGCATGTTGTTGCTGGGTTTCTTTTTCATGCGACGTGAAAACAACACCGACGACTTCTTCAAAGCAGGTGGTCGCATTCCTTGGTGGGCAGCGGGAATAAGCATATTTGCCACTACTTTAAGCGCCATAACTTTCATTGCCATCCCGGCCAAATCGTATGCCACCGACTGGCGGATGTTCATGTTCAATATGGCTATTATTATGGTGGCACCCATTGTCATTCGTTATTTCCTTCCATTTTTCCGACGGTTTAATTTTGATACCGCCTATCAGTACCTGGAAGCAAGGTTCAACCGTGCTGTGCGGTGGCTGGCATCGGCCCTGTTCATTTTTTTCATGGTGAGCCGCATTGCCGTGGTTTTGTTTTTACCTTCCCTGGCCCTGAATGCCGTTACCGGATTCAGCATTTATTGGGCAATCATAATAATGGGGGTGGTAACAATTATTTATTGCACCAGCGGTGGTATTGAAGCTGTGGTATGGGGCGACGTTATCCAGGGATTCATTTTACTGAGTGGCGCAATAACAGCCCTGGTATTCATGCTGGCTGGGGTGGACGGCGGATTAAGCGGATTCTTTGAAATTACCGGACAGCACCAGAAATTCCATACGTTTGATTTCCGGTTCGACCTTTCGCAGCCGGTTTTCTGGGTCGTGCTGGTTGGTGGTTTTGCCAACACACTCATTACCTATACCAGCGATCAAAGTGTAATACAACGGTACATGACCACAAAAGACGAAAAGGCAACCGGGCGCAGCATCTGGCTGAACGGATTTCTGAGTATCCCGGTCACAATAATTTTCTTTTTGCTGGGAACCGGCCTGTATGCCTATTATACCTCGAATGCGGAGCAGCTTTCAGTGCTGAATCCCAACATCGATTCCGTATTTCCCCAGTTTATCGTGGCTCAAATGCCAACCGGAATAGCCGGATTGCTTATTGCAGCCATTTTTGCAGCAGCAATGTCAACCCTCTCATCAAATATTAATTCGGTTGCAGCGGTTATTACTACCGACTTTTATAAAGTAATGGCTAAAAAAGCCGCCCCAAACCAATATATGGGTGTAGCACGCTGGTCGGGAATTGTTGTTGGAACGTTGGGAATTGCAATGGCATTGATGCTGGCCACATGGAACATCGCTTCGCTGTGGGATCAGTTCAATACTTTCCTGGGGCTGCTTACCGGGAGTTTGGGCGCATTGTTTGTCATGGGCATATTCTTCCCCCGGATTTCAGGTAAGGCTGCTCTCGGAGGAGTTATAGGCGGATTGGTTGTCTTGATGGTAGTAAAGGAACAAACTACTATGTCATTCCTGTTGTATGGCTTTATAAGCCTGTTTTTCAGTGTTCTGATTGCGTTGGCCTTTTCCGTTTTGCTGCCAAATAAAAAAGAAATTAAAGGTTTTACATGGGAAAGCAGGATCGGCAGCAAATAAAAGCAGTATGCTAATCATCATTTTTTAGAAAAGCGACTATTTGTCCTGGCAGACGGCGAATTAGCAGGAGGGATTTAATAATTTTTTATTTGTATGTTGTAATGCTCATGTTCATTCCATATCTTGTAGTCGGTAATTAATTCATTTACTATCGATTAATAAAAGGAAATCATGAACATTTTATTATCACTCTGTATGGTCTCGTTCTTTTTCTTGTGGCCTGTAATTAATAATGAAAGTGAAGTAAACGCGCAACACTCCTCTGTTATAAAAGGTATTGTTTTTCACGATAAAAATGGGAATGCAGCGTATGATGCCGGTACAGATAAGCCGCTAAAAGAAGTAGCCGTTTCAAATGGCCGTGATATTGCCGTAACAACACGGGATGGATCTTATGAACTTCCTTACCGGGATAATGCCGCCATTTTTGTTGTTAAGCCCCGTAACTGGATGGCGCCGGTAAATGGAAAGCAGATGCCCCAATTTTATTACATGCACAGTTCTGCGGGCATTTCCGGGTCCAAATATGAAGGATTACCTTCAACCGGCCCTCTTCCTGAATCAATCGACTTTCCGCTTCTTCCAAATAAAGAAACCGATAAACTTAAAGTTTTGGTATTTGGTGATACTCAACCACGCGATGAAAAAGAAATTTATTACATGTCGAACGATGTCCTTCCTGAACTTATACATACGAATGCTGATTTTGGAGTGACACTGGGGGATGTTGTTTTCGACAGCCTTACCCTGTACAACCACATTACCTCAGCCATTTCCACAGTGGGTATACCCTGGTGGTACATTGCCGGTAACCACGATAATGACTATACGGGCAGCAACAGCACCACGGCACGCGGAATGTGGTACCATAACTTCGGACCTTCCTACTATTCCTACAGCTATGGCCCTGCCCATTTTATTGTGCTCGACAACATCAGGTGGATAGTTGAAGATGAGAAGCGTTATTACCGAACCGGGCTTGGCCCCGAGCAGATGGAGTTTTTAAAAAATGAGATTCAGCGGCTTGATAAAAACCAGTTGCTGGTTCTGATGGCCCATATTCCTTACGAAGGCTCTACCGACTGGTACGATGAAACTGAGAAACAGACTTTCTACCGGTTAATTGCCAGTCATCCCAAAAGCCTTTCACTGGTGGCCCATACCCACAGGCATTACCACCATTTTATCACCCAGGAGCATGGGTTTCCCGGTGAGGAGCCCCATCACATGATAAGTGTGGGTACCGTGTGCGGAGCCTGGTGGACTGGTGCTCCTGATGAGTTTGGTATTCCCCATGCCATGATGGCTGATGGAACCCCCAATTCCTATGCATTCCTGAACATTAACGATAAGGATTGGAACCTTGACTGGAAAGCAGCCGGCAAACCAGACGATTACCAGATGCACATTGATGCACCTGATTTTATTCCCTCCGGCGGCAAAACCAATGTAAGTATTACGGCCAATATTTATAACGCCTTACCATCGGCCGATGTCAAAATGAGAATTGGTAACACAGGGAAATGGGTGGATATGCAACGAATACCACAACCCGATAAGGTGCGATCAAAAGCTGCTGAGGCTGAAAAACAACTGGGTGAGGTTCCCTGGCGGGAAATGGCAGGCACCAGGTATTCAGAGCATATATGGGAAGCCGGGCAGCAAATTAACCTCGATCCCGGAGTTCATCTGATTGAAGTAAGAGCAAGAGATGACTGGCGGGAATATAATGGTAAAAGATTGTTGCATGTAAGGTAATTTTTTACCAATGACAGATTTGCTTAATATGCAGATTATTTTATGTTTATGGCTGAAGCAAAAAACCGCACCGGGTACTTTGTGAAACTTCTTGTGCTTGGTGGTTTTGTGGCTTATTTTTTCTTTTGCCACCAAGGCTTCAAGGGGATTAGAAAACACAAAGAAGAGACACTTAAAGTATAAACTTCAATCCCTGTCATATCAGCATTGTGCCCCATTTCATTTGGGGTGAAAACTCGCAATGGCTTAACCTATTTTATTTTCGCTTGTACACAGCTAATCGAATTATAAGACTGGGAATAACTAAAAAATGTTTCCAAAGTGTTCTTCGTCTAATCAAATTCATCCTTAATTCAATTTTAACTCAATGTAAATTCAATTATGATTGAGTTTACATTGAGTTAATATTGAGTTTGTATTGAGTTTACATTGAATTTAATCAGGCGAAGGTAACAGCAGGGTAACCTGTTGGATTTAACTTTACCCGGTAAAAGCTTGTTCCGGCAGAGGCTATCAGAATCCTTTGCGGATTTCCCGTTCAGGGACTGATGTTGCCCGCTCAATTTTTTGCCTTTTTCCGCCCGATGCAAACTGGTAACTTATTTTTATCCATAGGGGTACGGACGATAAATTCAGTTTCCCGGTGGAGCGGTGGCTGAAACGACTGCTTTCAAATTCATATCCCTGGTAAGTAAAATCTTTAGCCAGGGGCAGTCCACTGACCACACCTGCTTTCAACCCTTTTGCAAAAGCTTTCTCCAGCGAAAGGAAATAGAGTGCACCGCTAAATGAGTTTCCCTGGATTTCATTCATAGGGCTGGTGTACTGAAATGTTGCCGAAGCAGTAAAATCCCTTCCAAAGGCAACATATGCCGATAGACCGCTTTCCAACACAAGCTGGTGCCTGCTTTCTACCGCATGCTCCCTGGCCGCTTGATATGGATTAGACGAGGCATCAAACAACTTTACATACGGGTTGATGCCTGCTTTCCCCAGAACAATTGCACCACTGATTTGAATTCCGTACTGGTAAATATTGCCAATATTGTTGCTTTGAATCCCGAAATTACCATTCGGGTTAAGCGTCATCAGGTTTCTTATTGCATCCGAAATATGCCGGTAGAATAAACGTGTTGAAAGAAAATGGTTATTGAACCTGCCGCTGTATTCCAGGTAAGCATGGTTTATTTGTTCAGGCTGAAGATTGGGATTTCCAAAGGAATAGGTGAATGGGTCGTCGGTCGATATGTTAGAATTAAGCTGGTAGAATCCCGGCCTGTAAAGTGAACGCCGGTAGTTGAAAGCCACGCTGTGGCCGTTATTCAGATTGTGTTTTACGGAAGCATTGGGGAGCAGATGCCACCAGCTGACCGGTTCCTGTCCGGGCAACTTCTTTGATGCGTATTCGATGCGCAAGCCAACACTCGTTTCCAGTTTTGAATTGCTGAAGCTGAACCCGCCGTATCCGGCATATACATTCTCTCTATAGCTGAAGTTTTCCTGATTTTTATCGTTCAGGGCTCTGAACCGGCCTTGCATGCCGGTGCTTATTTTGGTGGATTTGCCCAATGGAAGTGAGTAATCGAGCCGGATGTGCATAGAACGGTTATCGGGCTGCATCTTGTTTTCAACAGAAGAACCTGTTTCAGTGTCGGTATAGGTTGTTGAATTTACTGCCCTTAGGGTGTGTTGGCTTGTCTCCAGGGTAATATCATGCCCCGTTGTTTTGTTGAAAATATGTTTGTACCAGAGCGAATGGAACAGACTGTGGTTGATGTCATCATCATTCTTTTCAGCTTTCCTGTATCCGGGGTTAATGCCTGTTGCCAAAAGTTCTGTTGTGCCATCCAGCTCCTGTGAATACGGATTGTAAAATCCGTAAAAGTTTAGTTGATTCCTGTCGTTCAGGTACCAGTCGGCGCCGTAATGGAACTTGTGCGACCAGGTTTTCTGAGTCAATATCTGCATAGATGTAATTGTCGTTGATTCAGGATTGTCAAATACAGTCCTTTCATAAGTTTCTGTAATGTTAAACCTGCGCAAATCGCCGTTATAGGATGTGAACAGGTTTACTTTGCCGAAGCCGTAATTCAGGCTGTAAGCAGGTGTAAGGAACACCTCCGAGCCCGAAGCCGGGATTTCAGCATAAACATGACCATCCCATCCTGAGTCATCATTTTGGGTAAGCAACACATTAATAATCCCGGTAACGCTTGCATCATAGCGTGCCGGCGGAGAGCTGATTACCTCCACCTTATCGATTTTTGAAGCCGGTAACTGGCTGAGGTAACTGCCGTCGCGTTCCTTTCCGTCGACCAGGATGATGATATTCCGGCTGCCTTCAAGTGAAATGTTTTGCTGCAGGTCGACAGCCACCCCCGGGAGCAGCCGGAGAATATCGGTACCTAAATTTGACGATTCCTGCATTTTAGGGCTTATAAAAAAGGTGGTGCTGCCCGAGGCCTGCTTTGCCGGTATGCGGCGGGATATTACATCAACATCTTTTAATTCCAGGTTTTTTCCCGACATGCCGATAACGCCCAGCGATAAATTACCGTTAAGAAGGTCAATCTCTTTCCGGTAACTTTCAAAACCAAGGGCGCTCACTTGTAAATTGTATGTACCCGGGGTAATATCGGCCATTTTGAATGTTCCGGCTTCATCGCTTGCTGCACCCGAAACTATACTTGTATGTGAAGTGTCGAATAGAGCGACATTGGCAAAGGCAATTGCTTCGCCATTTTCAAGACAGATAATCTCTCCTGAAAGGTTAAATCCTTGTTGGGATTTAACAACGATTGGAACATAAATAAACATTAGGACAAGAATGTGTAAAAGAAATCTGCTGTGTAAGCGGTTGGAAGTGTCTGACATGTTCGTTTTCATTTTTGTTTTATTTTAAATTACCGCTACAAAGTGACGGAACATACAGTCAGGGAGCAAATTTCAGGGATACGATACAACGATTTGTGGCAGGCGGATAAACCCTTGCCAGCGGATTGTTACAGGAGGTAAATTTCTGTGATAAACGGATCAGTGATATTGTTCAACGAGTTTGCTGAAGTTGCGTGTGTTGTTTCGTGAGACGGGAATTTCGGTCTCTGTGCCACGTAGCCGCAGCCGGTAGCCCAGGCTGTTTCCTTTTTTTGAACGGATGTGTTTCAGGTTGACAATAAATGCCCGGTGGGTCCGGTACAGGTAGGGAACATGCCCCAGCTGCTGTTCGACATCGCTTATTGAATTGCGTATTACTTTTTTTTTGACTTTGCCTTCAACGAGCAGGTAAAAATTTACATAGTTGCTTTCCGATTCGGCATATAAAAGCTGGCCGGGATAAAAGCTGAGTGATTCTTTTTTGAGTTGAGAGGTAATGTGGATCTTCTCTTCACCTGCAGAACCGGCTTCCTGATTTGCTTCCTGCTCATAGGCCGTCTCCGGCGACACCTGCCGAAGGTAACTTATAACAGTAAAGAACAGGAAGGGTAAGATGCCGATGAGAAAAGCACTGGTTAGCGAGTTAAGAAAGGTTGGCAGGTTCCAGCGTTCGGCAGGTCCCTCAATAATAAACCCAGCCAGGTAAATTGTAACACCTGTGCCAAATAATAGAATAAAGATTGAAAACAGTTCCTTTTCAAGGGTCCATTCCGATGGTTTTGAAAAATAGCTCACCCTGACCAGGAGGTTTATCATCAGGTAAAGCGCTGCGGCAGAGATAAGGGAATAGACGGCCATTGTAAGTTCATACCCCAGGTAACGGCTGGCATGGGCTCCTAAAGGCCGGTAAAGCAGAGCAAATACCAGGGTGAAAACGGCTATCACTGCCGCACCTTGCAGCGGGTGCCCGATAATGTAGTTTTGCGGAAAGCTCCCTCTAAGGCTGATTTTTTGCTGCTGGTCCATTGAAATTTATAAATGTCAGGTTACTGATTAAGTAATGCACAGGTAAAATTAATGAATTGGAGCATTAAATCGATTTTGGTGATGATAAAAGAGCATGAGAAGCAAAAAACAGCATCAGGCTTGATGTTTATTAGAAATAAACGAAACAACTTTGGGAACCGTCATTGCGCGCGCAGCAAAGCAATCTCTCAATATTAAGCAGATGCCTGTAATTTTTCTATTGTCTTGCTACTTGTGTCTAAAAATCAGTATCAAGATAAAGAGTATCAAGTATCAAGACAAGAAGGACTTTTTTCGTTGTTTATTCTGTGTCTTGCTACTTGTGTCTATTAATCTTGTGTCTAAACCTTATTTTGAAATCTCCAGCATCCGTTCAATAGGTATCCGGGCTTTTTCAATCACATCCATGGGCAGGGTAACTTCCGGCTGCTCGTATTTCATGCAGATGTAAAGTTTCTGCAGGCTGTTGAGCTTCATGTAGGTGCAGTCGTTGCATCCGCATGTGGAGTCAACCGACGGGGCCGGGATGAACAGCTTGTCGGGGCAGGCTTTTTTCATCTGGTGCAGGATTCCGCTTTCGGTGGCAACAATGAATTTTTGTGCCGGACTGCTCTGAACGTAGTTCAGCAGTGAAGTGGTGGAACCAATATGTTTTGCCAGCAGAAGCACAGGCTTTTCACATTCGGGATGGGCAATGAACTCCGCTTCGGGATATTTGTCCATCAGATCAATTATTTTTTCCACCGAATATTGTTCGTGCACCATGCAGGCGCCATCCCAAAGCACCATGTTACGGCCGGTAATGCTGTTCAGGTAATTTCCCAGGTTTTTATCGGGGCCAAATATCAGCTTTTCGTCTTCCGGAAAACTGTCGATGATCTTTTTGGCGTTTGCCGAGGTACAAACCAGGTCCGACATGGTTTTCAGGGCAGCCGTGGCATTCACATAGGTAATTACCTTATGCCCCGGGTACTGTGCCTTAAATTCGGCAAAAGCATCAGCAGGAGCTGACTCGGCAAGCGAACAGCCGGCTTTCAGATCGGGGAGAATAACCTTTTTTGTGGGATTTATGATTTTTGCGGTTTCGGCCATAAAGTGTACGCCAACAAAGACAATCATGTCGGCATCGGTCTGAGCTGCCGCCTGTGCCAGCCCCAGGCTGTCGCCTACATAGTCGGCAATGTCCTGCAGTTCACTTTCCACATAGAAGTGACTCAAAATCACTGCATTCTTTTCTTTCCTGAGCCGGTTTATTTCTTCCACCAGCTTTACATTGGGACTTATCTGCTCGTCAATAAATCCTTTTTCCTCCAACATCTTATCTATCTGTAGCTGTTCCATCTCAACTTACTCTGATGATACTCTTATTTATATTGAGGCGGTAAAATTATAAATTCATTTTCAAAAAAAAACCTTTTTTTGTCTGAATTGTTTTTCGGCAAGCCTCAGAATCACTTTTTCTGTGGAAATTTAGGAATTTTTCACGTTCTACCGTACCATAAATTTTTTATAAATATAGCCTTTTCCGGCGGTTTCGATTTTTAGCAGGTATATTCCCACCGGCAAACCCGATACATCAATCTCTTTTTTATTCTCCGGAATCAGGAATTTTAATTCCCCTGCAGCAGAAAAAACAGCAATTGAGGTAATCTCTGACCGGCTGCTGATAACCATTCGGTCGTGAGCAGGATTAGGGTAGATAATTACATCATGTGCCAGCTCCGGGGTTAGTTTTGCATTGGTTTCAATAGAAAAGTCGGAAATATCGCGTGCCAATACCTGATATCCTTCCTTGTACTGGGAAACTATGCCGGTAAGGGTGGTTTGTTCCCGGGGCAGCTGCTTTCCGGGAAGCCTGCCATTCCTGTCGGAATATAACACTCCCTGACCGTCTATATCGGAAAAAGTATAGCTCGTACCGGAATAACTGACAGTATTTCCCCCGTCATCAAATGCCACCTGTTTAAGTCTTACCAGCATCCCTTCATAGTCCTCATTGAGTTGAGCAGTAGTAATTGTAACAGGCTCAACGGGTTCGTTTTTCCCGTAATTATAGAAGTATTCAATATCGGTCAGTTCGGTTAAGTTGGAATACTCGGCGACTATTCCGCGCACGACTACACTGTCTCCAATGTTGCCTGTTTTCAGGCTGTTGTAAACACAGATTCCACTTCTGGGGGACGATTCATCCTGGATATACAATGCGTTATCAAAATTGGCTGTCACTCTGCCTGTCACTGTTACCGGTTGACCCAGCAGAGGGCTTTCATCTCCCGTTCCCTGTATCTCCCGGATTGGTGTAATTTGCATGGGATCAATTTTTTCAGGAAGGAGGTAACTGCCCCTGAAACTAAAAGGCTGATTATTGAAATAAGCGGTTATCGTGAAATATATGTATTCATTGGCCGGCAAGTTGTTTAATGCTGCATTGCCGGTAAATTGTCCTGAATCCTCTGCCAGAATTCTTTTGTTGCTTTTTGAGTCGAAAGCATTACCCCAGAATATAATGACACTGTCGGATGCCGTCTCTGAGTCTATTTTCAATGAAAATGTTACATTGTCTCCGGCAGCCGGGTTTTCAGGGTTCATGGTTACTTCTGAAAGCTGCACCGCCTCAGGGCTTTCATTGTTCCAAATCAGGTTAGCAAATTCGGGATTATCAACAAAGGGATTTCTGTTTTGCTGGATTTGAAATAATCGTTCATTGCGCCTTCTTTCAAAATCGGAAGGGGGATACTGATTGTTCCATTCCAGTAAAGTGGAAAGTTTGCCGTGCCGGGGAAGGGGATAGGTATTGATATTGTCCACTACTTCAAGATCGATTTCAAGGTCTGTTCCTTCATATCGCGTAGCCATGTAAAATAAAATACGGGCCACCTGCCCTTTGGTGGCCGGTCCTGGCTCCCAGACATCATTGGTGTACCAGCAATCGGTGGCTTCAGGATGCTGCGAACCACCGGGGTAAACATTGTCAAAATCTTTATTGCCACGGTCTTCATTTACCGAAGCATCGGCAGGACGCAGATTGTGGGCATCGCTGTCCATAGGGCGGAGCCCCGAAAAGCCTCCGTGCGATTTGGCCCAAACATGCTCCCTGTTAATGTAATCTCCCCCTTGTCCATAGAGATCGGCATTTCTGGATTGCTGCAGGTAAAACAGGATGACGTTATCGGGATTAGCCGGATCGGCATCCGAGTAATTGATAATTGCTGCCGCGCGGTAATAGGAAAAGTCAACGTGGTCATTAATTATTTCATGAAGTGCACTTTTCAGCTGCTCACCGGTTAAATTCTCCGTGCCGTTGTAATAATCCCATGGTTGTGAAAAGGCAATTTGCGACAGCAATAGAAAAATGATCGTATACCAGATTACTTTTATTTTCATAGATGCTAAGCTTTGTTTCAGATTTTTCTGCAAAAGAAAAGAATTAATGGCAGAAAATTCATAAAATTAAAAAAAGAAAAGCCGCTTTAAGCGGCTTTTCAGTTATAGAAGGAAAATTGAAATCAATCTTCACTGACGAATGTAAATTCAGGATTTGGACCCGATTTGACACATTGGAAAGTCCATGTTTTTTCTTCACCAATTCCGGTGTAGATGGCAAAGGTAACCTTATACATCACATCTATTCCACTTACTTGTGAAACAGCATTTGGAAATTTACCGGGCAGGAGTACTTCTGCAATTGCAGCTTTAACGGCATCTTGCCAGGTATCAAATGCATCAGCATTCCATTTTTGATCCCTGGTATCGAAGTTTTTGTAGTATGCCCCGGCACCAAACCAGAATTCCTGAGTGCCATAGCTGTCAACAAATTCACTTCCTTTATTCGCTTTTACCCAGTCAACGATAATCTGGTAGTCGGTTGAGGACATTGTAAACATTACAGTAGGATCGAATACCCAACCATCGCTTTTGGTCATAATGTACTGATCGGTGTAAGCCTGAACCGGATTAAATTTCACCCATGCACCTTCACTAAAGTGATATTCGTCGGCACGGGTTTGTACTCCGCCGCTGTAATATTTATACACCACTACCATTACATCGCCTTCCATGGCATAAGGAAATTTCTGTTCCAGCAATTGGGGCAGGTAATCATTCGGACTGTCGGAACTTGAAAAGTTATCGTATTTACCCGGAGAGCCCATGGAATTATAATCTATTGTCTTTACATAATAAGCTCCTTCGGTTTTTTTCCAGCCGTTATCGTAAGTGTAAAGTTCTTCAATTTTAACCGGCTCAACAATTGTTCCTGATTTGGTAACCGCTGTCATTGTTGCAGCAGAGCCCATACCTTTAACTGTTAATTTGTTGACCTCCCAGGTAGCGGCATTGGTATCCGAGGAAATAAACCTGAAGGCGATGTTGATGGTTTGTCCGTCGAAGGCGGAGATGTCCATGTTTTCCGATTCTACGAATGTCCAGTTACTACCTGTCGGTTTATTTGCCGGAATGATTTCTGTCCATTCTGCTGCCGACGGGTCGCTGCCGTTATAGTTGGCAGAAACCAGTATGGAAATCTGCTCCCATTGGTCTTTCAGGTAATTCACTGCCTGGTTCACACTGGCTGTAGCGCCAGTCACTCCTGTTAAATCAATCGCAGGTGAAATCAGCCAGTCTTCATTGGGAACTGCTCCTCCGGAGTAACCTGATATTTTAGCATAACCCATTCCCGAATAACTGTCGTGGTTCCAGGTTTGCATTCCTAAAACATTAACAGTTGTGAAATTGCCCAGGTTGTTTTCGAACTCGTATTCAAATAAGGTAACTTCCTCCGGTGCGTCAACCTCAGGTTCTACATCGGAATACATATAAGCAATAATGTAATTGTCTCCTTCTTCTGCATCGGTTATTGATTCACTTAATATTGCCGGGATATATTCATCTGCCGGATTTTTGGGTGTGAAATATTTGGCAAATCCTACAACCGGATTGGCTTTCTGGTAATCTTCATCTGTCAGGTTGTAATAAGTAGCACCGGTATAAGCGCTAAGATCGGGATATCCAACACTGAAATCGTAAGTAACCAATGCTGATGAACCGTAATCCAGCGCCGGGTATTTTGCACTGAGCAATGAGGGGATGTAATCGGCTGCGGGTTCGTCATCGGTAAAAAAGGAATTACTTGTTTCAAGTAAATCGTAATCGGCATCGGTAAGGGTAAGTTCCACTCTTTCCACGTAGGGGTTTTCCTTTTGGTCCAGCTCGTTGTAGATGTCTTCCATCGGATTACATGCTGAAATCAACATGCCGAGTCCTAAGATGTATGCTGTAATTTTTTTCATTTTCAACTTATTTATAGTTCATGCAATTTTTTGTTATTAAAAAGCAATTCTCAATCCTGTTGACCAGGTAGTTCCAAAACCGAAATAAACCAATGCAGTTTCTGCATTATGTGCGGCGCCATCTCTTGCATCAGCCACGTATTCGGTATTCAGCAGGTTATTTACATTTCCATAAACAGAGGCATCCAATCCGGCAATTTTGAATTTGTAATTCATATTAACGTCAACCAACCCTACATCAGGCATTTGCCATGAATCAACTTTATCATCCGGGTTCGTACGGTTGATCGGATTAAAATCAGCAAAGTTTTTGGCCAGGTACAGGTAATCAGCACCGATCCTAAAATTAGGCAGTACTTCCCAGTCGGCTGAAATTGAAGCAGTATGCTGTGCCGAGTTTCCAACATGAACATTGGCAAGATAGGCGTTAAAGGTTCCTAAAACATTCTGAGCTTCATCATACAAGGTAAAGCTTACATCGTCCTGCCAAATCCAGTCGCCAAGTGAGAGCATTCCTCTCAGGGTCAGTTTTGAAGTAGCCTTTAAAGTAGCTTCGGCTTCAAATCCCTGGTGCAGTGCATTAATTCCGGGGATATTTGCTGTTCCGGCCTGACCGAAACTTCTGACAAGTGCTTTATCGAGCCAGTTGGTGTAATAATAGTTGACTTTAGCGCTGAACATTTTTGAAGTAAAACCATAACCCACTTCACCTGTAATTACAGTTTCATATTTTACATCTTCATTGATGGTGTTGGTGTAATTCAGGAAAACATTGGTAAATACAGGTTCACGTTTGATGTAACCTCCGTTGGCATATAGGTTGTGTTTTGAAGTAATGTTAAAGTTTACCCCTCCTTTTACGTTCCAGGGTAAAAAGTTCTGCCAGTCGGTTACCTGATTGCCGGGCTTGTACTGGAAATAGTCGGTACGGCGGTAGCTTTTATTGGAAACGGCTCCGGAGATGAATCCTGAAAACCAGTCGGAGACATATTCTCCCTGCAGGAATCCACCTGCCCAGATAACTTCACCCGGATTATTATAGCTGAACTTATCGCCTTCTTTTAGTTTTACATCAAGCGGCTGGTTGATATTGCTGCCATCCATATTTCCCATGAAAAATTCACCGCCCATAAGATCGGCTACTTCCTCAGCATGGAATCCTAAATAATACCTTCCGTCGAAACCGGCTGTCCATTCCATTCCGTTGCTTCCTGTGGTAAGGGTGGAAAGCAATCCATACCAGTTATGGGAGTTAACTGCAGAAGCAATAATGGCCTGCGAACCTTCCAATGAATTTTTATTGGCTTCAGCTACTGCATCAAAATCGAGCAACCCAAGTGCAGTGCGTTTGATATTTGGATCATCAAGTCCGGTGTTGTAGTTAACTGTCAGCCAGGAAGCCTGTGGGCCACGTACCCGGCGGCCGCCGCCACGACCTAAGGAAGCATATACCACATTTGTCCACAGTGTGTTGTCATTGATGTTCCAGTAATGATTTAACGAACCTTGTGGTTTATGATAAAAGTTGTAGCCATAAGCACCGCCATATACTTCTCCTTCACGGATGCCGAAATCGGAATTTGCCCTGACTCCGTCCGGATGATCCCTGAACCATTCGATGGTGTGCCTGTTGCCACGTTGATTATGCACCTGTGGTGACCCAAAAACAGTAAAGGTGAGCCTGTGTTGTTCATTAAACATTTTGGAGACATTGGCAAAATAGCTGTAGGCATCAAATGAAGTTCCGCGAATATACCCGTCACCAAAGGTGTGTGAGCCCGAAAGCGTAACCGCCCATCCATTGTCGAGCATCCCGGTCGAAACGGTGAAAGCTTGTTTGCGGTATCCTGAATTCCCGATAGCGGTATATACGCTGCCACCTTGTTCTGCATCTGTCGATTTAGTGATGATGTTGATGGTTCCGCCAACTGATGACAGTCCGAGCTTGGAGGCGCCAAGCCCACGCTGTATCTGAGAAGTTTGAGTTACATCTGAAAGACCTGCCCAGTTTGACCAGTAAACCCTGGAGTTTTCCATGTCGTTTACCGGAATGCCGTTAATAAGCACGCCCACATTATAAGTGTCGAATCCCCTCAGGGTAACCCGGCCATCGCCGTAACCACCATTGTCTTTGGTGGCATAAACCGAGGGCGTAGTTTTAAAAATCTCCGGAAACTCCTGGGTACCCAGCCGCTCCTCAATCATTAAGGGCTGAATGGTAGACATCGAAACCGGTGTCTGACGATCCTTGGCAAAGGACGAAGTAATTAATATCTCATCCAGGCCTACTGTGTTCGACTCAAGCTTAATGCTTCCCAGATCCTTGGTTTCATTGTCTTTGATGTTTACCTGAATCGTTTTGGTTATAAATCCAATGTAGGAAACCACCAGATTATTATCACCTGCAGGGATTTTTAACGAAAACGTTCCATCGAGATTGGTAGTCATGCCACGGGTAGTGCCTTCCATAACAACCGTAGCCCCAATCAGAGGTTCTTCCGAGCTTGCATCAATTACCTTTCCTGTAATTGTTCCCTGCGCATACGAGGCGAAGGAAAACAAACTAATCACAACCGTTAAGGTTGTGGCAAGAATTGTTTTTTTCATAAAAAATTTGGTTTTTGAATTAATAATGAAGTATAAAAGAATTGTATTTGCTTCCAATTTTTGCATTACCAGGATATCGAAAAATGCGTGACAAAGGAAATGCTTAAATAGATAATAAATGTTAAAATCAGGTTAATTTTGCAATACATAACAATTGTTAGGTTTTTGGTTTCAATAACTTTCAAATTACCATTAAAACTAAGGTTTAAATTTCATTTTGATTATAGTTGCTTTTATTAAAAAGCACGGGGAAATTCCAATTAAATTTTTGTTTCCGCAACTGTTGAAATTCATTTTTATCAATAAATTATCAGGAACTTGTTAACAAGTAAGACCAGGATATTAACAGGTAATTCACAGGTCGGGCAAAAATATTTTCAAAGGGTCTATTAATTTTTAAAATGAAGTTCCGGTGTAAATGGATCTGCTTTTTTGGGTTAGTTAATTCAATAAAAGGAGTGGTACGAAAAAATAAACACAAATGGTTGATTTATCTTTTATGCTACATCTTTATGATAATGAGTACTTTATGAGAAAGGATTAAAATTATTTTTAAAAATATGGTACTTTGTGTTGCATAGTACTAAAATTAATTCATATATTTGCATTACCAATAACAATGTTATTAACGGTAGTTTTTTTAAAAAAGTTCTTTGCAACGTGTAACGGTTAAGAAAACAAAGCGTCATAATACTAGAAAAACAGAAAAACAGAAAATTTTTTAAAAACAGAAGCCATGAAAACAAAAACAGATTTAAGGAAAACAGCAGTTCGTACAGCAGCCGTAGTCGTGAGCTTTATCCTGGTAAGCTTCACAGTAAGTGCCCAGGGGTTTTGGAAAAAGCTTTTAACTAACAGCAGTTTCAATGAGATAGCCATTGCCATGGTTGAGCCCGGCAATTTGAAAACTGCCCATGGAAGCACCAATACTCCCGCCGCAGAATGGAAGAACTTTGATATGGCTTTCGACCCGGCTCTTGAACTGGAAGGCTGGATGTCGAGCGAAAAGCATTTTGGAGTTGATGTATTACAAAAAGAAAACAAACTGGAGGCATCCGCTGACGGAAATCCTGAATTTCCTGATTTTGAATACAGCGTTGATGCCGTTGAATCTTTAAAACTTGAAGCCTGGATGGTTCATGATGGATTGTGGATGAAGTAATATCAAGAGGGAAGATAAGATGTGAACCTGGAGTTATTTATTAAAAAATTTAAGTAAAAAATCGAAAATGAAACTAGAGAATACAAAAGCACAGATGAGGAAGGGAGTCCTGGAGTACTGCATTCTTCTGGTGTTGGATGGTGAGCCGCTTTATGCCAGTAACATCATTCAGTCGTTAAAGGAAGCTAAGATGATTGTGGTGGAAGGAACCCTTTATCCTTTACTTACCCGCCTTAAAAATGCCGGATTGCTGGCGTACCGGTGGGAGGAGTCAACACAAGGACCGCCTCGTAAGTATTACGAATTAACAGATAAAGGCCGTAAGTTTCTTGTTGAACTTGAAGGTTCATGGGCCGAACTGGTAGATGCCGTGGGAAAAATCAGAAAAGCAAGAGCCTGAACGATAGTAATTAAACCAATGCAAATTCTTAAGAACAAAGTAACATGAAAAAGACATTCACAATCAATATTAGCGGTACAGTATTTCATATCGAAGAAGATGCCTACGAGGTGCTTCAAAAGTACCTGGTGAACCTTAAGAGCCATTTTGGCGCTGACGAAGAAGGCAAGGAAATACTGGCTGACATAGAAGCAAGAATAGCTGAAATATTTACTGAAAAATCAACGGATGACCGGAAGGTGATTACTTTACAATGGGTGGAAGAGGTTATTGAAACCATGGGAACGCCGGAAGATTTTGTTGAAGAAGAAACAGATGAGGACATAACTTACACAAGTGCAAGGAAACGCAAACGAAGGTTGTATCGTGATCCTGAACACCGGGTTTTAGGCGGTGTAAGCGGAGGACTGGGAGCCTATTTCAATATGGACCCGGTAATACTGCGGATAATTTTTGTTGTGCTGACGTTTATCACAACAGGTGCTGCCATTCTTGCGTATATTGTTCTCTGGATAGCAGTTCCAAAAGCTGTGACCACTGCTCAGCGACTGGAAATGAGGGGGCAGGAAGCCACGGTGAAAAACATCGAAAAATCGATACGTGAAGAGGTAAAAGAGGTACAGGAAAGCTATAAAAAGTTCCGGCAGTCGGACGCCTATTCCAAAGGTAAAAAAAAAATGGAGGGAGCTGGTGATGTAGCTTATCATATCCTAAGGTTGCTGTTAAAGGTTGTGGTAGTTATACTGGGCGTCGTTCTTATTGTTTCGGGCATTCTGGGATTACTGGGATTGATTTCAACACTTACAATCGGCCAATCGCTGGTAGAGGGAATGCCTCTTGCCTGGGGTCCTGAAATCCATTTTCCGGATGTGCTGATGTACCTGGTGGAAGAGGGAACTGTTACCCTTGGTGTAATAACAATAGGATTTCTTGCAGGTATACCAATGCTGGCCATGATTTACATCGGGTCGAAAATGGTTTTCAGGTACAAATCCAACAATACAATGGTAGGCCTGGCAATGGCCGGGGTGTGGCTGATTGCTCTTATTGTCCTGTTTGTTGCAGCCACCAGCCAGCTTCGCAACTTCCGCAATGAATCAACCGTGGTAGTTAGTAATACAGTTCCGTGCGATACCTGTCAGACCCTCTACCTTGAATTGGCAGAAGATACCTATAAAGGTTATGCTGCACACAGCTGGGATTTAAATCATCTCAGGGTAATGCAGGCCAGAGGTGAAAAGATAATGCTAGGTTCTCCGCAACTTGACATTGAAAAAGCAGGAGGCGATGAATTTGTTGTGTCATTAAGAAAAACATCCAAGGGACGTACCCGGGAAGTGGCAAGAGACAATGCAGACGACCTGCAATACAGTTTTCAACTTCAGGATTCAGTGCTGCTGTTTGATCCTTACTTTTTTCTGGAAGAAGGAGATAAATGGCGCGACCAAAGACTTTTTATCACTTTGAAAGTGCCTGAAGGGAAAAGCGTTTACCTCGATGAAGAAATGGTTGATATAATATACGACATTGAGAATGTGACCAACACCTGGGACAGGGATATGGTAGGCAAATATTGGGAAATGAGACCCGAAGGACTGACAATGCGGGAAACAGAAGCGACAGAAGAATAGTTTTGGTTATTAATTTTTTTAAGATTCCTGCAGTGGGTTTATTTCCACTGCGGGAATTTTTTTTTGGTAAAAACACCGGTTGTCAATTAGAAATGAGCCGGTAACTCAATGGAGGTTTGTGCGTATAGTTTAACAAATGCAATTGCTATGAAGATACAGGTAGTTTTAATGCTGATGTTGACTTCTTTTATATCATGCGGGCAGAATGCTGACCCCTTCTTTGCACTCAGAAACAGGATGGTAAAAACGCAGATTGAAAGCCGTGGTATTACCGATGAGAAAATCCTTGAAGCATTCCGGAATGTAGAGCGGCATAAATTTGTACCTGATGAATACATTCCCCATGCCTATAACGATACACCACTGCCAATAGCCGAGGGACAAACCATATCGCAACCATATGTTGTTGCTTTTATGACCGATGCACTTGATCTGAAGAAAACCGATAAGGTGCTTGAAATTGGTACTGGTTCTGGTTATCAGGCGGCAATCCTGGCCGAGATTTGTGATTCTGTTTTTACGATAGAAATTTTTAAGTCTCTTGGACAAAATGCACGTGAGCTTTTTGACCGGCTTGGATACGACAACATCATGACAAAAATTGGAGATGGCTATAAAGGCTGGCCCCCATATGCTCCCTTTGATGCCATAGTAGTTACCGCGGCGCCCGAGAAGATACCTGAACCACTAAAAGAGCAACTCGCAGAAGGTGGCAGAATGATAATCCCCGTTGGCGGAAGCCGCATACAGCACCTCGTACTTCTTAAGAAAAGAAAGGGGAAAATCAGAGAAGAGCAAATTTTGCCGGTACGTTTTGTTCCAATGATAGATTCTACAGGAAACAGGTACTGATTTATCAGCTCATTCAGCTTACGGCATTATTCTTTTCTCTATTTTTGAAAAAAAACCATCGGTATGAAATCAGTTATTACGCAAATCATTCTTCTTTTCATATTTGTTGCAGCAACAGCTCAAGAAGCCAAACAGGACAGGCAGTGGTTTATGTTTCGTGGCAGTTATGCCAACGGTTACCTCGATCAGGCTAATTTGTGCAGGAGCTGGGATGCAACTACCGGTGAAAACATTGCATGGAAAACAGAAATCCCTGGAATGGGACATTCTTCTCCTGTAATATGGGATGAAAATATATATGTAACAACAGCTGTCAGCAGCAAAGGGAATGACGATCTGAAAGCCGGCATATATGGCGCTATTGAACCGGTTAACGATTCCTCGGTGCACGAATGGTTATTGTATTGCATCGATAAATCAACCGGAACCGTGAAATGGAAACAGACCTGTCATAAAGGAATACCTGAACAAAAAAGGCATCCCATGTCGTCACATGCCAATTGCACACCGGCCACCAATGGTGAATATGTAGTAGCGTTCTTTGGTTCCGAGGGTTTATTTTGCTATACTAATAAAGGTGAACTGGTATGGAAAAAGGATTTCGGAAACCTGAAATCGGCATTTTTTTTAGCTGAAGCTGCTGAATGGGAATTTGCAAGTTCTCCCCTGATACATGATAACGTTGTTATAATTCAATGCGATGTTCTGGAAAACTCCTTTCTTGCAGCTTTCGATATACTCACAGGAGAAGAAAAATGGAGGAGGCAACGGGATGAATTGCCCGGATGGTGTACTCCTAATATTTATTACGATAGAGCAAAAACAATCATTGCAGTAAACGGATATAAACATCGTGGAGGATATGATTTTGCAACCGGAGAAGAAATCTGGAAAATGGAAGGTGGGGGAGATATACCCATTCCAACTCCTGTGGTTGGTGACAGTATCATCTATTTTAACAGTGCACATGGAAAAACCTCCCCAATTCTGGCTGTTCAGACAAATACCCGGGGAGACGTGGAAATGGCTGAAGAGGGCGAATTTATTAAATGGGGCAAGCTGAGGGGAGGTTCATATATGGGAACCATGCTCTTGTATGATGGTTATTTGTACAATGCTGCATGGAACGGCAAGCTTACCTGCTATAATGCAGATACCGGAGAAGAAATGTATGCCGAAAAAGTGGGAAATGGCAATAGCTATACCTCCTCGCCTGTAGCCTCTGACGGTATAATTTATATTGCAGATAACGATGGAAAAGTGTATACAGTGGAAGCTGGCCCCCGGTTCAGATTATTAAATGAAAATAATTTAAATGAACCGATTATGTCAACACCGGCAATATCTGAAAACTATCTGATTATTAAAACCAGGAACAGTTTGTTTGGGATTTCCAGTAAAGGTTCTTAGAGCAATACTTTTAATGTAATTGTTTCTGTTAACCTGAATTTAATGCCACCCAATGTTTAAGGGAAACATAGTTTTTTATCCCCCGTTCTCAATTATTTCTCTTATTTTCGCATCTTCTTTTTTAAATGGATTATGTGGCTGAAGGTTTCGGGCATTATTCTTCGGAATAAGATATTATTGTTATGCATTCTGGCGGCAATTACCCTTTTCTGGGGTTATCATGCCAGAAATGTAGAGATGTCGTACGAGCATGCCTCCATGTTGCCTAAAAAAGACCAGGCCTATAGCGACTATCAGCGATTTACTGAAGTTTTTGGTGAAGAAGGAAATCTTATAATTATAGGTATTCAGGATTCTTTATTCTTCCGGATTGACCACTTTAAAAAATGGGAAGAACTTAGCAATAAACTCTCAAAAGTTGAAGGGGTGGAAGATCTGTTGTCGGTATCAAATGCCTATAACATGGAGAAAAACACCGAAGAGCGCAGCTTTGAAATTGTTGAGTTATTTCCCGATACCATATCCTCTCAGGAAGTGCTTGATCAACGGGCGGAGATATTTAAAAAGTTACCCGTTTACAAAGATTTGTTGTACAATCCCGACAAAAACATATACCTGCTTGCCATTACAGTGAATAAAGATAAAATGGCAACCCGCGAACGTGAAAATATGATTAAGGCCATTCAGCAAATTGGCCGCACGTTTGAACAGGAGCAAAACGTTGATCTGCATTATTCCGGATTACCATACATCAGGGTAGTCAATTCCATTAAGATTAAAAAAGAGCTTTATTTTTTCAGTGTGCTGGCGCTGGCCATCTGCATTATTGTCCTGTTTCTCTTCTTCCGTTCGTTTAAGGCTGTTTTTTTTCCGGTGCTCATTGTGCTTACAGGCGTAGTGTGGGCGCTGGGTATGCTGGCTTTTTTCGGATATAAAATTACAATCCTTTCGGGAATGATTCCGCCACTGCTGATTGTAATTGGAATCCCCAACAGTATATACATGCTCAACAAGTTTCACTATGAATATGTAAGCCATGGGAATAAAGTGAAGGCCCTTCAGCGGGTGATTAGTAAGATCGGAAATGCAACTTTTCTTACCAATCTCACAACCGCCTCAGGATTTGCTACTTTTATTATTGTAAAAAGCGAGATACTGAGGCAATTCGGTATTGTGGCCTCCCTGAACATTATGGGACTGTTTTTTTTGTCGTTGTTGCTTATTCCAATAATATTCAGTTTTATTGACCCGCCTTCTACAAAACATGTAAGCCACCTTAACAACAGGTTTGTTTCAGGTATCATCCGCCGGTTGATACATATCACCAGGCATCACAGGAAAAAAGTTTACATTGTTGCTGTATTTATTCTGGGGGTAGGCATCTACGGCATTACACTTATTAAAAGTTCGGGTTACATGGTTGATGATATTCCTCATGATGATCCTGTTTATAAAGATCTTAAGTTTTTTGAAGCCAACTTTGAAGGTTTAATGCCCCTGGAAATCATGATCGATACCAAACGACCCGGTGGTGTCATGCAACTGGCTACATTTAAAAAGCTCGACCAGATGGAACAAAGGCTTGCCGAATATCCCGAGCTGTCTTCTCCCTTGTCGCTGCTTAATTTGCTGAAGTTTTCAAAACAGGCTTTTTACAATGGGAATGAAAGGTATTACAGCATTCCAAATAACCGCGAAATAAACTTCATAATGCAGTATGCGGGTTCGAATGAAGCCGACGCAGGCCTCTTGCATTCATTCATCGACAGTGCTCAGCAGGTAACCCGCATCAGTATCCGGATGAAAGATGTGGGAACCGTCCGGATGGAAGAGCTGTACACCAGTTTTAATGCCGATATTGATTCTGTGTTTACATCCGATAATTACGATGTGACGGTTACCGGTTCAAGCATAACCTTTTTTAAGGGAACGCAATATTTGCTCAGGAGCCTTTTTACAAGCCTTGGTTTGGCTATATTGCTCATATCAGTATTTATGGCTTTTATGTTTTCTTCCTGGAGGATGGTTATAATGTCGCTTGTCCCAAATATTTTTCCTTTGGTATTTACTGCAGCCATAATGGGCTTTACAGGAATACCCATAAAGGCTTCTACAATTTTAGTTTTCAGCATAGCTTTTGGAATTTCAGTTGACAATACCATTCATTTTCTGGCAAAATATCGTCAGGAGCTGAAAGTCAATGGGTGGAATATACGACTGGCAGTGGTGATGGCGCTTAAAGAAACAGGTGTGAGTATGTTTTATACTTCGGTGGTTCTTTTTTTTGGATTTGGTATATTTGCATTATCGGGTTTCGGAGGGACACAAGCTTTAGGCATATTGGTTTCACTTACCCTTCTGGTGGCTGTAACTTCTAACTTGATTTTGCTGCCCTCTTTATTAACCTCGCTTGACAGGTTAACTACTACCCGCTCGTTTAAGGAGCCCCTTCTTCATATTTATGATGAGGAGGAGGATATTGAGCTGGAGAATTTAAAGATTTTGGAAAATAACCGTAATCAATAGTACTCATGTATGTCGTTGAAGAACTTCAGAAAATTGTTGAGAAGGAAATCGAAAAAAGGATTGGTGCATTAGCTGCGCTTGAACCTTCCGAATTATATTCTCCGGTAAAATATTCACTTGAAGTTGGCGGAAAAAGGCTCCGGCCACTTATGCTGCTGTTATCGTATAATTTATTTGCAGAAGAAGTTGAGGCTGCCTTACCGGCAGCAGTTGCTACCGAAGTATTTCATAATTTTACTCTTCTGCATGACGATATCATGGATAAGGCTGAAGTGCGGCGAAACCAGCCAACGGTACATATAAAGTTCAGTGAAAATCATGCTATCCTTTCGGGCGATGCAATGGCTTTTATTTCCTATCAATATCTTATGGAGTGCCGGTCGAAGCGGCTTTTCGATGTTGTTGAATTGTTTACAGCAACAGCTCTTCAGGTTTGTGAGGGCCAACAGTATGATATGGATTTTGAAAAGCGCATGAATGTGTCGGAACAGGAATACCTTGAAATGATAAGGCTCAAAACAGCTGTGCTGCTTGGGTGCTGTCTGAAAGCCGGTGCATTGCTTGCTGATGCGCCTGCGGAAACTGCCAACCGGCTTTATGAAATGGGAATTAACCTGGGGCTCGCTTTCCAGGTTCAGGACGACTGGCTCGATACTTTTGGTACACAACAGTCATTCGGAAAAATGATTGGAGGGGATATTCTTGCAGGGAAAAAAACCTGGTTGCTGGTGAAGGCGCTTGAACTGGCTGAGGGCAATGTGAAGGAAGATTTGAATAAATGGCTTAGTGCCGGTAATTATTACGCCAAAGAAAAAATTAAATCGGTAATTGAGATTTATCACCGGTTGGGCATCAGGGACAGTGCCGAGGAAAAAATCGGCAATCTTTTTTCAAAGGCTACTGCTATACTGAAGGAGTTACCTGTTGAGGATTCCCGTAAAACACATCTTTACGCCCTTTTGAAAAGTATGCAGAAGCGCAGCTTTTAATCCTGCTGAATTCATCTGCTTGTTGTTGAAATACAATGGATTATTAATTGTATGGAGGTTTTGAAAATCTAATTGTTTAAAAAGCAGTTAAATTTAATGTGGGCTATGGCTTTGAGCAGCAAAAAAAAAACGGTATCTTTTTGCCGCTTTTTAAACGCTTAATTTATATGGACCAAAGCAAAGGAAAAATTATACAGGTTATCGGACCTGTTGTAGATGTTAGTTTTGAAAGGGACGGAAATGACTTACCGCCAATTTTTGATGCCCTTGAAGTTGAAAGAAAAGGAGCTGCCAACCTTGTAATCGAATGCCAGCAGCATATAGGTGAAAATACCATCCGTTGCATAGCAATGGACTCCACCGACGGGCTTAAACGTGGAATGGAAGTTATGACCACCGGAAAGCCCATTATCATGCCATCAGGCAGAAATGCACTGGGGCGGTTGCTCAATGTTACAGGTGACTCAGTTGATGGGTTGGAGCAGTTGCCAAAAAACGGATTTCAGATTCACAGCGATCCTCCAAAATATGAAGATTTGCTTACCCAAACCGAGGTTCTCTTTACCGGTATAAAGGTAATAGACTTAATTGAGCCTTATGCCAAAGGAGGAAAAATCGGGTTGTTCGGAGGTGCAGGTGTTGGGAAAACAGTATTGATACAGGAACTTATAAATAATATTGCACTTGCGCACAGCGGCTTGTCGGTCTTTGCCGGCGTAGGTGAACGCACCCGTGAAGGAAATGATTTGCTGCGCGAGATGATCGAAGCAAAGATTGTGGATTACGGTGATGATTTTCGTCAATCGATGGAAGAAGGAGGATGGGATCTGTCAACTGTTGACCAGGAGGCGCTTAAGAAATCGAAACTTGCAATGGTGTTCGGGCAGATGAACGAACCGCCCGGTGCACGCGCCAGGGTTGCCTTATCAGGATTGGCGATTGCCGAAAGCCTTCGCGATGCAGGCGGAAGTGCAGACCAGGGAAGAGACATCCTGTTTTTTATTGACAATGTGTTCCGCTTCACCCAGGCAGGCTCTGAAGTTTCTGCATTGTTGGGAAGGATGCCTTCGGCTGTAGGCTATCAACCTACACTGGCTACTGAAATGGGGATGATGCAGGAACGGATTACCTCAACAAAAAATGGTTCAATTACATCGGTTCAGGCTGTTTATGTCCCAGCCGACGACCTTACTGACCCTGCCCCTGCAACTACTTTCGCACACCTTGATGCTACCACTGTGCTCAGCCGTAAAATTGTGGAGCTGGGAATTTATCCTGCAGTCGATCCGCTTGATTCATCCTCACGTATTCTTACTCCTGAAATTGTGGGTCATGAACATTATAACTGTGCACAGAATGTTATTAACCTGTTGCAACGTTACAAGGAGTTGCAGGATATTATTGCCATTCTGGGTATGGATGAACTTTCTGAAGACGACAAGCTGGTGGTGCATCGTGCCCGTCGGGCTCAACGCTTCCTTTCACAGCCCTTCTTTGTTGCCTCCCAGTTTACCGGCCTCGAAGGTAAACTTGTTGCCATTGAAGATACAGTGAAGGGATTTAATATGATTTTGAACGGTGAGGTGGATAAATATCCTGAAAGTGCATTCAACCTGGTGGGAACCATTGAAGAAGCCATTGAAAAAGGCGAGCGGTTGCTGGCAAAAAGTTAACTTAATTGAAAGCTATGTTTCTCGAAATCATAACACCCGATAAAAAAATATACCAGGATGAAGTTAAACGGGTCAGGCTCCCGGGAAGCAGCGGATTGTTTGAAATACTTAATAATCATGCTCCTATAATTTCTACTTTGGAGAAGGGAACCATACGTGTAATCGATAATGATAATCGAAAATTTACCTTTAAAGTAGAAGGTGGCATTGTGGAAAACAAGAACAACAACATCATCGTATTACTCGAATCAATTTGAAGGTCAGGTACCTTATTATACGGTTTAGCTCTATCGGCGACATTGTTCTTACTACTCCGGTGGTTCGTTGCCTGAAACAACAGGTGGAGGGCGCTGAAGTGCATTTTGTTACAAAACAAAAGTTTGCCTCGCTTGTCTCCGCAAATCCTTATATCGATAAGGTTCATCTTTTCACCGGTAATATGGGAGATTTATATTCAGCCTTGCAGTCCGAAAGTTTCGATTATGTAATCGACCTGCATAATAACTTCAGGAGTAATCGCATCAGGCAACTGCTTAAAGTGCCTTCTTTTGGATTTCAGAAACTAAATATTCAGAAATTTTTTTATGTTAATTTTAAGATAAACAGGTTGCCTGATAAGCACATCGTAGATCGTTACATGAATACCTTACAGTTGTTCGATGTAAAAAATGATGGAAAAGGGCTCGATTATTTTATTTCTGAAGAAGAAAACTATGGTGTAGAAAACCTGCCTCCATCCTGTCGGCTAGGATATATCGCTTTTGTAGTTGGTGGAACCTGGAGTACTAAAAAACTTCCTGCGCGGAAAGTTGCTGAAATATGCAACAGCATTGATTTTCCTGTGGTATTGCTTGGCGGCAGTAGTGAAGAGGAGATGGGAAATGAAATCTGCAGTCATACCAACGGAAATGTGCATAATCTTGCCGGAAAATTAAGTCTGGATCAATCGGCCAGCCTGGTGCGCGATGCAAGGCTGGTGCTTACAAACGATACCGGATTGATGCATATTGCTGCTGCTTTCGAAAAAAAAATTCTTTCATTTTGGGGAAATACTGTCCCACAATTTGGAATGTCACCCTACCTTGCACACCCTGCATCTGAAATGATGGAGGTCAAAAATCTCCGCTGCAGGCCTTGTTCCAAACTCGGCTACAAGTCATGCCCAAGGGGCCATTTCCGCTGCATGGAAAACCAGGATACCCAAAAAACAATCGACTGGATAAAACGGCAAATGAATTCAGAGGAATAATTTTTGTTCCGTTTGAAGTATAAGCATGAAAAGCAACAAAAGGCTTGTGCATATGTTTGCTTTTCATTATATTGTTAAGTTAAATTTGCAGAGTTAGATGAATACCCATAAATACACTATTATTACCGGGGCCAGTTGCGGTCTGGGCAGTGAATTTGCAACCGAATGTGCCCGCAGGGGCAGAAATTTGTTGCTGACTGCATTGCCGGGCGAAAATATTAAAATAATGGGGGAAAGACTTGCCCGGGAGTATAATGTCAGTGTTATAGGATTTGAAGCTGATTTGACCAAAACAGATGAAATAAAGGAACTGGCCCGAATAATAAATGAAAATTATCAGGTTGATATGCTCATCAACAATGCTGGACTGGGTGGTGCAAAACAATTCCTGGATGCCACCCCGGAATACATTGAACAGATAATCCTGCTCAATACTTATGCCCTTGTAATGCTTACCAGGTATTTGCTTCCAAACCTGAAGAAACAGGGAAAGGCCTATATATTAAATATTGCCAGTCTGGCAGCTTTCAGTCCCATGCCTTTTAAAACCGTTTACCCGGCATCAAAAGCATTTGTCTACTCCTTTAGCCGAGGACTGGATGCTGAACTCCGGGGCACCGGCGTTTCGGTGAGTGTGGCCCATCCCGGAGGGATGAAGACCAATGCAGAAGTTTCGAAACGCATTGAAAAGCATAATAAAATGATTCAGGCCACTACACTTTCTGCCCAAAGGGTGGCCCAGATTTGCATCAGCAGGCTTTTAAAAAGACGGAAAATCATTATTCCCGGCTTCTTTAACAAGCTATACTGGCTGTTGCTCAAAATTATGCCGCTTTCAGTTATCCTTTCCTACACGCGCGGATTGTTTAAAAAAGAACTTCACAGGAGAAAGCCCGAACCAAAGACTCCTGAATTAATTCCCGATTAATATGCCGGTACTGGTAACAGGAGCAAACGGATTACTGGGTTCACACATCGTTGCTGAACTGGTTAAAAGAGATTACAAGGTGCGGGTATTGGTGCGACCTCAGAGCAATCTTTCTGCACTTAAAGAATTACCTGTGGAATTATTTTTCGGTCAGCTTTCCCGTCAGGAGGATGTTGAAAAAGCAGTTTCGGGTTGTTCCCATGTTGTTCATTCTGCTGCTCTTGCCTTCCACAAACCTACACATCTGGAAGCATTCCGGCAAATCAATGTCGACAGTACACGCTACATAACCGAGGCCTGTATTAAGCTGGGCGTTCAGCGCCTGGTTCATGTCAGTACCGCGAATTGTTATGTTAACGGTTCAAAATCCCGGCCCGGAACCGAAGAGGGGTATTTCCCGGAGTGGATGAAGAAGTCGGGGTATGCCTACAGTAAATATCTTGCCCATCAAATGGTACTGGAGCAGGCAAGGCAGGGGAGACTGGATGCCGTGGTGGTAAGCCCTACTTTTATTGTGGGTAAGGATGTGAAGCCCGAAGGGGGCAGAATCTTTAACCTGGTGCTGAATAAAAAAGTTGCTTTCCATCCTACCGGTGGTAAGAATTTCGTTGATGCAGGAGCCGCTGCCACAGGTGTGGTAAATGCCCTGGAAAAAGGTAAAAAGGGCGAATCGTACCTGCTGGCAGGAGAAAATTTATCGTACAGGCAATTTTACAAACTTGTAAAAGAATTTACCGGCCAGCAAACGCTTATGATTCCTGTTCCTTGTTTTTTGCTCAGGCTGGCAGGAAAAGCAGGTGATTTCAGTGAAAGAGTGCTGAAGAAACCGGTTGATTTAACATATGTAAATGCACGCATGCTGTGCCTTGGCAATTACTATACACCGGCAAAAGCCGTGAGGGAAATAGATTTACCTGTTGTACCGGTAAAAGAATCTGTTGAAAAAACGCTTAAATGGTTTGAAGAGCATAGAACATGAATCCCCACTCTATGATGAATGGCTGGAACTGCAGTGGCTAACCGAGGTGATGCTAAAAACTTTAATTGTATCATCATGACGGTATAAAATTATAATGTTTCAAAGGCTGCTTTCAGTTTTTCCAGTCCTTCCTTCAAAACGCTACGCGGGCAGCCGATATTCAGCCGCATCCATCCGTCACCCCCGGTGCCAAAACGCGCGCCGTTGTTTAATCCCACACCTGCTTTTTCAATAATAAACTTATTCAGCTCCTTGTCGTTCATTCCATATTGGCTGAAATCGAGCCACACCAGGTAAGTGGCTTCAGGCTGCATCACCTTCACCCCCGGTAAATTGCTGCTGAAGAAATCCTCCAGGTACCTGTAATTTTCCCACAGGTAAGCGAGCAACTGTTCGAGCCAAAGGTCACCATGGGTATAGGCTGCTTCCATGGCTACCGTTCCAAAAAGATTCCCCATTCCGAAATGTCCCACGCTTAACACCCGTTCATAACGGGTATGATTTTTCTTATCGGGAATTATAACCACCGAAGAGGCCAGTCCCGCTACATTGAAGGTTTTGCTTGGAGCCATGCAGACAACCGAATTCCTTGCCGCCTCCGGCGAAAGGGTGGCAAAAGGTATATGCCGGTGATTATTATATACAAGGTCTGAATGAATTTCATCGGAAACCACTAATGTCTCATTGGCAAGACAGATTGCCGCAAGTTCTTCCAGCTCCTCACGGGTCCAGACCATACCTCCCGGGTTCTGTGGATTGCAAAGCAATAACATTTTTGTGCGGTCACTGATTTTTGACTTTAAATCATCAAAATCAAAAGTATACCGGTTGTCTTTTAATTTTAGCGGGTTTTCAACCAGCTTCCGCCGGGTACCTTTTACAACATCGAAAAAAGGAAAATATACGGGAGGCTGCACAATTATCTCGTCCCCGGGTTTGGTAAAGGTTTCTATTGCAAACACAATCCCTGCTACAACGCCCGGACTGAACGAAATCCATTCTCTCTTAATCTCCCAGTTGTGACGGCGCTGCATCCATCCTATAATGGCATCGAAGTATGAATCAGGCTGAAAAGTGTAACCGTAAATTTCATGTTCAGCCCTTTCTTTAATGGCGTCTGAAATGAAATCAGGAGTCCTGAAATCGGTATCGGCAACCCATAGCGGGAGGATTTCCTTCTTTTCGAAAAATCGCTCACGGGCATCGTATTTTATACTGTTTGTACCTTCTCTTGAAATTATCTCATCGAAATTATAATCCTTCATCTCAAATTCACCTTTATCAGTTATACATTGTTATAAGGAGGCTCTAACTTTCTCAAATACATTTCAGGTGCATCCTGCTCTACCTTGAGCACAAAATCGAACCGGTTGAGGTTAAGGCACAGGTCGAAATCTTCACGCGGTGACCAGGCCTGCTTCGAAGCATCAAAAAACCTGGATCCGGAACCTTTGCGTATCGTTTCCACCATTTTACTGTAATCCGACGATAAACCGTTTAGTTGCTGAAAAATATATTCAGCACATAAGGTGTCTTCATCGGTAGGATACTCACAGGCATAACCCATACATACAAGCGATACCTGCCCAGGATTTTTACTGCGTATGTAATCTATTATGGCACTGGCATTTACAAAACTTCCTGTAATAATTTCAGAAGCATTTACGGCAGCAGCAATACCCTGTGTGCCTGAGCTGGTTGTATGTACAATAGTCTTTCCTTCCAACCCCTTATCAGGAAGCTGTGAAGGAGAATTGCCGTAATCAAATCCTTCGGGTTTTATCTCGTTGCGTTCACCTATGAGCAGATATTCAACGTTTTGCTCCCGTATTCTGAATGCCTCATCAATTAGTGCAACCGGGATAATGCGCTTCACTCCTGAATTAAATGCATAGCATGCCGTCGAGAATGCCCGGAATACATCAATAATTACTGTCAATCCTTCTGCTTGACGTGCCCCTTCAAGTAAATGCAATATCTCAATCTTCATTTTTGCTGTTTTGCCATAATATGTGTTAATGTGAATTTAACATGTCGAAATGCCTGCATAACCCTCTTAACATCCAGGTAACTTTACAACATGAAAAACAGGTGGTGAAGGTAGCCAAAAAGTGCCGGATTATCTGCATCAACAAGGTTAAGTTGTTGTAAAGAGTAATAGGCTTATGTATAGTTGAGTTTGTGTAATGCAATGAAGGTCAGGGCAAAAGGTGTTTGTGTAAAAGATGTCGGAAGAAGTTGGTTTTGATGTTGGAAATTAAATGTGTAAATTTTTTTTGCTTATATGAATGTAGCTGATCCGTTTCGTTCAGATGTTTTGTTAAATAAAATGCAGACAAATAAGTAGACATTTTTCGGGAATGAATGCAATTGTCATCTCTGTTTTCTGATAACCACGTGGGATCAACTCCATGCCAAAGACTAGTTAAATTCGCGTTTTTGCGAATTTAACTAGTCTTTGGTATAAGATATGGCTCTGGAATTTTATAGATTCATTTGTGTTTACACTTATGGGTAGCAACCTTACTTTTTTACTTATTAACCTGAAGCAATAAAATATACTGCTTAACATTTGTTTTACATGCCTTCAATAACAAAAAGTAAGGAATACTGTCCGGGGAAGCGAAAATATCCATTATTATGAGTGATGATGCAATAGTTTGAAATTGAGCATAATTACAATACAAATTTTTTTATTTTCGATGCAGGAGATGTATAAAGTTCAACTAAAAAAAAGCTTTATTTCTCTTTTACATTCTGTTCATCATATTTTGGGTAATTACAGGCATATTTTTTGTATTGAGAGATTTTAGTTGCCTAAAACTCACTAAATAAGTAAGTTATTATCAATGTTAAGTATGTTAAATTTTATTAATGCCTGCTTTACATTTATTTGATGTAGGTTTAATGTATGTTTTACAGCATGTTTTTATGATTCTCTATATGTTTGCAACAACTTTTTGAAGTTAAACTTAACAATTCACAAAAAAAACTTTTGAACAAATAAAAATGAGAAACATGAAAACAATTAAATTATCACTTGCAGCAGTTTTATTTATTGTTGCAATAGCAGCAACAGCAGTTGAGCGGCCGAAAGTAAACATACTGCCTTTAAAGGACGAACAGGCCCTGATAACAGTTGTCAATGAAAAAGCCGCCTATTTCGAATTGGGGATATACACAGCCAATGGTGAAATGGTTTATTACAAACAAACAAACGAGCAGTTGAAAGATTACAGCAAGGTGTACGATTTCAAAAATTTAGCAAAGGGAAAATATGTTCTTTCGTTGAGGATAAACGATACCCAGGTAACCAACGATTTTGAAGTTTCCGGTAATCAGGTTAAGATTGGTCAGAAAAAAATCACTTACGATCCGTATTTCAGTTTTGAAAACAACGAATTAAAGCTTTCTTACCTTAATTTTGAACAGCAAAATCTGAAGCTGTACATATATGGTCGCAATGGCCTGGTATATGAAAAATCACTGGGAAGGGATTTCAGTATTATAAAAGGACTGGATTTGTCGAAACTTGAAAAAGGTTCATATAATATTGTATTGAATACACCGGGTAAAGAGTTTTCTTATAACGTAGTAAAATAGATTGATATTAGTGGAAAAATTAAAGTTCTGCCGGCTGGCAGGACTTTTTTTGTTTTTGAAAGTTTTGGCTTGTGCTATTATTTGCAAATGAAAGGAGCCTGGTATAGCCGGGGCAATAAGGAATTAATTTTACTCCCATACATTTTGCATGGGTAGCGAAGCAAAGACCTTTTTCCTTGTTTGGATTGTGCGGGTAGTGAATAAGTTATTTTTTTTCAGCACTGCATTTGACTAAATATAAAAAATTAGTCGTAAATTATTACAGCGATACTTTATGGTTTGTAGATAATTGAGGAGCAGAGTCAAACAAAAATCTTACTCATATGTTTTAGAATAAACTTTAAATAAAACATGTAGTACAAGCAAACCGGTTTTGTCCTTTAAGCACCTAAAATTAATGATATGGATAATAAGAAGCATCATCAGATTGTTATTACTACTGATAGTGAGAACAATAAACAAAAAATTCCTGTTAACTTGCTGGTTTCCCTGGCTGCCGGTGCAATTGCAGGAGTAGCAGTGGTTTTTGGTTTATTTTGGGGAATAGAAATTCTTTTTAGCCTTTAATGAGAATGGAATTTTTCCAAACAGGCGGTCTGGTGAATAACTAATACTGCGGGTTAATTTTTTTGATTCAGTTCCTCCAGCACATTTCCTGCTTCAATGTATACGTCACGATAACGTTTGTTGCGAAATAACCCGGTTGACATGCGTTCCAGTTCCTTGTGCATATCTTCAAGTGTTTGGGTAATAGTGGTCCGGAATAAAGCAGCACACTTTACGCAGGTCGATTTTTGCAGCTCATGAGTCTTGTAGTACGCGTCCTTTAACAGCTCAATAGCCCGCTGGTAATTTTTTTCTTGTTGATGTCTTGCCGACTCAAGATAATTTTTGTTGATTTCAGCAAGTTGCTTTTTGCAGTTACTTCCGCCAAAAGGGCATCCAAGTAACTCTATTTTGGTCTCTTCTGTGTTGGGGTGGTTAGCATCGGCATTCAATAAAGAAGAAAACCCATTATATTTCATTTAACAGCAAATTTAGTGCTGCATAAAGTAAAATTTTTTTTTTCACATTTGAAAATATTTGAAGAGTATTTTGTATTTATTTATTGACGTTATTAACAAAAGATTTTTTGCTGTTGAAAATTATAATATTAATGAGAATTGTAAGTTAGTGTAAAAAGAAGCTGAATATAAATGGATTAAAACCCAATAATGCATTCTTTTCCGACAATTTATTCTGTTCTTTTATTCAAAATATTATCAATTTTTTCCAGTTCTTCTGTTGAAAACTTTTTTGTTCGAAGCATTTCAACATTATCGTCAATTTGTTTTACTGAGCTGGCACCAATCAGCACTGAGGTAATTCTTTTGTCTTTTAATACCCATGCCAGTGCCATTTGCGCCAGCGACTGCCCCCTTTGGTGTGCAATTTCATTCAGCGCCACCACCTTATCGTGAACTGCCTCTACGTCAACTTTTGTAAGAAACACTTCACGGGTAGCCCGTGACCCTTCAGGGATACCATCAAGGTATTTGTTGGTAAGCAGTCCCTGTGCCAGGGGAGAAAAAGGAATGCAGCCAATGCCTTCTTCTTCCAGTACGTCGAGTAGTTCATCCTCAACCCATCGCTGAAACATTGAATAGCGCGGCTGATGTATCAGGCATGGTGTTCCCAGTTCTTTGAGGATTTTTGATGCTTCTCTTGTCATATCGGCCGGATAGTTTGATATCCCAACATATAAAGCCTTGCCCGAACGCACTGCCTGGTCAAGCGCCATCATGGTTTCTTCAAGTGGTGTATCAGGGTCGGGGCGGTGTGAATAAAAGATATCTACATACTCGAGCCCCATGCGTTTCAGGCTTTGGTCGAGGCTTGAAAGCACATACTTCCGGCTTCCCCATTCACCGTATGGGCCGGGCCACATGAGATAACCGGCTTTTGAGGAGATAACCAGCTCATCGCGATAACGGCTGAAATCCTGTTTCAGGATTTGACCAAAATTTTCTTCCGCTGAACCGGGAGGGGGGCCGTAATTATTAGCCAAATCGAAGTGGGTGATTCCTAAGTCGAAAGCCCGGTGCAACATAGCACGTGCATTTTCCACTACATCAACTCCTCCGAAGTTATGCCATAACCCAAGGGAAACAGCCGGAAGTTTTAATCCCCACTTGCCACAGCGGTTGTAATTCATTGTGTCGTAACGCGAGTCGTTTGGTATATAATCCATAATAAAATCCGTTGCCGGTTAAACTTAAATATTGATAATGATGTGAAAGATATCTTTTTTTTGGCAGTTGAACAAAAGAAACTTTAAAATTTCAGGTTCCGAAAGTTATGTCCGACGGGCATAAATAAAAAAGGAGGAAAAATTTGCCGATTCATTCAATCTGAATCAGTTTCTTTTCCTCCTGGTGTAAGCGGGTTTAATCTTAGTCTAAAGTATGACCGCTGTTTTCATTATTGTTCAATAACAACATTAATGCTGTTGAAATATACTTCCGTTTCTGTTCCAGATGTTTCAGTTCCTATTAGCAGCCACAAATCTCCATCTTCGTTAGTCGAGACTGATATTGGGGATGTGTTTGAAACCGTTTGATCGGTGAATCCCACTTCTGTTGTATCGGCAGGGAACGATCCGATGACCACAAGGTCAACTCCGTCGACACCTGGATCACCTATGTCAATACCAATAAGTTCCAGGAAATTGTTCTGATTCGCTTGTGTAACCGGTTCTTCTGATGTGGCACCTGCTTTTATAACCAGCGTATCGTTCAGTGATGTAAATAATCCCTCGTCAACATCTCCAACATCAGTAGTGTCGTTTACAATTCCTGTTGTATCGGTTACAGTTCCTGTGGTGTCGATTGTTACACTCGATACCACGTCAATTGTATAGCTTACCTGGTATTGTGTTAAGGGCTCCAGGCCGGAAATTTGCTTGCTCGCATACATGAACAGTACATCGTTTGGATTCGAAGCTGAAAGCCTCAATGCTCCATCTTCATCATCGACCGGAGAAGTAGTTTGTTCTACATCAAAGGCATACAAGTCCTCTTCATCGATAGGGAAATCAGCCAGGGCTGCGTTCCATCCTTCATCACCTGAATCAAAGTCATAAGTTAACTCTACGCCTTCGTCTCCAATAGGTTCGTTAATGGTATCTTCGTCATCACTGCATGAGTAAAACGTTAGGGCTAATGCTCCTGAAAGTATTAATGCAACTGTTTTCATAATTTTCTTCTTTTAAATTTTCTAATTTAACTTTTATATCTCTTTCGTTATGTGTTTGTTAGTCCTTATAACTTTGGTTATGGATTGCTAACAATGAAGGGTATCCTTTCGAATAACCTTGCCAAAAATTATATGCCGGGAATATTTGTTTTTTATGTGTTTGATATAAAGCATGTTGCAAGGGTGAGCTTTTGTAGCGTCAATTTTGAGTGAAAAAACAGATGGTTGGGGAATTGTTCAATTGATGTTGATCAATTCCACAAAATGGGTCTCTATAAAAAAAAATACCCCGAAAGCTGTTCTTATGCTTTCGGGGATTTTCATGTTCAGGCCCCATTTGAGGGCGGGTGGTTATGTATAGCTATAATAATGCTCTGGCAATTATGGTGATAAAACTACTTTAACACAACCATCTTCTTTTTTATTAAAAATATCGTAAGCATGAGAGACTTCTGACAGGGGGAGTCTGTGGCTGATAATATCATCAAGCACAATTTTCTTATCGGATACTGCCTGCAGCAATTCATCGATGTACGACTGCACAGGAGCCTGTCCGGCACGCATCTGCAACCCTTTGTCAAAGAATTGTGCAAAGGGGAAATTGTCGTAATTATATCCGTAAACGCCCAATACCGACACGAAGCCTCCTCTTCGAACAGCACTGAAAGCCATTTTAAGCGCATTAATGGTTCCTTTTTCCAACCTGATTATAGTGGCCAGCTTGTCAATAATGCTTCGATCGGCTTCCATGCCCACAGCATCGATGCAGATATCGGCCCCCCGGCCGTGAGTCATCTCGCGTATTTCATCCACTGCCTTTTCATCTTTTATGTGAATCGTTTCTGCATTGCAGGCTTGCCGGGCTTTTTCAAGCCTGTATTCAACCAGATCGAGACCAATCACTCTTTCAGCACCGCGCATCCAGGCTGCTTTCATGGCCATCAGTCCAACCGGTCCGCAACCAAACACTGCCACCGTTTCGCCACCTTTTACACCGGCCCAGTCTACTCCCGTATATCCGGTGGGGAAAATATCGGTCAGGAATAAAACCTGGTCATCCTTTAGGTTTTCGGGAACTACCCTCGGACCATAATCAGCAAAAGGAACCCTTACAAATTCGGCCTGACCACCACTGTATCCGCCATATAAATCGGTATAGCCGAATATGCCTCCCCCTTTTTCAGTCAGCAATCCTCCGTCAGGACCATAATGCTTTGGGTTAGAAGTTTCGCAATGGGGTTGCAGGTTGTGATTACAGAACCAGCAAAACCCGCAGGCAATTGGAAAAGGTACTATTACCCGGTCGCCAACTTTCAGGTTTCTTACCTCAGCGCCCACTTCTTCCACTATGCCCATAAACTCGTGGCCCATTACAAGATTGTTGATTTGGGGGAACATGCCGTTGTAGATGTGCAAATCGGAGCCGCAAATGGCTGTGCTTGTTACCCGCACAATGGCATCCATGGAATCTTCAATGCGGGGATCATCAACATTCTCATACCGGATGTCCTTTGGCTTGTGAAATACTGCTGCTTTCATATTGTGAATTTTTATCGTGTGTTTGGTTTATTTCTGTGAATATTATGCCAGAATTATTTGGGGGTGAAAAAATAGTATTCTGCCGGTAATCAGCTCAATGCAAGGTTTTAATGTAGTTTTATTTTGTGGAACATTTCCCCATTTGTGATATACATACACATTGATTGGTAAGCTTCTGCAGAAGAAATGATATCTGGTTTTCTTTTGTCAAAAAATCTGGTATTGTCTTGTGGTAAGAGGTTCAACCCGGTTATTTGGTTTTGCAAATGGTGGTATGGCACAAATAGTTCAAGTAGTTGTTGGAAAGGCCATCATTGAAATGGCAATGCTTACCGATTACGAACTGGGTGCGGTTAAAACAATTCCGCTAAATTTTCATTTAGGGACAGATGTAGCAGCAGGGCTTTTCCTGGCTGTTTATCCCTGGGTATTTGGTTTTGCCGATTTTGTCTTTTAACCTCACCTGATTTTAGGAATTATAGAAATGGGAGCAGGATTATTTACTCACAGGGTTCCGGTATACAAATATGCGCATGAATAAGCCCATTAGGGTTCAAGAATAAAGCAGAGGAGTGGAAAAAACCACTTCTCTGCTTTTTTTGTTGTGCGTTTAATAGTTTGTAATCAAAATACAGAAAATATCAGGTGTGTGAATATTCCGACCAATGCATTTCTCCGTCGTGATGTACAGCATTTTTTATTTCAGTAGAACGTTCTTTGCTCAATTCTTTTTCTTTGTCTCTTGTTGATTCAAATGTTCGCTGTGTACCGGATATTTTTTTACCGGTTAATCCATTTGTTTCTTTAATATATTCAATCGGGTTTTCCACGTATTCCCATTCTTCCTTCATGTCGGGAGAGGTGCCCTGATTCCATACCAATTCATACAATTCCTCCCGAGTAAATATTGTCTTTTTCATTTTGGTACATCAATTTTTCGATTTCGGCAGCTAAATTTATTCAATTTATAAACTTCTTCTTTATCATCGTCTCACAGTTCCCAATTCAGATTGGTATAAATGGGATAAGAACAGTTGCAATCCTGAATAGAATTGTTAACTCATCACATCGGATAAATCGAAAAGGTGAATCAAAGAGAAAGGGAGTTTTAAAATACGACAATTAATATTTTTGTATTATTGTGCTTCTTTCGAAGTGGCGCTTTTTAAAAGGAAAAGGCAGGCATATTCAGATCGAAATTGCCAGACTATGAATTTGGGAAAAATCAAAAAACTATGAGAACAAATACCCGTTATCACAATATTGAAATAATCACTGACAAATTTGCCTACAAACAAGTAGGAAATTCAACCCTATTTGAGAAAGATGGTAAATACATGCTTTCTCCTGCCGTTTCAGAAGGTGAATCCGGAAGTTACTGGATTGATATTAGGCAAGCCAACCTGGATCAAATACCTGACCGAAATGAATGCGACTTGTTGATTAGGATTGTCCCGGATATGTTTTGTTATTGCAAGCTAAGCCAGATTAATAAACTACTTGCCCCCCACTTAATGGATAACCGTCCTCATTCAGGAAATGTATGGGGTATTAAACTGGATTTAAAAAAGTTTAAGAAGAGGATAATCATTAGGAGTAACAGGGATTCAAATATTGCAGTTGAGTTACCTTTGATAAAAAAGGAAGAAATTCTAAAAATGTAATTAAATTTATAAGCAAATTACACTATGAAGTTGAATATATAAAAAAATATTATCCATTTTAAAACTTTATAGTGTATTTATTCGTTTAATGTTATAGTTTTGCCAATGGAAACAACCAGAAAAGAGGTTGAACGTTTTTTAAAAGATTTTAAAACCAAAACTGGCATTTTCCAAATCATCTTTTTAGATGACAGAGGTAAAAATGCTCAGGCTCTGTTAGATTTGGAAATAAGTCCAATCGTAAGAAAGGATATTATTAATGAATTAAAAATAGAAGATTATTCAGAAGGTCCTTTAGAAGAAAAGATGCGTGGCTTGTTGCCGATGTGGGTGTTTGGGAAAATGGTTAAAAAACAGGAAGTGTACATTAAGATTAGTATGGGAGTTGTAAATTCAAATACAATTTGTATATCGTTCCATCCAGCCGAGCATCCTATCAATTACCCATTTAAAACAAATAAACCATGAAAAGTCCGTTCACAGGTAAAGAAATGACACTTGATAAAGAGTGGCGAAAAATTACTTACCGAAAAGAACAATTCGATGTTCTTTTTCATTTTTACAAGTGTGAGGATACGGGAGAGCAATTCGAGGATGAACATTTTTCAGTTTTAAATTACAATCAGGTTGTCAATCAATACCGGGTTCGTCATCGAATCCCCTTTCCTGAGCAGATTAAAGAAATCAGACAGAATTATGGTTTGTCTGCTTTAAAAATGTCAACAGTTATGGGCATGGGTCCCAACTCGTGGAGAAACTATGAAAATGATGAGGTTCCATCCAAGGTACATGCAAACCTGATTCAAATGATTAGCGATTCTGAAAATTTTAAAGAATATATTGAGAAGTTTAGTGAGCTCGAAGAAAAAGAACGTGAAAAAATACTCCTCAAATTGAAAAAGCTGGAAGCAAATTTATGTTGCTGCGATGATCCTTTACTTCGGTTTCAATCAATTCCTGATATAACCAATGGATTTAAAGCTTTTGATAAAGAGAAAACAAAAAATGTAATTCTCTTTTTTGCTGAGCTTTTAAAGCCGTTTAAAACAAAATTAAACAAATTGCTTTTTTACAGTGACTTTGCTTTTTTCCGACAATATGCACAAAGTATGACCGGACTGAAATATAGGGCAATTTCTTATGGTCCTGTTCCTAATAATTACGATGTATTATTTGGACTTTTAGCAGAGCAGGGAGTTATTGACATTGATTATTCTATGTCTCAATATGGTGAAGTCGAAAAAATAATTCTTTCACATAACAGTCGATTTGACAGTTCATTATTCTCAAAAGAAGAATTTGAAATACTTCATTATATTTCTGATAAATTTAAAGACACCACTGCCAGCGATATTGCAGAGATAAGTCATAAAGAATTAGCCTGGAAGGCAAATATTGACGGGAAAAAGATTATCCCCTTTTACTATGCATTTGATTTGAAAACTGTATAAACCTGTTGATTGCCCAAGAATTTAATAGAAGTACCGACGATTAACCGGCATACCCTTTTCAAGAAAATGCAGCAGAATAATTTTCTTTAGCTAATAAACATTGTGGCCTAAATGTGTCCCAAGTAAAATTAAAAAAGCCTGTAAGTATTTAACTTACAGGCTTTTATTTGCTTCTCTCTGTAGCGGGGGCAGGACTCTCCTCTAAAATTTTCCATATCTGATAATTAATAAGTTAAAGGTGCTGTAACGGGTGTTTTTGGTACTGTTTTGGCGTGGAACCGGCGCAGTTCCGGAGCATATGATTAAACATTACTTAATGCTTTATTTGTCTATATCGTGGGTTCCAGGAGTTCATCTGGTTCTTTAAAATTATCAGCTACCATTTCAAGAAATTCAATTTCACCTATTACACGAATTGGAGCTCCTTCTTTTTGTAGATTAATAACTTCGGCCATTTTGGTAGGAGATACATTTTCAGAACCAGTTACTACATATTCTATGTTTTTTGAAATGTGCCGATGTACTTTAAATCCTAAATTGAGTGCATATCCTTCTGCTTCGGAACGTGGTATTTGCATTATGCCTGTGAAGGTGATATCGCCGTTTTCTCCTGTAGTTAGTTTATTTCGCTCAGCATATGATCTAACTTTATTCCATCCTTCCTGTGCTTTTACTGAATCAATAGAATGGTTCTGCCAAAGATTGATTTCAACCCCATCAATTTCTATTTGTTTTTGTTCCCGGAGTTTTTGAGCCTCTAAGTTTTTAAGAGGTGCAGATGCTGTTTTCCTCAATCCGGTTTGTTCTTCAATTACTTTTTGTATTGTATCTGCTAATAAAGCAAGGCATCCTAATTCCCCATCTCCACAATTTTCAATATCGCGCCTTAGAATTAAGTAGTCATTTATAATGTTAAAATCGCAGGCTTCGACAACAGTGGTAAGATTTTGCTCCCGTTTGGGAGAAATCTTAATGATCCTTTCAGCTTCCTCTAAATTAAAATGATCGGAAATATTCGTTAATGTTAGTTCCCAGTTTCTTATCTTCTTTTTGAATTCATTTAAGATTTTCGTGTCGTCTTTTGTTTTGCGTTTACTGCCTCGAAACCGGGCTGGAACTTCTGTTGGATCGGAAAATACCGTGGCGTAATAAATGGATAATCTATGAATATCAATTTCCATAGTTTTAGTTTTTAGTTTTATTTACAGCTTTACATTCCTATTATTATGCACTATTCGTAGAGCAGTTCTCTTTTTTCTCCCGGTACATTTGAAGCAGTTCTTCTTTTGCTTCCAGTGCCTGTTTCAGTGCATCAATTTCTTTTTGTTTTGACATGCAGTCTTTGCAACTGTAGGTAACAACCCTGGGGTCAGCAGCAAAATATGTTTGTTTTTCAACCGGAGTGGCTCCAGGTATTGATATTGGTTTTGGTTTTTCTTCTTCTTTGACGAAAAAATAACTCACAGGCTTGTTCAAAATAGCAGCAACCTCTTCAAGCTTCTTTACTGTCATTGTGTGATTTTCCATCATGGCAGTATATCCCTTTTGAGACATTCTAATTAGCCTGGCTTCAGCCCTGTCGCTTACTTTTTCGTTGTTTGTCTCAAGCATTTGCCGAAGGCCTTGCCTGATTTTTAAATAGTCCATTATTTAGAACAGTTATAAATTGAGTTATATATAATTCATTATTTGAGTTATTATTATCTCAATTGAATTATTTTTCATAACATTGCCATAGAAAAATAAGCATTTATTATGAACACAACAACAGCAGATAATATGAATTTTCTTGGACAGCGGAACGACAGCAGAATTAATGCTGCTATTCCTTCTGCAATGAGAAAACTTGTTAAGGAGGTTTCGGACAAGAAAAATATGACTGAATCAAGCTATATGAAGCTTGCCTTACAGAATCAGTTGATAAAAGATATGGCTGAGTAGAAATAACAAAGCCCGCTTCTGTCGACCAAAACTTCAGCGGGCTTCTAAAACAATAGTTTATGGAGACAAAGTTACGACTAAAAACCGAAATGAAACCAAAAATCTTAATCGGAATTATTTCCGGAGATCAACAAATTTGGTTTGATGGAAACACCTGGAACCATTACAATCAAATTCCTGCCGGACTATTCACAGGCATTGAATGCTTCTGGAGTAATAACGAGAAATGGATTCTTAGAGATGGAATAAGAATGCGATTTGATGATGCTCCTTTGAAAATAAGGAACATGATTGTGGATGCATTCTTTAACGATAAACCGGCTCAGGATTACCTTAAAAAAATTGGCATAACTGCTTTTTCAGAAGGTTTTGAATTTTGGTACCGGTGCAGGGTTGGCGCCCTGGATAATACTCCCGACTTTTCAGAGGACGGAAAATTCACCCCCGATTATTTTAATAATTCATGTACAAACTATTCATGTCCGCACCGTGGCAGGTTTTGTTCCGTAGCTGCAGGTTTGAAAAACTATGAGGTTGAAAGTCTTGCAGAACTTAAAAACGGCTTCACCATAGAGGAGGCTGCAGCTAATGTTTGTGTGTCAGCTGCCGGCATGCGAAGCCGAATAGAAAAGCTTAAAATAAAAATGGATGCACGCAATATGCCTCACCTGGTGGCAAAGGCAGTTGAAATGGGAATATAGAAGTCTGTATTTGCTGCACAGCAAACGCAGCCTAACACCCACGTTCTTTAAAATTTTGACAACAACATACAGCAGGGGCCATTCATAGTTTCATGGTTAGGTTTTATAAGGTTTGACAACCGGCTCCTGCTGTTCTCTTATACCCGGGGCGGCACCTTTTTATTGTTTGTAAATCACATATTCTGAATTTTTTATGAAGCCGCCCCGGTTTTTCGCCGGTGCTTCTTATAAGGCATTTAAGCAAATTCGGGTTCGACTCCCGGGACCGGCACAACTTTAAACCAGGCAGGGGCACCAGCTCCGGCCATAAAACTAACACTGAGATGGACAAACTATCGTACCTGAAGCGGGGTAAAAGCCTGCTTCGAAGCATCAAGAGCCAGCGCGAATACCTGTTGCGCAATGGAAAGGGATATGTTACCACCGATTTTGCAAAAAAGGAACTGGCAAACATAGAGAATGCATTGACAACGATTGTGTCGGGCGACCAGATGCGTCGGTACCTGGTGAGGAAGGCTCCGGAACTGCGGGTGCTGATGCCGGCAACAAACCGGAAGCGACACGATGAACTGAGGGAATTACTTGAAAATTAACTTATAGGTTAAGTATTATGAAAAAGTATGAGAATGAATTTCACGGCAATTACTACCAGGGACGGAGCCAAAAGCAGTATGAAGGCTCAGGTAAGCTTTACCTGTTTTCAATAATTGGAATGGTAGTCCTTATTCTAATCGAATTATATATCAATTTTTAATAACGACCGGTGCAACCTAATCCCGGGGCAGAGGTCCCGGGATATTTTTCACCACTAAAAAACATGAGATTATGAATTCAATTAAGACAAAAACAAAAAATTATGTAACAGCGTGGGGCAAATGCGTTACACAGGTTGTGGCTGTTGCTGAAGAAAGAGGCTTCCGGATTTATGTTGCATGGGAATGGAAGGATATGGCAGAGAAAGGAATTTTTGGATTTTTAAAGTCACAGAACACCTATTATGATGTAACCAGGGACTCGATTGATGAAGCAGCATCGTTTGGCCTGGACATAAGTGGCACTGCAGAGGCAAAAGAGGTATTTGGTAACATCCTGTAAGAAGTTATGGTTGATTTTTTCAGGTTTTGATTGATGAATGATGGCCGGTGGGCTGTGGAGACAGGAGAGCACAGCCCCCGGCATTTTTTCCCGGAGAATTTTCAGAAGTAAAACTAAATAATACCAAAAACAAAAATGGAGAATCAGGTGAAGTATAATGTACAGAAGAAAGTGACCTTTCGCGACAAGCTCTTGATAATAGGCATGCTGTTCGTATTAGCAATAATGTTGTGTGTGCTGATAGGTGCATTCGGGCTTATCATGTGGAACCTTATTAATGAGAACTGGAATGGTTGAAATACTACTTTTTTCAGTTGGATCCGGAGCAGCTGTTACCTGGTTGCTGTTTGCCTTCATCCGGAGGAAACAACGCAATTTGAAAATCATAGTCATTGCCTTGTTTGCCTTTGCTTCGTGCACCGGCAGCAAACATGCCGGCCAATACCTGGTAAGTGTGCGGGGTGAAAAGGATACCATTTGCTATGTTGATACCCGGGCACAGGTTGACAGCATGATTACCCGGGCACTGGATGGAGAGCTGATGGGCAAGCGGAAGCCTTATTTCGAGATTAAGAATTCAGAAGTATTTATTTATGTGGAGAAGAAAAAATGAGCTACGAATTATATATACCACCTGTACCGAAACAGCGGAAACGCTATAAAATAAACTGGACCCCGGAAATGATTACTAAGGTTAAGGCCGAATTTCCAACCAGGTATAACAAGGAGCTGGCTGAACAGCTGAATGTAAGTTGGAGGTCGTTGGTCAGGAAAGCACGGGAACTGGGAATTGAAAAGGAGGAGGGATTCCTGGAGAATAGGAAATCTGAGATACAGGCAATGGCCCGGGAGGCTCATCCTCCACATCCATTTAAAGGCGTAAAGGGCTGGTGTGTTCCAAATAGTGAACAAAACCGCTTCCGGAAGGGGCAGGTTTCCCGAATGAAAACGGATCCGGAGCTGGTGCAAAAAGTTAGGGCAAAAAGGAATGCGACAATTGCCCGGGAACGGCGGAGAATGCAACTGGGGTTATCACCATTAACAAAGCTAAGACTTAAGCTATGAAGATCCCCTGTCACGATTGCACAGTTGCCAGCTGGGGAGCATGCCGGCACCAGGAGTTTGGAGATTGTTTGTACGTGAATTTTAAAGAAGCGAATATGGATAAGATTTACTCAAAAAAGGAACTGCAGGACATGAATGCCTTTGACCTGTGGAGCATTGCTGAAAAAATGAAGGTTGTGAATTTTGAACACCTGCCGCAGTGGGATTTGATTGAGGCAGTGATAGAGAAACAAGAGGAATTAACTATAAACCAATAATTATGAAAAAACAAAATCAGTTTGCGAAAGTGTTTGATTTTATGGATGGCCAGCTACTACTGAGGAAGGATAATGAATATGATGATATGAAAGATGAATCTCCATACAAACTTGTAGTCAGTACTCAGTTTTCAGATGGCGAACTAATAGCTACCCCTTCCATGATTCACGGGTTTAAAAGTGAAGAAAAAAGAGATGCTGCTTTTACACGATACGAAGAAGAGCATGCAAAAAGGGATTATCCTATTCTTTCATCTGTACTAGAAGAATTTACTCAAACTATAAATTAATAATTATGAAAAACTACTTTATGCAACTGAAGCTAAACGATCCTAAGAACCGGGCGCAAAAGAGGTTGCAAGAATTTGCACAGCAGTATGCCGACTGCCTGATTGATGAACCGAGTTATGAAAAGTTTAAAGCAAAACTCAATGAGAAGATTACTGAAGTTAATGAAGCGTTCCCCAATTGCACCGATATCGGTCCTTTGAGGGAATACAACCAATGGAGGTATCCGCAGGAGCTGCAGATTAATGTTGATGGGGGGATTGAGTTTATGGTAAGAAGTGTGAAAAGGGTTGAAGAAACTCCACGAACAGGAAGGGATCCCATTTATGATTTGATGGGTGACATGAAAGAACACTAATGAATTACTCTATAAATCAATAATTATGGAAAACATGAAAGAATTGACGATTAACGGGTATACAGCCGGTGTGTCGGTGGAAGTTTACCATTTCTATGAAATGATGAAAAATCACGGCAATGAGCCTGCTGATTTCAATATGCTGATTTCAGATTTCACGAGCTTTTTGCGATTGTGGAACGATTTTAAAGGAATGCAGGATTCTGAAGAAAAGAAATCAGACTTTGAGAAAAAACTGGGCACTCATATAATCGCCCATACGATTAAGCCACGCACCCAGTACGCCCATCAGCAGGAAAAACGAAACGGTAAAAATATACTTTACCCTATTTACTATTTCGACAGTGAACGGGTGCACAGCATGGCTATGGGAGGCAATTACCCTATCAGTGAATGCAATTTTTTTGTAAAAACCCGTAAAGGCGGTTATGTAAAAATCAAATAAAAACAACAGTTATGCTTATACCAGAACATAAATACTTAGTAAAAAAGGTATACCCCACCGAACAATTACCTAATGGCAACCACAAATTCCAACGGATTATTTTGATTAAGCCCGGATATACCGACGAGTTTGGAGACAAAAAAGGGAAAGATGATTTGTACGAAATAAAGGTTTGGAACAATGCTATTGATGAATTACCGGAATTGAACCCAGGCGATAAGGTGAAGGCAGTGCTGGGGATTAATGGCGTGGAGCATGTGGACCGGAACAGCGGGCAGGTGATGTACTTCACACAGATTTCGGCAAGGAAAATAGAGAAACTGTAAGCCCATGAAACTACTTTACAATAAAAAGCACATTAAAACCATCCCTAAGAAGTTCAGCGAAATTGAAGATGTGCATGAGCTGCTGGATGATTTTGAATACAAACGCCTAACGGAAACGGAACGCCTGGTAATGAATAAACGGTTGCTGAGCAAGCAGGTTGCCTATTTCCTTGAAAATAAGAAGAAGCAGGGAAAGCTAAAATCATTCATTAAAGATTCGCACCCGGTGAAGGTGCTCCGGATCGAGACCAGGGACGTGCATTATTATACCATTAAGATGGCCAACGGCACGGAGCTGAAATGCCCTGCAGAGCTGTACCGGATTTCACCATTGAAGGAAACTGTTAAAAGACTTTATTGATATGAAAAAATTTAAATTAAACGTAGGAACAAAGTCTGTTCTGTTTGGGGCCCATTGTTTTTTGATTCATCCATTTTTTGTGCTTGCCGCCTGGTGGAAGCTTTATGGGTTCCCATGGGATCCCCGATTGTGGATTGCCTTTTTTGTGCATGACCTGGGTTATTTTGGAAAGCCAAATATGGACGGTCCGGAGGGTGAAACGCATGTGGAACTGGGAGCAAAGATCCTAAGCGTTTTTGATTACAGGTTTCGGCTAATAAAAACAAAAAGCATTCACAAGGATTATTTACTCTGGCTCGACGGGTATAAACTGCTTAAAGATGTAGGTAAATTCTCTTTACTATATAAAAGTACCAAGCGGTGGCATGATTTCAGTCTGTACCATTCCCGTTTTTATGCAAAAAAAGATAATGTGAATTACTCCCGGTTGTGTGTAGCTGATAAGCTGGCCATCTGCCTGGAGCCGGCATGGTTGTATTTACCCCGGGTAAACTGGAGCGGAGAAGTACATGAGTATATAAAGCTGGGAGAAAATGGTAATGGGAAGTATAATTCTATGGAATTAAACACTGAGAATCAAAAGAAATGGTTTGCAAGTGTGTGCGATTATTTAACCCGATGGGTAGAGGAACATAAGGACGGAAAAGAAGATAATTGGACTCCAAGTCAAAATTTGGCAGAAACTGCAGTAAAAGAACTACCAAAATTCTGCACATGTGAACAGCCGGCAAAAGTTAAAGGCAGAAACCAATGCTGGCGATGCAAATGCCCCTTTGAAAAAGTTCCATTTATCCTATAAAACCTTAACCTATGACTATCAACCACGGCATTCCGGACCACCCTTATTTTATCATCGCACAGCCGCCATCTGTTGCTAAGCCAACGGTGGATATGCTTAGCGCCGATTACGTAAAGCCGGTTTTTGAGCTGAAGGACCCGAAAACAAATACAGTTGTAAAAGCAGAGCTGCAGGACGTGTGGGTGATGAAGGTTACCAACGTGCAGGGCTGCAATTCGTTTTGCCTGCTGGCTTATGGAATTGAGGCGAAAAAGCTTATTGGCGTGCTTATGAAGCGATTCCCCGAAATTGAGCAGAAACAGAAGATCCATTTCCTCCTACTGAAAAAACTATAACCATTTATGAAGTACATTGACCAGGATAAAATTTTAAACGCCACCAGTGATGGCCTCGATATATTTAAACACTATTTCCACGGAGTTGATTTCCACGACAGGAAGCATTTCTTTAAAGAACGAGCTGACGAGAAAACAGCCAGCGCCCGCTGCAGTTACTTTAAGGGGCAGTGGCGCATTACCGATTTTGGTAACCAGGGCGAAGTAAACAGCCTGAATGGGATTGCCTATGTAATGCACCGCGAGGGGCTGATGTACATTGATGCACTGCGTTTCATTGAGGAAGTTATAATCAGGCACGAAGTTGAAAGCAGCGGGTTCAGTAAACCGGTTTATGCTGCCGATTACAGCTGGAGGGATGTGACGGCGACGGATAAGAAAGGCGCCTATAACTTCACCTACAAGCCAAAGCCAACTGAAAACGACCTGCAGGCGATTGGCCGGTATGTAACCGCTGAGCTGCTGGATAAATTTCATATAAAATCGGTTGAGAAGTATGAGCTGTGCGCTTATTCGAAAAAATACAGCAGGGACATTGTACATATTTTTACAGCAACGGAGCATTACCCGATTTTCGTGATGGATTGCGGCAGCTTTCAGAAGATATACAAACCGCATGAGCCTGAAAAGAAGTACCGGTTCAGTTATGCGGGAGATAAACCTACCAATTACATTTTCGGGCTGGATGTGCTGGAGAATGTGGAAAATGAATTTGTTACCGAAGATGGCCAGTATGCCTATGAAGGCGAACATAAGCAACCGCATATAAAAGACCTGATCCGCTGCAGTGGAGAAAGCGATGCCCTGAACGTGGCCAGCCTGGGGTATCATGTGTATTGGCTGAATTCGGAATCGGCTAAGATGAAGCGAAAGGATTTCACGAAGCTGGATGACATGTGTGAGAACCATTACCAGCTTATGGATCTGGATGATACCGGCAGGGCTGAAGCAATGAAGTTTGCACACAAGCACATGAACCTTTTCACCATCCAGCTTCCGGAGTGGGTGCGGCTTAAAACCGACTGGAGAGGAAACCCCTGCAAGGACATCAAGGATTTCATAAACATTGCAGGAGATAACCAGGATGAAACGGAGCATCAGTTTGGAGTACTGAAGCGCCGGGCCTTCCCTATGAAGTTCTGGACAAAGAGCATAGAGCAGAGCAAGGGGAAAACGGTGGTTAACTATAACCTTAACCTGGAGAATTTTTACTACTTCCTGGAATCGAATGGCTTTTACGTGACCGACAGCAAATACCACCGGAAAGCCGGCTATTGTTACGCCAAAATAGAAGGCAAAGTGGTGAAGCTGATTAACCCGGAGCAAATAAAGAAGATTGTGAAACGGTTTACAAAGCAGTGGATCCGGAGCAAGAACCTGCTGGATGAAGTTGCCATTTTAAATAAGATTAACTCGAGCAACCAGATAAGCGAAAACAATCTGCAGGAGCTGAAGGAAATTGAGCTCAACTTCTTTAACCACAAGAAGGGATTAGAATGGCTTCATTTTAGTAATGGAAGCCTGAAGATAACGCCGGATAGCATTGAGAAGGTGAAACATGAAGAAGTGCCGAATTACATACTGGGCGAACTGGAAATAAACGACACCCTGATATCGCACCTGATTCCAAATAACATCAGGTTAGAGAAAAAGCCTCCAATTGAGATCCACCCGACACCCGAATACGATAAGCTGCTGCAGAAGCTAAAAGAGGCCAAAACAACAGAGCAGCGCGAAAATATAAACGTGGAACTGGCCAATTACCCGGAGCTTGACCGGTACCAGGTAACCATTAACGATGAAGAGTTTATTTGGGTGCGGTTCCTGAAGGACCTGGCCCGGATCCACTGGAGAAAGGAACTGGAGGACAAGAAGGAGCTGACTGAGGAAGAGAAGAAAGAGCAGGACCTGTTGCTGGTGAACATCATGTTTATTCTTGGTTATATGACGGCCCAGTACAAGAACCCCGGGAAGCCGTGGTTATGTTTCCTGCAGGACATGAAGATATCGGCCATTGGCCAGTCATCAGGCCGGTCGGGCAAGTCGCTGGTGACGGTGGCCATGAGCAAAACCCGTCCTTCCTTCTATATTGGTGGCCGGCGGAAGGATATTACTGAAAAGACTGAATTCATTTATGACGGGTTTACAAAGTTCCACAATTTTATTGAGGTAGATGACCTGTATGAGTTTGCCGAATTCAATTTCTTTTACACCCAGGTAACCGGCAAACGGGAGGTAAACTCTAAGCACATTTCAAAACAGATCCTCGACTATCCGGAATCGGGTAAAATGATAATCAGCTCGAACTTTGAACTTCAGAACACCGACAACTCAACAATTGCCCGTATACTGAATGCCGCTGTTTCTGACTATTACCATGAAAAAACCAAGTACAACGATTACCGGGAGAGCAGGTCGCCGTTGTCGAAGTTTGGCCGGATGCTGTTTGATGAATTCACAGAAGAGGAATGGAATAAGTTTTTCAACTTCATGGCTTATTGCATCCAGTTGCAGATGCGTTTCTTCAAGATACAACCGCCCATGGCCAACCTTGAAAAACGGCAATTGCGCCGCCTGATGATTAAGGGCGTATCGAAGGACGAAGAATTCTTTAAGTGGGCCAATACCTACTTTACCATCCCTCCGGATCCGCGTCCGGAACTCAGTCCGCCCGACACCGGTTATTTCAATGTGTTGATACCGCGGGATCCCGCCTTCAAGAACTTCACAGCAACACTTACCAATGCCCAGCAGAATAAGTTTAAAGCGCCACAGTTTAAGCAGAGTCTTGCCGCCTGGTGCGAGTATTACGGTTACGAACTGAATCCGGTTGCATTGTGCACCGGCAGGCATGCTGCAGAGGACCGGCGGATACTTAAAACCATTGACGGCACAACAACCGAATGTTTTTACATAAGCACCAAGCCCGGGGAAGTGGATGAGAATGTGAATGAGTTGACGGAGGATGAACAGGAGAGATTACCATTTTAAAATTAAAATAATGAATGATAATTTATTTGGCATAGAAAAAATAAGTGTAGGCGATTGCCAGGAACTAACAATACAATCGTTAAAAGCCTATGCATACAGCCACCGACATTGGGTGATTGCCTGGAGTGGGGGAAAGGATTCCACTGCAACAATGACTTTGGTTCTTTACCTGATACTCTCAGGGCAAATAGAACAACCGGAATCCCTTACAATTATGTATGCCGACACACGGATGGAGCTCCCTCCCCTGGCAATATCTGCTCACAACATGCTCAAGCACGTAAATGAAATGAACTTGCCCTGGTTAAGAACTCAGGTTGTAACCTCTGACATAGATCACCGCTACATGGTTTACATGCTTGGCCGTGGAGTTCCTCCGCCAAACAACCAAACACTCCGATGGTGCACCAATCAAATAAAGGTGGCTCCAATGCAGAAAGCTATAGCTGCAGAGTTTGAAACGAAGCATGAAAAGGTTCTTACCATTACCGGTGTGCGTATGGGCGAAAGTGCGATCCGCGATGGCCGGCTATCGATGGCCTGTTCAAAAAATGGCGCTGAATGCGGGCAAGGCTGGTACATGAACACGCTTGATAATAAAATTACTGCTACCATCGCCCCCATCATTCATTGGCGGGTGTGCAATGTGTGGGACTGGCTGCAGGTATTTGCACCACAAAAGAAATACGGAGGATGGGACACTACATTGTTGGCTCAGGCATACGGTGGCGATCAGGCAAACGAAATCAATGCCCGCACCGGGTGCAATGGATGTCCGCTTGCAAACAACGATACTGCCCTCGATGCTGTAATCTATAAATATCCTTCCGAATGGAGTTACCTGGCACCGCTCAAGAAGCTCCGCCCTTTGTACAGGGAAATGCGCAGCTTTAAATACAGGCTCCGGAAGCATGGTGAAACGAATGCTAATGGATCCTATTCTAAAAATCCATTTCGGGTTGGACCATTAACCATGGAAGCACGAATGGAATTTTCAGAAAGAATATTGGATATCCAGGATGAAGTTAACCGGCTTGCCATCTTACAGAACAAGCCTAAGATTGATATTCTTAATAATGAAGAACTGGAAAGGATATGGTGGCACTGGGAAAACAATATATGGCCACAAAAGTGGACAGGAAAGGAACCAGTGGCCACCGAAAGCTTTAATCAAATATACCATGATGGTTCTGTGCTCATGAATTTATTTGAGTAAGAATAGGAAGAATTGATCGAAAATAAATATAGCCTTGGGAGGGCTTTGTAAAACCCAAAAATCAATATGAATGAAAACTTAAATTTCGGACAAGCTATTGAAGCTTTAAAGCAAGGCAAAAGGGTAGCAAGAAAAGGATGGAACGGAAAGGGCATGTTTATTTTCATGCGCCCTGCCGATGAATTGCATGTTGCATTTGTTGCCAAGGACATAAAATCTTTGCCACAAAGCGTAAAAGACTTTTATTATCAGGATTGTGTTGATGACAATGGCAATGAACTCGATTTGGAAAAAGACGACGTTGTTAAGTTCACGGCATACCTTTGCATGAAAGCTGCCGATGGCACGATCGTGAATGGTTGGCTGGCTTCTCAATCCGACATGCTTTCTGAGGACTGGATGATCCTTGACTAAAAGATTACTGTAAGATGGCCTTTCGGGGCTGTCTTACGGAAACCACACAGCTTGATCAAAAAGCTGAAATATTTTATTATGGGAAAAATGGAAAATGAATTTGGTTGTTTGTGTTTGAAAACGGAATTAGATGATGATGGAAATTCACGTTGTAATAATTGCGGAAGGATAATAGGAACACCACTTGCAGGATTTTGGGAAAGAAATAACCCGGAAACAATGACAGAAGAAGAATGGAAGATTTATAATGAAATAGATTTTTCTTAAAAGCTACCAACTTTGACCAAACGTGAAATAAAAGCAACATGAAAAATCCAAAGCTAAACGATTACTTATTATGGAAAGGAAAGCCTGCCCAGGTCATCGGAGAAACCGATCGGCGGCAAGTAATAATTGAACTACTGGAGAACCGAAAGTGTCCGCATTGCCAGGGAGATTTAGGAAAAGAACAAATACACATGATTGTTTCCTCTCCACTCTTCCAACAGAACGCTGATCAAATGCCAACGATACAAGATGAAAGTTTTATTGTAAAAGATCGTTGTGGTATTAAAGGATGCTTTGAACCCATCTATGAATTTGGAACGTGCTTCAAACACCATTGCCAGTCGGAACCTATGTAGTTATCCCTCCACCAGTGCAGTATTTAAATCATACCCTGGCATACTACCCATCCATACAACTGTAAGCGACATACGCAGCAAATAGCACTCCCGCGATAGCGGGATAAAACAATAGTCGAAGCGCAGCGGAGACACCTTTTAATTCTTCCTCTTCCGGATCCATCCGGGGGAGGTTTTTTTATGCCTGCAGGTGTACCCTCCAGGCACCGGCAAAATACTATAACTAAAAAATTAGTTGGTTGCCAACCCTTTGCCCCTTCCCCCTTTAACCCCAATTTTTAATATTTATTTGTAATCTGTAATTTAATATATATTGTTCGACAAACCAGAGATTTACAGGATTACAAAGAAATTACAAACTTATTTTTAATTTGTAATTCTAAAGAAGATAAAAAAGTCTTTCAGTACTTTAATAGGCCGAATTACAAAAATTACAAAGCAACTTTAATTTTGTAATTGCTGATTTTCAGAGCATTACAAACTTATTACAAAGTAGTCTGTAATTTGTAATTTTTTCATATCCAGAATGTTACAGAGGCCAAAAACAGGAAATTACAACTTTTAGCCCATTTTTGACAAAAAAAAGGGGGTATGGTTTTTTTTGGGTCTATTAAACAATAAGTTATTTTACATGTTTTTGGACTAAAATCAACGGAAAAAACTGTTGATACATTGTGGCCTATTTTTTAGAAGCTTGTGTAGTTATATTTACCCATAAAATATTACTTTTATGCCAGGTTGCACTGGCTAAAAAAAAGCCAGTTCTATGAACATCGACTTAACTAGTAAACCACAAATCACCATTAATCTGGATCCGGTGCTGGAAGCATATCTTCGCCTGGCATTCAAAACTCCAAAAGATCAGAAGGAAATTTTTCTTAACCGCGGAAAACGTGAAGGGCAGGCCATTTATTCAAAAGTGATGCCCATTGATTTTCCGGAACGCAGGCCCTTTATGTCGAACCCTGTAACGTTTATCCTTCCCATCACCAAAAACAATCACCATATTTTAAGATGCCGATTCTATAAGGTCAGCAAGATGGGGGAAGAGCAGATCCACGATGATTTAAATGTGTTGATGGATAAATGGCTGTTTAAGTTCTTCCAGCGCGGGTACCGGAAAAAGTTCTCGCAGGATGAAATTATAGTTGCTGTGCTCCGGGGTTTGAATTTGAGAAAAAATGCAGTGAATTACGATGCAATCAAGAAATTCGACTACCGGGAGCGACGAAAATTGGAACAAAAAACCTTTGATGAGCTATTAATGTGCACTGATCCAATTTATTAAAAAATATTTCAGAGAAAAGCCGGATTTGTACCGGTAATCGATTACCAATCATTTAACCATTTGCCATGAATTCAGGAGTTATTACAAAAGTAGAATACCGGATCCTTCCGGAAGTTAATTTTTCGCAACTGGATGTTATTCCGCAGTCGGGGAAGTTTAACGAGGATCCACAGAAAACCGGTGCCGGGATGCTTTACTCTTTCTCAGCCGGTTTCAACATTGCAAAGCTTAACCAGGGAACGGATGAAATCATTTCTAACCTTACCGACCGTAAGGCCCAGTTCCGGATTACCGATGCAAACGGCACCCGGCACCTGGCAGGTGATGATTCTTACCCGGCGCGGTTGTATGCCTCGCGCCATGCCGATGGTCAGCCGGGATCATTTAACGGCTACCGGTGCTCCATCACACGCAAAGCCCCGGAAATGACAGCCACTGAAGATTAAATTCAAGTCCTTTATTTCGGCCCCCTTCTGTAGTAGCATTGTATCATACAATTAATGTATTGATGCGATGCCGAAAACATTTATACTTTCTGATGAAACGATTAACGACCGCGGGTACCGAATACTGACCGGCGGGATTAATCTTGAACGCTTCAAAAAGAATCCTGTAATGCTGTGGATGCACAGGCGGGATGACGGGTGGGACTTTACTCAGGTTCTGCCTATTGGCATTTGGGAAAACATCAGGAAGGAAGATGGTAAGTTGCTTGCGGATGCGAAATTTGATGAGAACGACAAATTTGCACAGCTCATTAAATCGAAAGTAGAGAACGATCTTATTCGGGGTTGTTCTGCCGGAATCAATCCGGTTGAATTTTCATCCGATCCGAAAGACCTGGAGAAAGGTCAGACCAGGGCAACGATTACCAAATGTGAATTGTATGAGGCTTCGATCGTTGACCTCCCATCGAACAAAAACACGGTGCGCTTATTCTCAGCCACTGATGAAACTGAAGTTCCATTTTTAAATAATAATACTGATATGGCTGATAAGAAAGACGAAAAACAATTGACATTTAAGTCGGAGGCAGAGCTTCAGGCTTTTATGAAAAATCATTTCGGACTGGAGCCTAAGGTAGAAACTCCGGAAGTGAAACCAGAAGAAGAATTCAAATTCAAAAGTGAAGATGATGCCCGCAACTGGTTCCAGAAATTTTTCGGATTTCAGCCAAAAGCTAAAGAACCGGAAAAGAAGGAGAAGGAAGACCTGTCGACCGATGAAAAACCGGTTGAAGTACTGAACGCAGACCTTCAGAAGAAGGAAACTGAAATTGAGGAGCTGAAAGCTCAGATCGAGACTTTGAAAAAAGGCCCGGGCGCTGTAGATACGAAAACGACTGAAGAAACCGACGACACCAAAAACCACGGTGCCGGCGACAATTCATTCAAAACGTATGCTTCGGCAAAAGCTACCTGGGATGCGATAAACAACCTGGTTGAGTAAATTTTAAATATTTGATATTATGCCGACTATTAATCACACCGATTTAAATGCAGCCGCTCAGAAGTTTCGCAATGAACTTCTGATTATGGCTGTTTTGGGGTTGAGCGAAACCCTGAAGCACATGACCCTGCGCACCGGGATCCGTTACAAGGAAACCGTTGGTCAGTTGGACGGACCTGTAGAGCTGATGCCTTACACCGGCAACCTGGAGAATGACGATTACGAGGAAGACGGAATTACAATTGATGGGCGCGACCTGGAAACACACCTTGGACAGGCTGTGAAGTTGTTTGACCCCAATGTACTCGTTTCTTCATTGTATGGTTCTGCCATTACAAAAGGTGAGGAGCTGAAGAATGTTCCCATAACCAAAGCAGTATTGACACTGATGATCCGTAAGATCTCAGGCGGGCTGAACAAGTCGCTTTTCAATGCTGTGCGCAATGCTGCCGGGAAAACCACCAGCACGTTGTATAACGGTTTCGATAAGATCACTGCCGATGAAATTACGGCTGCAAAAATTTCTGTTGCCCTAAAGAACCAGTATGATTTTGCTGCTGCCATTACTGCCAACAATGCAGTTGATTCATTGAAAGCGCTGTACCGTGCTGCTTCGGACGAATTGAAAGAGGAGAATACCAAAATGGTATTGCCCCGGGCAATTTACGATGCGTACAACGACGATTACCAGCAGACCGTTGGTGCTGCTCCTTACAACAGGGAATTCAAAAAGACTTTCCTTGAAGGTAGCGACAATCTTTGTGAGCTTGTGCCGCTTGTTGGCAAGAAAGCTTCTCCTTACATCCAGTTAACTACAAAAGGCAACTTGCTGGTGGGTGTTAACCAGGTGGGTGAAGAGGAAAAAATTGAAGTTCGCAGGGGCGACAACCCGTTCAAGCTTCAGTTTATTACTACCATGTTCTTCGGAACTCAGTTCGAAACCATCTCTCCGGAAAAACTTTTGGTTGGAAAACTGTTTGCCGGATAGAATTAAATGGAGGTAAACTATGCCAGATAATTTTGGAAATTTAGACTGGGTTGACGGGCAAGTGTCCGTCCCCGGTATTTACCCTAAACTGTATTACACCACAAAAAATTCAATAACAGCATGGCCCCAGTTGGCCGAAGCTCCTGCAGATGCTGCAGCAGAAGTTACCCTTGCCGGTAATTTCACGCTTGCTGAATTGAAGGTGTGGAAAAGGGTAAATTGTATTGACATTAAATCACAGCCTACCTCTGAACAGCAGGGTGAAGTACGTTGCAAAACGTATTCAAACAAGCTGAAGGTGGTTGTGGCGCTCACCAATGAGGAAGCAACAGCGCTCGCAAAGATTGCTGCCAATACCGATTTGGTATGGATCTTCCAGGAGCGTGACTCCGGAAAGTTCAGGGTTTGTGGTTCTGAAAAGTTCCTTACCAATACAAGTGTAATGCTCGATATTGGCGGGGCACCGACTTCGGAAAAAGGCACTACCCTTGATATAGAGGCAGTGGATGTATGTCCGTTCCCTTACTATAATGGTCTGATAACCGATGATGCCGGCGAAGTGAACGCGGCAGCAGCATAAGCTATACCAAAAGCAACTCATTTAAAGTCCTGCCGTCGGCAGGGCTTTTTTTTTGTCCTTCTGTGGTAATTACCACTGTACTATCTTGAAATCAAAAATTTAAAGTATAAACATCATGATGAAATTACAGGAATGGATTGATAGTGAAGAGCGCGATTACGGTATAGGATTGGCGCTGCTTGGTTCTTATTGCAAAAACCGGATACTGCTTCAGAATTTGGCCCGAAAACAAAACATGGGTAAACTGGAGTATGAGCTGAAGAAAGCCATTGACCGTGAAAAGGAAACAGCGGTACCTGCAGAAGATGAAACAGGAGATGGTGACAGAGCTGATACAGGAGCAGAAACAGGAGCTGGTGCAGATGCCGCTAAAGTTGAAGAAACTGAAACTAGAGCTGGTGCCAATGATGCTGGAGCTGATACAGGAGCTGATGATACTGAACAGAAAAAACAGAAAGATCTGGAAGATGATTTTGATGAAATTGTTTCAAACAAATTGTCAGAACTGGAATATGATGCAGAGGATGTAATTTCCGACAAATTAGAAGAGTTTGAAAAAGCTGCAGAGAACCGGCTTATAGAAAAGCTGAAAGTAATCCGGGATGGAAAGCAAATCGAGTATGAGAATCTTCCGGAAGAAATTAAAACGTTGTGGAACGAGAACCGGGATGCCTATAAGGAAACCAGGGCATTGCATGAAAAGCTGAAGCTTATGGAAAATGCCACCCCGGAAGATCGTCAACCGTTAACCGAACGCATTGCCTCTCTGGATGAGAGAATACGCACCAACTGGCAAACCATTGATTCATGGCAACCGGGACAGGAACCGGAGAAGCCTGAGCAGACAACCATCGACCATAAACGGATAAATTCAAACCGCAAGTACATTTCCACCAACCTGAAGAAACTGGCCGAAAGCAAAGATGAAAAGCTGCAGGCTAAGATCCAGGAGCGGGTGGATGAGCTGAAGGCTGCAGGTGAGAAGCTGACAGAGAAAACCATTGAGGAGATGAAGCAGCTGGGCATTACGTTCTGATACCTTTTTTCATAATAAACCGATTAGCCTGTGCCCTGGTGCAGGCTAATTTTTTCAGTAAACCGATATGCCACGACCTACAACACTTGAGATCTGCAAAAACAACCTCTATAAGGATATTTCTGATGTTCCTGTAGCATACCGGGAACGGGTAATGAGAATCAGGGCCGGTTATACTTTTTGGTACGAATTCCCCACCAAAACAGAGCCGGTAATCAGAGATCATCTGATGAATGAATTTAATATTGTCAAAAGCACGGCCTATGAAGACATTCAGATTATTAAAATCCTCCTGGGTGATATAAAAAACCCGAACAAAGAATGGATACGCTTCCAGATCAATGCTATGTTGGATGCAGCATATGAAATGGCGGAAACTCAAAAGGATCCTAAAGCCATGGCCATGGCCGCTGCTCAGAAGGCAAAATACAACATGCTGGATAAACCGGATGCAGAACCGTTACCATTCGATGAGATTGTTCCCCAGCAATTCGAACCTACCGATGATCCCACGCCCCTTGGATTGAAAAAAGACCCTGATATCCGGGAGAAAAAGAAAAAGCTGCTTGAAAAGTATCATGCTGAGATTGAGATTGTGGACGTGCCTTATGAAGAAATGATTCAGGATACAAAAGAGGATGAAGAAGATCTACTATAACGATCCCCAGCTGGAGTTCATGTACACCGGTGCCCATACATCAGTGATTGCCGGTGGCCGGCGCCTGGGTAAATCTCATGGGTTTGCAGCTCCGTTTGTATTGAGAAATACCCAGCACATGCCCAGGTCGACCGGTGCCGTGGTGGGAAATACCTTTCAGCAGCTGTTATCACGCACCCTTCCCGGAACCCTGCAGGCGCTTGAAGAAATGGGATATAAGCGGGATGTGCATTTTTATGTAGGCCATAAACCTCCAAAAAACAGCAACTTCATTAAGCCTATTATAGATCCTCCATCGTATGAACATGCAATTATCTGGTATAACGGAACAATATGGCGGCTTATCTCCCAGGACAGGCCCGGTACCTCCAATTCACTTACTTTAGATTGGTTATTACTGGATGAAGCGAAATTCCTGAAGTTTCAGAAGCTGAAAGAGGAGACATTCCCTGCAAATGGAGGGTTCAAAGGTCATTTCGGGAATTCTCCCTGGCATCATGGCATGCTGATTATTTCCGATATGCCTACCACGAAAGCCGGCTCCTGGTTCCTTACCTATAAGGATAAGATGGATCCGGAACTGATTGAAGCAATTCATGCTTTGATCTATGAACGCTGGGAGATTAAGCAGCGGATGAAGATAGATCCTAAGCCTTATCACGCAACCTATTTGCGCGAACTGGATATTGCCCTGGCTAAGTTGCGGTCCGTTGCTGTTTATTATCGGGAATGGTCCAGCATAGAAAACCTGCTGCTGTTGGGTGAACGCTACATTAAGCAAATGAAGCGGGATCTTCCGCCCCTGGTCTTCCAAACATCTATCCTTTGTAAGAAGCTGAGCAACCAGCGCGACAACTTTTATTCTGCCCTGCAGGAAAGCATTCATTATTACGATGCATTTGATAACAGTTACCTGGACGGGCTTGGTTACAACTTCACCGATAAGGATGATAATTGCCTGCAGGATGGTGATCTGAACAGGGATAAGCCGATATCGATAGCGTTCGATTACAATGCCAATATCAACTGGCTGGTGGCCGGTCAGCGCAATGGGGTGAAGATGCAGACACTGAAGAGCTTCTATGTGAAGTATGAACGGAAGATTAGGGAAGTGGTGCAGGATTTCTGTAAGTACTACCGCTATCAGAACAATAAGACTGTAGTGTACTACTATGACAATACTGCCCTGGGTACCAACTACGCCGTGGGTGATGACGACTTTGCATCGGTAATCTGCTCTGAGTTTGAGCGGCTGGGATGGACAGTTGATAAGGTGCACTTAGGTAACCCGGTGCCCCATCGCGATAAGCACCGCATGATTCACTTAGCTTTGAAAGGACAGAAGTATCTGTTCCCCATGTTCAACAAATCAAACAACGAAGCCTTATTGCTTGCCCTTGAGAATACAGGCGTGAAGATTACATCGAGGGGATTCCAAAAAGATAAATCCGGAGAGAAGCTGGGGGAATCGGAAGAGGACATGCTTCAGCACCGTACCGATGGCACCGATGCCTGGGACACACTGTTCATCGGCATGAACAAATTCCCTGTCAATGATGAGCACGATGAAAGCATTATAAGCATTTTTGGGTAGGTAATTACCATTTCAATCCTCATTTACTCATTACCTTTTTTATTTAGAATTTTCTAAAAGTCGTGGCATATAAGGGGCCGGAAGGTCGAGGTAATTACATTTTGCGGACAGGGCGGTGCGGGGTCTGTCGTGCGTTACAGCAAACTTTAATTTGCTTTTGGAAAAAATCGGGGCTGTAAATCAGGATTTTAAATTTTGAAACTCCGGACAAATGCCAAATTGAAAAATTATTTCTAAGTTTGATTAATTATAAACCAAAAATTAAACGAAATGAAAACCTTTTCATCACTGAAATTCATTCTATTATTTATTCTTATTACTTCTTTTAGCAATTTAAAGGCACAATTTGGAGATATTGGGTTTGGAATTGGCATGGGCGTTTCATTTACTAGTTTGGATGTTGGTGATGCAAGTCCTGCCGGCTTATTATTTGATTTGGATTTCGGCGCCTTCCATATGGATGTGGCTTCCAATTTTGCTACAGGCCAAGGGGAATACCTTGAATTTTCAAGCTCTTATACTTCAAAAGCGAATAAGCAGAAATGGTATGCGATAAACGGGGGATATAATTTGCCGGTTAAAAACTGGTTTATTTTTACTCCTAAAGCAGGAGTGGTTGTTTTGGCTGATATTTGGGAAGATCCTATTGCCTGGGACACCTATTATGAAGAATCCGCCGGCACAAAGTTTCAGGTAGGCGCTGATATTAAGAAACAGATAAATCAGGTGTACATTAAAGCAGGCAGCAGCATGACGGAAGTATTCTCATTTGGAATAGGAATGATATTATAATTTTAGAATTCAGACATAATAAATAGAGAGCTCTACATTCTGTGGGGCTCTTTGTCCTTTCTGACTCTTCTCCCCAACACTATATTGCTATCAAAAAGATATGCTACATCTGGCACAGGCCCGGAAGATAATTGAGAGCGGAGATCCTTTTGATGTTTCGTTTTGGAAGCGGAACGGAGAGATTGTGGATGCACGAAATGTGGTTTGCACCAGCTCATACTTCCGCGGGAATACTTTCAACTTTAAGTGGATTGAATCTTCCCAGTTCCGGAAGGTGAAAGCGCTACTCATTTTTAATGTTAACGGAGAGGAGATTTACTTATGAATGAACTAAGCACTGAACATTTTGAAATTGCTATGATTGATGGCGTGAACGATAAGTTTGCAGCCATTATTACTAAAGATACCCGGAAGATTTTTGACTATGAGGATGTGAAGCCGGTTGTAAAGAAACAAGGTTACCGCGGATATGTGCCCTGGGGAGAGAACAATGAGCTGCCGTATGAGCTGTTGAAGAAGATCCGCGATGACGAAGTGATGTCTTCCAACATGTGGTTTAATGTATGTACTGCCTATGGGCGTGGGTTTAAGGTGACGGAGAAAGGACAGCCGGTAACGAACAAGGAAGCTGTGCAGTTCTTCAAGCGGAACAACATGGTGAAGTACTGGCTGGAACAATTCACTGATGTGAAGCACTTCTTCTTTTCGGTGCTGGTGATTATCCTGGATAAGGAAGGAAAGAAAGTGGTGCAGATACGGCATAAGGAAGCGGTTAACTGCCGGTTTGAAACATGCGACCCGGCAACCGGTAAGGTGACGCACATGTTTTATGCAAGCTGGAAAGCCAATCCGGATGAGAAGGATATTGATGCTATTCCGTTGCTGGATGAAGACGATCCGATTGGTGACTTGATGATCCGCCTGGGAAGGGAGCCGAACCCGTTTACCGGGAAAACGGAAACCATGACCAAGGACCGGAAGTTTGCTATTGTAAACAAGATCCCCACCCCCGGGAACAAATATTATCCTTTTCCTTACTATGCATCCACGTTCAACAGCGGATGGGCGAAGCTGAAAGCTATGATACCGGTGGCAAAGGTTGCTAAGATGACAAACGGCATGGTGCTTAAATACATGGTTGAACTGCACAAGGATTACTTCAACAAGCTGTTTGCATCGGAAAAGATTACGGATCCGGTAAAGCAGAAGGCAAGGCAGAAAAAGGAGGTTGAGAACATTAAGAACTTCCTGAGTGGGATTGACAACCAGAACAAGAGCTGGTTCAGTACTTACTATATCGATCCGAACGGGAAGGAACAGAAGATGGTGCGTATTGAGCGTGTTGGCGGGGAGAAGGAAGGCGGCGATTACATTGAAGATATGGAAGAAGCGACAGCGGTTGTGAGCTTCGCTATGGGTGTGCACCCCAGTATTGTTGGAAGCACTCCGGGCAAGGGAAAAAGCATAAACGGAACCGAGGCCCGGGAGCTGTTTACAATGAAGCAGGCTTTGGAGAAGGTGACCCGCGACATTATGATGCAACCTTTTCATGTGCTGAATGATGTGAACGGATGGGATCTGGAATACGATATACCGGACCTGATGCTTACCACCCTCGATAAAAAAACAGATGCAGTTGAAGTAACACAAAAAAAAGAGGAAGATGATACTGAATAACATTGCCGACTTTACTGCAGCAGTTCCGACAACTGCAGGGATGGAAGATTTTAACGACTTTTCGACCTATGTGAAAAGTGCGGAGCTGTGGCTTAAGAACAACGTGCTGGGGAAAAACCTGTACGACCTGGTTGATGATCCGGAGTTTGCTGATGAAGAGCTACTGAGGCTGTGCAAAAGTGTTATTGCCAACCATGCTTACTGGGATGCTATCCCGTTTCTGGATTTGGTGCATACCGCCCAGGGATTTGCTGTTATTTCGGCAGCGAATAAGGTACCGGCAAGTAAAGAGCGGGTAGAACGGTTGCGTGCTCAGTGCATGCTGAGGCGCGATAGTGAGGTTGAAAACCTGATTGAGTACCTGGAGCAAACAATAGCATGGCATGAAGCCTGGAAGGGAAGTGATGTATTCAGCGAGATGTATGATTCTCTGCTTCCAACATTAAAATTGTTCCGCCGGTATCATAACATTGCCGACCGTGCAACACTGGATAAGCTCAGGAGTGCAATTGTTACCGTGCAGAATACGTGGATTGCCGATGTGATTTCGAAAGATTATATGGATGCACTGGTGGAATCACAGAAGGATGCTGACTTTACACCAGCTGATAATGTAATATTACACATGTTGCGCGATGCCATTTGTAAGATGGCCCTTGCCTGGGGAATAGAAAACATGAGCATTGTGATTAATACCCAGGGAGTGGTTACCATGGCAACAACCGATTATTATGTTGGCGCCATTGCCGATGCAGCCCGCCTGAAAGATTACCGCAATACCTATAAGAAAGCCGGGCAGGCAATGCTTGACAAAGTAGTGAATGCAATGATTAAAAACATTGTAAGCTACCCTGTGTTTGCTGCGAGTGAGGAATACCAGGTGCGGATTACACCCGGATATGAAAATACAACCGATTCACCCATGTTTTCAAGTATATTTTAATGAAAGAAATTCGGCTTAAAATACCGGTGAAGCTGGAAGATCTGACTGAACGACAGCTGCTGTTTGTTTCGCGTTTATTTTTGATGCAGTACAGCGAGGCGGAGTTCCTGGTAAAGGCATTGCTGTATTTGGCCGGCATGAAGCTGGTGAAAAAGGACCCGGCGCCTGATGGGGCACGATGGTACAAAGTGAGGGGAAGGAGAAAACCGTTTTTGCTGACTGGTGACCAGCTGGTGGTGATGGCTGAGAAGTGCCGGTTCCTGGTGAATGGCGGAGAGGTACATCCGGTGAAGTGGATCCGCAAAGCAAGGGCAAGGCATTACCGGCTGTACAATGCCAGTTTCGACGAATATTTAATGGCAGAGAACTACTACTTTGCTTTTATTGAAACCAAAAAGGAGGAGCATCTGGATAACCTGATATCTGTATTGTACCGGCGCCCATGGCAACGATGGGATTCTAACAGGATCCGGAGACGGGCAAAGAAGTTCAGGGATGTGGATCCCGCGGTTAAGAATGCTGTGTTCATGTGGTACATTTGTTTCAGGGCCCTTGTGCCAAAGCGGTGCCCTAATTTGTTCTCAGGGGGAAAATCGAAAAGCGAGTTCTCGATACGGAACTACATAAACGGCATGGTGCATTCACTGAATAATGGGAATATAACCTTAACAAAACAATTGCTGAAGCAAAGCTGCTGGGCTGCACTGGATGAACTGGAGCAACGGGCATTGCAGGCAAACGAGTTAAACCAAAAAAAGTAAGTTATGTTTGATGCTGTTACTTATATGCAACAACTGCACGGTGAGCTGAAGGTGCTGGCCGAAAAATACAAGTTTGAAAAGGTGAGCGGCATTGGCGCCCTGGAGGGAGTACTGGAGAATTCCCGGAAGCACAAATACTTTTTTGCAGTTGACGACAGCCAGGACGGAACAACCATGCGCAGGGGCGGCAGTTACTTTGAGCGCAGGCCCTATTCGGTGTTCATACTTGGCATAGCTGAATACGGAAACATGGACCAGCGTGCTGCAGTGCTGGCCGAGGCTAAAACAATATACCGCCACCTGATGAGCCGATTGATTAAGGATAAGATTTCCATACCTATAATTGACATGGAGCAGATAAACTTCTACGAAGTTCCTCCGGCCTTTGCTTTTGGTTGCAGTGGACTGTATTTTATATTCAATGTTGAGAACCCTGTAGATTTACGTTACGATGCAGCAGCCTGGAACGTTTAGCCTCAAAGATACCGTTTCTGCCTGGGCAGATATTGTTATAAATAAGTGGCGGGAGAAGATTGTAGAAATGAAAGTGTACGACAGCGGGGCGCTGTATGAATCGCTGAAGTACACCATGCTGGTTGAAGCCGGAGAGGATCCGCGGAAGATTGAATTCACGTATAACTTTTACGGCATCTTCCAGGACAGGGGTACCGGTACCTTGAAACAACGGGAATGGAACTCGAAGGTTTACTACTCGCAGATTATGCGACTGAAGGAAATACTTATTGAGAAGTACGGGCAGGCAGTTGTGAAAGGCGTTCAGGATAGTATGGGAGCGGAGAGTGTAAGGTTTCGGGTAAACTGATACCAAAGACCAATCAAAGACCATTTAAAGACCAACCAAATACCATAAGAGAATGCCCGCAGGTATGTTTGGTGGCTATTTGGTATGGACCTTCTTCATACCAGGTACATGTGAGGTGGCTCCGGGAATGGCCGAGGTATGGGGGAGATAAACGCGAGAATACTCGTTTTTAAAACTTGCATTTGCAGGTTTTTTCTATTTTTAGACAATTAATAACCAAAAATCAAAATGCTATGAAAAAACTTACCATTCTAATTATTTCTTTTTTCACCGTTATTTGTTTTGCAACAGCACAGGAACAACCTGTTACCAAGATGCGTGATGTTACAAAAGAAGGTCCTTTAATAAAAACTGCTTACTATAACAATAACACCGGCCAAACTGCAGGTGATTTAATTATAATATCAGCTCAAGTTAGGTTAAGTGGACTTGGTGTTTCCGCGGTAATGTCAACTCTTTTTTTAACTGGAGCTTTTGATAACATGAATAATGAAACCCGAACTGGTATTGCAGTTGGCTCGTGTATTGCTGGTATTGGGTTATACGTTGCCGGGGAAATGATTCAAATAAAAGCGGGCGAAAAAATGAACCTTGCACCAGCAAGCGAAGGGATTGGTTTAGCCTTACAGTTTTGAAAAGGTAAAAAGCTTGCTACCCAGCCGGTTTCTTACCGGTTTTTTGTGTTTAATATGTTTTGCAGCATTTATTTTAAAATTCTTTCATATATGCAAGCAATTTGCTTGCATATATGAAAGAAAGTTTGTAGATTTGGGTATGTTTAATTCAAATTTATAAAACGATGAAATCAAAAAAATTAAGCCGCGGTTTGTATAATGAAATCTTGATGAGTAGTGTTTCTGCTCCTGTTCAGAAACAAGTTAGAAACTTGGTTAGTTTAGCTTCAAAAGCTGCTAAAGTTGATGAACATGGCTCCTGGGATTTTGGATTGGATTTTGATAACAAAGGACGTGGTTCAGCATTAAATTGGGATTTATATTCTTATGGTCGCGATTATTTCAGTAAAAAGTTTTTGGCTGTTATCCAGGTCAGGCAGTTTATTCGCAGGAGGAAAAATGGATTTGGCAATGTTCGTAAAAGTTATTTCCTGTTAGGAAGGAATGAAGATAATACTGTATTTGCTCATTCGGTAGAGGCTCAGGTTATTCACAGGGCTATTGCAGCCGGAAAGGATGTTATAAAAGCGGTTCAATCGTGGATTTTTGGCTGTGATTATACTAAGGTTATTCGGCAAGGGGATTTAGCGCTTATTCCAGTTAAACGCACAACAGCTCCAGCTTTGGATGAAAATCATTTTGTGATTGAGAATTCCCATGTCTTACATGCGGATGAAATTCGCAGAAATGGACATTTATATGCAAAAAATCCGGAATTGCTTCATGTTCCCGGAACACATCCTCGGGTGATGGGGGAAGGATGGTATAAAGTTATTGTAGGAAACCGGGCTAAATTTTGGGATTTTGCAGCTCCAACAATTGATTAATCTTACTGCCCCGGTTATGCCGGGGCTTTAACATACAATATTAATGAACACTGAAAATCACATATTAGTTACCAGCAAAAGATTATTGATTTTTATCCAGATTCTTTCGTCTGCAGATTATGTTTCAAAGGCAGAAATAGAAGAGAAATTAAATTTAAAAAAGTCAGCATTCTATAAATACCTTAAAGTAGTGAAGGAGGTATTTCCTGTTGAACACGTTGGGACTATAGGTCAAAATTCTTATTATTCAATAGATAAAAAGGCAATTCAAAAATTTTTTAATCTTTAAAATTATGAAACAAACAACTATCAGGTACAATGAGAATGTTTCTGCAATGCTTGCAGATGTTGATAGCAAACCGGCAACGGCAGTACAAAATGTAACTGAGCTATTTGTTTATTTACGCCGTGCTACTTTGAATGAAATCAAAGGGAAATTCAGTTCAAAGGAAATAACAGCAATGGCAGATGCAGCGAATGGAACTATACCAACATGGCAGTATCTTTCAAATGTGAGCTTATTTGTTGCTGAAATGGAAGATGCAGAAAAGTTTCAGTCATCATGTAGCAATCATGGTGCGGATGTAACAACATTGGTGAATAAAATAAAGACAATGACCGCTGCCCAGGTGGCTATTTTACAGTTAGAATTAAACAGGTTTTGGAATTTAGAAGGGCCTTCGGGTTATGGATCTCCATCTCCGGATTTAAAAAAATTGATTGATTTTTTAAAGTGAAAATGCAGAAGCCGGTTTAACCACCGGCTTTTTTTGTCCTTTCTGTTGGTGGCCGTGGGTTATATCTTTCCGGAAGTATATAAAAGTACATTATGGCCAACATAAACGAAGAAGCCCGGATACCGGTTTACCTGAACGATGAAGAGGCGAAGAGCGCCCTGAAGAACCTGCAGAACGAGGCAGATAAGTGGCGCAAAAAGATGTATGAAGCCATGAGCACCGGTGACCCGAAAGGGGTGAAGGAAGCTGAACGGGAAATGAAGAAGGCACAGAAGGCTGCCAACCTGCTGAAGAAAGAGACCTTTGATGTGGATAAGGTGCTGAAGAATCTTTCATCGGCATCGGTAACTGATCTGACGAAAGCAAAGAATAAGCTCCGACTGGAGATGAAGGGCCTGAACCGCGACTCGCAGGAATACATAAACCTTAAAAGTAAGTTTGACCAGATAGGCGCCGAGATGGGCAAGATAAATGGCAAGGTTACCCAGCAGCGCTCGATTATGAGCCAGTTGAAAGATACTGCCTCCGGATTGCTTCCGGCTTTTGGTTTTGCTGCCATTGCCGCTGCAGGGGTGAAAGCTTTCAATGCAATAAAAGGCGCAACCGATGACCTGGGCACCCAGTGGGATATTTTTATGGGGGGAATGCAGGGCGCTACCAGTGAATTTTGGCGGACCCTTGCCACCGGCGACTGGAGTAATTTCAAGACCAACATGCGTGATGCGATTGATATTGGAAGGGAATACCAGCGGGTACTGGATGAACTGGAATCGAAACAACGGGCAATGACATTGGCTGAGGCTGATGCACGGAAGGAGATACTGGAGCTGGAAGACATTACCCGTAACCGTAGCCTCACGAATGAGGAACGGATGAAAGCCATTACCCGGCGAATTGAGATTGAGGAGGAGCTGCAGGGCAAGCGGATGAAGATTGCAACCGAAACTTTTGAGAATGAAGAAAAGGTAACGTTGCAGCAAACCCGCCTGAGCAAGGAACGGCTGATGGAGGTGATGAAAGACATGGATTCGGAAACGAAGGCCCGGGCCGTTGCTTACAATGATGCACTGCAGCAGTTGAAAGCATATTCGGCCGAAGCGGGTGCACAGTTAACACAGGCATCGGGGGCATTGCATGGCAAGGCATCAGCCGCGGAAGCATTGGCAAACATCCGGATGAAGGAATTGGAGGAGGTGGTTAACGGGGCATCGGAAGCTACAAAAGTATATGCTGAAGCAATTGCCGGCACCGGAAAAACAACCGATGAACAGCTTGACAAGATGGTGGCGGCTTATGCAAAGATGAAAGATGCTGAAGTTTCCACGATTGAGAATACGACCCGGGTTAGGCGGCACATGTTTTCCATCCTGTCGGAGGAACAGCGGGAAGCAGATAAGGAGGCTGTGGCAGCTGCGAAAAAACGGGAAGAGGAAATACTCGGTGCCCTTGATTCTGCTTACAAGGAACGGCAATTGGTGATTAACAATCAATATACAGCTGGTGAGCTTACCGACAAAGAGCACAAAGCAAAGATGTGGGCTGCTGAAATGGCTTTCCTGGAACAGCGGAAGGCGCTGATTGAACAAATGGGCCGTGATACAATGGCGGTTGAACTGCAGCTTGTGAATGAAAGGCTGTTGCAGATGCAGGCAATGACCAGTGAAATGATGGGGATGCGGGATGAAATAAGCTCGCTGTTTGATAAGGAAATGGCAGGCGCTGACAAACAAACGGGTAATGCCATTACCGATTCGGTAAATGCACAGATACTGGCAGGGAAAAAAGCCCTGGAGGAAATGAAGAAAAACAAGGATGATGAACAGAAGATTGTGCAGGAACGGGGAAAGATGTACATGGATCTGGCTTCCTCAGTGGGTGATTCGTTTCAGGATCTTCTTTTAAATCAGGAAGCATCGTTCGGGGATTTCCTGAAAAATACATTAGTGATGGCTCTGGATGCTTTGGAAAAAGTTCTTGTAATGAGTATTGCAGAGGCGACCATAAAGGACATTGCCACCAAAGGACCGTTGGGCATTGCCACTGCTATGGCTAAGATAGTGGTGATGAAAGCTGCATTTGCCACAGCGAAGGCAGGGATAATGAGCATGGGCGGGAAAAAGGATAAGAAAGGATTCCTGGGCGGTGGCAGTACCGGTGACGGTAATAAGTATGAAGTGGCCGGAGTGGTACATAAAAAGGAATACGTTATTCCATCAGAAGGAACAGAGAACCCGGCATTAAAACCATTTATTGACATTATAGAAATGGCCCGGAGAAACAACCAGCTGGCCAGGTTGGATTTGAGATCGATTGTTGATGTTGGAAAAAGAGGCTATTCCGGTGGCGGTTCTGCCAGTGGTGGGAGTGGAGCAAGTGGGACAGGTGTGACAGCTGGGACGATTGGGATAGGAGTGGATCCGGAGATGAAGGAGCTGCTTAGGCAAACAATCCGTGCAAATAGAGAGATGAAAGAAGCTGCAGACAGATTGCACAGGGAGGGAACATACACCCGGTTACTTGGGCGTGATGGGTTTATGGAGAAGGAGCGGGAGTATGAACGAATGAAAGGAGATGTTTCGTTATGATGACTGAAGCTATAGTGAACAGAGTGGCGCTTGATTTGAGCGATGACTTTTCCATTACCATTGAAAAGAACAGCCGGGTGCTGCAGTTTGATACGATAGTGGATACATGGGCATACAATCTTTCGTTCCCCCGGACAGAAACAAATGAAGCTGCTTTTGAACATGCCGAGCGATTTGAGAAGCGGTGGCCGGGATGGCAGGAATTCCCGTTCCTATTTTATTACAATGGCCGGTTGCTGTTGAATGGCAAGGTGAAGGTGAAGTACCGGGGTGGTAAATATGAAGGGTATGCGTACGGGACGTTTGGCACCATTGCATCGAGCGACCTGGCGAAGAATATGCGTTCGCTTTCGTTTCCGGACCTTTCGTTTACAAACAAAGCTGAATATTCGAGTGAGGATCCTTATTGTGTATTCCCGTTATACAATCCGTATTACTACTGGAGGCGTGGACAGGAAGTGGAAGTTCAGAATACTGCAGGCGAAACGGTGACAACGTGGCTGGCTTATAAAAAGTGGCTGCAGACCCAGGGCGGAAAGATGAATAATTTTGATGAAGCAACCAGCCTGTTTGTGCTTCCGGATGGAGGAACAAATCTGTTGGCGGTGATATCGCCCTTCATGTTTTTTTGGTACATGTTTGAACAGTTGTTTTCGAATTTCGGTGTGGAAGTAAAGGAAAACGCACTGAAAACAAACGATGAGCTGAAGAAGAGCTGCATGTTCACATCGTACAATATTGCGACTGTGGATGTGGTACAGACCATTGAAACCATTATTGCCGAGGTTGATTTTGGGGAAGATGTTTATACGGATATATACAGTTTTGAATACATATTCGGTCCGGCCATGACAGACTTCAATCCGGCGAAGCTGCTACCGGAGGATTGGAGTGTGAAGGATTATTTGTTGGGAGTCCAGAACCTGCTGAACGTAATGCTTGATTTTTCGGACAAAGATGCAACCGTTAAAATAATTGACAGGGAAGGGATATTTTCACAGCCGGCCGAAAGCCTGCAGGAAAAGCTTGTGGCCCCTCCGGAACTGGAGCCTGAATCGGCTAAAAGGGTGGTTCTTAAATTTGGCATCGATCCGAACGATGTACTTTGGAAGGATAACTACAAAGAACTTACTGCAGAGCAATGGAAGCGGTATAAGGGAGATCAGCTGAACTATGCTGCCCTGGCTGCTGTGCCAACAAAAAAACTGGGTGATATCTATTATTGCACTGAAGAATACCAGTACCGGGAATACCAGACCTATGAAGTTGAAGTGGACAATGCCGGCACTATGGAACTGCATGAACAAATAGACTGGGTGCCGCTGAGCATGTATGGACAGCCTTATACTGCAGGTAATGCCGATGACAGCGAAACGATTATTGAATCGAGGTTTGGAGTGGTATCGGGCAAGGCAGGTACAAAAATGCTGCTTACCGGTAACTGTGAGAAGTACCAGGACGAAGTGGAGCCGTTTGTTCCCAGGATAATGTTCTATCATGGTTTGGTAAATGGGATCCCGAACGGTGAACAGTTTGCCGGCAACATTGAAGCCCGCTGGAGAGGTGACAAAGGTTTGTATGAAAAACGGTGGAAGCATACCGTGCAGGCGCTGAAGGATGGGATCCCGGGTGTGGCTTATTTCGATTTTGATGAAGTGGATTTTGAGCGTCTGAATTTGAATAAGAAGTTTAGCGTAGAAGAAGGGGAATTCCTGATTGAAAAATCGACCACCACATTTCACCTGGACCGGGTGGGCATTACCGAGGCGCAAATAGTGAAGCTCCCGTAAATTGTCCTTTTAAACAGGGCGCTTTTAACTTAAACTTGAACCAAGATTATTAAGCATGGCAATAACAATTACAGATAAACCCGAAGTTGTTTCCCTTACCGGGAATCCAATCTTTTTTGAGCTGGCCAGTGATTTGATTCACCCATTTCTGTGGCTGCATTGCCAGGTTCAGGTTTATGTAAATTCGGCCTGGGTGGATGCCTCCAGCTATGAGGATAAAATTGGAGCAGCTGTATCGAGAGCTGCCACTTTCAAAGTTCAAAGCCTGCTTAATAAATACCTGACTCCACGATTCACTTACCCTGAGAATTCAGCGGCATTAATGATTAACCGTCCGGAAATGGTAGTTCAATTCCGTATCCGGTATAAAGAAAGCTGGACCACCCTGGAGGGAGTGAGTGGGGAAAGTGCATGGGTTACCGGTGAAGAAAGTTTCTATGCAATTAAAGGCGGGGTGCCCGATGAATTACGGGCATTCTTTAAAACAGAACAAAGCAGTTGGTGGGAAGAAATGTTTCTTCACAAACAATTCTGTACCTGGCAGCCGGATAATAAGAAGACTTACCCGGGAGCGATAGAAAAACTTTACTGGATTCCCCGAAGAACGGCAACCGAAAGTTTGCGGATTGAATGGACCGCTGCAGATGGATCAACAGGTACTCTTACCCGATCGCACGCAGCAACGCAATATTTAATTATAGAAATATGTATTTCCCCAGGCTTGGTTGAAAATCTGATTGGAATGCCGGTTTCAGCATATAAAATTTACCTGAATGAGCAAAGCGAGGAACGGAACTATATTGTTTCACGAAAATATACTGAACGTGCCGATAATTTTGTATTTGATAATTCTTTAGGCTGCTTTGATACATTGACTGCAGTTGGATGGCGAAAAGAAACAGGCAACAATGAACGGGAGATGTATAATAAGCTGCTTCCGCTTAAACCGGATTGGACTGACCGGAGCGTGATGGCGCACCGTGCCTGGCGAACTGATAAAAATGTAAGCAATACCGGATTCATACTTGATGGAGATTGGCTGCAGTACATGAAGGAGATTGACCTGAGCCGTGAAGCTTTTGTGATAGATGGTGATTTTCCCCTTGCAATTACCATTGAGACTGGCGAAGGCGTGACACTGGATGACAGCACCGATACCCATTTTTATGAAGTGGAATGGAGCTTTGCCCACAAAAACCGCTACTTCGGCAAGCGAAAAGGCAAAGGTGACTTTTATGAAACTTTTGCAGTAACGGAAGGTGAAACGTTTGTTGCCAATATCCCCGGGAAGAACTTCACCATTACCCAGGGCGCAGATAAGTTTACCATTACAGCGGACGGATTACTTGAATTTATTACAGCTCCGGACCTGGTTAATGGGGATGCCTACAATATTACCATAACCTTCAACCGGGGAACTTATTACATAACAGTGAATGTTTTGGATGATTCGATTTTATATTATGATACAATACTAATGTCTGATACTCAACTTTAGAAATATGAAAACAATTTTGAATGATAACACTCCTTGGGGCGAAGAAGCACTGAAAATAAATGAAAACTTTACAGAAGTAAAGGGAAATACATTTTATAAGGCAGGGGGTATATACCTCTCAGGTGCAATAGTATCTCCTGAAACGGGTTACAGATATACAGACAAAATAAATATTGAAGCAATAAGGGGTGTCGCTTATAAAGCGGCAACAGCATCAACGAGGCTTACAATTGCTTTTTTTGATAAGTATAATAAATTTATAAGTGGAATATCATCCGCAGTCGAAACTGAAAAGACTTTAACTGATGCGGAAATTCCAACAAACGCTATATATGCTATAATGTCAAGCATATTATCAATAAACCCTTATGTTAATTTTTCCATAACAGAAGCTACTAAGTTTAACCCTCCCACTGAATTAGAAATAAAACGATATACGTTTTCTAATAAAACCGGGGCATCTGATGAAATAGTCGGAGATATGCGACAGATTGATTCGGCGGGCAATGATACTGCAAATATTGGGGCAGCAGGTAATGTAACCATCTTTCCTTTAGGTCGGCTGCTTGGCAAAAAGACATATATCAAGTTTAAATTCAAAATCAATGAGGACGTAAATGTTACCCGTGCCGATCTGGATTATACGGGCAATGATGCCGATATGCTAAATATCTTTCAATTACATCAATCCTCATACAATCAACGCATAGGGATTTTGGCAAAGCCGTTCATCAAGCATACATATAATTCAAATGATTATGTTTCTATGTTGGGACAAGCTCAGTTTGGTAGTGTTTGGAATGTGCGTAACATTCAAAACATTATGACAAATGATGGCTTTGTAAATAAATTACTGGCCGGAGAAAGAGCTTTCAGTTTGAGGTATATTGGGGCAGATTATGCGGCCCGTACAGGTGCTATTTTTATAGAGAATGATGGTACAACTCTAAGGATTTATGATGATGTGGACACTACATTATACAGTTGGACGCTATCAAGCTATTTAACAATGACCGATTTGTATAATGCTATTGCAGCAGAATCAAATATTGAATTGGGAATTTTTGAAGTGTTAGACCGATTGCCTTCTGAGTTATCAAAATTCTCCGGCATTCCACTCGTTACTACAAGGGGGAGTGTTGCAAATAATGAAAATGTATTTATACATTATGGGGTAAATGAGTACTGGCACACTTTTGAATGGATGTATGACCCCAGCAGTTATACCCGAACAATTATGCAGATTGACGGGCATGGAACATACGTGGACTTCAATAATAGCGATACTTTCAATAAAGATATAACTATTGCGATAGGAGGAACTATTGCAGGAAGTAATGTTGACATTTCATACAAAGACATAGATATTCGGATTGGGAATACACTTGATGCTGAAATGTCAATAAATGCTTCGGATGGATACACGATTATATCTGACGCATCACCTCGTTTACTTGTATTTACTATGCACGACATTCAGGATGAATTAGATGCAAATTTAGATTCAGGCACTTATCAATACAGTACTGCACTTGATAAGTTGTATAATGTTTTTAAATTGGCGAAAGAAAAGGGGTATCAGCCAGTTTCAGTAAATGATGTAATAGGATTTGTCAAGAATGGAAAACAGTTGCCAAAACGTTCTATTTTGTTTATAAACGATGATATTCGTCTTTATATATTCCTTAACAGAAAACTTCTAAGTGCTTTTTCGCATTTTGACCAGAAGTTAACCCTTGCCCTACAAAACAATTCAAGTACGTTTGAGTACGAGGGGACTACCTACAATGTAGTTGATCTAATTAATAGAATGAGAGCGTCAGGGTATGATGTTGTAATGCACACAGATCATACTTCAACACCGATTACATATTCAAGTTATTTAACATGGCTCGCCAATATAGAATCTTCTGCTGATTTGGGTATTGATTCATCGGTTCTTATATGGGCAGGTGGTGCGACAAACCCGATGGCTTGTGAAGAACTAAGGGGGGAAGGAATTAAAGCTGCATTCACTACAACAAAAGGGAAGGTGAAGCATTGTTCAAATGTGATGAGAATACCGAGATACTATGTTGATAAGGTCGAAACAATTTCTATGATTAGAAATGAAATCATTTAGTTCAACTTTGGGGTTGGACCAATGAAATAAAGACAAAATGAAACAAAAACAAAAATACGACTGCGACACATGCCGATACTTCCCTTGTATTTATCAAAAAGAAAAAGGGGAAAATATAAAGATTAAAAAAGGCGAGTGTGGGGATAAAGACGAAAAGTAAAACAGTTCACCTTGGAGTTGAAGTATGCCTATTTTAAAACCGGAAAAACAATGTGAATTCTTTTTTAAAACAACGGATTGTTGACCTGGTAACCGAGAACGAATTACTCAGGGAGCAGCTCAAAAAGCAGTGTTCCGGGTGCAGTTATAAAGATGAGAACAAAAAAAAGTTTGCCGGTAAAAAATAAAGTTGTAAATTAATTATGCTAAAATTTTGCGACTTAAAAAGCTGCTTCGGTTTCCGGGGCGGTTTTTTTTGTCCTTTCTTTTCACTGCAGTTGCTTTTATCTTCGGTATAAAAATTAACTGAAGATGAACGACATTCCTACCGACTGGCTAAAAATTGCCTGGAGTGCAATTTCAGGAGTATTCATGACAATCTTAGGGTATTTCATCCCGATTCAAAACATAGTGTTGCTTTTGATATTGTTTTTTGCAATCAATACAATTTTTGGGTATCTAAAAGCCCACAAAATTGATAAGGAAAAATTCTCTCAGAAAAAAATTTGGAATACAACTATACCCAGGTTGGGAGGATCTATTTTGATTGTGATGATGTCATTTTTGTGGGATGATGTTCACGGTCAAAGTACCGTAGCTACCTATAACGCTGTCGGTTGGTTTTTGAGCGGGATACTTCTTTTTAAAACTGCACTTAACCTCTATTATCTCACGAAATGGAATGCTTTTAAGGATTTGGCAAATTATTTCGGGCGGAGGAGTTCAGAAAGTGGAATAGAAGTTACAGAACAAAGCCAAACCGAAAAAGCCTAAACAATGAAAATTTTAATCGATAACGGACATGGGAATGATACTCCAGGCAAACGCTCTCCAGTGTGGCACGATGGCCGGCAGCTGATGGAATGGGAGTTTAACCGGGCAATTGCCAACCAGGTAATGGTGGGTTTGAACTATTTGAATATTCCTGCACAGCTGGTGGTTCCGGAACCGTTTGATATTCCTCTTCCGGAAAGAGTAACCCGGGTTAATAATATTGCATCGAGGGAAAAGTGTTTCCTGGTTTCTATTCATGCCAATGCTGGCGGCGGGACCGGATGGGAAGTATTTACATCACCAGGGGAAACCCAGTCAGATAAGTATGCAGCGATTCTATTTGATGTTGCAAGGGAACTGCTTCCTGATTTCCGCATGCGGGCAGACTATGCAGACGGGGACCCGGATAAGGAGGCAGAATTTTACATGCTTACTAAAACCATTTGCCCGGCGGTTCTGACGGAAAACCTGTTTATGGACACCTGGCGCGATTGCGAATTCCTGCTTTCAGAAAAAGGTAGGCGAATTATTACACAGATACATATTGAGGGAATTAAAAGAATTGTAGGATGAAAAACATACTTCTGTACCTGGTGCTTGCCCTTTTTGCAGCATCAACAACAATGAGCTATTTGTATAAGCAGGAAAAGGAAGAGCGCAAAAGACTGGGAGCAAACCAGGCGGCGCTGATGGAGGAAGTGAAGCGGTATAAAACAAGTGACAGTTTAAATGTGCTTTCGGTTCAGCGGCTGCAGTTAACGGCTAAGGAGTTTAAAGAGTATAAGAACTTTAACGAAAAGCTGGTGGAAAAACTTAATTTAAAAGTGAAGCGGCTGCAGAGTGTAACCAGTACCGGAACCACAACCAAAACGGAAATTAAGACGGAGGTTAAAGACAGCATTGTTTTCAAGGACCGTGAGAAACTGGTGCGTGATACAATGAGATGCATTGAATATTTAAGCCCTTATTTAACCCTGCAGGGATGTGTTAATCAGGGCATTTTTGAAGGATTGATTGAAAGCCGGGATACCATTGACCAGGTTGTGCATAGGGTTCCCCGGAAGTTCCTGTTTTTCCGATGGGGAACGAAAGGCATCAGGCAGGAGATTTATAGCCGGAATCCTCATACTGTGATTGATTATTCCACCTATATAGAATTGAAGTGATGGAAGAGTATTACCGGCTTCATTTAAAGAACGGCAAAAAGCGGAAAGCTGTGCTGATAAAGAATGATCTGCTTTGTGAGAGGGTTTGGAAACTAAAGAAGGATTCTTCGATAGTTTTTGAATGTGAAGTGAAAGAAGCGGTACAATTTAATTCTGTCCTTTCGTATTTACTCCATTATATGAACATTTGAATTCAACCTATTTATTATATGTACAATTTTTAATTATTCACCGATGAGAAAATTACTTGTTTTAATTTCGCTTTTGTTCGTGACGGTGTGCTATGCCGCACCGCCTCCGGAACCGGTACCTGTTGCAGCTGATGAAGTTGCTTTTGTGGCGGACCAGGAGCAGGAAGTTGTTACTGATTTTGTTTTTGCGCAGGAGGTCGCATTTACCTATATTGGAAATGCAGAGATCGTTGTCGGCACAAGTTTATTTTATGAGCCTGAAACTGTTTTAGCATTTGCAGAACTGCCGGTTATTTATACTCCCAGGGAATTGTCTGAGTTAAGAAAGCCACCTTCATTTGAATCTAATGCAGGGGTGATTATTAATTACAGTAGCGTCTTGAAAGACAAACAAAATACAAATTACGGCTAATTAAGTACAGGAGCAATACACATGCAAAAAGGCACTGAAAACAGTGCCTTTTTTTGTCCTTTCTCCCGGCGGAATCTTTCGTTTTCTTGAATGAGGCAAAGTAAAGCTGTTTTTTTTCATAATTTTTGATTTGTTAGATTATTAATTACTTACCCCGGTTCAGAGGAGCCGGGGTTTTTTCATTTTTATTTTGTAACTTGATAAAGGTTTTTGGTTTAGTTTAGGTTTAGGTTGATAGAGCCCTGGTTTAATGAAGCCGGGGTTTTCTATTCCGGTTCCGGGAATTCGTTAATTAAGCGTTCATCAATCGTATTTCTAAATTTTTTCAGGTATGCATCTGTAACAGCAATCGAGCTGTGGCCAAAGAGGTCTCTGATTGTTTTTGTGTTAAACCCTTTTTCGATAAGCCTATCGGCAGCTGTATCCTTTAAACTGTAAAACTTCACTTCCGCAGGAATTTCCATCTGATTAGCAATTATTCTGAAGTGTTCGGCTATCCTGGTGGAATGTTCAAACTGATGGCCCGGCTTAAATCCTTTTGAGCAGATATAGAATCCGGAAGGTAGGTTTTGAAAATATACTTTTAATAGCTTCAGGAACGGTGCAGCAATTGGAACTATCCGCTTTTTCTTATTCTTGGATTTGCTGGCCGGCACAATTACAACTCCCTTCGACAGCCAGAAGTCGGAAATTTTCAGCCGGCAAATTTCAGCCGGTCGCAATGCCAGGTAATAACAGTAAAGGCTCAGGATGTAGAAGTCATAATCATTGTGTTTGATGAATGAAAAGTACCTGGTAGCTTCCTCTTCCCGGAAGGCTCGTTTGTCAGTTTCCTGCTCTGGCATCCGGCTGACAGCATGGAAAGGATTTGTAACAATGTATTTGTTTTTTACCAGGGTGTTGAAAAAGGTACGATAGTCGATAAGGTAATTATTATAGGTCCGTCCGGATATCTTTCTTTTTGTGATTAAGTCATTCATGAATGTGAGTGCCAGGTCATCATTGAACTCAAAAATATACTTCTGCAACAGTTTCTTTTTTTCAAGCCACTCACGGAGGACATGTAACCTGGAATCAAAAGAGTGCTTTGTTCGCTTCCGGATGTACAGGTTCTTAAAGTCGATGACGAATTTAAGGGCTTTGTCGATTGTGGTGTACTTCTTTGAATTGTCCTGTTCAACGAAAGGATTCTTGCCGGCATCGAGCAACGTATTAATATGATCTATTAATTTTTTTGCATGCCGGTCGCGCAGTTTTGAATCCCGAATGTGGTCGATGTAAAATCGCTTCCTTCTCATTTGTCCGGTTGCCGGATCCACTGCTGAAAAGTAAACATATTCCCTGGTTGCTCCCTGGGAGCGTTGGGCGTAGCGAAAAGGTAGGGCAAATTCATGCATAGTCGAACATTTTATTTATTCGACCGGTGCAACCTTTATGATGTATGGCGCGTTTGTGGCGCACCTGAAAAAATGAAAGCCAATGTAAAACACTGGCTTTCTTCGAGTTACTTAAAACTTGGTAGCGGGGGCAGGACTTGAACCTACGACCTTTGGGTTATGAGCCCAACGAGCTACCAACTGCTCCACCCCGCAATATATCTTATAGTTTTTTTTACTAGTTTTTCAGAACGAGGCTGCAAATATATATACTTTTTACAAACATGCAAAATATTTGCTGTCCGAATAATGAAAGAAATTTTCAGTTGATTTGTGTGGAGAAAGTATATGAAGATGTTTACGGTTGTTCTTACCGGATTCAACAACTCTACAGAACTAAAAATTGATTGGTTCTAAATAAGGGCACAAAACTATTTATACCCGTTCAAACATTTGATAATTTATTATTTTTGAATTTTTTACTAAACATCTTCTTTTTATAAATCTTTTCCAATGTTTAAGAAACTGCTGTATTTCCTGAGAAAAAACATACTCCTGGTACTTTTTATCGGGTTTGTTGTAGGTTTATTGGCGACCATTTATACCAATAAGCTTCTTGAATATACTTCTACAAACGAATCGTGCAACATGTGCCATGTCCATCCTCATGTATTTGATTCCTGGCGATTATCAACTCATTATGATAATCCGTCGGGGTTTCGTGCAAGGTGTGTCGACTGCCACCTGCCTCCCAAAGGACAAGGCTACCTGCCCGAAAAAATAAAAGCCGCAGCCCGCGATGTTTATGGTTTGGTGTTCAAAGACAGCGCTGATTATAACTGGGAGCTTAAATCGACACTTGAAGAAGCACAGCATCATGTATTTAAAGCTTCGTGTCTGCATTGCCATCAGAATTTGTTTCCCCTTACCCTTACCAAGGAAGGACAGGATGCCCATCTTTATTACAGCCAGAATGAAGATGAACTCAGATGTATTAACTGCCATCTTAACGTAGGTCATTATGATCCGAATGCAATACATGCTGCCAATGTTGATTTTGGGATGACCAGTTCAGCAGCTGCAGAAGTTTTTACTGAACCCGCAGAGGTAACTGCCCTTGAAGATTTCACTGAAACCATTCCCAATACCACCGTTTCATTTAACATGAAAGCGATCCCGGGCGGGTCGTTTGAAATAGGCAGCCCGGAAGATGAACAGATGCGCGATCCTGATGAAGGGCCACAGAAGGAGGTAAAAATAAGCTCGTTCTTTATGGCTGAAGTAGAGGTTACCTGGGAGGAATACCTGGCATTCTATGGGGCTACAGCAGCTGAAGGCCGTTCGACCGACACTGAAGGAGCACGCACTGTTGCTGATGTTGATGCCATTTCCGGACCAACACCACCCTATGGTCAGCCCGACCAGAACTGGGGGATGGGCGACCGGCCGGCTATCACAATGACTTATCATGCTGCCGAAACGTATTGCAAATGGCTTTCACAAGTTACCGGAAAGACCTATCGCCTGCCCACCGAAGCTGAATGGGAGTATGCAGTACGCGGAGGTACGCAAACACCTTTCTTCTTTGAAGGACGGCCCAGGGAGTTTGCCCAGGAGGGATTCTTCAGCAAACTGTTTGGGAAGGAAAGCGAACTTATTAACCAGTATGTAATCTATGCCGGAAACAGTGCAGGCAAGTCTCAGTTGCCGGAAGCTGTGGAGGCCAATCCTTTTGGATTGAAGAACATGTCGGGTAATGTTATGGAATATTGTTCCGATTGGTATGCTGCAGATGCTTACGAAATGCTATCCGATGGTGCTGTTGACCCAAAAGGTCCGGCCACAGGGGAGGAGCGTGTGGTCAGGGGCGGTTCATTCAGGAGCCCTGTCGGGGAAGTGCGAAGTGCAGCCCGCGACCATACGCGCATGGAAGATTGGATGCGTACCGACCCGCAAATGCCAAAAAGTATTTGGTGGCTATCGGATTGCAATTGCATCGGATTCAGAGTAATTTGTGAATTCGATGAAAATACCGGAAAAAATAATTAATTTAGAGACGTCAAATCGACTAATATCAATTTTCAAATTATGAGTACAAATAGTTTTTCACGACGTAAATTCTTAGCCGGGGCTGCTGCCGTAGGAGCTGCCGGTGCAATGGGTGTAGGAACTTTATCATCATGTGCAGGAAATAACGGGGGGTCATCCAATGGTGGAGCATACGACTGGCAACCCCGGGAGTTAAATCTTCCTCCTATGCTTGATACGGCTCCCGATGGCCCGGTTCTTAAAGCAGGTATTATCGGCTGCGGAGGTCGCGGTTCAGGCGCAGCTATCAATTTCCTGGACGCCGGCCCAAATGTTACTGTCACTGCTTTAGGTGATGTATTTGAAGACAGGGTAAAAGATTGTGCCAATAAAATTAAAACAGAAAAAGGAGTAGAAGTTCCGCAGGAAAATCAATTTGTGGGATTCGATGCTTTCGAGAAAGTAATTGATTCAGGTGTTGATATTGTAATACTTGCAACGCCTCCTAAGTTCAGACCCGAGCATTTCGAAGCTGCCGTTAAGGCCCGCAAGCATGTTTTCATGGAAAAACCTCTTGCTGTTGACCCGGTGGGTATCCGTCAGATTCTTGCAACCGCAAAAATGGCCGATGCACAGGGGCTGAAGGTTGTTACCGGCACGCAAAGAAGGCATCAGCACAACTACATTAACCTGATGAAGGAAATCAACAATAATGGTATCGGACAAATAGTTTCAGCCAATGTTTACTGGAATCAAAATCAACTCTGGTACCGTCAGAATAATCCAAACTGGAGTGAAATGGAATGGATGATTCGCGACTGGGTTAACTGGTGCTGGCTTTCGGGTGATCATATCGTTGAGCAGCATGTACACAATATTGATGTTGCCAACTGGTTCATGGGAGCCCATCCTGTTAAAGCCGTTGGTTTCGGATCAAGGCACAGAAGAGTTACCGGCGACCAGTATGACAATTTCAGCATTGACTATGTATACGAAGACGGGCGTCATGTTCATAGCATGTGCCGTCAGATTAACGGTACCGCCAATGCTGTACATGAAATTTTCCATGGCACTAAAGCCATTGCAACCACTGCAGGAAAATTGAGAATTGTTGATGCCCAAGGAAACGAGCTTTTTGCCGCTGAAGGTTCAGAAACAAGTCCTTATGTTCAGGAACACATTAACCTTGTTACATGTATCCGCCAAAATATTCCGTTTAATGAAGCTGAACAAACAGCTATTTCAAATATGGTGGCTATTATGGGAAGGGTTTCTGCCTATACCGGAAAAGAAGTGACTTATGAAGAAATGATGAATTCGGATATGAAGCTTGGCCCCGATACTTATATCATGGGTAATATTGGATTTGCCGAAAAAGCCACAGTACCCACTCCGGGAACAGCCGAATAAACAGACTGACATTAAATAATGGATATTTAAAGCCATTTACCTTTGGGTGAATGGCTTTTTAATTTTAACATTTCTTCAAATACTTAATTTTTGAGGACTTCCAGACCGATTGTTATTATAAAAATTTACTTTTGTAAGTTTTTTAAAAAGTAAAACAGCAGGTAAAGAAAGCAGCGGAATTATGGTAAGAGTAAAAATTAAAGAAGTTCTTAAGAGTGGAATACCCGGTAATTCAATCTTGATAAAAGGATGGGTAAGGACCAGGCGTGGCAGCAAAAATGTTCATTTTATTGCCGTTAATGATGGTTCAACTATAAATAATCTGCAGGTTGTTGCCGATGCCGGCCAATTTGATGAGAAACTGTTGCGTGAAATCAATACCGGCGCTGCACTTGCAGTGGAGGGTACGCTTGCTGAATCAAAAGGAAGTGGCCAGAATGTGGAGCTGGTGGCTGAAAAGATAGAGCTTTTAGGTGGAGCTGATCCTGAAAAGTATCCCATTCAGCCGAAAAAGCATTCCCTTGAATTTCTCAGGGAAAATGCACATCTCCGCTTTCGCACAAATACTTTCGGGGCTGTTTTTCGTGTAAGGCATTCCATGGCTTATGCCATTCACAACTATTTTAATGAACGGGGATTTTACTACCTGCACACACCCATAATTACCGCCAGCGATGCTGAAGGAGCAGGGCAAATGTTCCGCGTTACCACCCTCGACCCGCTGAATCCGCCTGTTACAGAAGACAGGAAACCCGATTACAGCAGGGATTTCTTTGGCAGACCCACCAACCTTACGGTTTCCGGGCAGCTGGAGGGCGAACTTGGTGCAATGGCTTTGGGTGAAATTTACACTTTCGGACCTACTTTCAGGGCTGAGAATTCAAATACCGCACGGCATCTTGCCGAATTCTGGATGATAGAACCGGAAATGGCTTTTTACGATCTGAAAGACAATATGGATCTTGCTGAAGACTTCCTGAAATACCTTATTGGTTATGCACTGGAAAATTGCAGTGATGATCTGCAGTTTTTAGCCTCCCGGCTGGAACAGGAAGAAAAAAGTAAACCTCAGGACCAGCGGTCGATGAACCTGATTGAAAAGCTAAAGTTTGTGCAAAACAGCGAATTTATAAGGCTTACCTACACTGAGGCCATTGACATCCTGAAAAATTCGAAACCCTATAAAAAGAAGCAGTTCCAGTTCCCGGTTGACTGGGGAATTGATCTGCAAAGCGAACATGAACGTTACCTGGTTGAGAAACATTTTAAATGTCCGGTAATTCTGACCGATTACCCCAGGGATATCAAGGCGTTTTACATGAAACAGAACGACGACAACCGTACGGTTCGTGCAATGGATGTTCTGTTCCCGCAAATCGGGGAGATAATCGGAGGTTCGCAGCGTGAAGAAAATCTTGATAAGCTGCTGGCTCGAATGAAGGAGATGGATATTCCTGCTGAAGAAATGTGGTGGTACCTTGACACGCGCCGGTTTGGAAGCGCCGTGCACAGTGGATTTGGCCTTGGGTTCGAAAGGTTCGTCCAGTTTGTTACCGGTATGGCAAACATACGCGATGTGATTGCTTTCCCGCGAACACCTAAAAGCGCAGAATTTTAAATAGTAGTTTGAACTCCTTTAAAAAAGTAGTATTTTTACGGAGTAACAATAAGGGATATGGAGCAAAGACTTTCATTACAACAAAAATTGCTACAGAAACTCTCACCACAGCAAATACAGGTGATTAAGCTTCTGGAAATCCCTACTATGCAACTCGAACAGCGCATAAAAAAAGAACTTGAAGAAAACCCCGTACTGGAAATGGATTCCGAAAATGAGGAACCATCTGAACAGGCAGATAACAATGAACCGGAGCAGGACAGCGACAATGATGAATTCTCATTCGATGACTACCTGAACGAAGAAGATGATGTTCCTTCCTATAAGACAAATGCAAACAACTATTCGAAAGACGATAAGTATGTAGACATTCCATTTTCTGCCGGGATTACTTTTCATGAAAGCCTTTACGATCAGCTGGGAATGACTTCCCTTGCAGATCAGGATCGGCAGCTGGCGGAATACATTATCGGAAATATAGATGATGATGGTTACCTGCGGCGCGACCTGCTTTCAATTAGCGATGATCTGGCATTTAATCTCAATATGGAGGTGGCGGAGGAAAAGCTGAAGGAGATTCTTCATGTAGTGCAGCAGTTTGACCCTGCAGGAGTAGGGGCGCGCGATTTGCGCGAATGCCTGCTTTTGCAGCTTAACAGGAAGCAGGGCAGCGGTTATGAATTGGCAAAAACCATTGTGACCGACTTTTTTGAAGAGTTTACCCGTAAGCATTACGATAAAATCAAAAAGAAACTGGAACTTTCGGACGAGGAACTCAAAGAGGGAATCGATGTGGTACTGAAGTTGAACCCCAAACCGGGCAGTTCATACAGCAACCCCATGAACAGATCGAACCAGCATATCATCCCCGATTTTATCCTGGATAACCTCGACGGAGAGCTGAACCTGTCGCTTAATCAGCAGAACATGCCGGAGTTGAAGATAAATGATACCTATCTCGACATGATGCATGCCCTGGCTCAGCAATCACGACAGAAGAACAAAAATCAGAAAGATGCCCTTGTTTTCGTGAAACAGAAGGTTGATTCAGCAAAGTGGTTTATTGATGCTATCAGGCAAAGAAATCATACCTTGCTGATAACAATGGCAGAAATAATCAACTTTCAGAAGGAGTATTTTAAAGACGGTGACGAAGCAAAGCTTCGCCCGATGATTCTTAAAGATATAGCCGAAAGAACAGGCCTTGATATTTCAACAATCTCCAGGGTATCAAACAGTAAATATATACAAACACACTTTGGCATCTTTCCCCTGAAGTACTTTTTCTCTGAAGGGCTTCAGACAGAAAGCGGGGAAGAAGTTTCCACACGGGAAATCAAAAAGATACTGAAAGAGTGCATTGATAATGAAGATAAGCGGAAACCTCTGACTGATGAGAAGCTGACAAAAATCCTGAAGGACAAGTCGTACAACATTGCCCGTCGCACGGTGGCCAAATATCGTGAGCAACTCGATATACCTGTGGCCCGGCTGCGTAAAGAACTGTAGCTATGGCACGCAGGGCAGCACAAATCGTTTCCATTATTTTCCACCCAATGCTTGTTCCCACACTGGGTTTTCTCCTGTTGTTTCAATCGGGTTTTTACTTTTCATATATCAGCTGGGAAGCAAAACGGCTGGTATTGCTGGTGGTACTTTTTTCCACGGCCATAATGCCCTTATTGGCCATGTCGGTACTTGCCATCAATCCCAGATTCAGGCTGTCGTTCGAAACAGGCAGCCAACGGGCACTGCCCCTGCTGTTCTCTTCGGTGTTTTATTATATGGGTTACATGTTGCTAAGCCGGCTTAATGCTTTCCCCATTCTTAAGGTTTTGATGATTGCATCCGTGCTTGTGATACTGGGTCTGCTAATTGCTTCGCTTAAATGGAAAATATCGAGCCATATGGCTGCACTGGGAGGCCTTACCGGAGTAATGATTGCTCTTTCGTTTCGTACGGGCACCTACCCGGCATGGGCAATAATTGCAGTTATTATAGCGACAGGGTTGACGGGCACTGCACAACTCATTCTTGAAAAGAATAAACTGTGGCATCTGGAGGCAGGCTTTGCCCTTGGCTTTACGTTTTTATACCTGGTGGTCTACTTTATTTAGTTACTCCACAAACTTATAGCCGATACCTTTTAATGTTTTTATGTGGTCGTTGCCAATTTTTTCCCGTAATTTCCGTATGTGAACATCGATTGTGCGGTCGCCTACCACAACATTTTCCCCCCATACTGTAGCGTAAATCTCTTCACGTGTAAAAACTTTGCCTGTTTTGGAAACCAGCAGCGACAACAACTCAAATTCTTTGCGGGGAAGAATCATCTCCTTGTCGTTTATTCGTATCAGGTAACGTTCTTTATCAATAATGAGGTTCCCTATGGCCACTGTTCCGGGGCTTTCGGTGTAGGTTACCGGAGCAGGAGTATCGCCGGTACGTTTAAGCAGCGCTTTTACACGGCTGATAAGCACTTTCGGCCTGACCGGTTTGGTAATGTAATCATCGGCTCCGGCTTCAAAACCGGCTATCTGAGAATAATCTTCTCCGCGTGCCGTTAAAAAGGCAATGACTGTATTGCTGAGTGACGGAATTTTTCTGATTTCCTCACAGGCGGCAATCCCATCCATTTCGGGCATCATAACATCAAGTATTATCAGGTTGGGCTGATATTTTTCAGCCTTTTCAATAGCTTCAAGCCCGTTTTTGCCGGTGTATACCACATATCCTTCTTTCTCAAGGTTGTAGCTCATAAATTCAAGGATGTCGATTTCATCATCGACCAGCAGAATTTTTAATTTGTTATCGTTCATCGGAATTTATTTTTTCAACCAACAAAGTTAGAAGTTATAATTGCAAATAGCATCTAATAATAAAAATTAAAGAGAGGTATAAAGAAATTTTATTATTTGGCCTTTTCCAGTGTAAAGTTAAAAGTTGTTCCCTGATCGACAACACTTCTGACATTAATCGATTGGTTGTGTGCTTCAATAATATGTTTCACAATCGACAATCCAAGGCCTGTTCCTCCCTGTTCCCGTGAGCGGGATTTGTCGACCCTATAGAACCGTTCAAAAATCCGAGGGAGGAATTTTTTTTCAATACCAATGCCGTTGTCGGTAACCTCCACCATAATGCTATCATCAAGATCGTGAAACGACACCTGAACGTAACCATTTTTCCTGCCGTATTTAATTCCGTTGACAATCAGGTTCGTAAGCACTTCAAGAATGCGGTTGCGGTCGGCCTTTACATTAACAGGTTTTTGGGGTATGTTCTGTATTTCAAGTGATATCTGCCGCTCTTCAGCCTGCCATTGCTCCATTTCAAATACATCGCGAACCGACTGCACGATATCAAATTTCACAATATTCAGTTTCAGTTCGCCCGATTCCAGCTTTGTTATTGATTCCAGGTCTTCAACAATCGATATCATGCGGTCGATGCTCTTTTCTGTACGTTTCAGATACAGCATGTTAATTTTCGGATCGTCAATTCCCCCTTCCAGAAGTGTAAGTATATAACCCTGAATGTTAAAAATCGGTGTCTTCAGTTCATGCGATACGTTTCCTACAAAATCTTTCCTGTACCGTTCCAGTTCCTTTAACCGCTCAATTTCCTTCATCTGGGTTTTTGCCCATTCTTCAACTTCAAACTTGACATTCGATAAGAGATTTGTGGAGTCGGATGATTTTTCGGCAAGCTTTTTTCCGCTCAGGGGGAGGTCCTTAATGGTTTTATAAACCGGCTTTATTTTGTCATAAATGTATTTGTTGATTACAAATATGATGTAAAAATAAGAGGCCATAAAAAAAAGTGCAATAAAAGCTGCAAGCATCACAATTCCGGGCGACAGCCACCAGGTAAGCAGGATAAATATCGCAGCCAGCGATGTAAGCAAGGCCGCTATATATAAAGTCAACTGTCGCGAAGAATAAGTTTTCATCTGAATCTCAGTTTTGTTGCATAAATAAAACATTTATTCTTATTTATACAAATTTTGAATAAGGCATAAATCCGGGTTGCAAGATGATTTATTTTTCATTGTGTCAGTAAATTATAGGAAACTCTTAACCATAACTTTATAGTACCTTAATGTTTTTTTAATATTTTAGCATGATGTTAAGAAAACATTGTAACATATATTTGCTGCCCGAAAAATTCAGGTAATGGAAAATTTCTATCTTATTGTTGTTATTATCCTCTTCGCACTGGCTGTTTCCGATTTAGTTGTTGGCGTAAGCAATGATGCCGTTAATTTTTTAAATTCCGCTTTTGGTTCGAAAGCTGCTCCTAAATGGCTTATATTCCTAATGGCCGGGCTTGGGGTGCTTATAGGCGCCACTTTCTCGAGCGGGATGATGGAGGTTGCCCGGAAAGGCATATTTCATCCCGACATGTTCGTGTTTTCCGAGATAATGGTCATCTTTCTTGCAGTAATGATAACCGACATCATACTGCTTGATGCATTTAACACCCTTGGGATGCCCACCTCAACAACAGTGTCAATAGTATTTGAATTACTGGGTGCGGCAGTGGCCGTTTCGCTCGTTAAAATCGAGGCAGCGGGCAGGTCACTGGGCGAACTTGCTACTTACATCAATTCCGAAAAAGCGCTTGCCATTATTACCGGTATACTGCTTTCGGTGCTTATAGCCTTTACTGTAGGTGCATTGGTTCAGTACATAACGCGCTTTATATTTTCCTTCAATTACCGGAAAAACATGAAGTATTTTGGCTCCCTGTTTGGTGGGTTTGCCGTTACAGCCATCACCTACTTCATCTTGATTAAAGGGATCGACGGTTCGGCTTTTGCATCAATTGAAGTTGTCGACGGGCAAAGGCTGGATGAATGGGTTGCAGGAAATACATTTAAATTGCTGGTATACAGCTTTCTGTTCTTTGTGATCATCCTGCAGTTGTTAAAATGGCTGTTCAATATAAAAATTCTCAAACTTACTGTGCTGATAGGTACCTTTGCTCTTGCAATGGCCTTTGCCGGCAACGATTTGGTAAACTTCATAGGGGTTCCGCTGGCAGGTTATTCCTCTTTTAAAAACTGGGTTGCCGAGGGAAATATAGCGCCGGAAAGTTTTTCAATGGAGATGCTGGCCGGTGAAGTGAGTACGCCAACCTTCATGCTGCTTATAGCCGGGCTGATAATGATAATTACCCTCATTACTTCGAAGAAGGCACAGTCGGTTGTAAATACTTCAGTCGACCTGTCGAGGCAAAACGAAGGGGTTGAACGCTTTGGGTCATCAATGATTGCAAGGGTGATGGTTCGCAGTACAATCAATTTCAACCGTTCGGTTACGCGGCTGATACCGGCAACAGTTAACCAGGTTATAACACGCCGGTTTGCACCTGTTCCCCTGGGGCCGGTTGATAACCCCGATACTCCGGCATTTGACAAAATAAGGGCCTCGGTAAACCTTCTGGTTGCCAGTATACTTATTGCTATTGGCACCTCGCTTAAATTACCCCTGTCAACAACCTATGTCACCTTTATGGTAGCTATGGGCACCTCGCTTGCCGACCGTGCCTGGGGTAGGGAAAGTGCTGTTTACCGCATTTCAGGAGTCTTTGCTGTTATCGGCGGCTGGTTCTTAACAGCAATTATCGCTTTCTCGGTTGCTGCCTTCGTTGCCTGGATTATTTCAATAGGCGGAAGATTTATGATTTTTGTTTTTGTTGCTGTCGCCGTTCTGATGATCATCCGTACTCATATGATATTCAAGAAAAGAAATCAGATAGAGGCAATAGAAGATGAGGAATCCATTACTGAAGATGATGAAGTTGAAAAAGTAATGGAGAAGAGTAAAAAGCAGGTTACAAAATCAATAATGTTTGCCAACCAGATTTATTCTTTGAGCATCGACAGTTTTCTCAAGGAAGACCGTTCGCGGCTGAAAGAAGCTATGTCGATGAAAAATAACCTGAACAAAAAAGCAAAAAAACAAAAAAATAAAGTTTTAAGTACCATCTCAAAAATCGAAGAGTCGGTCGATTCAGGGCATTTTTATGTGCAAATGGTAGACTATCAGCGGGAGATGGCACATTCGCTTAACTTCTTTGTGGAGCCGCTGTTTGAGCATGTGGATAACAATCACAAGCCCTTCATCCAAATCCAGGCGGAAGAGTTAAATGATTTGCAGGAAAGAATCACAGAATTCTCTGATTTTGCCATCCGGATTGTTAAGGAGAACAGTTTCAAAGACATTGATAATCTGATAAATCAACGCGATAAATTGGTTGTTAATCTTGAAAAGATGGAAGTTGCACAAATTAAGCGTATTAAGTCGCGTGAAGTCAGCACACGGAATTCCGTCCTTTATTTCAATATAATTACGGAGACCAAGAATATGCTGCTGCATTCCATTAATCTCATAAAAGCACATCGTGATTTTATCCTTGTAACAAGGAAACAAAGACCGGGGGTTACTAAATAAAGGCTTTAACCTCCAAGGGAGCCTTTTATGCGGCCTACACATCTGAATAGAAGAGCTTTACTGGAAGTAAGCACAGACCTTTATCAGGGAACAACCCTTCGCCTATTGCAGGCGGGGCGAAGCCTGCCTGTCCGGTCAGGCAGGCAGGCTTCATCCCGCATATAATACGCGAAGGTTTATACCCTGATGCAAGTAAATGTTGCATGATACGCACAGCTTCCTTTTAAAGGTGCAGGGGTTACCAATGAAATTACCTTCCAAGTTGCTAATCATCAGTCACATACTTTTCTTGAATTAGGCTCGTAATCAGGAATGAAACCACTAACCCTTTAACGAGTGTATTATGTAGAATCGAGAGCAATGGTAGTGCTGAATAAAGTCATTATTTCATTGTGCCTAAACATATCCATAATTTCTTGAAAACCTTATTTTATTTGTTCACCTCAGTAGCCAGAGCGATATATTTTCAATCCAAACCTTATTCCCTTATTTACGTATTTTCTTGTTTTCCGATAATGAAATGTATAATAATTACTCAAATTAATAAGGTAATAAGGTCGCGGATGTGGGTTATATTGCGGGCTACTAAGGTTTGGGAAAGGGAAATAAGGTTTTTGATAAGCGGTTATGGTTTTTCCTGCCGGCTACTCATTGAAAGAGACATCTTCACCGGCAACTGAAAGGTACAGTCGGAATTATCCTGCTAATTTGAATCAAGAGCAAAGGTAGTGCTGAAAAGTGTCATCATTTCATTGCGCCCAAAATTTTGGGTGAAAACTCTCAATGACGGCTCTGTGGCGGGGGCAGCATGCGGCATAGAAAAAACCTGGTTATAGAATGAAACATGTATGCCGCAGACAATGCCTCCCTTTAATTTGTTATATGACAGGTATGGGTAGAGGAAATAAGGTTTTTTATAAGCGGCTGTGGTTTTTACTGCCGGCTGATCACTGACTGAGATAGCTTCTCCGGCAACTGACAGATACCAATGACGGCCATGAAGTGAAATGACAGATACTGTTGAAATGCTCCTGCTAATTTAAATATCATCTTCCCATGATGAAATTTCCGTTTCAAAGCCGTATATACTCCATACCAAAGTCGTATTAAATTCGCGTTTTACCGAATTTGATACGGCCGGGGTATGGTCTTTTATTGTTGTTTTCAGTGAATAAATAATTTCTGCAACGCGATTGTGTGCATGCAGGAACAAAGAATTCAAAAATCACTCCTGCTGATTTCTCAGCACTGCAAATGGAACAATATCGAATGCCTCTTCAAGGTTCAGCGTCCGGGCTGTTTCAACGGTTGTTCCTGTCAGCAGGTTAACCATTGTTGACGGAACGGGTTCGGGCAGCCTGATTTGGGTATCTTCCCAAAGGTAGTCACCCACAAGGGTGGCAGTGCTTAAAGGCAGGATAACTACCAGCTGCTGACTGTGGTGGCTGCGGTAGAAGGCAATTACCCTTTTGTGGTATTTGCCGATAACCTTCAGCGGGATGTAACTTCCCTTCAGAAAAAGGTCGGGGTAATCAAGCCGCTCTTTCAGGGTAAGCCAGGTAACCCATTGCTTAAGTTTTCCTGTCAGGGGATTACTGAAAAGCCGTTCAGCCAGTTCTTCCGGGTCAGCCGAGTAATCCTTTTCCAATTCTTCGAGATTTTCCGACAGTTTAAGGTAATCCACCGGCCGGCGGTTATCGGGATCAACAAAACTCAGGTTCCAGTATTCGGTACCCTGGAAGGTGTCGGGTACCCCGGGAACGGTGTTTTTAAGGATGATTTGAGTGATGGAATTAACTATTCCGTGGGGGATCAGTTCCTCCATAAAACTTGCCAGCCGCGCCGGAAATTCGGAATCGTCCGAAAATATCCGGTTAATAAAACCGAGTGTTTCGTTTTCGTAATTTTCATCGGGGTTGCTCCATGATGAATTAACCTTTGCCTCCCGCATTGCTTTTATGAGGTATTCGTGCAACCGGTCCAGGAAGGAAGCATCGGCTTTGCCATTCATGGGCAGATGGGCGCACAGTACCTGGTAAATCAGGTATTCATCGTTGGGGGAAGGGATTTCCCTGTCCTCAACCTGTGTTTTATATTTTTTGTTCAGTTCCCTCCATTGACGGGTTTCTTCCATCCAGTCGACGGGCATGTCGCTTAATACATTTAACCGGGCACGGGCATCTTCCCCGCGTTTTGTGTCATGGGTTGAAAGGGCATTCATCGATAAGGGCATATTTTTGAGGCGCTCTTCCATGGCCTGGTGAAACTTTTCACTGCTGATGCCGAAATAGCCGGGAGAATCACCCACCTCGTTATGAACAATGAACGGGTTGAATGAATAAAAAGCCGTATCTTCAATACCTTTGGCCATAAGAGGCCCTGCAAATTGCATGCAGCGCCTGAAAAAGGCATCCACCTGTTTTACTTCATTCCTGCTACCCGGAAGTTTCAGCAAAAACAAATCAATCAGCATCTTAAGGGTACCCTTGTTATCCGGATTTTTCTTTATGGCTGTGTCGCCAATCATTTTCACCATGCTGGTATCGTAGTCCATGAATTTTGAGGGAGAATTGTACACCTTATAAACCGGGCAGGCCACCAAAAACTCACCGATGGCAGCTCTTACATTTTGCTCCTCAGGTCTCTGTTGAATCACGGGCTGCAAATTAAGACACCGGCGTGTAAGGTTATCGAGTTCCCCTGCAAGCCGCTTGTAAAGGATGAACCGGTTTTTACTGTCAAAAACATTATCATAGGACGTTTTTTTATGAATCCAGTCGTTGTAAAATGAGTTAAAAACCGGACCATTGTCGCGGTTTGTAAGCAGGTTATTCACAAGGCTCAAAAAATCGTACCCGGTTGAGCCCTGAACGGTCCAGTGCGGGGGCAGCGTTTCATCTTCCTCAAGAATTTTTTCCACATAAATTGGAACATCCTCTCCGGCAAGATTCCGCAGCCTTTCGAGATATTCTGTCGGATTGAACAAGCCGTCGATATGATCAACCCGTATTCCATCAATAAGTTTGTTTTTTATCCACTGTTCAATCAGCCGGTGGTGTTTATCAAATACCTTTTTGTTTTGCATGTTCAGGCAAATCAGGCTGTTGATTGTAAAGAACCTGCGGTAGTTGATTTTGTTTTCCGTATCACGCCAGAAGGAAGGGTAATAATAAAGTGCATCGGCCACTTCTTTCAGCTTATCACGACTGCTGTTGATGTTCTTCAGGCATTCGGTTATATATTCCCTGAATTCTGCCGATTCGGAATGTGCTGCTGCAAGCTTTTGTCTTTTTTCATCAAAATCATGGATTACATTTGTCTCATCAATGAAATCAGCTGCCGGAGCCGGGAGGGGAATTTCCCCGCCGGCAACCAATACTTTTGCATAAGCGGGTACCGAAAGCGGGTATTCATTGTCAAAATATTTTAGTTTAAATCCGCGGGGGCCGAAAACAACCGACAGTTCATCATCCCCAATCATTTCATCGAGCGGTTTGCCAAAAAACGGAAGCATCAGCTTATTTTTCAAATCCGGGTCGGGATGATTTTCTACGATGTCAAAAAATTCATAGAATTCTGAATCTTTCCCCTTTTCCAGCACATCATATATCCATGGGTTTTCTGTTGAATACGCCATATGATTTGGGACGATATCCTGTATCCATCCCATATTGTAATCGTGCACTTTTTGCAACAGCCGTTCAAAATCTTCGGGGGTGCCTAATTCAGGATTTACAACCAGGGGATTTGTCACGTCGTATCCGTGGTTGCTCCCTTTAGCTGCTCCCAGTACAGGTGACGCATATATGGTTTTAATGCCTGATTTGTAGAGGTAGGGAAGAAGGATTTCAGCATTTTCCAGCCTGAAATTCGCATTGAACTGAAGCCGGTAAGTGGATATTGGGTTAAACATTGCAATAGTTATTTTAACTTGTTGAGCATTAATTTTAATAAGTAGTGGAATAGATTAAAAATGAACGTTCCTGTATATTGACGTCTTCATTTCCTGTAATAATATCGGGGCTGACTTCCCCGGTTCCTTTCCACCGTTCATCGTTTGAGTCGAATATTTTCTTCAGGGAAGAATGGTAATCGGCAGGGATAACCAGTTTTTTTTGCCGGTTGCTGAAATTTATTCCTGCGATGATCCGGTTTTCCCCCTGCCATCGTTCCATGACAAAAAAGTTATCATCCTCTGTGATGCGCAGGTTTGTCTTATCGGGGATTTTCAGTACCGGATGATTTTTACGAAGATCGATAAGTTGACGGTAGCATTCGAACATTGCTTTTTTTTCTTCATCGCTGTCGATGTTCCACGATAATTTTGATGCTTCAAATGTTTCAGGGTTATCAGGCACGGGAGCTTCAACATTTTCATCAAAGAAACTGCTGAATTCCTTTTTGCGGCCTTCCCTGACCAGCCGGTTTAATTCCGGGTCGAGGTGGCTTACAAAGTAGTTGAATGGTTTTCGTTCGCCGTATTCCTGGCCCATAAACAGCATTGGGATATTTGGAGTCAGGAACAGGATGCCGGCAATAACTTTTGCCGTTTCAAAGTCGGACAGGGTAATCAGCCTGTCGCCGTGTAAGCGGTTTCCCACCTGGTCGTGGTTTTGAGAAAAGATTACAAACTGTTCTCCCGGATTGTTTCTTGCTGAATTGCCGTAGGTTTTTTGACGGTACTCCGAATATTTACCATTAAAAATAAAAACTTCTTTTATTGCTTTCGACAACTGCCGGGGTTTGCCGAAATCCATATAATATCCTCTCTTTTCCCCCGTCACCAAAGTATGGACGGCATGGTGGAAGTCGTCGGTCCATTGGGCGTTCAATCCATATCCTCCAATGGAAGCAGGATTGATGTAGCGGACATCGTTCAGGTGCGATTCGGCTATCAGGTAATAGTTACGGCCGGTATCAGCAGAAAGTTCACTGGTTTTTTCCGACAGTTCCTGCATGATATGCCTCGCGCTGAAATCATATATGGCATGAACCGCGTCCAGACGCAAACCGTCCATGTGAAAGTCGCGAAGCCACATAAGGGCATTTTGCACGAAATAGTTACGCACTCCATCGGAATGATTTCCGTCGAAGTTGACTGCCTGACCCCAGGGAGTGGAATAATTGCCGGTGAAATAATGACCAAAATTACCTGTGTAATTTCCTTCAGGCCCGAAATGGTTGTAAACCACGTCCATTATCACTGCAATTCCTTTTTGATGGCACTCGTTAACGAGCGCCATTAATTCTTTTGCTCCTCCGTATGAATTCTGTACGGCAAACGGATACACCCCGTCGTATCCCCAGTTGCGTTCGCCGCTGAACTGCGCCACCGGAAGCAGTTCAATGGTGTTTATACCCAAATGCTTCAGGTAATCGAGCTTTGAACGTATTCCTTTAAAATCGCCTTGAGGCGTGAAGGTACCGGTATGCAGTTCGTATTGAATCATCTGCTTCAGGGGAATGTTTGCCCAATTGTTGTCGGTCCAGTTAAAATCATTTAAATCGATGACTTCCGAAGCGCCATGGACTCCATCGGGTTGAGAAAGAGATGCCGGATCAGGAAAGCTGTCGGTATTATTTATCTGGTATTTGTAGCGCAGTCCCGGTGCTGCGTTTTCAACGGAGACTGTCCAGTAGCCAAAAGCTTCTTTTTTCATTTCATAGGGTTTATCATGACCCTCGATTATAAGTTTAAGTGTTTTTGCCTTAGGCGCCCAAACATCGAACCGGCAGGTAGTTTTTTCAGGAAATGTGGGGAATAGTGTTTTGTACATCATTTGTTAGCATGTTTTTATTCCAGGAACTCATTTCAGCGCCTTTTTTCAGGGCGCCCAAAAGGGGTAATTCATTTATTCAGAATGTATTTTTAACAGAATAAAGTTCTGCTTTGTTCAACAATAAATTAACAGTAATGTTATATGAATTGAGCATATAATTAATGAATATTCCCGAAACGATTAATAATAAATGAGTAACAAAATTAAACCGTACGAAGGTGAAGTTTTACCAGGGAAACCCTATCCACTGGGTGCGAATTATGACGGGGAAGGGGTGAATTTTGCCCTTTTCAGTGAAAATGCTACAGGGGTAAGGCTGTGTTTATTTAACAATTCAGATGATGAACAGGAGTATACCCATATCGATTTTTATGAAGTTACCGACTATGTGTGGCATGCTTATCTTCCCGGCATCAAACCCGGGCAGCTTTTTGGATACAGGGTTTTTGGAAAATATCAGCCCAGAAAGGGATTCCGTTTTAATCCGCAGAAGCTTTTAATCGATCCTTATGCCTATGCGATTACCGGGCGCATAAACGTTAAAGAAAGCATGTTCGATTACGAGTTCAGCAAGGATGACAAGAAGGATAAATTTAAAAAGAATGGTGTTGACAGTGCTCCTCACATGAATAAATCGGTTGTAATAGATACCCGGTTCGATTGGGAAGATATTAAGAAACCCAGTATCCCGATGCATAACTCCATTATTTATGAACTTCATGTAAAAGGATTTACGGCACAGCATCCCGGGATCCCTGAAGAGGAACGCGGCACTTATAAAGGGTTGGCTAACCCGGTGGTGATCGATTATTTCAAGGAATTGGGAATTAATGCCATAGAGCTTATGCCCATCCACCATTTTACCCATAACAAGTTTTTGCTCGACAAGGGGCTCACCAACTACTGGGGGTATAATTCCATTGGTTATTTTGCTCCTCATGCCGAATACAGTGCTAGCGGAATGAACGGAGAACAGGTGAATGAGTTCAAGGAAATGGTAAAAGCTTATCACAAAGCAGGGATTGAAGTGATACTCGATGTGGTGTACAATCATACTGCAGAAGGGAACCATATGGGGCCAACGCTTGCATTCCGGGGTATCGACAACCACCACTACTACCGGCTCGAACAGGAGCAGCCCCTCTATTACACCGATTATACCGGTACGGGCAATACATTTAATATGCTCAGCAGCCGGACTTTGCAGCTTGTCATGGACAGTCTTCGTTACTGGGCAACTGAAATGCAGGTCGACGGTTTCCGGTTTGATCTTGCATCGGCCCTTGCAAGGGGGTTGTTCGACGTAGGGCGGCTGTCTACTTTTTTGGACACCATTCACCAGGATCCCACCATTTCACAGCTTAAGCTCATTGCTGAACCCTGGGATTTGGGTGAAGGCGGTTACCAGGTAGGAAACTTCCCGGTGCTGTGGGCCGAATGGAACGGGAAATACCGCGATTCGGTGCGTAAATTCTGGCGCAGCGATGAAAGCCAGGTGAGTGAACTGGCCTACCGCTTAAGCGGGAGCAGCGATCTGTACCAGGATAACGGCAAACTGCCTTCATCGAGCATCAATTTTGTCACTGCCCATGATGGTTTTACCCTGCACGATTTGGTGAGTTACAACGAAAAGCACAACGATAACAACCAGGAAGGAAACAACGATGGCGAAAATCATAACATCAGCTGGAACAGCGGTGTGGAAGGACCTACCGATGATCCGGATATCGTAAAGCTGCGTGAGAAGCGTAAACGTAATTTTTTGGGAACCCTGCTGCTGAGCCAGGGCGTGCCCATGATCAGCCACGGTGATGAATACGGACGGACGCAGAACGGCAACAATAACGTTTATTGCCAGGATAATGAGATTTCATGGATGGACTGGAACTGGAATGAAAACCACCGGAACCTGTTTGAATTCACAAAAAGGATAATTTCAATACGAAAAGAGTTCTCAATACTTCACCCGCGGCGTTACTTCAAAAACCGCAGAATTCGCGGGGAAGGCATTCTCGACATACGCTGGCTGAACCTCGACGGTATCGATATGAGCGAGGAAGAGTGGAATGAAAGTGTCATTCGAAGTATGGGCATGCTGCTCAACGGAGTGATGATGAATAAGAAAGAAATCGACAACGGCAGGCAGGAGGAAATTTTACTGATACTTGTTAACAGCCACTGGGAGTCGGTTACATTTACTTTGCCTTACGAAGGTATAGGACCCGACTGGGAAGTACTGGTTGATACGGAAGAAGAAATAAATCCGGAGAAAAATAAAATGGTTCACGGCGTTTATGAAGTAAGCGACCGCTCATTGGTACTGCTTCGAAATTTCAGATAAGTTTAGGCACTGGCAGGGAAGTGTCAGGCAGGCGGGCTTATGGGAATTGTTTTCAGCGGCGCACATGTTTCATCATCTAACATCGTTTTTTCTGCGCCGCATGCTGCCCCCGCCACAGAGCCGTCATTGCGCGCGCAGCAAAGCAATCTCCCCATATTATGCAGATGCCATCAAATGAAAAGAGATAAAAAAAAATATTTTTTGATGGAAAGAAAAAACCTTATTTTTTTTGCTCACCTCAGTAACCAGGGCCCTATAGCACTTGGAACAAACCTTATTACCTAATTAAAGGGATTGATTGTTTTCTGATAAAATCGAATAAATTCATTATATTCCTCTTCAAATGTCTTTTTACGGTGGTGTTCCGGTTGATTTAAAATATATTTGCAAACCCTTTCAATATCACCTTTCGAGACTGAAAAAGCGGAAGCTGATTGTTGCCAGGTAAACCTTCCGCTGCACAAATGATTTTCGTTTATAAAATCTGAGGAACTGTTTGCAATTATTGTGGCAATGTACTCCTCAGATACAGATGGTGATCGAGAAATTAAGAAGTGAACGTGCTCTGGATTAGCGTAAATAGAATACATCTTACAGCCTTTGTTATTTACAATACCAGTAATATACTTTTCTATACGTTCCCGGGATTCTGGTTTAACCATAGGAATTCTCTGATACGTTATAAATATAAAATGTGTGTAAAGGTTATTGTATTCAATTTTCATGGTAACTTTTTTTAAGAGTTAAAATGGAATATATAATTATCAAAGTTAGGAAGTATTAAATATACAAAATAAGGTAATGAGGTAAGCATATGGTTGTTATAGAAATGCATTTTTACTAAAGTCAATTAATGAAAATATGGTTTTTATTAAAGATATTATATTCCACATAACCTTGGCAGGCAGACGACTCCGACCAAATGACAGGAAAGCAACCTCATGATTGTATATATATGTTTGTAATTGAAAAACCAATTAAAATGATTCATCCTAAAGTTTGATTGGGAAAACTTCAGGTGAAAACTACCAATGACATCACCTTAAGGCACAATATGAAGTACAGAAATAAGTCATTATTTCCTGGTACCCAAACCTATTTACAGCCTCTTAAAAACCTTATTTTGTTTGTTCACCTTAGTAATCAGGTCAATATAAAAATCAATTCTGACCCTATTACCTTATTAAAAAGCAAAAATAACAACCCAAAACAATAAGGTAATAAGGTCACGGTTGTAGGTTACGCTGCTGGTTACTAAGGTTTAATAAGTGGAAATAAGGTTTTTGGATTGCAATTGCGATTTTTACTTCCGGGGGCTCATTGCATGAGACTCCTTTTTCGGCAACTGATTTATCCTGCTAATGAGAATCAAGAGCAGATGAAATGCTAAAGGATGTCATCATATCAGTGTGCCCAAAACTTCAGGTGAAAACTACCATTGACATCACCTTAAGGCACAATATGAAGTACAGAAATAAGTCATTATTTCCTGGTACCCAAACCTATTTACAGCCTCTTAAAAACCTTATTTTGTTTGTTCACCTTAGTAATCAGGTCAATATAAAAATCAATTCTGACCCTATTACCTTATTAAAAAGCAAAAATAACAACCCAAAACAATAAGGTAATAAGGTCACGGTTGTAGGTTACGCTGCTGGTTACTAAGGTTTAATAAGTGGAAATAAGGTTTTTGGATTGCAATTGCGATTTTTACTTCCGGGGGCTCATTGCATGAGACTCCTTTTTCGGCAACTGATTTATCCTGCTAATGAGAATCAAGAGCAGATGAAATGCTAAAGGATGTCATCATATCAGTGTGCCCAAAACTTCAGGTGAAAACTACCAATGACATCAACTTCAGGCACAATATGAAGTACAGAAATAAGTCATTATTTCCTGGTACCCAAACCTATTTACAGCCTATTAAAAACCTTATTTTGTTTGTTTACCTTAGTAATCAGGTCAATATAAAAATCAATTCTGACCCTATTACCTTATCAAAAAGCAAAAATAACAACCCAAAACAATAAGGTAATAAGGTCACGGTTGTAGGTTACGCTGCTGGTTACTAAGG
>JAWLCL010000001.1:0-546575 GCA_041687255.1 Mariniphaga sp. | reverse complement strand
TCAGGGCGCTCACCAAACGTGGGCCACTGCATACCCGGGGCGATACCGCCGGGCTGAATTAACCCGGGCCTTCAGCCCGAAGAGTTGACCCATTGATGTTAAGCCGTACTGAGCTAAAACGGAAATTCAGCCCGAAGAGGAAAATTAGTTCCCCATCAACTCCCTTGCAGTCTTCAGCGTCGTATCGGTAAGGTTTTCACCGCCCACCATTTTTGCAAGCTCCTCTATCCGTTCGTTCTCAGCCAGCAGTTTCACTGAAGTAAATGTCTTGCCGTTCTCTTCGTACTTATACACCTTGAAATGGGCACTCCCGCGGGCAGCAATCTGCGGAAGATGGGTAATGTTGATGATTTGGGCCGATGTTGAAAACTCCTTAAGCATATTGCCCATGCGCAGGGCAATCTCACCCGATATGCCGGCATCAATCTCGTCGAAGACAATAACAGGCAAAGCCCTTGATTTTCTCAGCAGGTTTTTAACGGCCAGCATCAGGCGCGACATTTCACCGCCCGAGGCAATCTTTGATATTTCGGCAGGCATCATATCGGCATTGGCGCTAAACAAAATCGAAACAGAATCTTTTCCTTCAGAGGTAAAATCGCTCAGCGGCTCGTGTACCACCCTGATTTTTGTTTTCACCATGCCCAGTTGCTGCAAATCGGCAACCACTGCCTTCTCAATGGTAGTAAATGATTTCTTTCGGATATCGGTCAATGCCGCTGCCTTTTCAGCAAGCTGCTTCCGGTTCCTGTCGAGCTCGCTTTCAAGTTGTTGAATCTTTTCATCGTGACCGGCTACCTGATCGATTTTTGCTTCAAAGGAAGCTTTCAGATCAATCAGCTCTTTCACGGTGGTTAACTGGTGTTTTTGCTGAAGGCTGTATATCAGGTTAAGACGGTCGTTTACCAGTTCAATCCGGGCGCCATCGTATTCCACCAGTTCTGACAGGCGGTCCGATTCATCCTGTATATCCTTCAGTTCAAGCAGACAGCTCTGCATTCGCCCCGCCATTTCGGGTACTTCAGAAATGTAATGCCGAATGCTTTCAAGAAGCTTATGGCTTTCCTTAAGATTCTGAATAACCGAAAAGCTTTCACTGTCGAGCAATTGCTGCACGCCGGCAAAAGCATTCTTTATCTCCTCGGCATGAACAAGCCGCTCCAGCTCAGCCTCCAGTTCTTCCTGTTCACTTTCCTGAAGCTTTGCCTCTTCCAGCTGACTGAACTGAAACTGCCAGTAATCCATATCGGCTTTTTCCTTTTCGCTAAGCTCTTTCAGTTCATTCAAATCCTTCTGCAGCGCTTTATACCTGGAATACTGTTCTTTATATTGCTGCAGGAAACTCCCTGCCCCTGCAACAACATCTACCAGCTGCAACTGGAACTTACGGTTTCCCAGCTCCAGGTTCTGATGCTGCGAATGAATATCGATAAGCTGCAGCCCCAGTTCTCTGATCGTTTTCAACGACACCGGGGTATCATTAATGAAAGCCCGCGACTTCCCTGAAGGCGTAATTTCCCGCCGCAGGATGGCAGGATTGTCGTAATCAAGATCGTTTTCTTCAAAGAATGCCTGGAGGTTGTAATCTTTTACTTCAAAGAATCCCTCCACGATACATTTCTCATCCTGGTTTTTGAGCACCGACAAATCAGCCCGGTTGCCCAAAATCAGCCCAAGAGCGCCTAATATAATCGATTTGCCTGCACCGGTTTCCCCGGTTACAGTATTCAATCCGGCATGGAATTCAACATCCAGGTTGTTAATAAGGGCATAATTGGAAATAGCCAGTCGGGTCAGCATAAAGAGTGTAGATTATAAATCTTCGCTTTCGGTAATTCGTTTATATTTACTTCCGTTTGACGGGTCCACCTCGTTTAGTATGGCCACTACACGGTTTTGTTCATCAGGGAACGATTTGGAGAAAACATTTACCAGCTCATCGGCTTTTGCATCAAAAAACATCTGCAGGATATAAGTCGATGGCCTGCGTCGGAACACCGCCTGTACATCGCGCAGGGAATTGGCAATGTTGGCTCTCCCCTCCTCAGGCTTTTGTGCCATCAGATCGAGCCCCTGCCGGTGATAGGTGTACATAACATTCCGGAACGATGAATAGGATCTGTTCAGAACATTTTCAACAAGCCAGTAGCGGTTACGTTCCCCTTCAAAAGCTTTCCAGCCTTTTTCAGAGGCATTCTGCGAATTGTTCACTATCGACTGTGCCTTCTCAAAAAAGGGCGTTCCCCCTTCCGGAGAAAACGTATCGTAATCGAACCCAAGAATGACATAGGCATAATATGCCAGAATGTTGGTCAGGTTATCGCGGTTGGAGGTTTCATTAAATTCAAGCGGCTGAAACTCCACGTACCGGCACCTGAAGTCGTTGTCTTTAATGTTAAGAATAGTTGTTTCATAACTTGAACCAAAAACCGGCCTTGTCAGCTGCACCTGTATCGACCCCCGGAACTCATCGGTAGATATTTGTTCATCGAGGCGGATGAGTATGTTGCATTTTATCTTTTCATCATATGTATAAGCATGCTCTGTCCATTTCCGGTTATTCATGAATTCATAAATATCGGACTGCATGGTACGGAACAGCTGCCTGTTGGCTCCCTGTATGCTTTGTGCTGAAACGGTAACATTGCACCTCAACTCCTGTGCCTCCGACACGAGAATGGAAACAATAGCCGCCACAAGTAAAATCAGTTTCTTCATAACAACCTCCTTAATCAAGGTAAAAGTACAAATTTTTAATAGGAATTAACTTTTTCAGGAAGCAGTGAAACAATTTCATTAACAATGTCGGCTGCCACTTCCCTCTTTGTCTTTAACTCAAAATTCAGGATTTTATTGTATTTATTGATTATTGCCACCTTATTGGTATCGTGCCCGAAACCGGCCCCGGCATCATTGAGTGAATTTAAAACAATCAGATCGAAATTTTTCTTTCTAAGCTTAAGGCGGGCATTTTCAAGTTCGTCATTTGTTTCAAGTGCGAACCCGGCTACCAGTTGTCCCGGTTTTTTCATTGCACCAAGTGCAGCAGCAATATCCCGGGTAGGCTTCAGTTCAATGGAAAGGTTATTCTTTCCCCTTTTTGTCTTTTGCATTTCAGGAGCAACCGGGGTAAAATCGGCCACCGCAGCTGTCATAACAGCTCCGTCACATTCCGGAAAACTTTTTAAACAAGCCTGGTACATTTCATGTGCCGACTCAACCGGTACAATATGTATACCTTTCTTTTCTGTTGAAACCGGAACAGGCCCTGATACCAAAATTACTTCTGCCCCCTGATCGGCAAGCGCTTCAGCAACGGCATATCCCATCTTCCCGGTGGAAAAATTACCGATAAACCGCACAGGATCGATTTTCTCAAAGGTAGGACCTGCCGTCACCAGGAACTTTCTGTTCAGGAGTTTTTTTTTTGACCGAAAAATTCGACCAGCATCTTTAAAATATTATCAGGCTCTTCCATACGTCCTTTTCCTTCGAGCCCGCTGGCCAATTCACCTGATGCCGGGTCAATCAGAACATTGCCATATTCTTTCAGTGTGCTAATATTTCGTTGAGTGGACGGATGATTAAACATGTCAAGATCCATTGCCGGTGCAATGAATATGGGGCATTTAGCCGACAAATAGGTTGTTACAAGCATATTATCGGCAATGCCGCTGGCCATTTTGGCGAGGGTGGCAGCAGTAGCGGGAGCTATAACCATAGCATCGGCCCACAGCCCCAAATCAACATGACTGTGCCATGTGCCGTCGCTGTGACCGAAGAACTCGCTGATGACAGGTTTTCCCGACAGGGCCGAAAGGGTTACCGGGGTAATGAATTCCTTGCCCGAAGGAGTAATCACCACCTGTACCTCTGCGCCCTCACGCACCAATAGCCGTAAAAGAAATGCTGATTTATAGGCAGCAATACTTCCGGAGATTCCCAATATTATTTTTTTCCCCTGAAGCTTCATAACTTAGGGATTTATGCCTGTTTGCTCTCCCTTGCAGGATTGCGATGGTATATCTGCGTGTCTTCCAGTTCCTGGAAAGCAATCAGAGATGGCTTGGGAAGACGTTCATAAAATTTGGAAATTTCTATCTGCTCCCGGTTTTCAAAAATCTCTTCCAGGTTATCGGTATACGATGCAAATTCCTGCAGCTTCTGATTCAACTCTTCTTTTAATTCCGAAGAAATCTGGTTTGCCCTTTTGGCAAGAATCATCACTGTTTCATAAATGTTTCCGGTTTCTGTCGACAATACATCCAGGTTACGTGGAACCGTTGTAGTGGCAGCTTTTGTTTTTTTGTAATCCATTTCCTAATTTATATTTGTTTCTTGTTGTTCATCATAATTAAGCAAATCGGCCACAGTGTTATAATACCTGTCAACCTCTGACCTGTAACTGCTGTCGGGGAATTCATCCACGAACGAAAAATATTCATCCAGGGCGCTTGAAAGCCTTTCAGTCTTTTTATCCTGCACGCTATTGATTGCCAGCAGGTATTTCGATTTAAGCAGCATGTACATCAGCTCCTCGCGATAGGGACTGTCGGGATATTGCCTCAGGCTGTTTTCCAGTGCAACAACTGCTGCTTTATGGTTTCCAAAATCGAAATAAAGTTTCGAATTCAGATATGCTTTATAAACCAGTTTTGTTGTCAGTTCGTCAATCAGACGGTTAGCCTCATCTACCCTGTCGCTGTAAGGATAAAGATTCATATACAGCTGCAGCGACTCAATGGCTTCTTTGGTGACCGTCTGGTCGAGCCTTGGTTTTGGCGACAGCAGGTATGAAGTATATCCCACCATAAACTGTGATTCTTCAGCAAAGTCACTACCCGGAAATTCTTTTAACAACGATTTAAAGTAATGGTTTGCCATCAGGTAATCTTTCTGCCCCATCAGGCTCTTGGCGTAATAATAATAAATCTGGTCGGCCCTGGTAGTCCCGCGATAAATGTTAACCAACTCCTGAAACAGCGTGCTGGCCCTTACATATTCCCCTTCCTCAAAGTACTCGACAGCCTTCTTATGCTTAAACTCATAATCGGTACTTTTAAGTATTTTGTTGTAATCGCCACACGATGACAGGGCTATCGCTACAACAAAGCCTATGACTAATATTCTTACTTTCTTTAACATGGCGCAAAAATAACCTTTTTTTACATACACCTGAATCTATTATATGAAATTAACACTTTTGTCAAAGTTTTAAAAAAGTTTACATTTGCATTCATAATTTTAAACTATCAAAACGTGGATATATTTCAAAAAATCAGGTCCAACAAGGGAGAACTCGGCCAGCATATGGGCAAGGTACACGGCTATTTTGCTTTCCCGAAACTGGAAGGGGAGATAAATGCGCGAATGAAATTCAGGGGTAAGGAGGTCCTTACCTGGAGTTTGAATAACTATCTGGGCCTGGCAAATCACCCGGAAGTTCGAAAAGTGGATGCCGAAGCTGCAGCTCAGTACGGCATGGGTTATCCTATGGGAGCGCGCATGATGTCGGGGCAAACCATTAAACACGAACAACTGGAACGTGAACTGGCTGCCTTTGTGGGCAAGCAGGATGCATTCCTGTTAAATTACGGTTACCAGGGAATGGTGTCGGTTATTGATGCTATTTGCGGCCGCAACGACGTTGTTGTGTACGACTCCGAATCGCATGCATGCATCCTCGACGGTGTGCGCCTGCATATGGGTAAACGGTTCGTATATCCGCACAACAACATGGAAAACCTGCGCAAACAGCTGGAGCGGGCAACCAAACTGGCCCAAAAACAAAACGGCGGCATACTGGTAATTACCGAAGGGGTTTTTGGTATGTCGGGCGATTTGGGTAAGCTGGATGAAATCACAAAACTCAAAGATGAATTTGATTTCCGGTTGCTCGTCGACGACGCTCATGGTTTTGGAACAATGGGAAAAACCGGCGCCGGGGTAGCTGAACATTTCGGCGTGTCGGATAAGGTGGACCTGCTGTTTGGAACCTTCGCCAAATCGATGGCCGGAATAGGCGGCTTTATCTCGGGCGATACCGATATATGCTTCTACCTGCGCTACAACATGCGCTCGCAAACCTTCGCAAAATCATTACCAATGCCTATGGTGCTGGGAGCTTTGAAACGTCTTGAAATGCTCCGTTCAATGCCCGAACTCAGGGAACACCTCTGGACGGTTGTGAATGCATTGCAATCGGGATTGAAAGAAGCAGGTTTCGACATTGGAAAAACAAATTCCCCGGTTACTCCTGTTTACATGAAGGGAGGCACTGCTGAAGCTACTAACATGGTGTACGATCTGCGTGAAAACTACGGGGTATTCTGTTCCATTGTAGTTTACCCGGTTATTCCAAAGGGTGAAATCATTCTGAGACTTATACCTACAGCCATGCATACGCTGGAGGATGTTGAGTATACATTGAAGGCATTTAAGGAAGTACGCAAAAAACTCGAGGAAGATCAATATTCAAAAACCGAGTTTGCAAAGGTGGACGTAGATATGTAACAGTGGTTAAATAACATTACAGCATACAAAGAGGGTGTCTCAGCTGAGGCAGCCTCTTTTTTTTACCTGCATCTGTGCTGCAGTGTTTCATCTCACATTCAGAATATTCCCATGCAAATTCTTTCCCGTCATTCAATTCAGCAGGCCCTCTCCCCTCCCACTTGTCTTCGCACGAAATCCATACATACGATATACCCTGGCCTAATCAAATTCGCGATTATTCGATTAAAGTATGTCCAGGGTCCGGTTCATTTATACATTTTCAAAGTGCAGAAAAACATAAAATTGCCCGTCAGAGTTCCGGGTTCCGGGTTCAAATTAGCTGGAAGTTTGAAGTTTAAAGTTTAAAGGAGTTCGCACCGGTGGGTGAATGGCGTTCTGAGTTCTGAGTTCCGGGTTCAGAGTTCCGGGTTCCGCAGGAACAATGGATTCCATCTTTCTGTGTTGCTGCAAAAAAGGATAGATTCCCTTCCTCAGAGTTCCGGGTTCAAAATTCTCATCCGTAAAATATTTAATATTCAAAGGAGCACCTGGTATGGAGGAAGAATTGGATTCCATTCTTATACGTTGTTACATACAAGAATGGAATCCTTCACAAACAGTCAAGTTTTCAGAGTTCCGGGTTCAGAGTTCCAGGTTCCGCCCCTATTGACCAATGACCGGTGACCAATGACATATCGGTTCCAGGTTTCGAGTTCCGGGTTCCCGGTTCCGCCCTAATGACTAATGACCAGTGACCAATGAAAGACAGGTTCCGGGTTCCGCCCTAATGACCAGTTACCGGCTCTCTGCTCTTTGCCCTTTGCTCTCTGCTTTCCACTCTCCGCTCTCCGCCCTAGTGGCTCTTTTCCGAGATGTACCTTTCGGCATCCATGGCGGCCATGCAGCCTGTACCGGCCGCGGTAACCGCCTGCCGGTAGATGGAATCCTGAACGTCGCCGCAGGCAAATACACCCGGAATAGTTGTTTTCGAAGTACCGGGGATGGTTTTGATGTAACCAACCGTATCAGTCTCAAGATAATCCCTGAAAATATCGGAGTTGGGCTTATGACCAATTGCGAGGAAAAAGCCGTCGATTTTGATTTTAACTTCCGACTCATCAGCTTCCCCTTTGTTTTTCACAAGGTTTGCCCCTTCCACCACGTTGTTTTCGCCAAACAAACTTTTGGTCTGGTGTTTCCACAGGATTTCGATGTTCTTTGTCTTCTTCACCCGTTCAGCCATCACGCGGGAGGCCCTTAATTCATCGCGGCGGACAATCATGTACACCTTATTACACAGGCCCGACAGGTAAAGCGCTTCTTCGCAGGCGGTATCACCCCCACCAACAACAGCCACATCCTTGCCGCGATAGAAGAACCCGTCGCAGGTGGCACAGGCCGAAACCCCGCCCCCGGCATATTTCTTCTCATCTTCCAGGCCCAGGTACTTGGCCGTGGCACCGGTGGCAATAATTACCACCTCGGCTTCGATTATTTTTTTGTCGTCGATCCACACCTTATGAGGCGTTTCCGAAAAATCAGCTCTTGTAGCCATTCCCCAGCGAACATCGGTGCCAAAGCGCTGAGCCTGCTTCTTGAAATCCTCCATCATCACCGGACCGGTAACACCCTCAGGATAGCCTGGGTAGTTTTCCACCTCTGTGGTGGTTGTCAACTGACCTCCCGGCTGCAAACCTTCATACATCACCGGGTTCAGGTTGGCACGTGCAGCATACACTGCAGCAGTATACCCGGCAGGACCTGAACCAACAATCAAACACTTTACCTTTTCAACTTCCGTAGGCTGAGAAGAAGGTTTCTCCTCGCCTTTATCAATATTAAGCGGTTTAAACATATCTTTTAATTTTTTTTTTGAGTTGCAAAAATACAAAACCTGAAGGTTGTAACACAGGCTTTTTCTATTGATAAAAACAATTGCGAATAGAAAATTTCTATAAATATGAGAAAAAAACATCCCCGGCACAAAAAAAGTTTTGCAAAACAAAATTCAAGCGTTACTTTTGCAGGCACAAAATTTTTAGGGTTTTGGTTTAAACCAGCCCTAAAAAAAAGGATAAACATATTTTTCGGGGTGTGGCGCAGCCTGCTCCGAAAAATAAGAATCTTTGATTCTGTCATTTTTCGTGAGTCCACGGTTTTCTAAGATTTTCAATCAGAAAACCGGGAGTAGCGCACTCGTCTGGGGGGCGAGGGGTCAATAAAAATTTGACATGAAGTTCTTTATTTATATATTAGAATCGGAATTAGACGGAAGTTTTTATATAGGACAAACTTCAAATCTCAATAGTAGATTAGAGAAACATAATAAGGGCCTTAATCGTTCTACAAAAGCTAAAAGACCTTGGAAGTTGTTTTATTGGGAAGAAGTAAATTCACGTGCTGAAGCGATGGCACTGGAGAAAAAAATTAAAAGCTGGAAGAAAAGAGATTCTATTAAGAAGTTAAAAAAATAATAATTAATTCGGGGTGTGGCGCAGCCTGGTAGCGCACTCGTCTGGGGGGCGAGGGGTCGCAAGTTCAAATCTTGTCACCCCGACTGAAAATCAGAAGGTTATAGAGGGTAATTTTTACCCTCTATTTTTTTGTCAAACTTTTAGTCAAACGTTTGGCACTTTATCTCCAAAGAACAAACCCGGTTGTGACCTGGAATTTTTAATTCAAACCGATATTCAAACTTAAAATATTTGCATGATTGTTCCAAAACATCTGAATTAATTTCCACTGTTTCGTCTATTGGCAATTATTTTTACTTTTGGAGTTAAATGAGTCGTTTTTGGATTTATCATCATCTTTAATCGGTTTTTGGTTTTATAAAAAGTAGCTTCAGCCAATTCAGCAACAATTGGTATTTTCCGTTTATTATTAATAAATGCTTTCACTAAAAAAAAATCTTGTCGTAATAAAGAAATATTCTTTCATTCCGATTCAAACTATCGATTTCATTCATCTCATATTCGGTAAGCTCAAAATCAAAAATCTGTGCATTGGAAATGATTTCATCGGGTTTTCCAGACCGTGGTATTGTAACTACTCCCTTTTGAAGGTCCCATCGCAGCACCACTTGCACCGGTGATTTGCCATATTTCAAGGCTATTTCCTTAAGTTTAGGAATTTCAAGAACCTTCCCCTGCACTATTGGACTCCAGGCTTCCATCTGGATGTTATGTCTTTTGCAATAGTCAAGCAATTCCGGCTGAATCATTTCGGGATGAAACTCCACTTGATTAACGGCAGGCTTTATAGTAAATTTGGGCAGGAAATACTCAAGATGGTGAATCCAGAAATTACTAACACCAATAGCACGAACTTTTCCTTTTTCATAAAGTTCTTCCATTGCTTTCCAAGTTTCAATGGTTTTTCCATCTTTTGGCCAATGAACCAGGTACAAGTCGAGGTAATCGGTTTGTAGCCAATCGAGGCTTCTTTGAAAAGCCTTCATTGTACTATAATATCTCTGCTGATCGTTGGCAACCTTTGAGCTAAGAAAAAGCTCTTCTCTTTGAATACCGCTGGCTCGTATGCCTCTGCCCACTCCTTTTTCGTTGTGATAGATGGCCGCATTATCAAACAGGCGGTATCCGTTTTCAATTGCAACCTGCACGGCCTTTTCAACCTCTCCTCCTTCCTTTAACCTAAGGACACCCAAACCTAGCCATGGCATCTCAACACCATTATTTAATTTTACCTTTGCTGAAATCTAATCATAGTGCAATTTTTATTTTTTTATATCTCTGTTTAACAGAATACATCGAGGCCAAAACTTATGTCATATACTTTATAACCCATATAACCTATTTAAGTTTTAGCTATTGTGGCAGGTTAGAGGGTTTTTGGGTGTAGAAGAAAAGCAACAAAAATTGTAGAAAACAACCTCAATGAATTAAGATATGCAGCTAACCAAACCTTTATTATATCCTTCCCGAAAATTATTTGATTTTTTTTTTCCTGAGCATCAAATATTTTCTGCCCTTTTTAAACAAAAGGCAATGTTTATAAAAATTCAACAGCTTAAAATTTATAAATCAACCGGAATCTTTTAAATTTAGCGTCATTAAATTAACGACAATATAATTAACCCTTTGATATGGGATTATTTCAGCAGTCAGTACTTAATAGATACCTGAACGAAGCCAGCCAAACCGAAATGAAAGCAGCATACCAAAAGCTGACAGCTTACTTTCACAATCCGGTTATTCAGCAAAACATTCGGGAAAGCAAAGAGGAAGAGTGGCAAGAAGGTTTTTTAACTGAACTGTTTGTTAAAGTCTTTGGATATACCATTAATCCGAATCCGGATTACAATTTAACAACCGAATATAAAAATGAACGTGGCGCAAAAAAGCAGATGGCGCCCTGTTAAAATAGGGAACTGCTATTGGGGTCATTGAGCTGAAATCTACCACTACAAAGGATCTGGAGTCTATCCGCCTACAGGCTTTCGATTACAAAGCCAACTAGTCGAAATGCGTATATGTGATTACTTCAAACTTTGAGAAAGTGCGGTTTTACATTCATAATGCGGTGGAGTTTGAGGAATTTAATTTGTTTCGATTGACTTACGAGCACTTTCAACTGATGTGGCTCTGCCTGGCAAAAGAAAATTTGCTCAGGGGAATCCCGTTGCAAATCAAGAAAGCTTCCATCCTGCAAGAGGAGAATGTCACTAAACAGATCCGCCGAAACGAGCTTAATTCTTGTTTTTATTTTAACCGCAGCAATGTAAATGGAATTCAGTTACCCGATTTAGTTTTTTCTGATTCCGACTGGGAAGAATTAAACCTGATTTTTAACAAGCTGCAACCTTCACTAAAAATTGATTTCAAACTAATTCCTGATAACCGGATTGCCGCTGATTATAAAAAGTAGTTCAGAATTCTTCATTTACTTGTAGATGGAGGAATCAAAGAATTCAAATAAGAGCGAAAAGAAATATTTTTCAGATTCATCGAATCTACATTTACTCTAAATGGTTCAGATGTAAATCGGGCGAGTCTGAACTCGCGGTTTTAAGAGTGGGTGAATGAAAGTGAAACGGAATTTGATGAGAAGTTGCAAGAGTTTAAAGACTTTCTTCATTAAAATATTTCTATTTTTAGGTATTATAAAAATTGAGTAGTTTACTACATAAGCATTAAATAGCTATGAACAAATACATTATACATACAATTAATCTAATATTAGTGTAGTCCACATGTTTAGTGAAATCAAAAATCGTGATGCCTGGAGTACCTTTCGTGGTTTTGTCTATCAAGTTGACCTAACCATATTACGATGGCTTAATCTCAAAAACAACGAGCTACTTGAGCTGGAGAAAGGTGAAGATATTGATATAGTTACATCGGATATTGAGAGACAAGAAATTTCAAGGGCTTTAGAACAGGTCAAGTATAGGGAGAATAATATTACACTGAACAGTGAAGAATCGTTGGAATTGATTCTTAACTTTTTTCTTCATAGAAGAAATAATCCTGATTCCACAATAGTATTCAGGTTCGTTACTAATGCCGATTATGGTACAGAAAGACCATCTCTGTTTCCTGATGGTAAAAGTGCAATTGTTGCCTGGACTGAGTTATTCAATTCCAAAACTATTAATCCCAATGACAAAATTTATAAAAAGCTTAAAACTCATTTATCTCAAAAAATTCAGGATAAAATAGATTCTATTAATAATGCCACTGATAGCAAGAAAATTGCCCAAGGTGACAATTGGAAGTTGTTATTTTCCAGTATTCAGGATGATAAATACCTTATTGATTTCATTTCGAGCTTCGAATGGAGTATAAACAATGAAACCGATTCGCAGTTAACAAAATCAATCAAAAATTCGCTTTTGGAGTTAGGGTATGTGAATGATACTAAAAATGCAGAAGTTTTATATCCGAGATTATTTTTGCATGTCTTCAAGCTGCTTAGCCAAAATGCATCAAAAATACTCGACAGGGAATCTCTAAAAGAACAATTGTCCTTTCCCGCGCTTGATTCCAGTGACAACCAGCTTCTTGTACTAATAAATGAACTGTTATCCGGCCTTAAACAAAAAGTCACAGAATTAGAGGAAATCGTTGGTATTCATTCGGACTATATTGCAAGTTTAATTCAGGATGTAGGCGTAATAAGCAATACTGACACAGTTTTTGACTATAACTTTAAAAATTTATCTGTTAAACCACCTACACTTATAAGGAGTGGAACCTTAAGAAATAAAAAAGTAAATGAAATTGTTGGTTTATTTAAAAAACACGATTGGATACATTTCAGAAGTATAAACGCCACGGGAAAGTCGCAGCTTGCTGCATTGGTTTGTCAAAAATATGAGCAGTTTCTATGGCTTGACCTTAGACCTTACATAAGTGATATTGGTAAAACAACACTTCTGGTTAAGGCCTTTCTTATTTCTATTTCAAATTGTCCTGAAAGCAACGATCGAGAAATATGGCTTAAAAATGTCATTCAATCAATTAGTATTAATACATTAATTATTTTTAATGATTTACCTAGAATTGAAAAGGATTGTGAATTATCTGAAATTTTGATTCATTTGGGGAATTTATCAAATGAATTTAACCGGAAGATTCTAACAATCTCTAATTATAATATACCGTCAAGTTTAAAACAAAACCTTAACAATAACATTTATACTGACTATTGTGATTTCAGTTTTACGGATGATGAGATTATTGAGTTCCTTGAAAATAACGGTGCTGATGAATTAATTATAAAACACGCATCCCTGATTGCCGTGAGCTCTGAACGTAATCCAAGGTTAGTCAATGCAATTGTACAGCATCTAAAAGGTAATAATTGGGGAAAGGATTCTAAAAACCTGTTTAGTGTATTTTTTAAAAATGAATTCTCAAGAGAGTTACTAGAAGATACTCAATCTGCCATACAAAAATATATTAAAGAGCCCGGTTCCCGAGAGCTTCTTTATAGATTAAGTCTAATTAGGTGGAGTTTTGGTAGAAATGAGATTTCTGCGGTAAGTGAGGTTCAAACCCCAATTCCATACCCTAACGAAGCATTCCAGAATCTAATTCATATTTGGATCGCAACCATTGAAGAATCATATCAGGTATCCCCTCTTGTTTATGAAATTGGTGAACTTAATTTAACCAAGCAAGTTATCCTGGATACTCATTTATCTATAGCCCGTTCTATTTTATCTTCAAAAAGAGTTGACCAACTGAATGCAACAAGAATCATTTCTTCATTTATTAAAGGCGATGACTTCAACAATGCTGGAATGGTTTTATTAAACCTGTACCAATCGGTTTCTCAGAAATATGAAATTGAAACTTTAAATGATTGGGGATATCTACAATATTGGTCAGAGAATGACATCCCTAAGAAAATGAATATTATACTTAGGGCACTTATCAGGAAAGAACAAATAAGGTTAAATCAAACTCTAAATAATGATTGTACATTTTTCGAAAATAAGTTGGAAGAGTACTTGTTAGAGGAATCGTTATCTGAATCGGAATTGTTAATAATAAGAGTTATAATTCTGACTAATCCTAATAGCCCTATTTTTCCAAACTTCTGGAGCCATTTTGATTATGTTCTTGGTTCTTGGGATAAAGTTGATTCACCGATCAAAGAAAAATTCAATTCGGATATTTTTTCTAGTTTATTGTGGTCACCAATACAAAACTTTAAGTCGGGAAAAGATATTACACAGTGGTTACAAAGGATAGATAACTTAAATACACAGTTTGAAACCGAATTATTCAATGATGAAATTTCTCAAACTGTAGTTTCCATAATCTGTAGAAACCTGATAGACTTCGAACATCAAAAAGATGTTAAGTTATGGTCTGAAGTAATTTCCAATTTGGAGATTTTGCGAAATTATTTCAAAGACAAAGACTTCGAAATCCTTGAAATTTCAGTCCTTATAGAAATTATTTCTATTGAGTTTACCATTCGTGATAATCAATCTCAATCGTTAACTCATACAAATATTGCGTTAGACAGAGTAACATCGGATGAGGCAAAATATCTACTACAATCAAACATCGGAAAACTCTATTTTAATGCAGGAAATAAGGAAGAAGGAAAAAACTGGATTACATCAGCAATTGACATAAATTGCTCTTCTCAAACTTCATTTATTGATACGTTGTTGTACGGAGCGTCCACAGTGTCTGTTCAAGATAGCTCGACAGCAGTTCTTTACTGTGAAAAAGCTAAGACTCTTGCATTAGAAAGAAAAGATTATCCACAATTTAGCTATTTGCAGGTTATTGGTGAGCTTGCAATTGCTTACTGGGTTGACAAAAATTACCTCAAAAGTTATGAAACATTTGAAGAATTTGTAAATCGTATGTTTGCTCTTAAAGAGAAGCAGTTTGGACAGGAATGGATTAGATTATTTATGTGGTGTGGGCATTCATTAGGATACATATCGGCAGAAATTGCAAGAGATCGAGTACCTGAATTTACTGCAGATGGTGAGGAATACGTAAAACCATATCAAGGTATATTTACTCTAAATAACAAAGATTTGACAGATTATTATAAACCAGAAAATGATCCTATTACTTTTGCTCATTTAGCTTTCTATTCAGAAGGTGTAGATAATATTTCAAAAGCTTATGAATGGTCATTAAAAGCATTTGACCTTGCTCGAAAAAATGGTAATCAACACGTTTTCATGTTAATCTCAAGCGTTTGCAGCCAATATTCACTGGTTAATTTTAAAATAGAAGAGGCTTTTGAAGCGAACCTGCTACTGTCTGCTTTAACAACTCATCTTAAAGGTTCAACTTCTGAACGAATGGGGAAAATTGGGAAAATTAAATTTTCCGAACTTTTATCTAAAAAACCAAGCAAGGAGTGGAATGAGGCAGAAGATTCCACTGTGCTATTTGTGATTATTCCAAGCCTAATAATACTTCTTAACCATTCACTTGAAAAGACAGAAACTAAAGATGTGTATGCCAAAAAGTTTTTTAAAATGTTGAAGGATTACTCTCATCAAGCCTCAGACAAAATGAAATGGCAAACAGTTCAGGAATTGGGCTTAAAAATAATCAATAAAGAAATTACTGAAAGTCAGCTGACAGAAAGAGCAAATATTTTCGGCGAGCAAGATCAAAAACACCTACAAATACTTTGCATTCTAGGATTCACATATCTTAGTAATGACCCGGAAAACAAACTGACTCAACTATTGAACATTGTTCCATATTTAACAAAAAGCTATAAGGTAGCGAAGAGTTTAATAAAATATATAGTTATTCCCTATGTAAAACTAAGTTGTCTAAATATACTAAGAGAGATGTATGTTGGAACCAAGGACGAACTAATAGAGTTGGAATTACGAATTACTAAGATTAATAAGAACGATAAAAATGCAATTCAAGAATTACTACAAGTATTAGTTAATGAATTTGAAATTAACATACTTGATGACAGAAAATCTTGGCTTTATGAGTTTGTAGAAATCTAAAAAATATGAAAATAAAACAACTAATCTGACCCTCTAAGATGGGAGTTTCTTTTTTGTATTAAGTCCAAAGAAGAGCTGGAAGCGGAGGAAGAATTCAACAAATTATTATCTTTTAAGTAAACTGGTAAACTTTTGGACTGAACTACTGGATACTTTTCGGTTGAAATAAGCAGGTGATACTTATTAATGCAAAGTATAGGGTATTCAGGGACGAATCTGGTAAAAAGTTCCTGCTCCGGGTCGGAGTAATCCCATATTCTTCCCACAGAAGTAGTTTAGTTACACCTGTCTTTTTTAATTCCTTGATATATCCTGGAAGTAATGGTTCCAGTGAAGAGAAACGTTCATCGGGTACGGCTTCATGCACTGAAGACATTGAGAGCAAGAATGATAAAGAAGCATCATCCAGGTCCAGAAGTTCCTGGTAACTATTTCCTGATTCCCGGATTCGAACTGCGTACGATGATACAATGTTACGGCTCATCCGGAGTTGTAAACTAATTTTGCGCTGGGAAACGCCTCGTTCTAAAAGTTGGATTAATTGTCTTGTTCTTAACATGCTGATTCGTTTATTTGCCATTTTGCCCAGTTTTGTAGTTTTAATACAAAACTATCAGCTTAATAAACTTTATCAGCCTGTTTCATTTAGCTATTAACCCACTTAAAAAGTGGCTCTGTTTACACCGCTACGAGTGGCTCTGTTTGCTCCGCTATATTAAGTTTAAGCATGACAATAAGTGCAGGTTAATGATACCAATTATAAATAACCAATTACACCAGTTAGTTTATTTATTCAAAAATTGTTAACTTTCTTATACCAAATTTTTTTCAATATGAATACAAAATTATTTCTAACATTTACCTCATTATTAATATTTAATACTGCTTTTTGCCAAAAATGGAGTTATAAAAATGGGGAAAATGCTTTTGATGGTAAATTCAAATATGCACACATTCAAGGTTTTGGTTCTGAATTCCCCTTTAATAACCCAATTTTAGTGATTAATTGTTTTGAAGGTCATTTTTATCCTAATATTTACATTAGGGATATTGGATATGCTGGCTGTGATAATAAAATTATTAAAATCAAATTTGATGAAATTGATTTAACGTATGAATTTAGAGCAGAAACTGACAAGAATGAGAATAATTGGTATTTACAAGAAATAGATCGTAAAAATGGTAGTTTTCATCAATTGATAAAGAAGATTGCTTCCCATAAAAAAATGTACATAAGAGCTTCGAGTGATTGTAGACAGATCGATTTAGCATTTTCATTAAATGGTTCAGCAGAAGCGATAAATTTTGTTCTCCCTAATGATCATCCATTTCATTTATTAGAATAGTTATCAAATTTATTTTCAGCTTAGGATTACAAACTGAGATACCCGAACTTATACTTTATTAAATAAGTATAAGCAACATTAATATTGTTTTTGATGTAAATGAACCATATGAACCTAAAAGAAACAATAAAATCTGTTCTATCCGACAAAAAAGCTAAGAAGGAGGGGCTGGCTATTTCGGTTTGATTTGTGCCAGTGATTTCGGAGTTGTTAGTGCCAGTGATTTCGGTCCAAACTGTGCCATTATTTAATAAAATGGCATAAGATTTTTCAGTTCAATTTGTGCCACTCGCGCAATTTGATATTCGGGGCGGGCTGGGCCGGTTACACGAACGGTTCGTTTTGTGCCACTTTGAGAGATCAGGAAAATAAGGCTATATCGCAACAAACTTTAGCGATATGGCAAATAAACTGCTTCGGGCTTCAACCGGTATTGTTTAATTGCCTTCGGCAGATAGGCGGTTTCGTTTATTCCGTTCCTTCCTCACTCTACACATAAGCCGCAAACCGGTTTCATTCTTCAATCTCCCTTTTGCGGCACCCTCGCTCCACTCGCAGACGGCTCGCAAGCTTGAATCTGGTCCGCAACCCATTCCGAAAGCTCCATTCATTGCAGCCAGCTTCAGCCTTAAGAACCTAATCTGTTTTTCCTAAGAAGATGCATTTTTAATCATTACATGCTTGATGGCTTTTACTAAGACAGTTAAATGAAAATTACCTTTTCCACTTCTTTACAGACTCTTATTAAACTTCTTCTTGCTCCTGCTTCAGTAAGTGATGGATTACTTTTCATTTCTTGCACCTTTCCCGCTTTTATGCATTTTATAATTTTTCTCATTATACTCTAAGACACATTGTAACGAGAAATGTCAGGTAGTAATTTTCTGTTTACTTATTTGACTTTTCTATACTGAGAAATATCTTACAGCCACTAGAAGCACTCTCATGTTAGTTTTTCAAAGCTTCCAAATACATTTTGCTATTTCGAGGTATAAGTTTTGGCGTACATCGATGTCAGCCTTTTTAAATTCAAGGTGCGGTTTAAAGGGAAGACCAAGTCTCGAAGACATTGAAATGAAGTTCGGATTGTTTTCATAGGCTTTAGGACAAAGCGATTTTACCAAAAGATTTTCCTTAATGTAATGCCCAATTTTTTCGGAAAATGGTTTGGACCCATACGACTGGTTTGTGCCGCGAGGTAGTAACACCAAACCTCCCAATCGGTTTCGGTAATTATGAAATTCATGCTCCTGGTCAAACTCATCTTTATGTTCGGCATATTTATCAGCCCAAATGTGCTCCACCTCAAAGGATTTACCTCCAGGATTGTGGAAAAATGTACTGAAATTGGCACTTGCACCTGAATTAATTTCAATGAAACCCGATATGCGTGATAAAAAGAATTTGACAAAATACTTATTTTGACCATGCAGCCGAAAGTCCGTTACCCCTTCAAGCTTTTCAGGCATTTCGTCAAGCTTTGCCCTGAGAATTATTTCCAGTTCTGCATGCGTTTTTTTACGAATTTCTTTTGCAAGAGAGTACATGGTGTAACGGATTGAACTGGATGCAAACTTTCGGAAGTTTACTGCTCTGCGAACAACAAAAATCTCAATATAAGCTGCTACGAGATTCATTTTTTGATTCACGACCTCAAGAGAATCAGAAGAGCTAAGCGATGCAAGGAGTAAAGGATAACTTAAAGATGTTGCTATACCCCACCTTTTAATGTAAAAGATATGTTCCAGCCCCGGAGTTAATACTTTCTCTGCATCTAAAATTTTAATGTATGCCTGATAGAAAAACTTAAAATCAATGTTCAGAATATTTTCAAAATCGGAGGAAGCATCTGGATTAATTTTCATCTTATCCAGATTATCCCGAAACCAACTATGAAAGCGTGTACCAATTTTTTCAAAATCCTCATTTTTAGAGCCGGCTTTCCCCGGACGAATTGTTTCGGCGTACTGCGCTCTAAGCCATGCCTGTATAAACCGTTGGTCTTCGGTTTTATCGTATTCATGTAATTTTTGAATGGTTTGCTGCCAAAATTCGCTTGCTTTCTTCCGCTTTTTCAAGTCATCGAATTTTGAGAGAACAAAACCTTTGAGCATTTCAGTAGGAGTAAGATTGAGTCCCCTGTCATTCATAGTTTCAAAAATGGTATAGGCATTTTCATCGGAGTAGGCAATTATTTCAACCAGAACAACCCGATATTTGAGCCAATCAAGGAAATAAGGAAGAACCCCGTTCTTTAATTCATCAGGGAACGATTTTTCTATGTCCTGATAACGGTTTGCCATGTTAATGGTGGATTCATCGTCGTCTTCTTTTATTGTATATTCACCACTTTTAAAAAGTTGCTCCAGGCAGTTTATACGTTCATCTACTTGAATATTGAAGGATTTCCGGCCAAACTTCTCTGAAAAAATAAAACTAGCGATTTTCTCATCATAACCCAGTTCCTTTTGCAGGTTATTCAGGAAAATGAGGAGTAAGGTTAACGATGTTAACCTTTGCTGGCCATCAATAATGCTTCGGTTCCCTTCTTTTTCGCTGACCACAAATGGCCCCAGGTAATAAACGTTGTATTTTTCCACGTGGGTACGTTGGTGTTCTTCTTTATACTCCATAAGAAACGTTGACGTCAAGTCGGATACAAGTTGTTCGATATGTTTTTCCTCCCAATTGTATTCGCGCTGAAAATAATCAACCGTATATTTTTTATTATTCAATACATCGTCTATGGATCGGTCGTGGGCTTCAATTTTGTTTGATAGTTGACTCATGTTCTAACTTTTTAATCTGTTTTTCCACAATATAAATCGTTCCACATTTAAAGGAAAAGCAATGCTATTTTTATAGATTTCATCTGGATTATCAAAAATTAATTTTGCTTTTAGTCTACTTTTGGGCAGTGGTTCTTTAACGATAATCCCCATATTTTCTCTATGCTGCAATAAACTATAATCTTCTTTATCAATTTTGTAGCAATAAACAACACCATATTTATAGGTGTCGATTAACTTCACTATTTCTGAATAATATGTAGAATATTTCCTCCCCCTGTAATTGGAAAATCATGTACCATTTGTTTTTTATGTTTTTCCCTAATTATTTCATTGTTCACATATTTTATCAGGTCATTGATGCTGTGAAATACAGAACGGATTAGTTCACCACCAGCAAACTTTTTTGATGCAAACAAGCAACACCTATGTGGTGTTTCACCCAGAAACAAATATTTTCCATTACTGTTTTTATCGGCAACGGAGAAAGAACTTAGCACTGCATAACCTCCACTATGATTCCCGTACCAGTTTATTTTCTTATAAAGAGATAAGATATCCTCGATTTGTTCAAATGAAACATTTCTTGTACCTACTAAACTTCCTGTATCTAATATGGCTTCATAGAGGTTACTTGTTCCGTGAAAAAGAAACGTATCGTAATCAAGTATGAATTGCGGTATTTGATTCTTGTAGATTTCCATGATTGTTATTCAGGTTTATTCTGGTTCTGCAGCTACACTCCATGTTTCCTCTTTAGATTGATACTGTTTTTTCTCGGCGCTGTTAATCTTTACCTGACCGTTCATCAACATGGGCAAAAGCCAGTCGCGGAGGGAAGCATGTTGTTGATTTTGAATTGCATTATTTTTTAATTTTTCATATATAGGTGACACAATTTTATTGAATATTTCAATTAGTTCGTTTGGAGGCATTACAATTTTAATTCCATTCACAATTGAATTATTAAGGTTGTTGATATTTGTTCCCAAACATTCATTTCGTATGGTTTCAAACATATACCTTGATTGGGTAATTGAATACATGTAATATTGGTATTTTGGCTTAGCAACAAGTTTTGCACAAAATGCTCCAAAAGATACTTTTTTATCGTAATAGAAAAGACCGTTTTTTCCAATATGATCTATGCTACCACTAGACATTGTTATTAATATATCATACTTGTTGAGATACTGCTTAGAACTAACATTGCTTTTTGGAACAATCACCATATTTTCCATGTCGATAGCATTCCCATTTATATTAGTTGCTCGCAGTATAGGCACAGTGTCTTCATTTTCTTCTTTCTTAATGTCATCTTTATTGTATGAAACACCTCGAACCAAATCTGAAATTTCTTTTAGTGTTCCTTTTCCCCACCCCTTCGGAATTTCCCTTTTCAATTCCTTATTATACACCATTTCCCCACCAGAAAATTTGTAGGGTTTGCCTTGTTCATTGGGGAAATCAAACTGTACAAACCAGTAATCGTACAGCGTTTTTGCCATGGCTTCCAGCTCGGCGTTGATGCGGTTGTTTATTAAAATTTTATCATCCAGACATGATAGTATTTTTGCGACTTTATTTTGAGTACTTAACTTTGGTATTCTAAGTGGAATACTATCCATTAATTTGGTATTCAGTGAGGGCATTGTTGCTCCTACTGAAATTTGAAGCATCATTTTTTTGAAGAAATCTTGCCTAAAATAAAATGACAGATAACGAGCATTAACTTTATCATTCGCCCTAACTCGAATGCATCTACCAGAAAACATCCAACCATCTTCTTTTTCAGAAACATACGTGCATCTGTCAATAGACCCAACACGGCTAAAAACGATATCTCCTTCTTTTAATATATAACGAGATAATCTTTGTTTGTCTTCGTCACTAACAAATGGTAGATTTTGAGTTGTAAAGCTTTCAATTCCTAAATGTTCAACAGTAACAATGGGAGTTCCATTTTCAACATAATCACTTTCATGTAGCTGACTTCCGAAGGGCCCAGTCAAACAATGGGCAATATCTTTCAACTGAATATTAACAAAACTATCCATAGTTCAATCTCTCTAATTGGCCCATTATTTCTTTCTCCAACTCTGCTGATTCCCCAAACAACCGGTTCAGGTTGCTTTTGTACCCGTTCATTTTGGTTTCAAACTCTTCGGGAGTAATGTCCACGTATTCAATTTTTACCTCGAAATACTGCCCGGCACTGAAACTGTAGTTTTTGGCTTTAATTTCGTCGTAACCCACCACCACCGAAAAATCGTCTTCTGCAATTTTGTTATTGAAGGTGGTAATAATTTTATTCTCTTCTTCCTCAGTTAACACCGTTCGCTGGTTCTTGCCTTCTTTTACGGTTTCGCCCAGGCCGGAAGCATCAATAAGCATCACGTCGCCTTTGTCGCCATCGTCAATAAACAATATGGAAACATTGGTGCCGGTAGCTGCAAAAATATTGCTGGGCATTGAAACCACACCCGCCAGCATCTTTTCATCCACAAGTTTCTGCCGTATCTTTTTATCGATTCCACTCTGTGCAGTTATAAACCCGGTAGGTACCACCACGGCTGCTTTTCCGCCTTTGTTCAGACTGTACATAATGTGCTGGATGAACAGCGGATAAATCGCCATTTTGTCTTTCGCCATTTTGGGCACGTTGGCTATTCCGGCGAAAAAACGTTCATTGTTCTCCTTTGTATCCAAATCGTCGCGGAAATCGGAAAAATCGAGTTTAAACGGCGGGTTGGAAACAATGTAGTCGAACTTCGCCAGTCGCCCTTTTTCATCGGTATGGTAGGGGCTCACCAGCGTATTGCCCTGAATGATGTTCTGAATGGAATGGACCAGGTTATTCAGAATAAGGTTCAACCGCAGCAGGCTCGACGATTTCTGCGAAATATCCTGCGAGTAAATGGTGCATTTGTCTTCGCCAATGGCGTGGGCCAGGTTCATGAGCAGCGTTCCCGAACCCGCACCGGGGTCGTAACAGGTTACATTCTGTACCGGTTCGTTCACCAGGATAGCCGCCATGATTTTTGCGACAGCGTGCGGGGTGAAATACTCGGCGTATTTGCCTCCGCTGTTGCTGTTGTAGTCTTTTATCAGGTATTCGAAAATGGTGGCGTAGAAGTCGAATTTCTGGTTAAAAATGTGCTCGAAACTAAAGCCGGTGAGTTTGTTGATGAGTGCTTTTGCAAAGGCATCGCGTTCCGAAGGGTCGGCGATAAATTCGCTCACGCGGTCGAACAGCGTAACTTTTGCACCTCCGGCTGTTTTTACCGAGAAAATATCGTTGTTGCTGATAGCGATGTCACGCAGGGTGTCGTCGAAGGTTTTGGCAAACTCGGGCTGGTTTTGCAACTCAAACAGGTGCGAAATAAAATGATGCGGGCGGAGTTTCGCGGTGTCGGGGCTAAGCTGCATCAGCATCAGTTCGTATTCGTCGGAAGAATAGTTTTTGATGGTTTCTTCCCAGTTTTCGGCAGCGGCCAGTTTGTCGTCAATTTGTTTTACCTCGTAAGCAAACTTGTCGTTTAAAAACTTGTACAGGAAAACCTGGGTAATGATTTTAAACTCGTTGCCGTCGTTTCCCAACCCATAATTGGCGCACACGCCTTTCAGGCTATCGATCAGTTCTTTTGTCCTGTTTTGAAAATCTATTGTGGTCATGCTACTACTTCGTTAAACTCGTCCATATATTCTTTAACTATCAGTTTGTTGATAAATTTTGTGCTATCGGGTTTAAGCGGAACTTTATTTTCTTTCATGAATTTTCTGATGACCAGTTGAATCATCAGTTGTTCAAAATAACTTTCGTGGTTTACTATGCGTGCGTTGCGCAGCACAGTTTCATCCGCTTCGTATTTAATGCTTTGCAGGATTTTATGAATTTTACTCTCTGGATGCACCATATCTTTGCACTCCTTGAGGCGTTTATGAATACGTGCATACTTTTCATCGTTCAGGTATTTGTCGCGCAACAGGTTGTTTTGCCGGTTCAGTTCCTTAATTTTCTCATGAATCTTCCGGAGGCTTCCGATGTTTGCCTTCATTTCCTCCTGAGTTATTTCGGAAAGTTTCTTCTTCTTGAAGAGTCTTTCGAGTTCTTCCTTCAAAGAAATAAACTCAATGTCTTTTTTATCGAAATTACCGATCATTGCTTCGCGGGTTTTGCGTAGTGTTTCTTTTAGCTGATCGGCAATAATTAATTCTTCTTCCGATACTTTGATGAACCTGAATATGACATCTTCGAGTGCGACATTGAGCAGGTTTGTTTTATCGGTTTTATTTTCAAGATTTTCTTTTAGTTGCAATAATCCCTGGTGGTTGCTAACCTCATAATACAACTGATTTATTTTGTGAAAATTAAGTTGTTCAATTAAATCATAATGTCCCAGTAGGCGGATGATGTTGTATATTTCGCGGGCATTCCCCAATGCTTTTTTCAGTGCCTGCACCTGCTTCATGTCCTGCATCTGGCTAACCTGCTGTTGGAAGATTTCCGCATTTTCAGTATTGAAATGAAACAGCTGTTCCTTTATTTCCGCTATTTCCTGTTCAATTTCTTCTTTCGATTTAAACAGGTTGGAATAGTGTTTAAACTCGTCGCCCAGTTCGGCCTGTAGTTCCTCGAAATAGGCTTTATTAGTGGCGTCGAATTCTTTCCGGATGTCGGCAAAATCAACCACATATCCATAATGAAAATTATTGTATCGTCGGTTTACCCGGGTCAGGGCCTGCAGGAGGTTGTGCCGCTTAATAATGCGCCCCAGGTAGAGTTTTTTAAGCCGTTTAGCATCGAAACCTGTTAGCAACATATTATATACAAAGAGAAAGTCAAGCTTCCCTTCTTTAAATTCCTCAACCGAGTCTTTACGTTCCTGTTTTGTTCCTACATCGTGCAGGATTAATGCGCCTGATTTTACTTTACATTTTTGTTTTTGTCTGGTATGATATGAAGTGCCCGGCTCAGCAGCCTGCGCCGTATTTTCCTCCTGGGTATAGTTGTTAATGTATTTTTCGTTAAATATCTTAAAGAGTTCCTTTGCCTGTTCAGAGCTATCAGCAACGACCATTCCGCCAATGGTTGCATCGTTGAAGATGAACCTGCTTTTTTCAAAATCATTAATGATATAATCGAGCATAGGCTCTGCAAATTTAGGATGGGCAAATACCTCTTTTTTGCTGATGTCGCCTTTCAAAATTTCTACTTCTCTAAGGGCTTTTTCCAGCACCATTTTATAGTTGGTTTCTATCTCTTCACGAATTAAACGGAGGGTATATCCATCGGCAATGGAGGCGTTGTAGTAATATTTATGGATGTAGTCGCCAAACAAATCCCTGGAGTTGTAGTCGTCACTTAACAATGGTGTCCCTGTTAATCCTATTTTTATAGCATTTGGGTCAGATTCTTTCAGGTTCGCCAGAAAACTCCCTTTTGGATTGTAACTCCTGTGCACCTCATCGAGAAAGTAAACCCTCTGGATGTTTATATTGTAGTCAGAAACTGAAACCACATTAGGGTCATCATCAAATTTTTGGATGTTCACCACTGTGATTTCTGCTTTCCCTGAATTGTTATGGATTGCTACGTTCTTTTTGATGTCGCTTGCAAAGGCTTCCTTTGAATCAACAGTATGAACAACCAACCCACGGGCAGAAAACTCACGTTTTGCCTGTATGAGAAGGTCGAGCCGGTCTACAATAAAATAGAATTTTGGAACAACAGCTTTTTGCTGAAAGTAATCGGTTAAATGCTTTACGTTGTAATATGCCAATGCAGTTTTTCCGCTTCCCTGTGTGTGCCAGATGATACCTTTTCTCACTCCTTTTTCAAGTTCATTTACAATGGCTTTGGTGGCAAATATTTGCGGGTAACGCATAATGTGCTTTTCGTAACCTTTATTCTCCTTCACATAAGCAAATGCATATTGCAGCAGAAATTTTAGGCGTTCATGACGAAACAGGGATGTAAGTATCCGGTTTGTCGGTGCATCAGGATTTTTATTGGTGATAAACTCAGGGTTATGCTTTATGATGATGAGGTTATTATCTTTTAGAACCAGATCTTCCAGGTTATCATTTTCAGGTAACAAAAGGGTTTCCAGATTTAATTTTTCTTCTTCTCTAAAAAAGTTGAATATGGGTTTTGTATATGAAGAGGAGGCATAAAACGCTCCCTGAAGCTGTTCAATAGATTCGTCATCATACTCCATATTGTTTGAAAATATCATAAGCTGGGTGATATTGACGAATCGTCTAAACTTTTTATTTTGAAACCTTCGGTTAATACGTTCCCTTTCTGCAAGTATACCATCACGGTTGTTTGGTTTTTTTACCTCGATAAATGCTAAGGGCAGCCCGTTAACAAGCAGAATAATATCAGGCCGGAATTCTTCATCGCCATTTTTGTAGGTTAATTCGGTTACAACGTGGAAAGAATTATTGCCAAAATCTTCAAAGTCGATAAGCTTTACCCCCGTTTTATCAGTAAGTTTTTCAAAAAAAGCTTTACCCAGATCTTCGTTATCGAGGGTCAGCGTAATTTCTTCATGCAGCTTATCAATATTCTCGGATTCCGTTTCCGGATTGATTCGTTGAATGGCTGTTCGAAATATCTCGGTAAAAATATTTGTGTTAAGATCCCATTGTGCATTTTTTAGTGAAATGTAGGTATATCCCAACCTTATTAAATGAAGGATTGCAGGAATTTTTACCCGGGTGTTTTCGTTATGAACCATAAGTCTGTTTGATATATGTTCAGTTCAGCTATCAAAAATATTAAAATTACCATAAGAGACACCGAAAACTACAATTTAATTTAAGTCAGTAACTCTTTCTTGAAGATGATTTGATACAGTGTTCTGCTCAACATTTTTTTTCTCATGTACTACCGATGTTTGACCTTAATACGTCATTTGTTATCTCCACGTAATGATCCACTATACCCATATGAAATGATTGTTCAAATTGGAAAACACCCCAGGTTTTTAAACTCAGCAAAGGATTTTCTGGCTAATGCTGCAGATGAAGAGGCTTATGCCGGAAGGACTAACTATTGATGTAGAAACATAAAGCCAGCACAAATCATACTGGCTTTTAGATTTATCAAGAATCGTGGTTCAAGCCTACAGCCTGGATCACATTCCTTTACAGATTCTCAGCAATTTCCTGTATTTCATTACAGTTTTTCTCGATACGTTTCAATGCTTCCTGAATATGAACCGGTGCGGAAACAATCCTATCCCCGAATATGTCTAATGAGAAACATAAATTTGGGTCCACAATCTCATCCTTGGCTTTAATTTCTCTAAGGTATTTATACAAAATAGTGGCGATATCCAAAGATTGTTGATAGTTAAAAGCTCTTTTCGCACAATGAATCTTGATTGCTCCCAACCTTGATTTACCTTCTGCCTCAAATCTTACAATGACATCAGCAGCCACAATAACATTAACACCTGCAACAGTAGTCGTTTTTATTTCTGGTTTAACGATCACGTATGAGGTGGTTCTGAATACTTCAGGTAACTTCATACGAATGTACCTGTACAATGCCTCTATCGAAACATTTTTGTCTGCTAACTGCCTGTTGTTTGCCGGCTTTCGGTTTTGAAGTTTTTTAATTGCTTCAACTATAGGCTTTAAGTCGCCGTTTCGTTGAATACTTCGTTTCATGCTGCCTCTGGCAAGCTGGTACCATTGGATCTTAAAAGGATTTGGCTTTAACTGTTGCCGAACAATCCCAATCTTCCCTTTTTCCGTGGCAATGCTGAACATTGCATACTGATTTAAAGAAATAGAAAACATAATGACATTTTTTTAATTACAGGGCTTAAAAGAAGATTTCTTTGCAATTTCAAATGAATGATATATATTTACCGTTGCAAGACAGTGATAAATATCACTCAAAAAAATTGAAGAAATCAAAACCAGTCGCCCATTTGACTGGTTTTTTTATGCTCTAACCCGACACTTTATAATGCAGTTAAAGCTATTTCTCACCATCAAAGATAATGGAACATGGTGCATTAAATAGAGATATATTTGCTGATTATATCATCAGCAATTGTCCTATTTTGAGTCAGTAAAAACAGCTAATAAAATTCCGAAACATTCTAATAACTACAAACATATGGATTCAACTAAATATGCTTAGTAAAAAATTCACCATTTGTCCCATATTGAGAAAACTTGCAATTTAATCACCGTGCCAAACCTACTATTCTGAATTAATTATTTTTTTTACCAACTTTATCTAACCAGAATAACAAAATAAAGAAGAGTTAAATCAGGGGGCTTCGGTTACACCAAACGGTCAATTCTTGCCATCGATTACACCACTTTCGGGCAGTTGAGGCAGATTGTCAATTTAAATTGGGAGGCATTCTCAGGAACTTTTAACAATCAAAAGGCTTTCAATGAAATAATGATCCGATTAAATACCTTAAGGGTTCCTATAGCCCATTGCACCCCGCTTGCAAGTGACGAAGCCCTTCGGCTTACCCTGGCCGTGAAGGATTGGTTTAGGCTGGTGGAGGGGAAGGATCATGAATGACTCTTTTCTGTTCTGGTTCACCTGATGTAATGAAAAGCGCAGGAGCTGACATAATACTACTTGTTTTTCAGTATGAACTAAGTTGGAATGTATTTGAAGGAAAATATGCACATTTAACCAAAGTAAATCATAGTTTGTACTGTATAGGTGCTTCTGAAAATCCATCTTCTTTACACTTTGTCCACCAAACCGGCATGGGCTTTATTTCAATAAATTTTCTTTTAGAAATAGCGCAATTACTTCGGACATTTTATCTTGATTTTCTTTTTTTCTAAATCCATGCCCTTCATCCTTCGCAAGCATATACCAAACAGTGCCACCATTGTCTCTGATTAATTTTACCATTTGTTCAGACTCAGAAGCTGGTACTCTTGGATCGTTAGCTCCTTGAATAACAAAAAGTGGATTGGATATTTTGTCAGCATGATTAGTTGGTGAAATGGATTCCAAATATTCTCTCATCTCAGGATCTCTCTCATCCCCATACTCCAATCTTCTTAAATCTTTTCTATATTCTTCTGTATTCTCAAGGAAAGTAACAAAATTACTAATGCCCACAATATCAATACCGCATTTCAACTTTTCATTGTAATTAAACATTGAGGATAAAACCATGTATCCTCCATAAGACCCGCCTATTACACCAATTCGATTGTCATCAAATTCCTGATTATTTTGTATCCACTCAATAAGTTTTCCAATGTCTTTTACTGAATTTTCTCTGTTAAATCCATTATCCAATTTTAAATATGTTTTACCATAACCTAGCGATCCACGAACATTTGGAGCAATTACTGCTATTCCTAATTCATTAGTTAAATAGGCATATCTAGATGAAAAGTTTGGAATATGCTGCCCTTCAGGACCGCCATGAATCGAAATCAAGACCGGAAGCTTGTTGTTTTTTTGTTGAGGTTTATAAACATATGCAGGGATTTTTCTCTTTTCACCATTTACTTCATCATAAGTATCATAGGTGATTAGTTCAGGTTTTGGGAATTTTGCTGTATTTAATCCACCAACTTCACTGAATGTCCATCGTTCATTTTGAAATGTCTTGAGATCTAATGAATAAACATCTCCAGGAGTTTCAGCAGTATTTATAACCATTCCAAGTTGATCTCCTGATGGATGAAATTTCAATGAATGTATTTGGCCTATTGGTAAATCTGTAATGGGCTTGTATTTATCAGTTTCCAGATCCAGGATATACAAGCGACTATACCCATTTTCGTTTACAGTGAAAGCAATTTTTGTATCATTTGAATTTATAGTGAAATCAGCTACATCCCATGGAATCTCATTAGTTATGTATTTTATTTTTTTTGAATTGACAGCATATTTAGCTAAGGTCCTAAACTCCCTTCCCTCATCATTGATCAAATAAATATTGTTGCCTGATTTATCCCAAGCAATGGCCAGAAATATAGTTTCCTTTTCACTGTCGTTTAATGGAGTTAGTTCCTTTGTTTTTAGGTTCAGAATAAAGGAGTTGGATTTTGTACTCGATAAGTATTGAATGACAATTAATTTACTGTCATCTGGAGACCAATCCGTGACTGTCCAATAACCTGTTCCATGATCTATTGCTAAAGAAGCTTCTTTAGGTGAAACAATACTTGACAAATAAACATCAAAATCTTTCTTATTTCTGCGATTTGATGTAAAAGCGAATTGATCTCCATTATTTGACCACCGAATTCTCCCGTTAACAGATTCACCATCACTTAGCATTTCAGCATTTCGTGAGTCCATGTCATACCAATATATCTGTGATAATTCATTCCCTCCTATATCCTTGGTAAACAAGAACCCATTGTAATCTGATAAAGGGCAAACCGAACCATTACTTACCGGCTCATCAAAAAAAGTAATCTGATTTCTTGATGCACCAGGGCTGTTAACCGTATGAAACTGGGTTGTATTTCCAAATCGCGTAGAGATCAGAATTCCTTTGTCATTGGGTAGCCAATCAACCAATGATGCGGACCTGGTATTTTGATATTGTTGAATTCGGTTCTTGATCTCTTCAGGAACATCAGGAACGTCTTCTAATACCATGTTGCCTACTTCTCTACGATTTTGAGCATAAACTATATTGACAATAAAGATTATAAGCCCAATTAATAAGAAAGTGAAATTTTTATTTTTCATAATGATATTATTTAATTTCCACTATGTAATAAGACTTCAACGGAGGGGGCTTTAATCTGATATAACATAATGCTTCCGCATTTTTGAAATTACCACTTTGCCCAAAAATCAATCTGCCGGTAATAATTGCAGCTTTTCTTTATTGCTCAGGCTATAAATCAGTTGGTAAACAAACCGACAGTTATTCACAAAGTATTCGTAATCGACTTTTCCGGGGTCGTCTCCGAAGTTATGGAAGTCAGGATGGAAACCACTAAAAAAGGATACTGCCGGGATGTTTCTTTTATGAAAACTAAAATGGTCGCTTGAGGATGAAGCATAAGTAGTGTCAGCATAAGCCCAGTCGAGTTCTATATAAGGTAATTTTTTATTTAATTCTATTATTTCATCTTTCAGACTGGCATTGATTTCATCCGCATATTTAGGTGCAATCCCTTTTTCCACATCTCCATCAGAGCGTGAAATCATATCAAGGTTAATGTTTACCATGATTTGCGACAACGGAACCGGGGGGTGCAGGACAAAGTACTCCGAACCTATCAATCCCATTTCTTCTGCTGTGTACAAAAGGAATAATACAGGACGTTCTGACCCCTTTTGTGCCATTTCTTCTGCAATTTCAATTACACCAATACTGCCACTGGCATTATCGTCTGCACCGTTAAATATATTATTATCCATTGTTCCAATATGGTCAAGATGTGCCCCGAGTGTTATGTATTCTTCCTTTAATGAAGAATTGTTTCCGGGAAGTAAAGCCCCAACATTATAAGAATCAAATTCATGAATTGTGGCATTTTTATTCAGTGTAATTTTTGTGTTTTTGAGCTCAAAAGATGCGTACAAGGGTTCGTTATTAAAAGGATTATCTTCCGGTTCTGTAAAAAGGGACGCAGATACAATGGAATCCACTAATATCAAGGGAAATTTCGCATTTAAAAGATCCATTTCGGCTTCTGGGGCTACTATTTGTTGTTTGTGAACTTCGACCCTCATTTTTAAGCGGGGTAATATTGGGTTATCGGAAAGGCCTATCATCCCAATAGCCCCTGCTTCCATGGCATTTTGATTGATTAAACTATAATAATCCATTGGATTTGTGTACTTTTCTTTTATAACATCTGGTGGCAGAAATTTATCGAGCCATTTTACCTGTGAATAGGTTATTACCCATTTCCCTTTTACATCGACAGTAGCATAATTGTCGAGACCATATTCAGGTTCACGGATTCCGGCTGAAACAAAAACTGCCTTCCCTTTCAAATTTGTTACGTCAAAAGGTTTTCCACTGACGAGCATATAATTTATACTTTGTTTGAATTGCTGTTTTTTTGCTTTTTTCTTCTGGATAATCAAACTGTTTTCATTATCCCATATATATTTTTCAAAAGAAATTTTCTGTAGGTAGGTAGAATCGCCATTTCCATCAATAAACAAGGGCTTTAAATTTGATTGCTTAAATTGACTAACTGCATACTCAACTGCTTTTTGATAGCCATCATCTCCCGGCAGTCTTCCTTGTAATGCATCGGAAGCCAGGTAGTACATATGGTCTTTTAATTCATTAATTGTGATACTGCTTGTATTATTTTGTTGCTCGGTTTGCGCAAAAGTTATAATGGATAAAAATATGAAGGGGGTAAACAATTTTATTTTCATTTTTTTTTATTTTTAAATAATTAACCGACACATGTACCATACATTTTACTCTTTTTTTACCATAAAGGTTTCAAATTTAAATGTACGTATCAAAAGGAATGACTGCTACATAAGCCCCAGGAAAGCAATTAGGAAGACCTACGAGTTGCCTCATCCTTTTAAGTAAAATAGATCTTTACCATACAGTATAAAGTATCCAATTGAAGGCAGCTGCATGATATCGTGAGATTGCCCGCCTGACCGGACGGGCAGGCTTTGCTGCGCGCGCAATGACGGCTCCGTGGCGAGAGCTAACCCGCAGTTTCAATGCACAAAAGTACCAAATGAGGAAATAATTCTGCTTTATTGTCATATTTACCGATAATTCCCATTTATAAGTCTATTTACCGATAATACTTTCACAAATAGCTCTACCCGCTAAGCCTCAGGATTTTACTCCCTACACAAGAGGGACATTTTAATAGGATTTCAATCTGTAGATTTTATTTTCAAGAAATAATTATCGGTGTTTTTACCGATATTCAATATTTATAAGTATATTTACCAATAAATGAATTTTAAATGAATTACGCTACCCTGTCAGCCGATGTTATTTCCTACACTTCCCTGCCGGAGGTTGAGAAAAGAAATCTCGAAACAGGCATCAGGAAATTATTGGATGAACTGACAAGGAAGTACAGCAAGGAAGGGTTCTACGGCAGGCTGATTCAGGGAGATTTCATCGAATGTGCCTTCAGGTCGCCTAAATATGCATTAAGGACAGCACTGCTTCTGAAAACATTTGTCAAATCATTTGATCTCAATAATAAGAAGCCAAAAGCCGCACAGCTAAAATATTTCAGGGAACACGGCATCCGGCTTGCTGTGGCAGTGGCCCCACTTGATAAACTTGACCCGGATAACGGAATTATCGACGGCGAGGCAATCTATCTGTCGGGGCGGGCAATAAAAAGCTTCTCGACATCCGATAAGCAGAAAATAATAATTAAAAACACCCTGTTTTTTTTTACCGGGGATAAGAAATTGCAGGAGCAGTTTGATGCAATTTTTTCGCTGCTCGATACAATTATTTCAAAATGTTCGGCAAAACAAAGTGAAATACTTTATTATAAGCTACTTGATTTCAGCGAGAAAGAAATCTCAGGTAAACTGGGGAAAAACCAGTCAACTATAAGCCAGCATTCTACAGCAGCCGGCTGGCTTTCGATTGAAAAAGCAGTTAACCACTATGAAAATACAATGCAATGACAACCCTGCAACTCATCATTCTGCAGTTTACAGCTCACCTGCTTGCCGATTTCACATTGCAGCCTCAGCATTGGTGCAATAAGAAAGAACAAAAAATATTTTCGAAATATCACCTTTATCATATCCTAATCGTATTTACATCCAGTTACCTTTTGTCGTTTGATCTGAATTTCTGGAAAGCTGCCATTGTACTGTCAGCACTACACTTTTTAATCGATATACTTAAAAGCTGGATAATTCTTAAAGCAAGAATAAAGTACATTTTCTTTATTGACCAGTTGCTGCATCTGATTACAATTGTTGTGGTGGTAACATTGTATGATTTCCATTTCGGAATTAACTTCCTGTTTGAAATGGAAACCACTGCACTGGCCATAATTGCCGGATTTCTGCTTTGTGCCAAACCCGCCAACATCATCATTAAGTTTGTGCTGGAAAACTTTTCAATTAAAACTCCGATAGATAATCCCAATAATTTTGAGGGGAAAAGTCTTCCAAATGCAGGCAAGCTTATCGGGATTACAGAACGTTTTCTTGCCCTGGCTTTAATATTGCTCGGACAATATGAAGCCGTGGGTCTTATAATCGCTGCCAAATCAATTTTACGGTTCAAGGATACACAGAAAAGCGAATACGTTCTGGTTGGGACACTTTTAAGTTTCGGAATTGCAGTTCTTGCAGGCGTGCTGATAAAACTCGTTTAAAGGTATAAAGGTGAAGCTGTGTCAGCTACATTGTGCATCTCATTGTAATTGATTTTTTCTTTTATGTCACCTTGTCACTTCCCCAATAAATAACTTCATCCGGGTTCACCTTTCAGGTATATCCACGGATACTTAATAAACTTGGCAGTGCAAGAAAGGGGGTTATGTTAGGGGGTGGTTTTATTAAGAATCTTTCTTAAAAAATATTTTTGTAACTTTTATCTTATTAACTTAAAATATGATTATTATGATACCCGAAACAAAATCAAACTTATTAAAAGTATCATTAATTATTTTTGCCTTAATAGCATTAGCCTATGGCTTCATTTACCTGTTTTTCCCCCAGGTTGATGTTAAAGCATCAGGTGGAGACCCGGTACCTTCAGGCTGGCTAAGATGGTTTGGTGGAATACTTTTAGCATTGGGGGTTGGAGCAATAATGATTATACGCAATCCTAAAAAGCAAGGGATATTTGTAACTACAATTGCGTTAGGGACTCTGCTTTGTGGGTTTGCTTTATTGTACTCAGGATTATTTGAAACAGAGGGAATTGGTAATGTTTGGCACACATTAATACCAAGTATAATTATTTTGTTGCTTTCTATATTTATTTGGATTAGCATAAAACAATCTAAAGAAATTCTCTGGTAATATTCACCTTTCCAAAACCACGCATTTATAAACATAATTTTTAGATCTATTTTTTAAGGCTGCAAATCATTTATAGCCCCCAGGATTTAGTATTCATCACAAGGTCTTACAGACAGTTCATCGCCCATTTTATTTGCTCCTGGAATTTTAATTTCTGTTGGGCTAGATGTATTACAATTTGTCTCATTCTTTTTTTATCTCAACATTTAAGAACACTACGGCTTTCTGTGTGAATATCTCTTTAAATTACTGGCCTTCAGGAATATGTTTTTTAAATCTTTCATAGAATTGCTCCAATTGAGATTTGGTCATATTTTGCTGAAACCTTACACACTTTTCGTCTTTATTCAGAAATATTTCCAAAAAAGATTTATCTACCTGGTGAATTTTATATTTTGGGTCATTGGTTTCAGTATTAATAGTGGAATATTTCCAGTTCAGATGCGGCTCCTGGTTAACCATATCACCCGAATAATTAAAAGAAAGCTTTGATTTATTTGGATTACTTACCATTCCTTTGCTGTGCAGTTCATAAATCAGTTTCTTTCCACCATCAGGAGTTCGTTGTACTTCAGTTGGCATTCCTAATCTGTTGTAAATAATATTCTCATTTTGGCTTACAACTGCATGATATATTGCTTCATTACCCAATCTGTTTATTGATGTACAAAAACTAAACATGATGGTCAGGACTATTAATATCAGTAGTTTTTGCATGATCATGGCTATTAGATGTTCTATGTAAGTTATGGAAAAATTGTTGGAATTCAATAATTAAGACACAACATTAAAGCTGATAAACAACTAACATTTTTAGTTATATCTATATTTTTACCGAGCCAACTTTTTAAATTCGTTTTCGATATTGAATACCGTATTAATTTGATTGTGAGAATACGTATATCATCTGAGTGAGAGAAACTACTCCTTTGCCAGGTATATTAATTTGCAGGGATTAACTGCAGCTTTTCTTTATTGCTCAAACTATAAACAAGTTGATAAATGAATTGGCAATTATTAAGAAGATAATCGTAATCAACTTTTTCGGGCACGTCTCCGAGTTTATGGTAATCAGGATGAAAACCACTAAAAAAGAATACTGTTGGGATGTTCCTTTTATGAAAACTAAAATGGTCGCTTCTGGATGAAATATCAGAAGTATCAGCATAAGCCCAATCGAGTTCGACGAAAGGGAATTTTTGATTTATTTCTTTTATTTCATCTTTTAGACTGGTATTGATTTCATCTGCACCAATAGGTGCAACCCCATTTCTCACATCTCCATCAGAGCGTGAAATCATATCAAGATTAATATTTACCTTTATTTGTGACAACGGAACCGGGGGGTGCAGAACAAAGTACTCCGAACCTATCAATCCCATTTCTTCTGCTGTATACAATAGGAACATTACAGGACGTTTTGATCCCTTTTGTGCCATTTCTTCTGCAATTTCAATTACACCAATACTGCCACTGGCATTGTCGTCTGCCCCGTTAAATATATTATCATCCCTTGTTCCAAGATGGTCTAAATGTGCTCCTAGTGTTATGTATTCTTCTTTTAAAGAAGGATTGTTTCCGGGAAGTAAAGCACCAACATTATAAGAATCAAATTCATGAATTGTAGCATTCTTATTAAGCGTAATTTTTGTATTTTTCAGCTCAAACGATTCATACAAGGTGTCATTATCAAAAGGGTTGTTCTCCGGTTTAGTAAAAAGAGAAGCGGCAAAACTGGAATCCACTACTACTATGGGGAATTCAGCATTTATTAAATTGATATCGGCTTTTTGTACTACTATTTGCTGCTTGTGAGCTTCAGCAAACATTTTAAAATGGGGTAATAACTGTTTTCCAGCTATGCCTATCATCCCTATAGCCCCTGCTTCTATGGCATACTGATTAATTGTATTATAGTATGTAAATGGATTTGTGTATTTTTCCTGGATTACAGCTGTCGGCAGAAACTTATCGAGCCATGTTACTTGTGAATAGGCTATTACCCATTTTCCTTTTACATCTGTATTTGCATAGTTGTCGAGGCCATATTCAGGTTCCCGGATTCCGGCAGAAACAAAAACAGCATCCCCTTCCAATTTTGTTACATCAATAGGTTTTCCACTGAAAAGTACATAATTCATGCTTTGTTTAAATTCCTGCTTTTTTGTTTTTTCCTTTTGAATGATCATATTATTCTCAGTATCCCAGATGTATTTTTCAAAAGAGATTTTTTGCAGGTAGGTCGAATCGCCATTTTCATCAATAAACAAAGGCCTTAAATTAGATTGCTTAAACTGACTAACTGCATACTCAACAGCTTTTTGATAGCCATCTTCTCCCGGCAGTCTACCTTTTAATGCATCGGAAGCCAGGTAGTACATATGGTCTTTTAATTCATTAATTGTGATACCGCTTGTATTATTTTGTTGCTCGTTTTGCGCAAAAGTTATAATGGATAAGAATATGAAGGGGGTAAACAATTTTATTTTCATTGTTTTTTGTTTTTTAATAATTAATCAACACATTACAATACATTTTACTCTTTTTTTACCATAAAGGTTTCAAATTCAATGAGTGAATCAATAGGAATAAGGTTTGAGCGAAGCAGGCAACAATTTTATTTTACTTGCTATACTGCCACACCAACTCTCAAAAGTCATTAGACATTTAAATGGACTTCTCAAATAAAAGTCCCGGCATTACAATAAGGGATATTTGGTGAAACCGGTAATGTTCAGAGCGGCCTGGTTTCCTGTTATGTCACCTTGTCACTTTTCTCTTTAAATGGCTTCACCGGGATTCACCTTTCATGGGCACTGCCGTTTTTTCATACAACAGGCAGTCCCTTATGAGCCCAAATGAACCTCTATACCTTTATTGAATGCTTTTTGGTTATAACTTTCCTGCGGCTGCAGTTCACAAAACAGCATAGCCGGCGTTCTTTGACATATTGTATAAAACATAGATTTTAAAAGGTGTTACAACAGGTGTTCAGCGAATATATATGATAACCTGGAGCACGCTTCAGGTTATCTTTTTATTTCATTTACCGGATCATTGATGTTATTACTACGGCAGGAATTGCCTATGATGGTGCAAATTGCAGTAATTATTCTCACATTGAACTGCTGCTGTTTTACACTGCTCGCCTATCGGAGATCACTAAACTTCAAAATGAATAACTTTAATCGTATGTTTATCATTTTTCTATTGAAAGCATCCGCATGACAGCCTGAGATTGCAACAATTGCAGGGTCAGACTGTTTAGAAATTTTAAAAGCAAAATTCATGAACACACTTTTACTTATCCTTGGAATACTGCTTACTCTTTGGGGACTAACGGAAGGATTATGGACCTCACTTTGGGTGGATGGTAATTCCGCCCCAATTACCTCAAGGATTACAACCTGGATTTGGAAGTTTTTCAGATTGGTTGTTAATTCTAAAAACAACAAAACACTTAGCTTAGCGGGCCCTGTTATTCTGTTATCTACTGTTGTTTTATGGATTCTGTTTATATGGATTGGCTGGTCCTTAATATTTTATTCTTACCCTGAATCCCTGCTTGTAAAAAGCACCAATTCATTACCCGATTTTATAGATGCAGTATGGTATGTTGCCTATTGCATGTTTACCGTCGGGAATGGTGATTACACACCCCAGGGGGATATCTGGCAGGTTCTGAGTTCACTAGTGGCATTTACAGGCATGGCAATGGTTACACTTTCAATAACCTACGTGTTGCAGGTAATTTCTGCTGTTGTGAATAAAAGAGCCTTTGCAAGCCAAATATTAAGCATTGGAAAAACACCGGAAGAATTTGTTAAGAAACAATGGACAGGAAACGATTTTGGGGCAATCGAGCTTCAGTTAAATTCCCTTTCACAACAACTTTCGACTTTGAACGAGCAGCATATGGCCTTTCCAATTCTGCATTATTACCATGCTGCGAAAGGTAAGAAGTCACAGGATATCGCCATCGCTGTTCTGGATGATGCCCTTACTATAATCGATTTGGCATTGGAAGAAAAATATAAACCTGCCGAAACCATTCTTTCGTCGGCCCGTCAAACTGTGGAAACCTTCCTTGAAACTGTAAGAATGGCTTTTATCCAGGCAGCTAAAGAACCCCCTGGAGCACCCGATTATAATATTTTAAAGGAGAGAGAAATTCCACTGATTTCCGAGCAGCAGTTTATTGAAAAACTGGAAAAGGAAAAAGACAGAAGAAAGCTTATATTAGGCTTAATAAACAGTGGCGCGTGGCAATGGCCTTCAGAAAACAAAAACAATTAAAACAATGGATAAAGTTGAAATTCTTTGGAACGGATGGGAGCCGATTATCAGGATATTGGTAGTTGGAGTCATTACCTATGCAGGTGTAGTCGCCCTGTTGCGGGTTACCGGGAAAAGGACCCTGGCAAGTATGAATGCCTTTGATTTTATTGTAACTGTTGCGTTAGGTTCTACCTTTGGACGCATATTAACTGCCAAACAGGTTTCAATTTCAGAGGCGGTGTTTTCTTTTCTTTTACTGGTTTCCCTTCAGTATGTAGTATCATTCATTGAAGTACGTTCGAGTTGGTTTCACCGGCTCATTACCTCTCAACCTTCCCTGCTTTATTACAACGGTAACTTTCTGGAAAAGAATTTACGAAAAGACCGGTTGCGGAAGGATGATTTGTTGGGCGCAGTAAGAAAGAAAAATATAAGCAGCCTGAATGAGGTGGAAGCCGTTATTCTTGAAACAGATGGAACCATTTCTGTAATTAAAAAAACAAAGCTGAATGAAAATTCCTCCTATCGGAATTTTTTGGAAAACACACACAAACCTGAATAATGGAATCACTCTCTCACAACAATTTGACTATTTATGAACCCATTGGTGCCTACCTGGTATTAAGAGGCTTTTAATAAAAAAATTATAATCTGATATAAACGGTTCTGCAACTACAGGTTTTACTAAAAAAGGCTCTCAATGTTTATAAAGCTAAAATGGGATGCGATTAAGCTTAATGAACAATTCAAATATAATAATCATGTAGACTGATTTGTATGCCATTGTATTCAGCCAATGGAAGTAAAGGTGCCTTCCCGATGCTCTTCATTCCTTTTAAATCACAGAACGGTGGAAATGAAAATAAATACAGTTGATTTCTTTTTTAATTTCTTTTTAGGCAGGAAATTTTGGGAACCTAAAATTTTTCCGAATTTTGGGGCCGTGGAGAATATAAGCACGAAAGGGAGAAAAAAAGGATGATAAACAACAATAAACCTACCGGATTCGATAATGAAATATACCTCAGGGAGCAAACGGAGGCTATTCTTGAACGGGTAAACCGTTTCAATCACAGGCTTTACCTGGAGTTCGGCGGAAAGATCCTGTACGACTACCATGCTGCCCGCGTGCTTCCCGGATTCGACCCTAATGTAAAGATGCGGCTGCTGCAGCAATTAAAAGATAATATCGATATTATTTTATGCATCCATGCCGGCGACATTGAACGTAATAAAATAAGGGCTGATTTTGGTATTACCTACGATGTTGATGCATTAAAGAGCATTGATGACTTCAGGCAATGGGGTATACAGGTAACAGCTGTTGTTATTACCCGTTACCAGAACCAACCGTCTGCGAAAGCTTTTAAAAACAAGCTGGAGATGAGAGGCATTAAAGTTTACCTGCACTCCCCCACCAAAGGTTATCCCACTGACATTGAGTTAATAGTCAGCGATAAAGGATATGGTGCAAATCCATACATCGAGACCACAAAACCCATAGTTGTAGTTACAGGTCCCGGACCGGGCAGCGGTAAACTTGCCACCTGCCTCAGCAATCTCTACCACGAATATAAAAGAGGCATAAAAGCCGGATACGCAAAGTTTGAAACCTTCCCCATCTGGGATTTGCCTGCCGACCATAAGGTGAATATTGCCTATGAGGCTGCAACCGTTGATTTGGACGACAAGGTCCTTATTGATGATCATCACCTGCAAGCGTACAATGAAAAGGTTGTAAATTACAACCGCGACATTGACGCATTTCATCTCCTGAAGAGAATAATTGAAAAGATAACCGGCGGAGAATCGATGTACCAGTCGCCAACCGACATGGGTGTTAACCGTGCCAGTGCCGGTATCGTTGATGACCGCATTATTTCAGAAGCAGCACACCAGGAAATTATCAGGCGGTACTTCAGAAGTGCCGTGGAATATGCCATGGGATATACCGACAAAGAGGTTTTTGAACGCATTAAAGCCACCATGATTAAGGTAACTGCAAAGCCTGAAGATCGTAAAGTGGTACTGCCGGCCAGAGAGGCGGCAAAGGATGCTGAAGCAGCCGGCAAAGGCAATAAGGGAACCTATTCCGGGGCCTCAATGGAACTGCCTGACGGAACAATTGTCACCGGAAAAAACTCTCCTTTACTGCATGCTTCCTCAAGCCTTATCCTGAACGCAACAAAGCATCTGGCGGGTCTTCCCGACAATATGTACCTGATTCCGCAAAACATAATTGATTCAGTGAATCACCTTAAAAAAGATATTCTTAAAGGTAAGATGACCAGCCTTGATGTAGATGAAACTTTAATTGTGCTTTCAATAAGTGCCTTATCGAACCCGGCCGGGCAAATGGCGCTTGAGAAATTAAAGTATCTGCAGGATTGCGAGGTGCACCTTACCCATATTCCCTCGCCAGGCGATGAGGCAGGCTTGCGTAAACTGAAAGTAAATCTGACCTGCGACCCCGAATACCCGGGAAAGAGCTTGTTCATCAGCTAGAAAAGAAAAGCTTCCTGTTTTTTCAACCTATAGGAAACAAAATCTGCTACTGACTTATTAACAACACAATAAAAATAACTAAAACAAATTAGTAGCCGTGAAATCTGAAATGAGAGACTTCAGATTTTCCCATAAAAGCTGGAGGCTGTTGGTTTATACACAGTTCCTAATACTTGGCAGCATTCGTAGCTCCTGACAACATCCGGATTTGAAGCAAAGATAATGATTAGAGATAAAAATTAATTAGCAGTTGGCAATCTGCCCTGAATGAAACCTTCCGGTATCCATGTTTTCTCAGTCGCAATCAATAAAGCCTGATCACCAGCCTGATTGCAATATTTTCATTAACTTTCATCAATTTTTAATTGGTGCAATATGAATTACAACAGGCGCTCATTTATAAAATCAACAGTAGTTGCAGGAACAGCACTTGCCTTTACACCATCAACTGCTGACTTCTCAGTAAAATCAGGGTATATTGAAGTATTAAATCCGCGAAACAGGGTGCCGGTTAGTTTGATAATCGACGATTCCACATGCCTTGTTAACATGGCGCATTATGGAATTCCTCAGTTTGCTGAAGTTTTTCCCGATAACTACAGGCAAAACTGGCGCAAATTACCACGCGAAATTCCCGATAGTTTTGTACGGGAATTTGGTGAATGGACGGCTGAAAACGGGGTGAAGGGCAAATACAGTGTTGTTCCTTACCCTGCCTGCACCGGTTGGGTGAGCCATTTCATCCCCGGCTGGACAAAACGTGAGCTGGAAGAAAGCCTTAACCTAATCAGGGAAGTTATTGTACCCAATTGGGATATCCACCCCGAAATGGTCAGCCACACAAGGGTCATCGACATAAAAACCGGGAAACCCTATCCTTATGCCACTCCCCAATACATGGAAAACTGGGAATGGAGCCAGGATAAAAGTGCCGATGAACTGGCAGCCTACCAGGCATACGCACTGCGCATATTAAAGGATGCCGGACTGCAATGTGAAGGACTTACCACTCCGGGTGGTTACGCAAGCAGAAACAAGGATAATCTTGCCATTGGAACGCTTGAGGCCGTAAGGGATGTCTACGGTGCTGAAATACCGCATTATTTTCGCGATCTGTATACGGAGAAAGGAGAAAGTGTTGCTCCGCAGGTGAAATTCGCCTCCGGATTAAATACCGACGATCCGAAATGTGTGGTTTCCATAATCGGCTGCACAGGCGACTGGTTTGGAGGCTGGGACGGTCTGGTTCCAGGAAGTACCGATAAATTCATCACGGCAGATTTAAAAAGTGGCAGAATGGTGGATGTTATCGACAGCGGTGAACCGGCAATAATGGTTTGCCACTGGCCCGGGATTTATTTTAACGGAGATAAAACAGGATTTAATATTCTAAAACAGATTAAAGAACGCCTCCATCAAAAATACGATAATTTGCTCTGGATGAAGCTTAGCGAGATTTCGCGCTACTGGGCGGCAAAAGAATTAACTGAAATACATGCTGATGAAAAAAGCATCCGGTTTAATGCACCTTTTGGAGCTCCTGATTTTACAATTAAAACCAATACAAAACTTATTAATCCATACATAGAAAGTTCACGTCCCCTGCAACAGATACAGCAATTAAAAAATTTAAAAGCAGGGACTTTTGTTACTACCGGAACAGAAACTATAATCTGCTTTGACCTTCCAAAAGGGAAAACCCAACTTGTTTTTTAATAGCAATCGTTGCTTAATCAAACAATCCGGGAAGGAACATAGATATAGCAGGAATATAAGTGACCAGCAGCAGAACGATTATACTTACCAGCAGGAAAGGAAAACCTGCTTTGGCTACTTTTTCTACCGACACCTTTCCGATGCCTGAAGCAACAAAAAGGCACACACCAACCGGAGGTGTATTTAGTCCGATAATGAGGTTCAGCACGGCAATAACGGAAAACTGAATGGGATCAATTCCCACTGACACGGCAACATTCAGCAGTATCGGATAAACAATCAGCAGGGCGGCTATGGTCTCCATGAACGAGCCTACAATAATGAGCAGGATGTTGATTAACAGCAACAGCAGAAACTTGTTCTGCGTAATAGTTAAAAGCAGTTCTGCCAAACTCTGCGGAACCTGCTCAATGATCAGAATCCAGCCGAATAAATTGGCAAAACCAACCAGCAACATTAGGGAAGCAGTCACTCCTGCGGAGTTAACCAATACAGTAGCAGTATTTTTCCATGTCAGTGTCCTGTAAAAAAATATGCCGACAAACAATGCATACAACACTGCCATTACTGATGCTTCAGTAGGAGTGAAAACTCCTCCAATAATGCCAAAAAGAATAAGAAAGGTCATAAGCAGTGCCCAAAAGGCATGGATAAAACTGCCGCCCCTTTGTTTCCATGTTGCCTTTGGTTGTTTGGGATGATTCTTCCGTATCGAAATACTGTATGAAACCACTCCCAGCCCAATTGCAAGCAGGAGACCAGGAATGGCTCCGGCAAGGAAGAGTTTTCCGATGGATAATCCGGTAAGCGAGCCTGCTATAATCATAGGAAGGCTCGGCGGAATAATAGGGCCTATTGTTGAGGAAGCAGCGGTAACGGCACAGGAGAAACTTGCATCGTAACCTTCCTTTTTCATAGCAGGAATCATTACCGAGCCGATGGAAGCCGTATCGGAAATAGCAGTACCCGAAATACCTGAAAACACCATTGAGGCCCCGATGTTGGCAAGCGAAAGCCCTCCCCGGATATGCCCCAGTAAATTATTGCTGAACCGGATAATCCGGTCGGTCATCCCGCATGAATTCATCAGGTTACCGGCAAGAATAAACCCGGGAATGGAAAGCAGCACAAACACATCGATACCTGAATACATTTTCAAAGGTAATGTAACCAGCGGAAAACCTTCCACCAGCAGGTAGGAAAGCGTGGATATACCCAAAGCAAAAGCAATTGGAAACCGGAGAAAAAGTAACAGAAAAAATATTAGGAACATAATCCATACCATAGCTTACGATTTAGGTTTAAGTTTTTGCCAGAGATGAACTGCTGTGAACAAGATAATGGCCAGGCCAATTATGGCAATGCTGATAAATACATATCCCATCGTTATTCGCAATGCTGGCGATAACTCATCCATTCCCAACCTTATAAACTGAATGCTGCCAGCTATCAGGAACAAAGCAAATACCAAAATAATCAAATCGGTAATAACATCAAGCCATCGTTCCGCTCCCGGAGAGAGGTATTTCTCGATCAGGTCAAGCCGGATGAAATCACCGTTTTTAATGCCTGCTCCTGTTCCGAATGCAACGGCATAAATAAACAGCATACGGGCTGCTTCTTCTGTCCAGTGCGGACTGCTTTCCATAAAATACCGGGTAAATACCTGCAGGGTAACTACAGCAATCATCGATACCAGGCTCACCAAAGCACCGGCTTTAAACAATCGGTTTATATTTTTCATTAGGTTCATTGCTCCCCGCCTGATTCAGTTATTCTTAGATACAAAGGTCTATACTCATCGGGCAATACTTCCAGCACAGCATCCTCTGCCTTTTCCCTGAAAGCCTCTATATCAGGCTCAATGAATACCATCCCCTGGTCTTCCAGCTGCTTTCGCAAAAATTCTTCCTGCTTTATAAATTCGTTTTCATGATACTTTTGCATCAGCCTGCCGGCTAAAAGCACTTTCCCCTGCAACTCTTCAGGAAGTGACTTGAACTGCTTTTCACCAATAACCATATAAATCCAGCTGGTAACATGGCGGGTAAGGTTCAGGTACTCCTGCACTTCATATAATCCTGCGCTGTAGATAAGGGCAAAAGGATTTTCCTGCGCCTCAACGGTCCCCTGCTGCAGGGCAGTAAATACTTCAGAAAAGGCCATGGGAGTAGGCTTGGCTCCCAATGCCTGCCATACACTTACAAAAAGAGGAACGTTGGGAACACGCAATATAAGTCCATTAAGGTCATCGGGATGGGTAACCGGCCGGTTGGAGGTCAGGTGACGGGGGCCCCGTTCAAAATAACCGACAGGCCTTAAGCCTATTTCACGAATCATTTCACCGGCAATCTCTTCTCCTGTCTCCCCTTCCACCACCTGCTTCAGGTGCTCTGAATCTTTAATCAGGTAAGGTACTGCCAGCAGTGCAGTAATCCCCGACCAGTTCTGCATGCTTTCGCCGGTAATTGTCATTTCCACAATGCCGGCCCGTATGCTGCGTATAATATCAAGCTCAGCGCCAAGCTGCTCGGCAGGAAAAACCTGAACTTCCACACACCCCCCGGTGAGAGAATCCAGAGCGTTAGCAAAATACAATGCTGAACGGTGCCAGATATCCTTTTCATTGCCCTGGTGCCCCAGTCGCAGAATGTATTCCGCACCATCGGAAGGCTTCCGGCACGAAGAGATTACAGCAAACAGCAACAGGATTAAGAAAAAAATTCTCATGCAGGCTATTTTATTAAGATCCCTTTATCGGTAATGAGCTCCTGAATTATTAAAAACAATCAGGTGAGGTTAAAAATAGGATTTTTAACAGAAAGAAAATGAAATGAATTGGTTATTGTTTTATAAAACTATAAATATTTGTAAGAATCCCAGGATGTTTCAAAATAATAAAAAAAACAGAACCACTCCCTTTTAAGAAAGTGGTTCTTTTTTCAAAATTAAAATCTATGGAATCTTATTTAACAGGCCAATTCCAAAGCCTTTTTGTTTTTTATGCTTCACATACATTTTTGAAATTACTGAACCATTAATTCCGATAGTTCATCATAGCCTTTAAATCCATAAAGGCTTTCAGCATACTGCTGAAATTCGATGCGGCTGTTTTCCAGTTCTTTCATCCGGGCCCAATCGTTCAGGGCGCCGGTTTCATCACCAAGTTCATAACGGCAGATTCCTCTCAGCATCAGCAACGATTCATTTTTCGGCAAATACCTGATGCCGGCATTAAAATGTTTGATTGCTTTCTCCGGTTTACGATGGACCAACAGTTGCCTGCTGCCTTTTTCAAAATACATTCTTGCTTTCTCATTGAAGTCTGCAGCTTTCAATTCCCTAAACTCATTCCATTTAAAAACAACACTCACTTCAGTTCTCATCGGAAGGATACGGTTATCAATTCTACCGGGCTTCCACATGCCGCTGGTCTTCTTTAACAAGCTGATTACATGAGCATCGATTTCAGGTGACAGGCTGTTTATCACATAAAAGGCAGTCAGTGTCCCTTCGGGTGTAACCACAAACTCAACAACCTCAGTACCTTCTACTTCTTTTTTAATACACTCTTCAGGATAACATGCACAACCCCGAAGGTAATCCTCTAGAGAATTGCACTCCGTACCCGTAGTAAGCAGTTCAAACTTCTTACCATCGAATTGGGGTAGAATTACATGCTGTTCCTCCCGATCCGGATGCTGTTCCTGTGCAGCGGCCATGGCAGCTACTGCCAGGCATACTGCAATTAAAAATAGTGTCTTCATGGCTTTGAGACTTTTGTTAAACAATAAAAACATTCCTGATGTAAAGTTGCATCAAAAAGTCATGTGTAACATAGTAGTTATCTGGCAGATGATTTAACAATACCTGCAAATCTTTAACTTATATTCCAGGAATTACATTTATTCGTCAGAAAAGATTTTTCACTTCATTTTTTAAGATTGTGAAGTAAAAATTAGTTTCCGGTTCATGTGACCTGGAATCAGATACCCGGAAAATGTGACTGAGGGTTAACCAAACGTTTTAAGAACAGGGATAGTTTTAGCTGATAATTGAAATGTATTCAATCGCTGAAATCCCAGAAACCTTCGCCTTGCATTGTGGCAATACCGGTATCAAAATCGAGTAATCCGGTAATGAATACTTCTGCAGTGCCCCCTTCAAATTTACCAACGCCTCCATAAGAATTAACAACACCTGCAATCGCTCCGTCAACAGTATTTACGGTAAGAGCACCTTCATAATTGTAGTAGTCACCGTTCATCATGGTATGTTTACCTGTAATGTATTCGGTAATCTCCATGTTTTCGTAATCAAATTCACAACTGACAACCTCCCAGGTACTTTTTTCAGTGTCGAGTTTTCCACCGTGTGCTTCATGTCCCGACATATTACCGCCAGCTACAGCGTCAACTTTAAGTTCTTCAGGGGTGCATAAAACAGAGGGCTGCGAAAAATCAGGTATGCTGGTGAGCCAGCATTTTGCCGGGATGGGTACTTTTGCTTTTTTGAGTTCCAAATCATTGTCCGGGTTCAACAGGTCCTGATTGGTTTCAATTTCTGAACAACCGGAAATAAGAACGCCAATAAATACAAAAAGAAAAAAATAATTTAGCTTTTTCATGACATGTAATTTTAAGTTATAAAAAAATCAAACTGTATTTTTACGAAGTTTAAATACTTCATTTCTGTTAAAATCAATATGCAATAGAGCCTGTACCGTGTAGGATGAAAAACATATTGTCAGAGGTAAAATTACCAGTCCATTCACCACCGCCAGTTGCATTAATAAAACGACCGGAACCGCCTGTGACTTGCCACGTTCCGGTGTTATTTTCAAGATTCCAAGTCCAAATTAAGTCCAATTCTGAACCATCCGCTGCAAACATTGTTTCAGTCCCCATGCCAGTATTAGGATCGAAATAAGTATCTGTTGTAAAAAAACCAAGGTGAGTCGCCTTTCCAAATCCAAACCCGGGTACATCAAGGGGATAGATAGTTGTGTTTTTAAATGGCCTTGAATGATTATCACTAACAATATTCATCTCAGAGTTCTCAGCAATTGCTGATTCATTTACAGGAGGATTTGCTATTGCCCTCATTGAAAAAAATGAAAACGATAACAAGCAAATCCAAAAGCTTAACTTTTTCATGACATGTAATTTTAAAGTTTATAATTACAATGTCTGAATTAAAAGGCGGAAAGTGAATGAATCATTTATCAAAATGATTACAATCTTTTATCAATCATTAAAAATATTTTTCAAGTGTTATAATTTTCTGTCAGAAAATTAATATGTTCAGCAAAGGTTGACTTATTCAACGGGAAAAATCATTTTCTTCCATCCAGTTTTTTACTCGTTCGTGTTCTGCCAGATATTTCTTTTCCATTAGTGCAAGCAGTTCGTTGAACCGTTTTTCATGTGCAATTTTTTCAAACAAAGGGTCATCCTTGGCCAGATTAACCCACCAAAGAGGAAAGGATTCATTTTTTATAAATTTATCCAATAACTGGTAAGCTTCTTCCTTTTTCCCCAGGAATGCATAAACCGCTGCCAAATCGTAATAAGCTCTTTGGCTTTGTGCAAAATCACGATTCTTTTCAATAGATTGAAGACAGTATTTTACCTGCGTTGTAAAATATTCATCTGCCTTTTTAGTTTGCCCTGTTTTGTGATAAGCCAGTCCAATACGGTGCGCTTCTCCCAAATCGAGAATATTCAAGGAATCTTTTTGCTGCATCCATTTTGTGTAATAGTACAACGATTTCCCATAATTTCTTAAAAGATGATAATTTCCTCCTAATCGACGCAATAAAAACACATTGGTGGAATCAAATTCAAGGGCCTTATTCAGATATTTCTCTGCCTCAAAATAATTGCCGAAATACTGTTCCAGGGTTCCTAATGACAGGAAATAATTTGATGAATCACTGCTTTCGCTTAAATCAAATGAATTAATAAAATGCGCTATTGCTTCATCTTTGACACCTGCACAGGAAAAAGCAAATCCGAGCATCTTTTGAAGATTTGCCAGTCCGTTCCCCTGATTTAATAGTACAGCTTTTTGTCCGTTTTGTATAGCTCTGATAAAATCAGGTTGCCGCCATGTATAAATTTGGGATAAAACCGAGTATGCTTCCCAAAGATTAGGATTAATTTCCAAAGCTTTCAGAATTTCCTTTAAAGCTTTTCGGTCTTCGTTCATTTCATAAAAATATTTTCCCCTTATCAAATAAGCTTCTTCCAGGTGCTCATCATAATCTAAGGCGGATTGAGCCAATTGAAAAGCAGAATCCAAAAAATTTTCATCAAAATAGGTTGCATTGTAATTTTTTTCCCAATACATAGTTGCCAGTCCGGCATAAGAGGGTGCATGAGTTGAGTCGAGAGCAAGTGCCTTTTCAAAAAAGCCTGCAGCTTTCTCAAGATATTCCTTCTTCGTGTTATCCAATTGATAAATAAAATACTGATTCATTCCTTGCTGGAAATAATCACGGGCTTCAACATTGGTATCACTAATTTTTACTAAAAATTGTTTTTCCTGGGGGGTTAGCTGTACATGCAATTCCTGAGCTACCATTTGAGCTGCTTCGCTATGAAAAACAGAGGCATTTTCAGAGTTACCCTCAAACTTTTTCCTCCAGATTAACCTTTCATTTTCTGTCTTATAAAGTTTTAAGTAAAGAGTCAGCTCCTCATTTGTTTTCTGAAAAGTGGATTCCAGTAATGCGGAAACTTTTAGCTCTTTCCCAATAACTTTAATTGATTTGGAAGTTATCCGGTATTTTTCGACAGAAGTTCTCGAAACAACATTTAAATCTTCAATCTTCATTAACCTGTCCAAAATCTCTTCCATGCAACCCTCAGCCTGATATTGATAATCAGGCAGACCGATATACTTTACAGGAAGGACTGCCAAGGATATTTCAACCGGAGATTCAATTTTCAGAATAGAAAAATTTCCTCCGACATACCAGTAGGCAAATACTATAAGAAAAAACAAACCAGAAATATAGGAAAGTGCTTTGGTTAATTTCTTTTTCGATGTTGACGTTTCATTTGATTTTAATTCTCTACCTTTTTTATATTCACCCGGCGCTACTCCAAAATATTCATGAAAACATTTATTAAAATAAGAGGGACTTCCAAAACCAACCTGGTAAGCAACTTCAGCCACCGAAAAATCTTCCTTCTGAAGAAGCTCTTTTGCTAATTCCAACCGCTTTTCCCTGAGCAACTGACTAAGGGTTTTGTTGAAATTTTCTTTCACTCTCCGGTGCAAGGAGGAATAGCTTATCCCCATTCTGGCAGCCAGTTGTTCCGGACCAAAATTTTCATCGGAAAGGTTATCCTCAACCACCTCCAGCAACTTTTGATTAAAGTTTCTTTCCACTGTTTTTCCTGATTTTACAGTTTATGAGTTTCCAACCAACTTTTTACACGATCATGACAAACCTGGTGTTTTGCTTCTACTTCAGCTACGAATCGCTCAAATTCAGGGTCTCCCCTTAAATTATCAAGCAAAGGATCTATTTTTACCAGGATGGAGAACCAAAGCGGAATCATGTCTTTTTTAGAGATAAAGTCCCTGAGATTTTCATATGCAGATTCTTTCTTGTTCCGGAATGCATAAACAGCAGCCAGATCATATTGCATATAATCAGAGTAAAACCTTCCTTCTTCAAGTGCTTTTTGACTGTACGCTAATTGCTGATCAAAAAAATAATTGGCTTTCTCCTTATTGCCATTTTTCCAATTGGCATATGCAATCCTGTGTAGATTATTAGGTTGCAGTAAGCTCAGATCAACTTTGTCGGCATACTGGTTGTAAAAGAATAAAGCAGTATCATACTCTGCTATGCAAATCCAGCACCATCCCATCATATTCAGCACATCTATATTGGTAGAATCAATTCTGAAAGCAACATTAAAATTATCGAGTGCTTTTAAATAATCACCTTTCAGATACTCTAGATTTCCAAGCGAAGAAAAATATTTGGTTGAGTCGCGATCCAGCTCGAAGGCTTTTTTAACGAATCCTAAGGCATGTTCTTTGAATCCGGCAGAAGTATATACGGAAGACAAGCTTCTTAAAACAGAAGGTAGATTCCTGCCATTATTTCGCATTACCACCTGATGGAAATTTTCAATAGCCTTTAATTCATCAACATACTGATATAAATAACCCATCCCCAGGTATGCCATCCAGTCGTTGGGATTAATCTTAAGTGCTGTGGAATATTCTTTTTCCGCCTTTAGTGGGGAACCTGTTAACCGAAAATACTCCCCCTTCATATAATGAGCTTCCGAAAGGTAAGGATCATAAAGTAAAGCTTTATCCGCCAGCATTAATACTGAATCCAGAAAATTATCCATCAGGTAGTCTGCCCAATAGTGTTTATACCATGAAACCCGTGCAAGACCAGCATAGGCCTGTGCAAAGGAAGAATCGTATTTAAGCGCATCATTATAAAGCTTTTCTGCCACAGCCAATGCGTCAGTGTTTGCGTAGTTCAGTTCATATTTCCAAAGTTCTTCTCTGCCCCGTTGAAAAAAATCATAGGCTATCAGGCTGAAAGTAGGTATTTTTTCAAACTGCACAATTTCTTCCGGAGTCACAACAGTATTCAGTTCTTCAGCGATAGATTGGGCTACTTTGCTTTGAACTTTAAAAACATTGCTCCAGTCAAATTCATATTCATCATTCCAGGCAGTGCTTTCATCATTTGTATGGATTAACCGTAAAATTAATTTAACCCGGTTTCCATATTTTTGAAAACTTCCCTCAAGCAAAAAATCAATATCCAGTTCACGCCCAATTTGATTTATTGATTTCCCTGATTCTCTGTACATTTCCATGGAATATCGGGATTCCACTTCAAAATTGGTTATACCTGAAATATTAAACATAATTGCCTCCATAAGAGCATCAGACAGATACCGTTCTTCTGGATTTTGACCTAAATACCTGAATGGATAAATACCTATTGAAATCTTTTCAGATCCTGAAGACGGCTTAAACGGAAAGCTATCCGATGAAAGAAAAAAAACAGAAACAGAAGCAATTATTAAAACGACAGCTATTCCAGTAATTAAAATTTTCTTACTTATCGTTTTATGTTCCTTTTGATTAAAATCTAATTGCTCTACTTCTTTTTTTCTGTATTCACCAGGCGATTTCCCATAAAATTCATGAAAACATTTATTGAAATAAGTCGAGCTTCCAAATCCAACTTTATAAGCTATCTCGGAAACCGACAGATCTTCATTCTGTAACAATTCTTTCGCTTTCTCCAGGCGCATTTCTCTTATTAACTGACTGATGGTTTTGTTGTATTGTTCCTTTACTTTCCGATGAAGTGCAGAATGGCTCATCCCCATTTTGGCAGCCAATTGTTCAGGGCCAAAATTTTCATTCGCTAAATTTGCATCAATTAACTCAAGCAATTTTTGTTTAATTCTTTCCACTGCATTTAAATGTTAAAGCTCATGAGTTTCCAACCATTTTTTTACCCTATCGTGACAAACCTGATGCTTTGTCTCTATATCAGCAACAAACCGTTCAAATTCATGGTCTCCCCTTAAATTATCAAGCAATGGGTCTATTTTTACCACAATTAAGAACCAAAGCGGAATCATGTCTTTTTTTGAGATGAAGTTCCTGAGATGTTCATATGCAAGCTCTTTCTCGTTCCTAAATGCATAAACTGCAGCAAGGTCATACTGCATATAATCGGAGTAATACCTTCCTTCTTCAAGTGCTTTATTGCAGTATGCTAATTGCTGATCAAAAAAATAATTGGCTTTCTCTATATTACTGTTTTGCCAATTGGCATAGGCGATCCGGTGTAAATTATTAATTTGCCGAACACCCAGATCATTAATTTTGCCTGCGATCCTGTTATAAAAGAATAAAGCAGTATCATACTTCGCCAGGCAAGTCCAGCTCCATCCCATCCAATTCAGTAATTCTATATCTGTAGAATCAATTCTGAAAGCAACATTAAAATTATCGAGTGCTTTTTTATAATCACTCTTCAATAATTCTGCACCTCCAAGCAATGAAAAATATTTAGCTGAATCGCTATCCAGACCGAAGGCTTTATTTGCGAATTTTAAAGCATGTTCTGTGAATCCGGCAGAAGCATAAGCGGAAGCCAAACTTCTTAAAACAGCAGGAAGATTCCTGCCATTATTTCGCACTACAACCTGATGGAAATTTTCAATAGATTTTAATGCATCGTCATGCTGATATAAATAACCCATCCCCAGGTAAGCCATCCAGTCGTTGGGATTAATTTTAAGTGCTGTGGAATATTCTTTATCCGCCTTTAAGCGGGCACCTGTTATTCGAAAATACTCCCCCTTCAAATAATGCGCTTCCGGAAGAAAAGGATCATAAAGTAAAGCTTTATCCGCCAGAATTAATACTGAATCCAGAAAATTATCCATCAGGTAATCTGCCCAATAGTGTTTGTACCATGAAACCCATGCAAGACCAACATAGGCCTGTGCAAAGGAAGAATCGTATTTAAGCGCATCATTATAAAGCTTTTCTGCCACAGCCAATGCGTCAGTGTTTGCGTAGTTCAGTTCATATTTCCAAAGTTCTTCTCTGCCCCGTTGAAAAAAATCATAGGCTATCAGGCTGAAAGTAGGTATTTTTTCAAACTGCACAATTTCTTCCGGAGTCACAACAGTATTCAGTTCTTCAGCGATAGATTGGGCTACTTTGCTTTGAACTTTAAAAACATTGCTCCAGTCAAATTCATATTCATCATTCCAGGCAGTGCTTTCATCATTTGTATGGATTAACCGTAAAATTAATTTAACCCGGTTTCCATATTTTTGAAAACTTCCCTCAAGCAAAAAATCAATATCCAGTTCACGCCCAATTTGATTTATTGATTTCCCTGATTCTCTGTACATTTCCATGGAATATCGGGATTCCACTTCAAAATTGGTTATACCTGAAATATTAAACATAATTGCCTCCATAAGAGCATCAGACAGATACCGTTCTTCTGGATTTTGACCTAAATACCTGAATGGATAAATACCTATTGAAATCTTTTCAGATCCTGAAGACGGCTTAAACGGAAAGCTATCCGATGAAAGAAAAAAAACAGAAACAGAAGCAATTATTAAAACGACAGCTATTCCAATAATTAAAATTTTCTTACTGCTCGTTTTATGTTCGTTTTGATTAAGATCTAATTGTTCTACATCCTTTTTTCTATATTCACCAGGTGATTTCCCATAAAATTCATGAAAGCATTTATTGAAATAAGTAGGACTTCCAAAACCCACCTGATAGGCAATTTCAGAAACCGACACTTGCTCGTTCTGAAGCAATTCCTTTGCCTTCTGTAAACGCACTTCTCGAATTAACTGGCTGATTGTTTTGTTGTATTGCTCCTTTACCTTCCGATGAAGTGCAGAATGACTCATACCTATATTGGCAGCCAACTGTTCAGGGCCAAAGTTTTCATTGGAAAGATTCTCCAATATGATTTCGTGCAATTTATCTATGGATGACTGATTCATGATTAACTTTCAGGGATTTAATATGACATCCATTTTATTCCTATTATTAAATTTACGTATTTTTATTTTATAAGTTAACGTCTCACCTTATTTTCTATCTACCCTTTTATGGAGGTATTAATGTTATTATTTTATTCCTGTTTTTTGAGCTTATAAAAATGACAATCTGACCTGAAGCACAAATGGCGTCTAATTTGATGATGTATTTGGAATATATTTTAATGATGGTATATGGAACAGATAATTTATACAGATGTACTGTTTTTAAAAAAGAATTCAGCAGTATATGCCATAAGAATCACCCAATATTCCTCTCCCCCTGTTTATTGTTGTTTTGCCCCTCCGTGAGGCTTATAAATTATGTAATGTCATTGAACAAAAACCCATGCATTATCCTTAAGATGAAGTAGAAACATATTCATTTAAACAGTGAAAATGATTCATAAAAATGAACTATAAAGATTATTATCAGACATTGGGCGTTTCAAAAAATGCCGGTCAGGATGATATCAAAAAGGCCTATCGCAAACTGGCCGTAAAATACCACCCTGATAAGAACCAGGGAAACAAGGAAGCTGAAGAACGTTTTAAGGAAATCAGCGAAGCCTATGAAGTGCTGCGAGACCCTGAGAAACGAAAAAAATACGATAAGCTGGGAGCCAACTGGAAACAGTACGAAAATGCAGGTGCAGGTGCGTACGACTATTCACAGGCCGGTCAGGGAGCACCAGGCGGTGGTTCCTACTATTTTGAAGGCGATTTAGGTGACCTTTTTGGACAGGCCGGAGCTGGCAGCGGGTTCTCCGATTTCTTTAATGCCTTCTTTGGAGGCGGGGCAGGCCGGCAGGCAGGTTATGGAGGCCGCACTCAATCTTTTAAAGGAAGCGACCTGCAAGCCGAAATGGAAATCAATCTGCATGAAGCTTATCACGGGACTTCCCGGATACTGAACGTTGATGGTGAAAAGCTCAGGGTTAACATCAAACCTGGTGCCTATAACGGCCAGGAGTTGCGCATAAGGGGCAAAGGAGCTCCGGGCGTTGCAGGAGGGCCAAAAGGCGATATCTATATAAAAATAAAAGTATCATCGGATAATAATAATCGCCTGGATGGCAACAACATCATTCAGAAAGCAGACATCGACCTTTATACAGCCGTTTTGGGAGGCAAGCAGGAAGTTAACACCATTGCAGGAAGATTAAGTATCCCTGTTCCAAAAGGCTCACAAAACGGAAGTAAACTCAGGCTGAAAGGAAAAGGAATGCCTGTATACAACAAACCCGGTAATTTTGGAGATTTGTTCATTGAGCTGAATGTGGTAATCCCAAAAAATTTAAAACCGGAAGAAATTCAGCTGTTCAAAAAATTAAGAGAGTTAAGGAATAACAGTTAACAACATAACAACTTGAGGCATGATAGCAAGATATTACGAATACAACCACCTTGACCCCATCATTGAAATGTTCATTTCAGGAATGAACGAAATGAATTACCGTTATTATGCAAGTGAGCTGTTAAAAAGGCTGCTGCATTCGACCGATTTCAACCTCGATTTATCGGTGCGAAAAGCAATTGCCATACTGAAACTTACAGGATTGCCCGTGCAGGAACACATTACATGTGTCTATCGCTCCGATGCCCTGGGTGTCAATCGCGACTGGAAACTTTCAGAGCTGGCCTGCAGCCTGATTATAATCAGTCATGACCCCTCCTCCGATGAAATTGAGGAATACAGACAGGCACTGATGCGGTACCTTGGAATCTGATTTCAATCACACTGTTGCAGTACTTAAAATCAAAGGGAGAAATATTTTTAACGAAAATGTTTCTCCCTTTTTTATTAGACTATTCTCTGCAGTAGCTTGAAACTTCTTTGCTACGGGAAAAAGCTGCTTTCATTTTACCAGCTTATAATTCCTGTATTCAAACAACCTCTTTCCAAAATTCTTTTCAATAAAGTACAATAACCGGTATTTTGGTTTCATCCTGATTCGTTTCAGATCGACGGCCACCTGCCAGTTTTGCCGGGCAATTCTTTCCTGCATAACCTTTGGATGTGTGCCCCCGAACCGTGCAAGAGCATCGTAGCTGCCGCTGTAGTCGAAAACTTTCGCACCTGCTTTTTTGGCAGCTTCTTCCTCGGAGATGCCTTTATAATACTTACGCACCTCATCGATTTTCTCCTGCATTGATTTCGGAGGACGCACCCACCCGTAATGGTAGATTTCGGCATTTGCCGGCACCACATTCAATTTTCGGTCCTTTTTACGAAAGCCTTGCGCGTCGCGGTATGAACGTATAGCCTTGTTGTTGCGGATAATCCGTATTTCGTTGCGGTACCATTTACGTGAGTCACCTGTATAATCATAGGTGCCGTAAAAATGTTTGTACCCGAAAAGAAGGCCCTCCACTTCCGGTCGGTTGAGGTTGTCGAGCATAGCCTGCCTTACTGCCGGCAAATACTTTTCATGCAACGCCTCATCTCCCTGGATATAAAAGCACCAGTCGTATTCCTGTTGCACGGCATCAAACGCTTTATTTGTTTCAGCAGCATAAACCACCCCTCCTTTCTTCAGGCTTTCATCCCAAACAGTATCAATTATGGTAATTTTTCCCGGGTGAATGTTTTGGATGAGTTTCCTGGTATCATCCTCTGAATTGCCAACCGCCACAACAAATTGATCACACAGTGGCAATACTGAAAGAATAGCTTCCACCACCGGGAAGTCAAATTTCACGGCATTGCGGATAAATGTGAAACCGCATACTTTCATTTCATCTCCTTTCTCTTCATATAACCCATAGATATGAACAGTTCCACAGCCGAAATCAGCATAAGACAATTGCCGGCCAGCTCTATTCCTTCCTCTGTTGCCGCTTTGGCAATACGGTAACTGTTCTCATCGTACAGAATCTGCCATAAGGCCGAACGCCCCATAAGCCTGCTAAACAAAAACGTAAGAAGAAAACCTGAAAAGAACCAGGCAGAGGCAGGCAAAGAAAAAAAAGCTATTGTTGCAGGCCTGATTTTTTTACGTTCACGCACAAATATTCCTGCCATTACCAGCAACACCGGTAAAACCAGGTAAAACCACCAGCTGATGAAATTGTTAAACTCCCTGATAAAGGATGCCAGAAAAACCATCGACAGAATATTGGCTACCGGCCTGATTGCAGGATATCTTCTGCCGGCAACCAGGTAAAGTATGAAAAGTACAAGCAAAATAAATTCCTGGGAAAACTCTGTAAAACTTATCTCCCCATAAAATCCCTCTTCCATCGGAAATAAGGCATCAAGCCTCACCATTTCAGCCGCTGCCAAAATCAACAAGGAATATATAACCAGCCGGATGGCAACAGACAGTGGAGTATATATTTTCATAAATAAGTTTCTGGTCATACGAAAATACACTTTTCAGCAACAAAATCTGAAATGTTCAGCAAGTAATTCAATAACAAACATTGCTTTATTCACCCGGACGCAACGCCACACTCACATAATTATCGAAATTGAAATACTTTTTAAATGCCTCCTGCATCTGTTCAGTGGACAGGTCGTTTACAATTTTCTCAAATTGCCCAAATTCAGAAAAATCGCCATCCTTAAGGTAATAGGTATTGCTCAGGATGCTTAACCAGAACCTGTTTTCACGCAACGACACCTCCCGTTCGCGCAACATTTTTTCTTTAGCTTTCGCCAGTTCTTCTTCAGAAGGGCCATTTTGCATAAAATCCCTGATTTCGTCGAACACTGCCTGTTTTAATTCTTCCAGCTTTTCCGGATCGGTTCCGTAACGAATGTAGATCTTATACTCCTGTTCGGGATATTTCGAAGGAGAAGGGCTTGCACCAATTGAATAAACCCCGCCGCGTTCTTCGCGGATTTCTTCCAGCAGCCGTGTTGACAAAATCCGTCCCATTGCATCCAGCTCAATGGCATTTTCTGAAGAATAATCGAAATCACCATGAAATACAATGTATTGCAGACTCTTTTCCTCCTGTCCTTTTCTTACTGTTTTCTGAACCACCCCTTTGGGAGGATCAATACCCAGATTACGCCAGTCTTCGGTTTCATCCAGGTATGGGATTCCGCCTATATATTTCTCAACCAGCGGCTTCAGGGTGTCGGGATCGATGGTTCCCACAAAAAAGAAATTAAAATCTGCCGCATTTTTAAATCTTTCCTGCCCAATATCCTTTATCCGGTTAAATTCTGCTTCCTGCAGCAATTCAACCGACATGGGCATTGCACGTTTGTGGTAATCATTCAAAACTGCAGTAAGGGTATCCTGGAATACAGATTCAGGAGAAGCAGCCTTATTTTGAAGAACGCCCTCCATACGTGTCATATACGACTGAAAGCTTGTTTCATCAAATCGTGGCTGGGTGAAATACAGATAAACCATCTGAAGCATAACTTCCAGATCCTCAACTGTTGAATTGCCACTGAATCCTTCCCTGAGTTCCGAAACATACGGACTTAGGCTAAACACCTCATCGGCCAGCATTTTCTGAAGGGTAATGTTATCGAAGTTGGCAATACCGCTCATGCTCATTATTGTAGCTGCGAAATCGGCTGAAATCGCATCCTCCTGATTATACAATGAGGTACCCCCGGGGCTCCAGGCGCTGAATAAAACTTCATCTTCCTTAAATTCAGTAGGTTTATAAACCACTTTTGCACCATTCTCAAGTGTCCATTCCACAGCATCCACCCGTTCCACGTTCCTCTCATTCACAACCTTACCTGGCCATGGTTCATCCGAAATCAGCGGAACATCAGCTATTGCATCGTCATAAGGTTCTAATTCAGTTTGTTCGACCTCTTTCAACAAATCCAGTAACTCTTCCTCTGTTGGAATCTCCATGCCTTCAATTTCCGGAGCCATTACTACCACCACACGGTTTTCTTCGGTTATCCATTCATTCGACAGTTGATTCACCTCTTCCAATGTAATATCCGGAAGAAAAGCCTGATAATATTGATACTCCTTTTCGATACCGGGAATGGGCTCTTCGGTCATTAAAAAATTACGTTTGTACTCCTCAGCATAGTTTATTGAATTTTGCTTGTCGCGCTCCTTATAAGCCCTTTCAATTTGATTCATAATTGAGCTTTTTGTACGCTCCAGCTCCGATTCAGTGAAGCCGAATTGTTTCACCCGCTCGTTTTCGAGCAATACCGCTTTAAATCCTTCCTCAATACGGCCGTTGTGACAAACAGCCATCGATTGATAGGCGTTCAGGGGGCCGTACAGATCGGCATAAGCCGATTGCCCTGCTATAAAAGGAGGATCGGCCTGCTGCGTCAATTCTGAAAGACGGCTGTTTATCATTGCATTGTATAAACTGCGCTTTATGGTTTCACGGTAATCGCCTACAGTTTCAGTAATCTCCAGGGGATGTTTGTAAATCATTAAAGCCATCGGGTATTGCGCCTCCTTGTCGGTAGCAATGCTCACCAGAGTCTCCTCATGCGGAGGAACAGGATAAATTTCCGGCTCCGGTGAATTTTCCTCCCTTTTAATTGTGGAAAATTTATCTTTTACTTTTCTGACCATTTCCTGCTGATCGAAATCGCCTACCACAATCACTGCCTGCAGTTCAGGGCGATACCAGTTGTCATAAAACCGGCGAAGCACCCCGGGCGGAAAATTTTCAATTACTTCTATCTCACCTATGGGAAGCCGTTCGGCATATTTTGAGTCGTGCAGTAATACCGGCAACCACTCCTGCATCATTCGAAACTGTGCATTCCGGCCTCCGCGCCACTCTTCACGTATAACACCCCGTTCCTTATTTATCTCCTCTTCGGCAAGGGTAATCTGCGATGCCCAATCGTAAAGCACCTGGAGTCCTTTTTCAAGATACAGCACTGAATCGAGCGGAACCTTCAGCATATACACCGTTTCATCGAAACTGGTGTAAGCATTAATTTCAGGCCCAAATTCCATTCCGATCGATTCAAAATACGAAATCAGTTCATTCTTAGGAAAATTCTCCGTACCGTTAAATGCCATATGCTCCAGGAAATGAGCCAGTCCCTGCTGATCGTCTTCTTCATCAACTGAACCTGCCTTTACAACCAGCATGAGTTCGGCACGATTACGCGGTTCATCGTTAGCCCTGACATAATAGGTCAGGCCGTTTTCCAAAACTCCTTTTGAAACATCCGGATCAACAGGTATAGTATCACTCAGATTAAATTTTTGCTGTGCCGTTGCATCAATCAGCATGAAAATGAAGAAAAGTAAATACAGGTATTTCATTTTATTTTATTTTTCAATGATAGGTAAGCATTATATTCAATGCATTACAACAAATTATTGCAGTAAGGGTTGAACAGCATGAAAAAAGGCATCCTCCTCGTTGGAAGGTACCTGATGAAACCAGCCTTTAACCGGTTCAGGAGCATTGTCGGCAATATAGGAATGGGCAGTGAAATTCAACAGGTCAAGATCGTTATAATCATTGCCAACACCTGCTGTCTCTTCAGGTGGTATGGAAAGCAGATCGCACAGATGCCTCACCCCCTGTCCTTTTGATACCTCATGATGAAAAACTTCAACCCATATATAGCCTTTGGTTACCGGTGACGAAGAACGTATGACACGAATGCGTTCCGATTGCACTTCAATTTCCTTCTTTAGCAATGAAAATTTTTCTTCGTTTTCGGGGATAATCAGCAAAAACTGGCAAAGCCCTTCGTGAAATTTTCCATTTACGGGTAAAACTTGTGACCAGGAATCGTGAAATGAAAAAAAACGGTTGAATTCTTCACATTCTTCGCCGCCTTTGTGAAACCATAACCGGTGATTATCGGGTGCCGGTGCAAAAACAGAAAAGTTATAGTTCTGCTTCCTGAAGTATTGGGTTAACAGTGATGCTGCTTCCACATCAATATTTTGCTGAAAAATGTGTTTCTTTTTTTGCCAGTCATAAATTCCTGCACCTGAAGAATAAACAACGTAATCAAAAGGCACATCGTGTTGAATAACCTCCGAAACTTTACGAAGGTTCCTGCCTGTGGCAGCAACCCTTAAAATACCCTTATCTCCCAAAAGATGAAGCGCTTCCATATTACGGGAACTAATGGTGCGGTCGTTCTTTAAAAAGGTCCCGTCAAGATCGGTAGCTACAAGTTTTATTTTTTTCATTATCATTTATTTCAAAATTAATGCTTTCGAATGGATCTTAAGCAGTAAAGATATGTATATGACGGTTTAACCCCTCAGAAGGTTCTTTTATCGAAAAAATTTTAAGTTACTTTACAAACTGTCTACATTTGTCTAAACTATTATCTTTGTCGTTTTGAGTATATGAACCGTAAATAAAAAACATGAAGTTAGCGTTGATAGGCTACGGGAAAATGGGAAAAGAAATTGAGACTATTGCCAAAGCCCGCGGCCATGAAATTGAATTGATTATCGACATTGAAAACCAGCACGACTTAACAGTTGAAAACCTGCAGAAATGCGATGTAGCCATTGAGTTTACAATTCCGGGGCAGGCAGTTGAGAATTATTATAAATGTTTTGAAGCCGGAATACCGGTAGTGAGCGGAACTACCGGCTGGCTGTCGCGCCGCGATGAAGTTCATACCCGCTGCATGGAAACAAACGGTACATTTTTTTACGGCAGCAATTTCTCGGTGGGTGTAAACCTTTTCTTTGAGCTTAACCGCAAGCTGGCTCAGCTGATAGCCCCGCGCACCGAATATAAACCGGAAATGATTGAGGTACACCATACCCAAAAACTGGACTCGCCCAGTGGAACAGGACTTAGCCTTGCCGACGATATTATTGAAATCCTTCCGGCTATCGACAGGTGGACCGAAGCAGCCCCTCCTGCCGAAAACGAACTGCTAATCCGCGCAGAACGTGTGGGGGAAGTCCCCGGTATACATACCGTCCGCTACGATTCGGAAGTCGATTTTATCGAGATTACCCACAGCGCCAAAAGCCGGAAAGGGTTTGCCCTCGGAGCAGTGCTTGCTGCCGAATACAGCCAGGGCAAAAAAGGAATCCTTACCATGAAAGACCTGTTAAAAATTTAATTTTCATAGAATGACAAAAGATTTATTCACCAGCAAATGGTTTAAATTCATTGTAGTTGGTACCCTCTACACCCTGTGGGTAATCTGGCTGGGAAACTACTGGTGGCTCCTGGGCCTGATTGTTATTTTCGATATATACATCACCCAAAGGGTCCACTGGGCTTTCTGGAAAAAGAAAGACCCGCCCGGAGGCAGGCAAACCAAGGTGGTGGAATGGATCGATGCCATTATTTTTGCTGTTATTGCAGCCACTTTCATTCGCATGTTTTTTATCGAAGCTTACACCATACCCACCTCATCGATGGAAAAATCGCTGCTGGTGGGCGATTACCTGTTTGTGAGCAAGGTAGCCTATGGCCCAAAAACGCCTAATACTCCGCTGTCGTTCCCGTTTGTTCACAATACCATGCCGCTTACCCGTACCACCCAATCGTATGTGGAGTGGATTCAGCGTCCCTATAAGCGATTGGCAGGATTCGACGATGTAGACAACTATGATGTAGTTGTGTTTCATTTTCCGGAGGGCGATACCGTTGCCCTTTACATGCAGAACCAAAGCTACTATCAGCTGGTTCGGACCTACAGCCGGGAGCGGATATTGACCGACCCGCGCAACTTCGGCGAAGTGGTGGCCCGTCCGGTTGATAAACGCGAAAACTACATCAAACGGTGCATTGGCATCCCGGGAGATGTTATAGAAATAAACCGCGGTCAGGTTTCGGTAAACGGCCAGCCGATGAAAGATTTCGACGGCATTCAGTTCAACTACCTGGTAAGAACCAATGGAACGGCAATTAATCCTAAAGCGCTCGAACGTCTGAACATCGCCCAGGATGACCGTACCGTCTTCTCCAGCGAACAATATATGTTCCCGCTTACCGATGAAATGGCAGAAGAACTGCAAACCTTTTCAAACGTTACCCTGGTGGAGAAAATATTGGAAGAACCTGGAGAATGGGACCCTATGGTGTTTCCTCACGACAGGAATTATCCATGGAATGTCGACAACTTTGGACCAATCACCATACCTGCACAGGGAGAAACAGTGCAGCTGACAATCGAAAACCTGCCCCTATACGAGCGAATTATCAGTGTTTATGAAAACAATAAACTGGAGGTTCTTAACAATACCATCCTGATTAACGACACTGCCTCTACCAGTTACACGTTCAAAATGGATTATTTCTGGATGATGGGTGATAACCGCCACAATTCAGCCGACTCCCGTATGTGGGGATTTGTACCCGAAGACCATGTTGTGGGTAAAGCCAGTTTTATATGGTTGTCGCTGAATAAAGATAGATCATTTCCACAAAACATCCGCCTGGGGAGGATGTTTCAATTTATTAAATAGTTGCTGACCAAATTTTTTCATAAAAGGATAACATAATTTTGTTATCCTTTTTTTATCTTAGAGGAAAATTTAGGTTATGAGTGTAACTATTATCATAATGCTTATCCTGGCCATCCTGGTGGTAATATTCACCCTGCAGAATTCTTTTGAAGTATCCATAACGGTGTTTATGTGGGAAATTCAAAACGCCCCCATGGTATTGGTGTTGCTTGTGTGCATACTCTTAGGTTACCTGTTGGCGTCCATTTATTTCTACCCACGGGTGTGGGGCCTTGAAAAAAAGCTGCGCCGCTCAACAAAAACCGAGCAAAAACTTGAAAACGAACTGATAGAACTGCGCAGAAGTCAGGAAAACCATCCTGAAGGCATTGAACTGGACGTGGATGATGATAATGAGGAAAACAGATTTTTTAAGGAATAAAAACCAGCAGTATTAAACAAATTGAAATTCTTTGGTTTTTAAGTTAACATATGAAATGAGCATGGGTTAGAAGGCACACCAAACGGGAATTATAATCCCGATAGCTATCGGGACATGCGAATTCCATATGATACCGCTGAAAACAAACAATTTTAATCAAGTGAAAATTCAGCAGAAATAAATATCTGCTTCCGAATCCGGGGACAGGCATATTTCATTTCCATTCACTCTTTAAATCCATTGTTTAAATTAAATTTATTTTCTTTCTTAGGGACCGGAAACAAACCAAAATTGGATTTTACATGTCCATGAGATGTAATTATTATTTTCCTGCATTAGCTTAACATCTTATGTAAATTTACAGTTATTGAAGTTTCATTTGTCTGGTGAAGCAACAAAAACTCAAATTACTTGTAAAAGCTGATCTAAAATTAACCCATGCATTATGGGTTTACTTATTTTTGATGAAATCAAACCAGTTGAAAACATGACATTAAAGAGAATCAAATATCCTGCTGTGTTTTTCTTTTGCTTCTTTTGTTGCTTCATTGCCGGCGCCCAAAGCATCGACGATTTTTCCACCGATCTGCCCCTTGTTATCATCGATACTGAAGGCCGGCAAATTGTTGACGAACCAAAAGTTATGGCCCGGATGAAGATTATCGACAACCCGCAAGGAATTAACCGTTTTACCGATACCCCCAACGATTTCAACGGACACATAGGTATTGAAAAACGGGGAGCCTCTTCACAGTCATACCCGCAAACTCCCTATGGCATCGAAACCCGCTTGTCTGACGGGCATAACCTGAACATTTCGGTACTTGGCCTGCCGGCGGAAAACGACTGGGTGCTGCTTTCGAATTACAACGATAAGAGTTTCATGCGAAATGTCCTTGCCTATAAAATGTTTGAAAGCCTGGGTCATTATGCCCCCCGGACCAGACTGGTGGATGTAATTATTAATAACGACTATAAAGGTATTTATCTTTTCGGTGAAAAAATAAAACCTGACGAGGCAAGGCTGAATATCGCAAAACTTACAGATACTGACAATACAGGAGATGAAGTTACAGGAGGATACATATTTAAAGTAGATTATTATAATGAAAACGACAGCTGGTTGTCGAATTATCATCCGCTAAACTATCCCCATTATGATGTACATTTCGTATATCATGATCCCAAATGGGACGAGCTTACCAATCAGCAGAAAAGTTACCTGCGAAATTATGTGAATAATTTTGAATGGGCCTTGTACAGCACAGGGTATACAAATCCGGACAATGGATACCGGAACTTTATCGATGTGGAAAGTTTCATCGACTATTTTATTGTAAATGAAATAGCCCGTAACAACGATGGGTTTAAAAAAAGCCGCTACTTTCACAAAGACCGGAACGGAAAAATTGCTGCAGGACCGGTGTGGGATTTCGACTGGGCATGGAAAAATATAAATGAATGCTACATATTTAAAGCAACCGATGGTTCGGGATGGGCATACAAGGTGAATGACTGTAATCCGTGGGTTAAATCCCCGGGATGGATGGTACGCCTTTTTTACGACTCAACATTCAAAAATCAAACAAACTGCCGGTACTTCGAAGCACGCTCAACGACGCTTTCCGATGAACGTTTATTTAGCATGATAGATTCTGTGGCTTCTGTTGTGCAAAATGCACAGGAAAGACATTTTCAGCGGTGGCAGATACTAGGCAAAAATGTAGGAGCTCCCGAAGTTGGCGACCAGCCGCTGACCTATGAAGGTGAAGTGGTTAAACTGAAAGAGTGGATTACAATCCGCCTGAACTGGCTCGATGAAAATATGGTGGGATCATGTCCCACCACCATTGCCTTCAGGCCCGAAAATGCATCAGGATATCAAATCTACCCGAATCCTGCTTCCGGTGAACTGAACATCAGGAGTGAAAATGATATTGAAAAGATTGAATTTTTCAGCCTCACCGGAGAAAAAATACGGACAGAAACCAATTTAAGCAACAAGTTTGTCAGGATTGACGTTTCTTCTCTCCACCCGGGAATGTATGTTGTAATGCTTTCCGATAAAAATGGACAAACATCGGCTAAAAAAATAATGATAAAGCAATGACAAGGCATAAAAGCATTTTACTGAGTACTGCCGCTTTTGCTCCGGTGCAATACATGGTTAAGCTGCTGCAATATGAACAGGTTTTTATTGAAGCGTTTGAGAACTTTCCAAAACAAACCTTCCGAAACCGCTATGAGATACTTGCCGCCAATGGCCCGGTATCACTTGTTATTCCTGTAGTGAAAGGCCGCGGCCGGAAAGTAAAAATCAGGGACCTGAAAATCTCATACGATACCGACTGGCAACGCAACCACTGGCGTACAATCTTTTCTGCCTATAACTCCTCCCCTTTTTTCGAATATTACCAGGACGATGTCCTCCCTTTCTTTGAAAAGTCGTGGAAATACCTTTTCGACTTTAACCAATCGTCGCTTCAAACGGTGTGTGACTTGCTTGAACTGGAGCCCCAACTGCACCTTACCACCGACTTTGAAGCAGTTCCCCCGGAAACACTCAACTTTCGCGAAGCCATTACCCCTAAAAGCCATAAGGCATCTCCCGATGAGCATTTTCATCCTGAACCCTACACACAGGTCTTTTCCGACCGGTTTGGCTTCATACCAAACCTCAGTATACTTGACATGCTTTTCAATTCGGGGCCGGACAGCCTGAATATACTGGAAGCATCAACCAGGTAGGCTTCCGTTATAATTCAGAAAACCTGTCCGCTTTAATACCGGAGCAACTGTACAAATAATTGCAAACCGCTCCTGCTATCAAAGCCACAGCTTAATGAACCGGTAACAGTTATTCTGATAATTTCATATTTAGGGCTCAATGTATACTATAATAAGAATTTTCCCACAATCTTTATTACTATGTTTTCCATACCATCACCATCCCCGGGCCTAATCAAATTCGCAAATTTGCGAATTTGATTAGGCCCGGGTATGAACCATTGATATGCTTTCATATCGATTAAATATTTTTAATCCAACAGGAGAATTCCTGAAAAAGCAGTATTGAAAGGACTCTTGCCTGGTTGCAGGAATAAGGAGATGATAAACCAAAGCTCATACAACAGGACAAAAATCAACATTTAGACGGAGCAACTGCATATACAAAACCGGCACTCTAAATGCAGAAAAATTATGTTTGGGATGAGTAACATCACCCTTCCCAAACATAGATTTTTACGATTGAGCTTTAAAAATCCAACAACATAAGATGTATTTTATCGAAAAGTTCACCCACTCCCAAAGCTGCCCAAAGAATAAAAAGTGCCAGTAAAATTTTCACGAATAAAGGAATGGATAACCGGGTTATGTTACTGAAAAGGGAGATAGACGGCGGAAAATAAACCAGTGAAGCCAGCATTATAAAAATGCCAAAGAAAGGATCATTTCCCCAAAATGTGTTCACCAGGCCGATTGCCAGGAAAAGAGCACCAACCAGCCACCCCAATATGCTAAACGTTAATGTTTTAAAATTCATAATTCTTTTGTTTTAGCGTTATAAATATTTGATAAAGTCATATACAAACTGGCAATGCCAGGTTCCGTTACTTCATCGCCTTCTAAAGGTTTATTCTGAAGCAGAATCAGCTTTTTTCAATGAGCTCAGTTCGTACCAGTTGATGTTTCGGGTAATGTACATTGTAAATGCCAGTATTACCGTTAACCCAATGCTGCCAATCAACAGGGCGTAGTCCTGCAACTGCAGTGTAAGATATGTAAAGGAATATGCCAGGCCCAGTACAATAACCAAAACGAGAGGTTGTTTCGCATTCTTGAAAACCGCTTTTGCATATAAGCCAACCATGGTAATCACAGCGCCACCGGAAATAAGGTAAGCTGTGTTGAATCCGGCATGTTCTGAAATGGAGACCAGCAGGAGATAAAAAAGAACCAGGGCCAGCCCTATAAGCGTATACTGAAACGGGTGAACGTTTTTCTTATTGAATATTTCAACCAGAAAAAAAGTAAGGAAGGTGAGGGAAATTATCAACAGTGCATATTTAGCTGAGCGGATGGTTTTTTGGTAATCGTTCGCCGGCAGCAACAGGTCAACACCGAAAGCACTGCTTTGGATACTGCCCGCATTCTGTTCCCCGGTCCAGAACTGGGGGTAATTCCGGTTCAATTCCAGTATTTTGTAGCCGGCTGTAAAACCTCCCTCATTAACTGTGCGCTCATCGGGCAGAAAAGCCCCTGAAAAACTGGGATCTTGCCAGTCGGACGAAAGCTTTACAATTGTCTCTTTTCCCAAAGGCATAAAACCCAGGTGACGGCTTCCCTGCAGATGAAGGTTAAACGAAAATTCAAATGCTTCAGCATCCGGGACTCCGTTAAACAAGTTGCTTACGGTTATGCCCGATTCTACCAGTTCCGGAATCAGCGTTCCCGGTTTTGTCAATATATCCCGGTCATTCCAGTTAAAGGTCATCTTTTCTTTAATCCCCCGCAAATCGGAAATACCGATTGTTATAAAGGCTTCATCCCAAAGCACCTCATTGTCCGTTAATTCCGCAACATTATCATTCAAATCGGAAAAATTTCCCGTAAACGAAAGATTGGAATCGTAAACCACCACTTCATATATTCCCCGGTGCAGCGATTGGGGATCAATTTTTCCATTTACAGCGAGCAAAGAAGGCAACAAATGTGCTTCCTGTCTTTCCGTTTTTAATTTGCCATCTTCAAGCACCTGTTTATTAAACGGAAGTGTTAATACCGGTCCGTACACATACTGTTCATTGGCCCACTTATCGCTGACTTCAGTTATGGCCTCAAGTCGCATAGCGTTGCGTTCATTAATAAGCTCCAAAACAATTGATACTGGAATCATAAGCATCAGCATCAGGATAAAAATCGTCAGAAGTTTTAATGTGACCGACTGGCGAATGTATTGTCCAATCGTTTCGATAATTGTTTTTTGTTGCATTTCCATGATTTCTATTTTTTAAAAGTACTTTGTATTTCAAAGCTATTAGATAAAAAAAATACTATTTCTGTGCTTTTATTAAATTCTCCAGTGCCTTCAGGTGGTTATCAAAGGCATTTTTACCCGTTTGAGTCATAAAATATTTAGTATTTGGTTTTCTGCCAACAAATGTCTTTTCCACACCAATAAACTTTTCCTTTTCCAGGGCTTTAATATGGCTGGCCAGATTGCCGTCAGTAACATCCAGAAATTCTTTAAGGGCGTTAAATTCAAGCTTGTCGTTAACAGCCAGTGCCGACATGATACCCAATCGTATCCTGCTTTCAAATGCTTTATGTAATCCATTTATCGTTATTTTCACTGCTCGTACCTGTAAAACATGTATATACCATAAATTATATGCGCCAGCCCAAATCCTGCCGCCCAAAACACCAAGCCGTATTCAACATACCAGGCGCATATTAAACCGAGTATAATTTCCACCAACCCCAGAACTTTTACCTCATTATAGGTAAACCGGCCGGCATTGTATAACGATAATCCATAGAACAACAAAGTTAGTGGTGCAACCAACCCGATTAACCCTTTCGAAATCAAAATCAAAACCAACAGGCCTCCTGAACCTAAGGGAATCAGCATACTATTAACCAACCGTTTTGATGTGTAGTTCCAGGCTTTCTCTCCCCTTTTTTTAGCTTTCTTTAATGAATCGAAAACAGCAGTACCAAGGGCAAGCACCAAAACAACAGCAGCCAAAAGAACTACATTCAGCTGATCGGATGCTGAATGGGCAGCATCATAAACCCCATCAGGACTGAAATGTAAAAACCTCCAGGCAACAAAAGCGCCTGCCAATGCATAAATACCAGCCATTATTCCTGCCCATCCCGATAGCGACAGAAATTTGGAAGACCGCTCCATCATCGAGCGTATCTCAGCTATATCCTGAATATAATCCCTTTCTTTTTTCATTTAAAAGTACTTTGAAGTACAAAGTTAAACTAAAAATTCAATTTTACAAACAGGAATTAAAAAAAGGAGCATAAAGATTCAGAAACCGGTTCTGTTAACGGATTAAAATCAGCAGAATCCACTGAAGGCAAATTAATCAGGCAGAGGCAAGGGCCTCACAATTGGTTCAGTTTACCGAAAGTTTATTTGACTGAAAGTCACCTGAAAAGTTCATTTAAGCAGGCTAACAATTTTAGGAATAAAAATAAAACCGCCAATAACGACAGCAGTAATCGCAGCAACTAACACTGCACCTGCAGAATAGTCCTTTATGAGCCGGATTTTTTCACTTTTACCCGGACTCACAAAATCTGAGAGCCTTTCAATGGCAGTGTTCAGAAGCTCGGTAATAAATACCAATCCTATGGCTGCAACTATAAATAACCATTCAGCCGGCGCCAGTTTAAAAAGAATGCCAAGCACTACAACCGCAACCGTTGCTGCAAAATGAACCCTTGCATTGTGTTCGTTCCTTAACAGGCTGACAATGCCGCTAATTGCATATGAGAAACTTCTAATCCTGTTTCTGGCGGAAAACTTTTCTGATGCTTTCATAGTAATTGCCGATGTCCGTTAAATGCCTTTCATTATTCAATTCCGGTTAAATGTACCAAATTTGAGCTAATTTAATAATGGAAGCAAGGTTTAGAAATATAAATCCATGCAAATTATACCTCTTTACATTTACCTATATAGGCATCTATCTCCTAAACATCCTGCCGGATGCAAGAAAGCTGCTATCTTCTCTAAAACCTCCGGCTTATATATGAAGTATTTTTTATCTGATGTTGTTAACCGGCTTTAGAATGGATACCGGTAAAACGACAACTCCGGCTACGAAATTTCCTCACCGGAAAAAGCATTAACCTTATTAATTCTGATTCACACCGGCTGTCTTTTTTTACTGCAAAGAATTATCGATAGGGTATTCCTTCAGGTGACAGTAAAAAGAAGTTCCTTCTTTGGGCTGACTTTCCACCTTTATAAACCCGCCGTTTTTTTCTACGATGTTCTTTACAAGGTACAACCCCATTCCGGTACCCCCGGCTTTGGTTGTAAACCTGCTGAAAGGTTTGAATAATCGTTTTTTTGCTTTATCAAGGTCAATTCCAATTCCATTGTCATGTACTTCAAGCAGTATAAGTCCATCCCGGGTTCTTGTTCTGATTGTAATGCTGGGCTCCTTGTTTTCATCGGAATATTTTAATGCATTGGAAACCAGGTTTCTGATGATGCTGGTCAAATGCACTTCACTGTAAACAATTACCGGCGCCTCACTGAAATCTTTTTCAATTTTACCCCGGAAATCATTGATATCATGCGCAAGCATTTCTGAAACAGTATCCCAGACTTTATTGAAAGGAATCGGTTTTGCATGCACTTCTTCTTCCATCTGAATGTTTACCATCTCAAGAAGACCATCAACTGTGTGCTGCAGGCGTTTTGTTATCGGCAACGACATCCGGAAAAGTTCCGATTTCTTTTCAACGTCAGTATGTTTGGCTATTAGTTCACTCAGGTTGATTAAATTGCCGATAGGACTGCGAAGATCATGTGCGGCAATATGAACAAAATCTTCAAGCACTTTATTTACCCGGGTCAGATTCTTATACTGTTCAGCCAGCTGTTCTGTAGCCTCTTTTCGTTCGGTAATGTCCAGGTGGATTCCTGCCCAGGAGGTAATTTCCCCCTGTTGGTTCCTTATAGGCCGCGCCCGGGCCAGAATATGCTTTTTCTCACCGTTTTTGCCTAAAATAAGGTGTTCGTGTTCGTAAGGTTCTCCTGTTCTCACAGAATGCATCCACAGGTCCATTATTTTATTTGACTCTTCAATCACCAGGTTTTCATGCCACCCGTGCTCCCTCAGCTCTTCAAATGATTTGCCTACCAGGTTACAGAATGATTCGCTCAGGTAGGTTATCTTTCCTTCTGCATCGGCAGCCCATACGCCATAATCAACCGCTTCACCCATTATACGGTACCGTTCTTCCGATTCGGCAAGCGCTTCCTTTTCACTTGCAAGCTGCCCAATTAATCGTTCTCTTTCTCTTTCGGATTTTTTGGTGTCAGTAATATCCCTTGCTACAACCACTGTACCAACAATAGTACCTTGATTGTTGCGGATTGGCGAGAAACTGAAACTTCCCACCCAACTGTCTCCGGTATCTTTTCTGTATATGGAATACTCAGTTTTATTTACCTTTTCGCCACGAAGGGCACGGGCAATAGGGAGTTCTCCAATACCGGCCAGTTTACCATCAGGAAGATAAAAATCAAAAAAGGAGAGGTATTGCCTGATGTCCATTGAAAACAAAGTGTCTGCATCAATCCGGTAAAATGAATAGAAGGCATCGTTAAACTCAATCAGTTTTCCCGTTTGATCTGAAATGTATACGGCATCGGTAGTGCTTGCCAGTGCAGTGGTAATAATATTCCTGCTTTTAATTAACTCTTCCTGTGCTTTTTTACGCTCGCTGATGTCGATGCCAATTCCAATGCGGCGTCCGTCTTCCGTCTGCACATTTGCCCATAGCGTATTCTTTACAAATCCGTCTTTACACACCATCGCGATATCTTTGAATCCCGGTTGTAATGACTGCATGTATTCTGCCACTTCCTGCCTGTAAACCGGATCAGGGTATATCAGCTCCATTATGCTTGTTTTTTGTGTGTCCTTATCGGTCCAGCCCGTAACACGCTCCACTTCCCGGTTCATTTTTACATTTTTGATTTCAGGGTCATATATGGTAATCATTGCCGGTACAGTATCAAAAATAATTTGGAGCAAATTCAATTCCTTCTTTCGCTGTTCTTCCAGCTGTTTTCGCTCTGTAATATCCTGCAATGTAGTAATAATGGTTTCTCCCAAACTTGTTTGCAGGAACTCGGAAGATAGCAACACACAAAGATTTTTTCCTGAACGGTGCCTGATGGTAATTTCATAATTTGTAACTTTCCCCCTGCTCTTTATCAGCTCCACCATTTTTTTCCTGTCGGCGGAATTAGTAAAAATGTTTAAATCAAGCGAACTTTTCCCAATTACTTCATCCTTTGAAAGGCCGGTAAGCAAACTAAAAGTTTGATTTACTTCATATATTTTTCCGGTTTCAAGATTCGATAGCACCAGAGCGTTAGGATTTGAGCGGAATGCCACCTCAAACTTTTCCTCGCTTTTCAGTAATGCTTCCTCTGCTATCTTCTTTTCAGAAATGTCGTGTATTATGGAATAGAGCAATGATTTTCCTTTAAAGACAAAGGATGAGGAATAAACCTCCACATGACGAATTTGTCCGTCAGCAAGTTTATGAGGAAAAACAAAATAGTTCCGTTCATCCCTGAGGGCTTTCATCCATTCCTCCCTTACCTGCCCGGGATCCAGCTGATTGATATCCTGTATTTTTATTTTCTTGAATTCTTCCTTTGTGTATTTATAGAATTGCTGGGCGGCCTCATTGGCATCTATTATAAATCCGGTTCCGGGATCAATAAGCAGCATGACAGCTTTATGCGATTCGAACATGGCCTGGAAAAAATTCTCATGCCCTGCATCGGCTTTATGAAGTATATTATGATTACCGGCAGCTGAAGTGCCTGTTTTCTCCGATGATTTTGATTTCTTCATAAAAGCCTCTTTAATAAGACAATGATTTAAAGGTTTTGGTGACTAAGATAATAAAAAATATATTTTTGGCAGGATACTTTCCAGGTTTCAATTTTATTAATTTTCATTGCATTTATTTTAATTCCAATGTTTCCTGTTGTACCTGCCAGAGATAAGACATGAAAAGAATTGTGTTTCAGCATTAAATTATTTTCTTTAAGCATCTAAATTATAAAGCGGCTTCTTCCGTCGAACGATTTCTTTTTTACCTTTGCACGCCCTTTTAAAAATCCTATGTACCTTCTGGAAGCATTAACGGTTTATAAAGGAAAATATTTATTGCGAATTGCATTTTTTGAAAACAACAGAAAACAATGAAAGAAATCAGAAATATCGCTATTATAGCACACGTCGACCATGGTAAGACTACTCTTGTCGACAGGATGCTGCACCAGGTTAAGCTGTTTCGTGAGAACCAGGTCATGGGTGATCTCATTCTCGACAGCAACGAGCTGGAGCGGGAGCGTGGAATTACAATTTTGTCGAAGAATGTTTCCATACACTACAAAGACACAAAAATAAATATCATAGATACTCCCGGTCACTCCGACTTTGGCGGAGAAGTGGAACGGGTACTTAATATGGCCGATGGCGTTTTGCTGATTGTTGATGCCTTTGAAGGGCCTATGCCGCAAACCAGGTTTGTGTTGCAGAAGGCAATTGACCTTGGATTAAAACCAATAGTGGTGGTCAACAAAGTGGATAAGCCCAACTGCACCCCCGACATTGCCCATGAAAAAGTTTTTGACTTAATGTTCAGCCTCGATGCTACCGAGGAACAGCTCGATTTTCCTACCGTTTACGGTTCGGCAAAAGCAGGCTGGATGGGTCCCGACTGGAAGGAGGAAACCACCGATGTAAGTTATTTGCTCGATGTTATTCTGGAGCATATTCCTGCCTCAACCCATAAAGAGGGAACGCTGCAGATGCGTATTACATCGCTCGACTATTCCTCATATACTGGTCGTATTGCCGTAGGTAAAGTTACACGTGGCCAGCTTATACCAGGCTCACCTGTGTCGCTGGTTAAACGCGACGGCAGTATCATTAAATCGGTAGCCAAAGAGGTATATCTGTTTGAAGGTCTGGGCAAGGAAAAAATAAAGGATCCTGTTCCATCGGGTGAAATTTGTGCTGTGCTCGGACTCGAAGGTTTTGATATCGGCGATACTGTAGCCGATGCCCTGGAGCCCGACGGACTGGAGCCAATAAGGGTGGATGAACCCACGATGAGCATGTTGTTTGTTGCCAACAATTCACCGTTCTTTGGCAAAGACGGCAAATTCGTCACATCCCGGCAGCTGCGCGACAGGCTTTACAAGGAAACGGAGAAAAACCTGGCCCTTAAGGTCGAGGATACCTCATCAGCCGATTCGTTCATGGTGTTTGGACGTGGAATCCTTCACCTTTCTATACTGGTGGAAACCATGCGTCGCGAAGGATATGAAATGCAGCTGGGGCAGCCCAGGGTGATAATAAAAGAGGTGGATGGAGTGAAGCATGAGCCTGTTGAATTCCTTACCGTTCAGGTACCCGAGGAATTCTCGGGAAAGGTTATTGAGCAGGTTACCCAGCGCAAGGGGGATATCCTTAACATCGATATTAAAAACGAACGCGCACACCTTGAGTTTACGATTCCTGCAAGGGGAATAATTGGCCTGAGAAACCAGATGCTTACTGCAACAGAAGGAGAAGCCATCATGGCCCACCGCTTCAAGGGGTACGAAGCCTGGAAAGGGAGCCTGGGCGTCCATCGGAATGGGGCTCTGATTTCACTCGAAACCGGAACATCAATAGCTTATTCCATTGATAAAATGCAGGACAGGGGCCGCTTTTTTGTCGAACCGGGCCAGGATGTGTACGCCGGGCAGGTTATTGGTGAAAATACCCGTCAGGACGATCTGACCATTAACATCACCCGGACAAAAAAACTCACTAACATGAGGGCCTCAGGCTCGGATGATAAAGTAAGCATTGCGCCTGCTGTTAAATTCTCCCTCGAGGAAGCTATGGAATACATCCGTAACGATGAATACCTGGAGGTAACACCAAAAAATATGCGGATCCGTAAAATTTTACTTAATGAACACGACCGTAAAAGGCAGGCTAAGACCATTACTGAGTAACAATATGGTCGTTTCTTTTTGTTAATAACTTCCTAATGAATTGTAAATGAATATTATTATTTAGACAAGCGATAAATTAAGGCTGTTAATTGTAAATATCACTTATTGGATTTATTTTTAACCACTTAATTTAAAATAGGAGGGCTATGCCAACAAGAATCGGTTGTCTGAGTATAATGTTCATTTTCACAGTATTATCTGTTTCTTCCCAGGATGCAACCCGCTGGCGGGGGGCAAATGGCGACGGAATTTACAGTGAATCGGGATTGTTAAAGGAGTGGCCGGCATCGGGGCCGGAGATTATATGGCACTTCGATGGGCTTGGGGAAGGACATTCCTCACCTGCTTTTGCCAATAACCTGATATACCTGTCAGGTATGATCGATAAGACAGGCTACATATTTGTACTTGATCAAAATGGAAAACTTCAGTGGAAAGCTCCTTACGGAGAGGAATTTCATCAGAGTTACCCCGGTTCCCGTGCAACCCCTGTAGTTGCAGGCAACCTGCTTTACATATATTCAGGCTACGGAGTTTTAACCTGCATGGATGCAAACAACGGTGATGTTAAGTGGAGAAAAAGCGCCTTTAACGATTTCGATGGTAGTAATATTACCTGGGGAGTTACCGAAACCGTTGTCGTTGATGGTGATTTGGTATATATGACCCCCGGTGGTAAGAAAAACAATGTAGTGGCTTTGAACCGCCACAACGGAAACCTTGTTTGGTCCTCTCCCGGAAAAGGCGAAAATTCAGCTTATTGCACTCCGCTTTTGGTGGAATTACCTTCACGGAAATTGTTGGTTACTCACACTGCTGATCACATCCTCGGACTGGATGCAAAGGACGGCAAGCTGTTATGGTCTCACCCGCACACCAACCGGCATAATGTGCATGCCAATACTCCTGTTTATGCCGATGGCGGCTTATTCTGCTTCAGTGGATATGGACAGGGAGGCGTGAAGCTTGCCCTGAGTGAAGATGGCAGCAGTGTGAAAAAAGAATGGTTTAATGCAAATCTCGATAGCCGAATGGGTGGAATGGTGCTCATCGACGGCTACTTGTACGGCTCCGGTGATAACAACCGCCAGTGGCGGAGTGTCGACTGGAAAACCGGTGAAGAAAAATATGCCGCTACCGATGTCGGTAAGGGCGTGGTTATCGCTGCCGATGGTATGCTTTACTGCTACAGTGAGCGTGGAGAACTTGCATTGGTAACTGCAACCCCTGCTGGATTCGATGTAAAGGGATTGACAAAAGTGGAGCTGGGAACCGCGCAGCACTGGTCGCACCCGGTTATCAATAAAGGCAGGCTCTACCTGCGCCACGGCGATGTTCTTATCGCTTATAAAATAAAATAACAAAAACTATAAATCAACTAATACTTTATACATGAAGGTTATTTTCACAAGTTTTGTACTTTTCCTTGTTGTTTCTTCCTCTTATGCCCAATTGACTCAATGGCGGGGGCCCTCACGGGATGGTCATTTCACAGAAACAAATCTTTTAACCGAATGGCCTGAAAATGGCCCTGATCAGATTCTTGAGGTTGAAAATATCGGTAAGGGATGGTCTTCTCCAATTCTGGCAGGAGATATGATTTATGTAACGGGTATGATTGATACACTTGATTACCTGACTGCTATTGATATGTCAGGAAACGTTAAGTGGCAGGTTGCTTATGGCCGATCATGGAACCAATCATTTCCCGATACGCGCAGCACACCTGTGGTTGAAGATAACCGGATATACGTTCAAAGCGGCACCGGAAGAGTGGCCTGCATCGACAGAGATTCAGGAAAAGAAATATGGGCAAAGGAAGTAGATGAGCAATTCAATGTGGAGTACCACCTTTGGGGCAACTCCGAAACACCTTTGATAGTCGATAATAAGTTGATTTGCACACCAGGTGGAAGTAAAACAAGCGTGGTTGCCCTTGATAAGATGAGCGGGGAAACCATCTGGCAAACTGAATCATTGGGAGGCCCCAGGGCTTATGCATCTCCAACACTATATGAATACAACGATTTCAGGTATATCCTGGCAGTAATCGGTACACACCTCATGGCCATAAAGCCTGAAACAGGAGAGATTGCATGGAGTTATAAGTATTTCGATTTGGGTAACTGGGATCAAACCGGGCTTATCTGGACCAATACACCTGTTTTTAACAACGATGAAATTTTCCTTTCCAAAGGGTACGATTTTCCTGCAGTAATGCTAAAAATGGATTCAACAGGTACTGCTGTTACAGAAAAGTTTGTTGACAGAACATTGGATAATCATCACCATGGATTAATACTTCACGACGGAAATCTATACGGCTCCAACTGGTTCGATAACCGCAGGGGACGCTGGGTTTGCATGACATGGGATACGGGGGAAATAAAATATGTGGAAGACTGGGATACAAAAGGTGCTTTAGTAATGGCCGACGGTATGCTGTATGCCTATAATGAACGCGGCAACGTAGGCCTTATTAAACCTTCGGACGATAAGTTTGAGGTGGTAAGTCAGTTTAAGATTAGTAAAGGGGCCGGTCCACATTGGGCACACCCGTTTATTGCCGATGGTAAATTGCTCTTAAGACATGGAGAAGTATTAATGGTTTACGATATCAGAAAAAAGTAGAATTTCTACATTAAAGAATTTTAGATGAAATCATGTTTCTTTTGCATATTAATCCTCTTTGCAACTTCTGCAATTGCGCAGGAGATTGTTGAATTCAGGGGTGTTGGAAGAACAGGATATTATCATGAAACCGGGTTGTTAAAAAAATGGCCTGCCTCAGGACCTGAACTCGTTTTAAAAATAGATGACATTGGCAAGGGATATTCTCAACCAATTGTTGCTGAAAATAAAATTTTCATTACCGGGATAAAAAGCGAAGAAACGGATGTAATTTCAGCCTACAATTTAGATGGAAATCTGATTTGGGAGACAGCCTACGGCAATTCATGGACACGTTCCTATCCTGACACCCGGTGCACACCAACTTATGAAAATGGAAAACTATATGTCGCCAGTGGTATGGGACAGCTTAGCTGCATCAATGCAACGAATGGTGAAAAAGTTTGGCAGGTGGATGCTGTCGACAAATACGGTGGTGAAATATTTATTCATGGTGATGCAGAAAGTCCTTTGATTGTGAATGATGTGGTTGCATACACTACAGGCGGTGATAAATATACTATGGTTGCCTTTGATAAAGCCACTGGTGCTGAGGTCTGGAAAACAAAAAGCCTCGGCGGTGCAAAATCATATGCATCATCGGTATTAATGAACTACGGTGGAAAGGACCTCATTTTGGTGCAGACAACTGCAAACTTGATTGCAATCGATTCAGAAAATGGCGAAATAGTGTGGCACCACAACCTTGACAGTTTCTATAGCGGAAGCCAGGGAAAAGGAGCACAGGCAAATCCCGTATTGTTTTTCAATAACGAACTGTTTGTTACCAGTGGATACGACCATCCGGGTATTATGTTTTCAGTTGCCGGGGATAACAGTTCTGTTGCAGTAAAATGGATTAATAAAACATTAAACACACACCATGGTGGTGCGGTATTGGTTGAAGGTAATCTCTATGGCTCAAACTGGCAACATAATTCCCGTGGACAATGGGCAAGTGTCAATTGGGATACCGGAGTTACCAACTGGGAAGCAGATTGGTACAATAAAGGTTCTGTAATAGTTTCTGATGATATGTTGTATCTTTATGAAGAGAAAAGCGGCAATGTAGCATTGGTTGAACCTTCCACAGAAAAGTTAAATATTGTCAGCACATTTAAAGTAGAAGACGGAACCGGTCCTCATTGGGCACATCCGGCGATTTATAACGGAAAGCTTTTTATCAGGCATGGTAATGTGCTTTTGGTTTATAATATAAAAGCATAAAATGGACTCTAGATATGTCATTAAAATTATAACGTTTTCCATTGGGATAATATCTCTGGGCATACTTGCCTGGTGGCTTGGCACTGATCCTACCAGCGATTTCACTGTAAGTGTGGAAGGGGCAGATAACCGTGGAGTAGCCGCTGATGCCCAGCAGGTGGAAATCGGCGAGCATTTTGAAAGGTTCGCAACTGAGCATGCAGAATTAAACGAAACCTGGCCACGTTTCAGGGGAAGCGATTTCGACAACATCTCTAAATCAGACGTTCAGCTAATCGATGAGTTTGGCAGTGAAGGCCCAAAAATACTTTGGTCGAAGCAACTGGGCGAAGGGCATTCGGGAGCAGCTATATATAAAGGGCTAGCATATGTGCTTGACTACGATGAAGAGCAGCGTGCTGATATCTTGCGCTGCTATTCACTGATCGACGGCAAAGAAATGTGGGAACGCGGTTATAGCCTGAATATCAAACGTAACCACGGCATGTCACGCACCATTCCTGCGGTTACAGAGGAATACATTTTAACTATGGGCCCTATGTGCCATGTGATGTGCCTCGACCGGGAAACCGGTGATTTCCTTTGGGGGCTCGATGTGGCTAAGGAGTATGAATCAGAGATCCCGCTATGGTATACAGGACAATGTCCGCTTATCGACGATGGTAAGGCCATTATTGCCACCGGTGGCAATGCCCTTATGGTGGCAATTGATCTGGAAACCGGGGAAAAACTTTGGGAAACTCCCAATCCTGAAGGCTGGAAAATGTCGCACTCATCGGTAATGCCCTTCACGTTTGGCGGGCGAAAAATGTATGTCTACAGCGCCGTAGGTGCACTTGTTGGTATTGCGGCCGACGGTGAAGATGCCGGCAAAATGCTATGGAGCACTACGGTGTGGAATCATTCAGTAGTTGCACCTTCGCCTGTTTGCATGCCCGATGGTAAAATATTTATGACTGCCGGTTATGGAGCCGGTAGCATGATGGCGCAGCTTTCAGAAAGTAACGGTAAATTTTCAATAGAGATACTTACTAAATATCCTCCCCGCGAAGGGCTTGCATGCGAACAGCAGACTCCTCTTTTCTGGGAAGGTCACTTGCTGGGAATTATGCCTAAAGACGGAGGAGGTAACCGTAACCAACTGGTGTGTGTCCATCCCGATAATCCGCAGGAAACACTTTGGACAAGTGGAACAGAGAACCGCTTCGGATTGGGGCCCTACTTCATTGCCGACGGTAAACTCTTTATCCTGCGCGATGACGGAACATTGTTTATTGCACAACCCAGTACCGAAAGGTACATACAGGTTGATGAAGTGAAGGTAATTGAGGACGGGCATGATGCCTGGGCTCCTTTTGCCATTGCCGACGGCTATTTGCTTATGCGTGATGCAACAACACTGGTATGCATCGACTTAAACCGTTAATCAAAATGAAATGAAAAACAAGGGAATTGTTTTGTTTCTTTTAATTCTTGCTGCAGTCATCGTTATTATGATTGTAACCGACTACCGCTCAGAAAGACCAGGAAGGAGTGAAGCAAATCCGTATGCATTTAATATCGATGAATATAAATCAGTAGACCCCTCACTTATTCATTATAAGGAGGCAAAAAATTTAAAGATAGGTTTTGAATCTCCTTCTGCCATTGCTGTTCGTAATGAAAAAATATATGTTACCGGTGATAACCTGCTGAAAGTTATCTCACTGTCAGGCAACCTGCTGGCAGAATTGAAGTTTCCATTTAACCCGACGGTTCTTGAAGTGCATAACAACAAAATTTTTCTGGCTGTAAAAAACCAGGTGTTTATTGCCGATGAGCAGGGAAATGTATTGGATGAATGGCAACCAATGGATGAAAATTCCCATATCACTGCCATTGCTGCTACAGAAGATAATGTTTTTGTTGCCGATGCCGGAAAAAGAAAAATATACATATATACCACGGACGGGGAACTCATTGGTGAATTTGACGGGAAGGCTGAAGAGGGTGCTTTGCATGGCTTCATTATTCCAAGTCCTTCTTTCGATATCGGGATAAACACTTACGAAGAGCTATGGGTAACAAATCCGGGTTTACATTCACTTGAAAATTATACCTTTGATGGTAAATTGCGTGGGCATTGGAAACGTTCAGGATTTAATCATGAAGGATTTAGCGGTTGCTGTAATCCTGCACATTTTACCTTTTTAAACGACGGCAGGTTTGCTACCAGTGAAAAAGGATTGGTCAGGATAAAAATCTACAAGCCATCGGGCGAATTCGAAGGAGTAGTGGCAGCCCCGGCTAAATTTGCCGACGATGGACAGGCACCCGATGTGGCAGCCGACAATGAAAATAACATCTATGCGCTCGATTTCGATAAAAAGATGATACGGGTATTTACTCCCGTTACATTATAAGGTTCTGGTAATAATCAGCAGGGAATGCAAAACGAAAAGAAAACAACATGAACCGAAAAGAATTTTTAAAAACAGGAGGACGGATTTTGATCCTGGGAGGAATGGCAGTTTCTACCGGGTACCTTATAGTAAATGAGAGGGTGGACACCACCTGTTCCGTTTCCCCGACCTGTACCAAGTGTGGAAAGCTTTCATCGTGTGAATTGCCACAGGCAAAGGAGGTAAGCAATGGACAAAAATAAATCAACCAACCGACGCGAGTTTATTCAGAACGGAGCACGGCTTTCACTGGCCCTGGCATTGGGTGGTATCGGTGGTTTATCGTTGAGCAAAATAACCCGAGATGATTACGTATGGCAAATCGATCCTTTCGAGTGCCTTCAGTGCGGGCGCTGTGCCACCGACTGTGTAATGACACCTTCAGCAGTGAAGTGCGTTCATGCCTATGATCTTTGCGGGTACTGCGATTTGTGTGGCGGTTACTTTAAGCCCGATGCAAATGAACTGTCAACCGCAGGCGAAAACCAACTGTGCCCCACAGCTGCCATCGAAAGGAAGTTTATAGAGGAACCTTACTTCGAATACCATATCATTGAAGATTTATGCATCGGTTGTGCCAAATGTGTTGCCGGCTGTACGTCTTTTGGCAACGGCTCACTTCACCTGCAGATAAATCACGACATCTGCCTTAATTGCAATGAATGTTCCATTGCAAGGGTCTGCCCCTCCAATGCCATCAAACGTGTGAAAGCCTCTGAAGCCTATTTAATAAAAGGTGACTTTACCAATAACAAGGAATCCTGATTTGAAATGAAGAAAGTTTTTAATGCAAAAATTGGAAGGATAAGTGTGGGGAATTTAAATTTTCATCTGGCCAGGTTCCTGATGTTGCTGTTTTTCTTTTCAGCCTTCTCGTTAAGTGCTCAACAACAGCGTTTCCCCAGGCCTGAGTTTGAATCGGGCTATCAACAGCCCTCGGTCCAGATGCCGGAACCACGCTCTCAGGTTATGGAATACCTTGATGTAGCTGTTTTGGCAGGTTTTCTGATACTTGCCACCTGGTTAATGATTAAGCGGCGATCAAGGCGTGGAATGCTGTGGCTGGGCATCGGAGCAATAGCTTACTTTGGGTTCTTCCGCAACGGTTGCATCTGCCCTATTGGTGCTGTGCAAAATGTAACCCTTTCGTTCTTTGACCCTACATATGCTGTGTCAATAGTGATACTGCTGTTTTTTATTCTACCGCTTATTGTTACACTTTTTTACGGCCGTACCTTCTGCGGGGGAGTATGTCCCCTTGGAGCAATTCAGGATGTGGTTATAGTTAAACCAATAAGCCTGCCCAAATGGCTGAACAGAACCCTTGGTCTTATTCCCGTTATATTCCTCACCCTTGCTGTGTTGTTTGCAGCAACGGGTACCGATTTCATAATATGCCGCTACGACCCGTTCATTGGCATCTTCAGGATGGACGGTATGTTTTTGATGCTGATTCTTGGAGCAAGCTTCTTATTGCTGGGGATGTTTATAGGCAGGCCCTATTGCCGTTTTCTATGTCCTTATGGAGTATTGCTGGGCTGGATGTCGCGATTTTCTAGCAAGCATGTGACCATCACACCATCGAAATGTATTTCATGCAAACTATGCGTTAAATCCTGTCCTTTTGATGCCATCGACTATCCTACCAATGAAAAGGAGGTCGTTAAATCAGGCCTTGGACCAAAGCGGTTTATTTTGTTTGCTGCCTTAATACCGTTATGGGTTGCTCTGGGAGTATTTGCCGGAGCAAAATCCCATACATTCCTTTCGAAAGCACATAAAGATGTGTACCTTGCTGAATTGATGATTTCCCGGCCGGAGGTAAAAAATGACCCGGACAATCTGGATGTACAGACCTACCTTAAATCTGGAAAAACAATGGATACTTTGGTAGCTGAGGCGGAAGTAATTCGCGGAAAATTCTATACCGGCAGCATGATTGCAGGTGGATTTTTAGGACTTGTAATTGGAATGACCCTGCTCAATTCGGTTGTTTTCCGGAAGAATCAGGATTATGTGCCTAATAAGGCCAACTGCTTCAGTTGCGGCCGTTGCATGGATTATTGCCCTGTTGACAGAGAAAAATAATAAAATAGTTGCAAATGACCTTTAACGATAAATTACGACTATCAAAAAATGTTGCCCTGCTGGCAGGAATTTTCTGCCTGGTGGTGGCTGGTTTACTGCTGCTGAATTACTGGCAGATGTCGGGAAACGATCCGGTTGAAAGCAAGGCTCTGGAAGCTCTTGTTACCAGGCTAAAAGCTGAGCCTAACAATTCAGAGCTTATAGCTGAGATACGAAACTTTGACCTGTTGGCCCGTAAAGCCTATTTTACCAGCCAATGGCAAATAAAAACAGGTGCTTATATATTGCTGGGTGGAGCAATTTTGCTGGTTGTTGCGCTTACTGTTTATTATTCGCTGAAAGCAAAAATTGAGGAACCGGTAAAAGACCATGAGAATGAAATTACCGAACGAATTTTAGCTCAAAAATGGGTTATTGCTGTTGGACTGGCAATATTTGGGTTTGCATTTGTTGCTTCACTTTCATCGTTGAATTATCTTGATGTTTATCATGTGGAAGCTTCTGCCGCTCCGACGGCAGCTGAACAGGTTGATGAGCAGATTGAAGTGATAGAGGTTGGAGCAGTTTCTGAACAAAATGAACCCGTTGCTGAAGAACCCTCAACTCAGGAAACAGCAAAAGCTGAACCGGTTGCAGAAGAACAACCGGCAGTGGAAGAGCAGCCTGTTGCAGAAGCTGAGAAACCTGCTGCTGGTCCTGCTACAGCAGGATTGACAATTGATCAAATTAAAAATAACCATAATTCGTTCCGGGGTCCTCTGGGACAGGGCATAATCTATCATACAAATATTCCCACCTCATGGGATGGCGCTTCCGGGAATAACATATTATGGAAATCTCCCATACCAAAACACGGCTATAATTCACCTGTTGTATGGGGTGACAAAATATTTGTTGCAGGAGCAGACGAGCAGAGTCGCGAGGTGTATTGCTACAACAGGCAGGACGGAAAACTCCTGTGGACAGGTAAGGCCGATAATATTCCCGGCTCACCCTCTTCTCCGCCACGGGTAACGGAAGATACAGGGCTCTCTGCATCTACAGTTACAACCGACGGACAGCGGGTATATGCTGTATTTGCTACCGGCGATGTTTTGGCCCTCGATATGACAGGAAAAAGAGCTTGGGCACGTAACCTCGGAGTGCCCGATAACCATTACGGGCATTCGTCCTCATTATTGATCTGGGAAAATAAATTGCTGGTACAATATGATACCAATAAAGGTGGTAAAATTATGGCTTTGAATACTGCATCAGGAGAAACCGTTTGGGAAACCGTACGCGATTCACATATTTCATGGGCAAGCCCTGTTCTGGCAGAGGCTGATGGCAATTACCAGGTTGTATTAACAGCCGATCCCATTGTTGCAGGTTACGATGTAAAATCGGGAAAAGAACTTTGGTCGGTGGAATGTATGATGGGGGAAGTAGGACCATCGGTGGCCTATTACGATGGGGTGGTTTATGCTGCCAATGAGTATGCCCGGCTGGTAGCCATTGATATTAAAACACAGGAAATCATTTGGGAGGATGACATGTACCTTCCGGAAGCTGCAAGCCCTCTTGCTCACGACGGATTGTTAATTATTGCCACCAGCTACGGGGTGCTGTCGTGCTACGATGCAAAAACGGGTGAACAGTATTGGGAACATGATGTGGGACGTACCCTCTATTCTTCTCCATTGGTTGCCGACGGCAAATTGTTTATGATGGATAATGACGGAGTAATGCGTATATATGATTTCGGCAAAGAGATGAAACTTATTGCCGAGAATCCATTGGGTGAAACATCGGGAGCCACACCTGCTTTTGCCGATGGAAGAATATACATCAGGGGCGAAGAGCATCTTTATTGCATAGGAGAGTAACCAGCAGTTTCCTTAAAGTATCGGGGAGTGGTTTTGAGTATAAATAATAGTTTTCCTTATGAACTCCCGGGAGTTTGAAAGAAATGAGAAACAGAAGAAAATTGAATGAACCAACAGTTTCAAAATATTGACCGCATCATTGAGGAGAACGGTTCTGCTAAGAAGAACCTGATTCCGCTTCTTCAGGCCATTCAGCACGAATACAATTACCTGCCGGAAGAGGCCTTGCAATACCTGTCGGAAAAAACTTCAATAACCCCTTCCGAAATAGTAAGCGTAGCCAGCTTTTATAAGCAGTTCAGGATGCAGCCTGCAGGAAATCACATGGTAAAAATATGTGTGGGCACTGCCTGTCATGTTAAGGGGGCCGGTTTGGTGTACGATTCCTTTCGCAGGCACTTTAAACTACCATCAGGGAACGATACCGATGAATCAGGAAACTATACGCTTGAAAAAGTCAGCTGCCTGGGCTGTTGTACCCTTGCCCCGGTTGTACAGGTCGATGATGTTACCTATGGCCATGTTGCACCCGACCAGGTAGATAAAGTTATAGAAGACTTTGAAAGTCAACAGAATAAAAAAGGGGCAAAAAAGTTCAGGAAAGCCGATGGAACTGAAATAAAAGGTGAAATCCGTATAGGACTCGGTTCCTGTTGCGTAGCCAGTGGAAGTGGTGATATTGAAAGAGAGGTGGAGTCGGTAATCAATCAGAATCATCTGCGCGTAAAACTGAAACATGTAGGCTGTGTGGGTATGTGCCACCAGGTACCTCTAGTTGAAATTGTTCCCAATGAAGGTGAGCCAACGCTTTATGCAAAAGTGAAGCCTGAAGATGTAAAAAATATTGTTGAGAGTCATTTTGATCCTCCGGGTGTTTTATCCAAACTGAAAAATAAAATCTTCCAGTTTGCGGAGGATATCCAGACCGACCGTAACTGGGACGGCGTACAGCGGTACGAAATAAGCATGCGCGAAAAACCGGTGGCATCGTTTCTTGGCAACCAGTTACCAATTGCCACTGAATACCGTGGAATAATAAACCCGGTGGATATCGAGGAGTACATCCAAAGAGGAGGATTTACTGCTACAAAAAAGATGTTTCAAAGCCTTACCCCTGATCAGGTTGTAGAAGAGGTGAAAAACAGTGGAATCAGGGGGCGCGGAGGAGCAGGTTTTCCCACCGGAGTAAAGTGGGAACTGGTAAAAAAGCAGGAAAGCGAAGTTAAATACCTGATATGCAATGGCGATGAAGGCGACCCTGGTGCTTTTATGGACCGTATGTTGCTGGAAAGCTATCCGTACAGGGTAATCGAAGGAATGATTATCGCCGCGTATGCAACAGATATCCATCAGGGTTACTTCTACATACGTGCCGAATATCCGCTGGCAGTGAAACGCATACGCAAAGCCCTTGAATTGTGCAGGGAAAATAATTTCCTGGGAAAGAACATCCAGGGATCAGGGTTTGACCTGGAGCTTTCCATCTATGAAGGTGCAGGAGCCTTTGTATGCGGAGAAGAAACAGCGCTTATGGCCTCCATAGAAGGCAGCCGCGGGTTCCCACGCATCCGTCCGCCGTTTCCTGCCCAAAGCGGCCTGTGGGGGTATCCTACTCTTATAAATAATACTGAAACCCTGGCACAAATATCTTACATTATCAGGGAGGGATCTGACAAATTTAACGGCATTGGAACTGCTGGTAACACCGGCACAAAAGTTTTTGCCCTGGCCGGCAAGGTAGCGCGCGGCGGCCTGATTGAAGTACCTATGGGCATTACCATCCGCGAAGTGGTGGAGGTGATTGGCGGAGGTATTGCCAATGGCCGTAAATTTAAGGCCGTGCAAATAGGTGGCCCTTCAGGAGGTTGTATCCCGGCTGAATATGGCAATACGCCCATAAACTATGAATCGCTTTCCAAAATGGGAGCTATGATGGGCTCCGGAGGGCTGGTTGTTTTGGATGATACCGATTGTATGGTAGATATGGCCCGGTTCTTCCTGTCGTTCACACAAGACGAATCGTGTGGTAAATGTACCTTCTGCCGGGTGGGAACAAAACGTATGCTCGACATTCTTGATAAAATCACAAGCGGCAAGGGTAAGCCGGAAGATCTCAATGAATTGGAAAAACTGGCCGAATGGACCGGCAAGGGAAGCTTATGCGGACTGGGCAAAACAGCCCCTAACCCGGTTATTAGCACCCTGAAATATTTCCGTGATGAATATGAGGCGCACATTAATGGTGTGTGTCCTACCGGGAAATGCATGGAAATGATTACCTATTCGGTTAACGATAACTGCATTGGCTGCACCATGTGTGTGCAAAAGTGCCCGGTGGATGCCATTCCTTTCACCCCGCACGAAAAGCACAGCATCGATACAGAACTGTGCATTAAATGTGATGCCTGCCATGCTGTTTGCCCGGTGGATGCGATAGATGTGAAGTAATTACAATAAGTTATTATATAATGGAAATTGAAAAGCAATTTGGTGAAATAAAAGTCCTTATTCAGGAAGCAAGGCTTCATGCTTTTCAAACCGTGAATCAACAACTGATTGACTTATATTGGAAGATTGGTAAATTTATTTTTGAAAAAATTGAAAAAGCCGAATGGGGTGAAAATATAGTAAAATCTTTATCTGAGTATCTAAAAAAAGCTGAGCCTGATACAAAAGGTTTTTCTGCCCAAAACCTATGGCGGATGAAGCAATTTTATGAAGCCTATTTTCAAAATAAGAAACTCTCACCACTGGTGAGAGAAATATCCTGGACTAATAATCTTATAATTCTTTCAAAAACCAGTAGTACTGAAGAAAGAGAGTTCTATATTAAACAGGCAATTAAAGAAAGGTATTCAAAGAGAGAACTGGAAAGGCAAATCGATTCTGCTTTGTGTGAGCGAATAATTACATTCAGGGAAAAATTATCACCTGCAATTAAAAAGTTTCACCCTGAAGCTCATTTACATTTCAAAGAAAATTATGTTCTTGACTTTTTAGCTTTGCCTAAAATGTTTTCAGAGAAAGATTTTAGAAAAGCTATCATTGAAAACCTGAAAGATTTTATCCTGGAATTTGGAAAAGATTTTTCATTTGTTGGCGAGGAATTCAGAGTTCAGGTGGGGCAAAAAGATTTTTATGTCGACTTATTATTTTTCAATCGGGAAATTCAGTGTTTGGTCGCAATTGATTTGAAAATAAATGATTTCAAACCCGAATATTTAGGGAAAATGGAGTTCTATCTTGAAGCTCTTGATCGGGATGTGAAGAAAGTACATGAAAAGCCGAGTGTTGGGATTATCTTATGTAAAAACAGGGATTCACAAGTAGTTGAATATGCTTTGAGCAGGAGTGTTTCACCTACATTGGTTTCATTATACGAAACTCAGTTGTTTGATAAAAAACTACTTGAAAATAAATTAAATGAATTTTACAGTTTGGCCGAGCCAATGGGAGAATATTTTATAAATCAATGATTACTCTAAAAATAAATAACACCGCTATTCAGGTTGCGGAAGGCACCTCAGTAATGAAAGCCGCACAGCAGATGGGAATTGATGTTCCCAACTTATGCTGGCACGATGAACTGGAGCATTTTACCTCCTGCATGTTGTGTCTTGTAAAGGATGGCAGCAACGGAAAATTGTTTCCTTCATGTTCTGTAAAGGCTGCCGGGGGTATGGAAATCGTTACCAATGATGATGAGATAAAGGAAGCCCGGCAAACTGCACTTGAACTGCTGCTTAGCGAACATGTTGGCGATTGTGAGGCTCCCTGCCATATTGGTTGTCCTGCACATATGAACATCCCTCTGATGAACAGGCTTATTGCCGCCGGTAAATTCTCCGAATCGCTGGAAGTGGTAAAGCGTGATATTGCCCTGCCTGCTGTTCTTGGCCGCATATGCCCGGCTCCCTGCGAAGGAGCCTGCCACCGCAGAACGGTCGACGAGGCAGTTTCGATTTGCCTGCTCAAGCGTTTTGTGGGTGATGAAGGCGATGTCCCTGAGGTAGTGCCTGCCCCAAAAACAGGCCATAAGGTTGCTGTTATCGGCGCCGGCCCTGCCGGCCTTGCTGCAGCCTACTATTTACAGCTGAAGGGCGTGCAGGTTACCTTGTTCGATAAAGCAGAAAAAGCAGGTGGTCTGCTTAGGACAGCCATTAGCTCAGAAATATTACCCCCTGAAGTACTGGATGCTGAAGTGGAGGCTATATTAAAAACCGGTGTTGATTTTCAGGGCAGAAAAGAAATCGATCAATCTGAATTTGACCATATGTGCACAGATTACGATGCAGTTGTGGTTGCTGTCGGTACAATGGATGACAAATCCGGTCATTTTAATTTAAAAGCTGCAGCCAAAGGAATTGATGCCGACAGAAGCACCTACCGAACTTCAATGGAGAAAGTTTTTGCCATTGGAAATGCACTGCGCGCTTCTAAACTGGCCGTACGATCTGTTGGACAGGGGAAGGAAGTGGCCTTTTCCATCCTGCAGTACCTGAACGGTAACTCTGTCAAAGGTGAACCCCGAATGTTTAACTCACGCTTTGGCCGGCTGGTAAGTGAAGAGTTTTCGGAATACCTGAAAGAGTCAGTAGCCGGCAGCCGTACCTATCCCGGAAAGGGAGGCAGGAGTGGATTTACCGCCGAAGAGGCCATTGCCGAAGCAAAACGATGCCTGCACTGCGATTGCCGTGCCATCGACGATTGCAAGCTTCGTATTTATTCCGATAGTTATAATGTTGATCAAAAGAGGTTTAAAACCAGCGAACGAAGGAAAATTACAAAACTGAACAATCATTTCAGCATCATTTACGAACCGCAGAAATGCATCAGGTGCGGTATTTGTGTAAGGCTGACGGAAAAAGACGGTGAAAGGTTTGGTTTTACCTATATTGGTCGCGGGTTCGATGTGGAAATAGGAGTTCCTTTCAATAATGAACTGGAAGTTGCACTGACTGAAACTGCATTGAAAGTCGCAAAAGGCTGCCCTACCGGAGCCATTGAACTGAAGGAAAAGTAATCCTGGATTACAGAATTGCTCAGTGCTCCAAAAAGAGCTTATAAATTACCGTACCAGAATGCATGTGAAAAGTTGCGGGTAAAGGTTTTTTGAACATGCATATTTTATGCATATGAATTTTAATTTGAAGTGGAAAAATACACTATGAAAAACATCAGTTTGCTTGTAATTCTTTTGATCCTGACAGGAAAAATGATACAGGCTCAACCTTCCGATTCGTGGCCTTTGTTCAGGGGAAATCAGCAGTTAACCGGTGTAACCCAATCGGAACTTCCCACACAGCCAAAACTTTTATGGACCTTTCAAACCGGCGACAACATCAAATCGGCACCAGTGGTAGATCAGGGCAAGGTCGTTATTGGCTCAACCGACGGCTTCGTTTACTGCATCGATTTACAGGGTAAGCAGCTCTGGAAATTCGAAACCGGAAATGCCATTGAGGCGCCTGCACTTATTCATAACAGCACAGTGTATATTGGCAACCTCGACGGTACACTGTTTGCCCTCGATTTAACTTCAGGAGAAAAAAAATGGGAATATGAAACCGATAATCAGATTATCGGCTCTGCTAACTGGTGGGAAGCAGGCGGAGAAACTTTTATACTTGTAGGAAGTTACGATTATTTCCTTCACTGTGTAGATGCAAAGACAGGCGATGTGAAGTGGAAATATGAATCGGATAATTTTATTAACGGAGCCCCTGCCTGTTCAGGTGGTAAAACATTTTTTGGAGGCTGTGACGGGTATCTGCATGTGGTTGATATTGTAACCGGAAAAGCAGATAAGAAGATTGATGTGGCTACCTATGTTCCGGGTTCTCCGGCTGTGCAGAACAACATGGCCTATTTGGGTGATTACGACGGCCGTTTTTTCCAGGTCGATATCGTTAATGAGAAAACCTCCTGGGAATGGGAAGATGAAAATACAACTCTTCCATTTATTGCATCACCGGCAGTTATGGGAAACCGACTTTATGCTGCCAACCATAATAAGTTCCTGTACTGCTTTGATAAAACCAGCGGCAAGAAGCTCTGGGAGTACAACACCGGGAACCGTGTTGAAGCTTCTCCTGTGGTGGCCGGCAATAAAGTTGTGGTGGCAAACATGCGTGGCGATGTAGCCCTGGTAAATGCTGCCGACGGGAAAGTTGTTTGGACATATGAAGTTGGCAGCCAGATTATCAGTAACCCGGCAGTGGCCGGCGGGCGCCTTTTTGTTGGCGCATATGACGGAAACGTTTATTGCTTTGGAAAATAGACAAGCCATCACTGTTTGCAATCTTCTGACATCAGCGAAGCTATAAATGGGATTTTTCTGTTTATCTTTGAATTAAATCGTTAACAATTCCCATTTCAGAGGGATAAAAAGGGTACCTATGAATATAATACAAATCATTCCGGGATCGGGCGGCAGCTTTTACTGCGGTAATTGCCTGCGCGACAGCAAATATTTCAATGCGCTGCGTTCTGAAGGTCATCAGGTAACGAAAATCCCTATGTACCTGCCACTTTTCGCCGATGAGCACGATATTAATGATATTCCAATCTTTTACGGGGCCATCAGTACCTATCTGAAGCAGCTTTATCCGGCATTTCGTAAAGCGCCCAAATGGTTCGACAACCTGCTGAATTCAAAACCCATGATGAAAATTGCAGCTTCAATGGCCGGCTCCACCCGTGCAAGCGGGCTGGAAGATATGACCATATCGATGCTCCTGGGAGAGCAGGGTCAGCAAAAAGAGGAGCTGGAACATTTGGTGAACTGGATTGCCGATCATTGCAAACCCGACGTGATCCACCTTTCCAATGCCCTGTTGCTTGGCCTGGCCAAACGTTTAAATGAAAAGGTGGGAGTGCCGGTTGTATGTTCCCTGCAGGACGAAGATGTGTGGGTGGATGCCGTGCATCCTTCTTTCCAGGAGAAAATCTGGAAGTTGATGCATACCCGTTCCAGGGATGTCGATGCACTGGTGTCGGTGAGTAATTTCTTTGCTGAAAAGATGAAAGCACGCATGGACTTGCCTGAAGATAAGTTACACACCATACACCTGGGAGTGGATATTGATGATTATACTTTCATCTCCACACGTGAAAAGGAACGTAATGTGGGATACATCTCACGAATATGTCATGAGAATGGGTTTGACATTGTGGTGGATGCTTTTATCAGATTAAAGCAAAATCCCGGTTTTGAAGATGTGAAACTGATTGCAACCGGCGGCTCAACAGGTGATGACACCAAATTCATAAAAGAACAAAAGCATAAAATCAAGGAAAATAATCTTACAGGTTCCTTTGAAATAATGCCCGATTTTGAAGAAAAAGGATTGCATGATTTTTTTAAAAAGGTGTCAATGATTTCGGTGCCGGTGCGCATAGGTGAAGCATTTGGAATTTACCTTCTGGAGTCAATGGCCAGCGGAGTGCCTGTTGTGCAGCCTGCCCTGGGGGCTTTTCACGAAATAATAGAATTATCGGGCGGAGGTGTAACCTATCTGCCAAATTCTCCTGAGAAGCTGAGTGAAACCTGGGCAGAATGGCTATCCGACCCTGAGAGGCTTGAACAGCTCAGCATTGCCGGCCGTGAAGGAACCATAGAGAAATTCAACATTCACAGTCACGCAAAAGAAATAATTGCTTTATATAAGAGTTTATCGAAGGGTGAAAAAAAACAAGATACCATCGAAACTGTATAACAAATCAAAAACTAAATGCTTTTACAACTGCAAAATGTAACAAAAGGTTACGGACATCCCGGCACCCATAGTTACCGCCCGGTGTTGAACGACCTGAACTTTGAGGTGGAAAAAGGCCAGAAAATTGCCATCGTGGGGCCCAGTGGAACAGGGAAAACCACCTTGCTGAACCTGGCCGGAACCCTTGATCAGCCGGAGCATGGGAAAATTACTTTCAACGGGAAAGATATTACCAATTATTCAAAAGCTGAACTGGCCACTTTCAGAAATAAACACCTGGGGTTTATATTTCAGTCGCACCACCTGATGCCCCAGCTTACCCTGAAGGAAAATATATTGCTGCCCCTGCTTCCCCAGGGCAGGAAAATAACGAAGACGGAGAATGAGTGGGCCGATTACCTGATTCGAAAAGTGGGAATCTGGGAACAGCGGGAGCAAAAGCCAGCGCAGCTGTCGGGTGGAGAATGCCAGCGCACTGCTGTTGTGCGGGCACTCATTAATAAGCCACAACTGCTGCTGGCCGATGAACCTACCGGGGCGCTCGATGAAGAAAATGCTCAGGCTTTAACCGATTTGCTCCTGAAATTGAGCAACGAAGAAGGGGTTACCCTGATAACTGTAACCCATGCCGCAGCCTTGGCCGACAGCATGGATAAAAAATACATCTTGAGGAACGGAAAACTGGTTTAAGTTCTTACACTTCGTTAAGCCGGGAAAAATTGAAGATCGTAAATGACAAAATTCAGCTATATACTAAAATCATTTATTCATTACCTGAAGGCCAATCTGTTGGTGGCCCTGGGAGTGGCAATAAGCACAATGGTGCTCACCGGCTCATTGATTATCGGTGATTCGGTTCGGTACAGCCTCGAGCAGGCAACTTATTACCGCCTGGGAAAAATGACCCATTTGGTGGCTGTTACCGAACGGTATTTCCGGCAGGAGATGGCACAAGACATGGAAGCCGCTAACCCGGAAATTCAGGCTGCTCCTGTTTTGCTGCTCGAAGGGGTGGCGGTAGCTGACGGAGGTCAGTTCCGCGTCAACAGGGTGCAGGTGGTTGGTGTTGATGAGCAATTTGAAACTATTGCCGGCACAGGTATATATTCTGAATTGTCGGAAAATGAAATTATAATCAGTCAAAACCTGGCCGAAAGGCTGAATGCTGCAGTGGGTGATAACATCCTGGTCAGGGTAAAAAAGGCAAGCCTGATTCCAATGAATGCGCCGTTTGTGTCGGACGAGGAAACCAGCATGTCGTTGCGTGCAGAAATCATTAAAATAGTAGGAAAGGACGAAATGGGCAGGTTCAGCATAAAAACCTCTCAAACTGCTCCCTATAATTTGTTTCTTTCGCTCGACAGGCTGAACCGGCTCATGGAATTCAAAGGCAAGGCAAATCATATCCTTGTTACAGCCGATCTTTCTTCTGAAGAAGTGCAACAGGCAATATCGTCCAGCCTGAAACCGGCTGATGCCGGATTAAAAACCAAATATATCGATGCTTCGGGTGCAGTTGAAATCTCAACCGAACGGGTTTTTATGGAACCTGCTGTGGCGCAAATGCTGGAACAGTTGCCCGGGGCAAAGCCCCTGATTACCTATTTTGTAAACGGGATAGCAGTTCAGGATGAAAGCAGGAATGATGTCAAAAGCGAAGCCAAAGGTGCAGGAGAAGAAGAACTTAGGGAGATCCCCTACTCTTTTGTATCGTCATTGGGAGAAAAACAGTTGGCTGATGATGAAATAATCCTTACCCAATGGGCGGCAAATGACCTTAACGTCAAACAGGGTGATAAAATAACAGTAAAATTCCTGGAAATTGGCCCGCTGCGGCAGTTAATAGACCGGGAAGCAACATTTACACTTAAAGAAGTAGTGCCCATGACAGCTACCTGGGCCGACTCCACACTCATGCCATGGTTGCCGGGGCTATCCGATGCAGGCCACTGCCGGGAATGGGATGCAGGCGTACCCATTAACCTGGATGCCATTCGCGATAAGGACGAAGCCTATTGGGACGAATGGAAAGGGGCCCCAAAGGCTTTCATCTCGTTAAACCGGGCAAGGGAAATGTGGGAGAACCGTTTTGGGGTATATACTGCAGTGAGGTTTCCCGCCGAAGAATTTGATGAAAATGAATACTCCGAAGGTTTTTCCCGGCAAATACGTCCGGCTGACCTGGGAATAGCAGTGGAATCAATACGTGAACAGGGAGTTACTGCTGCCCGCAACGGCACCGACTTCAGCGGGTTGTTCATAGGTCTTAGCTTTTTTATTCTTGTTGCAGCAATCATTCTTACCGCACTCCTGTTTCGCCTGAACCTCGAAACCCGGTCGGCGGAAGTGGGAATACTGTCGGCTCTGGGATTTAAAGAAAAGCAGGTGCGGAGTGTATTCCTGTGGGAGGGATTTGTTGTTGCACTGTGTGGAGGGTTACTGGGGCTTGTTCTTTCAGTGTTTTACACTTCAGGTGTTTTCCGGGTTTTAAACACCTTATGGTTCGACATTGTTCGCACCAACGTGTTGCTTATAAATATAAACCCGGCGACTTTGATTATTGGACTGGTTATTAGCCTGGTGGTTTCAATTGGCGCTATTTATTTTTCCCTTGCCGGATATCAAAAACGAAAAACAGCCGAACTGCAAAAACGTACCGGTACCGAAACAAAAAAGAGCAAACGCATTGCTTTAAACATCCTGATGTGGACAATGCTGATTGCACCGGTTGTTTTGCTTCTGATGCAATTATTTACCCCCTCTGCCCTGAATCCGGTAATGTTCTTCTTATCGGGAGGATTATTACTGAGCGGCTTTCTGCTGTTAATCCGGAAAATGCTGGTGGAAATAGAAGCACATAAAACCGGAAAGATAAGACTTCAGCGACTTTCACGATTAAACCTCTCGCGTAACAGGGGACGCTCATTAACAGTTATTGTTCTATTTGCTTTAGGAACATTCCTTGTTATCTCCACCGGGTCGTATAAACTTGATTTGCTTGCCAATTCCGAAAGCAAATCAAGCGGAACAGGTGGTTTTCTCTACTTTGCCGAAACCACAATGCCTGTGCTCTTTAATATTAACGACAGCACTAAGCGTGCCGAGGAGGGTATTTACGAAAATTTCAACGCTGTTCAGTTCCGCCAGGTGGAAGGCGATGACGCCAGTTGCCTGAACCTGAACCGTATCGAACAACCGGCTATTCTGGGTGTAAATCCGGATGCGCTGCATGGAAGGTTTTCATTTGCAGCACAAATGAAGGAGATTGATCAGCAGAACCTCTGGCTTAATCTGAATGATACCTTGCCCGACGGCTCAATACCTGCCATTGCCGACCAAACCGTTATCCAGTGGGGACTGGGTAAAAAGGTGGGCGATGAGTTGCTGTACCAGAACGAACGGGGTGATACCATCCGGCTAAAGCTGATTGCAGGCACTACCCCATCCATTTTCCAGGGATACGTCATCATTTCAGACAACCATTTTCTGAACAATTATCCCTCGAGCAGCGGAACGAATGTCTTTCTGATTGACGGAGATACTCAAAATGCAGAACAGATAAGTGAAGAGCTGAATTCTGTTTTCCGCGATTACGGCTGGGAAATGGATTCTACAGCACGAAGGCTGGTGGAGTTTTACTCAGTGACAAATACTTACCTGAGCATCTTCCTGGCGCTTGGCGCCCTGGGTATGATACTTGGCACTATTGGACTGGCCATAATTCTGGCTCGCACCATTCTTGAGCGGCGCCATGAAATTGCCCTGATGCAGGCAGTAGGATTCCGAAACCGGCAGCTCTTTGTATTGCTGGCAAATGAATATCTGCTGTTGCTCACCGGAGGCGTTCTAACAGGATTTATTACTGCAGTAGTGGCAACACTCCCTTCATTTATCTCCACAAATACCGATGCATCATTGGGAACGGTAGCACTTATCACAGGTATAATCCTGCTTAATGGAATCATCTGGATTGCCGCATTAAGCTGGGTTTCCCTCAGAAAGAAAAAATTAATCACCGGTCTCAGGGTGGAGTAAGAAGTTTACTTTAATCTTCTTTGCCTGAACCGGGCTGTTTTTCGACAACCAATCAGGTAGCCGGTGTTGCTGAAATATACAAACGTTTCAGTTTCCCGATCATTCAAATTCAATATAACAGAATTGAACACAACCACTTTAAAGATATGGTTATAATCCTCATTGATTGAAATCATTGTCGGTAAATAAAACCATCACCCTGCTGCTTGCCAATTGCAGGAAACCCAGCAGGGTGAACTTTTCTTATTCCTCATTCCGGATTTTAGTTCTAATCTGATTGGCAATATCATCGGTCACGGTTAATTCATGAACATTTTTGGCATGGTCGGTAACCTGTGCCATCAACTCCTCCTCCGATTCGGAACGTACAATTGCGTCACAATCAAATCCCAAATCCTGACAACGTACAACTTTTACTTTTGCCATAATTAAAACCTCCTCTGATAAATTGTGTCTTTGAATTATGGTACAAGTTACTATATTCTGCAATAGCAGCCAATATAAAAAGATAAATTAATCTTCTGAATATACAGGTTTCTTTAAAAACAGCCTTTCGTTTACAAAAAGGAATACATTCACTACACATTCTCCATATTAAACTCAATTTAAACTCAATATTAACTCAATTATAACTCAATGTAAATTCAATTTTAATTGAGTTTACATTGAGTTATAATTGAAAATACAATGAATTGATATTGAGTTTGGTTAGAAGAGTGTAATTAGCTCGTATCAAAAAAGTAATAAAATACCATAGTAAGAGTAAGAATTATGCCTGCGCATAACTCTGTGTCCACCTGTGGAAAAAACACCACAAATTGTGGATTATGTGTTCTTGTGTTTCACCACTATTCTCACCTTTACGAGGTGTACTGCGAATATTTATTTTTAAGTGGTTGGTTATAAATAGATGTATCTCAGTCACATTGATTTACAAACGTAGAATTTCTAAAATAAATTCTATAAAAGACGACTCATTTTTACCAGGCGGAATGATCATTGGACTATTGCTGCCATTGATTAAAAAAAGAAATTTGTTATGATCGGATGGATAATTGCCGCTTTAATTGGTGCATTTCTTTTTGCCCTTCTTGGATTTACAGGAATTGCGAAAGGTTTTGCGGCAATAGCAAAAATACTTTTTTATATTTTCCTGGTTGTGTTAGTTATCGTATTGATAATTAACTTCATAGGCTGACGCGAAGAATGTTGTTATCAGTTTGATTTTTAAACCGGTGGGAATATTAAATGAATCATTTTGATTAAACCTGATTCCATTGAAGCAAAAGCGTTTCATAAATGATTTTATTTTTATAATCGTATAAGAGCAGATAAATGAGTGAATATAAAAAGACATCAGAAAATATCAGCGGGCAGACCCAGCAGATGCCCGGCAGAGAACATGAGATGGACCCGAAGCCTGTGTACATCAGAGACAGCTATAAAGGCGCCGGTAAACTGCAGAATAAAGTGGCTTTAATTACCGGAGGAGATTCAGGAATTGGCCGTGCTGTGGCGGTTCATTATGCCCGCGAAGGTGCCGATGTGGCTATTGTGTACCTTGAAGAAGATAAAGATGCTGAAGAAACAAAGCAGCTTGTAGAAAAAGAAGGAAAGCAATGCCTTTTGTTACGTGGCGATTTGAAAAGCAGGGAGTTTTGTGAATCGGCAGTTCAACAAACGGTCGACAAGTTTGGAAAAATAAATGTACTTGTAAACCATGCAGGTGAACAGCATCCGTCGAAAGGTTTTGAAGAACTCGATTTGGATATGATGGAGCAGACTTTCAGGACCAACATATTTGCCATATACTATCTGACAAAGCCCTGTATGAAGCATTTGAAGGAAGGTGACAGTATTATTACTACCACCAGCGTGACGGCTTATGAAGGCAGCCCCAGGTTTATTGATTACGCTGCCACCAACGGAGCCATTACTTCTTTCACCCGTTCGCTGGCAAAGAACCTTTCAAAAAAGAAAATAAGGGTTAACGGAGTTGCACCGGGACCAATATGGACCCCCCTGATTCCGGGTTCCTTTACCGAGGAAGAAGTGGCAAAATTTGGCAAGAATGTACCTATGGAAAGAGCCGGTCAACCTTGTGAAGTTGCTCCTGCCTATGTGTTTCTTGCTTCTGAAGATGCTTCTTACATGACAGGGCAGGTAATTCACCCTGACGGAGGAAAATCGATGCAAAGTTAAAATAGGATTTGATGGCTTGTCCTCAAGTTTACCCCCCAAGTAATTGTTATTGAATTCCATTCTGTTCTGCAGAAAAGGATTTTGCAAGATGATTATGAAAAAGGCCGGATGGTTTTCATTAACCTTTCCGGCCTTTTTATTATTATTCGTTTCAAACAGTGCGGATCACCTTATACCTGGCATTAGTACCCCCACTGCCTTATTATTTCCAGATTTTCCTGCATACATTCCATTGGCGGCCGCCCCTGGTAAGCTTCCTGCTCAATGACAAACAATTCGGTTCCCATATCACCGGCCATATCGGTAACTTCACGGGCGCCAACAAGGCCTTCGCCAAGGATGGTGCTTTCGAAACCTTCACCGTTTTCAGTGCGGATCATATCTTTAACATGGATATTGTCGTAACGCCCCGGGTATTTCCCCAGAACATCCTTTGCACGGGCGCCTGCTATGTACATGTTGCCCATGTCGAGCTGCATAACAACCTTGTCGGCATCTGTATTTTTCATCATCAGATCAAAAATCTTTTCACCGTTCAGTTCTTCGCTGAACTCAAAATCATGATTGTGATAGCCAAACCTCATGCCATAGGTTTTGCACAATTCACCAGCCCTGTTGAATACATCCATAAACCTCAGCAAATCGTCATAGGTTTGCCTCAGGCTCTCATCCAACCATGGGCTGACAACATATTGCTGCCCCATGTATGCGGCATCATCTACCAACTGTTTCCACTCATCGGTAAATTCCTTTTGCTGCTCATTCCAGTGGTTCCTGCCTAAAACAGTATGGCCTGATGGCATTTCAAGCCCCAGGTCTTCAAGCACCATTTTGAATTCTTCAGCAGTCCAGCCGTAGAACTTATGGTCGACATAGTTGGCATGTTCCACAAGCGTGTAGCCCATTTGCGAAAGGCCTTCCAGGGTACCTCGCGGATCTGCCTTCATCTCATCGCGCACACTGTACAATTGCAAAGCTATTCTTTTTTCATTGCTCCTGCCCGAGCAGGCAATTCCGGGTAAAAAAGCCATGGCAGTTGCAGCAATCCCGCTGTTTCGTAAGAAGATTCTTCTTGATGTTCTCATTTTTTATTGGTTTAATACATTCATTAAAAATTGATAGAAAAGTTATTTGAATATCGCAAGAAAATTTAAATCTGCAAATTATCACGATTTTATTCTTCAGCACAGGTTGTTTCGGGAATTATTTATTAAACTCTTTTTTAAATTTATGTGTGCATAAAAATCAGAATGAAGTACCGGATAAGTTTAACAGTGAACCGGTCATTTTTCCATGGTGAGTTTTTTATTTTTTATAAAAAAGAGCAAGGGATCCCGAGATTAACAGCAGCTGCAGAAGCTCAACGTTAAGCAAATGTTAAAAGACATTTCTGTCTTTTTAGCAACAAAAAAACTGAAAAACGAATGAATAACTGCAACTATCTTCTTCATTTAACTTACTGTATTTTAAATTTCTGATGTAAATGTCCTACTGAGATAATAGTTCTGTTTGCAGGAACTTCCTTGTATTTTATCATTTTTCAAAAAACATATTTTGCGACATAAAATGTAACATTTAAAGGTTTTTTATAAGCTCTTATCAAAATCTTGTTATTACATTTACAACTCTTGAAAAAAGTAATAATATTCTCACTTTTTGAGCAAAAAAAGTTATAAAAGCTAATTAAATATATCAAAAGCATAATGGATTCAAAAATTCAACAATTAACTCAAACCATCTATAAGGAGGGTCTTCAAAAAGTCCGGGAAGAGGAAGCTGCCATTTTAAAGGAGGCAAATGAAAAAGCTGCCGCCATTGAACGCGATGCACAGAAAGATGCTGAGCGTATTGTGGCAGAAGCCAATGAGAAAGCCCGTGAACTAAAAAAGCAGGTAGACTCGGAGATAAAAATGACATTAAACCAGGCAGTTTCGGCAATGAAGCAGGAAATTACCACGCTGATAACCATGAAAGTTATACAGCCACCTGTAAAGGATTTGTTTTCTGATAAAAACTACCTGCAGACATTAATCTCAACAGTGGTTAAAGGATGGATGGAAAAGGAAAGTTTTGATTTAAAGGTTATCCTGCCGGAATCAGAAAGGGGTAAGCTGGATACTTCCTTTAAGAAAAATCTTGCCAAAGAGCTTAACCAGGGGCTTGAAGTTACATTCTCTCAAAATGTGAAATCAGGTTTTAAAATTAGCCCTGCCGATGGAGGATACCTGATTAGTTTTACAGATGAGGATTTTATAAATTTCCTCAAAGGATACCTGCGCCCAAAAACAAGCCAGATGTTATTTGAGGAGGGGAAATGAATAAAAGAAAGTATTATTACCTGGTAGCAGGATTGCCCGATATTATTCCTGACGATAAGAAATTAACTTTTTCATCGGTTCAATTGAGGAATTACCTGCAGGAGCATCTTCATCCTGCAGATTATGAACTGGTGAAATTATTTTACCTGCCCTTCGATCATGATAACTTGTTAAAGCTTCTGTATAAAGAGAAGTTTGAATGGGATGAAAGGGGCAATTATTCGATGGATACTTTAGAGCAGTTTGCCGATAAGAAGCAATATGAAATGCTCGATACTGATCCGATTCCTGCTTACCTTGTACAGTTCTTGGAATTTTACCATGACGACGAGGAGGATTTCCCTAAACCTGAAGCCATAAAGCGACTTACAGAGGGGTGGTATAATCATCTCTCCTCTTCAGGTAATGGGTTTATAAGGGAGTTTGCCGCTTACAGGCAAAATATGGCAAACATCATGCTTGCCCTGAACGGGCGCAAACATGACATTCCTTTTGAAGATGCCATCATTGGTGATGACGAAGTAACCTTTGCCCTTAAAAAGAGCAGGTCGCGCGATTTTGGCCTTTCAAATGAAATCAATGATATAGAGAACATCATTCAGATTTTTGAAATTGAGAATATCCTTGACCGGGAACTGAGACTGGACAGCCATTTTTGGCAATTTCTCGATGAAACCACATTCTTCAATTACTTTACGATTGAAAGAATACTGGCTTTTATTCAGAAGTTGTTCGTTGCCGAACGCTGGTACAGACTCGATAAGGAAAAAGGACAACAGATGTTTAAACAGCTTTTGGATGAATTACAATCAAATTTTGAATTTCCTGAAGAATTCGCAATAACTTATGGAAAAAGAAAATAAAACAACAGGTAAAGTGGTTGGCATCGTGGCTAACCTGGTAATGGTTGAGGTTGATGGACCGGTTTCACAAAATGAAATTTGTTTCATCACCTTAGGACAGGATAGCCTGATGGCTGAAGTGATTAAAATAATGGGCAAAATTGCCTATGTGCAGGTTTTTGAAAGCACCCGCGGATTAAAGCCAGGCTCAGCAGTTGAATTCCAGGGGCATATGCTTGAAGTGACCCTTGGCCCGGGTATCCTTTCCCGTAATTACGATGGGTTACAGAACGACCTAGATAAAATGGAAGGAATATTCTTGAAGCGTGGAGAATACACTGACCCATTAAACAGGGAAAATAAATGGAGTTTCAAGCCATTGGCAAAAGTGGATGATGAGGTGAAAGCGGGAGACTGGCTGGGTGAAGTAAATGAAAACGACCAGCCGCATAAGATAATGGTGCCTTTTAAAATGAAGGGGACCTACACAATAAAAGAGATAGTAGCCGAGGGAGAATATACGGTTGATCATCAGATAGCTGTGGTGATTGACAATGAAGGTACTGAGTTTGGGTTAACAATGGTACAGAAGTGGCCGGTGAAAGTAGCCATTGGTGCTTTCCGGGAAAAACCACGTCCATTTAAGTTGCTGGAAACAGGAGTTCGGTGTATGGATACGTTAAATCCGATTACAGAGGGTGGAACCGGCTTCATACCGGGTCCGTTTGGTACAGGTAAAACCGTATTGCAGCATGCAATTTCCAAACAGGCTGAAGCGGATATCGTTATCATTGCAGCTTGCGGAGAACGTGCAAATGAGGTGGTCGAAGTTTTTACCGAGTTTCCTGAACTGGAAGACCCGCGGACAGGTAAAAAACTCATGGAGCGGACAATTATTATTGCAAATACATCCAATATGCCGGTGGCGGCAAGGGAAGCTTCGGTATATACTGCTATGACGATCGGAGAATATTACCGTGCCATGGGATTGAAAGTATTGCTGATGGCTGACTCCACTTCAAGATGGGCTCAGGCCTTACGTGAAATGTCGAACCGGTTGGAAGAACTTCCCGGACCTGACGCTTTCCCTATGGACTTATCGGCCGTAATTTCAAACTTCTACTCACGTGCAGGTTTCGTACACTTGAACAATGGCAATACAGGATCTATCACATTTATCGGAACAGTGTCTCCGGCTGGTGGTAACCTTAAAGAGCCGGTAACAGAAAGTACCCGAAAAGCTGCGCGCTGTTTTTATGGGTTGAACCAGGCACGTGCCGACAGTAAAAGGTATCCGGCAATCGATCCTATTGACAGCTATTCGAAATATCTTGAGTACCCTGAGGTACAGAGTTACCTTACGAAAAATGTAGGTGAATCGTGGCTAGATGATGTACTTAAGGCAAAAGATATATTGTTACGGGGTAAAGAAGCCATGGAACAAATCAATATTTTGGGTGATGATGGTGTGCCAATTGCATTTCATGAAACATTCTGGAAATCGGAACTTATCGATTTTGTGATTTTGCAACAGGATGCCTTTGATAACATTGATGCTTCAACACCAATGGAACGTCAGAAGTATATGCTAAAGAAAGTTCTGGATGTTGTTGACAGTAAATTTGTATTTGGCCATTTCGAAGATGTAAGCAGCTTTTTTAAAGAGGTGATTAACCAATTCAAGCAAATGAACTATTCAGAATTCGAATCGGAAAGTTTTAAAAAGAATGAAAAGGCGCTGGAAGAGATTTTAGTAAAAAGGGCTAATTAATTTTTGGTAAAAAAATAAATAAGAAAAAGAAAGAATATGGAAAGCCAGGCATTTCAAAAAATATATACCAAGTTGTCAAACATTACCAAGGCTACAGTAACTCTAAAAGCCACCGGTGTAGGTTATGACGAAATTGCTTCGGTAGATGGCAAGCTGGCACAGGTAGTTAAGATTGCCGGTGACGATATTACACTGCAGATTTTTGAAGGTACTGAAGGTATTCCCACCAATTCCGAGGTTTCTTTTCTGGGGAGACCGCCGCAGTTAACGGTAGGCGATGAATTGGCCGGCCGGTTTTTTAATGCCTTCGGGAATCCAATCGATGGAGGACCCGAGATTCAGGGAGAGGTGCGCGATATTGGTAGCCCTTCGGTAAATCCGGTAAGGCGTGAGCAACCGTCGAACCTTATTGCTACAGGTATTGCCGGTATTGACCTTAACAATACATTGGTATCGGGACAAAAAATCCCATTCTTTGCCGACCCCGACCAGCCTTACAACCAGGTTATGGCAATGGTTGCCTTAAGAGCCAAAACCGATAAAATCATCCTCGGAGGAATGGGGCTGACAAACGATGACTACCTCTACTTTAAGAATGTGTTTGACAATGCAGGTGCGCTCGACCGAATCATCAGTTTTGTGAATACAACAGAGAACCCGCCGGTGGAAAGGCTGCTGGTTCCCGATATGGCTCTGACTGCAGCAGAGTATTTTGCCGTAGATAAAAACGAAAGTGTGCTGGTGCTGCTTACCGATATGACCTTATATGCCGATGCTTTAAGTATTGTATCGAACCGTATGGATCAAATTCCTTCTAAAGACAGCATGCCGGGATCACTTTACTCTGATTTGGCACGTATTTACGAGAAAGCGGTTCAGTTCCCGTCGGGAGGCTCTATTACAATTATTGCGGTAACCACATTGTCGGGCGGCGACATTACGCATGCCATCCCTGATAATACTGGGTACATTACCGAAGGACAGCTTTTCCTGCGCCGTGACACTGAAATCGGGAAAGTTATTGTTGACCCGTTCCGTTCGCTTTCCCGCTTGAAACAGCTTGTAATAGGAAAGCAGACACGCGAAGATCATCCGCAGGTAATGAATGCTGCTATCCGCCTTTATGCCGATGCAGCCAATGCACGTACCAAACTTGAGAACGGTTTCGACCTTACTGATTATGATGAACGAACGCTGAACTTTGCCAAAGAATATTCAGAACGAATCTTAGCTATTGACGTAAATGTCGATACCGATACAATGCTCGATATTACCTGGGAACTGTTTGGGAAGCATTTCAAGAAAGCAGAGGTGGCAATTAAAGAAAGTCTGGTTGCGAAATTCTGGGTGCAATAAATTCTTAGGTGAGAATATTTTCAGAAAAGAAATCAAGAGGTTTAGAATTTTAAAAAACATATAAGTGGCCATTAGTTTTCAGTATAATAAAACAGCTTTACAAACGCTTGACAAGCAACTTAAGGTAAGAGAGCGGGCATTGCCTACGCTTAAAAACAAAGAGTCGGCTTTGCGGGTGGAGGTTAAAAGGGCCAAAGACAGGGCGTCTGAACTTGCTGTTCAGTATGACGAGCAAATAGCCCTCTACGACAATATTGCCCGCTTGTGGGGTGAGTTTGATAAAAGCCTTATTCGAATAAATGATGTAGAGTTATCCTCCAAAAAAATAGCAGGGGTTTTCACTCCGGTTCTTGAAGATATTAAATTTGAGACCGACACCACGAATCTGTTTAACCAACCTGTTTGGTTCGCAGAAGGCATTGCGATTATCAGAAGAGTTGCTGCCATAGCAATTGAGCGTGAGGTTTATCTTCGAAAAATGGAACTGCTGGATTTCGCCCGTAAGAAAACTACTCAGAAAGTAAACCTGTATGAAAAGGTGCAGATTCCCGGGTTTCAGGATGCTATACGTAAGATTAAACGTTTTTTGGAAGATCAGGAGAATTTATCAAAGTCGGCACAAAAGATTGTAAAAGACCGGCAGGAAAAACAGAGACAGGAGGCTGAGCTATGATTGTTCCAATGTATAAATATAATTTCCTGGTTCACCATTCCTTGTACCAGGAGTTCCTGAAGAACATACGCAAGATTGGAGTGGTGCATATAAGCACGAAAAATAATGAACCGACTCCTCAGATGCAGGAGCTCTTCAGACACCTTTCAGAAGTGAATAAGGCAGCCAAACGGCTGGAATCACTGGAGCCTGAAAAAACAGGAACACCCCCTTCCTTTAACTCGGGAGAAGAAGTTTTTAACCGGCTGAAGGAGATGGAAAAGGAGATGGAACATAACCATCACCGGCTGCTCCAACTGGAGAAAGAGAAAAAACAACTGACTCCTTGGGGGAACTTTGACTGGAATCAGTTGGAGGAATTGGCCGAAGAGGGAATCCAGATCCGGTTTATGACTTGCCCTATCCGAAAGTGGCAACCTGAGTGGAAGGAAAAGTATTACATTCAGGTTGTAGCTGATCTGGACGGCTACCGGTATTTTGCCAAAGTAGAACAAACCACTGAAGCAAATAAACATAAGCCATTGGATGAAATGCCCGATGCCGATGAGCTGATATTGCCTAAGCATTCGCTGGAGCAGGTAAAGACTGAAATGCAGGAGTTAAAGGGCGAAGCCGATAAACTATCTCATGAATTGCACCAGATAGCTGCCTGTTGCTATAATATGCTAAAGCAGTATGCTGAAAAAATTCAGCAACAGTTATCGGATCAGAATGCCCTGCTTCAAACTTCTGATGAGGTTGAAGGAAATATAAGAATCCTTGAAGGTTGGGTGCCTGAGCTGAAAAAGAAAGAATTGGATGAGTTTTTGGAAGAACATCAGGTGCTTCATGTCTGGGAAAAGCCTACCGAAGAAGACAAGGTGCCTATATTGCTTAAAAACAATAAGTTTGCAAAGCATTACGAGATAATTGGCAACTTATATGAACTTCCCAACCACAAGGAACTGGATATGGTGCCTTTCTTTGCACCGTTCTACATGATGTTTTTTGGCTTTTCTCTGGGAGATGCCGGGTATGGCTTGTTCATTTTAGCTGTCGCTACTTTTTTTAAGCGGAAACAACCTAAGTTGAAATCGGTACTGACCCTGGCTCAATGGCTGGGATTTGCAACCGTAATTTTTGGAATGCTTACGGGTACCTTCTTTGGCATAAATCTTATAGAAGCAGACATTCCCTGGCTGGAAAGTGTTAAGGCATACATGATAAATACCGACCAGCTTTTTAATCTTGCCATTATTCTGGGTGCTGTGCAGATTGTATTCGGCTTAATACTAAAGGTGGTTAATATTTCCCGCATGCAAGGCTTTTTATATTCTCTTGCCACTATTGGCTGGTTAATATTGATTATTGGTCTTGTAACCGTATTTGGTTTAAAAAGTGCCGATGCTGTCTCTGCTCAGGTTGCCGGTTATATACAGTACGCTGTTTTTGGTGTGGCAGGATTGCTAATCCTTGTTTTCAACCACCCTAAGCGGAATGTTTTCATAAATTTTGGCGCCGGCTTATGGGATGTATACAGTATGTTTACCAGTTTGCTTGGCGATATTTTGTCCTACATCAGGCTGTTTGCCCTAGGTGTTTCAAGTGCTATTCTGGGGCTGGTATTTAACAGCATGGCCATGAGTATGAAACCTGACCACGTAATATTCGGGCCTTTGGTAATGATAATCATTCTGGTGCTTGGGCATGGAATTACAATATTTATGGCATCGTTGGGGGCATTTGTGCATCCTATACGTTTAACATTTGTAGAGTTTTATAAAAATGCAGGATTTACAGGAGGAGGCAAAGCATATACACCATTTGCAGACCCTGCTTCCGAAAAACAGAATAAAAAATAAATAATAACATTTTAAAAATAAATCAAAGAATGGAACCTATTGTTTTTGCTTACATTGGAATTGGGATAATGGTCGGCCTCGCAGGGGTTGGCAGTGCATTTGGAACATCTATAGCCGGTAATGCGTCGGTTGGAGCGATGAAAAAGAACAACGAAGCATTTGGTAGCTACATCCTGCTAACAGCTTTACCGGGTAGCCAGGGATTATATGGTTTTGCCGGATACTTCCTGCTCAATGGATTTGGTCTACTTACTGCAGGAATAGGCTGGGCTGAAGCTGCAGCCGTTTTTGGCGCCGGACTGGCTCTGGGTATTGTTGGTCTTTTATCGGCCATTCGTCAGGGACAGGTTTGTGCCAACGGTATTGCCGCCATTGGCTCCGGTTATGATGTGGCTGGAAAAACGCTTATACTGGCCGTATTCCCGGAACTCTACGCTATTATCGCCCTGGCTGCTACATTCCTTATCGGAAGTGCGGTAGCCGGATAATGCACCGAATTTAAACTGGTATAGAATTACAGGCATAGGCTAAGCCACAATGCCGGGTTCATAGTATCAAAAATCCATTGCCTTTGCAGGCAATGGATTTTTTTTGGCTTATACCGATGGACTACATTATCACCATCGGAAGGGCATGAAACGATCCCGTTTAATGGTAGCTTTAATTGGAATGGTTAACCCGGCCGTTATACGTGAAACAATAGTCAATGAACTGCTTCTTGCAGTACCGGTAATCTGGCTTACCGGATTGAGGGTTGAAAAATTTACCCATTCGGCGTTCATCCCAAATACTGCATTCCACTCTCCCTGTTCACCAATCTTTAAACCTAAACCTGTTGTAAATTGAGCTGTGCCATTGGCTTTTTCCCCGTTTCTGTCGCGGAAAATCAAGGACGCGTTTTCTCCTGCAGGGATTTGACTGTACCTGACCTCGTTTACGTAATTGTTTACTCCCAATCCCGCTTCAATAAAAGGGTGGATTATGGCAGATTTGTTGTCGTTCTGATTACCGCCGCTGAGGATAAACCTCAAAATAATTGAAAGGGTATTGCTCTGGGTGATGTATTCCAAAGGCTCCTGTTGCAATAATCCGGGATAGGCAATATAATATCCGGCCGACGAATAGTGAGGCAGGTTACTTTGTCCAAAAAGAGTATATGCTCCCCAACGTATAGCGGGTTCCCAAGTGTTACCAAAAGTTCTGCCAAAACTTAATCCGAAAGCAAAACCGGGTTGGTGCCGGAAACCATCATCTATAAAATTTAATCCTCCGGCTATTCCAGCTGAACGAATTGCAACACCAGTGTTTCCTGATACAAACCAGTTGTTTTTTTTCGGCAGCCTTTGTGATGATGCTTCACTTAACACGGGTGCAATGAAAAGCAGCAGCAAAAAAAATATTTTTGAAATACAGGCGTAACAATAAGATTCACCTTTTACCGGGTTAAAACTCCGCATCATTCGTACTCAGGTTTGGTAAAGCAAAGATTAAAAGTACAATACTTTTTTAAATTACCGTCATACAACCTTCAGAAGCGGATGAAACTTCGTTGCGAAACTTTTTCAGGATACCTGTTACAGGTGTTTCTTCCGGTCTTTTCCAGGTCTTTCGCCTGTTATCAATTTCTTGTTCCGACAGCTCCACATCAATGCGATTGTTAATTGCATCAATTGTTATCCTGTCACCGTCCCTGACAAGACCAATAGTGCCGCCTTGATAAGCTTCGGGAGTAATATGCCCTACCACAAAACCATGCGAACCGCCCGAAAATCTTCCATCGGTTATCAGTGCGACATCCTTACCCAATCCGGCTCCCATTACTGCACTTGTAGGTTTGAGCATTTCGGGCATACCCGGAGCCCCTTTTGGTCCGCTGTTGCGAATAACAATAACATCACCCCGCTGCACCCGTGAACGTATGCCTTCAATGGCTTCATATTCATTCTCAAACACACGGGCCGGCCCGGTAAACATCTCACCTTCCTTGCCGGTAATTTTTGCCACTGCCCCCTTTTCTGCCAGGTTACCGTAAAGAATCTGAATATGCCCCCTCTTTTTTATCGGATTGTCGAAGGAGTGAATAATCTTTTGCCCGCTCTGCAAATCGGGTGCTTCCTCCAGGTTTTCACCAACTGTCCGGCCGGTAACGGTCATGCAATTGCCGTTTAAGAAGCCTTCCTTCAGCAGAAATTTCATTACAGCCGGGATGCCGCCCACCTGGTAAAGGTCCTCCATCAAATAAGCACCGCTGGGCTTCAGGTCGGCAATATACGGAGTCTTATCGCTTATCCGCTGAAAATCATAAAGCGTTAACTCAACACCAGCCGTTTTTGCCATTGCCAGCAGGTGGATAACTGCGTTGGTTGATCCTCCCATGGCTATAATTAAGGTGATGGCATTTTCAAAAGCCTCACGGGTCATGATGTCTCTGGGTTTGATATCGTTTTCAAGCACATTTTTTATGGCTTTTGACAGTTTGCCAAACTCTTCTTCCTTTTCCTTGCTCACTGCCGGGTTCGAAGAAGTACCCGGAAGGCTCATTCCCATGCATTCAATTGCTGAAGCCATTGTATTGGCCGTATACATTCCGCCGCAGGCTCCAGCACCGGGTATGCAGTTACGAATAATACCCTTATAGTCGATGTCGGAAAGGGTACCTTTTATCCGCTCGCCATAGGCTTCAAATGCAGAAACAATGTCGAGGTTCCTTCCTCCGAAATGACCTTTTTTCACAGTGCCACCATACATCAGTATGGCAGGGCGGTTTAAACGGGCAAGCGCCATCATTGCTCCGGGCATGTTTTTATCGCAGCCAACAATGGGAATCACCGCATCATAAAACTGGGCGCTTACAACCGTTTCAATAGAGTCGGCTATTATTTCCCTCGAAGGCAATGAATACTTCATGCCCTCTGTTCCGTTTGTTATCCCGTCACTAACTCCAATGGTGTGGAATATCAGTCCATATAGATTTTCTTCCTTATCAACCTCTTTTTTTACCCCTGATGCCAGTCCATTCAGGTGCATGTTGCAGGGATTTCCCTGGAAACCGGTACTTACAATTCCTACCTGCGCTTTTTTCTGATCTCTTTCACTCATACCTATGGCGTACAACATGGCCTGGGCGGCGGGCAATGTTTCATCCTGCGTAATCAAGCGACTGAATTTGTTCAGTTCCTTATTCATATTCCCTATTTTTTAATTGAATTTATATTGATAAGATGTAATTTAAAACAAATCTGCCTTTTGACAAACCTTACAAATCATAAATATTACAACAATTGCAATTGTATTGTTCAAAAAGCTGCGATTTGAAAAGAAGAAGCACCAATGATTCCTTTCAGAAATTTTATCTTTGCGACAAAATAACAGAAGCATGTCACTTGTAATAGAAGAAAAGGATCTTGAAAAGTTCATCATGGTAGGCGACCGTGTGTTGATAAAGCCCAAGACACCTTCGGGCAAAACCAAAACAGGATTGTACTTGCCGCCCACGGTGCAGGCAAGTGAGAAGGTGCTGAGCGGGTACATCATAAAAGTAGGCCCGGGATATCCCATCCCTGCTGTTTCGGAAGAAGATGAAGCCTGGAAGCAGAAGCAGGAGAACGTGAGATATGTACCTCTCCAGGCCCAGCGGGGCGATTTGGCGGTATACCTGAATAAGAGTGGCTACGAGATAGAATTCAACAACGAGAAGTACATCATTTTGCCACACTCTGCAATACTGATGATTATCCGCGACGAATCCATTCTAAAATAAAAAAGAGTGCCGGACCTGAGCCCGACACTCTTTTTTTCAGTGCCCATACTTGTTTAACTGCACTCTTCACAGGCGCTGTAAATTCCTTCGAACATCTCCTTAATGTCACTGGCGGCAACCGCTGAAAATGCAAGCCGAAGTACATTATTCAGGCTGATTGAACCGATGCTGTATTTCTTAATCAAAAGCTGCCGGACCTCATCTCCCGACAAGCCTTCTTCAAGCTGCACACACATAAAATATCCGCTGTTATAGGGCAATGTCTTAAAATATTTACGATATTTCTCCTCCTTCAATGCTTCCTTCACTGCCTCATAACGCTGTTGCATAAGCTGAAATTTATCTTCTTTCTGCTTGTTATAGTCACTGTCGTTGTAGGCAGCCAATATGAGCGACTGCGAAAGGTTGGATGCATTTGATATGTTCCCGCGCACTGCACCGGCAGTTTTGGCCTCCAAAGCGCCATACAACTCAGCATCGCCACCTTTAATGGCATAGGTAATAAATCCTACGCGGAACCCCCACACATAATCTTCCTTGGTTGCCCCGTCAAGCTTAACGGCAAGAACATTTCCGTGAAGGTTTGACAAAGCTGCAAATATGCTTTCACGCGCTATTCCTTCTTCATAAACCAATCCGAAGTAAGCATCGTCAGTTATGCATACAATTTTGTTTCCTTTCTGTGCCGAATTGCCAATAATGCTGACAATACCATCTGCTTCAGCCTGGGTGGGCGTATAGCCTGCCGGATTATTGGGGAAATTCAGCAGAACAATTTTCTTGCCTGTGCCGCCTTCATTCAGTTTGGCTTCAAATGCCTCAAGGTCAAATTGCCCGTTTTTGAACAGGTTGAATTTCACCAGACTGGCGCCGTAGGCATTTGTTAAAATAAGGTTGTAGTTACCCCAGAACAAATCGGGAACAATCACTTCATCACCCGGATCGGTGAACATGTACCCCGCCATGCTCATGCCGTGGGTCAGCGCATTTGTTACTACCGGCAAACTGATTTCAGTTTTGCCCAGGGAAGGGTTTTTTTCGTACAACATGCTTTTCCATTTTGCACGAAGATCGGGGCGGCCAAAGCTGGGAGCATATGGAAAAACAAGTGACGGATCGAGGTCTATACGGGCTGCAAGGCTTTCCAGACGCATGGGTGAACCGTCGTCTTCAACAGCTGTCCCGATGGTGGCATTTATACGGGTGCCTTTGGCTTCGGCCGTCTGGCCAAGAATACCCTTCTTTGGGAAGAAAATATTCTTTCCTTTTTGCGAAAGCATTTCATATACAGCAGCACTTTTCTGTCGGATAATCTGGTTAAGTTCTTCAGCCTGTGGATTCATAACTATTTTTTTTCTTATTTTACCAAGTGAAATTAAATCGATGCAATATAAAAAATAACCACTTAAAATGAGACGGTTGTTCATAAAATGAAGATAATTTGAAGAATTTATAATAAATCATACCAAAAAAGAAACAATTTGTTAATCTAAATGAGCCGAAACGAATAATTATTATATTAGCTGATAGAACCAAAAAATTAATTGCTATGAAACTAATGTCGCTAATCTTATTCTTGTGCACTCTCACTTTCGCATCCTGCGATAATGCTTCAAACCGGCAAGCAGGCTGGCGCGGCCCGAACCGTGATGGAGTTGTAAGTGATTTTGATGCACCTGCCGAATGGCCGGTGGAACTGAAGCAGGTCTGGCAGCAAAATGTTGGCCTGTGCGATGCTTCACCTGTACTGGCCAATAATCGGCTTTACCTGCACGTGAAACAGGGTGAAAACGAGGTAACCCTTTGCCTGGATGCAGAAACCGGTGAAGAAGTCTGGAGTACAGTTAATAATGTTTCGCCGGAAGTAACCGGTGGCGCCAGTCCTCATCCCGGCCCCAGAAGCACACCCTATATTGCCGGTGGGAAAGTGTATACCATTGGTGTGGGAGGAGCCTTGAACTGCCTCGATGCCAAAACTGGAGAGGTGCTGTGGACGAATACAGCATATACCGAGGTGCCGGAATTCTTCGCTGCTGTATCGCCCCTGGTCGACGATAACATCTGCTTTGCCCATCTGGGAGGAAAAGAAACCGGAACAGTGCTGGCCTTTAATGCTTCGAGCGGTGAAAAAATCTGGGAACTGAAGGGCCATCCTGTTACCTATTCCTCTCCGGTGATAATGAAGGTCGGAAAGGAAAAAATACTTGTGGTACAAACCGAAACCGATTTATTAGGTGTTTCAATGAAAGGCAAATTGCTTTGGCAGATACCTACCCCAGGCGAAAGAAGGTTCTACAACTCATCGACTCCGGTTATCGACGGGCAGCATATTATAATTGCCGGGCAAGGCCTGGGAACGAAATCAATTAAAGTTTCCAAGTCGGGCGATGATTTTCGCCTTACACAGATTTGGGCGAATCCCGATTATGGCGTATCATTTAATACTCCGCTGCTGAAATCCGGGTATTTATACGGTCATGAAGCCCGGTTGGGAAAACTGTTCTGCCTGAACGCTGAAACCGGTGAAACCTGCTGGGCCGATACCACAGCGCATAACCGCTTTGCCTCTAACCTTGATTTGGGAAATGAAATCCTTTCCCTTACAGCAAATGGTAAAATGCTGGTCTACGATGCCAATCCGGAAAAGTATGTCGAGAAAAAAACTTATACGGTTTCCAATACTAATGTATATGCCCATCCGGTAATTGCCGGCAACAAAATTTTCACAAAGGATCAGGAATATCTAACCTGCTGGGAAGTGAACTGACAATAATTTGAAGCAAAACATTTGCAACATACCTGCACCGAAGCCGTCATTGTGCGCGCAGCAAAGCAATCTCACGCTATCCTGTAGATGCCTTCAATTGAAAAACAGATTCATTTACGATTAAAGTTATTCACTTTGAAGTCCGGTTGAATACCGGGGGGAATTTAACAACAGGCCCTCCCCCCAATATCTAAGCCGCTGAGCAGGGCAACGGCCTGGTTAAATGGGGTTTCAACATGAAATCAGCCAAAACTGATAATTAGAGGATTGAGATTTTAGTTATTTAAAAGAAAGTTTACAACGTTTGAAAAACGGGTTCGCCCCGGTAACTATATACTTCTTAAAGCACCCACAATAATAAAGAATCCAAACAGGGCTGTCAGGGTGGTAAGCACAACCAACAGGTTTTTTCCTTTGCGTTCTTTCCATTGCAGTATAAAGGAAGGGACAGCAATCAATCCGGAAATAACAAAAGTAAGATAGGCGGGAAAAAGCATAGCCTGAAAAGGAACATCCGCAGTTATTTCGCCATCGGTTTCTTCGCTTAAAATTTCCTCCGGTGTCAGGAATTCGTAGCTCGAAAACAGGTCGCTCCAAAGTACAAGAACGGCAAACAAGCCTAAAAGAAAGAAAATAGCAGGCCCAATCAACCGGAATGCCTTTTTATGTTCAACCCATCCGTAAACACTTGCAATGACTGCAGCAAAAACGAACCATTGGGGAAGTGTGTATAAAAGAATGTCCTGATTCATGTTAAATATATTTCAACAAAAGTGGTGAAATTATCTTAAACACAAAAGAGTTAAAGGGTGTGGGCTTTTATTTTTAATTTTGAGGCTTCGCATTGAAAAAAAGAAGAAGTGAAAAAGTTGACAATTGATCCAAAGGCGGAAGCCCTTATTTTTGATTTGGACGGCACTATTGCCGATACCATGCCGGTACATTTTCTGGCTTATAAAAATATACTGCGAGAATACGGTATTGAATTCACCCCTGAGATATTTGCCACCCTGGCAGGCATACCGGCCATTGGAACCATTCAGAAGCTGAACGAAATGTTCGGTACAAACATGGATCCTGTGGAAATCGGATTATACAAAGAAGAGGAATATGAAAAAATAATGCATAAAATGAAGCCGGTACCCCCTGTGGTGGAACTGGTAACAACATACCACGGCAAATTGCCCATGGCAGTGGGCACAGGAGGCTATAAACGGCTTGCCTGGAAATCGCTTGAAATACTTGGGCTGAAAAATTATTTTGAAATTCTGGTATCAAGTGAGGACGTAGAGCATTCCAAGCCCCACCCTGAAACCTTTTTAAAGTGTGCTGCTTTAATGGGAGTGAGGCCTGAGGTATGCCATGTATTTGAAGACGGAGCGCTCGGCATTGAGGCCGCAACGGCTGCAGGCATGATGTCAACACTGGTAACCAGTTTCTACGAGGTGACAATAGGAAAGGACCTTTAATGCATGGGATAATTGGAAGACTGTTGATTTCAGGGTCTTAACAGAAATATCCCTCTGCTGACCGGCAATCAAATACCAGAATACACCTGTTAACCTGCTGCTACCTGTCGTTGCATATTATCTTTCAATAAATACTTCCGGATAATAAACCCGCTTTCATTCAAACTGAATTCATTTGCAGGAACAGGTTTCCCGCAGTTTCGAATTTACTTCTGCAATATAATAAATCCATGCAAAATTCAATTTTTCTTCGGTATAACTTCGTGCTTAATTCGTATTAAACTCGCATTAAATTCGCAATTTTGCGACTATAGTTCGAATTAACCCCGAATTAACCCCGAATAAAATTCCTGCTTGTACCAGGCCTGAAACTTACCGTGCAGAGAGCAAGCAGGATCTTTTAGCTTCGGAAGGTTGTTAAAATTGTCGTACCTTTATTCAGGGCTTTATAAAAACAACCACTATGGCAGACTTAAAGACACAGCAAAACGAGAGGGATGTAGTTGATTTCCTGAATGGAGTGGAAAACGAACAACGAAGGGCGGATAGTTTTGAACTGCTGGAGCTGTTTAGCCGGTTAACCGGAGAGCGACCAAAAATGTGGGGCGACAGCATAGTGGGATTCGGAACCTACCATTACAAATACTCCAGCGGCAGGGAAGGAAATTGGTTTCTGACAGGCTTTTCCCCCCGCAAACAAAACCTTACAATTTATATTATGCCGGGTTTTGAGCGGTACGATGAAATGATGGAGCGGCTGGGCAAATTCAAAACAGGCTCTTCGTGCCTGTATGTAAATAAACTGACCGACATTGATCGGGGATTGCTGGAGGAGCTTGTGGTAACATCGGTGAAGGATATGAAGAAAATTTACCCCAGTCAGTGAACTTTTTGTTTTCCGACGCAACCTTCCTAAGGTTATTTGTATCTTAGGTGCAAAACCATTGGTTAACATGAAAATACCAAACTACCTCTTCGTTTGCTTGTTGGTCATGTTTTCCTGCCGAAAAACGGATAAGGAGTTTATTAGCAATCAACAACTTACTGAAGGACATTATGAGGGATGGTTTAGTTATCGCAACAGCAATTACTGGTGCCTGATCCAGTTTGAAGGGAATCGGTATGAAGAATGGCCTTCGGGGGGTGTCATGTTTCAGAAATCGATGGCTTGTCTGACCAGGGGCACGTACTATGCTGACGAAAATAAGCTGATTTTTAATCCCGGCACCTTAAAACATGAAGGTTTTCCTGATTCATGCGATATGAATACCATGCTTCCGGGCACTTATGAAATGCTATATACCGGTCGTCAGGATTCGCTTGTATTTGCAAAAGGGAAGGGTGATAGCCGGATAGTATATCATGTTGTTAACAGGACTACCGGCGGGAAATAGTAAATACAAAATTCTTTTTAAGTATGCGAAAGTTGGTTTTTCTCTTTATTATGAGTTTGCTGACCGGCGCAGCAGGGTGTGACAAGGAGGATGAAGTGCCAACCGGTAATCCCGGAGTTGATACTTACATCCAGCAGTTAAAATCGGGGGAATACGATTCCAACAGGTTGCCGGAATTTGACCCGGAGGATATTCCTTCTTTGCTTCACTACCGGAATGAAAAGATGATGATTGTCGGTTTTCCGGGCAATCCCATATCATCGTCGTTTGCCATGCAGGAGTGCCGGCTGGGTATTTATGTACTGTGGACTATTGAATCGGTTAGAGCAAAATCTATTGGAAGCAATTATTTCATAGGATTTCCGTCACAAAACCCGGTATTGGCCGTAAGAAATGATGAGAAGCTGGAGTTGGTGCATGATGATAAATCACATGCTGCGGCTGCAAAGGCTTATTACGACTGGTGGTACGGTAACAGCGGCAAACCATTCGATACCTTTAGTCACATCAATCCTCTTGAAGCAACCAGTTACCGGTGGCATTGAACAGTCCTTTTAATTGCCGTGGGAAATATTGCATAAGGAATAACTGTTAAATTGCACAGAGCATGGAGCATAGAGTACCGAGCACAGAGCCAGGGACCGGAGGGAAGCATAACCCCAGCATTTATGCCGGGGGACTGGAGTCAGGCCCTTCCCCCATAAATCCATGTCGCTGAGCAGGGTGATGGCCTATTGAAGTTTTTAGTTATATGATAGTGTTTTCTGTCTGCAGCCGGAAAAGGTATTTTGACAAAAATAATCAACCATATGTCGGTTCATAAACATTCTTTACTGTTCGTTTCGTTGCAGTTAACTTATTTTAATTATATTTTTAACCTCAGAAAAATCATCTATTGGTACACTCAAAACAATAAGCCATGAAACGAAGAACCTTTATTGAAAAAACAGCAATTGCTTCAGGGATGCTGCTTACCTTTCCGGCTGTCAGCAGCTGTGAAACCAGTTCAGAAACCGATTACCCGGTAACCGATTTACACGTTCACACCACCCGTGAATTTACAATTGAAAAGATCCTTGATATTGGAAAAAAACAAAAGGTAAATTTTGGTGTAGTGGAACATCCTGCCCCCTGGGCGTTGAAAAACGACAAGGATCTGGAGAATTACATCACCAACATGCGGAAATATCCGGTGTACGTTGGACTTCAGCCCACCTATTTAGGATGGAGCAAGAATTATTCGCAGGAGTTGATTTCACAGCTCGACTACATATTAATGGATCCGCAGATGGTGCCACAGGGTAACGGCAAGATCTGGCAGATATGGGAATTTGATACATATATTGACGATACCGAAGATTTTATGAAGCGCTACATGGATTATGCCATGGAGGTGCTTACCAAAGAGCCTGTAGACATATTTGCCTGGCCATTGTTTCTGCCGGTTTGCATTGCCCGCGATTATTATACATTGTGGACTGAAGAACGCATGCATCAGATCATTCAGGCTGCAAAAGCCCGTAACATCGCCATCGAAATAAACGATATGGCACATACCCCGCACAAGGAATTTATATTGAAAGCCAAAGAGCAGGGATTGAAATTTGCGTTTGGATCCGACTGCCGCAACGACAATGCCGGGCGGCTGGCATACTGCAGGCGCATTGCGAAGGAATGTAACCTGCAACCGGAAGATTTCTGGCTGCCGCAAAAGCGGGTTTAAAGAGCATGGTTTGCTTTCAATTTAAAATATAAAGTCGTGACAAGTATAAAGGGACAGCTCGTTAATTTCCTCATAAGGAAAAGTTACTTATTCGAGGGCAGGCTGAAGAAGGAAACTTTTAATTCCGATACTTCAATAATAGAATTCAGGGAACGGTGCGAGAAAGGGGCTTCCCGGTTTGGAAAACTTCCTGCCAATGTTCATGTAAGAAAAGATACTGCAGGAGGCTTACCGGCAGAGTGGCTGGTGCCAGAAGACGCTTCAGCCGATAAGCTTATTTTTTTTGTGCACGGCGGTGGATACGTCTCAGGTTCGTGCAGCGACCACCGGAATATTGTTTCCAAAATAGCCGTAGCAACAGGAATTACCGTCCTGCTTTATGAATACCGCCTGGCTCCGGAGTTTTCCTACCCGGCTGCCGTAAACGATTCAGTGGCTGTTTATCGTGATGTATTGGACCGGGGATTTCAGCCGGAAAATATCGTAGTTATGGGAGAATCGGCAGGCGGAGGATTGGCGCTGGCCCTGCTGCTGGCCCTGAAACAGGAGAAAATTTCATTGCCAACAGCTGCTGTGGCTGTTTCGCCCTGGACTGATCTAAGCTGTTCGGGCGCATCGTATAAAACAAAAAACAGGTTGTCACCTGCTCCGCTGGATTCATGGCTGGTATTCAGCCGCCACTACGCCGGCAGGCACGATGTCACTGACCCGCTCATTTCACCTTTATATGGCGATTTAAAAGGATTGCCACCCATTTTTATCAATTCAGGTGAAAGCGATGAGTTGTTTGATGACGGCAGGACGTTTTATGAAAAAGCCAAAGCTGCCGGTGTGGATGTTACTTTCAGGGCCGGGAAGGGGATGCTGCATTGTTATCCCCTGCTATCGCCGATGTTCAGGGAAGCCACGGAGGCAATGACTGAAATTGTGGAGTTTATAGAGAAACATTTATGCAGTTCTGATAACGTGGTTCCGAAGGACGTGGATTCAGATCAGAGCCTCGGAGAATTTATACAGTTAAAAAATAAATCAGAATGAATTTAACAACCGCTGAAAAATTCTTACTACTTGCCCAGCATCCTGGGAAAGGAAGATTCATTACATCTGGAATATACATAAATTACGGAATCACCGGTGCTTTGATAATGGAAATGACATTCAGGAAAAAGGCGGCTATTGAAAACGAAAAACTGGTGGTAAAAGCCCGCAAGAGAAGTACTGATCCAATCGAAGCTGAAATAATTGCAACAGTGGGAAAATTTAAAAAGCCCAGGTCGGTAAAAAGGACGCTTAACAAACTTTCACGGAACGCCGGGAAGTACAGGGGAATTCTTCTGAAGCAACTTGCACGTAAAGGATACCTGCGCATTGAGGAGAAAACTTTTTTAGGTTTCATCCAGTACAAAAGACATTACCTGACCAATCCCAAATCACGAAATGAATTGATTCGGCAGTTAAAAGACAATCTTTTTTATCAAAAGGAAATAAGCAATGAAGATGCTGCTGTTTTTGGATTGTTAGAAGCCTGTAAGATGCAGAGGGTGCTATCATCGAACAAAGATGAACTGAAGGTCATCAGAAAGCAGTTTAAGGAAAAACTAAGTGAAAATGCTGTTGCTTCGTCGGTTGACAAGACCATCAGGCAGGTTCAGGCTGCAATGATGGGAGCAATAGTGGCATCGGCAGTTGCAGCAGGAAGTTCGCGATAGAGGCACGAGACCATCATCAATAAAGACTTTTATCTCTCCCATATCATGTAACCGGCTGTTAACTTAATTATAAACATGAAGCTTACCGGCTGAATTTCCTGAACCCGCCTAAAACAAAAAGCCACTTCCGGTATTTTCAGGAAGTGGCTTTTTATATGATCTATTGAAAGCTAAAGCTTACAGTTCAAACTTGTAGGAACCGATATCGCTAAGCTCCGAAACTCTTATCTGTTCTGCGTGAGCCTTTACCTGTGCCTTGGCAAAAGTGATGTAGTTTTTCGCCGAGCGCAGGAACATTTCATCGCGGTTACTGTCGAGCAGCAAAAGATAGCTCATGATGATATGGCCGGCCATTTCAACCAGGCGACGGGCATGGAAATCAACAAATTCATTGTCGTCGATTGAAACAACTTTTTTTACTGCCTGCTCAAATTCATCGGTCAGGATGATGAGCGAACGCTTCAGGTACTCCAGTTTTGGAGAAACGCGTTCGGCCTCATACTCACGGATTCGGGCAAGGAATGCTCCGGTGGTGATTCCTCTTATTGCAGCCACAACCTGCAGCTGTGTTGTACCTTCATATATTGAAGTGATACGTGCATCGCGGTAAATCCTTTCAACCGGATAATCTTTCATAAAGCCTGATCCGCCGTGTATCTGAACGGCATCGTATGCCAGCTGGTTGCTGTATTCGCTCGACATTCCCTTTGCCAGAGGTGTAAAGATGTCGGCCAGTTTCTGGTAACGCTTCATTTCATCCCGTTCTTCCTTTGTAAGGGCGCGTTCTTCGGATATGTGCTGATAAGTTTTATAAATATCGACGAAGCGGGCGGTTTCATAGAGCAAAGTTCTAGAGGCATCCAGTTTAGCCTTCATTGTAGAAAGCATTTCAAACACTGCGGGGAACCTTATAATTGCTTTTCCAAACTGCATCCGCTCTTTGGCATATTCCAGGGCCTCACGGTAAGCAGCCTCACAGAGACCTACCGATTGTGCGGCAATACCCAGGCGGGCGCCGTTCATCAGGGCCATAACGTATTTGATAAGGCCAAGCTTGCGGGAGCCTACCAGTTCAGCAGGTGCATTTTTAAATACAAGTTCGCAGGTAGGCGAACCTATGATGCCCATTTTATGCTCAATACGCCTAACAGTAACCCCTCCGTGTTGCTTATCGTAAATAAACATTGAAAGGCCACGTCCATCTTTTGTTCCCGGTTCGGAACGTGCCAGAACGAGCGAGATATCACCGTCGCCATTGGTGATAAAACGTTTTACCCCATTCAGTAGCCAAACCTGATTCTTCTCATCCCAGGTTGCTTTCAGCTGAACCGCCTGCAAATCGGAACCTGCATCGGGCTCGGTCAAATCCATGGCCATGGTGTCGCCCTTGCAAACGCGGGGCAGGTATTTTTCCTTCTGTTCTTCCGATGCGAATTCATTAATGGTTTCGGCGCAGTCCTGCAGCCCCCAGATGTTCACAAAACCGGCGTCTGCCCTCGAAACGATATCGGCCGCCATGATATAGGGAACTATGGGAAAATTAAGCCCTTCGTATTTATAAGGCAGCGACATACCCATCAGTCCGGCCTGATTTAAAGCCTTCAGGTTTTCACTGGTACCTGTGGCATATATAACACGGCCATCCACAACCTGTGGTCCCTCAGCATCGATGCTTTCAGCGTTTGGCGCTATGATGTCGCCACACACCTCTCCCACTATCTCAAGCACACGCTCGAAATTATCCATTGCATCTTCATAATCAAGCGGGGCAAACTGAAACTCGTCCTTAAAACTAAAGTTACGTTCTTTCAGCCGTACAATCTTTTCCATTAACGGGTGGTTCAAATGGAATTTCAATTCGCTGTTGTCGGTATAAAAATTTGCCATTATACTGGGTATTGTTTTTCTGAATTATTTAGTGTTCTTTTTATAATACTTAATCATTTTAGGAATGATTTCAGCTATATCTCCTGTAATCACATAGTCGGCTATGGCATTAATTGGAGCTTCAGGATCAGTGTTTATAGCAATAATCTGGGCCGACTGTTCCATACCGGCGCGGTGTTGAATCTGACCTGATATTCCGCAAGCTATATATAGTTTAGGCCTGACAGTTAAACCGGTCTGACCGATCTGCCTTTCGTGCTCGGCGTATCCTGCATCGACGGCTGCACGCGATGCTCCCACTTCGCCTCCCAGCACTTCGGCCAACTGGTAGAGAAGCTTAAAATTTTCTTTTGAGCCCACACCATAACCACCGGAAACGACAATTGGAGCACCTTTAATGTTAAGTTTGCTTTTTTCGACATGCCGCTCAATTATTTCAACCACAAAATCGGTATCGCTTACATATTTCGAAACATCAAGGTTAACCACCTCCCCTTTGTACTCCTCATCAAGGATATTCTTTTTCATTACGCCTTCCCTTACAGTAGCCATCTGGGGCCGGCAATCGGGATTTATAATTGTTGCGATTATGTTTCCACCAAAAGCAGGGCGGATTTGATACAACAGGTTTTCGTAATTTTTATCAGCTTTTTTATCGAAATGACTGCCGATTTCAAGGCTTGTGCAGTCGGCTGTCAATCCGCTATGCAGTGCTGATGAAACTCTTGGCCCGAGATCCCGTCCAATAGAAGTCGCCCCCATAAGAGCTATCTGCGGCTGTTCTTCTTCAAAGAGTTTAACCACCAATGAAGTATGCGGTAGGGTCTGGTAGGGGTACAATCTTTTATCGTCGGCCAGGAACAGGGTGTCGACCCCATAGGGGATAACCTGCCGTGGAATGTTTTCCAGGTTATGCCCCAGCGCAACGGCTTCCAGTTTACAATTCAGTTGATTTGCCAGTGTTCTTCCCTTTGTAAGCAACTCCTGGCTTACTTCTGCCACCTGGCCGTCTTCTATTTCGCAATAAACAAATACGTTATTCATAATTCTTACCAATTCAAAGTAAAACTAACCGATTGTATGACTTTTAATAAGATCAATCATCATATTTTCAATTTCTGTGTCAGCATCCGAAATAACTTTCGAATCTTTTGCCTGGAGCACTACATTCTCGATGGTTTTCACCTTTGTAGGCGAACCGGTAAGACCCAACTGTGAAGCATCGGACTCGATATCGTTAACCGTCCATTCGGGAATATTCAGATCGGGGCGACTGTTGTAGAGCTGCGTATAGTCTTCATTTTCTTTCTGAAGTTCAGTAACTGTTCTGGCCCGCTTGTACTTCATAAGCATTTTGGCGTTTCTCACCCTGCATTCAGGAGCAGTGCCATTAACTGTAATTACCAGCGGCAATTTACATTTCACTGTTTCCACTCCCCTGTCGAGCCTGCGCTTCATAACAATTGTGTCGTTTTTCAGTTCCTTAACCTCTTCGACATAGGTTACCTGGAGCATATTTAATTTTTCGGCTACCTGGGGCCCTACCTGAGCTGTATCGCCATCTATGGCCTGCCTTCCTGCAATTATAATATCGATTTTGCCCATTTTCTTAAGCGCCTGCCCGAGGGCATAGGATGTTGCCAGGGTATCGGAGCCGGCAAATGCACGGTCGGTAAGCAGAATCCCGCCGTCGCTTCCCCGGAACATTCCTTCGCGAATGATTTCAGCTGCCCGAACCGGCCCCATTGTCAAAATCTTCACTGTGGTTCCCGGAAACTGATCCTTGATGCGCAAAGCCTGCTCAAGGGCATTCAAATCTTCAGGATTGAAAATGGCCGGTAATACCGCCCGGTTAACTGTCCCGTCGGCTTTCATTGCATCTTTGCCAACATTCCTGGTATCGGGTACCTGTTTGGCCAAAACAATAATGTTGTAAGCTTTCATCTCGTTAATTTATTTACGTCTTTAGTTTTCAGCAGAACAAATTCCGAAAAACACTGTTACTGCACAATCACAGCCAGTGAACTTCCTGATTGTCCCATTTATTCCAGATTGATGTTATTATTCTCTCCTTTTTGTCACACAAATAATGAAATAATGAAAAAATATAACCCAACTTTTTCAAGAAAGGCATCAAATATAGATATTGAATGGAAAGAAATCAAAAACAAAAAAAGCAATCGTGACTAAAGCATAAGGCCTTAAAGCCCATAAAAAGCGTCTGCCGGGCAACTAAAGATTTCCCGGCTACAGCTTCAAACGTCTAATACTATTGGCATTAAAACAATCAACCGGATAATTCTAAAGTTTTCAAAAAAAAAAGCTTTTACCCATTTATTTAGAATTGGTATAATTAAACCAGGTACAGTTCTAAGCAATAAAAAGGGAAAATCAATGGTATACAGCTTATTTGCGGATTAAAGCAGAAGAAAAGAACATAAGGCTGTTACTGAATGCTCCTTTTTTCTCCCGATCATAAAATTTATTTTGCCTTCCGGAAAACAGAGAAATGAATACCGGTCAATATCGCCGAAACAGCAAAGGTTAAGTATCTAATTTGTCAGGAAATCAAGAATGTTGCTCCCGGTTTTGGAAACATCGTGCCGATATAGTTCAGTATAACCGCAGCGGGAACAGGAAACAGCAGTAAACAGGCGGTTCTGAATATTAAAGAACCTTGTAAAACCTGACCCGGTAGTCCGTATTTTGTCCACATCAGCTTTCCTGTGCCCGCATTTCGGGCATGTATACGTTTTTTTCATTTTGATATTTTTTACGGTTTCGAATAAGAACACCCATTAACTAAACTCATATAAAAAGGACATGAAAGAACCTTTTTGAGCTTACAACTGACACAGCAGAAGCTTAATGAATGATAAAAGCAGTAATTTTAACACGCTATTATTTATCCTTAAGCCTCTTTGACTGCTTAAGTGCATTATGAATTATCCATTCCAGTTGCCCATTTATACTCCTGAAATCATCAGCAGCCCATTTTTCAACAGCTTTCATCATTTCAGGATCAATACGCAACACAAATGTTTTCTTTTTGCTCATTAACCTGTTTTAAATTTCACTGATAAAGCGAGCCGGCATTCACCACAGGCGAAACATCTTTATCGCCACAAAGCACTACCATCAGATTGCTGACCATTGTAGCTTTTTTCTCTTCATCAAAATCAATAATGTCTTTTTTGCTCAATTCATCCAAAGCCATTTCCACCATGCTCACTGCTCCCTCAACAATTTTAAAACGTGCGGCAACAATGGCGGTAGCCTGCTGACGTTTCAGCATTGCCTGGGCAATCTCCTGTGCATAGGCGATGTAGTTTATACGTGCTTCAATTACATAGATACCGGCGATTTCAAGCCGTTCCTTTATTTCACGCTCCAGCTCGTTGTTCACCTCTTCAGTGCTTTCACGAAGGGTAACATGTGCAGTTTCGTCTTCGATGTTGTCGTAGGGGTACATACCAGCAAGTTTTCGCAATGCTGCTTCGCTTTGCACAACTACAAAATGTTCAAACTCATCAACACCAAAAGCAGCCCTGTAGGTATCCTCGACTTTCCAGACCAATACAAGGCCAATCATAATCGGGTTACCAAGCTTATCGTTCACTTTTATAGGCTCACTGTCGAAATTCCGCGCGCGAAGGGAAATTTTTTTCCGCACAAAAAAAGGATTTACCCAATAAAAACCGTTCACCTTGATGGTTCCCTTGTAAGCCCCGAACAAAACCATAACACAGCTCTGGTTTGGATCAACCACAGTAAACCCGGGGGCAATCAGCAAAAAAAGGAAGATAAGCACTGCTGAAGGAACTACAAGCCCCCTTGTAAAGCCAAAAATAACCAATGCCAGAAACAGCAGCTCAATAAAGGCAAACAAGTATCCCGACATCCCTTTGTATTCTTTTTCCATAGCATCAAAATTAAATTAATATGATATCAATATAGTATCACAAATATATGCATAATTTCAATTGCTTTACACATAAGACCACAAAAACCACAGAAAAAATAATTAAGAGTGAATGTACCGTGTTTGACCTTTGGGGCACAACAAAAAAAAGGTGTCACTGAGTGGCACCTTTTTTTCGAGAAAAATAAATTTTTTTAGTTGTTGATCAACTCAATCTGACCGGCGGAATCGCTTTCCAACACGTCGTATGAACGTGCAAAATCCATAATATTTTTAATCGATTCATCAGAAGGAGAAAATCCTGCTTCGTCATCTGCACTTGCTAAGAAATCCCGGTTATTTAAATCGCTGTATAGTGATTGTTGGCCGGCATATTTTTTAACAATAAATACTAATGTAGACCATTTTTTCATAGGCGCTCTTTGTTTTAAATTATTACTGAAACAAGAACGCCTCCTAAACCCGCTTATTGTGTTAACAAAAGTTAAATGCGGGTTAGATTAAGGTTTTTCTCTTTAATCAATTTTCTGAGATTAATCAATGCATATCGCATCCTTCCAAGGGCTGTGTTAATGCTAACCCCAGTTTGTTCGGCTATCTCCTTAAAACTCATGTCCATGTAATGGCGCATATAAATAACCTGCTGCTGGTCTTCAGGAAGTTCCTGAACAAGCTCTTTCACTTCGCTTAGAATTTGGGAGTTTACCATCTGGTCTTCGATGGTAGCCTCCGAAAACTTATTCGAGTTGAAAAGATCGACTTCAATGCTGTCGTTTGAAATTGTACCCTGAAGTTTTTCCTTTCGGAAATGATCGATGATCAGGTTATGGGAGATACGCAAAACCCATGACACGAATTTCCCGTTTTCCACGTATTTCCCCCTCTTCAGGGAGCGAATCACCTTGATGAATGTTTCCTGGAATATATCTTCAGCCAGTTCCTGGTTTTTAACAATCAACAAAATGTAGGAGTATACCCTATTTTTATGACGATGGATTAAAATCTCGAGAGAATTTTGATCGCCTTCGATAAAACGTTGAACGAGCTCATTGTCGTTCAGCTCATTAATTTTGAACATTACCTTCTATTTAATTGTAAACAAAAAGTAAAATTTTTCCGATAGGCGTCAATTTTAAGTTGAATAAAAACTTAGTAAAACAAATTATTAATTTTGTGCGGGTAAAAATGAAACTTTTTACTGAAATAAGCAAACGATTTTAACAAAATATAAGATTTTAGACTTTACATGTCCTTAAATAAAACAAATAAAGCCATTGAAATTCAACGTGCAAGGGTTCATAATCTCAAAAACATAAGTTTACGGATTCCTCTGAACCGGTTCATTGTTGTAACCGGTGTTTCAGGGTCAGGAAAATCATCATTGGCCTTTGACACACTTTTTGCCGAAGGTCAGCGCAGGTATGTTGAGAGCCTGTCGTCCTATGCACGGCAGTTCCTTGGCCGGATTAACAAACCCGAGGTCGATTACATTAAAGGCATTCCGCCGGCAATAGCCATTGAGCAGAAAGTTAACACCCGTAATCCGCGTTCCACTGTTGGTACTTCTACTGAAATTTACGACTATCTGAAGCTATTGTATGCCCGCATTGGTAAGACGATTTCACCTGTAACAGGAAAGGAGGTTACCCGTCATTCGGTTTCGGACGTGGTAGATTCAATTCTCTCGTTTCCCGACAACAGCAGGGTAATGATTCTTGCTCCATTAAAACTGAACAAGGGCAGGACACTTCCTCAGGAAGCCGAACTGCTTATGCAGAAAGGGTTTTCAAGGCTTGAAAAAGATGAAGAAATAGTAAGGATAGATGAGATGCTGGCATCTCCTGATAAAGTTTTTTGTAATGGAAGCTGCAATGTGGTAATTGACAGGGTTGTGGTTCAGGACGATGAAGATACCCAAAGCAGGATGGCCGACTCGGTGCAGACGGCATTTTTTGAAGGTCATGGTGAATGTGTTGTTAAAGTTTTTGAGGGCGAGAAAAAATCAGAACACAGCTTTTCAAATCAGTTTGAGGCCGATGGGATTGTTTTTGAAGAGCCGTCGGTACACATGTACAGTTTCAACAATCCTGTTGGGGCGTGCCCTACGTGTGAGGGCTACGGCAAGGTAATCGGTATTGATGAAGATTTGGTGATACCTAATAAATCGCTATCCTTATACCAGGAAGCCGTTGCCTGCTGGCGCGGTGAAAAAATGAGCGAATGGAAGGACAACCTCATCTATTCTGCAGAAAAATTCAATTTCCCTATACATAAACCCTACTATGAACTTTCCGACGAGCATAAAGCCCTGTTGTGGACCGGCAACCGGTATTTTGAAGGATTGAACCGTTTCTTCAAGATGCTGGAAGAAAACAGTTATAAAATCCAGTATAGGGTAATGCTATCGCGGTACAGGGGAAAGACCACGTGTCCGGAATGCAGAGGCAGCCGGTTAAAAAAGGAAGCAGGATATGTAAAGGTGACCGGAAGATCGATTCAGGAACTTGTATTGATGCCTGCAGCTGAACTTAAAGCTTTTTTTGACCAGCTTACCCTTGAGCACCATGAGATGGAAGTTGCCAAACGCCTTTTGATTGAAATTAAAAACCGGTTGACATTCCTTTGCGACGTCGGATTGGGCTACCTGACGCTTAACAGGCTTTCTTCCACCTTATCGGGAGGCGAGTCCCAGCGTATTAATCTGGCGACTTCACTGGGCAGCAGCCTGGTTGGTTCGCTTTATATATTAGATGAACCAAGCATAGGGCTTCATTCCCGCGATACCCAACGACTGATACATGTACTTAAAAAGCTACAGCAGGCAGGCAATACAGTGTTTGTTGTAGAACACGATGAGGAAATTATACGTGCTGCCGATCAGATTATCGATATTGGTCCTTTGGCAGGCCAGCACGGAGGTGAGGTTGTTTTCCAGGGCACTCATGATGAACTTGAAAAAAAACCTGAAAGCCTGACCACAAAATATCTTACCGGAGTAGAAAAGATTGAAGTACCCAAACAGCGTCGCAAATGGAGCAATAGTATTGAAGTTGCAGGTGCCCGAGAAAACAACCTGAAAAACCTGACGATAAAATTTCCGCTGAATACACTCACAGTTGTAACAGGTGTCAGCGGGTCAGGAAAATCTTCACTGGTTTCAAAAATCCTTTACCCCGGCATAACAAAACTTCTGGGTGGCTATGGCGAACGCACAGGTCATCATGATGCAATAAAAGGGGACTTCAAACTGTTGTCAGCAGTAGAATTTATCGATCAAAATCCCATTGGCAAATCATCACGTTCGAACCCGGTTACCTATCTTAAAGCTTATGACGAGATACGAAAGCTATTTGCCGATCAGCAAGCTTCTAAGATTCAGGGACTGAAACCTTCACATTTCTCCTTCAATGTTGACGGCGGCCGCTGTGACGAGTGCCAGGGTGAAGGAACCATTAAAGTTGAAATGCAGTTCCTTGCTGATGTTTACCTGGTTTGTGAAAGTTGTGGAGGAAAACGGTTCAAAGAAGATATATTGGACGTTCAGTATAAGGAGCATAATATAGACGACATTCTCAATATGACTGTCAACCAGGCACTGGAACTTTTTTCTGCAGGAAAAACGTCAACAGAAAAGAAGATAGTAAAACGGTTGAAGCCTTTGCAGGATGTTGGTCTGGGTTACGTAAAACTGGGCCAGTCGTCGAGCACCCTTTCCGGCGGCGAAAGTCAGCGCGTAAAACTGGCTTCATTTCTGGCCCTTGAAAAGGATTCCCCTACCCTCTTTATTTTTGATGAACCTACAACAGGGCTTCATTTCCATGACATTCGGAAGCTTCTCGATTCTTTTAATGCCCTTATTTCAAGGGGCCATTCTATAATAATTATAGAACACAACCTGGAAGTCATTAAATCGGCCGACTGGGTTATTGATCTTGGTCCTGAAGGAGGGGACAAAGGAGGCAACCTCGTATTTGAAGGAACACCGGAAGAACTGGTACAAAAAAAAGAATCTTATACGGGCAGGGCTTTAAAGGAAAAGTTGTAAATTCAGGTAAAAATCAACAATGATAAATTACCTGTTATGTATAATAAGTTAATTAGCAACATAAAACCCCTGGGATTTACATGGGAAACAAGTGATCCTTTCTTGTTTTGCGTACACCATCTTGATAACTATCCAAAGGGAAATGACCAGCTCGGGCCTGCAGCGTCATTGGAAGGCAGGAGGCTGGGACAGGATTTCACAAAGAAAGACGGGTGGCGGATGTATCATGGGGATGTTATCCCAGGGTTTCCGGCTCATCCTCACCGCGGATTTGAAACCATTACGGTTGTACTGGACGGCTATGTCGACCATTCCGATTCTCATGGTTCGGCCGGCAGGTATGGGAATGGCGACGTACAATGGATGACTGCAGGCGCTGGCCTGCAACATTCCGAAATGTTCCCTTTACTGAAAAAAGATGAAGAAAACCCGCTGGAACTGTTTCAGATATGGCTTAATCTGCCCAAGGCAAAGAAGTTTGCTGACCCTTTTTATGTAATGCTCTGGAACGAACATATTCCTTCAGTAGCCTTTCGCGATGAAAACGGAAAAAAGACTGAGATTACAATTATTGCCGGAGAACTTGACGGGACAAAGGCACCAAATCCGGCTCCTGATTCCTGGGCTGCCGACCCGGAAAACAAAGTGGGTATATGGCTCATTAAAATGGAACCCAATGCCCAGTGGATAATACCAGAAGCTGAGCTGGAAGTTAACCGTACACTCTATTTCTACAGGGGCAGTGAAATCAAGATAGCAGGCATTGAGGTCAAACCCTACCACTCGCTCGACCTGCTTGCCGAAGAATCCATTATAGTAGAAAATAGTAGTGAGCCGGCCTATTTTCTACTGCTGCAGGGCAAGCCCATTAATGAGCCAATGGTGCAGCACGGCCCTTTTGTCATGAATTCAGCCGAAGAAATCTACCAGGCTTTTGCCGACTACCGGGAAACGGGCTTCGGAGGATGGCCCTGGAACCGGGATGATAATGTTCATCCTCCTGAGAAACCAAGGTTCGCCAAATATGCCGACGGCCGTGAAATTCTGCCGGGAAACATTCTTACTGAAAGCTGAAAATAAAAAGAACAGAATGTTTTCTTAATGCTTCTTAACGGCAGAATAAACAGATGCATCAATACCTCCATTTATTGGCAATAGCCACCAGCGACAGCATAACAGGCACTTCAACAAGGACCCCCACTACAGTTACAAGTGCAGCTGGCGATTGCAATCCAAACAATGCAATTGCCACAGCCACGGCAAGCTCAAAGAAATTGCTGGCCCCAATCATTGCCGCCGGAGAACAAATGGCATGAGGAAGCTTAAGTTTCCGGCCACCAAACCAGGCAATAAAAAAGATGAAATAGGTCTGAATGATTAATGGAACCGCCACCAGCAGTATGATCAACGGATTCCTGGTAATGGTACTGCCCTGAAATGCAAACAGCAGGACTAACGTTAACAATAGCGCTATAATAGAAACTGGTTTAAACCGGGGGAGAAATTCTTTCTTAAACCACTCTGCCCCTCTCCTTCTAACCAGCACTTTTTGAGTGATGAAACCTGCCAACAATGGAACTACAACAAATACCACCACACTGGCAACAAGGGTATCGTAAGGAACCTGCACATTTGTAATGCCCAGCAGCAGTCCCACGATGGGTACGAATGCCACCAAAATAATCAGGTCGTTTACAGATACCTGAACAAGCGTGTAATTTGGATCGCCGTCGGTGAGGTAACTCCAGACAAAAACCATTGCAGTGCAAGGCGCTGCCCCCAGAAGGATTGCCCCGGCAATATACTCTCCTGCTTCTGCTGGTGAGATGAAAGCAGAATAGATATTGGAGAAGAAAATCCATGCAAAGAAAGCCATTGTAAAAGGCTTTATCAACCAATTGATAACCAGCGTCAGTATTAATCCTTTCGGATGCCGGCCAACGTTTTTAATGCTCGAGAAATCAATCTGCAGCATCATCGGGTAAATCATGAGCCAGATCAAAACTGCCACCGGAATATTTACTTTAAATATTTCGAGTTTGCTAAGCAATTGTATGTTATCGCCGCCAAAATGTCCGATTGCTATTCCGGCGGCAATACATAAAGCCACCCAAAGAGAAAGGTATTTTTCAAAGAAGCCGATTTGTTTTTTTTGCTTCGCCATTATTTGAATGCCGTTAATGTGATGCTAAAAATTCCCGTACCTGACTGTTTAAATTTATTTATTTCCTGTTCCTGCATGTATGCGGCAAGCACAGAGTCAGGTATTATAATTGGTTTTTCTTTTTGAACTTTAATTCCCGCAAACCCCTGTTGTTTTACAATTTTCAGGTAGTCTGCCTTCATTAATGCACCTGATACACACCCCGCATACATTTCAGCGGCTTTCTTTAATCCGTCAGGAAGATGCCCGTTAAGGACCACATCTGAAATGCAGAAATGACCGTCCGGTTTCAATACCCTGTGGATTTCGGCAAAAGCCTTTTGTTTGTCCGGCACCAGGTTAAGAACGCAGTTACTTATAACCACATCGAAACCTGCATCAGGCAATGGCATATTTTCGATATCGCCCTGAACAAAGAATATATTGCTGAAGCCGGTTTTTTGAAGATTCCTGTCAGCTTTCAGGAGCATTTCCTCCGAGAAATCAAGGCCGGTAACTTTTCCTGTTTCTCCCACCAGAGAGCGTGCTACAAAGCAGTCGTTTCCTGCTCCACTGCCCAGATCAAGCACACTGTCACCCGGCTGAATGCCTGCAAATTCAGTTGGCAAGCCGCATCCAAGTCCAAGGTCAGCACCGGCAACATACCCTTCAACACTGGAATATTCATCACCTATCATACTGAATTCCAACTGGTCGCAACATCCTGAAGGTCCGCAGCAACCCTGTTTTTCAAGGATGGAGCTTTGCTTTGCTATGGCGCTGTATTTTTCCCTGACCATCCCTTTTATATCTTCCGCTTTCATGTCAGATTGGGTTTTAAATCTTCAAGATATAATTTATAAAATGCCTCTTTTATCTCGTCGCGAACACGGTAATACTCACTTTCGATAAATTCAGGTGTTCCGGTGGCATGTGAAGGGTCGTCGAACCCGATGTGCAGGCGGTGTTTTACTTTTCCAAAAAAGGCCGGGCAATTCTCATTGGCGCCTCCACAAACCGTGATTACATAATCCCACTCGTCGTTGAGGTATTTTTCAACCGAATCGGAAGTATGCCCGCTGATATCGATACCGATTTCCTGCATTACCGCAACAGCTTTTTGATTGAGTTGTCCAGAGGCTTCAGTGCCGGCAGATTCAACTTCCAGACGGGTATCGAATGATTTCAAAAAACCGTGTGCCATCTGGCTGCGGCAACTGTTGCCCGTACATAATATTAAAACCTTCATATTCTATTTCTTCTATAAATTAAAATTTCAAAGTCCTGCAGAAGGAATGGAGCTGTTATTATGGTTCTGTGTGCTTTCCCGTTCCATGGGATGGGACAACAGTACCTCCACTACACCATTCCTGTCAGGATTGATCTCATGTCGGCAACTATTATTTCATCATTTTATAATGAATATCAGCAAATACCTTATGTGCCAAAGACTCGGTATGGCATGAAGTGCAGCTCATTTGTACTGAAGTGTTATTAACCTTTCCTTCACTTCCATGACAAGTTAAACAGGTAGCTGACGATTCATCGCTGTGTACATTCGCCAGGTATGCATTGGCATGTATTTCATTCAGGACAGTTGTAACTTTTTTTGCTACGTCACCGGTCAGACGGCGGCATCTTTCTTTTCGCTCCTTGCTGCCGACCTTAAACCCTGCGGCCTTACACCAATTTGTGTTTGAAGCATGACATAAAACTGAATTGGAGGTAACTTTAGGAGGATTGAAATCAAGCCCCGGATTAACCGGGTTGTATACAGGCAAGGATTCTTTTTCATACCATTGAAAGATATCGGCTATTATCTTATCCTGAGTGCCTTTATCGGTTATTACCAAGCCAATAACTGCAGCTGCCCCATTTAATGCTCCGCAGACTGAGCCGTAACCACCAACGCCGCCATGTCCGTATTTAAACATGTGGATTGGAAATGATACATATGGCTCACCATGTATTACTGCCAATTGTGAAACTACACTTTTTACGGTAGCATACATGCAGCTGCCTTCAGGATAAAGGTCATATGCCAGCCGCGCCGTAGTGGCAGGATCTAAATCCGAATACTTCCAACTGGATTCCGATGGTTCATATTCCAGCTTCACAGGCCCGGCAGCTACCTGCTTTACAGGTTTGAACCCATTGGAAAGGGCAAACAGGCCGGCTCCGCCTCCTGCAATAACCCCTGCAGCTACTTTCATTGCTTTTCGTCTGTCCATGTCAGTGTTTTTATAATAGTACTTTAATTATTTTCAGAATTGAATTTTACAGTATCGCATTAAACAAGAACCCTAACAAAATGATAAAAAGGGTTATCGTGCCAAAGAAAATTCCTATAAGCTTCCATTGCATAACTTTTTTAAGTAGAGCGGCTTCGGGAACAGAAAGGCCCACAACAGCCATCATAAAAGCGATTGCAGTGCCCAGCGGCACTCCTTTGGCCACAAACACCTGGATTACCGGAACAATACCTGCTGCATTGGCATATATCGGAACTGCCAGTATTACTGCCAGCGGCACAGCATACCATTTATCGGCAGAAAGGTAGCCGGTAAAGAAGTTTTCAGGTACATAGCCGTGCATAGCTGCCCCAATGGCAATTCCAATAATCACATAAAGGAGCACTTTGCGAACAATTTCCCACCCCTCGCGAATGATGCCGGGCAACCGGTCAACAAAAGGTGTCTTTTCCGATTCCCATTGTTGAGTCGCCTTTTCTGAACCGGCCTGTATTTGTCTTACCCAATCGGTTAGGTAACGATCCAGCTTGAATTTGCCAAGTAGGAAACCGCCAACGGTTCCGAGCAAAATGCCACTGACGGCATAAACAAGTGTGGCCTTAATCCCGAATAAACCGAGAAACATGGCAACTGCCACCTCATTTACCAATGGAGAGGTTATTAAAAAAGCAAAAGTTACCCCCAATGGAATCCCTCCATTCACAAAACCTATAAACAATGGTATGGATGAACAGGAACAAAACGGTGTAATGGCACCAAAAAAGGATGCAAAAAAGTACTGCAACCCATACATTTTTTTTGTCGTAAGATAAACCCGCAGCCGGTCGATTGGAAAATAAGCATTCACCACCCCCATTAAGGAGCTGATAAGAAACAGCAGTATTAAAATTTTTATAGTATCATAAATAAAAAAGTTAATTGATTCCGCCAGCCGGGTCTCTGAATTCAAGCCAACCAAATCATAAACTATAAAATCGGCCACCGGCTGAAGGTAATAATACAGCACCACCAGTGCAGGCAGAATAACAGCTATGGATACCACCAGCCTTATTCTCCTGCTTTGCTTGTCAGATTTAATTCCAGAAACTGTTCGTGCTTTTACGAATGACATATTCAAATTTTTTTAAAAAAATACGGTGACAACATAATATGTCCCCACCCCGATAAATAATATTGAAATAACCCTGCGGAACCAGATTTCAAACGTTTTAATGCGATTGTATAAGGTTCCGACATTTGAAATGGCATAAGCAATCAACCATGCGAAAAGAATTACCGGAATTCCTGTAGCAACAGCAAAAACCACCGGGAGATAAAGCCCTGAAGCGCTGCTGATTGTAATTGGCATCAGCATTCCAAAGTACAGCACACCGCTGTACGGACAAAATGCCAGCGCGAAAAGGATACCCAGTAAAAGAACATCGCCGTAGCTTTTTACACCCTTTTCTTCGTAATGCTTTGAAATTTTATCCATTCCCGGAAATTTAATCTTCAGAAAGTCGAGCATAAACAGCCCGATGACGATAAGTACCGGTCCTATAATTTTCTCACCGTACCGCTGAAAGACACCCGAAACAGCAAATTGGTCGGCACCAAGGAAAATGATAACTGCCAGTAAAGTATAGGCAACCGCACGCCCCAAAGTGTACACCAGTCCGTTGTAAAAGACCCGGTTCCGGTTTTCAATATCTTTACCGATAAAACCAATGGCAGTAATATTGGTTGCCATCGGGCAGGGGCTGATTGCAGTCATCAGCCCCAGCACGAGTGCAGTTACAAATGGAAACGTGCTGTTATCGAGCAGTTCGGTTAAAAATCCTTCCATCCTTACAATAAGGGTTTAATTTTCTCTTCTATAACCTGTTTGAATTTTTCAGGATTGCTGCGGGCATACAAAAACCCCTGATTGGTAATGTTTATTTTTTGCTTGTCCTTAACAATTAAAAGCATTTGCGAATTTACACCCAGCTCCTTTCCCTTGGCTTCGCCAGCTTTTTCATCAAGATTAACAGATTGGAATCTCACCTTGTCACCAAAAAGTTCCTTAACATCCTGCTTCGCCTCTTCTTCAATGGTACGGCAGGTAACACACCGGGCATTGGTATGAAAGTAATAAACATTTACTTCAGCCTCCTTTTTATCCTGTGTGCCTTCCGGCATGGAATTATTACCGGCATAAACAGACATCCCGGCAAAAAAGGCCGCTACAGCTAAAATCAGTTTTACAGTTTTCATAGTTTAATTAATTATTTGGTTATAAGTTCTTTTATTTCATCAACCGACAGTAAGCGGCCTGAAGCAACCACCTCTTCATCGACTACCAGGCCAGGGGTACGCATTACACCGTATCCCATGATTTTCATGATGTCCTCTTCCTTGGTGACGACAGCATCAATTCCCAGCTCCGAAACGGCATCTCTGGTTGCTTTTTCAAGAGTTTTGCATTTTGGACAACCTGTCCCTAAAACTTTAATTTCCATAATAGATTTATTTAAAGTAAAATTCGTATTTCGCAAAACACCGAACAAAAAGTACAAATTTTTTTAAAAGTTCAATATTTCTGAAAAAAGCATATGGGCTTCTTTCCAGTTCTCCTTGTTCAGGCAATATTTAATTTTAGGAGCCTCTATCTCCCCCTGTATCAGTCCGGCCGACTTTAACTCCTTAAGGTGCTGTGAAAGCGTTGATTTGGCAATGGGCAACTCTTCACTCAAATCGCCGCTGTAGCAGCAGCTTTGGTTTAGCAGCAACTGAAGGATGTACATCCTTACCGGGTGCCCCATAGCCTTTGCATACCGGGCTGCCTTATTTTGTTTTTCCGTTATTACTTTTTCTATAATCATTATATTGTTCGTAATTACACGAACAAAGGTAAAAACTTTTTTGAAAACAAAATATCGTGTACCTATTTTTTTTACTTAATAACAAGAAATGCTTGTAAAAAGAAATCCGCCCGAAAGGTAATAGTATTCTCTGCCTGTTTCACAGCAATTTGCCTTTTACCCCAATTTGGTTATTTTTGCGCCATTCGGAATTCAAATAAGCTTATAATTAAAGATACGGCTTGATTTAATAGGCAGTAATAATTAATAATATCGTTATGAAATGAGCATGAGTAGTAATACACACCAACAGGGAAGTATTAAAATCCTCATGCAAATTCCATATTATACCTTTGAAAACTTACAATTTTAATAATATGAAATCATATATCTTTTCCGGCCTTGTTTTATTCAGTGCGTTGTTAACATTTTCCATGCAAACGAAAGCGTGCACCAATTTTTTGGTGACAAAAGGGGCATCGGCCGATGGGTCGACCATGATAACCTATGCAGCCGACTCGCACATCCGTTATGGTGAGCTGTATTTCAGTCCAGCCACCCGCTGGCCCGAAGGCAGCATGGTCACCATTTACGACCGGAGCACAGCTGAGCCGCTTGGGCAGATCCCCCAGGTTCCTTATACTTATCAAACTGTAGGTTTTATGAACGAGCATCAGCTTGCCATTGGCGAATCAACTTTCGGTGGCCGGGGTGAACTTGTCGACAGCACAGGACTGATGGATTATGCCGCCCTTATGTTCCTGGCCACACAAAGGGCAAAAACGGCCCGTGAGGCAATAAAAGTCATTGCAGAACTGATTGAGGAGCATGGATATGCGAGCTCCGGTGAATCGTTTTCAATAGGCGATCCCAATGAAGTATGGATTATGGAACTGATAGGTAAAGGCACCGATATTAAATACGATAAGAAATCGAAACAGGACATTAACACCCGCAAAGGGGCTGTGTGGGTCGCTATCCGAATTCCCGACGGTTATGTATCGGCTCATGCCAACCATGCCCGTATTACTAACTTTCCCATGGAAGACGGAAAACGCAGCATCAGCAGCAAAAATCTGGATAATATATTCGATCCCAATGTAGAGGTGGTTTATGCCGAAGACGTAATATCCTTTGCCCGTAAAATGGATTATTTCGAAGGAGAGAATTCCGAATTCAGCTTCAGCGATGTGTATGCACCCCTTGATTTCGGTGCTGCCCGCTTTTGTGAATTAAGGGTATGGAGTATGTTTAACCAGGTATCGAATGAAATGGATGAATACTGGGATTATGCCACAGGGAAGACCTTGGAAGGCAGAATGCCGCTGTTTATTAAACCAAACAGGAAACTGACCCCTCAGGACCTGATGAGTTTCAAACGCGACTACCTGCAGGGTACCGAGCTGGACATGTCGCAGGATGCAGGGGCAGGACCTTTCGGTCTTCCCTACCGCTGGCGTGGCCTTACCTGGGAATATGAAGGAAAAGAATATTTCAACGAGCGGACAACTGTAACGCAGCAAACCGGGTTCTCGTTTATTGCACAGATGCGCAGCTGGCTGCCTGACCCAATTGGCGGCATTAACTGGTTTGGCGTTGATGATGCAGGAACCACCGTATATGTTCCTTTTTACTGCGGAATCAACAGCGTTCCCAAATCATGGGCCGAAGGATATGGCGACATCCTCGATTACAAAGATGATGCAGCATTCTGGGTTTTTAACCGTGTAGCCCACTTCGCCTATCTGTTTTACAACCGGGTAATGCCCGATGTTCGCAAAGTGCAGAGTGATCTCGAAACCAAATTTGCCCGCTACACACCGGGAGTTGATGCTGCTGCACTTACCCTGTGGAAGGAAGATGAGCAACTGGCCCGGGAATACCTTACCGACTATTCGGTAAGCATGGGCGAATACACGGTGGAAAGGTGGAAAGAGCTTGGAGAATTCCTGCTTGTAAAATACCTCGACGGCAATGTAAAACAAGAAAAGGGAGGACGTTTCCTGCGAAATACCTGGGGATATCCGCAACCACCCCGCTTTCCCGGCTATCCGGAGGAATGGAAGGAAAATGTAATTAAAGACACAGGCGACAGGTTTGAATATCCAAAACCGGAAGAGGAATAACCGGCAAAAAAGCTGCACGCAATATCATTAAAATAAAATCAAGTAAAAAAAACCAAAGGCAACTTACTCTGAAATGAAGAATTCACCTGAAAAAACCAATAGCCAAAAGCGTCCCTTGTTTTTACGAATGCTCGATTATGTAGAAATAATCGGCAACAAGTTGCCTCATCCGGCCACATTGTTTGCAGGGCTTGCCCTTTTGGTGGTTATCATTTCATGGGTAGGCCATCTGACGGGAACTTCGGCCCAGCATCCTGTAGGCGGAGAAACCATCTACACCAAAAGCCTGCTGAGCGGAGACGGTCTCAGATGGATGTATGAAAACATCCTGAACAATTTCCTTCGGTTCCCGCCACTGGGCTATGTGCTGGTAGTAATGGTTGGTATCGGTGCCGCTGAAGGCTCCGGTTTATTTGCAACTATGATACGCGCACTGGTGCTGGGTGCTCCCAAACGACTTATCACTGCAGCCATAGTTTTGGCAGGTGTTATATCAGGACTGGCTGTGGAAGCCGGTTATGTCATTCTTATTCCGCTGGGGGCAATGATTTTCCATGCCCTGGGAAGGCACCCCATGGCTGGTCTGGCAGCAGCTTTCACAGGAGTAAGCGGCGGTTTTGGCGCCAATTTTTTTATCGGCTCAATTGACCCCATTCTTGCCGGAATATCCCAGTCGGCAGCTCAGATGATTATTCCCGATATAGTAGTAAACCCCGCAGTTAACTATTATTTCATGATAGCCTCCAGTTTTGTGGTACTTATAGTAGGAACATGGGTAACCGAAAAAGTTGTGGAACCCCGGCTGGGACCCTATAAGGGTACAGCCGAACGCATGCCCATTGAGCAACTTACCCTGAAGGAAAAGAAAGGACTCCGGAATGCCGGATGGGCATTATTGGCAATACTTGCATTACTTGCGCTTACGGTTATCCCGGAGAACGGCCTGTTCCGTGACCCTGAAACCGATTCTGTATTGCATTCTCCATTCTTCAGAGGCATAATAGTAGGCATACTGCTGATGTTTCTCTTCCCTGCCCTGGCCTATGGAATAACAGTTGGCACCATTCGTAACGATAAAGATGTGGCCCGGCATATTGGCCAGTCGATGGGCACTATGGGCAGCTACATCGTATTGGTTTTCTTTGCCGCACAATTTGTTTATTTTTTCAACTACAGCAATCTGGGCATTGTGTTTGCCATCAAAGGTGCCAATACCCTACAAAGCATTGGCCTCACCGGCATTCCACTCATTGTAGGTTTTGTGGTATTATCGGCCTTTATAAACATGTTCATGGGAAGCGCTTCGGCCAAATGGGCCATTATGGCGCCTGTTTTTATACCCATGCTCATGCTCATCGATCCGCCCTATCATCCGGGCTTGACACAGGCTGCCTTCCGCATCGGCGATTCGCTTACCAACCTGATTACGCCCATGATGAGCTACTTTGCCTTAATTGTAACCTTTGCCGAAAAATACGATAAACGCTACGGCATCGGAACTATCATTTCCACCATGCTGCCCTATACATTAATATTAGGTGTTGTCTGGATAGCTTTGCTGGTAGTATGGATGCTGCTAGGAATACCGCTGGGACCTGACGGACCATTACATATACGGTAAATTAACAATAAGCCATCGCTATGCTGATAACTGCAGCGGGCAATAAATTGCTGCGGCACCAGTTTTTAATACCATATTTATGCCTGGGGTTCAGTAGCAATGCAACCTCCTTTTCTTTCCCCTTCCTTGCAACTTTAATCCATATCCATTGAGATTGGCGGTTTAAGCACGCTACTCACCACCATGAAGAAAAAACACTTACATTATTTATTGCAGGTGTTTTTTATGTCTCGTTTTATTCCTGGCTGAATCAGATATCATGGATCACTCTATAATCTGGTGGAGTAGAAATATTTCGTAATAAATTATCATTAATATGAAGAGAAAGAATTTTGAATTCAGCTGAAGCATTAATAATACGGTTATTAAAGAAGTTGAATATTTCTCTGTAACAAAAATCGTTTCAGAGGAGATTAAGACTTATGCCAGTATCCCCTGTAAGAGCATCTCAATAATAAAAATTTAAAGTGAAAAAATTGTTCTAAATTCCTATTTTACAGAACAGGATAACTAATTTTGAAAAGGTTTATGACAAATGTTCTGAATTAATGTTTGAAGGTGGACATGAAACATTAACTTCTTTCTCATAAATATAAACTTGGTAATTATAAGGAAAGAAAATAAGTTTAATCCGATCATGACATTGTCCTCAAAAATATTTACCCGTAATTTTTATTCCTTTTTATGGCATGCGGGATTTCTGGCGCTGGCTAAAAACTTTATTGATGTCGACACTATTATTCCTGCAATGATTATTGAATCTGGGGGTAATGCAATACATGTCGGATTTGTGACGGCTATTATGCTGGGAGGAGCGAGTTTTACGCAACTTTTTTTTGCCCCTTACGTCAGCAACATAGGTTTCAAAAAAAGGTTTCTTCTTATGGGCATTAATTCCCGCATTTTATCATTGTTTGCCCTGGGAATCATTTTGTATTATTCCAGTATGCACCAACCAAATTCAATATTCTGGCTTATAATTCTTTTTATTACGTTGTTTTCGCTGGGAGGCGCTTTTACAAACATCAGTTATGTGGATATGCTTGGAAAAAGTATAACCGAAGAAAGAAGGAAACCATTTTTCTCGGCTAAACAAATAATCGCAGGTAGTGCAATGTTATTCTCTGCTTTTTTAGCAAAAAAAGTCCTTACTTTCTTTGGGTACCCAATTAATTTTGCCTACTTGTTTTTTATCGGAGCTTCATTGCTTTTAATTGCTTCGGCTGGTTTTTGGAAAATAACTGAAACAACTCCTTCTGTTTTAAAAATATTTGGTCTTAAGGATTTTGTCCTGAAATTGAAATCGGAATTGTCAAATAATCCTGCACTGGCATATTTTATTGGTTTCATCAATACGCAAGGCATCATTATTTCTTTTTTGCCTTTTGTTGTTTTGTATGGAAAAGAAACCATGAATGCACAAAGTTTGGATACCGGTTATTTTTTGCTCTTTAAAGTGATTGGAGTCATATCGGTCAGTCTGATTGTCTTTTTTATAGCTAAAAGAATTAAGTATAATTTCCTGCTATACCTAAACGTACTATTGTCATTTTTCCTTATTTTTTTCACATTTCTTATTCGTGATATCCAGACGCTCAGGTATGTTTTTATTTTGGGTGGAGTTGTTTATTCGCTTTATGTCATAACCATGAATGGATTGCTTCTCGAAATTTCAGGAAAAGAAAACAGGGCTATTTACACTGGTTTTACCGGGGCAGGTAATATTCTACCAGCCCTATTTCCCATGGTCGGCGGCTGGATTATAACCCAATGGGGATTTAAAGTTTTTTTTATTATGTTCATATTAGTTGTTTCGTCATCGGTATATTTTATCAGCAAAATCAGATGTACAAAATAAAGAGGTTTTCCCGGAAAGTAAATTCAGTATGAATAGCATTTCAGATATAATGATTCAGGCAGCGGAACTGATAAAATATTCTGCGCATACAGTTGCCTTTAAAGGTTCCGGCATTTCGGTTGAAAGTGGTATTCCTCCTTATCGCGGGAAAGGCGGTTTGTGGACTAAATACGATCCTGTTTTTTGGACATTAATTATTTTCACAGATATCCGGAAAAGTCGTGGCCGTTAATAAAAAAAATATTTAGTGACTATTATGGGGAGGTAAAACCAAATGCAGCTCATATCACATTAGCAATGCTGGAAAAGACAGGATTACTTCACGCTGTTATTACACAAAATATTGACAATCTTCACCAGGAAGCCGGAAGTAAAGTTCAAAATAAGAATTCTTATTCTTTACATATGTCTTAATAACGTATGTCCGACATATAAAATTCGCCTGTCTGTTGTGGTCAGGGACAGGAAATTTATTCTTAATTACTTACCAAACCATGCTCATTTCATTCGACTGGTTTATTTTCCCTGCATAACTAAAAATCATAATACCGAATGATTTTAATTTATCAATACGCTATTTTTTTTTGAACATATGAAAACTTCTGTCAGTAAAATTCCGTATATAAAAATATAGAAAGTGGAATAGTAAAAATGTATTACAGATCAAATAACATCATGGTCTATCTTTCACCTGATGAAGATGGGAAACTTCTCTTACATCATGCATTATTTTTTCAGCAAACATTGGGAATGCGGGTGTTTATTTGCAGCATTAATGAAAACCCACCACTTTTCAAGACGATTTTAAGATCTGAAAAGAATCGTCTTGAAAATAGTTATACTCCTGAAGTACTGCAGGAATTTACCAAAAATGCTATACCAGCTAAATCATTGGAGCATTTTTCATACAGGATAAAATCTGGCAGGCGTCTACCTCTTTTAATCAGGCAGTCGAATAAAGGAGGATATGAATTTATGATTGTAGACAAAAGCAATTCTGAATCCGCTTTAAACCCGCGTGAGATTAATAAATTGATAAGCCATTCATATTGTCCGGTAATGGCAGTTCATAAAAATTATTTGCTAAAAGAAATCAAAAAAATTGTTATTCCTGTTGATGTTACACAATCAATAAAAAAGAAATTGTTATGGGCCACTTATTTTGCTAAAAAATGTAAAGCAAAAATTATTGTCGTTTCTGCCCTGACAATAAATCTTAATATAAAGAAAAGCCTTGTTTACAAGAATTCAGAGAAAATAAAAAACATGCTCGCACAACGAGGCGTTGAGTGTGAGGTACAAATACTTAATGCTCCAGGGCAAAAAAAACATAAAGTTATTCTAGAATTTATTCGTAAAGAAAACCCGGATATGATAATAATACGCACTCACCAGGAATCGAACCTTAAGGATACCCAAATAGGTAAATTTGTTTCAGAGCTTGTTCATTGTTGCAAAATACCAGTGTTTACGGTTAATCGTAATATTCCAGCTATCCCCGACGATTTTGTGTTGCGATTGTAATTATGGTTAGCCCGAAAATAAAATATCATGGAACGAAGAGTTTTTGGTCCGGTACCCTCCCGCAGGTTGGGAAAAAGTTTGGGAGTGAATAATATCCCATATAAAATTTGTACATATTCCTGTATTTACTGCCAGGTAGGAAAAGCGATAAAAATGCAAATAAACCGGCAGGAATTTTATAAACCCGAAGAACTTGTTGATGAAGTTAAACAGTTGCTATACAACATTCAACATGAAGAAGATTTTCCTGATTATATCACCATAGTTCCTGATGGAGAACCAACTCTGGATATCAATCTGGGTGTTTTAATTGAAAAACTTAAAAAACTGGAAGTTCCTGTGGCAGTTATAACCAATGCTTCTTTAATTGAGCAACCTAAAGTGCAAAATGATCTTCTTAAAGCTGATTATGTTTCTGTTAAAGCTGATGCTTTCTCTTTTGAAACCTGGAAAAAAATAAATAAGCCTTATAAACATCTGGATATTCATCAGATTAAAGATGGAATAATTGCATTCAGGGAAAAGTTTACAGGGATAATGGTTACAGAAACCATGTTGGCAAAAGGAGTAAACGATTCCTCTTACGAATTAAAAAATACTGCCCGGGTTATCAAAAATTTTAAACCTGAGGTGGCTTATATTGCAATACCAACACGTCCACCTGCATTTAAAAGTATTGAACCATCAGATGAGGTCACAGTGAATAAAGCCTATCATATTTTCAGTGAATATATTGACAATGTTGAGTTATTAACAGGTTACGAAGGAAATTCATTCGCTTCTGCCGGAAACTTCAGAGATGATTTGTTAAGCATCACGGCTGTTCATCCTATGCGCGAGGATGCAGTTTTTGAGTTACTGGGAAAAACTGGTGATAATAAGTATTTACTTAGTGAAATTTTGCAGGAAAAACTGGTCGAAAAAGTTCAATTCGGGGGTCATTCATATTACCTAAGAAAATATAGCAAATAAAATTCTCTGATCTGGAGATTTATATGAGCAATAATTTCACCAAATACGAAGAATTCAAAAATCTGAATACCAATATAAATGATTATAATCATTGCCGTTGAAATTCCTGAAGGGTTGTTTGCAGCATTCTGCTGGCCAACTCTATCGTACAGGATGGCCATGGTATGTTACCCCTATTGGCCGAATCGAGAAAGATCTTTCTGAAAGTAAAAATCATCAATTTATTTGTCGGCTTGCTAACAGGTTATGTGCTGCTCAGATTAAGCTCTTTATAGGTATTGGACCTTGAAATTTTACAGCTTAACCAGCTTGGGTTATTAACTTATGTATCAATGGGTAATAACATCTAAAAACTTACTAATTTAACATTCAGCAGATTGAAATCTGTTGCACCTTTATGAAGCTATTTGAGGCAACCGTTGCCACTGCTTCACCAAAAACAGGGCAACCACCAGGGCCGAAAGCAAATCGGAAATCGGATAGGCCAGCCATATCCCTGATATTCCCCAGAACCCGGGGAGGATAAAAAGCAGTGGAATGAGTGTTATTACCTGCCGGAAAAGGGTGGCGAACATTGCAATCTTTGCCTTTCCAATGGCCTGGAAAAAATGGGAAGCCACAATCTGAAAGCCAACAACTGGCAATCCAAGAACAACCAGTCTCAATCCGTGCACCGAGATGTTGTACAATTCGGCGCTGTCGTTATTGAACATCAGTACAAGAACCCCCGGTATAGCTTCAATAAAAGTAAAGGAAATAACAGCTATTAATGTTGCAGCAATTAACGAAAGACGAAGAGCCTCTTTAACACGAGCCACCGATTTGGCCCCGTAATTAAAACCAATTATAGGCTGCGAAGCCATATTAATGGCCACAATTGCCATTATCACCAGGGAAAGTACGGAGTTGACAATACCCATTGCTCCAACTGCCAAATCTCCCCCGAATTCAATAAGCTTCTTGTTAATAAGCCCCTGAACCACACTGTTGGCTATCTGCATGGTAAATGGAGCCATTCCGATGGCTACAATCTCAATCAGGATATCGCGTTTAACCCTGATATTTATGTTTTTAAGCCGTATAACCGCCCGGCGCCCCCTGAAATGAAACAACACCCAAACCATCAGCACAAACATTGAAATAACGGTTGCCAGTGCTGCCCCTTTTACTCCCATATCCAGCCAAAAAATAAAAATAGGATCAAGAACAATGTTTGTACCTGCACTGATAAGCATCGAATACATGGCTATGCGGGCATTCCCCTCGGAGCGGATAACATTGTTCAGAGAAAAACCTACAACCATAAATGGTGTTCCTGCCAAAATGATGTTCAGGTAATCATTGGCAAATTGAAAAGTCTCGTTTGTTGTGCCAAATGCCCTTAGAATAGGAACTTTCAATAAATAGGTCACCACCATTATAAGAACCGAAACCAGCAGCATCAGGGCAAAGCCGGTACCCAACGTTTGCTCGGCACGTATCGTATTCCTTTTCCCCAGATTTATGGATACATATACCCCTGTGCCGATGCCAATGAGCATTCCAAAGCCCATCATGATTAGCATTACCGGAAAAATAACGGATATGCCCGACAATGCCTCAGCACCTACCCCCTGTCCTATAAATATCCGGTCAACAATATTGTAAAGCGCATTTACAAATACCCCTACAAAAGCCGGAACGAAATATTTCACCATCAACCGGGCAATGTTGGCATCCCTTAATTCATCCACTTTTCCCATTGCCGCAAAGTTAAGGATTTAACACCATTTGACTGCTGCTTTTCCTGTCGGAACCCTGGCAGCCTAAACTTTAGAGGTTCACTAAAAAACCTCCGGAAACATCGTTCTTCTTACCTTGTCAATAGTAAATTCAATATTTTCTCAATATAAATTCAATATAAATTCAATGTAAATTCGCTTTTAATTGAATTTAAATTGAGTTTATATTGAGTTTACATTGAATTTGATTAGACGAAGGTCTCTCGTTGAACAATCGTTAAACTACAGGATTATATTTTATGGAAAATAAAAACTTGCAGCGCCACTCCGGCAATAATGTCACCAGCCGGGGAGTTTAAATCAGGGGCCTGACCATTTATTTCAGTATGAAGTGCAGCATTGAAGGGGTAATTGTGCAAAAGGCGCTTATTTTCGGCCCTGCCCAAATATTTAATTAATTTTGCAGAAAAACTCATCTACATGAACGGGAGAAAAACAGATAAAAATTTGGAAGCAAGGCTGTTGTCGGGAAGAAGCGTTACAGTGGTTTCAGCGCTGGAGGAGATTAAGGTCAGGGGAAATATTGCCTACCTGCCGCTGATGTTTGATGTATTGAATTCTCAGCCCGATGAGCAGGTAGAAAATGAAATTCTCAAAATTCTCGGCACATTGAAGATACAGGAGGCGGCGCCTGTTATGGCCGAAGCGCTGCAATCGGAGCAGTACAGATCAATCAGGAAGCAAATGGCAACAGCCTGCTGGCAAAATGGACTGGATTATAAAAATTATCTTCCGGTTTTTGTAGACCTGGTTATCAATGAAGATTGGGAAACCGGATTTGAGGCATTTACGGTAATTGAAAACCTGGAGAAATTACCTGATCAGGAAGTCATTGACCTTTCGGCATCAAAGATTGAACGAGCCTTGCCTGAAGTTTCAGGTAAAAAAAGGTACTTTTTGCAGGAAATATTAATTTTAATTTGTTAAATAACATAAGTCAGTTAAATTTAAGAAAAAAACACCTGATTGAAAGCCTATGTCAAAATAATGTTGCCGGTCGTGTTTCTTTTGCCCGGCATTATTTGCAGTGCACAGACAGAGCATGGGCTTCTTCCCTACTCCAATAAATTATTAATGAATCCGTCATTTGCCGGATTAAACCGATCGGCAAGCACCTGGAGCAATATGCGTTTTTTTGCAGGGCCGGATGAACTATTCAACCATTCGTTTACGATTACACATGATTCATGGTCCGATAAATCAAAAACATCCAGTGCGTGGTATTTTTATCACGGATTGACAGGTGAAATTAATACAAACCACACTGGGGCCGGTTACACTTTTGCAAAACCCATTACCATAAACGAGAGTGAATTTGTTCCTTCAATAAACCTCAATTATTGGATGTACACAAAGCAGTGGTTTGTTTATCTCATTGATGGCCAACTTGATAAAAGCATAGATCCTTACAAGCTTCCCGGAAAGAACTTCTTCAGGTACAGCATTTTAAATCCCCGTATAGGACTTTTATGGAATTCGCCTGTTTTTAACCTGGGAATTTCAGTTTCTTATTCACACCGGCATTTTGAAGTCGATACCGTCTTCATCGGAGAGAGTAAATTTGCACAAAAAGAGTTTCTCCCCAAAGAGCAACCTTTTCATATGGTTCTTCATTATTCCCAAAAGATGAGGGGAAAACAAAACGGACTGGAGTCACAGCCTTTTAAAGCAAGTCCTGAGCTGGTGGTATTATACACCGATAATCTCCTGCTTTCGAGGGCAGGGTTCAGATTGGAGCAGACAAAGAATCTGGCAGCCATATTCATTCAGAACAATTACACCGATAATATTCACGGGATAGCAGCAATTTTTGGCTGGAAACGTGATAATTTAAATGTTAACCTGACCGCCGGGGGAGCTTATTCAATTCCCGCCAGGAAGCCTGCATTTTTTGGAGAGATCAGTCTAGGCATGATAGTGCCATATCAATTTATAAACATTCAGGATCCGTTTGCTCCTCCCGAAGAGTCATTTTAATTTTGTTAATTTACCGGCGCAATTAAAATCCTGTTTAATGCGTCTTTGGCTGTTCATTTTGTTACTCATATCTATTTCCGTCAGCCTTACAGCCCATGATGCCTCATTCTCACAGTTTTTTGCCAACCCTCTGTATTTGAATCCGGCATTGGCAGGGCGGCACACCATATCAACAGGACTGATGAGTCGGTTTTTGAAGGCGATCAGAAAGGCACGCTGCCGGTTAAAGGCACCATCCACGCCGGAGCAAGATTTCAAAGACTGCATTACGGGCTGCTGTCAAGAAAATTCACTCTTTCACCAAATATCCTGTACCAGCAGCAGGTGAGCTTTAAGCAGTTGAATTTGGGTATTTATTCGATTGAAAAATCATTCATTTTTGGAGGCTGGTTCCGGAACAATATTGCTCTAAGGCCCGATGCCCTTATTTTTCTTGCAGGATTTACACATGAAAAATTCCGGATGGGTTATAGATTTGATTATACAATTTCGAAACTTCCGAGTTACAGTTATGGTTCGCATGAGACTTCATTCATTATTTTCCCAGGCCGTAAAAAAGAAGTGCCCGTCCGGGATAAACTACTCATACCTATGATTTAAAATAAAATTCATTGCCGCAAACTCTTTCATTTTTTTAATACAGCAGAGTAACAGTGCCTTGCTGAGAATGTTTTTTTCCTAAAAAATCAATATATTCCAAAACCCAGTAATAAATGCCGGTTGGTGCGTTGTCGCCGTTTTTCATTTTTCCATCCCAACCATTTTCAGGATTGAACGATGAGAAGATAACTTCTCCCCATCGGTTAAAAAGTAATAATTTATAATCGTCATTAACCATGCCTTCTGAAAAGATCCTGAATTCACGATCTATTTCTTTGCGGGCATTCGGAGAAAAAGCAGTGGGGGGAAATACTTTATCAAAAGTGACTGAAACCTGGGTAAAAGCTGAATCAATACAGTTAAAATCATTAACAGCAAGCAATGAAACATCATATAAACCCATTTCCGCATAACGATAAACCGGATTTTCATCATTTGTACCAAAAGAATCGTCACCAAAATTCCATTCAAAATAAGTAGCGCCGCTGCTTGAATTTTCAAACTCAACAACAGGATTACTGATGAGCACCGAAGGTGGGTCAGCATCAAATGAAGCTTCAGGGACCGGGTAAACAAAAATCTTCCCGGGAAGAAAAAGGGTATCAACACAGCCTGTCAGAGAAGAAACTCCAACGACAGAAACATCATTAATTTGATTTTGCTGTCGGTAACTAAAGCTTACAATTTTACCTTCGTCCCTTTGTCCGTTGCCCAAATCCCAATAATAATCTACATGGTCGATTGTATCAAATGTAAAAAGAGAGATTTCTGCATTTAAAGGAGGACAGCCGGAAATGGTGTCAGCAGAAACATTGAAAGCAGGTTTTCGGCTGAATATTGCTCTAACTGAGTCGGTTTTACAGCCAAATTCAGAAATTACCTGGAGCCCTATTTCAGCAGTGGGGCGAGTTAATAATTCAATTTTGAGCGGACCTGCTCCTTTCCCGGGATTTTGCAGTATTTCTTCAGGTTCAAAATCAGTCAAATCCCAATAAAATGTATCTCTTGATCCAGCCGATCCGCTGTACCGGATTTCTTCATTACCTGAATAACAGACTGATTCATCAAAATTATAATCAAGGGAAGGTATAGGATGAACAATTATCATATCTTCAACTGTTCCTTTGTTTATGCAACCTTCGGCCGAGGTAACCTGCAACGATACATCAAATCGTACATCTTTTATGCTGTCGTTTAAGTAAATATGTAACGGCCTCTCTTCATCTGAAGTTATTCCGTCACCAAATTCCCACTCAAACTTACTTATTGTTTCGGAAGCCTCATAATTAAATTGTGAACTTACCGGAGTACAACCTTCAGGAGTTTCAGACCAAAAATCGATTACCGGTGTAACAGTTACAGGTAGTTTTATGAAATCTGTACAGCCTTTTTCATCTATTTTCAATCCTACCGAGCGGTTAAAAGAACCGTAGCCAAGGGGAATTTCCATGGAATCGATACCTACACCTGAATAAAAGATGGTATCGTTTGAATACCAGTCGAACAATGCATCATTAACTTCTTCCCCTGTATAGTAAAGTTTAAGGTTATAACCTTCACATTCGGCATCATCGATTTGAAATTGTGCAGTTGGCTGATGCTGAAAATTTACATTTATTGTATCGTACCACCTGCATTGGTGGCTGTTGATCACCTCCAATTCAAATGAATATTCACCAAAGGCATCCACTTCCATCTCCGGTGAAAGCGTTGAATTTTCGGATACGCTGGAATTTGGCTGAAGAGGATTCAGAATTGTTGCAACTTCCTGATTGAACTGCATATTCAACTTCAGGTGATATTCTCCGCAAACAAGTGAATCAAAATCAATCAACTGCATTTCAGGTTTTTGGCTCCAGCCTATAACCGCAGATGCCGATAACTGAACATCAGGGTCGTCAGGCATTCCTCCAAATTCCACAACAAAGCCCTTTGCCCGATAATGCTCTGATTGAGGACCGCCTCCTTCAACTTTTAAATCGTTCCACGATTTCTGTTCTTTTTGAGGGTTCTGGTTGATGTGCGCATAATCCTCATCTCCCAGATTATTGGGTTCACCTGTAGCCCAATACGAATAACTTCCTCCAACAGCATAACCAGTTTGATTTCCCTGCCAGAAAATCTTCCCTGCCTCAGGCCCTGTAACCCATTTCCACACGCCTTCGCTTTCTTCATCCGATGCACCAATCCATCCCACTCCATCAATTTTCGTCCAGATAAAATCGTTTTCGACAGAGGATGTAATTGTAGCCAAATACCCCTGCAGCCCGTAATAGGGAATTTTTGCAGCAGAATCCCTCGCCTCTTCCCAGGTAATATCCAATGCGCTGACATACCGGTAGAAATGTCCCGTATAGGGAAGGTAGTCGGCATCTATCAGACTGATTGATAACGATCGGGTTTCTGTTGAAGGAACGGCAGCAAGATTTTCATAATAAACCTGCCTTGCTGCTTTTTCCAGATCTTCGGTTGTTCCTAATCCTGTCAATTCCAGATTTCCGTAAGCTTCATTCCACTTCGATGTAAATCGGGTGCCGGAGTAATACAGACTGTCTTCCCCTTTTCGATAGTTGGTTATGGAAATCTTTATCCCTTCAGATGAATTTTTAATATCGATGTTTTCAATTGAAATAGTTGGGGTAACAGCTACTGGTCCGTTGCAATAAAAAACTGTGTCGGCAGATGAGTTATCAATACGTATAGCCTCACCCGAGCTTTGGGCAAAAATATAACCGGCATTTACCAACAACATAAATACCATCGGCAATGCCGGAATGTAGAACCTCATTTCAATTTATTTGTCTTAATTTTTAGAATCAATCAGTCAAAATTAACATTATTGACCATATTTACAGGAGTATTGATTGTCAATTTTGGCAGGCAGTTTGCGTAGTCGTAATCGGAACAGGTTTGAATAGTTTCCATTCAAGGCTCACGATTTACAAATGAAATAAATCAACCGGCACCATCCGGCGATTCATTTTAATTTTGTTATATTGTAAGAACAGATATAATATCCAGCAAATGCGCAATTGCTTGTACATAATTTTATTAATGCTATTTACCGGGAATGTTTCGGCTCAGGATCCGGAGTATTCACAATTTTTTGCGAATCCCCTTTACTTAAACCCAGCTTTAGCCGGAACGACTGAACTTCCGCGGGTAGCCATCAACTACAGAAATCAATGGCCTCAGAAAGGCGCAGCTTTTAATACCTACTCCCTGTCGTACGACCAGCTTCTTCCAAAATTAAATGCGGGACTTGGTTTTCAAATCATCCACGATCAGGAACCAAATAATGTAATAAAGACAAATTTTGCTACGATTTCCTATTCGTATCACCTTAAGCTCGGATATGAAAGTTTTATGACCCTGGGACTGCAGGCCGGAATGGTGTATAAGCAATTTAATATGGCGAATCTGGTTTTTCCCTCAGGAATTAACCAGTTAACCGGTGAAATCACAGGATGGGTTTCACAATTATATGCCGATGAGAACAAATTCTATCCCGATTTTGGGTTTGGAGCATTAGGGCAACATGGCGAATTTTTCTGGGGAGCTGCTCTGCATCACCTGACCCGGCCCGATGAATCGGTTTTTGAGGGTGACCAGAAGGGCCGGTTACCAATTAAAACTACGGTTCATGCAGGAGCAAGGCTTCACAGATTGCATTACGGGTTACTTTCAAGAGAGTTCACCCTGTCGCCCAATATCCTCTACCGCCACCAGGGCAGTTTTAAACAGCTCAACCTGGGGATCTACATGATTGAGAAAACCTTCATAATGGGTGGATGGTACCGCAACAACCTCGATTTCAGGCCTGATGCACTTATTGCACTGGTTGGAATAGCCATCGACAGGTTACAGCTGGGATACAGTTTTGATTTTACCTTATCAAAACTCTCCAACTACAGCTATGGTTCTCACGAGATTTCGCTTAGATTCTTTCCGGGCCGGGCCAAAGAATTACCTCCCCGGAATAAATTGTTAATCCCGATAATCTGAAGCACCTGAATAGCTGCTTCCTCCCTATTGAAAACTAACTTACAAACGAATCAGTCTCTCTCTTTATCTTTTAATGACTTTACATCTTCCATCTGCCATGGAACAACAAACCGTTGATGAGAATGAAGATGCTTATAACTCCTATTGTAACGTACCAGATTAGGTACATAGTTTTCACTTTCCTTTCTGTATTTATTTATAGCTTCCATACTTGTTACATACGAAAACTGATGTATTTTTGTTAGGGTACTTTTTAATACAAAAGCGTTAATGAACCTTTTTGTGAATGCTCCTCTCCCAACAAATCGCGATACTCCAAAACCCAGAAATACGTGCCTGACGGGGCATTCGAGCCATTTTTCATCGTGCCGTCCCACCCTTCATCCGGAGAAACGGATGTAAAAATGACCTCTCCCCAACGATTAAAAATTAACAATTTATAACCATCATTAACAATGCCTTCGGCGTAAATCCTGAATTCTTTGTCTTCATCATTCTCAGCATTCGGTGAAAAAGCATTAGGAGGATACAGCTTATCAAAAGTAACGGATACGCGGATGGAAGATGTATCAGTACATTCAAATTCGTTAACAGCCATTAATGTAACATCAAACAGGCCGAGATTTTCATACCTGTATACCGGGTTTTCCGCTGTTGAACCAAATGAATCGTCTCCAAAATCCCATTCATAACCTGTGGCTCCTGCGCTGGTGTTATTAAATGTAATTTCCGGATCGGTAACCGGCACTGAAACCGGGTCGGCTGTAAATGAAGCTTCAGGTACCGGGTAAGCAAATATTTTTCCGGGCAGAAAAAGAGTATCGGCACATCCGCTAACAGAAGACACTCCATGTACAGTTACATCATAATGTTGATTCTCTTCTGAATATACCGTCCCCACAGAACTTCCCCCGGCAGTTTGTCCGTTACCAAAATCCCACAGGTAATTAACCTGCCCGGTTAAACCGTCAGCTGAAACCGACAGTTTAACTTCAAATGGCGGGCATCCGCCCAGTGTATCTGTCGTTACATCAATAACCGGTTTCTGTTTATAGGTTTTTACAATGGTATCGGATTTGCACCCAAATTCCGAGATAACATGAAGACCAATGTCAGCTACTGGATTGCCGGTAAGGTTGAGCTGAAGCGGACCTGCGGTGAAATTGGGATCCTGAACAACATCACCAGGCGGAATACCCGAAAGATCCCATATGAAAGTATCCCTTGGGCCGGCATTACCAATGTATCTTATTTCCTCATTTCCATTGTAACAGACCGACTCATCGAAGTTCAGATCTACTGTTGGCAATGGATGCACACGAATCATGCTTTCTGCAGTATCCCCGCTTACACATCCTTCGGCAGACATCACTTGCAGAGCCACATCATAACTGATTACGCCGGCACCTTCATTTTCAAAAGTCACTGAAGGGTTTTCTTCAACTGAAGTGTTACCGGGCCCAATATTCCATGACTGATTAACAGCCTGCTCGGAAGAGGTATAGCTAAACTTAACATCCACAGGCGTGCATCCATCCAATGGGTCAGCCACTATTTCCACTGTTGGTTTAACAGTTACAGGAATCTTAATAGAATCGATACAGCCCCCCTCACTAACTTTCAATCCCACCGTTCGATTAGAGATTCCTTCTCCAAGGGGGATATTCACAGAAGCAAGATCCGGACCTGCAACATAAAGTGTATCGTTTGAATACCATTCATAAAGTGCATCCCCTTCAGCTTCTCCTTCGAATGAAAGCTGAAGGTTGTAATCAACACATACTGCTTCGGCAATGTTTAACTGAGCAACAGGCTGATGCCGGAAAGAAATCAAAAGGGTGTCGAAGGTACTACACTGCATATTGTTGAACGTCTGCAACACAAAACGATACCGGCCAAATTCCTGCACCTCAATAACAGGAGCAAGGGAAGATTCCTGAGAGACAGTTGCATTCTGGTCCAGCGGATAAAGCAGTGAAGAAATACCCTCACCGACAACTATTTGCAACTGTTGTCTTTTTTCACCGCAAATAAGCGCTTCAAAATCGACAGAAGGTTTTTCCGGTAATTGATTTACCCCGATTACTGCAGAGGCAGACAATTTAAGTTTAGGTTCGCCTGGCATACCCCCGAATTCCACAATATAACCTTGTGAGGTGTAAACACCTCCTCCTCCGGCATTGGGTAAATCATTCCAGGTTTTATCTGCTTTATTGGGGTCCAGGTTTATATGGGCATAATCTTCCCCAAAATTGTCATTGGGTTCTCCTCTCGACCAGTTGGCAAAAAGGGAATCAACAGGCTGCCCTGATGCATCTCCCTGCCAGAAAACAGTACCTCCATCCAGCCCTTCAGGACCGGTTACCCATTTCCAGGTACCTTCAACTTCTTCATCGGTGGCTCCAATCCATCCTATCCCATCAATTTTTGACCAGATGAAATCGTTTTCAACAGGCGATGTAATGGTTGCCAAATACCCTTCCAGCCCAAAATAGGAAATACCAGCAGCTGCTTCTCTTGCTTCGTACCATGTAATATTTGCCTGAGGTACATACTGGTAAAAATGGCCGGTTTCAGGTAAAAAATCTGCATCGAGTAAACTTATTGATATGGAACGGAATTCATTTGCCTGTGTTCCGGAGGTACTTTCATAAAAAACATTCTGGACGGCTTCCTGCAGTTCTTCGGCCGTTCCGGGTCCTATTATTTCCAGGTTGCCAACTCCAGCATCCCATTCTGAAGTAAAGGCATTGCCTGTGTAAAATAGAAAATCTTCTTCCGGCATATAATTGGTTATTGAAATTTTTATGCCGTCAATGGGAATTTCAGTACCAAAATCATCAATTACAATGCCCGGAGCTACAGCCACAGGGCTGCCGCAATAAAAAACCGTATCGGCATCCGGGTTGTCGATAACGATTATTTCATCCGGCTGCTGGGCGGAAAGATAACCGCAGTTAATAAAAACCAAAAATAAAATTAATAATGTGTGTTGCGGGGTTTTCATATTTTCCTGTTTACCGTTTCTCCGAGTAATACTTCATAAACTGGGATCGTTCATAAACCATTGGGTCCGGAATTTTTTTATACGACAACCTTCCCCTGAATTCATCGATATATCTGAAGTTCCATTTCCTCATGAAACGTTGCAACTGTGAAATCATTTCAGGAATAACATCATTGCCTTGCGTATAAAGAGCAGAACAAATTTGAGTCACTTTTGCCCCTGCCAGTAACTGCTTTACCACAGCATTTCCATCATGTATACCAGTAGAAGCAGCAATGTCAATATCGGAAACTTCGGATGACACCAGTCCTACCCATCGTAAGGTGTGACGCATTTCGACCGGAGAACTGAAAATTTCAGCAGCAGTGAGTTCCAGTTTGTCGAGATCAATATCGGGTTCATAAAACCGGTTAAACATCACCACTCCTTTTGCTCCGCCGGCTTTCAGCTTGTCGACCATGGCCACTAAATTACTGTGATATAAACCAATTTTCACAGAAACAGGAATCGACACCACTTTTCTCACTTTCTCCAAAACTTCCAGGTAAAGGTGCTCAATTGAAACTGATTCCTCGCGGCGGTTCACAGGCACATAAAAAATATTCAATTCCAGGGCATCGGCCCCGGCTTCCTGGAAATCTTTGGCAAAGGAGGTCCATTCATTTGACGAAAAACAATTTATGCTGGCAATAATGGGAATGCCAACTGCTTTACGGGCCTCTTCGATAAGTTGAATATGTTTAGTGACCGTATTGCTGCGCGTGTAATTACGGATATAATCTTCTGCCTCGGGATACCCTGTGTTTTGAGAATCCTGCCTGAGCATGTTTGTAACTTCATTGTTGATCTGCTCCTCAAATAATGATTTCAGCACTACTGCGCCGATCCCTGCCTGTTCCAGTTTTTTAATTTTTTCAGCCGAATTGGTTGTTCCCGAACTCGCTGCTACCAGCGGGTTTTTAAGTTTTAACCCTAAGTATGTTGTCTCCAAATTTGCCATTAATTACAGTTTAATGTTATATGTTTAATGAACCTTAATTTATCTCGAACCAAATATTTTACTTCCTACACGTACCATGGTACTTCCTTCCTCCACTGCAAGAAGATAATCGTCGGACATACCCATAGAAACCTCCCGGAATAAAGGATTGTTTGAAAAATAATCGTTTTTTAAACGAATGAAAATCTCTTTCAACCGTTTGAATTCACTTCGCACCTGCATTAGGTCATCGGTATAAGTAGCCATTCCCATCACTCCTTCAATGGAAACATTCTTCAGTGCATGAAAATTTTCCGCACCCAGCATTTCCCGGGCTTCATCCTCATCGAGACCAAACTTGGTTGACTCCTGCGCAATGTGAAACTGCAGAAGACAGGAAACAATCCTGTCATTCTTTTTTGCTTCCTTATTCACAGCTTTTAAAATCTTAAAAGAATCGATGCCATGAATCATTTTTACAAAAGGTGTAATGTATTTTGCCTTGTTGGTTTGCAAATGACCTATGAAATGCCATTCAATATCTTTGGGAAGTTCTTCATATTTCTGCAACAGCTCCTGTGCCTTATTTTCTCCAAAAACTTTATGTCCGGCACGGTAGGCTTCCATTACTGTTTCAGGCGGTTTGGTTTTGGAAACAGCAACCAGTTTAACAGCCGGAGGCAGCGAATTCTTTATTACAGTAATGTTCTTCCCAATATCCATACTTACCAGTATTTTTAGTCAAAAATAACAATAATGACCATATTTAAAGGGGAAATTTGAATCTAAATTGGCAGCCGGGCGGTAGGAGCATAATTTATACAGGCCGGTATCCGAAAAATTTTGAAAAATCGTTTGATTCTTTTCGTTCGGGGGTTATTAATCCAAACAACCGGAGGATATAAGACCAGTATGGGGCGTTGTCAAAAATTTCTACCTTTGCCAACCAGAATAAAGCAGATGGAGCATATTAAACAAGAGATGAACCGCCGTGGCCAAAAGGGTGAACCGTTTGTTTTCCTGATTGATTTTTTGATGGAGCAACCTCAGATTTTTTCCCCCAATGATACATCCGGCAGTTTGATTTGGAAAACACCATTGGCAGGCAACCATCAGCCTTTAGAATTAAAACCTGCATTAACAAGGTGGATACCCCAACCGGTTTCCTTTGAAAAGTATTGCAAAGGTTTTAAACAGGTACAAAAACACATCCACAGCGGCGACACTTACCTGCTTAATTACACCCAACCCACTCCTGTTGATACAAATCTCGACCTGGAAAGCATTTTTCAGCTCAGCTTTGCACCCTACAAAATTATGCTCAGCGATCGCTTTGTCTGCTTTTCTCCTGAGCCGTTTGTTACAATCACCAATGGCCGGATTTCTTCCTTTCCGATGAAAGGAACTATTGATGCCCAAGCAGAAAATGCCGGTGAGCTGATTCTATCCGATACAAAAGAACTGGCAGAACATAATACCATAGTGGATTTAATCCGCAACGATTTGAGTCTTATAGCAGAGGACGTAAGGGTTGAAAATTTCAGGTACCTGGAACGAATACACACCAACCGGCAGGATTTATGGCAGGTGAGTTCAAAAATATCAGGTAATTTACCGCAGGACTATGCTCAAAAAATCGGCGACATTATTTTTACAATGCTTCCTGCAGGTTCTGTTTCCGGCGCTCCCAAGAAAAAAACTGTTTCCATAATATTGGAAGCCGAAAACTACGACAGAGGCTATTACACCGGCATATTTGGATATTTTGACGGGAAAAACCTTGACAGCTGTGTGCTCATTCGTTTTATTGAAAAACAGAACGGGCAGCTGATTTTTAAAAGCGGAGGTGGTATAACCTTTATGAGCAAAGCTGAAAATGAGTATAACGAAATGCTGAAAAAAATATATGTCCCAATTCGTTGAAACCATAAAATGCAGCGACGGCAAACTGGTCAACCTTCAGTACCATCAGTCACGCTTTGATCTGGCCAGAAAAGCACATTTCCGCCCCTGTGCAGGCATAAACCTTTCCGAGGCGCTCAATGTTCCCGATGAATTTAAGGTTGGGCTTTTCAGGTGCCGTGTGATTTATTCCCGCAGCATTGAAAAAATTGAATTCCTGTCCCATCAATACCGGGTTGTTCAAAGTCTGAAGCTGGTGGAAAGCAATGATATTGACTACAGGTATAAATACACTGACAGACAACAGCTTCAAAATCTTTTTGACAGACGGGGAACGTGCGATGACATTTTAATCGTAAAAAATGGATACATAAGCGACAGCTTTATCGCCAATGTTATTTTTTTTGACGGAAAAAAATGGTGGACACCCAACACACCACTTTTGCCCGGAACTCAAAGGGCCCGATTGATTTATGAAAAGAAAATTTTTGTTTGCCCCATAACTCCCGATGACCTTTATAAATATCAAAAAGCCGGCTTAATAAATGCCATGCAGGATTTGAACGATATGCCGTTGGTGGAAATAAGCAGGATTTTTGGATCTTAACTTCTGATGTTTTTTCATATGTTACCTATTCAAACTGAAGGGTTTCGAAACCGTTCCATAATTTCCCGCCAGGTAGTCAGAATGATCTCATTCTCCTCTAAATACCTGATAACCTCAGGGTCGGAAAACATTTTTGCTTCCCATACCCGCTGCTGCCACGAGCCGGTAATGGATTTCAGGTTGTCTGTCTCTACGGACGGATGAAAGATTATTTCGGTAAGACCATTATCCAGAGCATTTACAAGCTGATAGAAATTCTCTTTTTTATCTTCGTATGATTTGCCGTCGGGAACTGAAGCAAAATTATCAAGTTTGGGCAGTGAATAATCATTTAGCAGATTGATTACCTCGTCATTGATTGGGTAACCGGCTTTTTTAAAATATTCAGCCACTTTAGGGCTGGAAAGATCAATAGCGTTGGCAGGAATAGAGTATTCCTCCGCTACTTTTAAAAATACCTTTACAAATTCAGGAGAACCATAAAGGTTACCCATATGGGTATCGATATGCGTGGGCTCCAGACCCAGCGAACGCATCTTATCGATTTGCATTCTTATTTCCTGTTCCACCTCACCGGGAGAGGCATTCATCACCACCTGCCGAACATTGTGCCACATTTTTCCTTCCGGATCAATAAGACCAGGCACCTTCGATGCTTCAGTCATTGGCTCCCAGCGCCAGGTTTTCCACTCACTTGTCAGGGTAAGGTGCACACCGATGTCGGCCCCGGGTTTATTTTTAACCCATTTAACAAACTCTTCTGCATTCGCGCAGGGCATCATAACAGCCCCGGATAAAATATTTCCAGATTTAATATAGTTTTCGCCTGCCCGGTTCGCCTCACTGCACATGCCCAAATCATCCATATGCAACAACAGCACCTTTTTCCCTTCAGGAAACCCCAGTTTTTCGGCATTGGTTTTCTGAGTACCCTGGTTTGAGCTCCAGACATCTTCAACAGGTTTTCCTTCAATTTTTCCGGGATCAATAACCACATGCTTAATAAGCTTCCGGTTCCAGGTATAGGTTACATGTACCAGGCCATCGGTGGTTTGTATTACAGCAGGATAGGAATATTCTCCTTTTGGATCCGGGTCGTTTTCAAGCAACACAGCCGCTTTCCAGTTTTCTCCATCACCCGACACAGCTATATTGAGAACATTGCGGCTCCCCCACTCCGATGAAGGTTCTATGTGATTATAAACCAGAAGATGCCTGCCGTCTTTCAGGGTAACGGCATCAATACCTGAGTTGGGATTAGGCAGTGCAAGAGGTTTAAGTTCTGTCCAGGTCCTCCCTTTGTCGGTTGACCAGGCAGTCAGAATCTTTTTGTTTTTGCTCCGGCATACCATCTGTAACTTACCATCCGGATGCTTTAAAATGGAAGGTTGTATGGCTGCCACTTTTGTGCCGTCGTTCAAAGGTTCAGTGCGCTCCCAGGTTCTTCCGCGATCGGATGTAAATTCCATATGCACCTGCCAACCGTTGTGCTCGGTACTTGAAGGGCAAATCAATTCGCCATCAGAAAGCAATTCAGGCTTGTTTTTTATTGGTCCCAAAATTTCATCGGGCAACCTGACCGGACGCGACCAGGTTTTTCCATTGTCTTCAGATATCACATATTCGCCCCACCAGGTCGGAATATGAGGTCCTTCCTTGTAAAAAAGAAACAGCTCATCGCCATAGTTAAAAAGCACCGGATTCCAGGTAGGGTAACGTAAATCACTGTGCTGAACACCATTTGCCACTTCTACAGGCTCCGACCAGCGGCCATCAATTAACCGGCTGACCCAGATGCCTACATCGGGATGTTTTTCATGAGTACCCCCAAACCAGGCGGCAATCAGCCCTTCTTCTGTTTCAACGATTGTAGACGCATGGCACGACGGAAAAGAAACATCCTGCTGTTGATATATAAATTCGGACTTCACAACGGCTTTGCTGCCGATATTACGATCTTCTGCATGAAGGTTAAGAGCAAAAAGCATAATTAATAAAAAAACTATAGGTTTCATATGATTAAAATTGTTCGTTTTTAGCTGTATCATATTGAATTCGCATGTCCCGATAGCTATCGGGATAATAATTCCCGGTTGGTGTGTATTACTACTCATGTTCATTCCTTTTCAGGTGATTTGACTCAACGGAAATTCTCAAATTTAGTTATTTATTGATTTTGATGAAATTATTTTTGTAATAACAAACCCTACAATAAAGATTACCAGGGTACCAATAACAATAGTGAGGTTACTATGAAATGGGCTTCTAAAAGCTATTAAACCGGAACTCTTAAAATAAACCGGACTCAGGCTCATCCACGCTATAACCAGCACACCGGCAACCACTCCTGCAACAGCTGCGGGTTGTTTTACGGTGCGGGTAAGGAAAGCGAGTAAAAAGAGACCCAGCATGCCGCCGCTGAAAATTGAAGCCAGTGCCCACCAGGCATCCAACACACTTTCAACACCTACCAGAGAAATGGCAATCAGCACCCCCAGAAATCCCATAATTGCAGAAGAAATATACAACACGCGCATGGAAGCTTTCTCACTGGCCGACTTGTTAAAATATCGCGTGTAATAATCGGTTAAAATTATTGTTGAAGTGCTGTTCAGACTTGTTGAAACTGTGCTCATGCCAGCGGCAAATATGGCAGAAATCAGCAATCCTGTAATTCCTGCCGGAAGCCCGTTTACAATGAAATGGGGGAACACCTTATCTCCCATGCCTGATTGCCGTAATTCATCGGGCAGCAATTCCGGCCGGGCTGTGTAATAAGCAAAAAGGGCTGTGCCGATATAAAAGAACAGCAATGAAACAGGCACATATAGCAATGAACCAAACAGAGCCGACGATTTGGCCTTTCTATCGGAACTGGTGGTCATATAACGCTGTACAAAATTCTGATCGATGCCATAATTCTGCAGGTTTATAAATAACCCGTAAACCAGTACCACCCAGAAAGTGGATTCTGAAAGGCTGCCCGTAAAACTGCCAAGGCTGAACTTATTGTTTTGAGTTGCGATTTCAAAAACCTGTGCCGGTCCTTCAGGCATGGAAAAAGTAATCACCAAAGCTGAAACGACAGCGCCGGCAATTAACAATATGCCCTGAATGGCATCGGTCCATACAACCGCACGAATTCCGCCCATCATCGAATAAAAAGTAACAGCGATGCCTGTAAATATGATAATGGTTTTCATATTCCAGCCAAACAAGGCATTCAAGGGCATTGCCAGCAGCAGAAGAATGGCACCAGTACGCATCAGCTGGGTCAGCAGGTAGCAAACCGAAGCATATGTCCTTGCCCATGGTCCAAACCGGATTTCAAGGTAATTGTAGGCAGATATATTGCCGATTTTCCGATACAGGGGTACAAAAAACTTCACGGCCAGTATAGAGGCTACCGGAATGGATAAACTAAATACGTAGGCATTCCAGTTGGTGGAATAAGCGCTGCCCGGCAATGCCAGAAAGCTTATGCTGCTGACAAAGGTGGCAAAAATGGACATGCCAACTACCCATGCCGGTAAAGTACCACCCCCTGAAGTGAATTGTCCTGAAGTACGGTTTTTGAAATAAAAACCGGCACCAAACAGTACATTCCCAAGGGTTAGCAAAATAAATATGAAAAGGTCCAGTGCAGGTAGCTGCATACTATTCAGGTTCGGTGTAATGCTCTTTTTCTATATATTGCTTTAGTTCAATTAAAAACTTTTTAAATTCTGCAAATGTTTTGTTGTCAAATGCCCGCAACGGATGTGCAACATACCCGTTACATATATCGAGTACCTCCAGGGCCGCCTTAATGCCCATAATGATTCCGGAAGGCATCGGCCCAAAGTTATAAAGCTTACTGTTTATTTTCAGTACTATTTTTCTAAAAAATTCAATTTTCTCATAATCCCGGGTTACAACTGCATTGTAATAATCGACGTACAGTTGCGGAAAAATATTGGCTCCACCGGGAACTGCTCCATGAGCACCGTATGAAAGGGCATCTGAAATATGAATTTCTGTGCCTGTTAAAATTGCAAATTCGGGCGAATCTTTAAATGCTTCAACGAGTGATAACATGTGTGTTATATCGCCCGAACTGTCTTTTATTCCTAATGCGCCCAATTCTTTGGCATGTTTAACCAAATTCACTGTCAGGTGAATTTTGGTATGCGAAGGTATATTATATAAAAGAAACGGCAGGGGCAGTTGCGGGACCATTTCCTCGAGGTAATGCTGCACTTCAGGCTGAGTCACCGGGTTGTAATAAGGAGGTGCCAGAACAAGTACATCGGCGCCTGCATCCTTATACACTTCAGCCATTTTTAATGAATTTTCAAACACCGTATCGGTAATGCCTGCCAGCACCGGTACTTTCTTATTTACCAGCCGGCAGGCTTTTTGAACAAATTCCTTGCGAAGCTCATAACTCAGACTGGTACCCTCACCCGTTGTACCCAACAGAAACAATCCATGCACTCCACCTTCGATAAGATGGTTTATAAGGTGCTCCAGTCCATTTTCATCGATTTCACTGTCGCTTAAAAGAGGCGTTGCTACAGGAGGTATAATTCCATGAATTAACATACTGATGAATTAAAACGATTCCAGCATCATTTTCAGGACAGCCTGAGCAGTAACTTCACGATTGGCAGCCTGTTCCACCACAATGGAGGAAGAACCATCGATTACGCCATCGGAAACTATTACATTACGCCGCACCGGCAGGCAATGCATAAATTTAGCATTGTTTGTAAGCGCCATTTTTTCCTCATCGACAGTCCATCCCAAATCTTTGGAAAGGATTTGCCCGTAACTGTTGTAAGACGACCAGTTTTTGGCATAAATAAAATCGGCACCTTCAAAAGCTTTCTGTTGATCGTACTCTACATTTAAGTCGCCCATAAACTGAGGTGCCAGTTCATAGCCTTCAGGATGCGTCACCACTAATTCATAGTCGGTTTCACGCATCCATTCCAAAAATGAATTGGCAACTGCCTGGGGCAGCGCTCTTGGGTGCGGCGCCCAGGTAAGCACCACTTTGGGCCGTTCTGTTTTTTTGAACTCCTCGATTGTAACAAGGTCGGCATAACTTTGCAGCGGATGACGGGTTGCACCCTCCATACTCACCACAGGGACACCAGCATATTTTACAAACTGGTTAAGTATTTTTTCAGCATAATCATCATCCCTGTTCTTAAACCGTGCAAAAGCCCTGACACCAATTACATCACAGTACTTTCCAATTACCGGGATAGCTTCCAGCAAATGTTCAGGCTTATCGCCATCCATTACCACTCCAAGTTCCGATTCCATTTGCCATCCGTCTTCCCCGACATTCAGCACCATTGTATTCATGCCAAGATTCATGGCCGCTTTTTGGGTACTTAAACGGGTCCGCAAGCTGGAATTAAAGAATAAAAGTATCATTGTTTTATTTTTACCCAGGTGCTGATAGGCAAAACGGTTCTTTTTTATATCCAGGGCCAGTTCAACTGCCTTTTTTAAATCGGGAATATCTTTTACTGAAGTAAATTGTTTCATAAAAATTATAAATTTTATACTATTTATCTTCTTAATGCTTACTTAGGTCTGATCTGCCCATCGCCTTCAATGATCCATTTGTAGCTGGTAAGTTCTTCCAGCGCCATAGGGCCCCTGGCATGAAGCTTCTGGGTGCTGATACCTATTTCTGCACCGAGTCCGAATTGTGCGCCATCGGTGAAGGCTGTGGAAACGTTTGAATATACAGAGGAAGCATCTATCAGTTTCCGGAAGGTTTCAATCCGATGCCGGTCTTCAGATATTATGGCTTCGCTGTGCTTTGAAGAATTGCTGTTAATTTGCCAAATGGCTTCTTCGAATGATTCCACGGTTTTCACTGCCATTTTCAAAGAAAGAAATTCGGTGCCAAATGAATCTTCAGTTGCAGGAAAAAGCAGCTGCTCCGGGTAGTTTTCTTTCAGCACATTGTAAGCAGGTTTATCTGCGTATATCACAACTTCCGCCTCAGAAAGTCTCTTGCCAAAAGCAGGCAATTCACTCAGGCGCTCCCGGTGTATAACCAGGCAGTCGAGCGCATTGCAAACCGACGGCCGCCGCGTTTTTGCATTAAAGATGATTTCAGCTCCTTTTTCGGCGTCACCAAACTCATCGAAATAGGTATGGCAAATGCCGGCACCGGTTTCAATTACCGGGATTGTTGCATTCTCACGTACAAAGTTTATCAGGCTCTGGCTTCCGCGTGGTATTATCAAATCGATGTATCCATGCGCCTTGAGCATTTCAAAGGTTTCCTCTCTCCCGGCAGGTAAAAGCACAACTGTATTTTCATCGAGGTTATGCTTTTTCAGTACCTTTTTTATAATACCCACAATGGCGGCATTTGAATGAATTGCGTCGCTGCCTCCTTTGAGCACACATGCATTTCCCGACTTCAGGCATAGGGAAAACACATCGAAAGTAACATTGGGACGAGCTTCATATATAATACCGATTACTCCAAAAGGAACGGTGACCTTTTTAATGTTTAATCCGTTGGGGCGGACAGTTTCTTTCAAGATTTTTCCTACCGGACTCTCCATACCGGCCACATTACGAATGTCGGCAGCAATGTTTTCAATACGTTCTTTAGTGAGTTTCAGCCGGTCGAATTTTGGATTTTCTGTATCCATCCGTTCCAAATCCTTCAGGTTTTCATCGAGAATAAAACCGATTCCCGCTTCAGCCTCTGCGGCCAAATCCAGCAGGATATTTTTAATGGTATCTTCTGTTACAAGATTAAGCTTCCGCGAGGCCTCCAGTATTTGTTTCAGTTGTTTTTCTATAATCATCTTAACTTTTTGTTGGTCGTTCAATGTAAAGGTAATCATAATGCACCAGTGCTTTCAACTTTTCGGCAGGAGCTCCGGTTTTCAACCTGTCTGAACCATACTGAGCCTTGCCAAGCCCAATTGAATTTCCCGACTGATCCATAATTTTTATCAAATCACCCTTTCTGAACTCATTTTCAATGGTAACAACTCCAACCGGCAAAAGGCTCACTGCTTTTTCCGATTTTAAAGCATCAGCTGCTCCTTTGTTCACGATAACTTTTCCTTTTGCAAAGCCATCGGAATAGGCAATCCATTTTTTTACTCCACTGGGAAGTTTTGGAGCAGGCTCGAACCAGGTATGACCTGATGGCTCCTCACCGGCGAGTATATCCGACAGAACATTTTCTTTCATGCCATTTGCCAAATGTACGCTAATACCATCCCTGGCCAGTTTTTTGGCAATTCTGAACTTAGTGAGCATCCCCCCCCGTCCAAACTCCGACTGAGTTCCGGAAATGGCATGTTCAGGTTCCGGATCATTGATGCTTACCTTTTGAATTAATTGCGCATTAGCAGTGCCGGGGTGAGCCGTAAAAACACCATCGACATTACTCAGTATTATCAAAGCCTCGGAATTCACCATTGAAGCCATCAATCCTGAAAGTTCATCATTGTCGGTGAACATCAATTCGGTGACGGATATCGTATCGTTCTCATTAACAATTGGAATAACCTTGTTTTCAAGAAGGGTATTCATACAATTTTTCATATTCAGGTAGTGCCTGCGGCTTGAAAAGTTCTCCTTGGTGGTAAGTACCTGCGCACAGGTAAGGCCATGTTCATTAAAGAAATCGGAATAGCGGCTGATGAGTTTCACCTGCCCCAGTGCAGCCCAGAGTTGCCGCTTTGACACTGAATCTGTTTTTTTTATGGGCTCCATAACAGCTCTGCCGGCTGCCACTGCACCTGAAGAAACAAGAATTACCTCAACCCCGTTCTTGTGCAGGAAAGCTATCTGGTCAACCAAATGGGCAATCCTTGAAACGTTAAGCGTTCCATCGGCTTTTGCCAATACATTGCTGCCAATCTTTACCGTTATTTTACTGTACCTGAAATGCACGAACTATTTTTTCAAATCTTTCTCAATTTTTTTATAGGATGCCAAAACTCCCTGAATCAGCGATGAACTGAAACCCTTATGTTCCATTTCATTTAACCCGGTGATGGTAACTCCTCTTGGGGTGGTTACTTTATCAATTTCCCGCTCAGGATGATGCCCCGTTTGAAGTATTAGCTCTGTTGCACCTTTTACAGTCTGGGCTGTGATAAACTGAGCCATTTCTGCACCGAAACCGATTTCAATACCCCCCTGCATGGCCGCTCTGATATAACGTAAAGCATAAGCGATTCCGCAGGATGAAAGAACGGTGGCAGCTGCCATCAACTCCTCGGGAATTTCAATGGTTTTCCCCAGCTTATCAAAAAGCTCGATCACATAATCGCGATGTGCTGCCGTTCTACCATTTGCCGAAATACATGTCAGTGATTCCTGCAAGGCAATTGCCGTATTGGGCATTACCCTGAATATCGGTATCTTGCTTCCTGCCATTTGAGACAGTTCGTCAATGCCAACTCCGGCAACTATAGATATCAGGATTTTGTCCGGGTCCAGTGCAGGTTTTATATCTTCAAGAACATGCTCAATATGATAAGGTTTTACCGCTACTATTAACACATCAGCCTGACGGGCAGTCAACAAATTATCTTCTGAGGCATGTACTCCTCTTTCCTTCATCTCCTTTAAAACATTCTCCTTACGATCGGAAACATATATATCGCCGGCTTTAACAAAGCCCGACTTTAGCAATCCTAGCACGATTGCCCCACCCATGTTTCCAACTCCTATAATTCCAATTTTCTTATTTTGCATTTCTTATCCGGTTAATTAACATTTAAAGATGGGGAATCTTTCTCAAATGCTTCTGCAAATGCATCTAAAAAATAATCAGCCTCCTCTTTCTTTAGGCTTAATGGAGGAAGTAAACGAATGATGTTACTTCCCGACACACCTGTAAATATTTTATAGTTGAACAACAGTTTTTTTCTTAATACGGTTATCGGGCTATCCAGTTCAATCCCTATCATCAATCCCTTACCCCGAATCTTGATATTACCATTTATCAGAGAAAGCTTGTTCATGATGTAATCACCCACCTCCGCGGCATTTGAAATAAGGTTCTCTTCCTCCATTACGTCAAGAACTGCAATACCTGCAGCACAAGCCAGATGATTGCCGCCAAAAGTTGTCCCCAGCATCCCCGGCCATGGTTTTATGTCGGGGTGAATCAATGCTCCTCCAATTGGAAAACCATTTCCCATACCCTTTGCCACTGTAATAATATCAGGCTTTACCGAAGTAAACTGGTGGGCAAAAAAACGACCGCTTCGTCCGTAACCCGATTGGATTTCATCGAGAATCAGCAGGCTACCGTATTTTTCGGTTAGTTTTTTCAAACCTTCCAAAAACTGCTGCTCAGGAATATTAATTCCACCAATTCCCTGAATGCCTTCAATAATTACAGCGGCTACTTCACCGGTTTTTAATTCCGTTTCAGTAGCATCCAAATCATTAAAAGGAAGAATAATTGAGTTGCCGGTTTCATTAACCGGAGCAATTATCTTTGGATTATCAGTTAAAGCCACGGCAGCCGATGTGCGTCCGTGGAAACCTTTCCTGTAGCTTATAAATTTTTTACGGCCTGTAACAAATGAAGCAAGTTTTATGGCATTTTCGTTCGCTTCTGCTCCGGAGTTGCAAAGGAAAAGCTGATAATCGGGATAACCCGAAAGGTTACCCAGCTTATTGGCCAACTCCTGCTGCAATGGGTTTTGGATGGAATTGCTGTAAAAACCAATTTCAGAAAGTTGATATGAAATTAATGAAACGTAGTGAGGGTGGCTGTGCCCGATAGAAATCACTGCATGACCACCATACAAATCAAGGTATTTGTTTCCTTCGGAATCCCGGACATAGCAGCCGGAAGCTTCTACCGGAGTGATATCAAAAAGCGGATATACGTCAAATAATTTCATAAAACTTTTATTTTGGCTGATGCCTTTTCAGGCTCAATTTTTCTTTTCCCTTTATAATCCGGTGCAAAAATTAAAATGCAACGGGTTTTAGATTCAAACCCGACTTCTCATCCAATCCAAACATCAGGTTCATATTTTGCACTGCCTGCCCCGATGCACCTTTAATCAGGTTATCGGTAAGGCTGATGATTACTAACTTATTGCGTTGCCTTTCAAGGTAAATAATTGCTTTATTTGTGTTTACAACCTGTTTAAGTGATGGATTTTCTTCAGCCAGAAACACAAAGGGATGTACGGCATAAAATTTACGGTACAAATCTTTGGCCTCCTCAAGTGTTCCTTCAAACCTTGTGTAAGCTGACACAAAAATGCCCCGTGTATGATTACCACGTATGGGAATAAAATTAAATTCATTGCCAAAACTGGGTTGTAATTGCTGAAGACTTTGGATAATCTCTCCTTCATGCTGATGCTGAAATATTTTATAAGCTGAAAGGTTGCTGCTGCGCCAGCTGAAATGAGATGTTTCGGTAGGTTGTTGCCCTGCGCCAGTGGAACCGGTTATTGCCTGCACATGCACCTCATCAATGATTAAGTTGTTTGCAGCCAGCGGCAGTAATGCAAGTTCTATCCCGGTAGCAAAACAACCCGGATTTGCAATTCTTGAGGAATGTCTTATCCTGTCACGGTTTAACTCAGGTAACCCATACAAGAAATCATTGCCTTCTCTGTTCAATCTATAATCGTGGCTTAAATCCACTACCTTCAGGTGTGCGGGCAACTCATTCTTCTCTATAAATTCTTTTGATTTGCCATGCCCCATGCACAGAAAAACAACATCGACATCATTCAATGGAAAAGCATCAGTAAATAGCAGGTCAGTTTCTCCGATTAGATCATTATGAACTTTATACACCGGATTACCTGCACTGCTGGAACTCTGAACAAACACCACCTCGGCCCCGGGATGATTGATAAGAATCCGTAACAGTTCACCTGCCGTATAACCTGCCCCTCCAACTATACCAACTTTAATCATCGTTTTAAATTTTTTTATTCACGGTGTGGTATATTTTTAACGGATTGGCCAACATTTTTGTAAATCCTTTCACATCATCGGCCGACCAGGCTTTTACAGTTTCTCCATACTCACCAAATCCTGATTTCATCAAATCGTGCTGCGATTCAACACCCTGCAATTCGTAACGATATGGTTTCAGCTTTACGAATACTTTTCCTGAAACGTTTTCCTGTGAATCTTGCAAAAAGGTTTCGATATTTCGCATAACCGGCTCATGATACATGGCTTCATGAAGAAACATGCCGTACCAATTTGACAGTTGTTCCTTCCAATATGCCTGCCATTTGGTTAAGGTATGCTTCTCAAGCAAGTGGTGGGCTTTAATTATTATTAACGGAGCTGCAGCTTCAAAACCTACACGTCCCTTAATGCCAATTATAGTATCTCCCACATGTATATCGCGGCCGATGGCATATTTTGAAGCTATTTTTTCCAGTGCCTGTATAGCTTCCGGACCATTGGCAAACGATTTCCCATCGATTGTTTTCAGCTCCCCTTTTTCAAATCCCAGTGCTACCATTTTCTCTTCTTGTTCTTCGAGCCTGCTTGGATAGGCTTCATCAGGAAGGCCTTTGTCGGAAGTAAGTGTCTCCTTCCCGCCAACACTGGTGCCCCAGATTCCCTGATTGATGGAATACTGCATTTTTTCAAAATTGGCACTTACATTGTACTTTTTTAAATAATCAATCTCTTCCTGCCGGCTGAGCGACAAATCGCGAATAGGGGTAACAATTTCGATATCGGGAGCAAGAACCTGGAAAGTAAGGTCAAACCTTACCTGATCATTGCCAGCGCCGGTACTGCCATGAGCAATGTATTTGGCACCAATTTTTTTTGCATAGTCAATTGTGGCAATAGCCTGGAAGACTCTTTCCGAACTTACCGATACCGGATAGGTATTGTTTCGAAGAATGTTCCCATACACCATATAGCGTATACACTTCTGATAATACTCTTCAGTAACATCAAGGGTAACATGCTCTGTTGCCCCAAGGCTGTAAGCCTTATCTTCAACATCCTTCAATTCCTGTTCAGAAAAACCACCAGTATTTGCAATAGCGGTATAAACATCAAAACCTTTTTCTTCTTTTAAATACTTTACGCAAAAGGAGGTATCGAGCCCTCCGCTGAATGCCAAAACCAATTTTTTATTCATTATACCTTTAATTTAAAAAGTGACAAGGCCACCGCATAAAACTATTTCTATTAGCAAATGTTACCCGATTAAATGGTTAACAGGACAAATGGCGACCTGTCACTTTATATTTTCAATTCAACCTATGTATCCGCCTTTTTTGCAAATACGCCCTTGCCTTTAATTTTCTGAACTACATCGAGAAGACTCCTTTTCCGGATTCCGTTAACATTCTTAGGAACTTTCTCCCAGGCTGGGTCATAAAGCATCCCGGTACAGAGGCATTTCGTCCTTTCCATGCGCATCAGGATATCATAATTCACGCATCCCTTGCAACCGCTCCAAAACTGGTCATCATTGGTCAACTCGGAAAAGGTAACCGGACGGTAACCCAATTCATGATTTATTTTCATCACAGCCAAACCTGTTGTTAACCCGAATATTTTAGCATTGGGATACTTTTTGCGGGATAACTGGAATGCTTTGTTTTTTATCTCTTTAGCCAATCCGTACCCTCTGTATTCAGGAACAACAATTAAACCTGAGTTGGCCACAAATCCCTTATCGCCCCAGGTTTCAATGTAACAAAAACCGGCAAAAATGTCTCCGTCCAATGCAATAATTGCCTTTCCTTCACTGATTTTTTTCATCAGGTACTCATCAGTTCTCCGGGCAATCCCTGTCCCCCTTTGCTTGGAAGCAATGTCAATTGCATTGTTAATCTCTTCTACGTATTTTATATGTTGTTTTCCGGCAACCTCTACCCTCAACTTTTTAATATCTTTCATTTCACAATTTATTTTTCAATTTAGGGATTATAGAAATCAAAGCATTTCTCAAATCATTATTTGTTGTTCCTTCCCGCCGGATGATTAAAATAGTATCATCGCCGGCAACTGTACCTAAAATCTCCCATTTACCGGCACTATCAATTACCGCTGCCAATGTACTGGCATAGCCGGGCAGGGTTTTCATAACGGCCAGATTGCCCGAATAGTTCAGCTCCTTAAAACCGTCGGCCAAAAATGTTTCTTTTGAACCATTCTGCTTACTTTCCTCCTGTCCGTTTTCAGGCACCGTATATACATAGCCCAATAACGGATGAGATACTTTTGCAACCTGCAGAAATTTTAAATCACGTGACAAAGTAGCCTGAGTCATTTCAAATCCCTTCTGCTTGAGCTTTGTCAGCAATTCTTCCTGACTGTGCAGATTTCCCCCGGCGATTAATTTTCTTATTTCAAGTTGTCTTTGAAAACGGGTTTTCATCAATCACTTATATTGTATATTTATTCATATTCGTTGCAAATTTATACATTTTTATTTCAAAAAAGAGATTTATAAAGATTTTATTATTATTTTTGCTGCAGGTTTAAAAAACCATTCACATTTGAACAATATGGGAAAGAAAACAATAAGAATTAAAAAATCAGTAAGATGCGTTTGAACCAATTCGTGGGCAAACGCATTTTTTTTATAAGAAAATTAAAGGAATGATAAACAATAGACAAGCAAAAATCACCCTTGAAGACGGCACTGTATTTACAGGAAAATCTTTTGGAAGCGAGAAACCAGTGGCAGGAGAAGTAGTTTTTTACACTGCAATGACGGGTTATCCCGAAAGCCTTACTGATCCATCCTATACCGGACAGATTCTGGTTTCCACATATCCAATGATTGGTAATTATGGTGTACCCTACGGTGAAAGAGAGAACGGTATTCATAAGTTCTTTGAATCGCATAAACTGCACATCAGCGGATTAGTAATTGCTGATTATTCTTTTGAGTTCAGTCACTGGAATGCAGAAAAGAGTTTATCTGACTGGCTGAAGGAATATGAAGTTCCAGGCATTTTTGATGTAGATACCAGGGCTTTAACCAAAATTCTCAGGGAAAAAGGTTCGATGCTGGGAAAAATAGAATTTGAAGATGAAGAGATTGATTTTTTTGATCCGAACCAAAGCAATCTGGTTGCCCGCGTAAGCTGCACAAAAAGGGAGGAGTATGAAAATGGTGATATTCGGATTGTGCTTATCGATTGCGGCGTAAAGAACAATATAATAAGGTGCCTCTTAAAACGTGGGGCATCGGTTATACGAGTGCCGTGGGATTATGATTTCAGCGGGGAGACTTATGACGGTGTATTTATATCCAATGGACCAGGAGACCCTGTGATGTGTGCCGAAACGGTTGAAAACATCCGCAAAACAATGAACGAAGAAAAGCCAATAATGGGCATCTGTCTGGGAAACCAATTGCTTGCGCGGGCTGCCGGAGCTGATACCTATAAGTTAAAATACGGACACAGGAGTCATAACCAGCCTGTATTGCTGCAAAATACCGACCGCTGTTTCATCACTTCTCAAAACCACGGTTACGCTGTTGCCACAGAAACACTTCCAAATGACTGGGAACCTTTGTTTACCAATGTAAACGACAATACGAATGAAGGAATCAGACATAAGACGAAGCCTTTCTTCTCGACCCAGTTTCACCCTGAAGCTTCAAGCGGACCAACCGACACAGAATTTCTGTTCGATGAGTTCATAGAAAAAATAAAGGAGTACCGTTCAAAAACCATTGCATAAAGAAATAAATCATGATTAATACCAGAATAAAAAAAGCAATAGTCCTTGGTTCCGGAGCATTAAAAATTGGAGAAGCAGGAGAGTTCGACTACTCCGGCTCTCAGGCTTTAAAAGCGTTAAAAGAAGAGGGCGTAGAAACTGTTCTTATCAATCCAAATATCGCCACCATTCAAACCTCGGAAGAGATAGCCGATAAGATTTATTTTTTACCTGTTACACCGTTTTTTGTCGAGGAAGTAATAAAAAAAGAAAAACCACAGGGAATTCTGCTGGCGTTTGGAGGGCAAACTGCACTAAACTGCGGAGTAGCTTTATTTCAATCAGGCGCACTTGAAAAATATAATGTAGAAGTTGTTGGCACACCTGTGCAATCGATAATTGACACGGAAGACCGCGACATTTTTTCAAAAATGCTTGCAGAAATAGACGTAAAAACCCCAAAAAGCATTGCAGCATCCAACATGGAAGAAGCCTTTGTTGCTGCAAACAAGGTAGGCTTTCCAATTATCATCAGGGCGGCCTATACACTTGGAGGACTAGGCAGTGGGTTTTGCGAAAATGACTCTGAGCTGGAAGTTATGGCATCAAAGGCTTTTTCCTATTCGCCACAAATATTGATTGAAGAATCAATTAAAGGATGGAAAGAAGTGGAATATGAGGTGGTGCGTGACCGATTCGACAATTGCATAACTGTATGTAACATGGAGAATTTTGACCCGCTGGGAATACATACAGGAGAAAGCATTGTAGTAGCACCATCCCAAACGTTAACCAATTCGGAATATCACAAATTAAGAGAAATCTCAATAAAAATTATCCGAAGAGTAGGTGTTGTTGGAGAATGCAACGTTCAGTTTGCCCTTGATCCCTATTCAGAAGATTACAGGGTTATTGAAGTAAATGCACGCCTTTCGCGTTCTTCTGCTCTGGCATCGAAAGCTACAGGTTATCCGCTGGCATTCGTGGCGGCAAAGCTGGGCCTTGGATACGGGTTACATAAATTGAAAAACCAGGTTACCAAAGTAACCACTGCAGCATTTGAACCGGCACTCGATTATTGTGTTGTAAAAATACCTCGCTGGGATTTAAACAAATTCATTGGCGTTTCCAAAACCTTAGGCAGTTCAATGAAAAGTGTGGGCGAGATAATGGCCATTGGCCGCACCTTCGAGGAGGCTATTCAAAAAGGGATTCGAATGGTGGGGCTGGGAATGCATGGTTTTGTCGCCAACAAGGAGGAGATTAACATTAAAGAAATTGAATCGGAACTGGAGTATCCAACCGACAGAAGAATTTTTGCAATCGCAGAAGCCTTCAACAACAACTATTCAATTGATGATATCTATGAAAAGACAAAGATTGACCGATGGTTCCTGTTCCGGCTTAAAAACATCCACAACATAAAAAATGAGCTGGAAAAAATCACTGAACTGGATGCCTTGCCAGTTCCATTGCTTAAGTTGTCAAAGCAGGCCGGATTTTCTGATTTCCAGATTGCACGGCTGGTTTTAAACAGCCCAAACAATAAAATCCAGGAGGATTTACTAAAAATAAGGGACCTCAGAAAAAAACATGGAATTGTGCCGGTAGTAAAACAGATCGATACACTTGCCGGCGAATATCCGGCACTGACGAACTATCTGTACCTTACCCACAACGGCATAGAACATGATGTGGATTTTTTACACGACGACAAATCGGTTATTGTATTGGGTTCGGGAGCCTATCGCATTGGCAGTTCAGTAGAATTTGACTGGTGTAGTGTTAATTCAGTGGAAACCATCAAAAAGGAAAACTACCGCTCTATAATGATAAATTATAATCCGGAGACTGTCAGCACGGATTACGATACCTGCGACAGGCTTTATTTTGATGAACTCACCTTCGAGCGGGTGATGGATATTATCGATCTTGAAACACCTCATGGAGTAATCATTTCGATGGGGGGTCAAATACCAAACAACCTGGCAATGAAGCTGCACAGCCAAAATGTTCCGGTACTGGGTACTTCACCTGTAAACATCGATAATGCTGAAAATCGTGAAAAGTTCTCATCGCTTCTCGACAGCCTGCACGTAGATCAACCCAGATGGGCAAAACTTTCAACTTTCGAAGAAATCTACAGGTTCATCGATGAAGTCGGATACCCTTTACTAATCCGCCCTTCTTATGTGCTTTCGGGAGCAGCAATGAATGTAGTATCCAATTCCGAGCAGCTGGAATTTTTTCTGAATATGGCTTCCGACGTATCAAAGGAACATCCTGTTGTTGTAAGCGAGTTTATTGAAGAAGCAAAGGAAATTGAAATAGATGCCGTTGCAAGGGAAGGTGAAATTATTGCATATGCAATTTCGGAGCATGTTGAATTTGCCGGGGTTCATTCAGGCGATGCAACAATTGTTTTTCCACCACAGAAACTTTATGTGGAAACCATCAGGAGGATAAAGAAAATTGCCCGCGAGATAGCAAAAGGACTGGAAATCACTGGTCCTTTCAATATGCAGTTTCTGGCAAAGGATAACGATATAAAAGTAATAGAATGTAATCTCAGGGCATCACGCAGTTTCCCCTTTGTTTCGAAAGTTATGAAACTGAACCTTATCGAAATAGCAACAAAAGTAATGCTTGGTGTTCCGGTAGAAAAACCCGACAAGTCACTTTTTGAACTGGATTATGTAGGTGTAAAAGCACCCCAGTTTTCTTTCGCACGTTTATTAAATGCCGATCCGGTGCTTGGTGTTGACATGGCATCAACAGGAGAAGTAGCCTGTATAGGAGAAACCTATTACGAAGCTATATTAAAATCAATGCTTTCAGTAGGTTACCGTATTCCGGTAAAAAATGTTTTAATTTCATCGGGACCTTCACGGTCAAAAATAGAACTTTTAAAAAGTGCTCAAATGATGCAGGAAAGAGGTTATAATCTTTATGCAACTGAAGGCACACACCGGTTCCTTCAGGAGAATGGTGTGACGAATACGTTACTCCACTGGCCCGATGAGGAGGACAGGCATCCAAATACCATCGATTATATTAAGAAAAAGCAGATTGACCTGGTAATTAACATTCCCAAAAACTATACGAAAAGGGAGTTAAAGAATGGGTACAAAATTCGCAGGAATGCGATTGATTTCAATGTTCCCCTAATAACAAATTCACGCGTTGCCAGTGCCTTTATTTATGCTATCTGCAAATACACGATTAATGACTTACCAATAAAAAGCTGGGATAGTTATTAATTGGAGAATGAATTGAAAAATGCTTCTGATGCTAACGGAAGCATTTTTTAATTCAAAATTATCTTGAATTTCATATACAGCACTTCAGTTGGAATAAATCGATTTATAAGCAACGACGGCTTAAAAAAACCCAACTCAACGTTCCACTTTTCACCTTTCCTATTCGCTATCTGTGTTTTCTTATGAATATTATTCTTCATGGCTAACCTTTTCTGTTTTCTAACTTCATAGTACTTAATACAAAGGAAATGCCATTTTTTACCTGCAAAATTAAAAAACAGATAAAGAATATCAGATGCTGTTATAAACCTTTGTCTTTTAATACATAACCCCGCTTCTCAATAGCCTCCTTAAACTTATTGATGTTGGCCTTTGTCTCATCAAAACGGACCACAGCAGTTGAATCGTCAAGGCTTACCTTCACAAATTCCACACCTTCCACACTTTTCAAACCCTTTTCAATGGAAGCAACACACATTTCGCAGTGCATTTTACCAATGTTCAATACCTCCTCCTTCAACTCAACAGAAGAATTCATTTGCTCCGCTTGTTGTTTTTTGCCGCTCTCCTGCTGACAAGAAACCAAAAACAAAACCATTATAACTGAAATAAGAATTCGCATATCGTTTAATAATTAATAGTTTTTAAAATTTGCATTGACTCAGAATTAGCAGCTTTTAAAGTGCTTCTTGCCTCTTTTTTCATGAAAGGATAAAAAAGGCGGGCATTTAGAATAGCTGCATATGTTTTACCTTCATCTTCATAAACAGCCACCCGGCAGGGCATTATTGCAGAAACAAACCTGTTATTTCCCGAATTAAGAATTTTTTCGGCATGAACCGGATTGCAGATCGACATAACCACTACCGGATCGGTTGTAACACCATGCTTTTCCATAGTGGCCTGCAGGTTATACTGATGTGGAACGGACCAATCACCGGCTTCTGCTGACTGCACCAACGCATTAACAGTGTCGTCAAAATCAAGTTCGCTTTCGGTAACAACAAACATTCGCCCCGGAACTACTATTACAATTGCAAGCAAAGTAATCACAATTCCCGCCAGTATTCCAAGTGAAAAGACTGTAATGTATTTTCCCATTTTTGAGTTTTTTATTACAGTCATGAACAGTTATTTACACAAAAGGTTGAAGAAGTACTTCCTCCCTGGAACAACTGTTTTATTTTATTCAACTTTCAAGGGTTGATCGATACGGGTATTCAGGAGAGACTCTTTCAGCACATCCATTATGGTGTTTACGAAGTGGAAAGTAAGTCCTTTCAGGTATTCTTCCTTTATTTCCTCCAGATTCTTTTTATTCTCTTCCGAAAGAATAATTTCCTTTATACCTGCACGTTTTGCAGCCAATATTTTTTCTTTTATTCCACCTACAGGCAGAACCTTTCCACGCAAAGTAATTTCACCTGTCATTGCCAGGTTCTTTTTCACCTTTCGGCGGGTGAATGCCGAGGCTAAAGAGGTTACCATTGTAACTCCTGCAGAAGGTCCGTCTTTGGGGATTGCACCTTCAGGAACATGCACGTGTACATTCCAGTTTGAAAAAACCTCAGGGTCTAAATCCAGTTCATCGGCATGCGATTTAAGATATTCGTGAGCAAGCATAGCCGATTCTTTCATCACATCGCCAAGGTTACCGGTAAGAGTTAAAGCTCCCTTACCCTTACTCAGGCTGGTTTCAACAAAAAGAATCTCACCACCAACCGCAGTCCAGGCAAGCCCGGTAACAACGCCGGCAAATTCGTTCCCCTGGTACCGGTCTTTTGAATATTCCAGCACTCCCAGGTACTCCTTTACATCATCAAGCGTAATCTTCTTATTGTAGGGCTCTTCAAAAGCAATTTTTTTGGCAATACGCCGAATTACTTTAGCCAGTTTTTTATCCAGTTCACGTACTCCCGATTCACGCGTATAACCATCGATAATCCGTTCAATAACCGCTTTGGAGAAAACGACATCCCCTTTTGTCAACCCATGATTTTCCAACTGCTTTGGAATCAAATGGCGTTTGGCTATTTCCAGCTTTTCCTCCACCAGATAACCGCTAACCTCAATCAACTCGAGCCGGTCGCGCAGAGGAGGTGCAATGGTACTTAAAGTATTGGCGGTTGCTATAAACATTACCTTCGAAAGGTCGAAATCAACCTCAACATAATTATCGTGAAACTCAAAGTTTTGCTCCGGATCAAGTACTTCGAGTAGAGCTGAAGCAGGATCGCCATGGAAATGCTTCGACACTTTATCAATTTCATCAAGTATAAACACCGGGTTAGAACTTTTTACCTTTTTAATATTTTGAATGATGCGACCGGGCATGGCTCCAATATAGGTTTTCCTGTGCCCTCTGATTTCCGACTCATCGTGAAGGCCTCCAAGGCTCATTCGTACGAATTTCCGGTCAAGTGCCCTTGCTATGGATTTACCCAATGAGGTCTTCCCCACTCCCGGAGGACCGTACAGGCATAAAATTGGCGACTTCATATCTTGCTTAAGCTTTAGCACAGCAAGATGCTCCAAAATTCTTTCCTTTACTTTTTCAAGACCGTAGTGGTCTTCATCAAGAATTTTCCGGGCATGCTTAAGATCAAAATTATCGTTGGTATATTCATTCCAGGGTAAATCAGCCAATGTCTGACAATAAGAAAACTGAACCGAATATTCACCGGCGGCAGGATTCAGCCGGTGCAATTTATCGACCTCCTTCTTAAAATACTTTGCAATTTCCTTGTTCCATTTTTTATTCTTAACCCGTTCCTTCAGTTCATTTATTTCCTGCTCCACAGGATTTCCACCCAACTCATCCTGTATGGTCTTCATTTGCTGATTAAGCATAAATTCTCTTTGCTGGCGATCCATGTCGGTTTTCACCTTTTTCTGGATGTCCTGCTTAAGTTCAAGCATCTGCACCTCCTTAACCAGATAGCTGATGGCCTGCACTCCCCTTGCCTTCAGGTTTTCTATTTCCAGAAGATTTTGTTTGTCTTCAACATTTATGTCGGCATTGGAGCAAATGAAATTTATCAGGAAAGTAGAATTCTCAATATTTTTCACAGCAAAAGAAGCTTCAGGAGGCACATTGGCAGAGAACTGTGCAATTTTTATTGAAAGGTCTTTTAGGGACCCCACTATGGCATTATATTCCGAATCGTCCTTTGGAGACACATCGCTTAATGGTTCGACGGAAGCTTTATAATAGGGTTCGTTGGAAACATATTCCCTGATGTTATATCTTCTTCTGCCCTGAATGATCACGGAAGTAGAACCATCGGGCATCTCAAGTATCTTAAGGATTTCGGCGACTGTGCCAACTGAATAAAGTTCATCCTGCGACGGGTCATCAACGGTATAATCCTTTTGAGCTATGGTTCCAAGGAGCCTGCTGCCCCGGTAAACATCCTGAATCAGCTTTAATGACTTTTTGCGGCCAACATTAATGGGAAGAACCACTCCCGGAAAAAGGACCGTATTTCGCAACGGCAACACCGGCAACACATCAGGCACCTCAGTATTTTTCAGGTCAGCATCATCTCCGTCGGCAATAATCGGAATGTAATCTGAATCGTCTTTCATCATACCACTAAAAAAAATATCTTTTAATCCAGATTTTTTTAATTTCCCCATGTTTCAATGCTTTTTTATGCCAAATTGGCGGATAATGGTTTTTGTTGCTTTACTGTGTGAAAAAAGCAATTGTCGTGCCACTACCTCCCAAACGATTTGGCTGTGCCATATGTTCAACTATGGCTGACAGTTATATCAATTCTGTTGAGGGCAAACAAAAAAAAAGCTCCGGAATTCCGGAGCTGCAAAATCTTTTAAGTAATGTGGTTTACTTTTTTCTCTTTTCCATATGCTTGCCGTAGCGATTCATAAACTTATCAACACGGCCGGCAGTATCCACCAATTTCACCTTACCGGTGTAAAAAGGATGTGAGGTATTGGAAATTTCAAGCTTGTACAACGGATACTCTTTACCGTCAACTTCTGTGGTCTCTCTGGTTTCAACCGTCGAGCGGGTAAGAAAGGTATGTCCGTTTGACATGTCTTTAAAGGCTACCATTCTGTATTCATCCGGATGTATTCCCTTTTTCATTTTTAAATTTTTTATATGTAAATGGTTGCATTTCAAACTACAATCCATTTACCGATTAGATTAAATGCTTTTTTACGGCCTGCAAAGATAAATATTGTTTTTAAGAAACCAAAATGCTAAAACTTTTTTCAACTGCAGTTTATTTTTCATTGGCAGGTTCGGCCGAAATTATAGGAGCCCGGGTAAAAGGTTTGTTTCTGTCGAACAAATACCGCATGGTATAATGGGTTTTCATCCGCTTTCCGCCAACCGATTCATAAAGCGCCACAATTTTGGGATTAAAATCGCCTGCCCATGATAATTCCATCTCACGGTACCACCGTTTTTTATACATTGCCGGCCGCAGATGCCAAAAGATTCCCGATTCAATGCCCGACCGCTGGAACTTAGGAACAATACCTATTATGAGACTGCGCGTGCGGGTAATTTTTTTTCGCCATTTCAACCACATGACCTTTGGAAGGGTAAAAAGTGTAATTCTCCCGTTTAGCTTCGCCAGTATCTGGTTAAAATCAGGAATCATTACAAAAAGGGCAATGGGTTCATCTTCATGATAAGCAAACCAAATAAATTCCTCTTCAATCAAAGCCTTCGAGTTATAAATAAAGTCTTTTAAATCATCCTTGTCGATAGGTTTAAAATGCTCGTGAAACCTCCATGCATTATCATAAACCCTGGCAAAATCGTCGATGAACTTATCCTTCTCTTTCCATGTGAAATGTTTAAAGCTGAACTGAGGTTTTTTAGCGACCCATTCTGCAACTTTCCAAAACCGTTCGGGCAATTCAGGAAGCGTTGTGTCAAGGTGGTAGCTAAACTGTTTAAAATATATTTTGAACCCGTAATTTTCAAAGAGTCTTACATAGTAGGGAGGGTTATAGGGCATGCCAAAGCCTTGAGGCATATAACCTTCTGCCAGCAAACCCCAATTCATGTAATTCTCACCAAAATTAACCGGACCGTCCATTGCCTCCATGCCTTTAGCTTTCAACCATTCACGTGCAGTATCAAACAACAAATTAGCCGCCTCCTGGTTATCAAAGCACTCAAAAAAGCCACATCCGCCTGTAGGCTGCTCAAATGTCATTGCTTTATCCATGTTGTAAAAAGCAGCTATTCTCCCCAAAGGTTTTCCATCATCATCAAACAAAACCCAACGGGTGGCATCGCCATTTTTAAAAGAAGGATTCTTTTCCGGTGTGAACGTGTTTTCAACCATCCCTTCCAACGGGCAGGCCCAATTTTTGTCTCCCTTATAAACAGCATGTGGAATTTTATGAAAAAGCTTGCGGGAAGACTTATCGTTTACCTCTATCAATTGCATTTTTTTAGTTTATTACCGTTTCCAATTTATTGACAATTTCTTCTTAATTCACTATTTCTGCCCGTTCGAATTTTTTATCCCGGTCAAACAAATAGCGCATGGTTAGATGCGTCAGCTTTTTAGATGCCCCAAATGATTTAAAAAGGGCAATCATCTTTGGATTAAAATCAGCAATCCAACTCATCTCCATGTCTTTATACCACGGTTTACGAAGCATTACCTGCCTTAGTTGATAAAAAATTCCAGATTCTATTCCAAGCCGTTGAAACTTAGGAATTACCCCCAGCACAATAACCCTGCAGCGGTTAATGGTGCGTCTTTCCCTGTAATAAAAAAGTTTCAGGATGTTCAGCAAGTTCAGCTTTCCGGAGCCCAGCTTTTTTAAAATCTGGTTTAAATCAGGAATCATCATATAAAAAGCAATCGGTTCATCATTATGATATACATACCATATGAATTCCTCATCGAGGATAAATTTTGCCTGCTCAATTAAATCTTTCAGCTGATCGTATTCGGCGGGTTTATAATTGCTGTGCTCCGACCACGCCTGCCTGTGAATTTCAATGAAGTCGCGGATGTATTTATCTTCATTCCTAAAGGTAAAATGTTCGTACCTGTACCCTGGTTTTTTCGCCACCCAGGCTGCAATTTTCCAGAACCGTTCGGGAAGATCAGGATTGGCTATATCGAGTGAATAGCTGAATTGCCGGTAAAAAGTCTTAAAACCGTAGTCTTCGAATAATTTCCTGTAATAAGGAGCATGATATTGCATTCCATACGTTTGAGGCTGAAAACCTTCAACCAGTAAGCCCCAGTTAAAAAAATTCTCACCAAAATTAACCGGGCCATCCATTGCCTCCATACCGTTCTCTTGCAGCCAGTTTCTGGCGGCATCAAACAATAAACGGGCAGCTGCCACATCATCGATGCATTCAAAAAAACCTATACATCCTGTTGGCTGGTCGTAACCCGCAGAATATCCGGCATCATAAAAGGCAGCAATCCTTCCAATGCATTCCTTTCCTTTCTTTAATACCCAGCGCCGGGCATCTCCATCTTTAAATTTTGCATTTTTTTCAGGACAGAATATGTTCTCAACCTGCTGATGCAGCATCGGTATGTAATTCGAATCATCTTTATAAACCCTCTCCGGAACCTGGTGAAACAAATGTATTGTCTTTTTATCCAATACCTCAACTAACTCCATCTTCAGAAAAAAAATAAAAATTAACCGAAAATAATAATTTTACCCCTGGATGAGAAAAGAATCGTGTTTCAATTATATCCCGGCAAAAATTTGACCTTCTCTAAATTTAAAATCCAAATTCCTAAAAAAGCTATTGCCCGGCCGGTTTAATTGTCACAGCTTCCAAAAACTCCTGCTTCAGTGCCTCAAAGGTTTCCTTAACAGAAATGATACTTGTTGTTTTCCAAGCATTGGATCCGGCAAAAGCATAACCGTTAAAGAAATTGCCTTTCATAGCATTCATAAGTGCTGCAAAAATACAATAAGGTGTTTTTTCAACACTGCAAGTTTTCAAACACTTATAAGGACATTTTACCGGCCGTTTTTCCCCACGGTTTATTTTTTCAATAAAACTGTTACGAATGGCTCTTCCCGGCATTCCCACCGGGCTTTGAATAATTTCAATGTCGGATTCAACCGAATCGATGTATGCCTTCTTGAATTCATAGGAAGCATCACATTCATTGGTTGTTACAAATCGTGTACCCAACTGAACCCCTGCCGCTCCCAAATCCATAATTTCTTTTATATCAGCACCTGAATAAATCCCTCCGGCGGCAATTACAGGAATTGATACATTATATTTTTCTTCAAATGGCCTCACATGTGTTATTACATCGGGAACAAGCTTTTCCAATTTATATTCCGGATCATTCAGCTGCTCGCGCTTAAAACCCAGGTGCCCGCCTGCTTTCGGTCCTTCCACAACTATAGCGTCGGGAAGATAATCATAAGTTTCCTTCCATTTTTTGCAAATGAGCTGCGCAGCCCTGCCTGATGAAACTATCGGCACCAGCTTTGTTTTTGATTCTTTTGTAAGAAAAGAAGGTAAATTCAGGGGCAGACCTGCTCCTGAAAATATTATATCGGCCTTTTCAGCAATAGATGTTTTCACCAGATCCGAAAAATTGGTTAAAGCAACCATTATATTAACACCAACAATTCCGGTGGTTTTTTCACGGGCCGTTTTTATTTCCCGTCGAAGCGCCCTTATATTGGCATGGATAAAATCCCTGGCATAGTCTTTATCAAACATCCCTATACCAACAGCGGAAATTACTCCTACACCACCTTCATTGGCAACCGCTGAAGCCAATCCCGATAATGATATACCAATACCCATTCCTCCCTGAATAACCGGTATATTAACTGTTAAATCTCCAATTTTAAATGCTTTCATTCTTAATCATAAATATGGTAATTACCTACAAAGATACGTTTATTACAGGACCAAAACAGAAATTTTTAACTTTTCACAACATAAACCAAAAAAACCTTTGATTTGAAAAAAGTGGACAGATTGGTTGACATGGAACTTTTTAATGACTAATTTGTATAATATATTAAACAAATATGCAAAATATGAAAAAATACATTTTACCATTTTTATTTGTAATTATATTTACTGTTTCTGCAAAAGCGCAGAATACGACATTTAATGAAGGTGATAAAGTAGCTAACATAGGGTTGGGAATTGGAAGCACTTTATACTCTGGCAGCAGCTTTGGAAGTGTAATCCCTCCATTATCTGCCTCAGTTGAGTTTAATGTAGCTGATGAGCTGTTTGATGAATACAGCTCAGTGGGCGTAGGAGGATATCTTGGATTTGCAGGCTACAACTACACCGGTTTTGAAAGTGATGCAAGCTTTTCCAATTTTCTGCTTGGAGCCAGGGGTGCCTTACACTACCAGTTTATTGAACAGCTTGATACTTATGCAGGATTAATGCTTGGATACAGAGTTGTCGACTGGAACACCAATGTAAGTGGTATAAATTTTGGCACAGCAGCAAGCAATGGTTTTCTTTCAGCATTCTATATTGGAGGAAGATATTATTTTAATGAAAATATTGCAGCGATGCTGGAATTGGGTTACGGAATTGCATACATCAATATAGGTGTTGCATTTAAATTCTAAATACCGTTTAAAACAGAAATTCCATCTTAATTAACTTAAAGATTGAATCTCTGTTTTTAAGATATCACGTTGCAGAAAACCTAAAACTTTTTCTTATCAGGGCAATCTATTGACCTGCCGTTCCCATTCTGGTTGGCAGTTACCTCCCAGGTATTGCCTGAATTTAACAACTCATCAACACAGGAAATTTTCCGGGTCTGCTTAACCTGCTCAAGCTGACGTACCATTTCAATATTATAAACGGGTGCATCCACACTGCGTATTACCCCAAATGCTACCGGCAAATCAGGAAGCGCCATATTTATGAGGCTCAAATGAAGTGATGGATCTTCTTCATGAGCATCATGGATAAGCACATCATTAAGGGTAACACCATTTTCACCTATTATTGCAACCTTGAGTCGGCCCTTGTCCATAATAATTCCTTTTTCATTATCAGCCCCAAACAACATGGGCTTACCATGTTCCAGAATGAGCTGCCGGTCGGCTCTGAACTCCGGATCGGAAACAGCATTATGAACCCCATTGTTGTAAATTACGCAGTTTTGCAATATTTCAACTACCGAGGTACCTTTAAAAAGAGCTGCTTCCTTAAGAATTGACTCGCTCAGCTTCACATTTCCATCGATGCCACGGGCATAAAACGTTCCCCTGGCGCCGATAACCAGCTGGCCCGGCACAAATGGATCTTCAATGGTGCCATAAGGTGAGGTTTTACTTTTGAAGCCCCTGTCAGATGTCGGTGAATATTGTCCTTTTGTAAGTCCGTAAATCCTGTTATTAAATATTATGATGTTTAAATCGATATTTCTCCGTATGGTGTGAATAAAATGGTTTCCACCGATAGCCATCGCATCACCATCGCCGGTCATTACCCACACGTTGAGTTCGGGATTGGCCATTTTCACACCAGAAGCAACAGCGGCTGCACGTCCATGGATGGTATGAAAACCAAATGTATTCATATAATATGGAAAACGTGAAGAACAACCGATACCCGATATCACGGCAAACTTCTCTTTCGGAACTCCCATTCCCGCCATGGTACGCTGCACTGCATTCATAATGGCATAGTCGCCACAACCCGGGCACCAGCGCACTTCATTTTCACTTTTAAAATCCTTAATTGTATATTTTAATTCGTTCATCTCTATTCCTCCAGAAGTTTTTCAGTGGCTGATTTAATTTCAAGAACAGTAAAGGGTAATCCCTTTACTTTATTTAACTGATGATAGGTAAATCCCGGAATTTTATCGCGCAGATAACTGGCAAACTGGCCAAGGTTCAGTTCACAAACGATAATTTTTTTAAACCTGGAAAACACCTCCTGTGTATTTTTGGGCAAGGGTTTTATAAAATTAAAATGTGCCAGGCTCACATCCTTTCCTTCCTTGCGAAGATCTCTGACTGCACTGATGAGGTGTCCGTAAGTACCGCCCCATCCTACAACAAGCACCTCTCCGTCCTCATCACCGCATACCTCAAGGTCGGGAACCAGGTCGACTGCTTTTTGCACTTTTTGTTCCCGAATCATTGAATTTATTTCGTGATTTTCCGGATCGTGGCTGACGGTTCCCATAACATTTTTCTCCAACCCGCCAATACGATGCTCAAATCCAGGCATTCCCGGAATGGCCCATTGACGTGCAAGCGACTCTTCATCACGTTCATATGCTTTAAAGGTCGCAGCATCTTTTGCTATTCGGGGCGTGATGGATGGCAAATCAGCAATTTTAGGAATACGGAACGGTTCGCTGCCGTTTCCGAGAAATCCATCGGTTAACAGAATTACCGGCACCATTCGTTCAAGGGCTATTTGAGCTGCCTTATAAGCATATTGAAAACAATCGGAAGGCGTGCTGGCTGCCAGCACAACCACAGGGCTTTCTCCATTACGGCCGTAAAGGGCCTGCATTAAATCCGACTGTTCAGTTTTTGTAGGGAGCCCGGTTGACGGCCCTCCACGCTGAACATTCACAATTACAAGCGGCAGCTCGGCCATTACCGCAAGCCCTATGGCTTCCGACTTAAGCGCCAGCCCCGGCCCCGAGGTGGTTGTTATGGCCAAATCGCCGGCAAATGCTGCACCTATTGCCGAGGCTATTCCTGAAATTTCATCCTCGGCCTGGAAAGTTTTTACCCCAAGGTCTTTTCTTTCCGATAATGCTGTTAATATTTCAGTTGCAGGAGTAATGGGATATGACCCCAGGAATAGCTCCAGACCCGCTTTTTCTGCAGCAGCAATAAACCCCCAGGCAGTGGCAAAATTTCCATTGACATTTCGATATGTTCCTGCAGGTATATTTGCCGGATGAACAGTGTAGGTAGGTGTCATGTGCTGAAGGTTCATGCCATAGTTGTAACCATCATGCAATACCTTGATATTGGAATCGGCAACTACCGGTTTCTTTCCAAATTTTGAGCGAATGAATTCCTCGATATAGTTTAGCGGCCGGTTAAACATCCAGCAAATCAACCCCAGGGCAAACATGTTTTTACTCCGCATTATACTTTTATTATCGAGCCCGAATTCCTTCAATCCTTCCCTAGTCAGGCTTGAAATGGGCACCGAAATGATCCTGTAATCTTTCAGGTTTGTCTCGGTAAAAGGGTCGTCGGTTGTATAACCGGCTTTCTGAAGGTTCTTTTCAGTAAATGAATCACTATCGTATATTATGGTACCTCCCGGATTCATAAACCGGGCATTTGCTTTTATGGCTGCAGGATTCATAGCTATCAGGACATGAGCATAATCGCCCGGGGTGGTAACCTGTGTTTTTCCGAATTGGACCTGGAATCCGGAAACTCCGCCTACGGTTCCCTGTGGTGCCCGAATCTCTGATGGATAATCCGGAAACGTGGAAATATCATTCCCAATCAATGCCGCAGCATCTGAAAATAACGTTCCGGTTAACTGCATACCGTCACCCGAATCCCCTGAAAACCGGATGGCTACTTCTTCCAGTTCTATCACTCTTTCATACTTCATTTAGGTACGTTTTTTCTGTTTAAGCCTTACAATTTGTAAGTAAAATTCATTTTAGCATTTCATTTTGAAATCTAACTTACATTTTTCAAAGGAGCAAAAATAACCATTATTTAACAACAAAGGAATGACTTATTCAAATATTTAAAGGTTTTAATATATTTGGAATCAATTTAAATTTATATGAAATGGCACTCATAAAAACACTAAATAACAAGTCCCCCAAAATAGGCAAGAACTGCTATCTGGCCGAAACTGCAACACTGATTGGCGACGTGGAAATGGGCGAAGACTGCAGTGTATGGTTCAATGCTGTAATTAGGGGAGATGTGCATTCGATAAAAATCGGCAACAATACCAACATTCAGGACAATGCCGTAATTCATGCCACTTATAAAAAATCGCCGACCCGCATTGGCGATAATGTCACCATTGCTCACGGTGCAATAGTTCATGGCTGCACGCTGCACGATAATGTTATGATTGGAATGAATGCCGTTGTATTGGATGATGCCATTGTCGAAAGCAACTCCATTGTTGCAGCCGGTTCAGTGGTTACAAAGGGAACAGTAGTGGAAAGCGGCAGTGTTTACGCAGGTATACCGGCCCGAAAAATAAAAGCAATAAGCCCCGAGCTTCTCGACAATGAAATAACACGCATTGCTTCATCCTACAGCATTTATGCCGGCTGGTACAAGTAACCCCGCTTTAGTTTAAAACCTATGTTCCTCCACCCGGCAAAAAATGCTTTCCAAACCTTCAACCCAAACATTTTTATAAATCAAAAAGATTTCTTTTTTTCGTACTGTGAAAATTCAGAAGTACCTTTCCGTGCAAACAATAATTTGGAAAGTTTAGAAAAAAACAGTCAATTGGAATTTTATTCATACTATTATAATTATAAACTTTTATTATGAAACCAACTTTACTAATTCTGGCTGCAGGAATGGGCAGCCGGTTTGGGGGATTAAAACAGGTTGAACCTGTTGGTCCAAATGGAGAAGCCATAATTGATTATTCAATATTTGATGCCATCAGAGCAGGATTTGGAAAGGTAGTTTTTGTTATCCGGGAAAGCTTTGCAGAGGCTTTTAAAGAAAAGTTCGACCCCAGGCTGAAAGGAAAAATAGAAGTGGAGTATGTATTTCAGGAACTTGATAATCTGCCGGCGGGATTCACACTTCCTGAAGGACGTGAAAAACCCTGGGGAACTGCTCATGCCATTCTTGTTGCTCGCGATGCAATTCATGAACCGTTCTGTGCGTTGAATGCCGATGATTTTTATGGATTCAATGCCTATAAAACTATGGCAGAATTTCTCACCCGGGACAATGCCTCTGATAAATATGCCATGGTTGGCTACAAACTCAGCAACACACTTTCCGATCATGGCTCAGTATCACGGGGAATCTGTGATGTTGACGACAAAGGCCTGCTGCAGAAAATCGTTGAAACAACTAAAATAGTTAAAAGAAATGGCAGAATAATCTCCATTGAACCCGATGGCAGCGAAAAAGAACTTACCGGAAATGAAAGTGTATCAATGAACATCTGGGGATTTCAGCCATCGGTTTTTGAAATTCTGGAAAAGAAATTCACTGCTTTCCTGGAGGCTCACATCAACGAACCCAAATCAGAAATTTACATCCCATCGGTGGTATTCGATATGATAAGGGACGGACAGGCTAAAGTGGAAGTACTTAAGGCTGATTCACCATGGTTTGGCGTAACCTATAAAGAGGATAAACCATTGGTGATTGAGCAGTTAAAAAAATTAATCGAACAAGGACAGTATCCGAAAAAGTTATATTAAAATCATGGAAACTAAACTAAAAGAAATAGCCGGCAAATTCAGGCTTGAGGGAACAATAAAAGATGTGGCTCCACTGGGAGAAGGTTTCATAAATGATACCTACATAATAGAGATGCAGGAAGGCTCACCCCGGTACATTCTCCAGCGAAAAAACAAAAGGATTTTTTCGCCGGTTCCGGCAATGATGGAAAACATTGAAAAGGTGTGCAGCCATATAAAGGGGAAAGTTACAGAAACAGGCGGTGACCCCATGCGTCAGGCCATGACAATCATCCGCACTCATGATGGAAAACTGTATCATGAAGATGAAGAAAATGAATACTGGGCAGTAAGCCTTTTCATTGAAGACACCATTGCCTATGAATCAGCACCAACACCTGAACTGGCGTATGCGGGAGGAAAAGGCATCGGTAAATTCCAGTCGCTGGTTGCCGATTTGAACGAGCCTCTTACCGATATACTGCCGGGATTTCATAACATCCGCATCCGCTTCGAACAGTGGGACGCAACCTTAAGCAAAGATCCTGTGGGACGCAAAGCATCAGTTGCCGAAGAAATAGGATGGATTGAAAGCCGACGGAAGGAAATGATGGATTTCTGGCAGCTGGTTGAAAATGGTACTATCCCTACGCGCATAAGCCATAACGACACAAAAATTAACAACATTCTGTTCGATAAAAACGGAGAGGTGCTGTGCGTGATTGATTTGGACACTGTGCTCAGCAGTACAGTTCTTAACGATTTTGGCGATGCCATCCGCTTTTATACGAATACCGGAAAAGAGGACGATACCAACCTGGAAAATGTATCGATGGATATTGAAATTTTCAGGGCCTTTACCAGGGGGTATCTTGAGGAAGCCGCTTCATTCCTGACCGATAAAGAAATTGAATACCTTCCCTTTTCGGCCCGTTACATTACCTACGAACAGGTACTTCGCTTTCTGATGGATTACATCGATGGCGATAATTACTACAAAATAAAATCGGCCGACCATAATCTGGTGCGTACACGCGCCCAGTACAAACTATTAACAAGCATAGAACAACAGTACGATGAGATGAAACGTACAGTGAAAGAACTGCTTGGCTGATCAGTCGGTGAAATTTATTAAAAATGAATGGTTTGCGATGAAACCTCCTGCCCCAGAAAAAGGGCAGCCTTTTCGTTGAAATTATCGGCCGCTTCGGTTGTCTGAAAACGGATATTCCTGTTTTTTGACAACCGTTGCTCCATTTCCGGATGGCGCTGAAGGTAATCGACAAGCTTTTCGGCAACAATTTGTCCCTGGTCGAGAATGCGAACAGTTGGGGGTACAAACCGGGCAATCTGCTTGATAAGTAAAGGATAATGCGTGCAGCCAAGTATCAGGGTATCCAGCTCATTATCCTTCTGCAAGATATTGTTAATGTTCTTTTTGACGAAATAAGCTGCTCCTTCCGAATCAATTTCATTGTTTTCTACCAAAGGAACCCAAAGCGGACAAGCTTCCTGCACGGTTGATTTCACTGTTCCGCCGGCCCACTTCTGAAGCTCAATGGGGTACGATTCAGAAAGGACAGTTCCCGGAGTTCCCAGTACCCCCACCCTTCCGTTTACAGTTATCTCTGCCACCTTTTCAACACTGGGCCGAATAACACCCAATACTCTGCGGTCGGGAGCAAGCCCCGGCAAGTCGAGTTGCTGAATGCTCCGCAGCGCCTTTGCCGAAGCTGTGTTGCAGGCGATAATTATCAACGGGCAGTTCTGCGTAAACAGGTATTTCACCGCCTGAAGAGTATACTCATACACTACCCTGAACGATCGGGTACCATAAGGGGTGCGGGCATTATCGCCCAGGTAAAGAAAGTCGTATTCTGGCAGTTGATTCACCAGTTCTTTTAACACGGTTAACCCTCCGTAGCCCGAATCAAAAACACCTATTGGAGAAGCTGTCATATATTTTGCATTACCGGGTTATCACCAGGTTGTAAGCTTTGTTGTAATATTTTCCCAGGTTCGACCAGTCGAAATGAAGCGATGCCTCCTCACATTTGTAGCGCATGGCAATTCTTTCGCGACGTGTCATCTGCACCACCTGCATCATCATTTTGGCCAAATCATCTGCAGCAAGGTTGAAGTCCCTGGATTTACGATCGACAATGTACATGCCCTGCTTGTCATGGTCGAGAACATTCCGGCTAACATAATCGCCAAATCCTGAAAGATTACTTGTAATGGAAGGCAAACCGCTGGCAAGACATTCAAGAGGGGTATATCCCCAGGGCTCATACATGCTCGGAAATATTCCAAAATGACAACCGCGGACAAACTGGTTATAATCCATTTTGAACAAAGGATTCGATGTTGAAATAAAATCGGGATGATATACTATTTTAACCCTGTCGTGCTGGTGATTTATCAAATTTGCCATCCGAAGAAAATTCAGGATTTCGTCCTTTCCGTCATCCAGAAGAGTATGGGTAACAATTTTAGGTAACAATTTAGTTTTCCATCCCTGCACATTCCTGCGCAGTTTTAGGCGAAGATAATCATCAACCATCTCCCTCAGGTCCGGAAATTCATAAGCCCCGTTAGCGGAAGTTATTTTAGTATACAAACGTTTACCAACCTGCTCCTTTATCTCTTCACACACCCGGCTTATGTCTTCAATAAGCGCTTTTGAATGCAGAACTTCCGGATTAAAGGTATAGAACGGCTTTTTTGTAATGAAGAAGGCAACCACAGTCATCTTTGAATTCGCCTGCTGCAACCTCCAGTTAAGCCGCGCCAGCGCCTCAAGGGTCAAGTCAAAGCCCTTGTTATGATATTCATATCTTCCTGAAGTAAAAAAATAGATGGTATTGTCCAAATCGAATGAATAACTCTGAAAGAAATGACCCCTGACAAAATCATGGATCTTTTCTTTGAACTGAAGGTGCTGATTCTGGACATGGTGAAGCGCTTCAAATCGCTGAATGTTAAGCCCGTTTGGAAGAATCATATCGGGTGTGCGACCAAGCAGGTGCGTACATTCCCTGCCGGTAAGTTCGCTAACAGTTGTAAATACGTGGGCACCGTGAGCAGAGGCACGTTCAATATCGACAATGGGTTTCACATTAAACTTAACGGCTTCCGTCTCCCAGTTATAAAAAGCCAGGTGTTCGTAGAAACTGCTGTCGTTCATTGCAAGGTATCGCCCCAGCAATGTGGCATGAGTAGTGAAAACAATTTTAATGTCGAGGTTTTCCTTCCTCAGACCGGGAATAGGGACCCCTGCCATCCACTCATGAAAATGTGCAATAACATGTTTGCTGCAAAATTCAGTTGAGCATATATGCTTTAAAAATTCCTTGACCTGGAAACCAAAAGCAGCCACCTTATCAATCAGTTCATCCTGCCCGGGGAGTGAAATGTGATAATCATGAAACATAAAATGCTTGATTTCTGGCAGTTTATCGTATACCGAAAAAGGATTGAACAGAACAACCTGGGGCCGGCCTGAAACGATCCACTGCCCGTAGTAAACTTCAAATCCCCTCTCCTGCATCTTCAAGACAGCCTTGCCGATATTTGAAGAATAATCGGTTGCAGGCTCAAAGTGAGCCGCGGCCTGCTCTTCAAAATACGGTCCGATGAGAAAATAATTTTCATTTCCCCACTGTTCAATCACTGAAGGTACTTTTGAACGAATGACAGTGTATATTCCTCCAACCTGATTGCATACCTCCCATGCTATTTCAAACAAATATGTATTTTTTGGTATCCCGGCATTGGGAGGGCTGTCTGCCTGTATTGCTGCATTCATAAAATTTCCGGTTTGTTTATTCCAACACTAAATTAATCCGAATTCCCGACCAATCCAAACAAAACCAATTATGAAAATGAAAAAAGAAGAAATTCTGCCGGCGAAATATAACAATCAACGTCAAAACCATTATAATCAAAAAAAATCATCCATTTCAGGAACTCTTACCTGCACGGAAAAGTCTTTACAACTGTTCAACTCCATACCTGGGACGTATTAAACTCAATATTAACTCAATGTAAATTCAATTTAGAACGGCTTTGCAACGGCTTTGGTACGACGGAAATAAGAACCTGGATTTAATAACCTCACCACTTCCGCTTTTTACCGGCCCACGGGACTTTGGCTTTGTAAGTCAAAAATTTTCCTTCACTCAGCAAAAAATTCCGTTCTCCAAACCAACCTGTCAACTGCAGGTGTCGGATGTTAAAAACTTCACAAAGAAATGTCGGACTTCCAAAGTCCGACTCCCGGAGGCACTTGCACCCACAAAAAAAGCCACCCCCACAAGGAGATGGCCTATAATATCTTTTGGCTTAAAAACTTTTACTGAATGTTCAGCTTCTTTTTAACCAGTGGAAGAAGGTCTACACTTTGGTTGGATTTATACAACACAACTCTTGTTCCGGTATCAAATACGTAAAGCAAACCTTGTTCTTTACCAACTTCTTCAATAGCTTGTTCAGCTTTGTCGAAAACGGGCTGAAGCAATTCGGCTTGTTTTTGCTGAATTTGCTGCTGAGCAGTCATCTGGTAATTTTGTATCCTCTGCTGAAGCTCCTGCAGTTCAGTAATCTTCGCATTTCTTTTAACCTCAGAGGTTTCTTCACCTAACTTCTCCAGTTCAGCAAGTTTCTGCTGGTAATTCTGCTGCATTTCGCCAAATACTTCTTCCAGGTCGGCCTGAAAAGCATTGAATTGTGTTTCGGCGGCCGTTCTTTCTGGCATTAGCTGCACAACTGCCTGTAAATCGATATGTCCAAATTTTTGATTTTGAGCGCTTGCCGAAATTGCCGCTACAGCAAAAAAGAGAAGCACGAGTGGTTTCATTAAATTTCTCATAGTCAACGTAATGTTAAATTTTTGGTCACAAATATAATTATTAATTATTTATATCCGAGATTTTGCAATACCTGGTCGCTCAAATCGTATCTCGGATTGGTAAAAAACAGTGTGGTACCGCCGGCTTTATCAAAAATAACGGCATAGCTTCCTTCATTTGCAATTTCCTGTACAGCAGTAAATACATCATCCTGAATGGGCTTAACCAATGCTTGCCGCTTTTTAAACAGGTCGCCTTCAGGTCCGAAATATTTTCGCTGTAACTGCTTGTAATCTTTTTCCTTTGAGATGATTACATCTTCGCGTTTCCGTTTCATATCATCGGAAAGCAACACACTTTCGGCCTGAAAATCCTGATACATCTGTTCAATCTCGGCGTGCATCGATTCCAGTTCTTTCTGGTACTGCGCCGACAATTGGTTCAACTGCTCCTGTGCTGCCTTATAAGAGGGGATATTTTCAAGAATATATCCTGAATCGATAAATCCGTACTTCTGAGCAAAAGTTGTAACACTGGCTGCTATCAGGACTGCAATGGTCAATATAAATTTTTTCATGGTTCTCATCTGTTATTATTTAAACACTGTAATACATTATCATATTTTGTGCCAAATGTAAAACCTTTAGAATTGCTGCCCGATAACAAAGTGGAACTGACTTCCGTTTGCACCCGAATTACCCGGAACCTCATCAAATCCATACCCCCAGTCGATGCCCATGAGACCGAACATTGGCAGGAATATACGTACACCCACACCGGCCGAACGGTGAAGTTTAAAAGGATTGTAGTTCTGGAAACTCATGTTTGAATTACCGGCTTCAAGGAAAGTCAGGGCATAAATGGTTGCACTTGGTTTCAGGGTAATTGGATATCTCATTTCCATAGTAAACTTCGAGTACATTTTCGATCCGCTTTGAGGGCTCAGACTGAAATCTTTATATCCGCGTAAGGCAACATAATCGGTACCGTAGATATTATATCCCGACATTCCTGATCCACCCACAATAAAACCTTCGAAAGGAGAAAGGCGGTTCGGATCATAATATCCCAGGAATCCAAGCTCCACGGCACTTCGCAATACCAGGTTCCTGTTGCTGGTAAGCGGATTGAACACCTGGCCCTTAAACAACCATTTATGGTATTCGATCCATTTATACCGTTCTTCATTGGATATATTCGGGTCGCTGTAATCAACGCCATTTATAAGGGAAAAGGGAGGTGTTGTTTTCAATGTGAGGCTGAACTGTGATCCCGTACGTGAAAAGAGCGGGTTATCGACTGAGTTACGGCCAAACACGGTTTTAAAGCTGAAGTTGTTGAAGGTACCGTTCACATTTCCCTGCTCATCGGCAAGAAAACGGAAGAAGCTTCCCATATTCTGCAGCCGGTAGTGCTCGAACGACAATTCATGATAAACCGTGAAAAAATCGTCGGGCCACGAAAGCCTGTAGCCATACCCTGCTGCCAGAGCAGTGGTTTCCCATATCTGGTCGTTGGTTGTATTATCATCCTCCGAATCGTAATTGTACTGGTACTGAGGGTACATTCCGTAGCCACCATAACCATAACCACCATAAGGATAACCACCATAGCCGCCGTAGCCGCCCATACCTCCGTAGCCTCCCATGCCTCCATACGGATAGCCGCCATAACCTCCATAAGGGCTGCCGCCGTAGCCGCCACCATAGTATGGATTGCTCTGGTAATATTTATTGGCGCTATAGTTTATTCGTGAATGCGACAGCGACAATGAAAAGGAATTGGGTTTTTTACCTCCAAGCCAGGGTTCAACAAATGAAAGGCTTACAGTACGGTAATACTTGCCACTGGTTTGATAGCGCAGGCTGAGCGTTTGCCCGTCACCCGTTGGCAGAGGCCTCCAGGCCTCTTTATTCAGGATATTACGGACCGAGAAGTTGGCAAACTTCAGACCTACGGAACCTACAAACATACCGGCTCCCCAACCACCCGACAATTCAATCTGGTCGTTGGCCTTTTCCTGCAACTGGTATTCAATGTCAACGGTTCCGTTTTCAACATTCGGCCTTACATCGGGATTAATTGCCTCGGGATCGAAATGACCCAACTGCGCCAGTTCCCTTACCGAACGGATAATCTCCGATTTGCTGAACAAATCGCCCGGATATGTACGTATTTCACGACGTGCAACATGTTCATGAGTTTTGGTATTACCCGATATCAACACCTTATCGATGGTTGCCTGTTTTCCTTCACGCATACGCATTTCATAATTAATGGTATCGCTATCAACGCTTACCTCCACAGGCATCAGGTCAAAAAACAGGTATCCTTTGTCGAGGTACAAATTGTTAAGGCCCACATCGTTATCGAACAACCTTTTATCAAGGATCGATTGGTTGAAAACATCTCCTTTTTCAATCCCCAGCTGATTATTCAGAAATTCTGCCGGATAAACGGTATTACCAACCCATTTGATATCTCCAAAATAATACTTATCACCTTCATCTACCCAAAGTTCTATATTAACCCGGGGCTTATTCTTTTTGCCTACCTCTACCTGGTATATCGTATCGTCAACAACAATTGCATCACGATAACCTTCTTCATTGTATTTATCAATCAGGTTGGCCTTGTCGTTTTCGTACTCCTCTTCAAGGAATTTTTTTGTTTTGAAGAAGTTGCGCAGTTCTTTAGCGTTGGTTTTTTTCATTGCCCGCTCAAGAACAGTTTCTTTTATGGCTTCATTCCCATGAATAATAATATCATTCACTTTCACCTTTTCTTTTTTATCGATGTAGATATCAAGAATGATGCTGTTGTTTTGAGCGGTATCGTCGCGCTGAATAATATTTACCTCTGTATTAAGAAACCCTTTTGCAAGAAAGATATTCTTGATGGTTCGCTCAGCATTGTTTACCTGGTTATCAGTCACCTGCGAACCTTTCAGCAGCAGAACTTTTTCAGTAATATCATCCTTTTCCGATTTGCTGACACCATTAAAATTAACATCGGACAGGCGTGGTCTTTCCTGAAGATAAATATCGAGCCAAATTTCATCGCCCGCAATTTTACTTGCAGTAATCTGTACATCTGAGAACAGACCCTGCTGCCAAAGCTTTTTAATGGCATTGGTAATGGCTTCACCGGGCACTTCAATGGTTTGTCCCACCCGAAGCCCTGACAATTGGATTAAAACTGTTTTATCGAGATAACGAATTCCTGAAATTTCAATATCGGCAATGGTATATTTTCCAGGGCTGGAATAATATATTGAAAAATTAGAATCATCAGGGATTTGTCCAAATGACTGGGAAAATGTTCCAATCAAAAATAGCAGGAATAAAAGTAGCTTTCGCATTCTGGTCATAATTTAACTTAACAACTGTTCACTGATTTTACCAAATCGTCGTTCTCTGTTTTGAAAATCAAAAACTGCCTCAAACAAATCTTCTTTTCTAAAATCGGGCCAAAGTTTTGCCGTAAAATACAATTCGGCATAAGCAATTTGCCAGAGCAAAAAGTTACTGATTCTGAATTCACCACTGGTACGGATCAGAAGTTCAGGATCAGGAAGATGAGCAGTTGAAAGGTACTTCCCGAACAGTTTATCATCAATATTGGCAGGGTTGATCTTATTATTTTTTACATCATCGGCAATTTTGCGTGCAGCCTCGGCAATTTCCCATTTCGAACTGTAGCTGAGAGCCAGCACCAGGTTCAGGCCGGTATTATTGCTAAGGGCTTTAATACATTCCTGAAGTTTTTTATAAACATCGGGTGGTAATTTTTTCAGATCACCAATTGCATCCAAACGCACATTGTTCTTCATTAATTCGCCTGTTTCATTTTCAATAGCCTGAACCAGGAGCCCCATTAAAGCATCCACCTCATTTTTTGGGCGTTCCCAGTTTTCGGTTGAAAAGGCATACAGGGTAAGGTATTCTATTCCGATTTCGCTGGCTCCTTCAACGGTTGAACGAACGGCATCGACACCGTGTTCGTGCCCAAAGGTTCGCTTTCCGCCATGTTTGGCAGCCCACCGGCCGTTTCCATCCATAATGATGGCAACATGCCGCGGTATTTTATTTCTGTTCAATTTTTCTTTATAGGATTCCATTACCAGTATTTCCTGTCGTAGGCAGGGCATTCGCGTTTGTTCAAATACAATTTGTAAGTAAGATGAACTCCCAGGTAGCCCGGCCAATCGTTATTGTGCCACAATGTTGTATACTTTATTACTTCATTATTATTTACTGCCCCGGGTACAATATCATCGCCCGTTCCGGGCGTATTGTTTCCGTTTCCGTTTTCATTTTCAACTACAAACGACAGCGGATCATCGAAATCATCGAGTTTGTCGCTGAATAATTTTCTCATCTGGTATTCAGCACCTATTCCTAGGCGCGCACCAATCGAAAATTTAATTCCAAAACCAAAAGGCACTGTCGCTGCAACAACCGATTCTTTTACTTCTCCTGTAACCGGATACCTTATATTAATTTCCTCCATCAAATCGGGTTTTGAGGTATAGGGAAAATACATTACCCCAATTCCACCCAGAATATAGGGAGTAAAAGGTGTTTTTTTATCTCCCAGCACATACTTCAGGAAGTTTATTTCCATCATCGCTGAGACATCCTGCGCATTTTTGCTAAAATCAACCTCAACATCTTCAATATATCCGCTGGAGGCAAAACTGCCGGTCAGAAACTGCATCCGAAGCCCCACACGTGGATTGAAATTATACCGGAAATAAGCCCCAAGGTTTAAATTAAACGACTCAAGGGGGGCGGCCGGTTTTATATCGCCAAAATAAGTAGAAGAACCTCCCCAGACTCCAATATCTGCCGATTTTTGGGCAAACCCTGAAACAGCCAAACCAACTGCTATAAACACCAATAAAACTTTTCTCATTTGGTATTCCAAATCAATTATTCAACATTAGCTTCAGGCATGTTTCTGTCCGATGTAAATCATATGCACTGAATGTAAGGCATTTTGCCTGTTCATCCCGGTCATTTCCAATGTAAAAATAATAGTTATTAAACATCATATTTACCGATTGCAATTAACTGACTTCAACGAACTTAACTTGAGTTGCCCCCTTCTTTCTCAGCTTCCGGGAGGTACAAAAGTAATATAATTCTATATAAAACATACCTGTACGCTATTATAAAACCCAAAGAAAGATTAAAAATTGTTAAGCTCTGAAGAATATTTAATTTCGCTTGTCGAAACCCCACATCAACTTGTTTCTCAGTGTATTAAAGAAGCTATGCTCCGGAAGCTGCAACGTCTTTAAAGTAACATTTGCTTTTCTGATTTTAAGAACAGTATTGAAATCGACAGTTACCGACCGGTAATCGAGCGAGGCAAGATAGGTATTTCCGCGTCCTTCCACTTTAAGTTTCAACTCGTGGTTATCGGGAACCACCACAGGTCTGATGGTCAGGTTGTGAGGTGCCAGCGGTGTAATAACAAAATTTTTTGATTCGGGTGTAAGGATAGGCCCTCCCACACTGAGTGAATAAGCGGTTGAGCCGGTCGGAGTGGCAACAATCAGCCCATCGGCCCAGTAATTGTTTAGCAATTGGTCATCGCACCAGGCAGTAATGTTTATCATTGATGAAGAATCGGTTTTCAAAACTGCAAGTTCATTCAGCGCATAATTGAAATCAAGGGTTTCCTTTCCCCCGAATTCCACCTTAAGCAGGGCACGCTCAATAACTTTATACCTGTTGCTAAAGATATCGGTAAGAGCGCTGTGTATCTGTTCCTGTGAAATGTCGGCAAGAAAACCAAGCCTGCCACTGTTGACACCAATAATTGGGATGTCAAAGTTGCGGATGTTTACAACCGAGTGTAAAAAAGTGCCATCACCACCAACGCTAAAAATAAAATCATTTGATTCATTAAAATCGGTAGGAGAAGTGAACAATGAAGTAAAGTATACCGGCAGGTTCATTTCTTTAACCAGGAAATCGTTAAAGGGCTTAAATAATTGAACATCAATCTCATTATCTTTCAGGAAGTTAAAAAAATCATGTAGCACAGGAAGGAAATTCTGTGACACCCTGGTTCCAAATACAGCCACTTTCACACTTGCACGGATTAAGTTAATTTTATACTGTTTCTTTTTTTTAATAGTTTCCCGATGCAGTCACCCTGAAAAGTTTTTACAAGTCCATATATCTCATGAACTGGTCATAACGATCCTGGTACAAATCATCTATCATTGAATCATCAAGATAAATGCCTTTCACATTATAATCGTAGCGTTCAAAAGCCCTGATAACCGATGACAGATCTTCTTTATCGAATTTCAGGATTATTTCAAGATTATTGGTTCCGGGAAGGCGGTTCAGAAAAAAGCTTAAAATTTTAGTATCATTTTCTTCAACTATTTTGCTGATCTGAGTCATTGAATAATCATGCACATTCACCTCCAGAACGATAACACCACCAATCTCCTGAAGTGAAAAAAAGCGGGCAAAGCGTCGGGCAAGATCATATAAAGTGATGGCACCAAGGTATTCGTGTTTTTGACTAACGACAGCAATAACACTCAATTTAAGCTTATACATAAGTACAGCAACTTCAAAAATATGTTGTTGCTCGTGCACATGGGCTGTAAAGAATTTCTCCTTCTCCTTTGAAATGGATTCATCCAGCAGGTTCAGGTCATAGATTAGTTTATCGGAAACCAAACCCAGATATGTTGAGTTTTCTACAACAGGGAGATGCGACACCCTGTATAAATCCATGGAATTCAGAACCCTCTGTCCCTTATCGCTGCTCATTACGGCAGGAATAACATCTGATATTAAATTTTTTGCCAGCAAATCTTATTTCTTGTTTTGTTAATATCGAACTGAAAATTGTAACTTGCAGTTTCAAAAATACAAAAATGACACGACTTAGTGTAAATATTAACAAAATAGCTACGTTAAGAAATTCACGTGGTGGGGAAATCCCAAGCGTCAAAGATGCTGCAACAAACTGCCAGTTATATGGAGCACAGGGCATTACAGTGCACCCACGCCCCGATGAAAGGCATATAACCCGAAAAGATGTTTATGAAATTAAACCATTAATTACCACTGAGTTTAACATTGAAGGATATCCCAGCGAAGATTTTTTAAAAATGGTTACCGAAGTTCTGCCACACCAGGTAACACTGGTTCCGGATACGCATTCCCAGCTCACCAGCGATCATGGATGGGATACCTGGGAAAATCTAACTTTTCTTAAGGAAGTTATCGACAGGCTAAAATCACACGGTATCCGAACATCTATTTTTGTAGACCCGGACGAGGAGGTTATTGAAGGCGCTGCAGAAACAGGTACACACCGCATTGAATTGTATACCGAACCTTATGCACGTCTCTATTCATTTGGCCGTGATGCGGCCATTGAACCCTTCATCCACGCGGCAAAAGTTGCCGGCGCCATAGGCCTTGAAGTTAATGCAGGCCACGATTTAAACCTTGAAAACCTGCATTTTTTCAACCTCAGCATACCCAATCTTGCTGAAGTATCAATTGGTCATGCCCTCATTTCCGATGCCTTATATTTTGGATTGGAAACCACTATAAAGAAATACCTCGACTGCCTGAAATAATTTATTCTATGGAATTGTATTACAGAAAAGAAGGAGCCGGCCCGGTGGTAGTTATTGTTCACGGTTTGTATGGCTCATCCGACAATTGGATGAACATGGGTAAACGTCTGGCTGAAAAACACACAGTTTATATGGTTGATCAGCGAAACCACGGCCGTTCACCCTTTGCACCGACGCATTCATTTGATGACATGAAAAATGACCTGACAGAATTTTTTGATAAACAACATATCGAACGTGCCACTTTGCTTGGACACAGCATGGGTGGCAAAACCGCAATGTGGTTTGCAGCCAATTTCCCTGAAAAAGTGGAGAAACTTGTAATTGCCGATATAGCGCCGAAAAATTACCTGGAGATGAATGAAAGCAGTCAGTATCACCTGCACCGCAATATACTGATGGCCATGCAGGATGTTGATTTCAGCCGGGTACAAAATCGTAATGAGGTAGATGACCAGCTTTCGGAAAAAATTGACGACAACCGTATACGGAAGTTTCTATTGAAAAACATCAAAAAGGATAAAAAAAGTCGTCAGTACAAATGGCGGTTAAACGTACCGGTACTTTACGATTACCTGGATGAAATTGTTGGCGGTGTAAACCGTCAGTGGCTCGACGATCGCATACCCATCAGGAATTATCCGGTAATTTTCATCCGTGGTCAAAAATCGAATTATATTTTACCCGAAGATGAACCGCTGTTAAAGGAGATATATCCCGATGCATCGATAGTAGACATTCCCGGAGCAGGGCATTGGCTGCATGCCGAGAAACCTAAAGAATTCATGCAGGCTGTGCTGCGATGCTGCTGAATTAACGGTTGTACTTCCTGGTAATATCTTTCAAAAAGTATCGGTGTCTGTTTCTTAACTGCCACCATTTAAAACGCCATTCCCAGTTTCCACTTGCTGTCCCCGGGGTGTTAAGCCGGGCACTTTCATCCAGTTCCAGCAAATCCTGCATGGGTATAACAGCTGTGCAGGCACATGATGACCAAATGAGTTCGACGGCATTTTTAACCGCTTTTTTACCTGTTGTCCCCAAATATCTCCGCACCATCTTTTTTTCTTCAGGTTCAAGTGACCGCAGCCATCCAAGGGTTGTATTGTTATCGTGCGTTCCGGTGTAAGCGATAAAGTTTGGCAGGTAGTTATGAGGCAGGTCATGATTGGTTTCATCGGAACCAAATGCAAATTGCAGCACCTTCATTCCCGGCAGGTTAAAATCATCGCGCAACTGTTCCACCTCTTCTGTTATCACTCCAAGATCTTCGGCAACAAGCGACAAAACACCAACCTGTTTTTTAAACATTTGCAGTAACTCAAATCCGTTGGCAGGGACCCATTCTCCCTTGATGGCGGTTTTTTCTCCTGCAGGTACCGTCCAATATGACTCCAGACCTCTGAAATGGTCGATGCGCACTTTATCGAACATGTTAAGATTAAAATGTAACCTTGCCAGCCACCAATCAAATTCCCTTTCCTTAAGCTTATCCCAGTTAAAAACAGGATTCCCCCAAAGTTGGCCTGTTTCACTGAAATAATCGGGTGGCACCCCGCCCATCTCTAGCTGATTCAACTGGTCGTCAAGCCGGAATATTTCGGTATTGGCCCACACATCAACACTGTCGCCCGAAACATATAGGGGAACATCGCCAAGTATCTGAATCTTTTTTGAATGTGCATATTCTCTTAACCTAAACCATTGCCTGAAGAACAGAAACTGCATAAACTTCCGGAATTGTATCTCCTCTTCAAGCAACGAGGAATATTTTTCCAGTGCACTTTTTTCTCTAAATTTTATTTCATTGTCCCATTCGTTCCAGATAACATTGTTAAAATGTTTTTTAACAGCCATAAACAATGCGTAGTCCTTCAGCCACCATAAATGTTCTCCCAGGAAACGGTTGTATTCATTTCTGAGCCTGTCGGTTTTTTTAAAATTGCCGAAGGCTTTCTTCAATAAAGGATACTTCCATTTCTCCACCTTATCATATTCAATCCGGTACAGGTGAAAAGAAGGTCTATCCGTTAAATCCTCCATGCTCAACAATCCTTCCTTAGCAACAAATTCAAGGTCGATAAGCAGAGGATTGCCTGCAAAAGCAGAATAGCACTGATAGGGTGAATTTCCATATCCAACGGGGCCAAGCGGCAAAATCTGCCACATTTTCTGGTTTGTCTTTTCCAGGAAATCTATAAAGCGGAAGGCCTCTTCACCCAATGTACCTATCCCCTCCGGGCCCGGAAGGGAAGTTATATGAAGAAGAATTCCACTGTTTCTATCATTTTTACGCATAATCTTTTCTAAATTTTTCAAGATGAGCTGCCGTTTCACGAACGATACGCTGCACAGCAAGCCCATGGTTAATGCCTGGGGAAAATGTATCTGAATCGTTACCTGTAACAAACAGGTAATGCGCATGTACCATGGAACGCAACCATCCCGGAGGAACATGCCCGGAGGGAAAACTCGTAACCGGTGCATAGTTGCTGCCAACCATTTGCTTTACCCATTGGTTTGAGCCTTCCATATAATACTCGAAATATTCTGAATTTTTTGAAGAATAATGCAATGCGCCATTTTCGGCATATAATTCCAGATCAACCAAATCACCTGTTCCTGAGCTAATCCGGCTTGCCGATAAATTACCAACGGCTCCTGATTCGGGATCAAACATTGAAATGGAACTAAAAAGGTCGGAACCTTCAGGTACATCGGGGAAACTGCCTCCCTGCAATGCACCGGTTATCTGAAGGTTTTCGCCCAAAAAAGCCATCAGAAGGCTAATGCCATGAGATCCTAAATCAGCCATGGCACCTCCGTCAGGTGCAGGTGTTAAGCGGGTAACCCGCTTTTCCCGATAAGAAGGCTGTAGGTAATCGCCATGGTAATACTTCAGGTTGAAATGAATTGGTTTTCCAAGATGACCATCCTTCCAAAATCTGAGTGCTTCACGTACAGAGGAAGTCTGCAGGTATTGAAATCCCACCTGAATGACTACTCTTTCTTTTATTTCATCTGCCAGCATTTTCATCTGTCTCTCCTCCTCCAAAGTAGAGCAGACCGGCTTTTCCAGATAAATATATTTTACTTCCGGCATTTGAGCAGCAATTTTAAAATGCTCAAAATGGACATTATTAGGACCTAAAATAAAGACTGCGTTAACAGCATCATTTTTAACAAATTCTTCGACAGACTGCGCCCTGGAAAAACCATAGTCAGCAGCAAACTTTTGCCGGCTTGTTTCCCTTGCTGAAGCTACCGATTCAAACACCAGTTCCGGCACATCATTGTAATAAAATTTAAGCGCCTGGAGGGCATAAGCATGAGCACGGGCTATTCCTCCCGCGCCTAAAAATCCGATACGTATTTTTTGCATAACCGAAATCAATTTTTTCCAAAAATAGTGAAATGGGAGCAAAAGGCAATTGTGACAGTGTATTCTGCACCTTAAGCTACCTCCTGATTGTATAAACCGGAAGTTTTAACCAAAGGGAAAATTCATCGATACTGTCTTTTGCCTTTTCTCTTGACTTACATCTTTTTATTACAAAGGCAGGTTTCTTTGCTTTGTTCACAAAAAAAATACGATAATCGGTGGTTTTAACAGATGTTATGTTGTTTGACCAGCTGGCTATTACCTCCACAGAAGACATTGGTATAAGAGTTAAACCTATATAGGGTTCAACAGATTTCCAACTGCCGGTCTTTATTATTCCAAAAAACTTATTGTACTGCTTAACCTGCCGGGATTCGGTATCAAGTTCAACTCCGGAGTATGTAAATGCAACAAAAGCCGAAATAATAAAGATAACTGCACCCACAATAAAAGCGCCTGCAATAACAATGATGAGCCCGGTAATAAGAAAAATTATACCGGCAAAAACAGCAGTTTTCCCAAAAGCCCGCTCTGTTTTATTATCAACTAACAATTCTTTTCTTTCAAAGGTAAGAATTTACGTTGAGCTAATTTTTAAAAGTTTCTAATCTTTTAACCACTTATCCAGCCAGTTAAAAAACACACGCTGCCAGAGAATACCATTTTGCGCCTGCAGTACCCAATGATTTTCTTCAGGGAAATAAAGAAATTGAGCAGGAATATCCCTAAGAACAGCAGCATTAAAAGCAGCCATTCCCTGGTCGGGCGGAACACGAAAATCCTTTTCACCATGTATCACCAATATAGGTGTATCCCAATGTTGAACGAAATTATGAGGAGAAAAACTGTAAGAGCGTTGTGCTACAGCATTATCCTTATCCCAATAAGGGCCACCCATCTCCCAATCAACAAACCACATTTCTTCAGTGGTGGTATACATGTGTTCAAAGTTGAACATCCCGTCGTGTGCAATAAAAGCGCTGAAACGGTTGTTGTGGTTACCTGCCAGAAAAAAGACTGAAAATCCGCCATAGCTGGCACCAACAGCTCCCAGCCGGTTTTCATCAACAAAAGGCTCTTTGGCAACTTCATCAATGGCGGTCAGCAAATCCTTAATATTCTGGCCACCGTAATCTTTGGAAATCTGTTCATTCCATTCCTGTCCAAAGCCGGGCAAGCCCCGCCTGTTTGGAGCTACCACAATATAGCCGTTGGCAGCCATCATCTGAAAATTCCAGCGGTACGACCAAAACTGGCTGACAGTCCCCTGAGGTCCTCCCTGACAGTAAAGCAATGCCGGGTATTTTTTTTCCGGATCAAAATCAGGAGGATAGATCACCCAAGTAAGCATCTGTTTGCCATCGGTGGTTTCAATCCATCTTTCTTCGACTTTTCCCATTGTGAGCTGATCGAGAGTTCCCTTATTAACTGCTGTCAACGACTGATCTTCTCCTGTTTCAGGGTCAACAAGATAAAGTTCAGCCGGTTGCGACATCGAAACTTTTTGTGCTACCAGCATATCTCCGGCAGGCTCCACCGTTTGGTAATTATGAATCCCGTCGGTCAGTCGTTCAATGCTTTTGTCATCAATGTTTAACCTGTAAATTTCATCGGTGGCATGTATGTCGCTGATAAAATATATGGCCTGGCTGTTATTATCCCACGACAAACCTTCTACATTCTGATCGAAGCCTGCAGTAAGATCGGTTTTCTCACCTGTTTCCAGATTGGCAACATAAAGCCTGTTCTTGTCTGCTTCGTACCCTTCACGTTCCATGCTTTCCCATGCCAGCCACCTGCCATCGGGAGAAAATAGAGAATTCTTATCGTACCCCATCATGCCTTCAGTAAGATTGGTTGTTTCACCTGTTTCGGTATTGTAAACAAACAAATCGGAGTTTGTGGAAAGTGAATATTCTTTGCCCGTTTTTGGTTTCTTGGTGTAAGCCAGTAATTTGCCATCAGCACTCCACGTTATCTGCTCTGCACCGCCAAAGGGTTTCATAGGTGAGTCATACCTTTCCCCCGGCATAATATCTTTGCCTTCTCCTACTTTGCCATCTGTATAACCGGCAACAAATATGTGACTGTAAGTATAATCATGCCATTGGTCCCAATGTCTGTACATAATATCGGTTTCCAAACGAGCGTTGGCCTTAGGCAAATCGGGATAAAGCTCATTAACGGTTTGGTCGAGTTTAACATTTTTAAAATAAAATACTTTTGAAAGATCAGGAGCATAGTCAAAACCGTTAATACCCCCTTCAATATCTGTCACCTGCATGTTGCCTGTTCCATCAGGATTCATTTCCCAAAGCTGAATGCTTCCTGAGGCTGACGAAAGATAACCAATTTTCTCACCATCCGGCCTCCAGACTGCATTAAACTCATTCACAGCAGAATTGCTAAGATTCCGGGCATCACCTCCTGAAACCGGAACAGAATAGATATCACGGTAAGGTTTGTTCTCCTCAATATTGTAATATGTAACTGTGTATATCACAGTATTCCCGTCAGGAGATACTTTGGGGCTTCCCAGGCGGCCAAAAGACCACAATACCTCCGGAGTCATCAAATCAGAATCCAGATTGGGAGTTTCAGGCACATAATTTTTATTGGTGTTTGAATCTGTCGCAGTATTGCAGGACAACAGCAATATCAGAAGCGGAAAAACAAGAAACTTCATTTGATTATTTTTGATGGACAAAATTAAAGCTTTTCCTCAATTAGGAAACATTATGGCTTAATTGATTGTGATTCTCCTTCATGCATCTGTATCCAATTAATAATCATCTTCCTCAAATCTTTATTACAAGCAACAGAAACTTATGCAACTATAACTCTTTAACTAAAAAGAGGAGTGTTGGAACACTCCTCTAATCAGAAGGCAAAACCGAATTGATGGTAAAAATAATAGATAATCCAGCCTTCCTGAATAAAAAACGAAGTTGCTGTTTATTTATTACCTGCCGATAAGTAAACTTCATAAACATTCATCAAAAAAAGCATTAACTATAATTGCTTCTATCCCTGGTGCTAATTAACGTTCAGTTACCGGCACATCTATTTATAGAAATCACGAAAGTGGCCGGGACGGAAATAAAAGGGAAAAAAAATCCCGGTTGAAAGAACCGGGATGTTATCTTCTGTATATTCTAACTTATTTCTTAAACAAGACCCTGAGCAATCATGGCATTTGCAACTTTAACAAAACCAGCAATATTGGCTCCCCTTACATAATGTACAAATCCATCCCCTTCCTTTCCGTGTTTTACACACATGCTGTGGATGTTATGCATAATGGATTTAAGTTTTTCATCCACCTCTTCACGTGTCCAGCTTATACGCATGCTGTTTTGAGTCATTTCCAGTCCTGAGACAGCAACTCCACCTGCATTTGCTGCTTTCCCGGGTGCATAAAGAATTTTTGCATCGAGGAATTTATGCTCAGCTTCATAGGTAGAAGGCATATTTGCACCTTCGGCCACAACAAAACAACCATTGTTAAGCAAGGTTTCCGCTTCACTGCCACTGATTTCATTTTGTGTGGCACAAGGCAAGGCTACATCACATTTAATACCCCAGGGGCGTTCATTTTCGAAATATTGAACATTGTATTTTTCTGCATATTCATAAATCCGGCCCCGGAAAATGTTCTTTAATTCTTTAATGTACTCCAGTTTATCGCGATCAATGCCATCGGGGTCATAAATAGTTCCTCCTGAATCGGACAGACTCACAGGCTTTCCACCCAAATCGAGAACTTTCTCCACTGCAAACTGTGCCACATTGCCTGATCCTGAGACGGTAACTGTTTTACCCTTCATGCTATCGCCGCGAGTTTTAAGCATTTCCTCAGCAAAATATACTGTACCGTAGCCGGTTGCTTCAGGTCGTATTAACGAGCCGCCCCAATCGACGCCTTTGCCGGTTAAAACACCGGTAAACTCATTTCTGAGGCGTTTATACTGGCCAAACATATAACCAATTTCACGTCCACCAACACCGATATCACCGGCGGGGACATCCGTATTTGGGCCAATATGACGCGTAAGTTCTGTCATAAAACTCTGGCAGAACCGCATAACTTCATTATCCGTTTTTCCTTTTGGGTCGAAATCAGAACCACCTTTTCCGCCGCCCATAGGCAATGAAGTAAGGCTGTTTTTTAATACCTGCTCAAAGGCAAGAAACTTAAATATATTCAGGTTAATATTGGGGTGAAAACGCAGTCCGCCTTTATAAGGCCCTATTGCACTGTTCATCTCAACCCGATACCCGCGGTTGATATGAATATTCCCTTTATCATCTGTCCACGGAACCCTGAACTGAACCACACGTTCAGGCTCTACCATCCGCTCCAGAATCTTATGATGCATATATCTGGGGTTCTTAATCAAAAACTCTGAAAGAGACTCTACCACTTCAAGCACTGCCTGATGAAACTCTGGTTCTCCCGGATTTTTTGCCTGTACATAGGCCATGAAATCTTCTGTAAATTTTTTCGGATCTTTAAAATTCATAAATAAAATATATTTTAATCTGTTGTTGTCAATAACTTATAGAAGATTTACACTTCTTATCCCTGACTCCTCATTAAAAACTATAGTTCTTAATGTGCCGCACAAATCGTGTGGTTAGAGATTAAAAATTCTTCTATTAAAAAACTCGGACAAAAGTAGAATAATTTGATAATTTTGCTGTAATGACCAAAAAAAACTATGATTTTTTATTAAAATTTTAATTTTTACCACAAAAATGAAATAAAAATGACAAAAAAAAGAATAAACTGGTAAAGGTTAGATATTCAGATACAAAGTAAAATTAATTTAGAGTTTCCATAAAAACTGTTACTTTTCATTTGGTTTATCAACCCGGTTTAAAATCCCTAATACAATACCATTAACATTAAGAGTTCAATTTATATGGTAACAAATTCAGGCTGCATTATCATAAATCGACTATAACTTAATCATTCAACACGTATGATATTTAAGAAAAATTAAACTCCGGTTAGCAGTTTCGTGATAAAAGTGTCCTGAGAGTTAAAGTTAAATGCCTTAATTTTATAACCACTGAGACCATCCATTATTCGGAGAAATCATATAACTAATTTAACAAATCAGGACTCTTCGCCTGCATCGAACAAAATATTTATCTTTGCAATTTAAAAATCAGTTTAATCAATAAGATGGAATATAAATTCGCTGAAATTGAGGCCCGGTGGCAGAAATACTGGGAAGAAAATAAAACATTTAAAACTTTCGATGATTTTTCTAAACCAAAGTATTACATCCTTGACATGTTTCCCTATCCGTCGGGAGCTGGATTGCATGTGGGGCATCCTGAAGGCTATACGGCTACCGATATCCTAAGCCGGTACAAACGAATGAAAGGTTTTAATGTTCTTCATCCCATGGGCTATGACGCATTTGGATTACCGGCAGAACAATATGCCATGCAAACCGGAACCCATCCTGCCGTCACTACAAATAAAAACTGCGATAATTTCAGAAGGCAGATTAAAGCCATTGGACTTAGCTACGACTGGGACCGTGAAATAAACACCACCGATCCGCATTACTTCAAATGGACACAATGGATATTCAAGCAGTTGTACAACACCTGGTACGATGAAAAACAGCAAAAAGGAAGGCCTGTTTCTGAACTTCCTGTGCCTGAAGAAATCAAATCACAGGGGAAAAAGGCTGTTAACAATTTCATATCAGAAAAAAGACTTGCTTACTATGATAATGCCCAGGTATGGTGGTGCAATTCCTGCAAAACAGTATGTGCCAACGAAGAGGTTCTTACCGACGGCTCTCATGAAAAATGCGGGAACCAGGTAGTTCGTAAAAATTTGAAACAATGGCTGCTGCGGATACCTCATTATGCCGAACGATTACTGGAAGGCCTGGAAGGTCTGGATTGGCCGGCAGGAGTGATCGACATGCAAAAAAACTGGATAGGAAAATCTACAGGAGCAGAAATTGATTTTAATATTGAAGGACTGAACAAAAATCTCAGGGTATACACTACACGTCCGGATACCTTATTCGGTGCTACTTATATGGTTATTGCACCTGAACACGAGCTTGCCGGTGAAATCACTGTACCGGAAAAGAAAGAAGAGGTTGAAAAGTACATACAGGCTGCTGCACTTAAATCAGATTTGGATCGCACCGATCTGGCAAAGGTTAAGACAGGTGTATTTACAGGCCGTTATGCAATAAATCCGGTGAACAGAAAACCTATACCTATATGGATTGCCGATTATGTGCTTATGGGCTATGGAACCGGAGCAATAATGGCTGTACCTGCACATGACACCCGCGACTTTGAATTTGCAAAAGAATTTAATATACCTGTTGTCTGCATCTTAGATCCCAAAGATGTGGAAGGACGTGAGGATATACTTGCAGGAAATAAATGCTGGACTGAAGACGGGGAATACATTAACTCATCGAGCGAAGAAACAGGTTTGGACATAAACGGCCTGAACAAGGAAAAGGGGATTAAAAAAACCATTCAGTGGCTTGAAGCGGGGAATTTAGGTAAGGCAACTGTTAACTACAGGATGCGTGACTGGCTGTTTAGCCGCCAGCGCTACTGGGGAGAACCTTTCCCTGTAATACATTGGGAAGATGGAGAAGTTTCGCTTTTGGATGATGAAGAATTGCCGTTGCTGCTTCCCGAACTGGAGAAATATTCTCCCGGTGAATCGGGTGAATCTCCACTTGCCAATGCCGAAGAATGGTTGCATGTAACCGATAAAAATGGCCGCAAAGGACGCCGTGAGACCAATACCATGCCGCAGTGGGCAGGCTCATGCTGGTACTACCTGCGTTACATCGATCCCAGCAATGATGAACGAATATTCGATCCTGAAAAAGAAAGGTACTGGATGCCGGTCGACCTCTACATTGGCGGAGCAGAGCACGCGGTACTGCACTTGCTTTATTCAAGGTTCTGGCATAAAGTATTGCACGACTTAGGCATTGTTTCCACCGATGAACCGTTCCAAAAACTTTATAACCAGGGAATGATACTGGCATTTGCCTATGAAACAGCCACAGGCGCCAAAGTATCTTCTGATATGGTGGAGGAACGCGATGGTAATTATTACCATACCCAAACCGGGGAGGAGCTGAAACAAATAGTGGCCAAAATGTCGAAATCACTTAAAAATGTGGTTAACCCCGATGATGTTATTGAACGTTACGGAGCCGACGCGCTGAGGTTGTATGAAATGTTCATGGGGCCGCTCGACGAACGTAAACCCTGGGCTGAAAACGGGGTTAAGGGTGTATTCAACTTTCTGAACCGTGCTTTCCGCTTCTTCGCCGATGCAAATAATATCACAGAAGGGGAAGAAGACAAAGAAGTAGCCAAGCTGTTGCACCAAACCATCCGGAAAGTGGAGACGGATATCGAAAACCTGAAATTTAATACGGCCATTTCTGCCCTGATGGTTTTAAATAACCTTGCCATAAAAAAAGGAGAGGTTACCCGGGAAACAGCCAAAACCTTTGCAAGAATAGTGTCTCCTTTTGCACCTCATTTAGGAGAAGAACTGTGGTCGTTATATGGTCCGGAAAAAACCCTTGCATACGAACCGTGGCCTGAAGTTAACGAAAGCTTGTTACTGGAAGACAGCTATGAATACCCGGTATCGTTCAATGGTAAAATGCGTTTTAAAATTGAGCTACCTGTTGATATGCCTCAGCCGGAAATTGAAAAAGCTGTATTAGCAGAACCTAAAGCCCAAAAATGGATGGAAGGAAAAACTGTACGGAAATTCATTTTTGTACCAAAAAAAATCATTAACGTTGTATTGGGGTAAATATAAAGTTGATCCTTATTGATCTAATGTAATTAATCAGCGAGCATGATGAAAAATTCGTGGGCTTTAATATTGGGTGTTTCTGTAATTGTTGCCTTTGGCTTATGGGGATGGTTTTTCCAGCAATCACGACAGGTGCAGCAAACTGTCAGAGTGGTAGGCTACGGCACTGAGGAGTTTGACAGCGATATTGTAAAATGGTCGGTTAGCTTTTCAGAAAGGGTATCTCTGTCAGGAACCCGGGAGGGTTATAAAACAATGGCCGGCAAGCTGGAAAACTTTCAACGGCTCTGGAACCAGACGGGAATACAATCATCAGAATTTAAAGTCTTTCCGGTAAATGTAAACCGGGAATACGGGCAGGGTGGACATATTGGCTACACACTCGACCAGCGGGTTTACATTGTTTCGGATGAAATTGAAAAAGTTGAGCAACTTGCCATCGATCCAAACCTTTTTGTGGATGGTGGCGTTACTTTCGACAACTCCACAATGGAATTTTTCAGCAGTGAAATAGAAGAAATTAAAAAACAATTGCTGGGAAAAGCCACCCAAAATGCCTACGAAAGAGCCGGGGAAATAACCTCCACTACCGATTTGAAAGTTGACAAGCTTATATCGGCCAGGGCTGGAGTGTTTCAGATTACCGAACCCTACTCCACTGAAGTGGCAGGATATGGTATCCATAACACCAGTTCGGCACGTAAAAATATTAAGGTGACTGTTACTGCTGAATTTATATTAAAGTAGGCGACAAGCATTTTGTAGCTTTATATTATCACCCTACCCCATTCTTAACTTCAGGTTTATAAAGTGCCGGATGAAATCCTTGAGGTTGATTCTAACATTTTTGCAGTTCTAAAAGCATCCAGCAGTTAAACTTAGGCATGAGGAATGCTGTTTATCAGATTAATAATAAATGAAAGATGAGCCTTCTTCAACTCAATACCATTGATGATGTTATCGCAACCTTGGAAGCCATAATTGGTGAAGCAGAAGTAAATGAAGATCCTTTAGGATATTTTGCAGTGCTTTATCAAAAAGTAACCATAAAAGTTAAAGAAGGTATTGCAACAGGGTATTTTGAAAATGGCCCCCGAATGGAAAAACTGGATGTAATTTTTGCCAAACGGTATATAGATGCCTGGTTTGCATGGAAACATAATAAACCCGTTACCCTGTCGTGGAAGAAAGCATTCATCCTATCAGAAAATAAAAGCATGCTGGTTTTCCAACATCTTCTGCTTGGAATGAATGCTCACATCAACCTGGATTTAGGATTAGCCGTTGCAGAAATATCAACAAAAGAAAATATTCATTTGCTAAAAAATGACTTCATAAAAATAAATGAAATCATTTCCTCCTTGGTAACAGAAGTGCAATACAGCTTGTCATCTGTTTGGCCGATGTTAAAAAAGATACTTTCCAAAACCGGCAGGGTTGATGACTTATTTGTTGATTTCAGCATGAAGATTGCCCGGGATGGAGCCTGGAGTTTTGCCAACCATACAGTACTTTTCGGGCAATCGCACTGGCAAGAATTAATTGACAGCAGAGACATCAAAGTCTCAGAAAAGACAAAGCTTATTACCGAACCCGGAAAATGGATTCAGCTCCTGCTCTGGATTATCAGGTTAAGCGAAAGAGGTTCTGTAAAGGAAAAAATAAATAAACTAAAAATCTACAAATCATCACCTTTACCTGTGCCCGGAGAGATTTCCGCTGATTTGCAAGGCACGTAATTACTTTGATTTCGAAAAATACAGATAAGATTCTTCAGGGAAAGACAATCATTTATTTTCCAGGTTATTGTGTTGAAATAGCAGCGTTACAATTTTAACAGATCATACTCTGAATTCCATTCCGGTCTGCCTTCTACTTCAAGAATCAGAGTCATTTTGCCCGGCTGAAAACCGGGTATTATTGTTTCGATAACCGGACCTTTCAGATTCTCATTGGGAGAAACCGGGGCAAACTGCCAGGTGCCTGCTTCTTTTATTACATCTCCCGATTTAAGATAAATCTTCATTTTGCCTGCATCCAAACTTTCATACTTATCGTTAAGAATAAAAACTTCCACTGCAAACTTCTCTCCGGTCTCCCATCTGAATTTTTGAATACGCGCACTTGCCAGCACAGGTCTGCAGGAATTGGCTACAGCATAAAATGCCGGTTTAGGTTTAGCCGGATAATTTATCAGGCTATTGTTGGCGGCTGTGGGCCAGGGTTCATTGTAGCACCAGTTAAGAGCCATTGAACACCAGGGCTTCTGCCGGCGCGCTTCTTCATATATGCATTTATACCCTTCTCGTTGTATCCATTGTCCGTTCTGCACCAATTCTTCCAAGGATTCCGGTTCTCCAAAATAATCAATCAGAAAATCTTTCATCAGCCATGTATCCCCCACCCATGCATTGAAAGCATGATGAGTTTCCCAGCTTGTTCCGGGCATGGGCGGGAAAAGCTCCTCTTCAGGAATAATGGACTTCAAAACTTCAACCGGTGAAGGCCCTGGCATGCCAAATTCAGTATAAGCTGTGCTTTTACTTTCAGCCATCCATTGGTACACCTCTGTTTTTCCATCCAAATCACGAAAAACATAATGACCATGCCCCATACCGTAAACGGGAGAAGTAGGTATGAATGGAGTAAACGGATCGTACCTGAAACACTGACTGTTCAAAAGCCGCAAGGCAAGCGACTGGTCTGTCATTCCCGACCAGTTATTGAACAGCTCGTTGCCACCGCTCCATATAGCATTCGACGGATGTTTTCGAATACGTTTAATTATGGAAGCCGACTCTTGTTCCAATACCTGAAGATATTCAGGAGTGCCAATGTAATTGTTACAGGCCAGGGGGAATTCAGTCCACACCAAAATACCGCGTCTATTGCATTCTTCATAAAAAGCTTCTTTATTCACAATTCCGCCACCCCATACACGCAACAGATTAAAATTGGCTTCCAATGCCAAATCCAACAACTCCTCATATCTTTCCCTGGTAATGAAACCAGGAAAAATTTCAGGATTAACCCAGTTTGTTCCTTTTGAGAAAATACGCCTGCCGTTTATCTCAACAGTAACCGGAGGTTTATTACGCGTTTTGGGAAAAGGAATTTCTTCCTGCCACAACCCTTCATTCATTACCAGCTGAATGTTCCTGAATCCCACAGCTTGTTTTGCTGAATCCAGCTCATGGCCGCTGTTATCATAAATGTGCAGCTCCGAAAGGTACAATGGCTGTTCTCCGTGATCATGAGGCCACCATAGTGCAGGGTTATCAAGTACCACAGATACCGGCTTTTCTGAATCAATTATTCCTGTTTCTTTTAATACCGTTTCACCATCTGGTCCTTTAAGTATCCATTCAAAGTTGGTTCCATCTAACTTTTGACCCTCAAGAATAACAGTAATGGAAGCTTTGGAAAAATCTTCACTGAGTTTGTAGCTGGTGAAAAAATCTTCAACATATACCTCCTTTCTTACTTCAAGGTAAGTTTCATCCCAAATCCCCAACGGCACAAGGCGCGGGTGCCAGTCCCAGCCATAACTCACAGCCGGCTTAACACTTTGTGCAGCCTGACTTCGGTTCATCTCCAATCCGGACAATTTAGGGGCAGGATATATTTTTACCATCACTTCATTTGACTCCTGAAGTTCATTGGTAAGATTCAGATCAACCGGAGTAAACATACCTTCCTGGTAAAAGATTTTTTTTCCGTTCAGCAGTATATCAAATTCATAATCGATTCCTCTGAACACCAAAAACAACTGTTCCCCGGCCGACAAATTTGGTTTTTCAAACCGTGTCCGGTAAGTCCAGTATACATCCTCCATCCAAAGGTAATCTTTCCAATTCCCGGCAAAATAATGAGGCCCCCAGTTATGCGCGCTGGCGTAATCGACCTGAACTGCACCCGGAACTGTTGCAGGATACCATTTTCCCGGTAACTTGTTTTTGAAGGAATGATATCCTGTCTCCCACGTTAACCATGGCAACTCCTTTATACCGGCTGTGCCCGTAAAGTTATAATGAAAAGAGAAAAGGCAGAGGCAGAAAATTATTCGAATTGGTTTAGCTTTCATGTTATTAAAATTGTAAATTTTCAATGGTATAACATGGAATTCGCATGAGGATTTTAATTATTCCTGATGGGTATGTGGTAATACTCATGCTCATTTCATACCCTGAAGTTTTGTTTTAGTTCAATAAATCATGATGTCAGGTATCTTTTCTTACTCTGATTCTCAACCTTTGCCCGATGGCAAGGCTTGACCTGTTAGTCAGATTATTAAGTCTTAGAATTTCCTGTGGTGTTACATCCGGATAGCGTCTGGCAATATCCCATACAGTATCTCCCTTTTTCACGGTATAATATTCGTATGCAGCAGAACTAGAACTGCTTGCAGTAGTTGAAGTAACAGGAGTTTTCCCTATGGTAGCCTGTTTTTGAGCAAAAGTCATGGAGTTAAATCGCTCAAAATATTGCTGTTGTCCTGCAGGAACATAAACAGTAAGCCTTTGGCCAACCCTTATCAGATTTCCACGGATATTATTCCAGGAGCGCAGATCCGACAAACGTACCCTGTACCAGGTAGCAATATATCCCAGGTTGTCACCCGTTTTAACTGTATAGCTCACCTTCTCCTTACCGGAAATATCAGCCGGAGTAAAATATGATGAAGAGCTGGTAGGGCTTGCCAGGGCATTGTTAGGAAAGTATTTATTCCTGTCGTGGGCAAAAATTACGGAGTCCATTCCCAGGAACTCAAGAACTTTGTCGTGAGGCAGTGTAATTGGATATGGTTTTTCGGCCTTTGCAGGGATTATATCCCGGCGGTACATCGGGTTCAGCGATCGTATCTGCTCCTTTTCCAAATCAAGGTTTTCGGCGAGCTGGTTAAAATGAAGAAAATCGTGAACAAACAGGGTATCGGTTTGAAATGGAATTTCAGGCATTTGAGGAATAAGGTTATGTTCTCTGTAATAATTCATTACATAGGCAGCAGCAATGAATGCAGGAACATACCCCCTGGTTTCACGTGGCAGCCTGTAATAAATGTCCCAAAAGTCGCGGCGGTTTCCCGAGCGGCGGATGGCACGGTTTACATTCCCCGGTCCACAGTTATAGGCTGCAATAGCCAGGTACCAATCGTCGTAAGTATTGTACAGGTAATTTAAATAACGGATTGCCGCATCGGTAGATTTTACAGGGTCGCGCCGCTCGTCAACAAAGCTGGAAATTTCAAGTCCCATCTGCTTACCTGTACCATACATGAACTGCCACAGGCCATTTGCGCCAACAGGTGAAGCAGCCTTAGGATTAAGAGCCGATTCAATCACCGGAAGATATTTAAGTTCCATCGGCATTTCATAACGATCGAGAACCTCTTCAAAAATGGGGAAATAATAAGCCGACAAGCCCAACATCATTTCTACCTGTTCGCGACGCCTCTCGGTATAAAATTTTATAATATTCTTCACTGTATTATTGAACGACAAAGGAATTACTGCCTGAATTTCCTGCAGCCTGGCAATATACACTGAATCAGGGATGTTCCTCGGATAGCTGTCGGAAGTATCTATTTCTGAAATATCGAAATGAAACAACTCCCGTATATAACTTGAATTAGCAAGGCTGTCGATCTGAACTGAGAAAATATCATCCAGGTCTTCATCAGGAGCAGAATCCACATCAATCAAAAGAGTATCGGCCAATTCCTCATTAATCATTGAATCTTTTGGAACAATTGCCATTGTATCAGGAGACAGCAAATTGGGCTGAATCATTTCAATCCTCTGGGGTTTTTCTTTCTTTCTCTTCCAAAATTGAGCCGAAGCTTCCTGTACCGAAAATAAAACTGCAATTACTATAAAAAGCGTCACTTTGTTTTTCCACATAACTAAAAGCTAAATTTAAAGTTAACGCAATAAACCATACTATTATTACGCTGCAACATTGCCGGCTCCCATTTCATTGTTAAATCATCACTGATATCAAAATCAAATAAATGTGCATCTACACTGGCATCGATGATGTTAAGTCCATAAAAGCCCACAAAACTAATAATCAACAAATCTCTGTTCCTGCGGTAATAGTCCTGTTGTTTAATCAATGCCGCTTTTAAATCCTCTCTTTGATTTGGATTATCTAAATCATAATTCCTTCGCCTTACCGCCTCAATCTTCAGGTAATCCTGTGTTTCAGGATTATCATCCGAAAGATGTTTATACCCTGTTCGAAATAACTGGTAATTTTCATTATTCCAGTTTATAAAATAGCCTATGGCCCCAAAACCGGCATAAATAAGCGGTATCTTCCAGTATTTACGGTTATAGGCCTGTCCCAAACCCGGCAAAATTGCTGAATAAATAGTTGCTTTACGGGGTGAATGTATCACTTCCTCCTGAGCCGGAAATGTATCCTGCACCGCCACTACTGTATCAGCCTCAAAAATCTGAGCGCCAGCATTGACAAACATCAGCATTACGGCAAAAACAAAAACTGTTTTCAACAAAAATTCCCTGTTAATCACATTATTTAATTTTTGCCCTAAAAATAAATGTTTCAATTCACAGTGTGTCGGACAATGATCTTTTATTTACTATTTTCAATTATTTTAACAATACGATCCAAATCTTGTTCGGACTTAAAAGGAATAACAATTTTTCCTTTTCCCTTGTCGTTAATTGATATGTTTACTTTTGAGCCAAATAATTTACCCAGGTTCCCCTTAAAATCTTTATACTCTTTCGGCAGCTCTTTTCTTTTGCTGAGCCCTGAATGATTGGTATCATCATTTATGCTTCTAACAATTTCTTCCACCCGCCGAACAGAAAAACCATACTTTACAATCTGCCTGTATATCATCTCCTGGGTGTCGGCATCTTCAATATTAATCAGGGCCCGTGCATGTCCCATACTTATTTCTTTCTCACGAAGTGCTTTTTGGATTATTGCAGGAAGTTTTAACAGCCGGAGGTAGTTGGCAATGGTTGAGCGTTTTTTCCCCACCCGGCTGCTCAGGTCTTCCTGGGTAAAATCAAGCTCTTCAATAAGGCGCTGATAGCTTAAGGCGATTTCAATAGCATCGAGGTCTTCGCGTTGAATGTTTTCCACCAGAGCCATTTCCAGCATTGCGTCATCTTTGGCATGACGGATATAAGAAGGGATAGCCCCCAAACCAGCTTTCTGAGCAGCCCTGAATCGCCGTTCACCTGCAATTATCTGATAACTGTCGGGACCGGATTTTCTAAGGGTAATGGGCTGAATCAGCCCAATTTCACGAATCGACGCAGCTAGTTCTGTGATTGCCTCTTCATCGAACCTCGTACGTGGTTGAAAAGGATTGGCTTCAATTTTACTCAGTTCCACTTCACTAATAAGCGCCTGTTTCATTTTTTCCGCATCATCGATAAGCGCTCCCAATCCTCTTCCAAGTGCATTCCTTTTTACCATAGCCTGCTGTTTAACTGTTAATAATTTTTTGCTCCTGTGCCATTTTTGTCATTCCGTTTCGCTGAAGAATTTCACGGGCAAGGTTCATATGATTAATTGCTCCCCGGGAACTGGCATCATAAAGCACCACAGGTTTCCCATAACTTGGCGCTTCGCTAAGTTTAACATTGCGCTGAATTACCGTCTCAAAAACCATCTCCTGGAAATGATGCTTCACCTCTTCATAGACCTGGTTCGAAAGATTCAGTCGCGAATCGAACATTGTCAGCAGGAAACCTTCAATCTCAAGCTCCGGATTTAGCCGGTTCTGAATTATTTTTATAGTATTGAGCAGCTTACCCAATCCTTCCAGTGCAAAATATTCACACTGTACCGGAATAATAACCGAATCGGAGGCTGTCAGTGCATTTACTGTTATCAGCCCCAGAGAAGGAGAGCAATCAATAAATATAAAATCATAGGAATCTTTCAACTTTCCCAACGTTGCCCGCAACACCTTCTCCCGGTTTGGCAGATTCAGCATTTCAATTTCGGCCCCTACTAAATCAATATGTGAAGGAATTATATCCAGATTGGCAATTTCAGTTTTAAGAATTACTTTTTCCGGATCTATTTCATCCACAATACATTCGTAGATGCTCGACTGAACATTTTTGACATCAAATCCAAATCCGGACGTGGAATTCGCCTGTGGATCGGCATCAATAATCAACACTTTCTGTTCTAATACTGCAAGGCTGGCAGCAAGGTTAATTGTAGTAGTTGTTTTTCCTACTCCACCTTTCTGATTAGCCAGTGATATGATTTTACCCATCAGATAATCTTTTTTTTGAATGGTTCCAAATATAGTAATTTACCCTTAACTCTTTTAAGGTACTTTTCGACAACATTCGTCAGAAACTATTTAAGAGGCTGAGATTAAGCGACAAAAGTGGTTATAATTTTTGTGATTTCATCACCTGTATCAATTGATTTTTATTTACGGGCACTACGCCAAGATTTTCACAAACCAGGCCACCGGCAATGTTCGACATTAAAGCCATAGTTTTCGGAGAAAGGTTAGCAGCCATTGCCAGGCTGGCCACGCTTATAACTGAGTCGCCGGCGCCCGATACATCGGCAATGTGCCTTATAACGGCAGGTAAATACTGTTCCTTGATCCCATTGCTTATAAAAACTCCCATTTCAGAGAGGGTAATAAAAATAAGCTTAAAGTTTTGTTTTTCCTTGATGGCATGTGCCGCTTCCCTGAGCGATTCCATATCTCCCTTTTTGATGGGCAGTCCCGTGCCATCAACAAACTCCTTGAAATTGGGCTTGAACAAATCGATACCGTTATAACAACTGAAATTTCGTTTCTTGGGGTCTACAGCAATTGGAATACCCGCGGCTTTGGCCAGCTTTTTTACCTGCTCAAAAAGTGAAGGAGTTATCACCCCCTTATCGTAATCAACAAATATAATGGCATCTACCTTATGGTTTTCTATTTCATTGTGAATCCCGTTTAGGAGCTGTTGTTCAAGTACAGAATTAATAAACTCTGTTGATTCTTCATCCACCCGGGCAATATGCTGTCCTTTCCCTATTATCCGGCTTTTAACTGTCGTAATACGGCCCGGATCGACAAAAATTCCATAATCGGGTAAATTATTTTTACCAATCATTTTCTTGAACTTCCGCCCCTTGTCATCATTGCCAACTACCGAGAACAACACCGGGACAGCCCCCAGCGACTGTATGTTCAATGATACATTGGCGGCTCCTCCCAATCGACTCTCGCGATTGGTAACCGATACTATTGGTATGGGAGCTTCGGGAGAAACTCTCTCAACCTTACCCCACAGGTAAGCATCAACCATTGCATCACCGATAACGATGACCCGCATCCGGTTGAATTGCTCAAATATTTGATTTACGTTAATATCGTTCACCCAATCATATTAAAAAAACAAAGCTAAATAAAAAAAATAACCCTAAAAAGGACATCTGTTAGTTTTATGCGTCTATTACCCTATGGGTTAATTGTCAGAAAGGATCAACATCGGCATAAATCATTGAACCTCCATTTTCCGACCGGACCTTACGAATGCAGTCATTTACATAAAGTTTCACACTGCCAGGTTGTTGCCCGCGGTTTATTTTCAACCATATTTCTTTCTGATACCACAGCTGAACCCGGCTGACAAGAGGAAACTCGGGACCCAATACTGTAAAACTTTTATTCAGCCGCAGCAATTGGGCCATTTGCCCGGCTACCACCTCAATCATTTCTGGCTTTTTATGTTTCACCACTACCTTTATTAATCGGTTATAAGGAGGGTAACTGAATACTTTCCGCTCCTGCATCTGTATGTTAAAAGCAGTAAAATAATCCTGTTGTTCAATTAAATGAATAAGCGGATGGTCAGGTTGGGAAGTCTGCAGCACCACTTTACCACGGTTGTGTTTTCGTCCCGCTCGCCCGCTAACCTGCGAAATCAGCTGATAGGTCCTCTCATGAGCACGGAAATCAGGAAAATTTAAAAGGTTATCGGCATTAAGGATTCCGGCCACGCGCACATGTTCAAAATCAAGTCCTTTGGTAACCATTTGAGTACCTATCAGTATATCTGTCTTACGATTCTCCACATTCCTGACTATCTTTTCGAATGCATTTTTTGAACGCGTAGTATCCAAATCCATGCGTTCAATCTGTGCACCGGGGAAAAGCAAACGCAGCTCCTCCTCCACTTTCTCCGTTCCAAACCCCCTTGTTTTTACATCGGTTGAACCGCATTCGGGACATTCTCCAGGCATTGAAATGCTGTACCCACAGTAATGACAGTTCAACCGCTTTTTGAATTTATGGTAGGTCAGGCTTACATCACAATTCCTGCATTTAGGTACCTGCCCGCAGTTAAAACACTGGACAAAAGGCGAATATCCCCTCCTGTTCTGAAACAAAACAACCTGCTCCTTGTTGCTGAGGGCTTCCTCCATAAGGGTAAACAGTTCAGGAGAAAGCACAGATTGCATCTGCTTCCGTTTATAGGCACGCTTTATATCGGCCACTATTATTTCGGGAAGCTCCATGTCGGAATGCCGTTTCTGAAGATTCACCAATGCATACTTTCCGTTTAACGCATTAAAGAAGCTTTCGTAGGAAGGAGTTGCAGAACCCAGCAAAACATTTGCCTTAAACATTTGCCCCATCACCACTGCCATATCGCGGGCATGATAGCGGGGAGCAGGGTCAAACTGTTTGAACGTGTGCTCATGCTCTTCGTCAACAACAATAAGCCCCAAATCTGAAAAAGGCATAAACAAAGCTGATCGGGCACCAAGTATAACCTGGTAACCTTCCTCCCTGTTCTCCTTAAACTGAAGTACTTTATTCCATATCTCCACCCGGTCGTTATCATTCAGCCGCGAATGATAAATTCCCACTTTCGACCCGAACACATTTTTTAACCGTTCAACAATTTGAGTGGTCAGAGCAATTTCCGGAAGCAGGTAAAGCGCCTGCAATCCTTTTTGCAGGGTTTCCTCAATCAGGTGAATGTATATTTCTGTTTTTCCGCTGGCGGTTATTCCATGAAGCAATGTAACCTGTTTTTTTTCAAAGGCAGCCTTCACCTCCTCCAGGGCCTGCGCCTGGTAACGGTTAAGCAGGTTAAGGTCGGCCTGCCGGTTTTGCTGACCGGGCAACCGGGAAATTTCAAGCTGACCAACGACAAGTATTTTCTTTGCTATCAGCTCGTTCAGCACCGCCGGTTTAAACTCTTTTTCATTTAATAACAAATTACGGCTGATAAAACTTTTTTGCTCCGGCTGAAAAACAGCTGCCAGCTGACAGTAACGTAACAGTAAAGCCTGCTGCTTTTTTGCCCGCTCCAGCGAATCAATTAAATGATGAAGGTAATCTTCATCTTCTATGCGGGGATGCAGCTTAACAATCGCCTGGGTTTTAGGCCTGAACCGTGTGGCAGCTGTCTCTTCCAATCTTAAAACACTTTTTTCAAGAAGCGATTTTATTCCTTTGTATGAGAAGTTTTTCCCCAGCTTTTTCTGCAATACATCCAATGAGTTTATCTCATTCTTCACTAAATTAACTATAGAATGCTCCTGTACCGATAACTCATGTTCCTCCCACCCCTGTTCAAGGGCAAGTTTTGATTTGCTTTCCAGCTTTAATCCGGGTGGAAGGGCTGCCTTATATACGTCTCCCAATGTGCAGCAATAATAATCAGCCATCCATTTCCACAACTCCAGGTTCTGAGGAAGCACAACCGGGTCCTCATCCAGAACTTCCAATATTTCTTTTATTTCCAGGTCATGGGGTTGATTTTCGGAAAGTGAAACAACCAATGCGGCATACAATTTTCTTGAACCAAACTGCACGACCACCCTTATACCGGGTTTTACCAGGCCTTTCCATGGGTCCGGAACACGATAAGTGAAACTATCGTACAACGGGAGTGGTACAATAACCTGTACATATAAATCAGGCATGGTTTTTTTCTATGCTTCTTACTTCAAAGAAACGAAAAATTGAAAGATTCTATGGCGTTGCCTGTTGATTAATGTTTTCCTTTACCCACTCTGCAACTTCTTCCATGAGCCAGTTGGGGGTGGAAGTAGCGCCACATATACCTACCGATTCAACGCCTTCAAACCATTGGGGATCGATTTCTTCTATGCGCGAAACATGGTGCGTGCGGTTGTTTTCTTCCTTGCAAATGGTATAGAGATACCTCCCGTTGGAACTTTTATGGCCGGCAACAAAGAGAATAAGGTCGAAATTTAAAACAAACTTCTTCAGGTGAGGTACACGATTGGAAACCTGCCTGCAAATTGAATCTTTTATATCAACCGGCACACCGGGTTTCATATTGCTTTTAACAGTGTCGGCAATGCGGTAAAAATCTTCCACCCTTTTTGTTGTTTGTGAATATAAGGAAACCGGCCGTGAGAAGTCAATCTGGTTAATGTCGTCGATGCTTTCAAGAACAACAGCCTTATTGCCAATCTGGCCATCGAGACCAATAATCTCAGCATGTCCTTTTTTACCGTAGATTACTATCTGTCCATCCCGGTCGCGGAAATTTTCATACGAGCTTTTTACCTTTTCCTGAAGGGTAAGCACCACCGGGCAGGTGGCATCGATAAGTTCAATATTATTTGCGCGGGCATATTCATAAGTTTCAGGAGGTTCGCCATGTGCGCGTATAAGTACTTTGCAATCCTTCAGCCGGTAATATTCCTCTCTCGAAACCGATTCAAGCCCCATCCTCTCCAGGCGCTCAACCTCCATCCCATTGTGTACAATATCGCCCAGACAGTACAATTTATCACTGTTTTTCAATTCACTTTCTGCCGATTTGATTGCTTTTATCACACCAAAGCAAAAACCCGATCTTCTGTCGATTTCAACCCTCATAAATCTTAATCTTTTCTTCAACTTTGTTTAAGCTCCACCTCAGCTGTTCCGCGCGGGTCAAATGACTATTGTCGAGCACAAGGGCATCATCTGCTTTTCTTAAAGGGCTAACATCCCGACCCGAATCGATGGAATCCCTTTCTTCCACATTTTGAAGTATTTCCTCAAAATTAACATCCACCCCCTTCTCCTTCAGTTCAAGAAACCGGCGCTGGCTTCTTATCTCAGGTGAAGCTGTCATGAATATTTTAAGTTCCGCATCCGGAAAAACCACTGTGCCGATATCACGGCCATCCATTACAATGCCTTTATTTTTTCCATTTTCGCGTTGCTGTTTCACCATTTCAGACCGAACTTCGGCAATTGTACTTATCGGACTTACATTTTGTGAAACTGCAAGTTGCCTGATTTCCTCCTCTATGTTTTCACCGTTCAAAAAGGTTACATTCTTTTCCGTAGCCTCATCCCACTGAAAAGAAATGGAGATATCTTTTATTCCTTCAATTATTTTCTGCCTGTCGGGCTGCCCGTTCACAATCCAGCCATTGCGGAGTGCATAAAGGGTAACAGCCCTGTACATGGCGCCGCTGTCAATATACACATATCCCAATTCCCTGGCCAGTGATTTGGCAAGAGTACTTTTCCCGCATGAGGAATGCCCGTCGATGGCAATGATAATTTTCTTTTCAGTCATTAGTTATGCATTTAACGCAAAGATAAGAGGAATTTTAAATCAGACCAAACAGTCTTTTTATTAAAAATGTTCATTCAGGTTTACAGCCAGGGAGAATAAGTTGGAAGAACCTGCCAGGTGAAAACGGGAGGTAGCAAAATCGAGTCTGAATCTTTTTATTTTCACACCAAAACCCATTGAAAAACCTACGGTTGAAAGTCGCTCATCAAATTTAAGTTCCTGCCTGCGCTGATAGTTATAGCCTGCCCTGAGTATAAAATTATCGGAAGGGAGGATTTCTACCCCCAGCACAGCATGGCGCATGATTTGTTTGGGGAAGCTTTCCTGACGTTGGTACCAGGTTTCAAGGGTTTGTTCATCCTCTCCCTCATACCATGCCAAATCCCAGTTGGTAAGGTGTTGCATGGTGAGCGAAAAAATAACGGGTGCATGTTTTAACCTTCTGCTAATTCCTGCCTGCAGGTTAAAAGGTATGGGTTCTTTGGTGCCATTGTCGTAATAAGTGGTTAATTGGCCGCCAATATTTCGTGCCACCAACCCCACATTGGTGAGGCTGTCTTTGCTGCTGTAGGCAACCCCCAAATCGGCCGCCAAACCAAATGAGCGGTAACTTTCAAAAACTGAATATACCGGCTTCAGGTTTGCCCCGTAACGAAGCCTTTTATAAACATCGGAATAAATAATATTCAGAGCATATTCAGCAGCATGGAAGTAATTCCCCGTGAGTTCTCCCCTTTCGGTAGCTTCCCTGAATTCCCCGTAATTTATATAGTGCATTCCAAAGGCAAGATTCCCTTTAACATTTAGCTGCGGAACATAAGAGGCATATCCGTAATTGATATCCGCCAGATAATTTACATAATTTACAAGAAAATGATTGTTCATTCCTTCATGAAGCAAAGCGGGATTGTGATAAGGAAGATTCAGGTCGGCAGTGTCGGAAAGGGCTACCTGCGTACCCCCCAGTGCAGCAATGCGCGCCGAATTGGTCAACTCCAGGAACTGGTAAGTTTTTTCACCTCCTATTTGAGCCTTACCCAACAAGACAGTTACTGAACACAGAATAACCAGGTAAAATTTACGATTCATTCGCCTATTTATATCCAATAAAACGCCAAAGTTATTGAAATATTACCCATATAACGCATATAAACCGGCAGAATAAACCGATCGAATTAACCTAAGGAATGAATTTCCCATGCCAATAGAAAGTACAAGAGAAAATTTATGCCGCTATTCGGGACAATATCAGGGATTGATGTTTCTTACCTGTGTAGCACCGGGCTGCGATCTTTCCAGTATTGAAATCCTTTCGTCAAGCCGTTTATAATCTTCCCGTGTGGGGACATTCATTTCTTTCAGCGCCTTTTCAAGGTAAGCATTCATTTCCTTCTCAAAAACCTGCCGCTGTTCACTTCCTTCTCGCTCCAGGTCATCCATAAATTTCCGGCCTTCATCCTGTGAAATTTTCCCCTGTTCTACCAACTCCTTAATTAAATCTTCGGCAAACCTTGTGGTTTTTGAGGCTACCCCCATACCGGCATTCAATAATCTTCTAAAAATTGATTCCATGGTTAACACTATTTTTTGATTATTAATTAACAGAATAATAAAGTTATATGTTTAAGTGGTGCTGATATATTTCGCTTCCGACAAGAGAAAGTGTACCCGAAAAAAGGGCGAATGCCGCATATGTGTTTGAGCGTGAACTGCGACAACCAAAAAATGCTGCTTCAGGGCTCCTGCTTAATCATGAATAATTCATAATCATATCGTTAAATGTTGAACTTTTCGTTTTACATGCCTGTTATACTAGCGTTAATCAACGTCAAAAAACATACAATTTAAATTAAAAAGAATAGTTATGGCAGAATTAAATGTGGAAAAAAAGAAAAAATCCCCGGTAGGATGGGTAATCCTGGGAATTGTTGTTATAGCCCTTGTTATATGGTTTGTTGCTTCCGATACCGATGAGGTACAGGATGTTGCTCAATTTGAACAGGAACAGGAACAAGACTCTGAATTCGGACAGGAACAAAGCCAGGCAATTGCGCCCTATGATGCCGACAGAAGCAGGACTGAAACAAACTCAAGGGTTCAGGAATTTATCAACTTCGCCGAGGACAAATCAGCTGATGATTTGAACCGGCAAAGCGTTCAGGAAGGCATAACCAAACTTTCCGATGCATTGATGGCAGTAGCCAATGAACAATCCCAGGGGCAGGGAACCTGGGAAGGTGAGCTTGACCAGATAAAACAGGAGGCCAACCAGCTGCAGGATGAAAATATGGAACAACAGCATGCTACAGTTGTACGGAGCGCCTTCTCAAGCGCTGCAAATGTTATCCAAAACCTGCAAAACCAGTATTACCCCGACCTCCAGAATGAGGCTTCCGGTGTAATGGATGCTGCTCAGGAAATTGACGATCAGCAAATGGCTTCCGAACAAAAGAATGAAATGGAATCGTTCTTTGAAGAAGCTGCCGGTATCCTGGAAAAAATGGAACAAAAAAGTCAGACTACTTCAATTGAATAAAGGGCTGATTTATTGTTAACTTTCATATACAACAGGAAAATGCAGTAATAAACTGAAATTACTTTCAAATAATGAAAAAATATTAAAAACAGAACACATGGCAGACTCAAAATCACACAACAGGAAATTAAACTACCTGAAAGACTTAAAAGATTACAAGATAGCCAAAAATGAACCCGATGTAAGGGGATGGGAAGTACACGATGCAAACCATGATGCAGTGGGAACTGTTTCAGGACTGGTGGTGGATGTAGCACGCGAAAAAGTAAGATATATCGATGTGGCAATCGATGAATCCATCCTGCCGGGTGACCATGACCCTTTTAGCGCCGAACATGAAGATGGAATACATGAATACCAGGACAGCAAGGGCAGCATTCACATGATAATTCCCATTGGAGTTGCCCGAATTGATACCGACCATAAAACAGTAATTGCCGATGGAATCGATCAGCACTCGTTGCGGAATATACCTACATACAGGTATCGTGAAAATACTCCGGTTCATTCTGATTATGAAAAAAGCGTGCTGGCAAACTTCAGGGACAAACAACAGCCTGAAGATACAGACCGCCGCAGTGAGGATACCACAGACGATGAGCTGTATAACTCTGAACATTTCAATGAAGACCGTTTTTACGGTCGCGAACGGAAATAAAATTTATTTATTTTTACAGGTTATTAATTAGCAGCCGTCCCGGAATAAGATTTTGGGACGGCTTTTTTGCGGCATAGTAACAGGTGTTGGAGCGGAGAGTTTTGGATGCCGGGAATATGATTTATTGGCACTACAGGGTAAAGGCAGCGGGAAATTTCATTAAATTCCACAACAGAAAAAGTGTTTCAGGATTATGAAAACAACAATCTTATTCTTCTGACAAACCTACTATATAATAAATTTGTGGGAGATTATCTCTGCGGCGCAAATGTTGCATCAAACAACACGATACCTGAAGCGCCGTAATATTTACCCGCAACGAAGCCGTCATTGCGCGCGCAGCAAAGCAATCTCACACAATTACGCACCTGCTTTCATAAGTAATATAACTTAACCTAAGCTCCAAGTTATTCATTTTGGAGTTAGGTTGAATACCGAGAGAGACTTAGCAGAACATTTAATCACCCCATCCCCCTCAGACCTTATTCCTTTATTAAGACAACAGCATTTCCGCTTTGAATCGTTAAAAAATTCACTAGTGGAAATAAGGTAACAAGGTTTGAAGAGAGATTAGATTCCGGAATGCTACTAAGGTTAGGGTACCGGAAATAAGGTTTATTGGTACCAAAGGATACAGGCAGGGCGAAAACTCCTTAACTGCATTAAAGAAATTAATTAAATGCTTCATGCTGCCAATGGAAACCCGGAAAATCAGTGAATGCTCTTTCCTTAATCTTATCCACAAATTTCCCGGATTTTACGGATAAGAAATTTTGCTTCAGAACCAATTTTAATATCATTACTAAATATAAATTGTTTTATGAGGTAATTAAAGAGAGGGAATTTTTACTCTCCTACATACATACTGTCGCTCATCAGCGTCTCCTGCCTGTTGCGGAAGGCGATCCAGACACCGGGCAAGGCGTTTTCAGTCAGTTTAAAAGCCGGCTTCCATATACATTCACCCGCTGAGCGATTTACACCGGTGAATTTGTAATCACTCTGTCCGGTTTCTTCCGACAGTGCCATCACCAACAGGTTATCGCGGGCTGCTTCTCCGGTTGCTTCCTCACCATTCTCCCACCGCACGAGGAGCCCCTCCGGATGGTTTTCCACCCATGCACGTGCCGGTAATGGCAATGGCCCCCGGCTAAGCAGCGCTTTGCTGTTGTCAATATGAATGTCAGGGTACGCTCCCGCCAGCGCATTGCGTAAATTACAGGACAATGCTGCAGCCCTTGCTGTCATACCATCAGATTCCACGGCAAATGTTATCCGGAGAAGGTCGCGAAATGCACTCAAAAACTTATTCACCACCTGCATTCGTTGCCGCTGGGCCAGTTGGGCAGGCGACTTTTGATCCCTGAAATGCTCAGCCCGCGTGCGGACATAATTTTTATCGCCCACTTTATAAAACACCAGGTTCCCCAATCTCCCCCGGCCGCTGTTGAAAAGGCTATCTATTCTAGCCATAGGATTAGATTTAAATTAAAACTCCACCTCTATCAAATATAGCAAATGTTCTAATCAACACCAAATTATCTAAAAATTATTTTTGACTCAAATTTGACATAAGTCATAGTTAAGTCAAAGTTGTGTCAAAGTTATATCTAAGTTGAGTCAAAATTGAATAAACTTTATACGGGTACAGAAATTGCTATTTTATTTTTTAAAAAGGCAACTGATGCTTTCAGGAATTCCTACAAATTCCAGGTCAAAAATTCTTTTACCTCTTTCATGGGCGTGGGGTTCAGAAAAAAGTGTATAAAGTGAACAGCCTGCCTGATCTGGCTGACAGGTTCATCTAATTGCCCGGCAATAATGCTTAAAGAGATGAAAGTCCTTTTAGTTACCGTGGCGAAATAGCAACAGGGAATAAGCGTTCAGTTTTGAGGCATACATGAATCCCGGTGTTTTTGGAATCCCGGGTTCAATGTTCCGGGCGTGGGTTTCGGGAGTCGGATTTTCCCAAATCCGACACTTGATTTTAAATAACCAGCAACCTCAAATAATCTTCATTCAGGCAGCGGTCACATTCCAAACTGATTTTTCCTAAACCTTATTTTCTTATACCTGCTATATGACTAACCAAAGGATATCATTATCTGCGGAGCACCTGTTTCTTTTTAATGTAGTTTTTTCTTAGTGTTTTCTTCGTGTCTTCGTGCCTTGGTGGCGAAAAAGGAACTGCCACTAAGACACCAGGGCACTAAGGTTCACTATGATTTTCCTCATCATATTTTCTAATCTATACAACGAATCTGCGGATTCCCTGCTTTATTCTTGGCACATCAAAATTAATCAGAAATCCCAGCCTGTTTCCGGTTAATTTTAAATGACTTAAAATTTGTGCTTCCCATACCGGATTAACATTTTCAATTGCATTGATTTCACAAATAACTTTATTCTCGACAAGAACATCAAGTCGTAAACCTTCTTCAAATTTAACTTCGTCATATACAATTGGAATATCTACCTGTCTTTGATAATATACCCCATGCTTTTGCAGTTCATAACAAAAACAAACTTGATACACTTTTTCCAGTAAACCGGGGCCTAACCTGGAATGAACTTTATAAGCAGAATCAACAATAGCTCTGGCAATACTTTCCATATCTTCAGTTAATGGCAAATAGCTTTTTTCTGGCATTTGAATAAATTTTTGTAAGATTTATAATTAGAAAATCCATTTCAAAGTTTTTACTGAAATTATTTTATCAAAGACCTTATAGCCACTAAGACACTAAGGCACGAAAATTCACAAAGATTTATTTTATTTTTTTTCATCTGCTTCTTAGTGTTTTCTTTGTGTCTCTGTGCCTTGGTGGCGAGAAAGGAATTGCCACTAAGATACTAAGACACTAAGATTCACAAAATTTTAATTTGTTGTACTTTATCTTGTTCTTAGTGTTTTCATTGTGTCTTTGTGTTTTTGTGGTGAAAAAGGAATTGCCACCAAGGCATCAAGGCACTAAAAATCACGAAGCCATTTTAATTTTCCAGGTGTTCTTCAAATAATTTTTTCAGTTCGGTATTTGACGAGGCAAAATAGACTTTATCCTGCACCACGTTACCTTTTTTATCCACCAGCACATAGTGAGGGATTCCGCTTACCTTAAATCGTGCGGCAATAGTATTCCATTCGTCCTGGGTCAGGTAATAGTGTTCGCCATGAATATCGGGAATGAGTGTTTCCCATGTTTTTTTAGGTGACGAAGGATTGGTAATGTAAACAAAAACCATGTCTTTATCTTTCAGCTCTTCTTTCAGCGGTTTTATGCGTTTCATCCCCGAGCGGCAGGGGCCGCACCAGGTGGCCCAGAAATCGACAAAAACAACTTTTCCCTCATACTTTTTCATTATTGTATCAAACAGGTCGCCTTCGGTTACTTCCGGAGTTTCGTTTACAACAAAACCAGTTTTACTATGAAAAGATTCCTTCATTTTTGCAATTTCCTTTTCCAGTTCAGCACTTGCTTCAAGCAAGTCCGCAACTATAAAATCATCCTGGATATCAATCTTTACCTGTTCTTTTTGCTTTTCCGACAGAGGTTTAAATGTTGATTGCATTCTGTTGAACCTGTCCTGCGCCTTCATGATGTCTGTTGCGAAGCCAGCCTCCATATTGAAATAATCTTTAAGCCCTTTCTTAAAGGTTTCATCACTTTTTTTCTCCATTATTTCTGATGCGATTTCCCTGATAACATCTTTGTACTTTCTGCTGATAGCATTAAATACTGCCGAATCTTCCAGAGCCACTTGCGACCGCTGTTCATCAGTTTCACAATCAGCAATCTTTTCAAACAATTTTTTTTCACTGGCCTCCAAAGCTATTCCCCTTTTTTCAAGGTCTGATGTAATTACTTCCCAAAAATTTACAGAAACACTGCCTGAGGGATTGATAATATCTGAAAATTTTATCCGGTTTATAAGGTAGTAGTAATCATTACCCGCAACTACAGATAAGGGATAATTCAGTTCATCCGGGTTAATAAAATTGTAAAAATCTTTTGACAGCTCTGCTTTCTCCAGTGGAATTTCATATTGGTCTTGTGGAATTTGGTGTTTTCTCCTGTATGCCGTTTCCCTGTTCATATTAAAGGATAAAATATTCTGGCTGGCATTGAAGCTGATTTGCATCTTTTTTATCTGCAATGCCTTTTTGCTGACAGCATGCGATTGTGCATATTCATTTAGGGCCTCCAGTTCCTTGTTTTTGATATCGAGGTAATAGGCTTTATAATCTTTAGGAGATATTTCCAGAATTTTTTCCCGCATTTCGTGGTAATTGGAGAATTGAATTCCTTTCATTGCCATCAGATCCTGATTAACCCGAGCAGTGTGTCCCATAAATAAAAGGCCAGGCCCAATTTGATCGTAATACTTCGAGTAGTCGTTTAACTGGAAGGTAGTTTTTCCCGGTTCACAATAAACAGCATCATTAAAATTCAGCATCCTGACAAAAACCTGTTGCGGATATATCATCAGGAATTGGGTAGTATATGTTCCGTCCGGATTAATGGCAATAAGATAAGATTCCCGCTCCTGGCTGATGATGTTGTTCACGTATATCATACCTGTTTTGCCCATATCCGGATGGTAACCTTTGATATAGCCGCAGTAAACAGCCGTATCTTTTTTAAATACAGGCAGCCGGAATTCTTCATCGTTGGCAATTACATAACTCGGCTTTTCAATCCGTTCCCTGCTATAGGTCTCGAGGTTATCCATAGCCGTACCTGCGAGAAGCAAATCACCCTGCTGTTTTACGATGAACTTCTCCCGCTTCCCCTCTTTTTGCAAAACGACCTCGTACACATCATCCTTCTGGCTGATGAAAACCTGCTTCCAGATGTCGCTGTCGTATATAACCAAATCTTCGTAAAAACCATATACCCATTCATTGCTTCCATCAGTGCGGAGCCAGTTGCCCAGCAGCGGTTCGGGGAAAACAGAGAATTTCTCACTGCTTCCTAAATCGATTCCATAAATCTTCCGCACTCCTTCAATGTAATCAATGGTTTTCACACCTTCACCAACCGCAGGAAAAACAAGCGTATACTCCATTAAGCCACTTTCCGGCATAAAATGCTCACCCCCTATTTCAATTCCCTTAGCACTTTTCACATATAATGTGTCTCCGCCCCTGCTGTCCCGGATATAAGTTTCTTTTGGTACAATTCTCTTCATTCCCGGTGGATAATGGAAAATAAAATCAATAACGGTTGCCGTATCGGAACGTTCAATTTTTTGAATTTTGATGTAATTGGCGGTACTGCCTTTAAAAGAAGGATGCTCAATAATATTTTGGGCATTTGCTGCTACTGAAAACAGAACCAGCAGAAAGAGGACAGAAATTTTAGTCATGATTAACCGGATTCAGGTTTTTGTTTAATTTTTGGCAGGACTAATATATCATTTATTATATGAAAAAGGTAATTTAACTTAATATTTTCATCTATTTAATTAACAAATGATTCCTGAAATAAAATTTTGCACGAAAAAATAGTTACTACATAATTCATTGTGTTTAAAAATTTTCTATCATCGTCCATTTATTATCTAAAATTAAAATTCAGGGTAGTCAATGGAAAATAGTATAAAGTTAAGTGGACAAAAAGCATTTCATAAGCTTGGGATCGATGCAGGAATGTTTGAGGATTCATTTGTGGAAGCTTCCTTCCAAAAACGCTTATCGGAAAACAGCTTAACATCCATTGATGATTACATTCAATTTGCACTGAATAATAAAGATGAGCTGCAGGTTTTAAAAGGTTTGCTTCAGAACAGTTACAGTGAATTTTTCCGGAATCCGCTGACCTTTTCCGTACTTGAGAAAATTGTTTTTCCTCCCCTCATTGCCGATAAGCGGAGCAAGGGAAAGGAAATCCGGATATGGTCGGCGGCATGTGCAGCGGGTCAGGAACCTTATAGCCTTGCCATCCTGCTGGAGGAAAATGAAAACATGAAAAAAGATGCGGTTCGCTATCGAATATTTGCCACCGACAAGTCGAAAAGTCAGATTGAGCATGCAAAGCTTGGATGTTACACATCATTTTCGCTGGACCAGGTATCTTTGAAAAGGATATCAAGTTGGTTCGATTCCGAAAACAGGAGATCAGGTAACGATAACTATTGCATTAAAAATGAACTGAAAAGAAACATTGAGTTTTCAGTTTTTGATCTGCTGGAGGAGCATAGCACTGTTCCGCCTTCAAGCATTTTCGGCAATTTCGATTTGGTATTTTGCGCCAACCTGCTGTTTTATTACAAGCCCGCATACCGGGAAATTATACTCAACAAGATAACCAAATCATTGGCTACCAATGGATTGATTGTTGCCGGGGAAACCGAACGTGAACTATTGAAGCAACAAGGCTTTACTGAAATATTTTACCAGTCGGGAATTTTTCGTCGATAGAAATTTAATATATTGCACCACCAAATAACCGTCCATTTATTCAGATTGACGCTTCTGAATAAATAACATAAAAATAGAGCAAACAACAAATTATGTGTCTTGTAAAGATGCATTGGGAGGATTACATGCAGTTGATGATTTGAACAAAAAAACCTAAATTAAAAAAAACCAGATGAATGTTAAGGATATTAGCATTAAAACCCAGCTGATTACGGGTTTTCTTGCCTTGCTGGCTTTTGTGATAGTGCTGGGCTGGATGACCTACAATCAGAATGAACGTCTTCAATATCAGACCGAAATTATACACAACCATCCTGTCGCCGTGCAGCGGGCGGTAGGTTTACTGCAAAACCATGTGCTTTCAATCCAAATAGATATGAAAAGTTTTTTCATAGCTGACAATGAGCGGGAACAAACAAATGCTTTAAAACGGATTAATGTAAGCCGGGAAGAAGCTGAGGAGCAGTTGAGAATCATTGAGAGCCGATATCTGGGACCGGCTGCCGATGTAGATTCTGTTTTCAGGGCTTTGATAGAATGGGATATTGTTGCTGATGAAACCATACGAATGTTTCGTCTAGGACATGTTGGTGAGGCTGTTAACCGGACACTGGCTGACGGTGAGGGAGGGCAGCAGGTAAATAAACTGCTGCAGTTGATAAATGTTATCGACAATTTTGCAAGAGCGAAAGAACAGGAACTTTACAGCGCATCACAGGAATTAAACCGTTCGCTAAACATCAGAATGACAGGCATGTTGATTGCCATTTCCATCATTTCCCTGCTCATCTATTTTGTTTTGTGGAAAAACATACGTCAGCCGCTTTCAGCATTTACCAGGGCTACGCGGCGTTTTTCTGAAGGAGATTTAACGGCGCGCAATGCCTACACTTCAAAAAATGAATTCGGAGTCCTTTCAGCATCTCTGAATAAACTGGCAGAAGAAATACAAAATAACATAATAGTTCATGAGCGGCTTTCGGCTTTATCGCAGCTGATCCTTAATGAAAACGAACCCCGGAAATTTTTCAAAACAGTTTTAAACGCCTTTATAAAAGAAACAGGCGCTCAGATGGCTATGGCTTATTTACTTGATGAGGGGAAAAATGCTTTCTTCCATTATGAATCGATTGGAGCCGGTGAACAAGCCAAACAATCGTTCAGGGCCGACATTCCGGAAGGGGAAATTGGTTTGGCTGTTACTTCAGGGAAAATTCAGCACCTGAAGCTTGCTTCAGAAGATTCACGTTTTCTGTTTTATGCCGCACCCGGAAAAATCGTCCCGCAGGAAATCATTACCATTCCTGTAATGAGTGGAGGTAAAACTATGGCAGTTTTTTCGTTGTGCAGCTTAAATCCGTTTAGTAGAGAATCGGTTCAGTTAATGGAGAGGTTCTTCGACATTTTAAATGCCAGGGTGCAGGGTATACTTGCTTTCCGGAGCATACAGCATTTTTCCGGAAAGCTGGAAGAACAAAACCGGGAACTGGAGGTTCAAAAATTTGAACTTACTCAGCAATCGGCAGAGTTGGTTGAACAGAATGCAGAGCTTGAAAGGCAAAAACGGCAGCTCGATGAGGCAAGCCGGTTTAAAACCAGCTTTTTGTCGAACATGAGCCATGAGTTGCGCACACCCCTCAACTCAGTAATAGCTCTTACCGGGGTACTCAGCCGGAGGCTGACGGGAAAAATTCCTGATGAAGAACACAGCTATCTTGACGTTGTGGAACGCAACGGCAAACACCTGCTTGCGCTGATAAACGATATTCTCGATTTATCCAGAATTGAATCGGGAAGAGAAGAGATCAATATAAATGAATTTAATGCCTGTACAGTAGTTGAAGAAGTCGTGAATATGGTTCAACCGCAGGCAAAACAAAAGGAAATCGAACTTAGAAAAACCTGTAAGCCCCAATGCTTCCCGATATTTAGCGATACCGCCAAAATCAGGCACATACTGATAAACCTGGTAGGGAATGCTATTAAGTTTACAGAAAGGGGATCGGTGGAGGTAACCTGTTCTGATAAAGATAATTTTCTTGAGATAAAAGTTGTTGATACCGGCATTGGAATTGAAGAAAAGAACCTTCCTTACATTTTTGATGAGTTTAAGCAGGCCGACAGCAGTACTTCGCGCAAATTTGGCGGAACAGGCCTGGGACTGGCAATTGCGCGAAAGTATGCACATATGCTTGGCGGGCACATAAAAGTTAAAAGTACGCCCGGTAAGGGTTCTGAGTTTACGCTGCTGATTCCCCTGCAGTTCAATGCAGGCAGTGGGAATAGTTATGAAAAGAAAGATGCTTTGGTTGAAATACCGGATGAAAGCGGATCGCCGGAGCATGAAGTTTCACCTGTGGAAAAAACAATTTTATTGGTTGACGACAGCGAACCTGCCATTATTCAGATGACTGACATCCTGAACGAATACGGATTCAATGTATTGGTTGCCCGCGGAGGGGAGGAAGCCCTGGAAATCGTTGGAAAAACTGTTCCTGACGCCATGGTGCTTGATTTAATGATGCCCCGTATGGATGGATTCCAGGTTCTGAAAATATTAAGGGAAGCTGAACCCACCGCACATGTTCCGGTACTTATTCTTACAGCCAAGCACATTACAAAAGAGGAACTGGCCTTTTTGAAAAGAAATAATGTCCATCAGCTTATTCAAAAAGGGGATGTGAGCAGAAATGACCTTTTAAAAACCATAAGGGACCTGGTATTCCCGGAGTTGAAAAAGCCGTTGGCGAGCAGGATGCTTTTAGATAAGGGGAAGCCACTGGCGCTGGTTGTGGAAGATAATCCCGATAATATGACTACAGTAAAAGCGCTGCTGGCTGAAAAATATGAAGTAATTGAGGCTGTTAATGGCCGGCAGGGAGTGGAGATGGCAAAAAAACACAAGCCCGATTTTATTTTAATGGATATTGCCCTGCCGGAGGTGAATGGCATTGAAGCCTTCAAAATTATACGGAACGACCCGCAGCTGAATCGTATTCCTGTGTTTGCGCTTACTGCAAGCGCTTTGACAACCGACAGGGAAATAATTCTTGCACACGGATTTGATGCCTACATACCGAAACCAATCGAATATAAAATGTTCTTTGAAACGCTGGAAGCTACACTGTATGGAAAATAGAAAGATTAAAATACTCGCTATAGACGATAATGCCGACAACCTGATCATCCTTAAAGCACTTATAACGGATGTTTTTACAAATGCCATTGTGTTTACAGAACTTGAGGGAGAGGAAGGAATTAAAACTGCCCTTGCCGAAGATCCGGATGTAATTCTGCTCGACATTATAATGCCGGGCATGGATGGTTATGAAGTGTGCAGAAAAATAAAATCGAATGAAAAACTCGCCGACATACCTGTAGTTTTTGTAACGGCTCTGAAAGGGGAAAAACAAAGCCGCATCCGGGCACTGGAAGCAGGGGCAGAAGCCTTTCTTTCGAAACCTGTGGATGAAGCGGAACTGACAGCACAAATCAGGGCTATGGACTCCATTAAGGCAGGTCGTGTAGAAAAGCGCAACAAGGAGGCATACCTGGCCCGGCTGGTTGAAGAGCAGACAAGGGAAATACAGGCTACCCACCGGGCAACCCTGGAGTTGCTGGAAGATTTAAAAAAAGAAGTTGAGGCACGCAGGAAAAGCGAGGAGGCGTTACGGGAAAGTGAGCAACGTTACAGGGCGTTCTTTGAAAACAGTATTGACGCTATAGCAATTACCAGGCCCGGCGGCAATGCCATATCCGCAAATCCCGCTGCCTGTGAGATGCTGGGGATGACCGAGGAGGAGCTGATTCATACTCCAAGGGAAAAGATTATTGACTGTGCAGATCCCCGCCTGCCGGTGCTGATGGCTGAACGGGAAAAATTCGGAAAAGCAAGAGGTGAACTGCGTCTGTTAAGAAAAAACGGACAAATATTTTCGGCTGAAGTTTCAGTTGCACTCTTTTCCAGCAGTTCAGGTGAATCCTATTCAATTATGATTGTCAGGGATATTACCGAAAGGGTCCATGCAGAACAAATGTTAAAAAATGAACGAATGCTTCTTCGAACCCTCATTAATAATATTCCCGATTCAATCTATTCAAAGGACCTTGCATGCAGAAAAATCCTAGCCAACACAACAGAAATTCGATACATGGGAGGCAGGAATGAAGCAGAAATTATTGGCAAAAATGATTTTGAGATTTATCCAAAAGAAATAGCCGAGCAGTTTTATGCCGATGATCAGTATGTTTTAAAAACAGGAAATCCCATTCTTAACCGGGAAGAAATTTTATATGATAGGCACGGAAACAAACAGTGGCTGCTGTCATCAAAACTTCCCCTGCGCGACAGAAACGGCCAAATTACCGGACTGGTAGGAATTGGCAGGGATATCACCGGTTTAAAACGGCGGGAACTGGTTCAGACCATGCAGTACAACATGGCCACAGCCATGGTAAACCGAATGAATTTACAGGAACTGTTCAACGGCATCCAAAATGATCTTAACCAGTTGATGGAGGCGGAAAACCTCACACTGGTGCTGTTAAAACCTGAAACAAATATGCTTTATTCACCTGTTGATTTTGAAAATTGCAGTGAAAACCCGTTGTTATGGCCTGCGGAAGATTCCCTTACAGGTTGGCTTATCAAAGAAAAGAAATCGCATTTATTTTCGCATTCCGACCTGGAAAAACTGGCTGCAAAAGAAAATCTGGTAAGGTACGGTCCGGAATCGAAATGCTGGATGGGGGTTCCTCTATTCGACGGGGAAACCGCTGTGGGTGCTATTATATTGCAGAGCTATAAGAACCAAAAGGCATACGATTCAGACAGTGTCAGGATAATTGAAGTGGTAGCTTCCCAGTTAAGCAACTATATAAAACGGCTGAATGCCGAAGAAACAGCGCTAAAACTTTCAAAGGCTGTGGAACAAAGTCCTGATACTATAATGATTACAAATACGAAAGGCATTATTGAATATGTAAATTCCAGGTTTTCAGAACATACAGGATATTCGAGGGAAGAAGCCATTGGCCAGACGCCAGGACTGTTAAATTCAGGAATACACCCCCTACCATTCTATGAAAACTTGTGGAATACGCTTTTGGCAGGTAAAGACTGGCACGGTGAAATCCTTAACAGGAGAAAAGATGGCACCCTGTACTGGGAAAATTCATCAATTTCCCCATTGTTTAACAACGAAGGGGAGATAACTCATTTTGTTGCAGTCAAAGAGGAAATTACTGAAAAAAAGAAAACAGAGGAAGCATTAAAATACCATTCTGCATTGCAGTCGGTGTTGATAAATATAGCATCGGGCTACATTAATGTAATTGTAGATAACCTTGAAAACACCATTAATTCCTCGCTTGCAGAAATGGGAAAATTTGCAGATGCCGACCGTGCCTATATTTTCGAATACGACTGGAGCAGGAACATAACCAGGAATACCTATGAATGGTGTAAAGAAGGAATTTCTCCACAGATAGACAATTTGCAAAATCTGAATATAAAACTCCTTGAGGCTTTCGTAGAATCCCATAAGAGTGGGAAAGTTTTTTTTCTTGCTGATGTTCATTCCCTTCCGGAAGATAATCCGCTGAGATTGGTACTTGAGCCACAGGATATAAAAAGCACCATAGCATTGCCCATGATGGAAGGTACAAAATGCACCGGCTTTGTGGGCTTTGACTGGGTCAATGATGGTCATGAATATTCGGAAGGAGAAAAGGTGCTTCTCAGTATTTTCTCACAGTTACTTGTAAATGTTAATCTGAAAATAAGGCTGGAAAAGAACCTGATCATTGAAAAAGAAAAAGCAGAAGCCGCCGACAAATTAAAAACGGCCTTTTTGAATAACATTTCGCATGAGGTAAGAACACCACTTAATGGAATTCTTGGATTTGGCAATGTTTTATCTCAGCCCGACATTACACCGGAAGAAAAGGAGGAGTATTACATGGTGCTGCAGGAAAGCAGCAACCGGCTGATAAATACCATTAACTCCTATATGGATATTTCTCTAATCACATCGGGCAACATGCCGGTTGATAAAAAGAAATTTTCGCTCCACAATATGCTTTACAACCTTTATGAGCTTTACAAAAAGGACCACAAACGACATAATGTGGAATTGAGCATTGAATTAAATGGCTATAAAGAAGATCTTCATATTGAATCGGATCAGGAGCTGCTAAAAAAGATTTTGATGCACTTAATCGATAATGCGATAAAGTTCACCCATTGGGGAACCATCCAAATTGGATATATCATAAAAAGTAATAGACTGGAGTTCTTTGTAAAAGACACCGGAATCGGAATAGAACCGGGAATGGTTGATAAAGTCTTCAATAATTTTGTTCAGGAAGATTCAAGGCTTTCACGGGGATACGAAGGAAGTGGCCTGGGACTGTCAATTTCAAAAGGATTGGTTGAATTGTTGGGTGGAACTATTTCAATGTCGTCAGAAAAAGGTTATGGAACTTCGGTCATGTTTTCAATTCCGATTTCAGAAGAAGCAACAGAAACTTTGGATGCCCAAAAATATGAAACCATTGAAAGTAAACCGGTTGTTCTGATTGCAGAGGATGATGTTGTAAATCAGTTCTATCTGAAAACAATTTTAAAAATGGGACAGCTTGAGTGCGTATCTGTTAAAAACGGAAAACTGGCTGTTGAGGAATGCCGGCAGAATCAGAGGGTAAGGCTTGTTTTAATGGATTTAAAAATGCCTTTAATGGGAGGACTTGAGGCAACAAAACAAATAAAACAACTTCGACCGGATTTGCCTGTATTGGCAGTGACAGCTCTGGCAGTAAAAGGCGATAAGGAACTTGCCCTGGAGGCAGGTTGTGATGATTATATTGCCAAGCCATTTAAAAAAGAAGTATTGCTGGAAAAAGTAAATTTTTATTTAAAAAAACATTTAACCCGGGAATCGCAAAACCTTTTCCCGGATTTAACCAACTCATAAACGGATGGTATAAGTATTCGGCAATAACACATTTCACTCCTTTGGAGGTTTTATTTTTTCAACAATACTTACAGACGGTTTGTTAACCATGAACAAACGACTGTAACAGAAAGTATGTTGCAGAAAATTCAAAGTAATGAATACTCTTTTACGTAAAACATTACCTGTTGCCAATGTAAACCTGGGATTGCTTTTAATCCGGACAGTGGCAGCAGCATTTTTGCTTACACATGGATACCCTAAACTTATACAGTTATTTAGTGGTGATCCTGAATCGTTTTCAAGCGTATTGGGAATGAACCCTGCACTTTCGCTGCTGCTGGCAGTTTTTGCTGAATTCCTTTGCTCAGCATTAATTCTACTGGGGCTTTTTACCCGACTGGCAACAATCCCCCTGATAATAACCATGGCAGTGGCCGCCTTTCATGTACACAGTGCAGATCCTTTTGCTGTTAAGGAAAAGGCGTTGCTTTTCCTGCTGATATTTACTTTTTTATTGTTCACCGGCGCGGGTAATTACTCCATCGACAGCATCATGCTTAAGAAATCGCAAAAAAAACAACGCCGGTATATCTAGTAGTCATGAGCAGAGAGCAGCGGTGAACTTTATAGTTTATTATGCGCATGTTTTTCTTTCCTTTTTACCACCAGCGGAAATGGTTTCAATAAATAGAAAGGTTGAGCGGTTAATGCAAATGTAACAAAAACGAACCGGAATAATAAATCCAGTTCCGGGTGAATGGGAGAATTTTTGTCACCGCTGATTATCCCCGGGCTTCAGCCTGATATCTCCGGGACTGAAACCTGTGGTTAGAGTTAATTTTCCGGTTCCGCATCAAACCTTTCGATAAAATCAGTAGAAAGGACCCTGAACTCTGTACGGCGATTAATAGCACGTGCAGCTTCCTGTTGCTCATCGCTGAGGTTTAAAATAAACTCTTCGGTCAGTTCGTCTCCGCGTTTCAGGAAATCGTATTGCCGGGCAAGTACACGGGTAACAGTCTTGGGCCATGTTTCGCCATAACCTTTTGCCACCAATCGTTGTGGACTGATGCCTCTTTCAATGAGGTAATCCACGACACTCTGTGCCCGTTTTTGTGAAAGCTCAAAGTTAAACTGGTCACTTCCTACGTAGTCGGTATGAGACATGATTTCAACAGTAATTGTTGGATTTACCATGAGCGTGGCCACCAAAGTATCAAGTGAAGTTTCTGACTGGGGAAGCAATTCCCAGCTTCCAAACTCATAGTTTATATTTTCGATATTGACAGGCGCATCGGTAGGAGAAAGAAACAACTCAAACCTGAAACTTTTACTGTCTTCAAGACCAATTGTGTTTGCTGATGCTTTATCACGAAGATAACCGTCTTTAAATGCAGCAAACACATACTCCGTTTCAGGTTTTAAGGTCATCTGGAATTTACCGTTTTGGGTTCTCATACGAAGACTTGTTCCGTCCGTTCCAATAATTCTCACGTTTACACCATCGATGTGGGTGCCGGTTTCTTTATCAAACACCTCCCCTTCTGCCCTAAATATTTTTGGAGGAACCACAAATTCATATAAGTCATCGCCGCGTGAACCTTTTCTGTTGGATGAAAACATTCCCTTATTTTCACCTGCCACGAAAGCAATACCAAAATCATCGCTGGGTGAATTCACAGGGTACCCCATGTTTTCCACGGTCCAGGTATTATCTTCATTTTCCACGGCTTTGAAAATATCGAAGCCTCCCATACCAAGCCGGTAATTCGATGAAAAATACAATTCTCCATTGTCTCTTATAAAGGGGAACATTTCATCACCGGGAGTATTTATTTTTTCGCCAAGATTTACCGGATTGCTGAAGGTAGCACCACTTTTTTCCGCTTTCCAGATGTCTTTCCCACCAAATCCTCCCGGCATATCCGACACAAAATACAGAACCGAACCATCGTTACTCAGCGCCGGATGTGCGGCGGTCAGACTGTCGCCGGCCACCTGCAGTTTAATGGGTTCCGACCATGTACCTCTCGATTGCGAGGAGGAATACAATTCTGCACCCAAAGCTTCCGTTTTGTCGTAACGGGCTCGGGTAAAGATCATTTGTTCGCCGGTGGCAGAGAGAGTTGCGGCTCCGTCTTCGTCACCCGAATTCACAACCAGGTTCTCATCGAGCAGCTTGGGCTGATCCCATTTCTGACGTTGCACATTGAAGGTGGCCCGGAACAGATCGGCATATTTCTGCCCCGTAATGTTACTTTTTCGTTTTCCTGTAGAAGCTTGCCGGCTGGAAGTAAAAATTACCTCATTATCACGGCCACCTACGAAAACAGGTGCAAAATCACTTTCCCTGGAGTTTATTTCCTTTATGGGATTGATGATGTGGCGCGTAGGATTTTCTGTCCATTCCTGCGTTTTGCGAATGGCCTCAAGACCCTGCCGGGCCCTCTCCTCTCCGGGCATCAGGTCAAGATACATCCTGTAATTTTCTATGGCTTCTTCATAATCCTGTGTATTGCGTTGCATTTCTGCAAGTTTAAACAAGGCTTCCGGATCTTCATGCCCCCTTCGGATGGCATTCTGGTAATACATCCCGGCACGCTCATAATCACCGATATATTCATAGCATTCGGCAATGGCATAAGCATATTCTCTTCGTTTAACCCTGTCCTTTTCTTTGCGGCTGGCTTTCCTGTACTTTTCTATGGCTCTGTAATATTCACCAATTTCATGCGACACCAAAGCATCCCTTCCTGTTCTGCCGGCACCGCAAGATGACAAACCTATAATTACAGCTATAAAAACAATAAACCTGAAATATCTATTCATTCCCATCGTTACTTTGGAAAGATAAAAGTATATTAAAAAAATCGGCTGTAAAAATAACGGCTTAACGACAAATTAAGTATGCAACAATAAAAAGAGGTTCACTGTCAGCCAGGAACCTCCCCAAATTAAGCTAATTCTCTGTTGAACTACCTTACAAATAATAGTTCCCTGTATTTTGGCAATGGCCAAAGTTCGTTGTCGACAATAAGTTCCAGTTTATCGATGTGGTAACGGATATCCTGCAGATAAGGCCTTACGGTTTCATCGTAAGCTTTTGCTTTTTCAACAGTATCCTCAATAATATTTGCTTTTTTACGAGCTTCAATCATTTCTTTACGTTGTGCCTTTATCGCTGATATATGTTTTCCTATTTCCCGGATCAAATCTTTTCGTGCACCGGCAAGTTCCTCAAATTCATCAGCCGAAAAAACTTCTTTAATGTTTTTGACATTTTCCAATAGGGTTGTCTGATACTGGACTGCAGTAGGAACAATGTGGTTAATGGCCAAATCGGCAAGTACTCTCGATTCAATCTGGATTTTCATTATGAATTTTTCATATTCCACTTCCACCCTACCCTGCAGCTCCGACTCATTTAAAACACCAAGGTCGGCAAGCATTTTCCTGTTTTCAGGACGAACATATGCTGATAGAGCTTCGGGAACATTATTTACATTGCTGAGGCCCCTGGCAGCAGCTTCCTTTACCCAGTCGGCGCTGTATCCGTCACCATTGAAACGGATAGCTTTTGAGCTGATGATAAGTTTCTTTAACTCCTGGAAAATGGCTTCATCCTTTTTGGTACCTTTTTCAATTAATGCATCCACGTTCTTTTTAAATGCATTTAACTGGTTGGCAACCACAGCATTCAGAATAATCAATGCAGAAGCACAGTTGGCCGAAGATCCTACAGCCCTGAATTCGAAGCGGTTTCCGGTAAAGGCAAAGGGTGAAGTACGATTACGATCAGTACTGTCAAGGATGATTTCCGGTATCCTGCCAATATTTAACTTTAGAGCTGTTTTTTCATCCGGAGTCATTTTCTTGTCCGAAACAGCCTTCTCCATCAAATCGAGCATATTGGAAACTTCGGTTCCTAAAAATACCGACAAAATTGAAGGAGGCGCCTCATTGGCTCCCAGCCGGTGCTGGTTTCCTGCATGATAAATGCTCGCCCTAAGCAAATCCTGGTTGTCAAAAACAGCCTGCATGGTATTGATCACAAAAGTCAAAAAAAGCAGATTTGATTTTGGATTCTTACCAGGTGAATAAAGATTTACACCTGTATTTGTCGATAATGACCAGTTGTTGTGTTTCCCCGAACCGTTTATACCCTGGAAGGGTTTTTCATGATACAGTATTCGGAATTTATGCCTGCGGGCAATCTTTTGCATAATATCCATAATGAGCTGATTGTGGTCGTTTGCAAGGTTTGCTTCCTCAAAAATTGGGGCTAGCTCAAACTGATTGGGCGCCACCTCATTGTGGCGGGTTTTAACCGGGATGCCAAGCTTGTAGGCTTCATTCTCCACATCCTGCATAAACCTGTTGACACGGGTAGGAATCGATGAAAAATAATGATCGTCCAGCTGCTGATCTTTAGATGATGAATGCCCCATAAGGGTCCTGCCACAAAGGATAAGATCGGGCCGGGCCATGTAAAGAGCTTCGTCAATTAAAAAATACTCCTGCTCCCAGCCCAGATTCGCCTGTACCGATGTCACATTTTTATCGAAGTACTGACAAACAGCGGTTGCTGCCTTATCAACAGCATGCAGGGCACGCAACAGTGGAGTCTTATAATCGAGGGCCTCCCCTGTGTAAGATATAAAAATGGTAGGAATGGTTAAGGTTGTTTCACTGATAAAAGCCGGAGAGCTGGGGTCCCACGCTGTATATCCCCTTGCTTCGAATGTTTGACGGATACCTCCGCTGGGAAAGGATGAGGCATCAGGCTCCTGCTGTGCAAGCAGTGTGCCTGAAAAGGCTTCAATAACATTCCCGTTTTCGCCGTGTACAATAAATGCATCATGTTTTTCTGCGGTTGCATCTGTTAAAGGTTGAAACCAATGGGTATAATGAGTGGCACCATTTTCCAAAGCCCATGCTTTCATGCCCTGGGCAATTTGATCGGCCATTTTTCTATCAACAGGAGTTCCGTTTTCAATGGCATCCATTACAGCTGCATAGGCGTCCTTCGACAGGTGCTTTTTCATTTTTGCCTGATCAAAGACCAGCTTGCCGTAATAATTGGAAACCAGATTGTCTTCCCTGACAAAATCTTCGGGTTTGCGGTTAAGGACTTCATCCAATGCTTTTAATCTGAACTGTGCCATAATTGTAATTTTTTAATATTTAATTTCCAAGTCAAAAATAGACTATTTTTTTATTTACATATAAATTTACAGGGGGTAATTTACAATTTAATTGATATTTTTTTAACAAACCCCAAAATTTTTGGGGTTTTAATTGATTTTTTATAAAAATGTAATTGCCAAGGGGTCAAAAACACATGAAGTGTTGCTTTTTTCCAAATTCCCACTTTTTTAGTTGAATTTTTGGAAAAATACATTTTAGGTGTAATATTTGATAATGATAGCAGTCTTATTACATTCTGAAGGCATCGATTGGTTTTCTTTCGGATTTTTAAGAATAACAACATATTTTAATAAGTATGAGAACAGACAGGCGTAATTTTATTAAAACCAGCGGAGCGGCTGTAACAGGAGGCGTTATTTTACCTCCTTTTTTACAGTCGTTTCATTACGGTCAAACATCAGGAAACGTGAAAAATTATTTGGATCATTTTGAAGTATCTACTGAAATGCTGCAAAAAGTAATTTCAGCAGCAATGAGCAAAGGGGGCGATTATGCCGATTTATATTTTGAGCATAAAAAGGCGAACAATCTTGGGCTGGAAGACGGAAAAGTAAACCGGGCCTATTCAAATATTGATTATGGAGTTGGAATCAGAGTTTTAAAAGGCGATCAGACAGGTTTTGCCTATTCCGAAACCGTTACACCCGAAGCTTTGATAAATGCAGCAAAAATGGCTGCCAATATAGCAAACAGCAACCCCAACTATACTCCGCCCGGGTTGATTGAGAAAACACCGGCAAATTATTACACCATAGGCCGAAAATGGGAAGATGTTTCGGTAAAAGATAAGGTGCCGTTTGTCCAGAAAATAAACGATAAGATTTTTAGCCTGGACAAAAAAGTTATAAAAGTAAATGCATTCATGGGCGATGATACATCCTATGTGCTGTTTTACAATTCTGAAGGAAGGCTAACCTACGATTACCGTCCGATGATAAGCTTCGGAGCAGTTTGCATAATGGAAAAAGACGGCAAGGTTGAAAATGCCTATTCAGCCCGTTCTTTCAGAAAAGGTTTTGAATGGTTAACAGATGAAGTTGTTGATGAACTGGCGCATGAGGCAGTTGATCGGACCAACCTGCTTTTTGATGCCACCAAGCCCAAAGCAGGAGAGATGCCGGTAGTTATGGGCGCCGGGGGTTCGGGCATATTACTGCATGAAGCAATTGGGCACACGTTCGAAGCTGATTTTAACAGGAAAGGCACCTCCATTTTCAGCGATAAGATGGGTAAAAAAGTTGCCGAAAATTTCGTGAATATCATTGATGATGGAACATTGGAAAGCAACCGGGGCTCCATTAATGTGGATGATGAAGGAAACGATGTTCAAAAAACTTACCTGGTGAAAGATGGTGTGCTGAACAGTTACATTCATGACCGCATAAGCTCGCAGTATTACAATGTAACACCAACCGGAAACGGAAGACGGGAATCGTTCAGACATATTCCTTTGCCCCGCATGCGTGCCACATATATGGAGGCTGGCCCTCACACCAAAGATGATATCGTTTCAAATGTTGACTATGGTGTTTACGTCGATAATTTCAGTAACGGACAGGTACAGATTGGAGCAGGTGATTTTACCTTCTTCGTTAAATCGGGTTACCTCATTGAAAAAGGAAAACTTACACAGCCCATAAAAGATATAAACATAATCGGGAATGGCCCTCAGGCATTGGCAGACATTACAATGGCAGCAAATGATTACCTGATTGACAATGGCACCTGGACCTGCGGCAAAAGCGGTCAGTCGGTTCCCGTAACCTGTGGGTTACCAACTGTTCTGGTAAAAAAATTAACTGTAGGCGGTACCGTCTAAAGCATGTTCAACCATAAAAGATTTTTTGAAAATGATAAAACAGGAAAAATATAATCTGGCAAAATGGGCAATGAACCATGCGCTACAAAATGGAGCTCAGCAGGCAAGCGTGAGCATTTCAAACAATCGCAGCAGCAGTGTTGACGTGCGTGAAGAAAAGATTGACAAACTGGAACAATCGATCGAAAGCAATCTTTCCATCCGGCTTTTTGTGGATAAAAAATATTCGGTACATTCAACCAACAGGTTGAAAAAGGAGGAGCTGGCACGGTTCATCGAAGAGGCCATTGCCGGAACACGTTACCTCTCAGAAGATGAATTCCGCACCCTTCCCGACCCTTCACTTTATTACAGAGGGGAAAACAAGGATTTAAACACTCTGGATAATAATTTCGATAAACATGATCCACAGGAGAAGATTGATTTAGCCTTTAAAGCTGAAAAAGAAGTAAAAGGACAGGATGAACGAATCATATCGGTATCAACCGGATATTATGACGGTATGAGTGAGCGGGTGATGGTTACCAGCAATGGGTTCGAAGGCGACACAGCAAATTCATACTACGGGCTGCATGCCTCTGTTTCGGTTAAGGGAGGAAACGCAAGACCTGAATCAGGTTGGGGGGAAAGTGCTATTTTCTTTGATAAGCTGGAGAAAAGCGGAATTGGAAAAAAAGCGCTGGAACGGGCCCTGAGAAAGATAGGCCAGGAAAAAGTCGAATCAGGAAAAATGTCAATGATAGTTGAAAACAGAATAGTTTCACGAATTTTCAGCCCTCTTGTTTCGGCACTGAATGGATCGGCTATCCAACAAAAAAATTCATTCCTAATGGATAAACTTGGCCAAAAAGTATTCTCCGAAAAATTATCAATTACAGATGATCCGTTTATTCCTGAAGGAAGGGGAAGCCGACTGTTCGACAATGAAGGACTGTCAACTCAAAAACGGCCGGTTTTCGAAAGCGGAGTTGTGAAGAATTATTACATCGATACTTATTACGGCAAAAAACTTGATATGCAACCAACCAGCGGCAGCACCACAAATCTTGTTTTTACCACCGGCAATAAAGATTTGGAGGGATTGGTTGCTGCAGTTGAAAAAGGAATTCTTGTTACGGGGTTTAACGGAGGGAACTGCAATGGAACAACCGGAGATTTCTCTTATGGAATTGAAGGATTCCTTGTCGAAAATGGAAAAATAGTTAAACCTGTATCTGAAATGAACATTACAGGAAATATGTTAACCCTGTGGTCTGAAATCAGTGAAATAGGCAATGATGTATATAAAAATTCATCGTGGCTGACTCCATCCATTCATTTCACAGGAGTAGATTTTAGCGGTGTTTAAAGTATGGTAAAACGATAAAGTATAACCGGAGGCAAATATTGCCCCGGTTTTTTTTTGACTTTATTGATTAACAGGTGTAACTAAAAGTTATCATCTTAGTCTTATTATCATAGAAACAGAAAACAGTTAGGTTCATGAAAACAAAATTACTGATTGCAACAGCAATAATTGCATTGCTGTTTACTTCCTGTATCGACGATTACATCATCAGGGGCAATGGAATTGCCGAAAGTGAAAGCCGCCTGGTATCTGCATTTTCGTCAATAGCATCTGAAGGGAACTTTCAGATTCATATAATGCCAGGTGACACATACGAAGTTCTGGTTCATGCCGAATCAAACCTGTTGCCATTCATTCAGACCGATGTTAACGGGCATAACCTCAAAATTCATGTGCAGGGAGTTCAAAGTTTGCAAAATCAACTTCCCATAGAAGTATATGTAACTGTTCCATTTATTGAAGAAATAATTCAGAGCGGCTCGGGCTCAATCACTACCGCATGGTTTGAAGGGGAAGCTTTTAGATTTGTAGTTTCAGGCTCGGGAAGCATTAACTCTTCAATTGAAACAGACCTTGTTGAAGTTATCTTATCGGGTTCCGGGACCATGTACCTGACAGGCGTGGGCAGGGATGCCAGCTTAATCATTAGCGGTTCAGGCAGGGTTGATACATGGGATTTTTCTGTTCGAAATTGTGATGCAAAAATATCGGGTTCAGGAGATGTGTGGATTGATGTTGAAACTTACCTGAAAGCAGTAATTACAGGAAGTGGGAATGTTTTTTACAGCGGAACACCTGTTGTTGAAACAGTTGTTTCCGGTTCAGGGGGTGTATTTCATAAAAATTAGGTAAATTACATCGTCAAATTTACCCGATATGAAAAAATACCTCATAATTGCATTTTTATTTTTTACGGTTAATGAACTATCGGCACAAGGCTACTCACAGGCTCTGGGAGTTAGAGCAGGTTGGGTTTCGCCGGGAATTGAATACCGTTATTACAGGAGCGAGTCTCATTCAGTGAAAGCACTTCTCTCAGTTCGTAATCGTGGAATTCAACTCACCGGTCTTACTGAATTTTACCAGTACGATTTATTTCCCTTTTCCTATCAGCTGGTGTTTTTTTATGGAGCAGGTATTCACGCAGGTTTTGAAAGTTGGGATGAAGTAACTTTTGAGAACAATCAGCGCATCAACAATGTTCGTTCGTCTTTCCTTACCGGGCTTGATGGTATAATAGGACTGGAATATATTTTCTATCAGGCCCCGGTGAAAATAGGAATTGAAGCAAAGCCATTTTTTGATGTGTTTGGCAAAAATGGTTTTGATGTAACTTTACCTGATATTGCATTTACTGTTAAATACCTTTTCTAAAGGAATTGTTTCAAACGTAGTAATATAAATAATCATTAATAATTTTTCATCTCATGAAGAAGCTTTTTCTATTCGTGCTAATAGCATGTGCGGCATTAATGGTTTCCGGCCAGGACGAGAAACGACAGGAAATCCAAACTTTATTTTCAGATCAAAACAGCCTGGGTTTTTATGGTTCCTTTTCGCTGGGATATTCTAAAATAAATGGACAGGATGCCCTTGTATCGGGAGGTCGTGTCGGAATGATTTTTAACCACAGTACAGCCGTTGGTCTGGCCGGTTATGGATTCGTAAACAACCTGGAGAATTATCAATGGGAGAATGACAATGTGCTTAGATACTCTTTGGCCGGCGGATATGGAGGCATTTTTATTGAACCTATAGTTGGCGGTTTAAACCCGGTGCATGTTGCATTCCCGATATTGTTTGGATTGGGAGGAGTTGCACAGGTAACAAATTACGGATCGGGATACTGGGAATATCCGCACTACGATACTTCCGAAGGTGATTTATTTTTTATTGTTGAGCCTGCCGTGGAACTGGAAGTTAATCTTACGAGATTCTTTCGCACAGCTGCCACTTTAAGTTACCGTTTTACCACAGATATCGGGTTGCCTGATGTTGCTCCTGATGTATTGCGTGGCCTTAATTTCGGATTAACGTTTAAATTTGGCAAGTTCTAAATCCCGAAAAAATAAAAACCCATGGAATTTTAAACAATTCCACGGGTTTTTATAAAATACTTCTTATTCCTTAAAATCCACATAATCGGCCTGCTGAAGGAATTCAAAACTCCTGCGCACACTTTCTATAGGTTCGTAATTATACTTTTCTACTTCAACAACACCATATTCGGCTCCAGACTGCTCGCGTTGGGCAAACATTGTTTCAAAATCCATTTTCCCGCTGGCTCCAAGTTCTTCTTCGTCTTTTATATGCCACACTTCAAATCTGCCCGGATAGCGTTCAAAATAATCCAGCGGATCTTTTCCTCCTTCGACAATCCAATAAAGGTCGAGTTGAAACATCACTTTTTCAGGATCGGTAAGTTCAAGCATCCAGTCGTAAACCGGTTTTCCTTCAAACTCGGTAGTGAACTCATTGGCATGGTTATGGTATCCAAAACGAATCCCCTTTTCATTACATTTTTCACCTACTGCATTGAAATATTCACAGTATCTTTTTAAACCATCGAGGCTTTCGTAACCAGTGCGCCCCATCCAAGGCTGAACGATCCATTTAACACCTGCATCGGCATGAGCCTGAATGGCCTCATCCCACCATGCCATAATTTTGTCCCAATTGGCTGAATCAGGAACATCCTGTCCGGTGTGCGAACCAAGGAACTGCATACCATTTGTTTCAACCAGTTCCTGAAAGTCGGCGGGCGACATGCCATAAAACTGACCGTCACCATAGCCGGCAGCCTCTACATATTTGTAACCAATTTCACCTACCTGGGCAACGGTACCTTCAACATCTTCCTTCATGGCATCACGAACAGAATAAAGCTGGAGACCAATGAACTTCTCCCCATCCTGTTCCATGTTGCATCCTGTTAATACCGGTAATGCCAAAGCAATAATTCCGGCAGCGAATAAAAATCGACTTGTAATTTTTCGAATCATCATCTACTGATTATTAATAGTTCCTGAATAATATTTTTTCCAAATTTATGGAATTCTTTCTGTTAAACAGATAATTGAATGAGTTTTTTATCCTTAAATATTCATTTATTAAAAATGATATCTATGACATTAATTAATTAAATTGCACAATCAAATAATAGTTTCTATAGAAATAACATTAAAAAAATAGTTTACTTTGGATGATTTTTAGTTTAAAAGGCAGATGGATTCTACTGAAATTATAATAAAAATACGGAAAATAGTCCGTTCCATAAATTTAGAGTCAAAGAAGATAGAAAAGGAATATGGTGTCAGTATACCCCAGGTGCTGTGTCTTAACTTCCTGCGTGAATCAGAAAACTTTCAGGCCGGGCAGGGGGAAATTAAAAAATTTTTGAACCTGAATGCCAGCACTATCAGCGGCATTATTAACCGCCTTGAAGCCAAAGGGCTTGCTGCCCGCCTGCCTAAATCGGGCGACAGACGCGTGGTGACCATATCGCTTACCTCAAAAGGCGACCGGTTGATGAAGAGCATTCCGGCTCTGCTGCAGGAAAAATTGGCCGAGAAGCTTGAAAAACTTGATAAGAAAACTCTTGGAAAAATTACGGAAAGCCTGGAATTACTTGTTAAACTGCTGGATATAGATGATCTGGAAGCATTTCCTCCTTCGGTTGAAGAACCTGAAGATTACCCACAGGATCTAAATTCAACCGACATATGAAACTATTTTCTATAAAAACCTTATTACGTTAATTCAGTATTAACCTCCCCTTTTTCAAAATTTTATATTTTATAGTTAAATTGCTTTTATACAGGCACGTAATTTGCGGGCAACTCTGTTGTGGCGACTTATGTCATTGGGCTATGTAATTTATTTTTCTAATTTTGTTCGCATAGAAACTATTATTATGGAAATACTTAATGATGTTAAGCCGGAAAATACCGGCGAGTTTCGGTTTGGATGCGACATCTCCAAATGGAAAGACTGGAAGTGGCAATTGAAAAATTCCGTTAAATCAGTTGATGCCTTTGAACGGCTAATGGGAATAGAAATTCCTTCAGATGAAAAAGCTCTTATGGAAAAAACCATTGAGCGTTTCCCGATGTCGGTTACACCTTATTATCTTTCATTAATCGATAGTGCAAATTATAAAAACGATCCTGTTTTTAAACAGTCGTTTGCCAATATTAATGAACTGACTGTTTTGAAAACAGATATGAAGGACCCCCTGTCGGAGGACACTGATAGTCCGGTAGAGGGAATCACACACCGTTACCCCGACAGGGTCCTGTTTCATGTCAGTAATATATGTTCGATGTATTGCAGGCATTGCACCCGGAAACGGAAAGTGGGCGATGTGGATTCAATACCTGGAAAGGCACAGCTTGAAAAAGGCATTGAATACATCAAAAACTCACCACAAGTGAGGGATGTACTCCTTTCAGGAGGCGACCCATTAATGCTTTCCGACAGTTATCTCGACTGGTTGCTTTCGGAAATAACTGCTATCCCGCATGTTCAGGTTGTAAGAATTGGAACGCGTATGCCGGTAGTGTTACCCTACCGTATAACCAATGATTTGATTGATGTCCTTAAGAAATACCATCCTCTATGGATAAATACCCATTTCAACCATCCCCGGGAAATTACCTCTTCCTCCAGGGAAGCTCTCGCCAGATTGGCCAATGCAGGTTTTCCCCTTGGAAATCAGTCGGTGCTGCTAGCCGACGTCAATGACTGTCCCCGCATTATGAAAGAACTGGTCCATAAACTGGTTCAGAACAGGGTTCGTCCATATTATCTCTATCAATGTGATTTGTCTGAAGGACTGGCACATTTCAGAACACCTGTTGGCAAAGGAATCGAAATCATGGAAAGCCTGATTGGACATACTTCCGGCTTCGCAGTGCCAACTTATGTTATTGATGCTCCCGGAGGTGGAGGTAAAATACCGGTAATGCCCAATTATATCATCTCCTGGTCGACCAATAAAGTGGTGCTTCGAAACTATGAAGGAGTTATTACCACCTATACCGAACCCGAAAATTATGAATCAAAATTTTGCGACCGTAACTGCAAAGAATGTAATCTTGATTTGAAGCTCGATGAGCCGGATGAACAAAAGGGAATTGGAATTGAAAAATTGTTGTCGGATTATAACAACACCATTTCCCTGATTCCGGATGATAATGAACGTTATAACAGAAGGGAAAACGATGTTTGATAAAATTGAGAGAATAGGTAAATCAGTTTTACAACACGGCAAGGCAAATAACAGGATTTATTTACTAAAGCTTGATGCTGATGATGTTCCATCTATAATATCAGAACTGGACAATCTTGCACGTAAGAATGGCTACACAAAAATATTCACAAAAATTCAGGCAGCTGTGCTGCCTGAATTTATTTTGAACGGGTATACTGTTGAAGCTTACGTTCCCCGGTTTTACAACGGGAAAACCGACTGTATTATGGCATCAAAATTCCTGGATAAAAAAAGAAAAGAGCTGCCTTCTGAACTAATGGAAGGGTTTGCCGGTCTTTTCAGCCGGAATGGAAAAGGAAACAAAAAAGAACTTTCAGCCCGGTTTCACATCAAAGCATTAAGTGATAATGATGCCGAAGCTGCTGCAAAAGTGTTTGGTGCGGTATTTGAAACCTATCCCTTTCCGGTTCACGACCCTGCATACATCCGGCAAACCATGCATAACAATCTGGCCCGATATTACGGTGTGTGGGAAGAGAAAAAACTTATAGGCCTGTCAACTGCGGAAACTGACTTTGAAAAGAAGAATGCAGAGATGACTGACTTCGCCGTTTTACCCGACTACCGGGGGAATGGTCTGGCTTCACACTTATTATCGTATATGGAGGAAGAAATGAAAAAGGAAGGCATCAAAACAGCATACACCATTGCGCGTCTGGCCGAGCCCGGGATGAACCTTACCTTCATGAAAGGGGGATATAATTTCAGCGGCACACTGATCAACAATACAAACATTGGCGGGAATATCGAAAGCATGAACATCTTTTATAAACATTTATGATATGAAATGAGCATGAGCAATAGGTCATATCAACCAGGATTGATTAAAACTTTCATGCGAATTCCCTGTCAGCCGGACAGGCAGGCATATAATACATTTGAAAACAAACAATTTTTATCATATGAATTTAGGTAAACTATGCAAGTACGCCACAGGGTGTTCAGTATATCAGGATAACAACAGAGAATTAAAAAAACCGGTGTTTCTTATTCGAAATGTGTTCTGCAACCGGGGAATAAAGGGCTGGAACAATTGTCTGCGGTTCATGAATTACCAGGAAGGGAAAACAGTGAAGGAAGAGATGACACCATATGGATAAAAAAACTAACATAATGAGCAAAAAAACAGAAAAACAAATAATTGATTTTCTTGATGAGAAGGGGCCCAGCTTTTTGGGAGAAGTGATTAAAGAACTTAAACTATCCTATACAAATGGGTTGGAAATTACGAATAAACTACTTTCAAAAGGGGTTATCAAACGCACTTACCGGCCTCTGCAATATAAATTAAGTTCCGACTCTGAATAAATTATGCACTGGCTCGATTATCTGATTTTTGGTATTTACCTGCTGGCAATGCTGGGAATTGGTGTTTACTTCATGTTTACCAACCAGTCGGCCGAAGATTATTATGTAGGAGGAAGAAAAATCGGTCACTTCCATATCGGTTTATCGGTAGTAGCCACAGATGTAGGGGGTGGATTTTCCATCGGACTAGGGGGTCTTGGTTTTATTATGGGCATTTCCGGAACCTGGTTGCTCTTCACAGGCCTCATCGGAGCCTGGGTCAGTGCAGTGGTCCTGATACCCAAGGTATCGAAAATGGCAGCAAAGCACAACTTTCTGACTTTCCCCCAGTTCCTGAAGCAACTGTTTAACAGCAAGGTGGCGCTTATGGCCGGAATTATTTCGGCAATTGGTTACCTTGGATTTACAAGCTCACAAATGCTGGCCGGGGCTAAACTGGCATCGGCAACTTTTCCCAATATCACGTTACAAAACGCACTAATACTTATGGGAGTCATTGCTGTTGTCTATACTTCAATCGGAGGCATTAAGGCTGTTATCTTTACCGATACCATTCAGTGGATTCTGCTAATGGCGGGACTGATTTTCATTGCCATTCCCTTAAGTTATTTTGCCATTGGAGGATATGATACACTGGTGCAGACACTTCCGCCGGAATTTTTTTCATTGGGCAACATTTCCTGGCAACAGATGGTTAATTGGTTTATTACCATTGTTCCCATATGGTTTATCGGGATGACGCTTTATCAGCGGATTTATGCTGCCGGAGATAAGAAGAATGCCCAAAAGGCGTGGTTCATTGCCGGCCTTTTTGAGTACCCGGTAATGGCATTCACTGGTGTAATATTGGGGTTGTTTGCCCGGGTGGCCTTTTTAAACGGGATGATAGGAGCAGAATCCGCCGGCACAATTGACCCTGAAATGGGATTACCCATACTATTAAGAACTGTCTTGCCGGTTGGCCTCACCGGACTAATCCTGTCGGCTTATTTTTCGGCAATAATGTCTACCGCCGACAGCTGTCTGATGGCTGCTTCAGGAAATGTAATTACCGATATTTTCGGAAAGCATAAATCAAAAAAAATAATGCTGTTATCGCAAGGCATTACACTTATCCTTGGTTTTGCAGCCATACTGATCGCCTGGAAAGTGCCCAATGTGCTTGAGCTCATGCTGCATTCTTATTCATTTATGGTTTCAGGACTTTTTATCCCTGTAATTGCAGGCGTCTTTCTTAAACAACCGAATAATCGGGGTGCTCTCTGGGCAATGATAGCCGGAGGCACCACTACCCTTACGCTCATTTTAAGCGGTGTAAAAATGCCTTTTGGTCTCGATGCAAATATATACGGCATTCTGCTGGCATTCTTCATCTATTTCTTATTTCATTTTATCGGAAAAAAGAAAGCAGTTGTGCTTCAACCAGCTTCATAATATTGAAGCAAAAGGTTATTTTTGCGGCCTATTATTCATTAGATGAAAAATAAAGATATTCTGGCTTATTTCTCGGCATTGGGGGCAGTCTTCTTCTGGAGCTTTTCATTTGTATGGTTCAAAATAGCCTACCTGGCTTATAAACCCATTACTGTAGTGCTTTTCAGACTTATAATTTCTGTTGTACTTATTTTAATTATTTCCTGGTCACTTAAGCGGTTACAGAAGCCTACACTGAAAGATTTTAAACTTTTTGTACTGATGGCTTTCTTTGAGCCGTTCCTATATTTTCTGGGGGAGAGTTACGGGCTGTTGTATGTTTCTTCAACTGTTGCAGCAGTGATTGTTGCCACCATACCCTTGCTTTCACCCATTGCTGCCTGGTATTTTTTTCGCGAAAGGGTAAGCCTGAAAAATATTCTGGGATTTATTTTTTCTTTCATAGGAGTAGGGCTGGTTGTTCTAAACAGTTCTTTCCGCTTCGATGCCTCGCCACTTGGAGTCGGGCTTGAATTTATTGCAGTGTTTGCAGCCATTGCCTATTCAATTGTACTGAGAAAGGTTGTGTACAGATACAATACCCTGACAATCATAGCCTATCAGAACATTATTGGCATTGTACTTTTCTTACCAATCTGGCTTTTTCTTGATTTTCGCGATTTTCTAGCCACTCCCTTTCATCCGCAGGCATTCAGAGCAATTGTCCTTCTGGCAGTATTTGCCTCCACTCTGGCATTCATCTTCTTTACCCAGAGCATAAGACACCTGGGCGTAAACCGCTCCAACACCTTCGTAAACCTGATTCCTGTTTTTGTGGCAATCCTCTCATTTTTTGTGTTGAATGAAGGAATGGATTTTCAGAAAATAACGGGAATAGGGGTGGTGATAACCGGTCTGTTTCTTGCACAAGCAGGAAGAAAAAAAACACCCAAACAGGAAACCATTGAAATATCGCAGGTATAAATGAAACCCATCCAATATAAAACTCCGGAAGAATTGGCGCTACTTACAAAAAAATCAAGGAAAGAAATAAAAGGGTTAATCAAGCATTTAAAAAAGAAGAAACCAAAAAACCTCGATGATGTAGTGCATCAAATGCATGACGATTTATTTGCAATTTTTAGCTGCCTCGACTGTGCCAACTGCTGCAAAACCATCGGGCCGCGCCTGACAGATAAAGACATCGACAGGCTGGCAAAACACCTGAAAATAAAACCCTCAGCTTTCATCGAACAATATGTTGAAATTGATGAGGATAATGATTTTGTTTTCAGGGACCATCCTTGCCCGTTTTTACTTCCCGACAATTATTGCATAGTTTATGAAAACAGACCTAAAGCTTGTCGTGAATACCCCCATACCGACAGGAAACGTTTTATCCAGATATTTGAACTGTCGCATAAGAACTGCGAAACCTGTCCCATCGTTTATGAAGTCTTTGAACATCTGAAAAAAGAATCCGATCAACTTTTTTAATGTGCAAAAGAAATTTTCATAAAAGTCATACAACCTGAGGAATTCAGGAAGTGGTAAAATCAGCTGTCTAAAGCTCACCCATTGCTTACTGCGCCTGAAATTACCTAAAGCGAATTGTGGATACTATTTGCTTTTAATATATCTTCCTGCCGGCTTCACTTTGTGTAATTGTCTTTTCCAACCTGCGCTGCCTGGTGCTCTCCTGTTTGGCATCCATAATCCACCGGATAACAGTTTTGCGGTATGACGGTGCCTGTGCATTAAAAAAAGCCCATGCCTTTTTGTTGGCTTTAAAAGGAGACTCAAAATCAGCCGGCAATTTCCCGGGATTCTTTTCGTAGCTGTAAGTTCCTGAATGTTCCACCTTCCTGCTTGCGTAGCTTTTAATACCCGATGGATGCATAAGGTTCTGCTGCAGCAACGATTCCACTTTTTTCAAATTAACAGAGCTCCATTTACTGTTTGGCCTCCTGGGAGTAAAACGAATGCTATAACTGTATTCATCAATTGACCTGCGGATGCCGTCAATCCATCCAAAGCAAAGTGCCTGGTCAACCGACTGCGACCAGGTCATGTTTTGTTTACCACTGTTTACTTTATAGTAACCAACAAGCAGTTCAGTTTCCTTATAGTAATTGTGCTCCAGCCATTTTCGGAATTCGAATTGATTTGCAAAAAATACCGGTTCCATCATCTTTATTTCTTTTCTTTTTTTACCACGTCGTACCAGAGTTGAACCAGTTTAGACGGATAGGTTATACTCTGCCTGAACATAAGTACCTGTTCTGGTAATCCTTCCCGGAATAAGCGGATGCCATTACCGAGCAGATGAGGTATCACAGAAACAATAATTCGGTCGATAAGTGAGTGTTTTAACATGATTGCTACAATCTCGCTTCCCCCGTCACAATAAATATTCTTGCCCTTTTCCTGCTTCAGTTGCTTTACCAGCTGTATCACATCGGAACAGTATTCAACATGACCATTTTTTCCAGTCCTTGTCCTGGAAATCACATATACCTTTTTGTTCTTATGCGGCACTTCACCCTCCATGGAAAGCACCTTATCAAAAGTTTTTCTGCCCCAGATTATGGTATCAATACCGTTCAGAAAATCAGCATAACAGTAATCTTCACCTGCCGTTTCAACCATGGACAAAAATTCAATATTGCCGTCAGGTTTGGCTATGTACCCGTCAAGGCTCATGGCAATGAACATCATCACTTGTCTTTCCATACTCCTTATGTGTTAATTTCGCTCATTTGTTCCGGCATGAAGAGTCGAATCAAACTGCTTCCGGTATAAGAAAAGATACAAAATTGTTTCTTTTTAAAATTATCGAAGTATAAATTTTATTTCAGTACAATTACTGCAAAAAAGCTGTTGAATCTTAAAACAAAAAAAATGGCACCAAGCCATGCAGCTCTTTTAAACCCAATCATTTTTTATTCACTTTCGCACTTTTAAACCTGTCCTTGCTGACCACAGCACTGTACCAGGCAATAATAATGAAGGCAACTGCCGGCACCCAGAAAGCAATTTTAATACTTCCCGACTGGTCGGACACAATACCCTGTATCTGGGTTAATACAGCCGCCCCGGCAATAGCCATTATCATACCGGCTCCTCCGATTTTTGTATCATTGCCCAACCCGGCAATCCCCAACCCATAAATTGTGGGAAACATAATTGACATACAACCTGAAATTCCTATCAACGCATAAATCCCTGTCCACCCACTCCCGTAAATGGTTATCAGGGTCAGGATAATCGCCAGAATTGAGAGCGCTGTCAGCAGTGTACGCGGTTTGAAATATTTCATTAACCCGGTGAAGGCAAACCTGCCAATTACGAAAAGCACCAGGGAGAGAATGTAATAGGTGGCTCCGGCCTGCTCAGCCGTACGAGGCAGAAAGGCCTTGATGCCCATAAATTCAGTTAGGTTATAAAAACCGGCAGCTAATGGCTCGATGTTTCTAAGCCGGCTAATAATCTCTTCAGGTGAAGCGTTATTGCCCAATTGAGCAACAACAGCATCCAGCTGCAACTGTTGCATGACATACCGGATAATAAATGACCACACTGCTATTTGTGCCCCCACATAAAAAAACTGGGCGATAACCCCCCACATGTAATTTCTGTTTCTCTTCAGACGCCGGAAGGTACCTTTAAAATCAAGCGCCTTATCCTCCTCTTTGGCATAAGGCATACGGGTAAAGTAAATTGCCAGCAGCAGGCCCACCATTACAAGTCCTAGGCCGATATAGGTAGCTGTAACCGCCCATAATTCGCCGGCCTGTATTTGCACCAGTTCATTTGCAGGCAGTGCAGTTCTTTCATCGGCAGTCATTGTGCTTAGCTGCGACAATACAAATACCTGACTCAACACAACACCGGTAATTGCTCCAAAGGGGTTGAAAGCCTGGGCAAAATTTAGGCGCTGGGTACCTGTCTGCTCCGGGCCAATGGCATAAACATAGGAGTTGGCTGAAGTTTCAAGAATAGACAGCCCTGCAAAAAGGATCACCAGCGCGAAGAGAAACATCATAAAGCTGATGTTAACATTATTTCCTGCTGTCAACATAGCAGGGTAAAACATGAAGGCGCCCAGAGCATACATCCCCAGCCCAAGCATTACCCCCGACTTATAGGTATATTTCTTTATAAACAGAGCAGCAGGTAAAGCAAATCCGCCATAGCCAAAAAGATAACAGGCCAGTTGTATCCATGTAGTTTTTGAATCGGTAAGGCTCATAATCCGCTTAAAGGCAGCAAGCATTGTGTCGGTAAGATTATTGGGAATGGCCCATGCAAAAAAAAGTGAAGTAAGAAGTATGAATGGCCAGATTATTCCCCTGGGAATGATTTGTTTGTTTTCCATGTCACCTGGTCGGTTATCTAAATTTTGAAGCAATTTCATTCAGGCTGATTCCAAATAGTTCATCCACCAGCTTTGCCAGGTCCTCTTCCCTGCCCTGTACATGTACGACTATCTGCGTATGAGTGAGCGATTCTCCGGTTTGAAGGTCGGCTGCCGGTGATGATGTTTCAATTTCATAGAAAGGTCCCATAATAGTGCCATCGTCTACCGGTCCGTCATTATAAGCATTAATTACATCTCCGTCATAGGGATTGTCCTGATTTCCCCATTTCGAGTTCACATAGGCTTCAGGCTCTGAAGGCAATGATGCCCAGACAAGGGTAAGTGTTTTACTGGCGGAGTCGTAACTTCCGCAAAGCTCTTTTGCCCTTCCGGGTGGAATACCAATCTTGCTCCTGTAAGCTCCGTCAATTTTAAAATATACCGCTCCGTCATCAACAATCATCCTGTCGGAAGGTACTTTCCCGAAATAATCATCGTTTACAATTGGTCCTTCACCCTCTTCACGATAGGGTATGAACACTGTTGTTGTGGGTGAGGGACTGAACATGCACAACATCCAGATTGACAGCAGTCCGTCTTCTTTCTTCCAGTCGTTACTTCCTTTGTTTGTAATTGTATTGACCGACCGGTAGGCCACAATATCGAAAACATTCCCGGGGAAAGCTGTATTAAAAAAAGATTCCAGCTGATTGCCCGATATCAGGCTGACTGTTCTTTCAATCCCCATAGTGAATTCGGTCCCCGAAGCATTATTCAGGGTAGTGTTTTTTATAAAAGTTACACTCTCGGAAGCCTTCTCTTTGATATCGAAACGTTCGGTATCAATGACATCAGGAACATTCCAATTCTCAAAAACCTGCTCTTTTCCCTGATTAAAATAAATTGAAAAAGGCCCTCCTTCAGGTCCCAGCCAGAAACGTTCTTCCCCTCCAACAGGATTGAACTGTTCATTCACTTCACCCGATTCGATTAATTTATGGTTGACCCAACCGTAGCTTGCTCCTTCTCTGCCGTTGGCCGATGAAGTCATTACCCTGCCCTGGTAACCGGGAGCCAGCAGGATGCAGGCCTTGGATGCACTGTCTTTCAGTTCGATAATCTCAACATCATTCCTTGTAAAAAAATCCAAATCATATCCGTATGTTCCTTTTTCAGATTCCATTTCCTCACTGTTAATGTTATTCATATTTTTATTTCCCGGAGAAGCACAGGCAACAGAAAGAACTAAAAAGATTGCACATGCTTTCGACAGGATCTTTATATTAGCAAGATTCATCGCTGCTTTTTTTTAATGGTTTTCATAACACATAAAAATACATTACTTATATTCCCCTGAAGTAAATTTCTTCTGCAAAATTTGATTTACAAAGAAACAGCATCCTGATATCGGAAAGGAAATAAAATTTCCACCATAACCCCAAGAGCTTATTAAAATTAGTTCACTTCCAGTTCTTTCCAATCCGGAAGTTTAGGAAATTTAGCATGTGGTTCCGATTGATACCAAAAGGCAACTGAAGCAATATCCGACTCCTGTGGGAGGTATCTGCCGCCATGCCTCCATCCCAGGTCCTGAATGGTTACCCTAAGATCATTGTCAAAACGGACAGGGTCCATAATGTGCCAGCGGTAAAGACCAAACCTTTGCTGTGATTTATAATTTCCATCAGGTCGAATAACCTGATGAAGGCCTGCATAAGGAGTATTATAAACTGTGTATTGTCCGTTGCGGTCGAAGTTATATGAACCGCAAAAATAATCTTCAGTGCCAGTACCGCAGATGGTAGGAAATTCTCCGTCACCATCCATAAAAAACTTTATTTCACCTTCACCCCACCAGCCATTATTGTTTACTCCCCAGGCCATGTAAAGCCCAACAAAATGACCTTTGCCTTTAATGTTATCCATTATGGTGTAAACAGAATTTTCGTTCGGATTGGCCCGTCTGAACTGGGCATGAAAATATGCAGCATCATCGGGTACCTCGGTAAGGGTATAATCAACCTGGTAATAAAGCCTCATCTCATCCTGATCGTTGATGTTTTCCATTGTTATCCTGCACTTCTTCCGAAAAGGCATTGGCCAGTAGCAGTTAAAGGCGCTGCCCGGATTAACACAAACGGCCTGCGAGCTGAGCGGGGCATATTCCCCCCAGCCCATACCGAAAAAATCGCCAACCGGAACTTCAACCGATGGGGTTTCCTCATCGTCCCAATAAAAACGGATGATTGAAAACCTCCAGTTTCCGGTAGGTGTCATCCAGATGTGCTGAATAGCGCCGGGCCCTTCAATCTCGGCAAGGGTGAATGTCTCGCCCGGCTTAATCCGGATAAAAGGATTTACCTTCCATCCCTGCCCCAGATCACGTGCTGCATGTGTGGCATTGGCAGTGTTCACTGATGCATTGGTATCGGGAATGGCCATTCCACCTTTCCCCTTCTCTCCTGTGAAATTTTCAGGGCTGATGGAACGGGTTTTAGCATCCGACATGCGATACAGATTACCCATATTCATATCAAGACCATTAAACCGTGACTGCGAATAGCTGCTGTAGGTAGTAACGGCAACCAAAATAAGGAAAATAATTTTCTTCATAGCTCTATGTTTTTAATATGGTTTAATCAGTAAATAACCTAAATCCCGGGATCAAACGGCAAGAAAATAGGAAACAGCATAAACAGGAAAACCACAGATTCGGAAATTACAAATAAGCAAATTTCAGTTTCGCGATAAGCCATACCCAGTTTTTCTGCAAACCAAACCAGGAAATCAATAAACTAATACAACATCGCTTTCATAAATCTGAGTTGATTTCTTGTTGCAATAATCAGTAACAAATTAGAAACAGGCCGTCCTGCAATCCATCAGGCAATCTTTTTACCAGCCATCGGTCCCGGTTTCAGGCTGTAAATTTCTTTGACATGCAGTAAAACAACTGCCTTTGGCTTTGGCATACCTGCTTTTATTGACATTTCAGCAGATGAATCAAAAATTTCGCCTTCAGTAAGCATCTCCGGAAAACAAACAAACCGGTAACCATCCATTATTTCACGATTCACAACAGCCACAGCATCAAGTGAACCGTCAAGTATGTTCTGATAAGTAGTCCTTCCCACACCTTCATTGAATATGAGGGTTTCATCGTCGAACACACGTGTCGAACGTTTTGGCGCATTATTAGGAATTCTGTCTTTACTGACTGTAGCATGAAAACATTGTTGTGACGCAATCATGTCCTTCATTTCCTGTGTTAACTTAGCCATAATGATATATTTGACAGTTTATATCTTCAAATATATTATTTTAAAACGGATTTTTAACCACAAGTTTGGAAGCTGGAATTCATGATTTGTACAGAGAACTTAATAACAGTGAGAAATAAGCTTTGTATTTGGTAAAAAAGCAGCAGAGGCGTATGAATTTTATGTTAAAAAGACAAACAGCAGAAAGGAATGAACGGATACATGCCACCACCACAAAAAAAGCCTCTGCACATTAAAAATTTGCAGAGGCTTCTTAAACTACCTTAGAGGTTCCTGGCGGATTCGAACCGCCGTACACGGTTTTGCAGACCGTTGCCTAGCCACTCGGCCAAGGAACCGTTCTTTATTTTGATTGCAAATGTAGAAAAATTTGCAATTTTTCCAATACCATCCAGCCAAACTATTTTTTAACGCATTAAAGTAACACTGGCTTTTTTAATCTGACCTCCCATGGGTGGATTCATTTTCGACACCTTGACCTTTATGCTTTGCACCTTTTTAAACTGATTGTACAGGGCGTCAACAATACGGTTTGCAACGTGCTCAAGCAGGTGTGACTTAACCTCCATTTCTCTCTTTACAAGGTCGTATACCAGCTGATAATTCAACGCATCTTCCAGATTATCTGATTTTGCTGCAGGTGAGCAGTCGGTTTCAATGGTCACATCCACAATAAATTCATTTCCTGCCACCCGCTCCGATTCATAAAAACCATGGTAAGCAAAAAAATGCATGCCCTCCAACTCAATGATTCCCATTATAATTTTTCTCACGAAATTAATAATAAGTGATTAAGGCAAAGAAAGTACAGGTACAATAATTCATACTGTAATCCTTTTTTTAATTTTGCATGCAATTTATTGTAGCTTAAATATAAAAGTATGACAAACGGCACCGAGAACAAAGAACCGGCAAAAAAATCGAATTTCATTCATCTGCAAATCGAACAGGATTTAAAGGAAGGTAAAAATAATGGCAGGGTACATACACGGTTTCCCCCGGAACCCAATGGATACCTGCACATCGGGCATGCAAAATCGATATGCCTGAACTTTGGCATTGCTCAAAAATTTGGCGGCAAATGTAACCTGCGTTTTGATGACACCAACCCTACCAAGGAAGAAATGGAATACGTGGAATCCATAATGAAGGATGTCCGCTGGCTGGGGTTCGATTGGGAGGACCGGCTGTTTTATGCCTCCGACTATTTTGAAATGCTTTTTGAGTTTGCTGTCCGTCTTATTAAAGAGGGCAAAGCTTATGTTGACGATCAGGATTCCGAAACCATCAGCCAACAAAAAGGCACCCCTACCCGACCGGGAAAAGAAAGTCCTTACAGGGGTCGCACACCTGAGGAAAACCTTGATTTGTTTCAGCGGATGGCTGCAGGTGAGTTTGATGAAGGTTCACGGGTACTGCGTGCAAAAATTGATATGGCCTCACCAAACATGCACATGCGCGACCCAATCATATACCGGATAATGAAAGCCTATCATCACCGTACCGGTGATAAGTGGAAAGTGTATCCGATGTACGACTTCGCACACGGGCAGAGCGATTACTGGGAGGGAATTACCCATTCGGTTTGTACCCTTGAGTTTGAAGTTCACCGTCCGCTTTACAACTGGTTCATCGACCAGCTAAAAGAAAACGATTACCGCCCAAGGCAGGTAGAGTTTGCCCGGCTTAACCTTACTTATACCGTAATGAGCAAACGCCGACTGCTGGAATTGGTTAAAGAAAATTATGTGAACGGCTGGGACGATCCGCGCATGCCTACCATTTCCGGATTGCGCCGCAGAGGATACACTCCTGAATCGATACGTAACTTTTCGGATCGCATTGGCGTAACCAAGGTGGATGGAATGATTGATGTTTCATTGCTGGAGTACAGTGTCCGCGACCATCTGAATAAAACTGCCCTGCGTGTGATGGGCGTATTAAACCCGCTGAAGGTGGTTATCACCAATTATCCGGAAGGTCAGGAAGAAGAACACGATGCCATCAATAATCCGGAAGATCCGGAAATGGGTACACGCAAAGTTCCTTTCTCACGTGAAATATACATTGAACGGGATGATTTCATGGAAGATCCCCCCCGGAAGTTTTTCCGCCTGGCTCCCGGTCGTGAGGTAAGGCTGCGCTATGCCTATTTCATCACCTGCAATGATGTCATTAAAGATGCCGGGGGGAACATTACAGAACTTCTCTGTACTTACGACCCCGCTTCCAGAGGGGGCAATTCTCCCGACGGCAGAAAGGTAAAAGCTACCTTGCACTGGGTATCCGCAAAACATGCCGTAAAAGCTGAAGTCAGACTTTACGACCGGCTGTTTAACGATGAAGACCCCGGTGGTCATAAGGATACTGACTTCAAGGAATTCCTTAATCCCGATTCATTGAAAGTGCTTCAGGAATGTTATATTGAACCTTATGTTCTGAATGCGAAACCACTGGATAGCTTTCAGTTTGAGCGACTCGGGTATTTTAACCTCGATTACGATTCAATTCCGGGAAAGCCGGTTTTCAATCGCACTGTTGCCCTTCGCGATTCATGGGCAAAACAACAAAACAATAAGTAAATCAATCAAATAAATATCAGGCTGTATACCGCTATTGGTATGCAGCCTTATTTTATATAATTTATTCCGTTCACCGATACATTCCAAGGATTAACCGAATGTTCAAACGCTTTGCATTGCTTAATTAATATATTTGTTACAGTTTTGTTACAAAAGTGGGAAACAATGCAAAAAAAAGATGATTCACGAACGATTTTAGCTGTGGTCCTGATTGCTGCAGGAGTGGTTTGGTTATTTAGCCGGGCAAGCCACTTTCCTTTCTTTGCCCATATTCACCTTCACCAGTTTTTTATACCGTTTCAACATATGTTTGCCGCCATAGGCAATACGTTATTCTCATGGCAGGTGGTACTTATAATTACGGGCATTGTTTTGCTTGCCGGGAGACGTTCGGCAGGTATTGTGCTGGTAGTTTTGGGTGGTATATTTTTACTGCCCGAAATCCTGCATTTCTCTTTTTGGTCCCTTTCCTTTTTGATTCCTGCTTTACTGATTGGCGCAGGAATAATATTAATAATCAAGGCTTCGCTAAAAATTAACGAATAAAGCAGAAATAAAATGGATGATGCAACTAGTTCGAACAGGAGGGTTTTGTTTGGTTTGTTCCTGATAGCAGTTGGTGCTTTTTGGATATTGGTTAAGCTTAATTTGATTCCACCGGTATGGAACGATATACTTATATCGTGGCAAATGCTGCTTATAGGAATAGGTTTGTTTTCCTTTATTGGGGGAAACCGGACTGCAGGTACTATTTTAATGTTAATTGGTGGCTTTTTCCTCATTGAAGAAGTTGTACATATACCCTATGTAATAAGGCAAATTGGCTGGCCTTTGCTCATTATAGGGATTGGACTGGCACTGCTGTTTACCCACCGCAGTCGAAACCAGCTTCCTAAAGTTGAATCGGAAAAAATGGGAACAGAATATTTTGACGACTTTGTAATTTTTGGTGGAAGGGAGATTTTCATTAATTCGCGCAATTTTTTGGGCGGTAAAATTACCTCCATTTTTGGGGGTGCCGAATATGATTTGCGGCAGGCGGAACTGTCAGAAAACGGGGCAGTAATCGACTGCGTCTGCATTTTTGGAGGCAGCGGCTTTAAAGTCCCACCCGACTGGACCATAAAAAATGAGATTTCAACAATATTTGGAGCATTTACCGACAAACGAGGCATGTCGGTGCACGAAGTTAGCTACAGCCCCTCCAAAACACTAATCCTCAAAGGATTTAGCGCATTCGGAGGAGTAGAGGTAAAATTCATTTAAACCTTGTGTTTACCAGGCAATTTAACGTAACAGCATTATCAACCGGAATAAATTTATACAATTCACTCATCTGCAATGGATTTTAAACACCCGTTTATCTCCAGCCCCCGGCTTACCACCTGGTATTTCTTAATCTGGACAGCAATTATTACCGGTGGAACCCTGCTCAAATGGCTGGCATATAACGAAGATCTTACTCTGGCACTGGCAGAAGCCGTTGCCCTGCCATTCTCATTCGCAATAATCGGTTTATCAATCTGGTATGTCATCAAAGCCAGCACATTGGAAAATAACAGTGCCTATAGGGTTGTACTTTATCATTTTATTGCAGCTACTATTCTTGTTTTCATCTGGCTCTACCTGGGAATGGTCCTGATTAAAATCCTTCATCCAAATGCGAGCCAGTGGATGGAAGAAAATTTTGCTGTAAATATCTTTGGTGGCTATATGCTTTACCTTACCTATGTCATTTTCTTTTATGCCGTCATATATTACCAGGGATTTAAGGAGAAGGTCCGAAACGAAGGAAATTTAAAATCGCTAGTTAAGGAGGCTGAACTTCATGCTTTAAAGTCGCAGATAAACCCTCACTTTTTGTTTAACAGCCTTAACAGCATTTCATCGCTGACAATGACCGACCCTGCCAAAGCACAGGAAATGGTTATCAATCTTTCAGCGTTGATGCGCTACTCGCTTAAGCACGACCAGATTGATAAGGTCCCATTCAGCGAAGAACTGCAAAACAACAAACTCTATCTTCAGATTGAAAAAGTAAGGTTTGGTGACAAACTAAACGCTGTTTTTAACATTGATGAAAATTGCCTGAATGCCAAAATACCAAACATGATTTTGCAGCCATTGTACGAAAATGCCATAAAATATGGAGTTTATGAGGCTACAGAACCTGTTAAAATTGTTACAAGCAGCTTCTGCACAAATGATGCCCTGGAAATAACAATCAGCAACAATTACGACCCCCAGGTCATAACAAAAAAAGGAGAAGGAATTGGCCTTAGAAATATTCGCGACCGGCTTCAGATTATCTATGGCAATCCAATGTTGATGAAGGTAGAGGATAATAAAAAGGAATTTAAAGTAACCATAGCCGTACCTCAAAAATAAATTATCTATGACTGAAAAAATACGCACCATCATTGTTGAAGACGAAGAACTGGCCCGAAACCTGCTGAAAACATTCCTTAAAGGAATTGATTCCATCGAACTTATTTGTGAATGTGAGAATGGTTTTGAAGGAGTAAAGGCAATAAATGAGCATAAACCGGATTTGGTTTTTCTCGATATTCAGATGCCAAAAATATCAGGATTTGAAATGCTTGAGCTTTTAGATCACAAGCCGCATATCATTTTTGCAACAGCATACGACCAGTATGCCCTGAAAGCCTTCGAATACAATGCCGCCGATTACCTGTTAAAACCTTATTCCAAAGAGCGACTGGCCGAAGCTGTTGAAAAAGTGGCTGACCGTATTCAGACTCAGGGCGCTGTTTCCGATGTGGCAGAAAAAATCAGCAACTTTCCCAAAGAGGATTTCATTGACAGAATTGTGGTCAAAGACCGTCATAAAATTCATGTCATTCCTGTTGACCAGATCCGATACATCGAATCGATGGACGATTATGTGATGATTTATACCAAAGAAGGCCGCCACATTAAGCAGAAAACAATGAAATATCTTGAAAATTCGCTGAACCCGCGAAATTTTATTCGCATCCATCGTTCGTATATCGTAAAGGTGGAGGAAATTCATGAACTTCAGCAATACGAAAAGGAGTCGTATATTGTTATTCTGCACGATAAAACAAAACTAAAAGTAAGCAAAACAGGGTATAAGAACCTGAAAGAAATTCTGAATTTCTAAAAAATAGCTTAACTTGCCTCAATAAACATTTGAGGCGATGGGTATTTTAATCGGAGCTGCAATTATTCTTCTATGGCTGGGGCATTTGCTCTATCTGCTTTTATCTGCCGACTTAAATTTTCAGTCGCCGCTGCTTTACATTCATATATTGATCCAGACCTTTCTTTATACCGGACTGTTCATCACCGCGCATGATTCCATACACGGCTCTGTTGCGCGGAACCGAAAAATAAACGATTTTACAGGTCAACTGGCAACCACACTTTTTGCATTTCTTTCATACAGGATGCTGAAAAAAAAGCATTACCTGCACCACAGATTTCCAGCAACAGAGAATGATCCTGATTTCTCACCCCGAAGCAACAACTTTTTTGTGTGGTGGTTCCTGTTTATGAAAAACTATGTAACCTGGTGGCAAATACTGTTTATGGCTGTAACCTTCAATGTGCTGCTGCTATGGTTCTCTGAAGCCAGGCTGATATTGTTTTGGGTCCTTCCGGCGATTCTTTCCACATTTCAGTTATTCTTCTTTGGGACCTATCTTCCTCACCGCAGACCTTTCAGTGAGAAAATGCAACCCCACAATTCACGTTCGCAGCCAAAAAATCATTTGGCAGCAATGCTTTCCTGTTATTTTTTCGGCTACCATTGGGAACATCATGAATCGCCAACCACTCCCTGGTGGAAACTGTACAGGATGAAAAAATGAAACCCGTAAAAGTTTAACCAATTAATTCCTGAATATCAGTTATTGCATAAGAGGGAACCGCCCCGTGTCGGGAAGCAACAAACGCCCCTGTGGCACAGGCAAATTCCAATACTTCGTCAGGTGATTTTTCCCACGAAAGCTGTGCTATCAATGCTGCCAGAAAAGCATCGCCCGCTCCAACAGTATCCACTGCATTCACTTTAAAACCTGTATGTTGTAAGAGCTGACCATCAAACAAAAACAAGGCTCCTTTAGCTCCTTTTGTCACGCATACCCATCGGCAGCTAAAAAATTCAGAAAACCAACGGATAAGTGTAATCTCTTCTCCCGCCTGACCGTTCCATTCAGCAATCCTGAAAAGCTCATCGTCATTCAGCTTAACAAAATCAGCCTTGTGCAACAATGTTTCAATCCATTCGCGTTTATCATAAGGAGGACGCAGGTTAACATCGAGCAGCTTAATGGCCGGGGTGTTTTCCATTAGTTGCAGAAGTGTGTTGCGGGTAGTTTCATTGCGTGCAGCAAGTGAACCAAAAACCATAAGACCGGCCTCTGCTGCAAGCTTATTGAGTTTGCCGTTAAACTGAATGTTATCCCAGGCAACAGGTTCACAAATTTCATAGGTTGCATTTCTGTCTTCATCGAGATGAACAAGAACTTTGCTGGTTGGCAGTTCGGAATCAACCTGCAGATAACTCAGGTCGATGCCTCCATCCGACAAAAACTGCCTCAGCTTTTCTCCTTCTTCATCTTTACCAATGCGGCTAACCAGCCAGGGATTCAGTCCCAGCTGCCTGAGATGGATGGCCACATTCATAGGGGCTCCCCCGGGTTGGGCGCCTTCTGGTAACATATCCCACAGAACCTCCCCAAAACAAACAATTGACTTAATATGCATCTTATTCATACTTACAGGCTTTTCTTCAAAAATAAATTTTTAATCCTGAATCAACCGTATTATTTTATCAATTTCATCAGCAAAATAGAATAAAATATTATATTTGCAGCCGCAAAACAAATGGTGGATGTAGTTCAGTTGGTTAGAACGCTGGATTGTGGTTCCAGAGGTCGCCGGTTCAAGTCCGGTCTTCCACCCAACAAAAAACCCGGTCAATGGCCGGGTTTTTCATTTCCTGTAATTTACCTGCTAATTACCATTATTCAAAAGATTTTTACTCAGGGCCCGCAGGGTAATTTCTTTTTTGGATTTAGGCACCAGCACTGAAATGTTATAACGGCTTCCGCCATAGGATATCATGCGGATAGGTATACCATCAAGCGCATTGAACACCTTTGAGGCAAATCCCTTTTCTTCTCCCAATATGTCTCCCACAATACATATAATGGTCATATCTTCATCCACATCAACAGTTCCGAATTTATCAAGCTCACCCAATATCTTTTTCAGATGTTCGGTGTTGTCGATTGTAAGCGACACTGCCACCTCTGAGGTTGAAATCATATCGATAGGTGTCTTAAAAGCTTCAAACACTTCAAAAACCCTTTTCAGAAAACCGTAAGCCATTAACATTCTGTCGGAACGTATTTTTATTGCTGTTATACCATCCTTGGCAGCAACTGCCTTTATTCCGGCGCCCGATGATTCGGAAGTAATCAATGTTCCGCTGTCAGAGGGATTCATCGTGTTTTTAAGCCTTACTGGGATATTTTGTACGCGGGCAGGAAAAACTGTTTGTGGATGAAGTATTTTTGCACCGAAATAAGCCAGCTCGGCCGCTTCACTGAAGGAAAGCTGTTCAATTTTCCGGGTATTTTCAACATAACGGGGGTCGTTGTTATGAAACCCGTCGATATCGGTCCAGATTTGTATTTCCTCGGCATTAACTGCAGCTCCAATCAGTGAGGCAGTATAATCGCTGCCTCCGCGCTGAAGATTGTCAATTTCACCTTCAGCATTCATGCAAATGTAACCCTGCGTTATATAATAATCAGCCTGTCCTGTTTCATCGAATACCCTGCTTATATTTTGCCTTATATAATTCATATCAGCCGACTTATCCTCATCAATCTTCATAAAATCAAGGGCCGGCAGCAATTTTACATCGTACCCGTTTTCTTTCATCAGCAAGGCAAAAAGCTGGGTTGACATAAGTTCTCCCTGAGCCAGAATGGTATTTTCACCTGCTGTGGTGAACTTTCCCGATGTATATGATTTTATGGTTTCAAAGGATGCATCTATAATTCTTAATCCTTCTTCTTTAAATTCATCACCATTGAAAAGTTCATCCACCACTGATTTATATCCCGATTCCAGTTTGCCTATGGAAAATCCTGCTGTTTCCCGATTCTTCTTCCACAGCAGACCGGCAATATCCACCAGCGCATTTGTAGTGCCCGACATGGCCGACAATACCACGATTTTCTGCTCCCCATCAGCAATTATGTCCACTACAGCCCGCATGTTCTCAGGCGAACCAACTGAAGTTCCTCCAAATTTTAAAACTTTCATTGTTATTCCCTTTTATCTGTTTTGAATACAAAAATGTATTATTTTATGATTACTGATTCGATGGCAGTAAAATTTTCCAACTCCATTAATTTACTATTTCCCGGGAAAGAACTTTTCCAGGAAAAAGTCAACCAAATCTTTACCCGAAGGATCCGTAATTCCTATTGCCGGGGCATAAACTATGGCTTCAAGGCCAACTTCCTCAGCCTTCTCCTTTATTGCCTTTGCATGTAGGGGATGATGGTTCAGTTCATCTTCGTTTGAGGGGGTGCCATTCTTGTGGTAATTACAAATGAAAACAGGAGGGTCGTCTTCATCCATCTCACTAAGGAAATCCAGTTCTTTTCTAATCTGCAGCTGCCCCTGCAAGTCAACCCCTTCGGTATCGGTCAGCCCAAATGCCGTAGCAACGGCCATTCGCTGTTCCGGAGTATCCGCCATAGGAATCCCGATAATTTTTTCCCACTGAAAAATATCGTAAGTCGATTGGGTAGCAAATGCTCCGGCACAAGTTAAACGCGTTGACTCCCTTAGCACAGGCTCAGCATTGTTCGGCTCTGCCATATCATCATGAAAGGCCAGCCACAGGGATGTACCTGCTCCTGCCGAACCTCCCGAGCAGGCAATCCGCCGTTTGTCGATGTTGTACTTGCCGGCATTGTATCTGATGTACTGCAAACATCTTTTTGAATCACTTAATGAGGCTTTGATTCCATACGGGGCATCGGTCATAAACCGGTAGTTTATGGTAGCAACTGATACCCCTGCATCAAGAAACCGCACCAAATCTTCCGAACTGTAGTATTTCGACTTGTCACCCTTCAAAAATCCACCTCCATGAATATAAATAACAAGAGGAGTGGGAGTTTTCGATTCGGCCATCCAGATGTCAAATGTATTGAGCGGATGACTGCCGTACCTTTCATTTATGTATGTGGCGCTTTTACCCCTGATGTTAACCGGCTCCAAATGTTCGTCCAATTCAACTGTATTTCCCAAAATATAACTGTTTCAATTTACAATAAATGGCGCAATTTTAAATTTCGCCATTCCTTTAACATGCTTTGTCTCCTTAAGTTCAAACCGGAAACTTAATCCCGGCAAAAGTAGGATTTAATAAAAACAGACAAAAATTTTTATCCTAAAAAATAGGCATTTATAATGACAGATGCTATTTCCAAGAATTGATCTTTACAGACCCTGGTCCACATCATGGAAATTCAAATAAGCAGCTGAAATCAGACGTTCAACATCACACCCTTTACCTGATTTTAAAAACTGCCAAAAATGGTATGTTTCTCAGAATTAAAATAAATGGTCGAATAAATGTTGAATTCCTCCCGGTTAGTCGTCAGTTTTCTCTCCATATAAAGTACCGGCTGTCCGGGCTTTAGGCGAAGCAAGTTTCTTATTTCCGCATCCGGAACAATTGCCTTTAACTGTTGTTCTCCGCCAATTACATTCACCTGGTAATGTTTTCGCAAAACTTCAAAAAGCGACTTATTTTCGAACGAACGACTTGTTATCCGTGAAAGATTGATGTTAGGCAGGCGGTTAATATCGTAAAAAACCGGTTTATCATCAACATATCTCAAACGCTCCATGTAAATACACCCCGATTCTTTTTCCATGTCCGACAGCTCAAAGGCAAAATTCTCAGGCCATTTACGAACTACCGGTTTTTGAAGGATATCGGTTTTCAGATATCTTACACCCACAGCTGATGCGGTGCCGGCAATTGAAAGGATACCTATATTCTGCGGCGGCTTCCTGACAATGCTCCCCTTCCCTTGTTTTTTAAGTATCAACCCCTCATTTACAAGAGTCCCGAGGGCATGCCTTACCGTCGGTCGTGTAACTCCATGAACGGCACACAATTCATTTTCAGAAGGCAATAAACTTCCCTCTTCATAATATCCCGACAATATGTGCTTCCGAAGCAATTCATAAAGCTTCCGGTACTGAGGAATGCTGTTTTCCATGCTTCAAAATTAAAAAATTTTTAAGAACTTAAATCAACTTGTATATACAAGTTATTATTTTTACTTTTACACCCTCTACATCTTTAATTGATTTTATTCTTTAAAAAACATCAGACTAAAAGATTAAAATTAATAGGCACAGTAGGAGTTATAGGAATATATAAAATTGAGTTACCACGTGTATTAATACTCAAACAGAAGCATTAGAATCAAGTAAAATTGTATATACAAGTAAAACAAAAAAGCAAAAACGAATAAAATGGCAGAACCTGTATTAATGCCCCGTCAGGGTCAATCGGTTGAATCCTGCATATTGGGCCAGTGGTATAAGTCGGTGGGCGAAGAAGTGCATGAGGGAGACCTGCTCTTCTCGTATGAAACCGACAAATCGTCTTTTGAAGAAGAAGCAAAAGCCAATGGTATTCTCCTGGCTGTTTTTTTTGAAGAAGGAGATGAAGTGCCTGTACTTTCCAATGTTGCAGTTATTGGCCAAAAAGGGGAATCAATTGATAAGTTTACTCCCGGCGGTACTGAAGAAAAAGCTGTTGCCCCACCCAAAGAAAACAAAGAAGAAGAATCGCCAAAAGTTATTGAATTTGATGTAGAGGAAGACGAATCGGGCAAGCGCATCCGCATTTCACCGCTGGCTAAAAACATGGCTCAACAATTGGGCGTGGAAATCCTCAACCTGAAAGGTTCAGGTCCCCGGGGCCGCATTATTGCACGCGATATAAAAAAAGCAGCTGAAACGGCCGGTCAGCCAAAACAGGAAAAACCGGCAACTCAACCCACACCCCAGGCAAAACCTGCCGCTCCAAAATTACTGCAAACAGGCGATGACTTTGAAATAAAATCCATTCCCAATATCCGTAAATTGATTGCTGCTGCAATGCATCGGTCGCTACAGAATTCTGCTCAACTGACACACCACCTGAGTGCCGATGCACGGCAGCTGCTTAAGCTTCGAAAAAAGTACAAAGTTGCACTTGCCGAAGGCAGCATTTCTCAGAATGTTACCATCAACGACCTGGTATGCTACGCGGTCATTCGTGCACTCGAAAAGTTCCCGCAGGCAAATACCCATTACCAGGGCGATACAATGAAGTGGTTTAAAAAGGTGCACCTCGGACTGGCTGTTGACACTGAACGCGGATTGATGGTTCCCGCCCTGCAGAATGCCGATGATTTGTCTGTTACGGGCCTTTCATTCCAATTGCAGCAGCTGGCCACACAAGCCAGAAGCGGCAGCATCAATCCCGATTTACTAAGCCCCGAGGCTGCCTCCTTCACTGTTTCAAACCTTGGAAACTATGGTGTGGAAATGTTTACTCCGGTCATAAACCTGCCTCAGACAGGAATTCTGGGCGTTTGTGCCATCACCCCGCGACCGGCAGAAATCGAAGAAGGCGTTTACGGTTTTGTACCCATGATAGGATTGTCGCTCACCTACGATCACCGTGCACTTGACGGAGGTGAAGCCACCCGCTTTCTGGCCGAAATAAAAACCCAAATACAGACTTTGTCAGTTTAAAGTTGGAAGTTTAATGTTTAAAGTTTAAGACAATGCCAAAAATACAATTTATAAATCCAGTTGAAGTTAGAAAACCACGGCAACTCGAATTCAAGCCCATACCAATAAATCAATACAACAAGACCATTGAAGACGAGAAGGAAAACTTCTCTAAGGAAGACTTCCTGCGCATATACAACGACATGGTGGTCATCCGTGAGTTCGAAACCATGCTGAACCTAATAAAAACGCGAGGTGAATACGATGGTATTCCCTATAATCATCCGGGTCCGGCGCATCTTTCCATTGGTCAGGAAGCAGCTGCCGTAGGTATGGCCTATAACCTCGATGTGGAAGATTTTATATTCGGTTCCCATCGCAGTCATGGTGAAATATTGGCAAAAGGATTATCAGCCATTTCAAAACTAAGCGATAGTGAGCTGGAAGAAATTATGGAAAGTCATTTCAGCGGAGCTACCCTGGCCCCGGTAAAAGCAGGCCATAATGGCACAACCAAAGAACTGGCAGTTAAATTTCTGCTTTACGGCACGCTGGCTGAAATTTTTGCCCGGGAAACCGGTTTCAACAAAGGCCTGGGAGGCTCGATGCATGCCTTTTTCACACCCTTCGGCGTTTATCCTAACAATGCCATTGTAGGGGGCTCTGGTGACATTTCAGTCGGAGCCGCTCTTTACAAGAAGGTGAACCGCAAAAAAGGAATAGTGGTGGCAAATATCGGCGATGCCTCCATGGCATGCGGACCTGTATGGGAAGGACTGGCATTCGCTACGATGGACCAGTTCAACCAGCTGTGGGAAGGCGATATGAAAGGTGGGTTGCCGCTTATAATAAACATCATGAATAACCAATACGGTATGGGTGGACAAACCTGCGGGGAAACAATGGGTTATGATGTGGCAGCGCGCATAGGCACTGGTCTGAATAAGGACCAGATGCATGCCGAACGTGTCGATGGATACAACCCCCTGGCGGTTATCGATGCTTACCGCAGGAAGAAGAAAATTCTCGAAGAAAAACGCGGTCCCGTGTTGCTCGACATTCTTACCTACCGATACAGCGGACACTCTCCTTCCGATGCTTCCTCCTACCGCTCAAAAGAAGAAATTGAAGCCTGGGAAAAGCAGGATTCCATTATTTGGTTTGGCAATGAACTCACAGAAGCCGGTATTGCCACTAAAGAAGAATTAGAAAAAATACAGTCACTAACCCGTGAAATTGTGTCCTCAACACTGAAACTTGCCATCGATGATGAAGTTTCTCCTCATATGGACATCAAAAAACATCCGAACCTTATAGGGGAAATGATGTTCAGCGATCAATCGGTTGATCGCATGGAAGACCGCGAACCGGAGGTAAACCACCCGATCGGGGAAAATCCGCGGGTAAAACAACTGGCCACAAAAGAACGGTTTATGTTTGATGAAAACGGAAAGCCGTTTTCTAAAATAAAAACCTATGCATTGCGCGACGGCATTTTTGAGGCTGTAATCGATCGTTTTTATAAGGATCCGACCTTGATTGCCTACGGAGAGGAAAACCGCGACTGGGGAGGCGCTTTTGCCGTATACCGGGGACTGACTGAAGCCCTGCCCTACCACCGGCTGTTTAACTCACCCATTTCTGAAGGGGCAATAGTTGGAACAGCCATCGGTTATGCCATGTGCGGCGGAAGGGTGATCCCCGAAATTATGTACTGCGACTTTCTTGGCCGTGCCGGCGACGAGGTGTTTAACCAGCTCCCCAAATGGCAGGCCATGAGCGGCAATGTGCTGAAGATGCCGGTTGTGGTGAGGGTTTCTGTAGGCTCCAAATACGGGGCACAACATTCACAGGACTGGACTGCCCTGCCGGCACATATACCCGGACTAAAGGTAGTTTTCCCGGCAACACCATACGATGCCAAAGGATTAATGAACGCCGCCCTTCAGGGAACCGACCCGGTAATCTTTTTCGAAAGCCAGCGGATCTACGATATTGGCGAAATGTTTCATAAAGGAGGAGTACCGGAAGGTTATTATGAAATTCCACTGGGAGAACCCGACATCAAAAGGGAAGGCAACGATTTAACCATTCTCACTATTGGTGCAACCCTTTACCGGGCTCTGGATGCAGCAAAAATACTGGAAGAAAAGTATAACCTGTCGGCAGAAGTCATTGACGCCCGCTCACTGGTGCCTTTCAATTACGATTTGGTCATTGAATCAATTAAAAAAACCGGACGGATTGTGATATCGGGCGATGCCTCTGCCCGTGGATCATTTATGCGCGACATGGCTTCAAATATCACTGAACTGGCATTCGACTACCTCGATGCCCCGCCGGTGGTGGTGGGTTCACGCAACTGGATTACTCCGGCACATGAACTGGAAGATTATTTCTTCCCTCAGCCCGAATGGATAATCGATGCGATTCATGAACGCATTCTCCCGTTGGAAGGTCACTCTCCGGAAAACGATTTTACGGAGGAAGAACAACTCGACCGAAATGCAAGAGGCATATAGGAAAATTCGATATAAGTTTCTGTTTACAAATAAAAAAGCCGGTGAGATGCACACCGGCTTTTTTATTTGTATGCCTTCCATTAATAATTTTAATACACTACTGTCCGGTTAAAATGTACATGAAAGTATTTTATCCATCAATTCAAGCGGGTTATAGGATGTACCGCCCCGACTGAGGCTTGATTTTCTTTTATTAACTTTTTGCTACTAATAATTTTGCAGCGATGCCTCTTAAATAAGCTGCAGAGCAGCAAAATATTTGTAGCCAAGCAATTGTATGCATCCATGAAAGCTGCAGAGCAGCGAAATATTATAAAAATAATCTCATGATATTTTACCGGACAACAATAATTTTAATATTAAGCTCTATGCATGATTTCAGTTCCTGGGATTGAAAATATTTATAACTTAGTCTGCAATGCATATTCAAAAATGAGGCCTCAGTCGGAAATTAAAATTAATCAGCCATGGGAGTAACAATTCACTACAAAGGAAAATTAAATCTACCTTCATTAAGTGTTGCATTTTGCGAAGAAATGGAAGACATTTCCAAAGCCATGGGATGGGATTTTGAAGTATTTAATGACTGCCACGATTTGCAGCCAATCCGGTTGACCGGACTATTTATTTATCCCCACAGAAATTCGGAACCGTTGAGCTTAATTTTTGATTACGAGGGTTGTTTACGGAATGTTGTAATGCTGAAATATCCAGATGAACACCCGGAATTCACTTACATGAATTTTATAAAAACGCAGTTTGCACCGGTTGAAATTCATATAGCCGTTGTTAAGCTGCTCCGTTACATTCAAAAAAAATACATGACCAACCTGGAAGTAAACGATGAGGGAGGTTATTGGGAAACGGAAGATGCCGCTTTGTTAAAGAAAAGAGTTGATTTTCTCAACTTTAAAATGGATGAATTGAAAAATGACTTAAACTCAATAAATATTAAAGAAGGTGAATCCCCTGAATCAATAGCCGAAAAAATTGAATATTTACTATCGAAGAAACTATTAAAGGGATACCCTCCTAAACAAAAGTGAATAATTATATCGTTTCAGGTCTCCGGGAAAAAATCATCTCTTTTTTCCCGCAAGCGCTAAAATGATACCTATTACAGCAAGTATTGCACTGAAAATTACCGGTGTCCAGTTGGCTGAACTTACTGCCACTTCCATTCCAAGTAAATTAAATGATTCCGAATCCTGCATGGCCTGATAACCAAATACGATAAGCCCAATCAGACCTATGATAAGCAAAACTATTCCAACGATTCTCATAATAAATAATTTAACAGATTAACATTTGTTAATTTAACACAAAATGAGGAATAGTGTTTAATTTTACTTAAAAAAGTTTCAAAACCATGCCCACATTGAGCACCGAATTTTCATTGAGGTTGTTTATGAGGCATAATGTTTTTACCGAAGTTTTAAACCTGCGGGAAATTTTCCAGAGTGAATCACCTGCAGCAACGATGTAGTTCTGTGAGGAGGTTTCATTATAAGCAAATACCGGCTGACTATTATTGGACATCAATTCAGTTAAACTGCGAATTGCAAAAACTTCTTCTTTTACAACACCATTTTTGAAATCAAAAACCAGTTCCGGATCAAAGTGCCTTCCTGCTTCCTTTATCTCAAAATGCAGATGACTGGTGCTTGCCCTGCCGGTATTTCCTGCCAGGCCAATGGGCTGAAACTTATGTACCACATCTCCGGGTTTCACCAAAAAAGCAGTAAGATGAGCATAACTTGTTTCTAAATTGTTTCCGTGGTCTATCACCACCATATTGCCGTAACCGGAAAAATATTTCGCCCTCGTAACTGTTCCCTGAAATGTGGCATAAATGGTATCACCTTTAGCCATTTTCAAATCGGTACCGGTATGCATCCTGCCCGATCGCCACCCATACCGGCTTATTACTTTTCCACCGGATGGAGGAACGAAGTGCCTGAGCATGTTTCCTGCCGGAATATATTGACCGTAAAACATCTCCTGCCCCAAGATTAATTCTCCGGCCGGCAGTTCTTCCATCAAACCGGTAAACTCACTTATCAGTAACGGACTCTCATGCCCGGGTAACTGCAACAGTGAATCAACATTAACATATTGCGCCTGAAGTCGGGGAATAAAAAATAAAAAGAAAAATAAAAAAGCCAGCGATTTGAACATCCTCCACATATAGAAAAACAAATTCTTCAAATTGACAAAATAATTGATTTGTACAAACGCAATATTTTGCACCTCTATTGTACAGGCGCAATATTATGTGTCTCTACACCAATTCTACCATCAATCCTTCTTCCGATTTCTCCACTTTGGCCATATTATTTTTGGTAAGGCCCTTTATAGCTTTATCCCATTTCTTATTGCTTAACCCGGTACGCTCTTTCAGCAGGTTCAAATCAACCGGTGAGGCTGTTTTTAGAAGATCAAGCACTGCTTTTTCATCTTCAGTTAAATCAACTTTTTTCTTTTCAGGTTTCATTTGCGGGAAGAACAAAACATCCTGAATCGAGGGGCTGTTTGTCATAAACATGGTAAGTCGGTCGATCCCCATTCCCATGCCTGAGGTGGGTGGCATACCGTATTCCAGGGCCCGCAGGAAATCCTGATCGATGAACATTGCTTCATCGTCACCTTTTTCAAGCAGTTTCACCTGTTCCTCAAACCGTTCACGCTGGTCGATGGGATCGTTCAATTCTGAATAGGCGTTGGCAATCTCTTTGCCGTTAACCATAAGTTCAAAGCGTTCAGTAAGCTCCGGATTGCTGCGGTGCCGCTTGGTAAGGGGTGACATTTCCACCGGGTAATCGATGATGAATGTTGGCTGAATGTAATGATGTTCGCATTTCTCACCGAATATTTCATCAATCAGTTTGCCTTTACCCATGCTCGGTTCGGTCTCTATTCCGAGTTTATCGCATATATCGCGCAACTGCTCCTCGTTCTTTCCCAATATGTCGTAACCGGTATGCTCCTTAATGGCATCGGCCATTGTAACCCGCGGGTAAGGTGTTTTAAAATCTATTAGCTGGTCACCCACCTGCACTTTGGTAGTTGCGTGAAGGGCAAGCGCAACACGTTCCACGATTTGTTCCGTAAAGCCCATCATCCAGATGTAATCTTTATAAGCCACATAAATCTCCATGGCTGTAAATTCAGGATTATGGGTACGGTCCATCCCTTCATTGCGAAAATCTTTGGCAAACTCATAAACCCCTTCAAAACCACCGACAATCAAACGCTTCAGATAAAGTTCGTTGGCAATGCGCAGGTAAAGAGGTATGTTCAGCGAATTGTGATGGGTAACAAAGGGCCTTGCAGCAGCGCCTCCCGGTATCGATTGCAATATAGGTGTTTCCACCTCCAGGTAACCCTGTTCATTGAACATCTGCCTGATGGTATCCACAATTTTGGTGCGCATCACAAACACCTCTTTCACCTTCGGGTTCACAATTAAATCGACATATCGCTGACGGTACCGCTGCTCGGGGTCGGTAAAAGCATCGTATGTCACACCCTCTTTTTCCTTCACTGCCGGCAGCGGTCGTAAGGATTTATTAAGTACCGTAAAGTTTTTTACATGGATTGTTATTTCACCCATCTGGGTCAGGAAAACAAAACCTTCCACCCCAATGATATCGCCTCTGTCGAGCAGTTTTTTAAACACCTCGTTGTACAGGGTCTTGTCTTCTCCCGGGCATATTTCATCGCGATTAACGTACACCTGGATGCGCCCTTCATGATCCTGGATTTCGGCAAATGAAGCCTTACCCATAATCCTGCGGCTCATGATGCGGCCGGCAATACATACCTCCTGAAAATTGTTTTCCTCCTCATTGTACTTCGCCTTTATCTCCCGCGAAGTGGTATTTATCTTATATTCGGCTGCAGGATAAGGGTCAACGCCCAGTTCTCGCAACTTTTTTAACGACTCCCTGCGGATAATCTCCTGTTCGCTCAATTCCAAATGATTCATTGTCTGCCTAAAAAAAATTTCCGCAAAGATAGTAAAAGATGCGGGTTTGTGTTTTTGACCCGCTGGTTTTTACACCGGCATCAATGCCGGGGTTTATATCCATCGGATCAAAAGTAAACACCTGAAATACAAAAAACTGCTCCCGAAAGCATATAAGGCAGCTATCTGAAGTGCAACAGGCAACCATTCATCTAACCGAAAGTAAACACCTGAAGTATAAAATGGTACTCTTCCCTGACCGGAAGGCTAGTTTTAATAATCAAGGCATTAATACCGGGGACAATACCTGACACGCACATGCATACTCCATACCTTCGCCCTACCTTGGACTAATAATCGCGAATTTGATTAGGACCTGGTATGGAGAAATACTGTCGAACGATACATACAAAACTACTGTTGCATTAAAATTCGAATGTAAACAATTAGCCTATAAATTAATCAAACTGATAACAGCAACAAAGAATTCATTCTTCGTTATGCACCGGGATAAAGCTTACCTGTCGGATATCCTGCAGGTTGGAATAATCGTATTGATAAAATCCATCGTCACCTATCATGAAAAGGTATCCGTTCACCGGAATAACATCATAGGTATTTATGTTTGGAAACCTTGCAATCAGATTGTGGTCGATATTGAGCTTATCGGCAACATTGTAAACTTTCAGCCCTGCATCTCCATCACAAACAAAGAGAATCTCATCGTCGATGCCCAATCCATAGGGCCCTTCCATAGGATAAGAATGAAGCAGTGTGGTATTTTTATAATCGTCCGACAATTGCAGAACATCGAGCCGGTTAACATCGCTGCCGCATTGATTGCCACCACGGAGAGTAACATAGGCATATCCTTCGGACACTACAACCGGATCACAGGCGGTGACATGCCAGAACTGGCCAATGTATTTTGGAACAGTCGGAACTTCGAGCGAATGTATGATCATGCCGGATTGAGTTCCGAAAAACATGTGTCCGTCGTAAATAAACATGGTTTCGATGTTCCAGCCCACATTTTGCTTTCCTATGCTGAGGGGATTGCTTTCGTCAGTGGTGTCGAACATATAAAGGGTGGAGTGGTCCACGGCATAGAGGTAGTCGTCGTACAATCCAAAGCGGGCCATTGATCCGCCGACACCGAAGGTACTGCCCGTCTGAGCAGAACCGCCGTTAAAACCGCCGTCGAGCATGGCTCTTTCAGCTCCGCCAAAATAATAAACCGGGTAATAATGGTATTCCATTTCCTGGTGTACCTTTTCAATCTCCCAATCGATAACCACCCCCTTTTCCTCATCAATTTTAGCTACCCTGTAGTCTTCATCATATGGAGGAAGCGTATAGGGAAACACTTCCTTTACCCGGCTCACCTCCTGAGGGTTGTTTACATCGGAAATATCAATTACCACCAGGTCGATAAAGCTGTCGGCATAAAGTATGTCGTTTTTTACGGCAATATCCACCACCCCGGGGACCTCAATGAAACCAATGCTCTGAGGGTTGGAAGGATTCTGGTTATCGATGACATGAATCCCTTTAAATTCTTCATTAATATATATATAGCCGTCTTTAAAATATATCTTGCCAGGGTTTATCAAATCACGTGGAGCAGTCATTTTCACGGCTTCCCTCAATTCTTCATAACTCATATATACCGGCGAATTTGCCGTAAACACTTCTGTATATTCATCCATACAGGAATTGAAAGTTGCCACTGTAAGCAGGAGAAATAAAATATTTTTTATTGTTTTCATGGTCCGGAATGTTTAGTTAAAAATGAAACCCAGTTTAATGGTCAGCCGGTTATATTCGATATCGAGCCGGTAGTCCTTCTCCCCGGCATAACCAAGCCGGTGCCACTGGTAACCAAAACCTACCGACATGCCGAATCCGGGAGAAAACAGGTGAGAATATCCTATTCCGGGGTTTACCAGCCATCCTCCCTCAGGATCAAGCTTTCCATAGCTGTGCACCGGTCCCGGTCCAGGCCATATGCTGCTAGAAGCCGGCCATACATCGTAATAAATTTCACGCGAATCCTCCAGGGGAACCTGGTAACCACCTTTCACAAACAGGTACGGAGATGACCATGTCGGTCGAAACTTGTATTCGAGATTAAGGAATGCCGGCAGATAGGTTTCCTTTAAAAATTCGGCTCCAAAGCCTGCCCCAAATGACAGCCGGGGAACCAATACAAGGTTCAGCGAGCCGGTGAAGCTGAACGGATTGGGCTGGCTGTTTTGAGAATTTCCGGCCAAAACGCCCAGTTCAGCTCTGTAAAACACTCCTCGTGGAGCCGGAAGTGTTTCCATTCGCGACATTCGCGATGCCCCTTTACCTAATACTTTATCAATTTCACCGGATTTAAAAACCCATACATTTCCATCCGATTCCACGCGAAGGGAAGTAAAACCATCAAGCCACTCAAACTTTCCTTTTAACACGTTGCCGTTCTTGAGATAAACCCGCCCTTTTTCACTCTGGGTGAAGGCATGAAACGACAACAATACTGCAAGCAGCAACAGGCACAACTTTTTCATAGTTCAGCAAATTTCAGGATAGATGTGCAGAATTGTTAAAAGGTTGCGCAGGAAAAGAAAAATTTGTTAAAAAAAACCGGCTTCTTCCAATGATTTGAATGCCCGCACCATTTCACTTTCATTAAAAACGGTAAAATTATTCCTTCGGAACAGCCGTCTTACCTCTTTCTTTCGCTCAGGGAAAAGGCCCAACAAAGATTTTCGCCTCGGCTGTATTTTTTTAAAACCGGATTCTTCGGAATACATATAGTAAGATGTTCTTAAAACAAGTACTGAGTTTCTTCGCACTCCCTGTTTATCATTATACATGCTGGTTTTTCTCATCTCAATTGAACGAAAGGCGAGCAATTTGCGTTTGCTGTCATAAAGTTTTTCGAAAAACCTGTCGCCTGATATAAAACCGTTAAAATATAATTTCACAAATTCCTGAGTACCCTGGGGGGTGTTAACGGTAAAAGCGGCAATCTTCTCCTTATCAACAATAAACAACTGCTTTACATTGTAATTATAGGCTACTAGTTCATCACCATAAGCAAGGTACCGCAGGCGGACATTTTCAAAAAGATCGCCATCTTCCATCAATATACTTCCTTCATGCCAACCCTGCTGATAAAAATGTTGGCTGTTCCCTTCAGGAGGCATATAATAAACCTTTCCCGATAACTTTCCTCTAAGCCGGTTCGATTGTTCACTTAAGGCATTCCAGTTCCAATCCTGTGCATCAGCAGTAATGCCCAGGCTCCAGGCAAAAAGCGCCAGAAGTATAGCTATTCGGTTAACTTTCATTGTACTTCAATAATTTCAGATGCATTAAAAATTTCTCCATCAACAGTTACCCCTTCAACTGTTATCCGCACTTTGCCTTTTATATCAGAAAGCAGAAATTCTATTTGCACTGGTTTGTCTGTTTTATGCAATTGCCAGTAAAAAACCCTTCTCAAATCGGGCAGATTCATTTCTTCAGTTGGCGGGTTTAAATGCGAAGGAACAGCATCGTCCTGTAATAAGGGTACATTATAACGGAAAAGGTTTGGCTGCCGGGCCATCCACCCATTTGTTCTGTCCTTTAAATACACTGCCAATACCCCGTTAAACCTTAAATCGCCAAAAATACGATCTTCGACTACATAATCAATGTAGTCGATTTCATTACTTCCCAAAGGCGAAAACAGCCTGTTTTGGAAAACAGGAATTCCGTTTATAAGCCTGAACGGCTGGTCTTCAAAATATACATTCGCCTGCAGGTTCAGCATCCGCAAAGTAATTTCATTGCCGTTTTGCCGGTATTGCACACCATGCAGCAGTTCTCTTGAGATTTCCTGAAAGTCGGGCAATTCAATGAATTCAGAAAGTACAATGCGTTTATAGGGGTATCCATAGAATGGCATTTCAAAACGAGGTGTCATTTTAAACTCAGTAAGCCCGGGGGCGTAAACTTTTCCAAAAAGTCTGCTGAAAAAGGCAGCGTCAACAGTTTCTTCTATAAATTCAATCTGCCGGGTCGTCAACTGCCTTTCTTCCAGAATAATTGGCTCCTTTTCATTCATTTTAAACGTTTCAAGCGACACCTCCCAGTCTTCGCCGCTTTCAGAGAAAGCCTGCAACACCACTTCTCCGATACCAATGGCATTCTTAAGAAAGAAATGAAAAAGCCCGTTACTGTCGGTTATGCAATAATCAAAATATTGAGGATCGTTTAACAGAGAAAACAGTACCAACACATTCTTTCCACTGTTTCCTGTATCGTGATCAGTTACTTTCCCACTGATCAATATGCCATCTGCCTCTTTAAAATCAGGAACTTTATCAGCAGGGGCAACCGATTCGACATAAAAGTTACCACCTGCTTCAGCTGCAAAGTCATCGAGATATTCCGCCTTGATTATTGCCTGATTTATCCCTGCTGAGCTAAGGCTTTGCAGCTTAATATCAGCTGCTACCTGCTCCCGCGGCTTATAAACCGTCTTAACAGGTATAATCTGCACACCCGATGCATGTTCACCCTCTTGTTGTATGTTGTTAACAGAAGGCACCCAAAATTCAGATAACATCTTTTGGAACCGGTTATAAACAAACAGTGACCTTTTCTGGATGTATTGGCCTTCAACGATTCTTTGTCCACTAAAAAAGGCCGTTAAAAAATAAACGCCCGAACTTAATGAATCTGGCACATAGATATAACCTTCGGCCCAACCTCCGTCACTTTTTTTTGCCGCCGATGTAATTAATCTGCCGGATGCATCAGTAAGCTGAACGCGTATGATATTACCCTGTGTTTCACTGCCGGTTTGATGAGCTGCCTTATACCAAACGGTATCACCGGAAATGCAATGTTCACGGTCGGCAAAAAGGTAGGGTCCGCGATGCTTTTTTTCTGTTTGTGAAAACCCGGTGAGGGTAAAAAAAGAAAAAAACAGGACTGCAAGATATTTTACATATTTTATCTTCATCTTTTTGAAATTATAGCTCCCAAAACCATGGAAGGGTTAAAGGCTGAATCCCGGAAGGCGGTATATCATAAAATACCTCAACCGGCCTGATTTTATGGTTATCAGAAAAACGGTCCAACCGGATGTAATACCGGTGTTCACGATATCGGGATATTTCAAAATTTCCCAAAACAATTTTTCCCGGCTCCGACACACATTTGATATTATTTCTTGCCTGCACGTATAGCGGGTCGAAAATCTTTCCATTCGCTTCCAGCTGGCTGTTTACATCTTTGTAAAAAAGATATGCTGATTCTGAAATTGAGTATTGTTGCATAATATAAATCCAGCCCATGCTTTTTTGGGTAGAATCGAGATAGGAAGCATTGCTGTACATAAAAAATTCCACCGGATGCCTGACGATATCCACCGCCGATGAATATTCTGCAGGTCCGGCAATATTAAATTTTTCTTGGGGGTAATAAGACTTCCACCCATATTTATATTCCGTCGAATTCTGTCCAAACATTACGGTATCGAATGGAAAATAAAACTGATGGATTTTGCGTGCAGTAAATTTAAAATATACGTCAGGGGAATCGTTATTAATATCAACATAAAGTTGTTGTCCGGTTTGTTTCAGAAAATCACCGGTGTTGTTTTCTCCTCCCGGCTGAATCCACAACTCGGCATGATCGCCATAAAGAGTATCGATGTTTGGAACCGGAGGCACAGCTTCAAATTCTGATGCATAGATATCTTCTCCAACTGTAATGAATAATTTGTACTTACGCAATGAATCGAGCGGTTTCCTCAGCAAATATTCTCCTTGCGTGTATTGAATGGCCGGGTATTCCACGCCTGTATCATCGGTTAATAGTACACTGGCTGTTGTAACCGACTCAAAAATCGATCTTTCATTGAAGCCGGTCGATTTCTTCAGAATGATTTTATTGTCCTGCTGACCATAAACCAGCCTGGCATCTACAACGAGGACATTTTCCACCTGCTCAACATCAGGCAGATATACCGATTCACAGGCAGTAAAGAATGTAAAAAACAACAGCAGGTATTTAACGAATTTCAGCATCAGAATTTAAAATTATAGGTTAACGATGGTACCGGAATACCTATTACCGAAAGCTTGTAAAGCGAGAAACTGCGGTAATCATTTCCCGCGCCCGGAACCGATTTCCGGTAGTAAACAGAATAAGGGTTTTCCCTTCCGTAAAGGTTGTACACCGACAAGGTCCAGCTCCCTTTCCACATTCTTTTCCGGCGGAGGTTTTCATCAAAAGTTAAAGAAACATCCATCCGGTGATAAGGAGGCATCCGGTATTTATTCCGCTCAGAATACCAGATGAGTGTTTCACCGGCAAACTGATATTTAAGTTCCGGAAGGGTCACCGGCCGTCCTGTTATGTACACAAAACTTGCAGAAAAGCGCCACCTGCGGCTAATATTGTAGTTGAGAGTAGCAGAAACATCGTGTGGTTTATCGTAAACCGACGGGTAAAAATCACCATCCCAAAAAGTATCTTCATCGAAAAGGGTATTGGTTTTTCTCATGGTTCGCGATAATACATAACTGGCATAACCGGTAAGCCTTCCTGTGTTTTTACGGGCGCTGAGTTCAATGCCATAAGAGTAGCCGTCTGCAGGTATCAGAGCGGTTTCAACATGCTCATTCATTATAAGACGAGCTCCGTTTTTGTATTCTATAAGGTTCTGCAGGTATTTGTAATATACCTCAGCAGTAAATTCAATATTTTTAATCCATGAATTGTTTTCAAGTCCTGCTGCCATCTGGTCACTTACTAATGGCTTTAAATGATAATCGGCGGGCTTCCATGTTTCAGCAGGAGAAATTACGGCATTATTGCTCAGCTGGAACATATACTGTCGAATGCGCTGGTAGCTTAGCTTCAGGGAAGTATTTGCATTAAAATCGTAACGGGCAGAAAACCTTGGCTCCAGTCCTCCGTATGTTTTTGTCACTTCATTTGTTCCGAATTGAAGGGAATCAATTACATTTTCAGGCTGCTTAGGTTTTTCATAATCATACAGGTAAATTTTAGAAGGCCCAAGGTTCAAAAAAGAGCTGTACCTTAATCCGGCCGAAACAGAAAGTTGTGGAAGAAGTTCAATTTCATCTTCAATGTAAGCTGCCCATTCTACTGCCTTTTCGTAATTCATAGCCCTGTTTTCAATGCGGGTCACCTCTTCCACCGGAGAAATTTCGCCCGGGTTAACCGTATAATTTATTGCTTTTACTCCTGCCAAAGTTTTATGATTCGAATTTGGATGCCATCTTAAATTATAAGCGGCTGAAGAATATGCAAGATTGTTATTCAGATAATACGCTTCAAGGGGATTTCTGTTGGCGTAGTCTGTAAGCCTGTATGCATATTCGCTGTGCGACAATTCCAGGTCGCCATACAATTTCTCAACAAGCCGGGTATTCACTTTCAGGTTTGCCAACAGATTTCCATACTGATTAACCGATTGGGCGCTGGTAGAGAATTCATCGTTACTGACATAGGCCATCAGGCTAATCCGGTTATGCTGGTCGAATTTATAGGTTAATTTGCCCGAGATATCGTAAAAATGGGTAACGCTCTGCGAAAGATCCAATTCGGGGATCTTACCCAATATCCAGTTGGCATAGGAGCTGCGGCCGCCGACAATGAAGGTCAGTTTTTTATTTTTGCTGAGTGGCCCTTCCAGGGTAAGACGTGAATTGATAAGACCAATACCTCCGTAAAACCCGATTTGTTCATCATTACCATCCTTAAAATCCACCTCCATCACTGAGGCAACGCGTTCACCCAACCGGGCAGGCAACCCGCCTTTAAAGAGCCTGACATCCTGAACAACATCAGGATTGATAAGCGACAGAAAACCAAAAAGGTGAGAAGAATTAAAAACAGGGCTGCCATTTATAAGCACCATATTCTGGTCGGTATTTCCGCCGCGGACATTAAACCCTGATGACAGTTCCCCAACCGACTGTACACCCGCCATCATGGTAAGACCTTTCATAATATCCACTTCTCCCATCAGTGCCGGTAACTTTTTAATTTCTACAGACGTCATTTCCACCATGCTCATTTGCGAACGGGGCAAATCAGCTTCTTTTCCCACAACCGTTACTTCACCAATTGCATGCGATTCTTCAAAGAGATCAAATTCTTCATAACCGTCTTCAATTAACCGGATGTTCCATACCGATTCTTCAAATCCCACAAAGGAAAACCTTATCTGGTGGTCGCCTGTTGGCAGTTCCATTTCAAAAATACCGTTTGCATCGGTTGATGCGCCTTTTTGTTGCCCGACCTGATACACTACAGCCCCAACCAGTGGCTCTCCGGTTTGTCCGTCAAGTACCTTACCCCTGAATCTGGCTGTTTTGTAACGCCCCAGGTTTAATGGATTGCCAATAATTAAAACCTGGGCCGTTTCAAACATTCGGTTCCCTCCTGCTGTGCTTTCGGGATAGATGACAACACCATTATCCTGATAAAACCGGAAGGTCAGCTCGTTATCGATAAATAAATTGTTTAATGCCTGCACCAGTGGAGTATTCACAAAATTCCGATTAACCTCATAATCCTTTACCCACTCCTCTTTATAGAAAATACGAAGATCGTATCTTGCTTCCAGTGTATCAAAAAGTTCTTTCAATGATCGGTCGCGTAACTTAGCATTCAATAAAATTTCTCCCTGGTTTTGTGCAGAGGCAGTTTTTACAGTGACGGTTAGCAACAAAAACAAAATCGGAAGGTATTTGATTGATCGAAATACAGTTAGATTTAAGTTTAGGTACAAAGAAAAAAGCATAAAGCAGATTTAAATTTAAAAGCCGGCGCGGCAACCTTTCTATGATAAATGAAAATTACAAAGGTTTAAAGCTTTTGTTAAAAAATTCAAAAATAATCAGTTTTTACTAGTTCCTGCAATGAAAATATTAAAATGCATAATAAAGTCCGGTGTAAACTCCAATCCTGTATGGCCTGAACTCAACATCCGGATTACGGCTGATGGAGTTCATATAGTAATTTAACCGTGGTTCCAGACCCAGAGAAAAATGTTTGTTCAATGCATAACTGAACCCCAATCCAATTGTTCCGGAAATATTTGTTGTCGATATATCGCGGGTTCTGCCAATTCTCTGCACACCAAACTGGTTATCGAGAAATGCACGATTACCCACAATGACACCGGCATTGATTCCTCCCATCAGTTCCACGTCAAGTTTTGACTCCACCAAAAGGTATCTCAGGTATAAAGGTATTTCAATCAGGTCGAATACCTGTGATAATTCTCCCTGAGTTACCAATGAATTGTCGTATAAAGTATAATTCTCAAGATTCGCTGCAATTTCAGCACCTGCAGGCAGGTTTTCAATCTCGATGACCCCTGCAATGCTGTTCATTGCCATGCTGTTGTTTTCCATTTTTACAGCAGTGTTGAAATAAAGGCGTTCGGGTGCTGCTGAATAATCGGCTTCTGCCCTTCCTCCATACACCTGGGGCAAGCTGCCGGCCTGTTTGCCGTTTTGGGCATAATATATACCGCTTTCCACGCTCCAGCGTTTGGAAGTGCGGTAGCGTAATGCAATCCCTCCGCTCATATTGGCATTTCCATCACCGGCTTCCCGGGTCATGTTGCTTGCGTACTCATTCCCATATTTTGCAGCATAGGACGAATATCCCGGAGAAACGTTCACTCCCATCCTCCAGCCGGATTCCTCCAGGGATGGTTCACGGTAAGCAGCAACATTCCGTTCAATAATTTCTTTCTCATAGGGTGAGATACCGGATGTTTTTTCTGTTAATAGCGCAACATCCTCAACCAACGACTGATCATTTGCATACAGATCCGCTTCAACAGGTTTTATCTTTTCAGGAGGGGTAAGTTTTTCCATGGAATCAACCTCAACAGGCTCTTGGCCTGAAGTTTTACTATCAGCGGCAGCAGTTTTTTTTGCGGCAGGCTCAATACCGGCGGCATCGGCCAAAAACTCGACATTGCGCTCCTCGTTCCCACTGCTGTCTTCCGCTTGTTCAGGCTCAGCCGGTTTATTTGTATTTTCGGAATTCTCTTCAGCGGGTGATTTCACCACCTCTGTTTCGGCAGTTTGCGGAGTCGTTTTTTCTGACGATTCATTGAAATACCAACCGGCAATGAAAGCCAAAGCCAGCAGGGCAGCCACTGCCGACCAGCTGTACCAGGCTGCACGTTTCTTTTTACGTCCATCAACCAGCTTTTCTTTAATCCCGTCCCACACAAATGCAGGGGGATCTTCAGAAATCCCTCCCAGTTTTTCTCTGAACAGTTTATCTATGTTATTCTCTTCATTCATCATGCAGGATAACTTGCATTTGATTTTATATCATTGTAAAGCTCAATCACTTTACGTTTTAAAATATCTCTCGCTCTTGCAAGATTTGATTTCGATGTTCCCACCGAAATGTTCATGGCTTCACTTATCTGCTGATGGCTTAAACCATCCAATACATAGAGGTTAAAAACCATGCGGTAGCGTGGCGGCAGTTGCTGAATCAATTCCAGCAGCTCATCGGCTCCCAGTTTTGAAAATACATCATCTGACAACTGCACAGGTTCATACTTTTCAATGTCCTCCACCGGGTGCAGTAAATGCTGCTTCCGGTATTTTCCCAGTGATACATTAACCATTATTCGCCTGAGCCATCCTTCAAAAGAACCTTCATGCCTGAAATCTTTAATGTTGGCAAACACCTTCACAAATCCGTCCTGCAGGTTGTCTTCAGCCTCAGTGCGATCTTTGGCATACCGCAGGCAAACCCCGAACATTTTCGGTGCAAACATCCGGTAAAGTTTTTCCTGAGCACGCAGGTTACCCGAGGCACATTCCTTTATAATTAACTTTAAATCTTCCAATTCAGGCCTGTAAATGTTCCTCCAAAGTAAAGATAATTTCAGCTTTTTCTCAACAGAATCCTCTTATACTTTTTTCATCAATTTAGTTTCAATTTCCTGTGGCGGACATTATCAAGATTGTTGCGGCAATGGAATGGTTGCGTCGGTCATGTAAAAAAAATTGCGAAACGCAACCAATTATAATCAGGCATCATCTTTGATGCAGTAACCAATATTGTAATACCGCTATGAAAACTTCTGCATTATTTATTCTTATACTGATTTTTCTTTTTCCGGGATGCAACATACCGGAGGAACCTGCCGGTGAATTCAAAGAAATTGAGTTGACAGAAAAAACAGCCCGGCTTATTGAGGCTGAGAATCAATTTGGGTTTGAACTGTTTCAACATGTTTTCACAGCTGAAAAAAAGTATGAAAACATAATGGTTTCACCTCTAAGCATAAGTATAGCACTTGCCATGACTTATAATGGCGCTGACGGAGAAACCAAAACTGCCATGGAAAAAACGCTGAAAGTTCATGGACTGACACCGGAAGAGATTAATAAGTCGTATTTTGATTTAATTAATTCACTGAAGTCGCTCGATAGTAAAGTGCTGCTGGAAATTGCCAACGCCATATTTTACCGGCAGGATTTTACAGTTGAAAATGAATTCATATCACTGAACCGGAGTTTTTACGATGCTTCGGTTTCTGCACTGGATTTCAATGCTCAGGAACAATCGCTGAACACCATTAATGGATGGGTAAATGATAAAACCTACGGTAAGATAGAATCCATAATTGACCGGATTAATCCTGACCATATAATGTTCCTGCTAAACGCAATTTATTTTAAAGGTATCTGGCAAACAGAATTTGATAAGAAGAACACTCAAATGCTTCCTTTTCATACCGAAAACGGTGAAACAGTTGAAGCTGAAACCATGCAGCTCACCGACACTGTCCAATATGCATCCAATGATTTGTTCAATGCTGTGCAGCTTCCATACGGCTCGGGAAATTACAACATGTTCATTTTTCTGCCCAATACCGGAAAGACATTGCAGGAAGTTGTCGGCCAGCTGAATGAAAACATTTGGAAAGATTGGATGGAAAGTTTTCAGCAGGGCCGTAAAGTAAACATTAAGCTCCCAAGGTTTAAATATGAATACGAAATTTTGCTTAACGACGTTTTAACTACTATGGGAATGGGAGTCGCCTTTACCGGTGCTGCCGATTTCACCGGCATTAATCGTCAGGGCAATTTGCAAATCGATTACGTGAAGCATAAATCGTTTATCGAAGTGAACGAAGAAGGAACCGAAGCAGCTGCAGTTACAGTTGTAGCCATAGAGGTTACATCGGCAGGAGGTTCACAACCCCTGCAGTTCATTGTTGACAGGCCATTTATGTATGCCATTACTGAAAGAAGTACCGGCGCTGTTTTATTTATGGGAACAGTGAAGAACCCTGTATCGGATTAATAATTTAAAAAACTGCAAAGCAACAGAGCGTTATGATAGAAGTAAGGAGATCGCTTCAGAAAAAAATATTTATCGTGTTGGTTACAGCATTGATCTGGGGAGGATTGTATTCCTGTCGTCAGCATACATTCGGTGCAGTTAACCGTGAAGACAATAATAGCGCAGGGAAATCGGCACAACTGGTAGAAGCAGATAATGCTTTTGGCTTTGATTTATTCAGAAAAATAAGAAATACCGGCAGCGAAGAAAACCTGCTTGTTTCGCCTTTCAGTGTTTCTGTTGCCCTTGCAATGGCCTACAATGGTGCTGACAATGATACAAAAGCTGAAATGGAAGAAGTAATGGAACTGGCCGGTTTAACCAAAGAACAAATTAACAGCTCTTATAAAAAACTGCTCTCAGAATTGGTGTCGTCTGAAGAGGAAGTAGTATTTGAAATCGCCAATGCACTTTATTATGCTGAGGGTTTTACTGTAAAACCAGGATTTTTGTCGGTTAACCGGGAGGTCTATGAAGCTGAGGTTGAAGGGCTGGACTTTTCATCACCTGCGGCCGTTGAAACCATTAACAATTGGGTAAGGGACAAAACACAAGGGAAAATTGAGCAGATTATTCAGCAACTAAAACCACTCGACCGGATGGTGTTGCTCAATGCCGTTTACTTTAACGGAACCTGGAGTAAGCAGTTTGATGAAAACGGTACGCACAATCGGGAGTTTACTAAAACCGGCGGAACAACAGTTCGTATTCCGATGATGAACAAGCTCGACACCCTTCCATATTTTTCTGCCGACTCTTTTAAGGCAATTAAACTTCCATACGGCAAGGGACAGTTCAGTATGGTTGTAATTTTACCGCATAACGATAATGATTCACAGGATATAATTAAAAGCCTTACAGCTGAGAACTGGAACCTTTGGATGAACAGGTTTGAACTCACCGAACGGGTGGATGTTACAATGCCCCGTTTCAAATTTGCCTTTGAAACATCGTTAAAAGATGTGCTGTCGGAAATGGGAATGCAAAAAGCCTTTTTGCCAAAAGAAGCCGATTTTAAAGAAATATCAGAAGAAGAATTGTTCATCAGCGAAATAAAACACAAAACGTACATCGATGTAAATGAAACTGGAACAGAAGCAGCAGCTGTAACTTCTGTCGGATTTGCAACAACAAGCTTTCAGGAAGAACCTCCCACGGTTCCTTTCTATGTAGACCGGCCATTTCTTTTTGCCGTGACTGAAAACGATACAGGTGCGCTGTTATTTTTAGGAGAAGTTAAAAACCCGAAATATTAAAAACGTGATCCAATGAAACAACTTATTATATTAATTTCACTGATAATCATGCTAGTGGGATGCCAGCAAAATGAAGAGCCGGCTATCCTGCAGGAAACGGGTGTGGTTGTTAATTATGCCGGGACCGATTATTGCAGCATAGTTATTGAACTCGATAACGGGCAAAAAATTCAGCCGCTTTATTATCCTGAAAATTTTGAGTTTATACAGGGACAGCGACTGCTGGTAAATTATTCTGAACTGCCGAATATAGTATCAACGTGCGGTAAAGGCACTGTTTGTGAAATAATAAACGTGGAGGTGTTGGATTGCGGCTTTCCTGTAACAGAAGCAGAGGGTGAAGAGTTGGATACATTTCCAAATGATCCTGTAAATATTATTGAAATTGCTGTTAATGAGGATTGTTTGTTTCTATTGGTATCCTACAGCGGGGGATGCCAAAAACATGAATTCGACCTTGTAGAAAACAATGAAAAAGATGCTGATGAAGATACTGCAATCATTGAATTACGGCACGATGGCAACAACGATCTTTGTGAAGCAGCTTTGTCAACAGAGCTTCAATTTAACTTGTTATCTTTAAAAGAAAAAGGATATACGAAATTTCAGTTTAATGCGTTACTTGAAAACGGAGAAACATATACTGAGATTTTTGATCTGGAACCTTAAGACGTAAAGTATTTTCTAAATAAGCAGGTCAACTGCATCAATCAATTTGATTAAAGCCGCCGGGTATTTTATCCTGCGGCTTTTTTATTAAGCCGGAAAATCTCAAATTTACAGCAGAATTAAAAATTCAACAATGGCAGTAAAAAATATATTGATGCTGGGCAATCCGCTGCTTCACAAAGTTTCGTCGCCGGTGTCCCCCGAAGAGCTACCCGGCTTGTTACCTGCAATAAACGAAATGTTTGAAACGGTAATTGAATTCCGGAAAATTCATGGTGCAGGACGTGCCATTGCAGCGCCACAATTAGGACTGCATAAGCGAATTATTTGTTTAAACATTGATAACGCGGTTGAAATAATAAATCCGGAGATTTCTGATCTAAGCAGTGAAGTTTTTGAAATATGGGACGATTGCATGAGCTTTCCCAACCTGCTGGTAAGGTTAAAACGGCATAAAAGTCTTACCTTAAAATTTTTCGATAAAAATTGGAAAACCCATAAATGGCACTTGCGGGATGACATGGCGGAACTGATCCAGCATGAATACGATCACCTGGATGGAATTCTTGCCACACAGCGGGCAGTCGACGATAAATCGTTTCGTTGGAACCCATAAAAAAACCGGTTGCTGATTGCAACCGGTTTTTTTATGGGTTCGTTGTTCTTTATTTATCTGAAAATAGTATATGACAGGCCAACTGCCAAATTCAAAGTTGTTTTGCTGTAAGTTTCGTCATAAGCTCCAAGATCCGGATCGTTAAAAGTAACCGTCTGGTCCTGGTAGAATGTGTTTGATGCACCGGCATCGAGCGTCAGGGCATCGGTAATTTTCCATTCAACACCGGCACCGGCGGTAAACGATGGATTGCTAAAGCTGAAATCACTCTGGTAACTATCGGCAATTCCCTGATCGCCATACATACCTCCCAGACTGAAAGCAAAGTTTTCAAGCACATTAAACTGAAGGCCCAAAGCAACTTCCATCCCGTTTTTATCGATTTCACGCTGCATAGACATATCCCTTACATTTGGCCCCCAATTTACACCTTTGTTAAAATACATATTGTACGACAATTGAGCTTCAATTATCTCGGTACGGTAACCTACACCTGCTGCAAATATTGCCGGAATGTCGCTCTGTACGCCTTCACCAAAAAGTGCTTCACTGTAATTGTCTCCTTCATTGGGCTGGTTCTCCAGGCCAAGTGTGGTTTTCATTTCATACTTCAAAGCAATATTCAGGTTTTCATTCGGAGAAAAATTTACTCCTATCATTGGTGTAAATCCTTGCCCTACCTGTTTGGTATCAACATTTTTGTCAGCCAGTTTATCTGCTGTCTCCGAAAGACTGGCAGATGTGTTAGAAAGAAGTGTAGCTTGCTGCTGGAAAGCAGGACTTGCCTGTTCATAAGCCCCATGGATTAAAGTCAAATTCATAGCATCAATTTCCTGTTGGGAAAGCCCCATTAAAATCAATCCACCTTCAATACCTGCCCGTTGTACGGCACTGATTACTTCTCCTGCCTCCAGCTGTGCAAGAGTATACCCTCCTGCCTGCTCCAGGAAAGGCTGCAACGTCTGTGGCATGTTTGCAGCTGCCTGAACCTGAGCAGCAAGTCCCCCAACTGTAGTGGATACATCGTTTAACCATGCAGGTGCAGGTTTATACTCATCCCCTACCTTTAGCTGAATGTTTTGAATTTGTCCCTGATAAGTATTTTTTGCAGGTAAATATCTCACACCTCCATACACTGAAAACATTTCATCAATCTGATAAGTGGCTCCGAGCTGAATTCCCCAGAAAACAGAACTGCCCTCAAACGATAAATCAGCATCATATCCCCTGACATCATATGCCGGATTTATTTGCCTTAACCCTGCCAGTCCCGGCACAACTTTAGTAATTGGTATCTCGAAAGAAGGTAATCCTCTTTCATAAGAAGCTGAACCACCACCGGCATTAGGGCCAAAACCCAATGAAAACGCCCAGTCTTCCATCTTATACACTGCATATGCAGTGGGAAAAACCGGAACATTTACTATTCCTTCATAATATCCGTCATTTAACAGCGGAAATTTACTGTCAACAGGTTTTGTCTGAAAGATTGTCTGACTGTAGGCAGCAAAATGCCATCCATCTTCAAGGTAAACCAGCCCCGCCGGATTAAAATACACTGCATCGATGTCGAGTGATGCATTTCTTGACATCATCCGGATAAATTGAGCACTTTGATTGGTGTTGGTTAATAAACCACCCGCATATAAAATTGGCGCTAGCATTAGGAATGCTGCAAACAAAGTCAATTTTTTCATTTGTAAATTTTTTTAAAATATAGTTATAATTAATTAACCCAATGGAATACCTATAATCATACTGTTTTTGGGGAAACAAATTTAGGATTAAAAATTAACCTGCAAAATTCTGTCGCTGATTTTCAATGCATTATAAAACTATTGAACAAATAGTTCTAAAATCCATAAAAAAGCCCGGAAATAGTTCCCGGGCTTTTTTATGCTCATTTAAAGTTTAAATGTGAATAACTTCATCGTAGGCTGCTGCTGCAGCTTCCATCACAGCCTCACTCATTGTCGGATGCGGATGTATGGTTTTAATAAGTTCATGACCGGTAATTTCAAGTTTTCTGGCAACTGTCAATTCGGCTATCATTTCAGTAACATTTCCCCCAATCATATGGGCACCAAGCAATTCGCCATATTTAGCGTCGAATACCAGCTTTACAAATCCTTCTTTTTGCCCGGCTGCACTTGCCTTTCCGCTGGCAGTATATGGAAACTTACCAACCTTAACCTCAAATCCCTGTTCTTTTGCCTTAGCCTCAGTGAGACCAACCGACGAAATTTCAGGATTGGTGTATGTACATGCAGGAATGTTCTTATAATCGATGGGTTCGGGATTCAGCCCGGCTATTTTTTCAATACATGTAATTCCTTCGGCCGATGCCAGATGAGCCAGTGCAGGCCCTTCAAGGATATCTCCAATGGCATAAATGCCTTCCACATTGGTCCGGTAGAATTCATCGACTTTTACCCGTCCGTTAACAGTTTCCACACCAAGTTCCTCAAGTCCCAGATTTTCAGTATTGGGAGTTATACCAACAGCCGACAACACTACATCGGCTTCAATAATCTCCTCTCCCTTTTTTGTCAATACATGCACCTTACATTTTTCTCCGGAGGTATCGACCTTTTCAACCGTAGAACTGGTCATTACTTTCATCTTCATTTTTTTAAACGATCGTTCCAGCTGTTTCGCCACCTCTTCGTCTTCGTTGGGCACCAGTGTTGGCATAAATTCAACAAGGGTCACCTTGGTACCAATCGATTGATAGAACCATGCGAACTCACTTCCAATTGCTCCTGAGCCTACCACCACCATGCTGTCCGGTTGTTTTTCGAGGCTCATGGCTTTGCGGTAGCCAAATATTTTTTTTCCATCCATCTTCAGATTGGGCAGTTCGCGTGTACGTGCACCGGTTGCCAGTATGATATGTTTTGCTGAATAGTTCTTCTTACTTCCCGATTCATCGGTTACTTCAACCGAATTTTTCCCTGCCAGTTTACCTGAACCATAAATGGTTTCAATTTTATTCTTTTTGAACAGGAACTGAATTCCATTGCTCATTCCATCGGCTACGCCACGGCTGCGTTTTATGATGCCGGGAAAATCAGGTTTTACTTCTCCGGTAATTGAAACGCCATAATCAGCGGCATTTACGGCATAGTGATAGGCCTGCGCACTTTTAAGCAATGCTTTGGTTGGGATACATCCCCAGTTCAGGCAAATACCTCCCAGTTTTTCTCTTTCTACAACAGCTACTTTTAATCCAAGCTGGGCGGTACGGATAGCGGTAACGTAACCTCCCGGCCCGCTCCCGATAACTATTACATCGTAATCCATAATTTTGTTTTTATTGTTGATTTTAATCTAATACAACATTATTGCAACAGAAATGGTTTTGTAAATTTCCAAAAGCAGCTGAATGCTTTCTTCAGTTATAACTAAAACAGTCAGCAAAAAATAATTAACTGCCAACGAAACCTGCTGCTATAACCAAATGTCCAAAAACTATTTCAATTTTCAAAACCTGCAATTATAAATTCAGGAAAAAAAGCTGCTATTTTAATTCAGAAAATATTCGGAGCAGCTCACCTGCTGCAGCAAATGAGCTTAATTCGCTGTTAAACACCTTTTGCTCATAGTCTTTGATCTTTCCCTTCATCTGAGGGTGAAAGTAAAAGTTTCTTTTAATATGGTCCTCAATGGTTTCATGCATCCAGTAGGAGGCTTGTTCTTTTCGCTTTTGATAAAAGTATCCGTTTTCTGATGTAAGCTTTCTGAATTCTTCCACTTTCTGCCAGACATCACCTATTCCTGAATTGGTAAGTGCAGAACAGGTCAGCACCTGGGGCTCCCATTCCGAATCTTTCTTTGGGAAAAGATGCAGTGCATTCTGATACTGCCGTTTTGCCATTTGGGCTCTTTCGAAATTATTTCCTTCTGCTTTATTTATTGCAATCAGATCAGCCATTTCCATTATGCCGCGCTTTATTCCCTGCAGCTCATCGCCCGCCCCGGCCAGCATCAATAAAAGGAAAAAATCGGTCATTGAGTGAACTGCGGTTTCGCTTTGTCCCACTCCCACTGTTTCGATGAAGATGTGATTAAAACCTGCCGCTTCGCATAAAATGATGGTTTCCCTTGTTTTCCTTGCCACTCCTCCTAAGGAGCCTGCCGAGGGACTGGGTCTTATGTAGGCATTCCTGTCGACAGAAAGCTTTTCCATTCGGGTTTTGTCCCCAAGTATGCTTCCTTTCGAACGCTCACTGCTTGGGTCAATGGCCAATACGGCCAGTTTACCTCCCTGTTGGGTAATAAAGGTACCCATTGCTTCTATAAATGTACTTTTCCCTACCCCGGGTACCCCAGTGATACCTATACGCACAGAATTCCCGCTATAAGGAAGGCACCTTAAAATTACCTGCTGTGCTATTTCCTGGTGCTCGGGCCTTGAACTTTCTACAAGGGTTACGGCTTTACTTAAAAGAGCAACATTGCCATTTAAAATTCCATTTACATAATCGTCTATGGGCAACAGTTTCCTTTTCTTCTCCAGAAAACGCTTCACTGAATGACTATCTACTGAATCAGGCCGGTCAATACCCTGGTTTACATTCAATGATTTATATTCCGAACTATTTTCAATATGGTTGTTCTTCTTTGTCATGCTGGTCTGTTATACCAAATTCAACAAAAATACCATATTTATTCTGTACATAAATAAAAAAAGTGTTGCAGAATAAATCCTGCAACACTTTTTACATATCGTTAAAGTAAAGCTTCTGCTTTAAATTTATCAGGTAGTAATGTTACACGAAACACGCAACATGTTTGTAGGTGTTTTTGGATCGTTTGTAATAACGGTGATCGACTTGCTTTGGCGTCCGCGTTTACCTCTTGAATCGAATGTAACTTTTATTGGTGCCGATTCACCGGGAGCAATAACACTTTTTGATGGCGCCACAGCAGTACAACCACACGATGAACGGACGTTACGTATAATCAGCTCTGATTTACCATTATTAGTAAGTGAAAATGTATGTTCTTTTTTATCGCCCTGCTTCATTTCACCAAAATCGTAACTCATTTCCGAAAATGATGCAACAGGCGCACTTTCCAGTTGCGCAGACGACAGGTGTGAAAAGTCTTCCTCTATTGTAGCACTGACTCCCACTGATGCACGATAATCATTGCTGCCATCGAGCGACAAATATATCCTATGCGAAGCAAACCCGTAGGTATTGGCTTCTTTTGCATTGTAGGTAACTTGCAGGGTGCCTTTTCCTTTTGCAGGAATTGTTGTCGGTTCTACTTTCGCAGTAATATGATTGGGGACAGTACGAAATTCAACTTTAATCGGTTTATCAGAATCATTAACCAGTTCAATATCTTTGGTTTCAACATCCTTTTCGGTCATCCGGGCAAAAGAAATATGGTTGGTTTTAACCCGTAATGAGCCTATTTCTCTTGGATACAATTCGGCAATTGTTTTATCACGCTCCTCAACACGCCCCGTAATGCGCAGCACAGTGGTGCCGTTTTCAGCATTGGAACTTATCATTACAGTTTTATTGAACGCACCGGGCCTGTTCCTGGGATCATAACTCACCTGAATTTCTCCCGACTCATTGGGCTTAACCGGCTCACGGGTCCATTTAGGAGTTGTGCATCCACAAGAAGCCCTTACATTGCTAAGCACTAAGGGTACATTTCCCTTATTTGTAAATTTAAATGTGGTGCTTTGAACACCATCAGCCTCTTTAAATGAGCCAAAATCATGTTCAAGACTTTCGAATACAATTTGTGGTTTTTGGGCAAATGCTTCAGAAACAAAAAGCATTAATCCTGAAACCAGCATTATACGGAATAACTGTTTCATCTGTAAATTGTTTTAAATATTTAGATTTATTAGCTTTCTTTGCTAAAACAAATTTAAGCAGGGTTTTCGCAATTGATGTTAATCATGCTTAATATTTTGTTAACGAAGTGTTAATTGCTAAGAGATAATAAGTTAAACAGCGATCCGGTCTTTTTGTAGGCACTATGAAAAGAAAAACCTTAACATATGTAATAATTCTTGCAACCTTAACAGTTGCAGGAGCCTTATCGCTGCAATTTCTCTTTCTTCGCCATGCCTATAATTATACAGAAAAACAATTCAGGGAAAGCGTAACCATTGCACTGAAAGAAGTTTCATGGCAACTGCTTTCAGCAAGCGGAAACCTGACCAGCTTCGACAGCATTGCGCCGATTGAAATTATATCGAATAATTATTACCTGGTCAATGTTGATGCCCCAATTGATTACGAATTGTTAAAATCCCATCTGAAAGAGGAGTTGAAAAAGCATCAGATTTATGCTGAATTTGAATTCGCAATAAATAATCCTGAAACCGGACAACTGGAACAACAAACCTTTATTTCATCGAGAGGAGCAGAAAAAAACTCGACTTACAGTTTTCCTGAAAAAGAGGAAGACAATAGCTATTACTTTGCCGTTTATTTTCCCGATCGTTCCTCTTACTTCCAATCCAGTCTTTCAATCTGGTACCTTTTCACAGGATTACTCCTGGTCATCATCCTATTCTTTGGGTATACAATGTCGGTCATTATACGCCAGCGCCAGTTATCCCAAACACAAAAAGATTTTATTAACAACCTCACTCATGAACTCAAAACTCCAATTTCCTCTATTGCTCTCTCAGCAAAAGTGATTAATGATGAAAATATCCTGAAAACTCCGGAACGGCTTTTTAGATATGCGCAAATTATTCAGGATCAGAACAACCGCCTGTCAAAGAATGTAGAAAAGGTATTAAACCTGGCGTTGCTTGAAAAAACCAGGTTGCATTTGAATAAGGAGATGATTGAACTGAATGATTTTCTGTCTTCAGTGGTTGAGTCCTTTAAACACTCAGAAACAGGACGCAAAGCTGTAATAAATATCAGCAATTCCTCTAAACCCGTTCATGCTGCTGCAGATAAGTTTCATTTCACAAATTTAATTATAAACATTCTTGAAAACAGTGTTAAATACAGCGATAATCCTCCCAGGATTCAAATAGAAATTTTTCAATCCAAAAATTACAATAACATACGATTTACCGACAATGGAATTGGTATTCCCCCAAAATACCGGAAAAAAATATTTAAACGTTTTTACAGGATACCTACAGGAAATGTCCATAATGTAAAAGGCTTTGGTCTTGGGCTGGACTATGTAAGAAAAATTTTAAAAGCTCACCGTTGGGATATAAATGTTGACGAAAATCCCGCCGGTGGAAGTATATTTACACTAAAAATACCCGCGCGAAAATGAACAGCACAATAAAACTTTTATTGGTGGAGGATGATGATGCCCTGAGGTTTATAGTGAAAGATAACCTGGAGCAAAACGGCTACTATGTTGATATTGCTGAGAACGGTCAGGAAGCAATAGAACTTTTTGATGGAAATGACTACCACCTGATAATACTTGATGTTATGCTGCCAAAAATCGACGGGTTTAAAGTTGCCGAGTACATCCGGAAGAATAACGAACAGGTACCTGTCATTTTTCTGACTGCACGTTCAATGACTGAAGATAAAATCACCGGTCTCTCGATTGGTGGTGACGATTATATTTCAAAACCATTCAGTATGGAAGAATTGCTTCTGAAAATTAAAATCTTTCTAAAACGAAGCAATACATTGCCCTCCGAGAGCTTAAATCATAACAATTCCAAAAGAATTGGTAAGTTCCTGTTTTATCCCGATGAGCTTTCATTAACATTAGGCGATGAAACCCGAAAACTCACCATTAAAGAGATGGAGCTAATCAAATTCTTTTCAGAGAACATCAACCGGGTCCTCAACCGCAACGAAATTCTGGAAAGAGTATGGGGTTCAAACGATTATTTTCTGGGACGAAGTCTTGATGTGTTTATTTCACGCTTGCGAAAATATTTTAAAGCCGATCCAAATATAAAAATTGTTAACCTGCACGGCATTGGATTTCGCTTTTCAATAAAAAAAGAAGAAAATTCTTAATGCATCGAAAAAGAAATCTACTTACTCCCTTGGCAGAATTAAAAAAACAGCTATTTTTGCAGTCCGAAAAATTAAGTCAGTAATAATTAGAAAAATAAGCAACGATGAAGAGAACATTTCAGCCATCGAACAGGAAAAGAAGGAACAAGCACGGCTTCAGAGAAAGAATGGCTACTGCAAACGGCAGGAAAGTTTTAAAAGCCCGCCGTGCAAAAGGTCGTAAAAAACTGACAGTTTCCGACGAGCCAAGGCATAAAAGATAGTTTACCAAAACATCCGAATCATGGGGAAGGTAAAGAATAGCAATTCTTTACCTTTTCGTGTTTATATGCAGCATAATCATCCTATTTTTACGTTATATTATCGATCAAAAATCATTGGCAATATTTTAGTAGATGAAATGGACATGAACAATAATTCACATAAAACACTGATAGCTAATACCGACAACTATCGGAACATGCGAATTCCCTGCCTATAATAAAGGCGGGCATAATGATACCATTGAGAATAAACAATTTAATCATATGAATTCAAAAAGGTTTCTTACCAGCCGGACCTTCCTCATACAAATCGCAATAGCAGCTGCTATCGTGATTATTCTTGTTTTTGTTACCCTTAAAGGGCTTGATATGTATACCCGGCATGGGCAATCTCATCCTGTGCCCGACTTTTATGGTATGAGCACTGCGGAAGCCCGAAAAGTGGCAACACACAGTAACATGAAGATTGAAATCGTGGATTCGGTCTTTTTTGATGATGTCGCTCCCGGTGCGATAGTTGACCAGGTACCTGAAGCCGGGCATGGTGTAAAACAAAACCGAACCATATTTGTGTCAATAAATTCCACTCAACCCGAGATGGTCATTATGCCGCAACTTACTGATATTTCGTTCCGACAGGCACAGGCACTTATTGAAAACAGCGGCCTTCAGGTGGGACAAATTGATTACAAACCTTCACAATTTAACAATCTTGTGCTGGAAGCCCGGGTAAATTCTGAAGCTGTCAGTTCAGGACAGAAACTTCCCAAAGGTTCCAATGTCGATTTGACAATCGGACGTACCCAGGGTAATACATCCACACTTCTGCCCGATTTAACCGGCCTTACTTTTGCCGAGGCAGAACAAACAGTTACTGATGCCATGCTTAACACCGGGGTAGTTATTTTTGACAATACTGTTGTTAGCGCCACCGATTCACTGGAAGCCCGGGTATGGAGGCAAAGACCCAATCCCAAAAACAACTCATCAGTTTTATTAGGATCTTTCATCGACTTATGGCTGACTGTTGATTCGTTGAAAGTTGAATCCACCACTGAAACAGGCTTCGGATTATGACAGAATATGTGAATGATAAAGATGACCGGGAAGAATTGGAAGAAGATGCCTTTTTTGAGCACTATCGCTTAACAGTCGACCCGGGGCAATCGCAGTTACGAATCGACAAATTTTTGGCTAACCGCATTAATAATGTATCACGAAGCAAATTACAGGCAGCCGCTGAAGCAGGAAACATACTTGTTAACGACCAACCGGTAAAGGCAAATTACACGGTTAAGCCCAACGATGAGATACGTATAGTAATGGAATACCCCCGGCGTGAGTTAAAAATCATACCGGAGGAAATCCCACTTGACATTGTTTTTGAGGACGAACACCTGATAGTACTTAATAAACCTGCAGGACTGGTTGTGCATCCGGGCCATGGGAACTATACCGGCACGCTTGTCAATGCCCTTGCCTGGTACTATAAGGACCTGCCCCTGTTTAAAAGTGAAGACCCGAGGCCCGGCCTTGTCCACCGCATCGATAAAGATACCTCCGGGCTGATGGTTGTTGCCAAAACTGAGCAGGCAAAGGTTAACCTGGCACTTCAGTTTTTTGAGAAATCAACTGAAAGAAGATACCAGGCGCTGGTTTGGGGTATTCCTAAAGAAGAGGAAGGTACAATAACAGGAAACATTGGCCGCAGCCTTAAAAACAGACAGGTATTTACTGTCTTCCCTGAAGGAGAATTCGGCAAGCATGCTGTCACCCATTATTCAGTTCTAAAGGCCATAGGTTATGTAAGCCTGGTTGAATGCAGACTGGAAACAGGAAGGACTCATCAGATAAGGGTCCATATGAAATACATCAATCATCCCTTATTCAATGATTCAACCTATGGTGGCGACCAAATCCTCAGAGGTACTACTTTTACCAAATACAAACAATTTGTACAAAACTGTTTTAAAATCCTTCCCCGACAAGCACTTCATGCAAAAACATTAGGGTTCATTCATCCGGCATCAGGAGAAAAAATGGTGTTTAATTCAGAATTGCCGGAAGATATAGCTTCAGTTGTTGAAAAGTGGGAAAATTATACAGCCAGCAGAAATGAACAGTAAACCAAATATAGCAGTTATCGCCGGTGGAGATTCGTCGGAATACGTGGTGTCGCTAAAAAGTGGCGCCAATGTATATGCAGCAATCGATAACAAAAAGTACAATCCCTGGATGGTATTGATGAAGGGTAATGAATGGGTAGTCGTTAAGGATGATGTCAATGTGGCTGCCGTTGATAAAAGCGATTTTAGTTTTACATTGAACGACAAAAAGTACCGGTTCGATTTTGCATACATTACAATCCATGGAACACCGGGTGAAGACGGTATTCTGCAAGGATATTTCGAGTTGCTGGGGATACCTTACTCTACCAGTGATGTCCACTCATCATCGCTTACATTCAATAAGTGGTTTTGCAACAATTACCTGAAAAACCTTGGCATTAAAATGGCCAGGTCAGTAAAAATCAACATAAATCAAAAGGTTGATTCAAAACATATTGTCCGTGAACTGGGATTACCACTGTTTGTAAAACCCAATTCCGGTGGCTCCAGCTTTGGCATTACTAAGGTTAAAGATGAAGATGAACTTCAGACGGCACTTGAAAAAGCCTGGAAAGAAGGCAGCGATGCACTGGCAGAAGAATTTATCGAAGGGCATGAATTCACCTGCGGGCTGATTAAGTTTACGAACAAGTCGCTCATCTTTCCGGTAACTGAAATCATTCCCAAAAATGAATTCTTCGATTTTGAAGCAAAATACACACCGGGGGCAACCGATGAAATTACCCCTGCACGATTGCCTCAACACCTTTATGAAAATTGCCAGGTGTTAAGTTCCCGTATTTATGACCTTTGTCAATGCTCAGGAATTGCAAGGGTTGATTTCATATTGAAGGATGATGAGTTTTATTTTCTGGAGGTAAATACCACCCCTGGGATGACTGCCACAAGTTTCATCCCGCAACAAATAAAAGCCATGGGGCTGTCTCTGTCGGATGTGATTTCACAAATAATTGAAGAAAAGCTGCTTATAAAGCAATAAACAGATGTGAATAAAATTGGTTAACAACTATCCACCAAAATAAAGTGATGCCCTAAGCATATTTTGTATTTTAGTCCCGCGAATAATACATATCGCACCCATTAACTGCAGGGGAAAAAATACTTAAAACTTACCATGGCAACCGACAGAAAAAACAGAGGATCAAAACAAAACGGCCGTCCAACAGGAATATCAATTGATGAAATCAATGCTCAATATGGAAAACTGCCACCACAGGCAGTTGAAGTAGAAGAAGCTGTCCTTGGAGCGCTTATGCTTGAGCGCGATGCCTATGTGACTGTAGCCGATATTATTGACACACCCAGTTTTTATAAAGAAGTGCATCAAAAAATATTTGATGCAATAAAAGAACTCTCAGCCAATGAAAAACCGGTCGATCTGCTTATGGTGACGCAGGAATTAAAAGACCGTGACCAATTGGAGGAAGTAGGTGGCCCCGGTTATATCACCCAGTTGACCCGTCGTGTTGCTTCTGCTGCCCATATCGAGTTTCATGCCCGTATAATTGCACAAAAATATATCCAGCGCGAACTTATCCGTGTCTCTTCTGAAATACAAGCCAAATCGTATGACGACACAATGGATGTTGACGATTTGATCGATTTTTCAGAATCTTCGCTCTTTAAGGTCGCCGAAGGGAATATAAAAAAGGAAACAGTTCCTATCAAGCCGGTAATTAATGAAGCCATTCTGCAAATTGAAAAAGCCCGTCACCAAAAAGATGGCCTCAGCGGTGTGCCTTCGGGGTTTACTGCGCTCGACAGAATTACTTCAGGATGGCAAAGAACCGACCTGGTGATTGTTGCTGCACGCCCATCGATGGGTAAAACTGCATTCGTGCTCAGTATGGCCCGGAACATGGCAGTGGATCATAACCAGCCAACTGCAGTGTTTTCATTGGAAATGTCGTCCCTGCAGCTTGTGAACAGGCTTATTGCCTCAGAAACAGAACTCGGAAATGATAAGCTAAAGACAGGAAGGCTTGAAAATTACGAATGGGAACATCTGAACCGAAAGATTTCAAACCTGGAAAAAGCACCTATATTTATCGACGACACCCCTGCCCTCTCTATATTTGAGTTTAGGGCGAAATGCCGCCGTCTGAAAATGCAGCACGATATTAAAGTTGTTATTGTCGACTACCTGCAATTGATGACAGCCGGCACCGACAGTCGCGGAAGCCGCGAACAGGAGGTAAGTCAGATATCCCGATCGTTAAAGGCTATCGCAAAGGAGCTCGATATCCCCATACTGGCGCTTTCCCAGCTAAACCGTTCGGTTGAATCGCGCGAAGGAAAACGGCCACAGCTTTCCGACCTTAGGGAATCGGGTGCAATTGAGCAGGATGCCGATATTGTTACCTTTATTCACCGCCCTGAATACTACGGCATAACCGAAGACGATTCAGGAAATTCACTGATTGGTGTAGCCGAAATCATTATTGCCAAGCACAGGAATGGCGCCACAGGCGATGTGCACCTTTCGTTCAAAAAAGAACTGGCCAAGTTCAGCGATATGGAAACCAACTTCAACGACGGCTTTGGTGCACCAAAAACTTTCAGCTCCAAAATGAACGAAGAAGATGACGGAGAGGCTATCAGCGCCGGAATTACCGGTAATCATGGTTTCGATCAGCAGCAGGGACCAAAGAACGATATCCCGTTTTAGCTTTTTCACTGAAAGTTTAACTGTTGTGAATTCTGATAAAGAATTTTATCCTTTAATTTTCTGTGCCTTTATCTTTTTCGGAAGTTGCCGTTAATGCATTGCAACAAAAATTAACGGAATAACGTTGATTTTACTCCTGAAATGTTTAATATTTGTTGTTGACCGAAAAATTTAAAGGGAAATGAGAAACAGGATAATAATTTCCATAGCTGCATTTTTATTGGTTCTGCAGGCCAATGCCGTCCATCTGCTGATACCTATGGACGATTCACAGCGCAATCATCTGAAATCTTATGGAATAGCCTATTGGGTGCTGCAACGGGATGTGGAGGTAAAATGGTTGCTCAACTACCGTGGAGGAAGCTTTTTAATACAACATCATCCCGAAATAGAAAATGAATGTGTGGTAAGGGGCGTATCCTTTGAATCGATAACCGATACACAGGCATCGGCCATTCTGAATGAAATTGCGCAGCCTGAAGTGAACCAGGATGCCGTCAGCATGAATAAGGCGCCACGAATAGCCGTTTATACTCCGCCCAACAAACTTCCATGGGACGATGCCGTTACCCTTGTGCTAACCTATGCTGAGATTGATTATGATGCCATCTACGATGAAGAAATCCTTAACGGAAAGCTTTCTGATTACGACTGGCTCCACCTTCACCACGAGGATTTCACCGGTCAGTTTGGTAAATTCTGGAGAACATATCAGCACATGCCCTGGTATCAGCAGGAAGTCAGTATCAATAAAGAACTCGCCGCAAAGCTGGGATTCCTGAAGGTTTCGGAAATGAAAGAATTTGTTACCCGCGAAATGGATCAATACGTTTTAAACGGAGGATTTCTTTTTGCAATGTGTGCCGCAACCGATACCTACGACATTGCACGCGCTGCTACAGGTGTTGATATTGCAGGCCCGATGTTCGACGGTGACCCTGCCGACCCGCATGTGCATGACAAACTGGATTTTTCACGAACATTTGCCTTTGAAAACTTCCGGCTTGAAATGGACCCCAATGTCTATGAGTTTTCAAATATTGATGCCACCGAATCACGCAGAGTAGTAAGAGAAAACGATTTTTTTACGCTGTTTGAATTCTCAGCCAAATGGGATCCCATACCTACAATGTTATGCCAGAACCATCGGAATATGATTAAGGGATTCATGGGACAAACAACAGCATTCCGAAATGAAGTGATAAAGCCAAATGTACTTGTTATGGGTGAAAACAAACCTGCAAACGAAGCCCGCTACATTCATGGTGAAAGAGGTAAAGGATTCTGGACCTTTTACGGAGGCCACGACCCGGAAGACTACCGGCACCTGGTTGGCGACCCGCCTACCGATTTAAACCTGCACCCAAATTCTCCGGGATACCGGCTGATTCTTAATAATGTACTGTTCCCTGCTGCCAAAAAGAAAAAAAGAGAAACATAAGCCTCACGTATTCTTTACTTTTTTTACAAGAGGGTTTATTTTTACTTACCAGGATAAAAATAGTTGTATGAATATTTGGAATCCACCCATTAACAATAGGTTACAAAAAAACTCCGGCATCACTGCCGGAGTTTTATTTATAAGTGAGTTAAATTAATGCATTTGCTTTAGTTTGCCCACCAGAGTGGAGTGCCTTGTGTATCTCCGCCAATCCTTGAAGCTGCTGCTTCTACATTTGCTTCATTCACACTGTACTCATTAAGCGGATACTTATTCCTTTCTGGTATATCTGTTAAATCCCCAATCGTATCGAATGTATAAGTGGTTGTCTCTTCTCCATCGGCAGTAGGATATGTATAATCGTACGTTTCATTCGGCTCAATAAGGGTATTCGGATAACCGGTACGCCGCAACTCGCTCCATGCTTCCATTGATTGCATATACAATGCAAGGTATTTCTGTGTCATCACTGTCTCTTCCGAAGCAGGAGGCAGATTTGCAATATAAGCATCAATATCAGCCTGGGCAACACCCCATCTTTCCATTGAAGCCCTTACACCTTCTTCGTACCAGTCCTGATCCCAATTGTTCAATTCGCTTAAAATAAAGGCTACTTCAGCATATTCCATATAGATTTCCGTGAAATCAGGAGCAAGAACTGCAGAACCAGGATTCGATTCAATTGTAAAAGAAGTTACAACACCATTTGAAGAAGTTAATGGAATACCCACTTTATCGCCATTTATATTGTCAGCAACATAAATATCCAACCGGGGATCTCTCTGAGCAAAAGGACCACGCTGGCCTTTCAGCATCTCAACTAATTGCAGCGAAGGAGAATAATCACGACGTGCCTCTACAACAAATGCGCGATACATGGGAGCGCCATTAACGGCATTCGCTTCAAAAGTAACACCTGCATTATCGGCATTCGATTCCATAACACCTCCTGCAAGGGCAGCATCGATGTGTGACTGGGCAGCAGGATAAACATCCTTAATGCGGTTAGCAATGCGCAGCCTAAGTGAATTTGCAAATATCTTCCACTGTGAAGCATCACCACCATAGAAATTATCTCCTTCAATCATGATTTCATCTTCAATTATAGCTGCCTCTGCCTGAGCCAGTTCATTCAGCATATCGGCATAAATCTCCTCCTGGCTTGCATAAACAGGAGTATCAATACCTTCCGTTTTCAGCTTATTGGCCTGAAAATTTGGATTATCGCTGCCGTAGGAAGCATAAGGTACATCTCCCCATAATTCCACTGCATGCAAATATACATATACCAGCATAATACGGGCTGCGGATATCTGATTTTCATTGGGACCAAACTGCGCCATATCGGCAGCTGTTTCTTCATTCGTATTCAAAGCGATAAGATCATGCAAATCCTGCGCATTTTTATAAATATCTTCCCATCCACCAAGATTTGTTGATTCCCGATATTGAAAACGATCTTCCTCAGTATAGTTCACCTGGTTCCAGTACTGCACCCAAAGAAGCATCTGACGGCCTGAAAACCATTCATCACGGGTATCGTTCATAAATTGTTTTTGCACCCGGTTGATAATGCCGTAAGTAGGTGGTATTTCAGGATTGTTGGGGTCGCTGAAGTATTCTACATCGCAAGCCAACATGAAAATACCTACAAAAAAGATTGTGATATATTTTAATGTCTTCATTTTCTCAACGTATTAATGATTAAAAATTAACTCTCAAATTGAACCCAAACGTCCGGGTAGCAGGTATAATACCTCCTTCAAGGCCCTGTATATTTCCCGATCCGCCCACAACTGTTTCCGGGTCTATTCCTTCATTGTCGAGCCCCCAAACTGCCAGGTTACGGCCATATAACGAGAGGCGAACCGATTGCAAAACATCAACAAACTGTGGCAAGGTATAACCAAGAGTTACTTCACGCAATTTCATATAGGATGCATCAAATACACTTGTGGCACTTGGAGTACCGAAACCATGATAATGCAGTTCAGAATAATCCTGTCCAGCAATATTGATAGTATTGGGTTGTCCGTCCTCAGTCACACCTTCCAAAACCAGACCGTCTTCCCTGATGGTGTTTCCGTTTGAAGTAGGTGTTGCTGTTTCAACCGCCATACCTGAATACATTCCCCACATATGGGTCAGCGACCAGTAATGCCCTCCCTGTGAAATATCTATCAATGCACTGGCATCGAAATTTTTATAACGGAAGGCATTTCTGACACCAGCCGTATAATCCGGAAGTACTGAACCGATCGACTCCAGCTCACCTCTCAGGTAAAAACCATCTTCTCCGATTACACGGTTGCCTTCATCATCGAAAAGATAATTATAAACAATCAATTCCTGGAAAGTAGCATCTTGAACAGCTGTTAAAAATGCTGCGCTAAACGGTGAATTAATAAGCTGAATTTTTCCGCCTAGATCCTCAGGAAGTTCAAGTACTGTATTTTTATTCTTTGCAAAATTAACCGACACTTCCCATGAAAAATCATTGGTACGGACAGGGGTGCCATATGCCAATATCTCAATCCCTTTATTGTTTATTTTACCGGCATTAATAACCCGAGAAGTATAACCTGTTGCACCACTGACTTCAATCGGCACAATCTGATTTTCGGTATTTCTGTTGTAGTAACTGAAATCAAATCCCAAACGGTTTTTAAAAAACGCGCCTTCCAGACCAACTTCCACTTCTTTGGTCATCTCCGGCAGCAGATTCTGGTTGCTCAACTCCGTCTGATTGGTAAAGGTTGGGCTTCCGTTAAAAGGATTTCCAATTGTATATACATTGAAAACCTGGTAAGGAGTAGTTCCCATGCCGGTTTCCCCATAGTTGGCACGCACTTTCAGATTGTCCACCCATGGCAGGTCAAGCAATTCGGAAGCGATAAAACTTGTAGATACGGATGCATAGCCATAACTGTTATTGTCTTCGGGCAGAGTACTGTCCCAATCAACCCTGTAGGTTCCATCAACATAAAGCATGTCACGGTAACCTACACTTGCCGAGCCAAATAGGCTGTTTACCCGCATTTCGCGATCGAAATCATCGAGCAGCGGGGAATTGGCTGAATTGTTCAGGTTCCAAAGACCATCAATTACCAAACCACCATTTGTTTCACCTTCAAACCTTGAATAATGTTCATTCCGGCTGTTCCCTCCTACCATAGCAAGGATGCTGAAATCGTCAAGATTCTTATTTAATTCCAGTTTACCTTCAGTATTGGTTTCTGTTGCCTGACGATTTATCTGAGTGTACATCGACATGGCCTGTGAACCAATCGATACACGTTCCCTCTGGTTGAAATTATAATTATCGTAGTAAAAATTTCCCGATGCCCTTAAGTAGTCGGTAATGTTCACTGTTACACCTGCTTTCCCAAAAACGCGCAGACGATCATCATCCTGGTAGTTCTTATAAGCAGTCCAGTATGGGTTATCGGAATAAACAGGCGTACCATCATCCCACGACTCCCTGTTCCAGGTACGCTGAGTTCCGTCAGGATTGACATAATTTTGCAATCTTTCGAAATCAAGCTGACGTTGTCCCCACTGGAAGAATTTCTGCGACTGTGAATTGTCGCCGTAACCAAACTGTGGACGGCCTAAGGTTTCTGAATATACTATATTCAGGTTCGCATCGGTTTCAATAAGACCATCAAAAAGTGAAGTTTCTCCATTGATGTTGAAGTTGTGTTTATTCTGTTCTGAGTTCGGATGAATACCGGTCATATTCGAATTGGTATATCCAACACGCATTGCCGAAATTTCACTTGAGGTTACAATATTTACTGAATTCTGGTAGGTAATACCAGTTTCATAAAATGAACGTACATCGTTTTCGGGTGCCACCCATGGACCAGTAACCGGCGCATCGGTAATTCCTTTTTCATAATCGGCAGCACCCCACCAATGAAGAACCTGTTGTCCTTCATACCGGGGTCCCCAGCTTTCATCAATGGCATAACCAACTGCCTGAAATTCCCCATGACCTGGAATGGTTACCGTGTCAAAATCTCCATAACCACCACCATACATGTTTTGTTGTTTTGGCAGAATAGAAACGGTTTCAAAACTAACACCTGAATTTACTTCTACTGAAAAAGCTCTTCTCCCTGCCTGACCCGACTTGGTGGTAATCATGATTACACCGTTCTGGCCCCGGCTTCCGTAAAGAGCAGAAGCAGCACTTCCTTTTAAAACATCAATACTTGCTATATCGTGAGGGTTCAGGTCATTGATCATCGAACCATAATCGTAACCGCCACCGCCGCGCTGAGCTTCGCGTGTATTAAAGTTTTCATTACTGACTGGTATTCCATCAACCACGAAAAGTGGTTGGTTATTTCCGGAAAATGAACTTGCACCGCGAATCAGAATGTTCTGTGAACCTGCAAAGTTCTGCCCCTGGATCTGCATACCGGCAACTTTACCCGATAACGCAGACATAGGATTAAGTACATTGGTGGAAGAAACATCTTCACCATCGACCCCCTGGGAAGCATATCCCAATGATTTTTTTGCACGGGTAGTTCCCAATGCAGTTACCACTACCTCATCAACACCAAAGGTCTGAGGCTCCATCTCAACATTAATTGTGCTCCGGTTGTCAATAGCTACCTCCTGGGGAGCCATACCAACAAACGAAAACACAAGTGTCTCAGCATCCTGCGGAACCTGAAGGGAATAATTACCATCCAAATCAGTAACCGTTCCTAACGTAGTCCCCTGAACTACTATTGATACTCCCGGGATTGGCTGGCCATCTTCGGAGGATGTAACCGTACCGGTTACAACCCGTGTTTGTGCGAAGCTTGCCATCGTTCCCATGAAAAGGAGAATCGACATAAAAAACGCAATCTTTTTCATAGAAATAGTATTTAAATTATTAATTAAACAGCAAAAAACGATTCATCACAAATCCCTTATCTATAAGGGCTTACCTCAATATGAGATTCTACATCTAACATTAACTAATAATTGTTAAAAATGTTTAATCTCTGCAAAAGTATAAAAAGATCGTAACTACTAAAATTAAATTGAAATCAAATGAATATCTTTTAATATTAAAATGAAAGATAAACTATGTCAAACTCCGTAAAAATGAAGTCAAACATCCTAATTTTTTTAATCATATGATGTCTTTATTAATTCCTGGAATAAAACCTGCATTAACATTGGCTTCAGGTGTCCAAATCAAACTACCATCTCCTCCCCCATGCTTTAGCCCCATCCTTAAAATCAGTCGCAGAGGAGCAAGGCCAGCAGGGGTTACTAATCCTGGCTTTCAACCTGGGGGTAAGTACCATCTGATGATCCCTTCTGAGGATTTTCACGAATACAGAGGGAAGGTGTACAAATGGAAAGTCTGGAGAGATTTGGCAGATGCATTCCAAACCCCCGGCATGGTAATGGGGCTATATCCCTGGCCTGGCTGGTTGGATGTCGTGCCCCAGGGGGGTTACTAACTCCAGCTTTTAAGCTTGGGGATAACCGAAAATTATATTCAGATAAAAAGCTAACTTTAAAACCCTGCACTTTCCAACTTTATTCTTTCAAGCCGGCACAGCTACATTTTAAAAACCTGCAGGTGTATAAAAAAATAAAAAAACCGCATCAAAGCTGGCTTTGATGCGGTTTTAACAAAAATATCAGTTAAAAACTGCGTTTAATTTTTTGTCAAAACAAAGTCATAGGAACCAAATGACCCCTGATCAACAGTTATATTAAACAACATATTGAATGTTCCGTCACAAGTATTAAGTTTTCCAGAACCTGCATAGGAATAATTTGTATAACCCCAGGCATCGGAAGCCAAAACCGTTTTAACAGCTGTAACATCAAAATTATCAGGATTAACAACCATTTTCAACGGTCCTTGATCTTCTGTCAATCCATCATATTCTGCCAGCCCCGATACATACAATGTATATGGATCTTCGGGATCAGCAGTAATGGTAACATTTCCATCCATTGGCCATCCGCCACTGAAAGCATGATAACTTCCGGTTACCAGGTCAGGATTATAGGCACAAACTATGGCCGAATTAAACGAAGCACTTGAGCGGTAGGTATTTCCATTTTGTACAGTCAGAATTTCAAAAGTAAATATATCTCCCAATCCAAGGTTGGATAATTGAAGTCCAAGTTTACTGGCAACTTCTGTAAGCTCAAGTTTAACAGTGGCTGGAAAGCTGCTTATCCTGGTGATTTCAGTCCTGGACATATCCCCTTGATAAGAAGCAACAATAATTGCTTCGCTGACAGCAGGATCATCAACTTCTACTGTGAACTGGACAAAGGTATTCTCCATGTCCTTTGAATCAAATACAGCCGGTCTCAGGTCAGTAATCTCAGGTATTACGGCTTCTCCTCTTAATCCGGCCGGATCCTCAACATCAGTTTCACAGGCCGAAAAGGCCAAAACCATTGAGGCTATTAAACCAAATATTTTATATTTTTTCATATCTCTTTATTTTTGATGTGAATACATTTCTAACGTGTGCCGCCGGCCCACCACACTTTTTCAGTATAAACGTAGGTTCCGTCGCCATAAGCTTCACGAACATTCGTATTGGTAGTAACATCACTTGCGCCATAGGTAAACCTGTGCGGGAACTGATTGGCATCATTTTTCGGATTCTGCAGGGTAATCAAATTATCACCCATAGCCTCCAAACGCCTGTAATCGTTATAAGCCTCTACGGCTTCTTCTTCATAGAAAGCGATATACTTTTGGTTCATAACCTCAGCAAGCGGATTGTCATTAAACTTTGGCAAAACTTCGGTTTCAAAGTATGTTTCTGCTTCTTCAGCCGTTAATCCAATGTTAACCTTTTGGAAAGCTGCCGTAATACCATTCTGAAGGGCAGCTGATGCTTCTTCCAGATCACCCAGTCTTACATGAGCTTCAGCTTTCAGGAATTCAAGTTCATGATAACTTAACAAATAAGTAGGCGCCGTAACCGTGGAAATTGCTGAAATAGCATAAAAACCCTGCGTTTGATCCGGTGTTCCGTTAGGAGCAAACACAAATTCACCGGCACTTGGATGAGCCGTCCAGAAAATGGTATCTCGTGGATCATTCCTGACAGTGAGCTTGTCATGAAGACTTTGGCTTGCACCAAAATAATCGCGGTCGGTATAAAACCGGTAGAACGGGCTCATTGTAGTGGAACCGTTGTAATCAAACTGTGCCTGCTCTGCAGGTGAGCTGAACGACTGGTTTGCAAAAGCTATGACATCGTTGTAATTGGCATTCTTCAGCGATAACCGCATGGTATAACGTGCTTTCAAACCGTATGCAAACTTTTTCCAAAGCTCTTTATCTCCGCCATAAATAACATCCTGAACGCCCAGTGAAGGAAAATCGGAGGTCTGGTTGAAATTTTCAATAGCAGCATCCAGTAAACGAAACACTTCGGCATAAATTGATTCCTGGCTGTCGAGCTTGGGAGTGAAAATAAAACCTGGCTGAAGGGCTTCCACCCATGGCACATCTCCCCACAAATCGGTTAATGTGGCAAGATTAAGTGCGGTTAAAACCTGTGCAACACCCAAAGTGGTAAAATTGCCTTCTTCAGAACCTCCCTCAGAGGTTTTTTCTATGATAACCTTTAATGCATTCAGGTTCTGATAGATAGAATTCCAGCTATTATTATAGGTAGTGGCGCTGATTGGTTCGCCTGAACGTATTTCAGCATTGTAACTTTGATTCCAGACACCAACACTGTGCTCAATATATACAGAAGCATAAAAGGCCGGATCACTTCCCACTACGCTGAAAGCAGTTGTTACCATTGCATCGGTAATTATCAGGTTCGACCCCACATCTGTCGGATCGTTCACATTTTTATTGATGTCGTCCATTATATCTTCTGAACACGACCAGGTTGCAGAAACCAGGAGGACAGACAACAGGATATTTAATATCTTTCTCATAATTCAATTTTTTTTAAAATGTAACTTCAAAACCGAAACCATAGCTGGTGGTTTGTGGCAATGAAAACCTTTCAAATGAACCACCCATGTTGTTATTGCCCTGCGAAGTTTCAGGATCCATATTGCGCAGCGCTGACCATAAAAGAATGTTCCTTGAATATAGGTTAACACCTACATTCAGAGTTTTATAAATTGGTTTTGCAAACTTGTAACTCAAAGATATTTCGCGAAGCTTTACAAATGAATTTTCATGAATGTAATATTCATCAATATTTGAAAGCACATTGGTATACAAATCCTGCAAGGCATCCGGGTCAGTCGGGCCACCTCTTACAATATCGTTTGGAGTGCCGTCAGGTTTCACACCTTCGAAAATAAAGGTCGACTCCCGATCTTCTGTAACTGCCGACATCCCGTACAAATCAATCAAGCCGTTGGAACCGGAATACATTTCTCCGCCGTTTTTCCATTCAGCAACCAGACTGAGCGACAATGTCTTATACGAGAAGGTATTGGTTCCACCCAAAATAAAATCAGGTGACACCTCACCAATAACATCCGGCTCACCCGTCTGTGGCATACCATGGTTCCACGCTCCGGGACTGTCGACAACAACAATATTTCCGGCATCGTCCTTTACAAAAGAAACACCGTATATAACCGGATAAGTACTGCCGATACCCGCACGAACCTGTGGTGTAACAAAGCCACCCAGGAAAATGCTTTCAACCCCTTCGGCCAGTTCAAGAACCCGGTTTTCTATTTTTGCAAAGTTGAAGCTCATATCCCACTGGAAATCGTTTGTTCTGACAGGCACAACGGTTAAAATCACTTCGTGCGCATCGGTTTCCACTTTTCCGCCATTCATCACCAATTCAGAAGCTCCTGTAGAACCTGCCAAAGGCACAGGGAATATCTGGTCGGTTACATTCTGATTTGAATAGGCGTAATCAATGCCCAACCGGTTGTTGAAAAACCTCAAATCAAATCCCAATTCATAAGTCTTGGTATTCTGTGGTTTCAGATTCGGGTCGTATTGCCTTTCGTAAGGAATGTACGAATTAACCCCACCAATAGGATAAATAATGGGATCGGCAAGCCAAAATCCACCTCCGTAGGAAGGTGTTACAAAATAGTTGTCATAATAGGTTCCGGCCTGTCCAACTTCTGCGATTGAAGCTCTCAGTTTTGCAAACGAAAGAATATCTGAAGGTTCCAGAAGTTCAGAAACTACAAATCCTAGCGATGCTGAAGGATAAAAGAAAGAACGGTTGTCTCTTGGCATCGACGATACCACATCATTTCTTCCGGTTGCATTCAAAAATACCATTGACCTCCATGCAAATGATAAACTACCGAATACACCAACATCACGGCTCGCCCATTGCTCTTCATTGGCAGTTACAATGTTTGCATTACCGATGTGATTCCACCCACCAAAATTGAAATCGGTTCCGTTTTCTGAATACGATTTGGTATTGCTGTGATTCAGTTCCGATCCCACCATAGCACTAATCTCAATATCACTGTTAACAATCCAATTGTAATTGGCAGTGAAGGTTGAATTAAACAATGTGCGTGTGGTTCCGTAATTATCAATCACACCTTTTGAATTCCCCCGGCTTCCAAACCCGAAGATGTCCTGTAAATGGGTGGTATAAGTATCGGCTCCGCCCTGGTATCTTAACCGAAGATCCATTCCGTCACTCAGGTCTGTATTGAACTCAACATAGCCGTTTCCAAAAAAGCGGTCGGTTTTTTCATTGAATGTATTGTTATGAGGCACCCAGTAAGGGTTATCAAAAGTACCTCCGCGGAAATAGATCTGACGGTATGTATTTCCGGGCACATGATATGGCATTTCCTTCAGGTTATAACTCGACGGACCTGCCAGAACACCTGTTAAAGAACCATCATTGGCACCCGACAATTTATCAATTTCGTTTTTTGAAAAGTTGGCGCTGTAGCCCACCTTAAATTTCTGATTCAGGTTTCTTTCACCATTTGCTTTTGCATTATACCGGGTCATTCCCGTGTTAAGAGCAATACCACTCTGGTCGGTATAGCTGAAACCCAATGAAAAATTGCCTTCTTTGCTGGCCTGGGAAACGTTTATATTGTTGGAATTGGAATAGCCTGTCTGATAATAGGAGTCCCAATTGTTGTAAACCTGAGGTGTCAACCACGGATTCAGGCCGGCCTGGTCAAGCTGGGGAACATAATATTTACCCGGCTGCTGCCCATCGCGCTGTGTATACTGGTTGTCGGTATTACCGCCTCTTGCGGGATCATCCGGTAAATCAACAATTTTTGGCCCCCATGAAAACGATGCATTGGGATTATAAACCCCATAGCTTCCCTGGGCATAGGTGGTCTGATATTCCGGAGTACGGGAAACAACATCAAAAGTGCTGTTATGCGAAACGGTAACAATTGTCCTTCCAACAGGATTGTTTCTACCACTTTTTGTAGTTATAATAACAACACCGTTCGAGGCCCGTATCCCGTAAAGCGCCGAAGCAGCCTGACCCTTCAGAATATCAATGCTTTCAATATCAGCCGGGTTAATATCAATGGCACGGTTGGCAACATCGGCCCCGGTCACACTGTTACCCGTTGAATACGGCGAAGTGGATGCTATTGGCATCCCGTCTACAATATATAACGGAGTGTTGTTCCCTGTAAATGAACGGGCGCCGCGGATAACGATCTGTGAAGATGCGCCGGGCATACCGCTCGATGGCCTGATATCAACACCCGCAATTTTACCCTGCATGGCTCCCAGCAGGTTTGGATTACCCGTACGTGCAAGTTCATCTTCTTCTACTGCCTGCACCGAATAACCCAGCGCTTTTTTGGACTTTTCTATACCCAGTGCAGTTACAACAACTTCATCCACACCAATAGTTTCAGGCTGCATGACAACATTAAGGGTTGTCCGGCCACCTATCTCCACTGTTTGGGTAGTCATCCCTACAAATGAAAAGGTTAGCGACTGGGTATCTTCAGGAACCTGCAGAGAGTAGGTTCCATCAACGTTAGTAACTGTTCCCAGGGTGGTCCCCGGCACAATAATCGAAACTCCCGGAATTGGCGTACCATCTTCAGCCGAGGTTACCGTTCCGGTAACTACCCTCGTCTGTCCATCGACAACCAAAGTTCCCATGAAAAGGAGAATCGAAAGAAAAAACGCAATCTTTTTCATAGAAATAGTTTTAAATTTAAATAATCAGCATAATAATTCTTTAATGAAAATCCTTGATCAAATGAATTAGCCCCCACTTTTTACCCACTCACATGCTCAAATGTTAAAAAAATTTAATGTTTACAAATTTAGAAAAAGATCTTAACTGCAAAAATTAAATTTAAACCTTATTAATGTTTTTTTGTATAAAATCGTAAGCTTGCTAATTCCACATTAAACTATTCATAAAAAACATGAGTTTTATCATACAAAATCACCCGCATGAAACATCCTGTATCCCATGAAGAGACTAAAACTCCACTATTCAACCAAATGTTATCAAATCATAAAAATACAAATACAAATTGCGTAAAATTAAAAGCAAATGCCAGCTACATGTAAAAAATCAACAGTAAATGAAATGTAAAAAAATGATTAAACAATTTTTAACATTTATTCAGCCACAGGAAACAAATGAACAGGAAAATGACCATTAAAACGAATAAGCTTTATATAACTAGTATACTGTTTAGGAACATTACCCGCCGACAAATGGCTTCTTCCTGAACCGGGCAATGACAGATGAACACCTATTACCTTTTGAAGTCATTGGAACTCCGTACCAAAGCCAGACCAAAGTCGCATTAAATTCGCAATTTACCGACTTTGATACGTCTTTGGCATAGAGATATTCAGTAAATAGCCCGATAAAAAAATTAATAAAGACATGTATAAGCCATATTTCTTCCATCCAGTCTATATGACAGGTGTAAGTCTTGTATTGTGGTAATTACAGGGTATTAATATGCCCGTCGCATAACATCGAAGGATTAAGGAATTAAAACCCCAAAAGCCTGCCGGACAGTTAATAAATTAAAGAATATTTATACTATTTCTGGAATTTCAGATAAGGAATTTATCCGGAAGAGCAGGTTTCGAAAATTGAAGCCCTCAGAAAAAAGGCTATTGTTGTTGTCTTTGTGTGAATTTATATACACAGCATCAATACCGAAATCCAGGGCTCCCCGGATGTCCGATTCATAATCGTCGCCAATCATAATACTGCGCACTTTAGGGGCATTGGCCGATTTCAGGGCATATTCAAATATTTCCCGGGCAGGCTTTGGTGCCAAAATTTCTTCGGAGATAAAAACTTTCTTAAAATACTTCCTGATTCCAGCCGATTCCAGTTTTTTATGCTGAACCTGAGTAAAACCGTTTGTTATTATAAACATTTCATATCCCCGATTTTTCAGGTACTCCAACACCGATTCAGCTCCGTTTACCAGCCTTGTTTGCCGTGGCATCTCTTCCAGGTAAATGTCGTTCATCTCAAGTGGGTCGATCCCTTTTATCCGGAGTTCATCGAAAGTTTTTTGAAACCGCAGGCTTACCAGTTCCTTTTTCAACACATTGCCTTTCCGGTATTCATCCCAAAGCATCCGGTTGTTTTCAGAATAAGCATAAAAAAACAAATCAAATTCTGTTTTACTTAATTGCCAATCAACCCGGGTAAATGCACTTTTCATTGCATCGTATGAATTGGCACTGAAATCCCATAAGGTATTGTCGAGGTCAAAAAACAGGTGGGAATATTTTCTTTTATATTTCAACAACAAAATGAATTTACAGGATAATAAAATAAAACAGAAACCGGTAATAAGCCATTGCCGGCTATCATGAATCAGTTAATTGGCCGGGACCATCTTTTGAATGTTCTTCTTTTTTTGGCATTCCATCCACCACAATAACTATTTCACCCTTCGGCGGGTGTTGTGAATAATAAACTGAAAGATCATTAAGGGAGCCCCGTTTAATTTCTTCAAACAATTTTGAAAGTTCACGGCAAACACAGGCCTGACGGTTCTCTCCAAAATATTCCCCCAGCTGCAAAAGGGTTTTAACCAATCGAAAAGGAGATTCGTAAAAGATGAGCGTGCGCGATTCATTTGCCAATTGCTGCAACCGTTTTTGCCGTCCTTTTTTCTGAGGAAGGAATCCTTCAAAGGCAAACCTGTCGGAGGGCAAACCCGACACTGCCAGGGCGGGTATTAAAGCTGTTGCTCCCGGCAGGCATTCTACGTCAATATTATTTTCAACACAAGCACGGACCAATAAAAATCCGGGGTCTGAAATTCCCGGGGTGCCCGCATCAGAAATTAATGCCACTGTTTTTCCTTCCTGCATTTTTCCAATGATATTGCCCAACGTTTTATGCTCGTTAAACTTATGATGCGGTGTAAGCTTCTTCTCAATATCAAGATGCTTCAACAGTTTAGATGAAACACGTGTATCTTCAGCCAGCAACACATCGGCCTTCTTTAGTGTGTCAATTGCCCGCAGGGTGATGTCATCAAGGTTTCCGATTGGTGTTGGTACTAAAATTAATTTTCCGGGATTATCCATTCCACGTTATTTATTTAGCGATTAAAAAAAAATGGAGCTGAACAGCTATGGTTTTGCCATACCTTTGTCATATTACTTAAATCTTTACTTCTTGCTAAGCAACTGATTGATACTTTTTGTATCCAGGATGAAATCCACTGTTTACTGCTTACTATCATATAACTAAAACCTTAATCCACTAATTACTATATCTTTCACACTATTCCAAGTTGACAAAGATTCCATCCTTGCCTGGTCTGCAGGAAGTGCAAGGAAAAAAGGTCAGGAGGGAGAGGTTGGATTGTGACTCCAGGCCCCGGCATAAATGCCGGGGTTATACTCCCGGCTCCGGTCCTCAGCCCTGTGCCCTTTGCTCTTTGCTAACTTCATTAATATAACCATGCAATTACAAGGGCTGTTTACTCCTGAAACCTGCGTTTGATAAGGTTAACAAATTTCAGGCTGGTTTCATTTTTTTTCCATTTATAATTGACGCGCAGGTAATCAACTGCCTGCCTGATGTTATCCATCGAATCGAGTGCTTTCACTGTCTCAAGAAATTTCCGGTTATCCCCGTCAAAGAGTTCCCTGATGTACTGGAAACGGTCGTTGATTCCTATTGCCGACTGGATGCTTATTACCGGACGGTTCGACAGCTTGTATTCAAGTTTGACCTGGTCGGTTATTAAATCATTTACCGATTTGCTCTTCAAAAAGCTATCGCCCAACCTTCCTCCAATTTCCGGTTTGCGTATCTCTTCCTGAAGCATGTCCTCGTCTTCTTCCTCCTGCTTAGGCGAAACATTTTCTTCCTTTTTTCTTTCCTCAGGAGCAGCTTCCGGTTCGTGTTCGGAAGGTTCAGGAATCACTCCGGGCAAGGGCTGCTCCCTTTGCTCCTGTTCTGATTCTTCCTCAGGCTCCTGATGCCCTCCGCCATCAGTATTTATCTCTGAAGTAATTTGTGATACCTTTTCAACCTTATCCTTCAGTTTTTCCAGAATTTTATTCTCTTCGCCACCTGCCGGCAGAACAGGCTCCTTCCTGGAATCCAGCATCTGAAGCAACTGCAAAACACCTTTGGCACGGGTATGAATAAACTCCATTTCAAGAACATCGAACTGCTGCTTTAATTTCATATCAGCAATCAATTCTTCAAGTTCACCCATATCCTTTGTCAGAATATTTATGAGTTTTTTATTTTCCATTCTTTGCCTGCTATTGTTTTTAAAGATTATTTTTGTAAAAATACTAATTAAATTTCTTATTCATTCGAACAGTGCATGTTTATTGAGAAGGATGTAAACAGTCATAAAAGACAAGGCAGCATTGAGGCCATCAGCGGATCAATGTTTTCAGGCAAAACGGAAGAACTGATCCGAAGGTTGAAACGGGCGAAATTTGCCAGGCAAAAGGTTGAAATATTTAAACCGGCCATCGATGTTCGTTATTCCGAAACAGAAGTGGTTTCGCACGACGAAAATGCAATACGCTCTTCACCGGTGGATAATTCAGCCAATATATTACTACTGGCAGGCAATGTTGATGTTATAGGGATTGATGAAGCCCAGTTTTTCGATAAAGGACTTGTTGATGTTGTAGAGAAACTGGCTAACATGGGCATCCGGGTTATTGTTGCCGGCCTCGACATGGATTTCAAAGGGGCCCCCTTCGGGCCGATGCCGGGCATACTTGCAATAGCCGATTATGTAACCAAAGTACATGCCATCTGCATGCGTTGCGGCAGTATAGCTCAATTCTCGCACCGCTTCTCCAATAAAGATCAGGTGGTGTTACTGGGTGAAAAAGATGTGTACGAACCACTTTGCCGCCGTTGCTACCTGGAAGCTACACGTAAACAAGCTGAACCTTCCAATAAAGCTGTCACTAATCCCAATCCCAAATGATTGACTTTTCGCTACATGAAATTTCACGGATAACCGGCGGAAAATTATTTGCCCCTGATGAATTACAGAACAACAGGATTGAGCAGGTTTTAACCGATAGCCGGTTGTTTTTCCAAAAAGGCAAAACATTGTTCTTTGCACTTAAAGGCCCCCGGAATAACGGCCATTCATTTATCCCGGGGTTGATTGAAAGAGGAGTGAATGCATTTGTTGTGTCCGAGCAGGATGCTGTAACAAATGATGCTGCCTTTGTTCTTGTAAAAGACACAACTGCTGCGCTGCAGCAATTGGCAGCCGATTACCGAGGCAGGTTCAGTTTCCCGGTTGTCGGAATTACCGGAAGCAATGGAAAAACAATTGTAAAAGAATGGCTGTTTGAACTGCTGTCGGCCGAAAATCATGTGGTACGCAGTCCTAAAAGCTATAATTCGCAAATTGGAGTACCCCTTTCGCTGTTGCTGATGGACAACAACTATAACCTGGGCATATTTGAAGCAGGCATTTCACAGCCCGGAGAAATGGAAAAACTACAACCTGTAATTCAACCCCGGATAGGCATCTTAACAAATATAGGAGATGCACACCAGGAAAATTTCCAGACAAAGGAAGAAAAAACACTTGAAAAACTGAAGCTTTTTACAAAAGCTGAAAAACTTATATTCAGCATTGACGATGAAAGCTCCGGAAGGATTACCAGTGAGTATTGTAAGCTAAATAATATAGAACCCGTTACCTGGTCGTTCAGGAATAAGGATGCAACATTATATTTCCGGCGTCACGAAACAGAGGGTAAAACTTCTGTTCAAGCCGTTGCAGGAGGCAATCAGTACCGTTTTGTTATTCATTTTACCGACAATGCATCGGTTGAAAATGCCTGTCACTGTTTTGCAGCAGTGTGGATTTTGACATCAAATCCCGACAGGGTGCTGGAAGGTTTTCCAAAACTAAAGCCTTTGGCCATGCGCCTGGAAATAAAAAAAGGAATCAACAACTGCCAGCTTATCAACGATTACTACAACTCCGATCTCACTTCATTATCCATGGCTTTGTCGGTTTTACACCAGCAAGCTAAAAAAGGCACTCAAAAAAAGCTGGTTATCTTATCCGACATCCGGCAAACAGGGCTTCCGCAGCATGAACTTTACAGCCGGGTGAACCGGCTTCTAAGTCAGTGGCAAATTGAAGAACTGGTGGGAATCGGACCTGAAATATCGGCACATGCAGGTTTGTTTACATTGAATAAAACATTTTATATTTCCACGGATGCCTTTTTACAGGAATTTTTGCGCAGAAAATACAGCGATTCCATGATACTTATAAAAGGAGCAAGGGAATTTACTTTTGAAAAGATATCGGCTGCCCTTCAGCAAAAAGCGCATCAGACTGTATTGGAAATTGATTTGAATGCCTTGGTTCATAACCTGAACGTATTCCGTGGATTGCTTCTTCCTTCAACAAAGATAATGGTGATGGTAAAAGCATTCTCCTATGGCAGCGGCGATGTTGAAATAGCGCGGGTGCTGCAATTCCAGAACGTGGATTACCTGGCTGTTGCAGTTGCTGACGAAGGGATGGAGTTGCGGCAGGCAGGAATCCACACCCCTATTATTGTCATGAATCCTGAAGAACAAAGCTTTCAGAACATTATCGATTACCGGCTGGAACCCAATATCTATAACCTGGAGCTGTTGCACAATTTTGAAAAGGCAGTTGCTCAAAATGCAAAAACCACTTTTCCGGTTCACCTGAAACTGGATACGGGAATGAACAGACTGGGATTTAAAACCCAACAGGAGATTGACAGCCTGGTGAATCAATTGTCTCACTCGGGCTATTTGAAAGTTTTATCGGTGTTTTCTCACCTTGCAGCAAGCGATGACTCCTCCTATGATGATTTTACAAAGGAGCAAATCGAAAGGTTTAACAGGTGGCACCGGCAAATTGCTGCAGCTTTTCCCTATAAAATTGAAAGGCATATATTGAATTCAGCAGGAATTGAACGTTTTCCCGAAAGCCAGATGGACATGGTCAGGCTGGGCATCGGACTTTACGGAGTGTCTGCTACTGGGCTGCCGCTTCAAAACATCAGCACCTTCAAGAGCATTGTATCGCAAGTTAAAAATGCATTCCCCGGCGAATCGGTAGGTTACAGCAGGAAGGAAAAAACAGACCGGAAAATACAAATTGCAGTTGTTCCTGTGGGGTATGCCGACGGGCTTGACCGAAAGCTTGGTAACCATAATGGCGAAGCCTGGATAAAAGGAAAAAATGTGCCGGTTATCGGAAATGTTTGCATGGACATGCTGATGCTTGATGTTACAGGAATGGATGTGCATCCCGGCGATGAAGTGGAGTTCTTTGGTCCTCATATTCCTGTAACGAAGGTGGCTGAACGGGCCGGTACTATACCCTATGAAATATTAACCGGTATTTCCCAGCGTGTAAAAAGAATTTATTTATACGAATGATAATATTTCTGTGGATTTTATCTTAAGCACCGCTCCTACCCCAATTTGCTGACCCTGTCGAGCCGGTGAGCATCCAGAATTTTTATCTTCCTGCCATCAATGGAGATAATTTTTTCGTTGGCAAAAGTTGAAAGCGTACGAATGGCATTTGAAGTGGTCATATTCGACAAATTGGCAATGTCGTCTCTTGAAAGATATACCTTCAGTGTAACTCCATCGCTCTCAAATCCATATTTGTTTTTCAAAAGCATGAGCGATTCGGCAAGCCTTCCCCGTATATGTTTCTGAGCAAGAGATACTGTTCGGGCATGAGCAAACCCCAGCTCTTTTGAAAGCTTAAGTACCATTCTCTGGCAAAACTGAATGTTTTTTAATGCTCTTTCATGAATGAATTCAGAGCTGATGGTGCAAATCATCGATTCTTCAATTGTAACGGCAGTGGCTATATGATTTCCACCGGCAAACAGAGCACGGTAGCCAATCATCTCAAGGGGGCATGCCATTCTGATAATCTGTTCCCGTCCGGAAACCCCCTCCTTGTATATTTTTACCTTCCCGTTTACAAGAATCATTAAACCGTTTGGCTTATCTCCGTCCCGAAAAACAATCTCATTCTTTTTATAGTGGGTCAATGAAATATGCCGCTCAAATTCTTCCTTTTCTTCGCGGTTAAGCAGATAAAAAATGGAATCCGGATTATCAAGAATGTCTTTTATTCCCATCTCTGAATTTATCAAAATTATCCAACAGCATGTTTTACAGCATCAAAGTTAAAAATTTTAGGAAACCAGTCTTCCATTTTCGTTTTTATTTTCCAAAACAGCTGTGGCGCAAACAGGTACAGGAGCTAGATTCATCTTCAAGGCAGCCTCATCCTGTTGAAAATTTATTCAGTTGGACAATATATTATCCCACTCCTCATTTATCATTCCCTTCTCCGGGCACCAAATTTTTTTATAAATAGTTGCGCTTATGCAAACCTTGTAGAATTTTTTTCACATGCGGCAAAATATTCCACATTTCTTCCGGAGTAAGGTCAATGGAAATTTATAGAAGAATGCAGCAAGAGCATAGTCAAAGGAACAAAATTTCTTAATTTTCCGGCACTTTGGTACAGCCTTGGATTCTTGCCTAAGAGTTAGTATTCAGATAAAAAAAATACCTTTATAATGAATAACCTGCTGATTTTTGGTTTATTGATAATTACTGCATACCTGATAGGGCTTCTGCTTGAAAAAATACAAATGCCCAAAATCATTGGATATATTATTACAGGTGTGGTATTCAGCCCGCAAACCATTGATTTTATAGGAGAAGGTTTTACGCAGGCTATGGAGTCGGTATTAAAGGTCAGTCTGGCATTTATTGCATTTGAAATAGGGGGAGAATTAAAATGGTCAAAGATAAAGGCACATAAAAATGAGGTCCTCAGCATCACCCTTTTAGCCAGCCTTATCCCCTTCGCTTTAATTTCAGCCGGATTATATGCTTTTGTTGTGCTTTTTCCTCAAACCCTATCTTTAAACCAAAACAACCTTCTGCTGCTGACTCTTATTTTAGGAGCATTAGCTGCACCAACAGCCCCCGCATCAATTTTTGCCGTTATACATCAGTACAAAGCCAAAGGGAAGGTAACCGAGACAATACTGGAAATAGTGGCTTTGGATGATGTACTGGGTATACTGTTATTCAGCATTACTATTGCCACACTGCCTTTTTTTGCTGATAGCTCAGGGAGTATTTCTGAATCCGGTGATATGCTCAATGCCTTTTATGAGATTTTATCAGCAATAGCTACAGGTGCAGTTCTGGGTTATCTGTTCAACCCTATCAGCCGGTTTTTAAAAATCAAAAGTGATGACCAGTGGATAATAATTATTTTTTCGCTCATCCTCCTGGCAACGGGCATTTCTATCCTCCTCGATGCAGACGAACTACTCATTGCAATGACAATGGGTCTGGTGGTAGTTAACACCTGTAAACAAAAGAATAAAATATTTGGTATACTGAAACGATACACTGAAAATCTGATATTCCTTATATTTTTCCTTCTTAGTGGTCTGCACCTTGACATATCAGTAATTCCCAAAGCAACACCAATTATCCTCTTGTTTGTAGTATTACGTTATGCAGGCAAATATCTGGGTGTAAATGTAGGTGGATTTTTGGCAAATGCCGATCCCAGAGTCAGAAAGTATACTTACGGTGGCCTGATTCCCCAGGCAGGAGTAGCCATTGGCCTGGTGCTAAGCATCTATCAAAAAGAAGGGTTCGGTGAGATATCCGATATACTACTATCGGTAATTATGGGAGCTACCATTATAAATGAGCTTGCAGGCCCGGTCGCCGCCCGCTATGTATTAAAAAAATCGGGTGAAGCATATTCAGGGGAAAAGTCATCTGGTGCTCAGGCCGAAAATGGCAGTAAAAGCAAATCACAAGTAAAAAATTAAAGCTAAACAATTAAAAAAATGACATCTGTCGCCACGTTTAACTATTGAGAACTCAGCATGCCTATATCCGGCAAATCCCTGTTAAAACGCTCTTGCTTGACACAACGGAAATAAATAGTGCATTAACTGCTACTCACAGCCTTACATCACAAAAGATTCAGCAATTCCGGAACAGTCAGTATTTAGCAACAAGCGGCATTTTACGGCCAAACCCAAATGCTTTTGAGCTCACCCGAAGAATAGGCGCAGCCTGAAACCTCTTGTATTCATTGGTATTTACCATACGGATTACCCGTTCCACAGTTTTTGCATCAAATCCTTTGGCAACAATTTCAGAAGGCGAAAGATTCTGCTCTATAAAGCTGGACAAAATTTCATCCAGCACTTCATACTCGGGAAGTGAATCGGTATCTTTTTGCCCGGGCCTAAGTTCAGCAGAAGGAGGCTTAACAATACTGTTTTCCGGAATAATTTCCTGCTTACGGTTTATAAACCAGGCAAGTTTGAATACATCGGTTTTGTACACATCACCCAGCACTGCCAATCCGCCATTCATATCGCCGTACAAGGTACCGTAACCTACGGCACTTTCACTTTTATTGGTGGTATTCAGCAATATATGTCCAAATTTATTTGATATCGCCATAAGATAAATGCCCCTGACCCTTGCCTGAATATTTTCTTCTGTAATTCCCGGTGACCTTCCTAAAAACAACGGAGAAAGTGTTTCTTCAAATTGATCAACTGCCTGCTGAATAGGAACGATATCGTAATGTATGTCCAGATTTTCTGCCAAATGCCGGGCATCGTCAACACTATGGTCCGATGAATATCTGGAAGGAAGCAACAACACCCTTACATTTTCCCTTCCCAGTGCTTCAACGGCCAGAACCAGGGTAACCGCCGAATCAATACCTCCCGAAAGCCCCAGTACTGCCTGACTGAAATTCATCTTTCCAAAATAATCGCGTATACCCAAAACCAGGGCATCATGTATCTTTTCAATGGCTTCTGTTTTTAACTGAAGCTTCTTTTCTCCCGGCGCTTTGGTATCAACAATTAAAAAATCTTCCTTAAAATAATTGAGTTCTTTTACTATTTCTCCTTTCCTGTCGATAAAAACCGAGCCTCCGTCAAAAATAAGTTCTGTTTGTGCCCCCACCTGGTTGACATATATTACAGGCACCTTGTATTTTTTTGCTTTTTTTACCAGCACATCCTTTCGCCAGTTTTCCTGGTTATAGGAAAAAGGGGAAGCTGAAAGGTTTACTACAATGTCAGGATTCAGCAGTGAATACTTTTCCATGGGTGAAATCTTATACAGCTTGTTTTTGCCAAATTCATTGGCTGTTGGCAGCTCATCCCATAAATCTTCACATATTGTCACTGCAATCCGTTTACCTTTATATTGCACCACACGAAATTCATTGTTAGGTTCAAAATGCCGGTATTCGTCAAAAATATCATAAGTAGGAAGCAATGTTTTCCGGTGCACCGAACGAACAGCGCCATCAGCCAGAAAAAAAGCAGCATTATACAATGTTTTACCCCTGTCATTCTCATTCAAAAGGGGTGCTCCAACAATGGCTGCCACACCCTGACAGGCAGCGGCAATTTTCTTTACCGTTTCACCTGCTTTCCTGATAAATTCCTTTTTTTCAAGCAGATCGTGAGGATAGTAGCCTGTTACTGACAACTCTGAAAAAACTACAATATCGGCACCGGCATTTTTTGCCCGCTCAATATTTTCAATAATTTTTCCGGCATTTCCGTCAAAATCACCGATTGTATAGTTTAATTGTGCCAGTGCAACTTTCATAATTTTCTGTTTTTAATGTTTAAAACCAAAATACACGATACCAACCAAAATCCTCTGCAGATGGTCTTCTTAATTCTCATATAAGCAACAAATGTCATATTTTTAACCCAAATTCGCAATAAAAAGAATCCGGCACCGTATTGAAATGATAATAATATTAAACAGTGACAGTTTGAATTTTGTTAAAACCCTAAACTTCAAACAAAAGGTGAGAAAAAAAACAGCTGCAACTGCAATTCATAAAAAATGGGTAAACATATAACATTCAGAAAATTTCTCCTGCTGCTTTCCCTCCTGGTAGTAATCGCATCGTGCAAAAGAAATCCGCTTAAGGTTGATATATCAGGTATTGAAGCAGAGGTTGATATCGTGAGGTTTGAAAATGATCTTTTTTCAATTCCAATGGAAGATACATTGGCTGAACTTACCGCTTTGCATAACAGGTACCCGGAATTTTTCGATCTTTTTACCTGGAAAGTTATTAATGCAGGCGGTATTATTGAAGATCAATTTCCTCATGTAATGGGACAATTTTTAACCGACACCTTGGTTCTTAATGCGAAGGAAGCAGCAGAAAAAGAATTTGAAGATTTTCAGAACATGGAGAAGGAGCTGATTAAGGCCTTCAAATATTACCAGTTCCATTTTCCATATAAGGAACTGCCTGTGATTTACACCATGGTTTCGGGGTATAACCAGTCGGTTGTAACTGCTGAAAACATAATAGGTGTCAGCCTTGACAAGTATCTTGGCCGTGATTACGAATATTATCAAAAATTAAGCAACATCCCCTTGTATAAGATCAAAAATATGCATCCTGAAAAGATTCCGTCTGATGTAGCTTATGCGTGGGCCATGACTGAGTTTGATGAGTCGAGGAATACCACCACCCTGCTCGACCATATCATCCATCAGGGAAAGCTGATGTACCTGGTGGATGCAATGTTGCCTGAGATGCACGACAGCCTTAAAATTGGGTATACAAAAGAACAGCTCGAATGGTGCAAAGAAAATGAACCCCAGATGTGGAACCATCTGATAGAAAACAGGCTGCTGTTTTCAAACAAACGTATGGATATCCTCAGATACATCAATGACGGACCTTATACAACAGGTTTCCCCATTGAATCACCGGCCCGGACCGGCATATGGATAGGCTGGCAAATTGTGCGTAAATACATGAGAAAATTTAATGAAGTACCCCTGTATGATTTAATGAACAACAGGAATTATCAGCAGATCCTGAATGATTCTGCCTATTTCCCCGAATAGACAATAGCCTGTTACAACAACAAACATCAAAGTCTCACATTGGGAACACATCATAAAAAAAGGAGGCAGAGCCCCCTTTTTATAGATTATAGCATCTTTTCTGTCGTTATAATTCTTTGAGCTTGACACTGCGGAACCAAACATCATCGCCATGATCCTGGAAGGCAATGTAACCTTCTTTAGGGACATTTGCCCAATCGGGATTAAGTTCCGGAAATTTAGAGTCTTTTACCAGCTCATTCCATTCATCTGTCCATAAGTGATATTCCAATACTACTTCACCGTTCTGCTTATGAACAACAGTTCCCCGGTAAACCATAATTTCGCCTGTATTCCATTCACCTGCCGGATTGGCATTCTGTGGTTTTGCAGGGATAAGATCGTAAAGTGAGCCTGCCTGACGGTTTCCGTCTTTTCCTAAATTGGCATCCAAATGCCTTTCATTATCAAGAATCTGGAATTCAGGAGCAGTCCTGTAGATTGGCCAGTTTTCTCTCTCCTCGCCCAGGTAAAATACACCTGAATTACCACCTTCACTGATTTTCCATTCAAACTTCAGATGAAAATCGGAAAACTTCTCATCGTAAATAATGTCGCCACCTTCCTGAGCACCTGCTTCACCCATGCCTGAACCAATACAATGCAAGGTTCCGTCAACAACTTCCCAGCCGGCAGGAAACTGTTCTTTGTTATATCCGCGCCAGCCTTCAGCTGATTCGCCATTAAACAAAAGCTCCCATCCCTGCTCTTTTTCCTGTTCTGTAAGTTCATTAGGACCTACTGATTCACTTTGATCAGCTGATACTTCACCCGATTTTTCACCGGCATCATCACCCGACTGTTTTTGCCCGCCGGAACATGCAAATGCAAATACCAAAGCACCCGCAAAAAGAATTGAAAGAATTTTTTTCATTTTTACTTATTTAATTGGTTAAAGAATTTTTATAATTAATTCAACAGTACAAAAATAAGTGAAAAATAGGATATGCCCAACTCACATGATTAATCCTTAATTTATTGACAACATTCCTTAATTGAAGCTGTTAAAATTATAGATATAGAATTTTGTTTTGTAATTTTAATTCAGCAATTTCAATTGAAATTATTGGTCAGTAATAAAATCCATAATATATGAATACATCCGGCAAACCCAAAAGGATTGGGATATTAACAGCAGGTGGCGACTGCCCGGGACTAAATGCAGCAATACGTGGAGTAGGAAAAACAGCCATTGTAGAATACAACATGGACGTAATTGGTTTTAATGCCGGATATCTGGGATTGATAAACAATGATTACATTGTTTTAAAGGAGAGCCAGCTTTCAGGCATTCTTACTGTAGGAGGAACCATTCTTGGCACGTCGCGGGAAAAACCCTATAAAATTGTAAAAAACGGAAACAATGATCCGGATAAGCCTGAAAAGATAAAACAAACATACAATAACCTGGGGCTCGATTGTGTAGTTTGCATCGGGGGCAACGGAACCATGAAAACAGCCCACATGCTTGCGCAGGAGGGGTTGAATGTTATAGGCATCCCCAAAACGATTGACAATGATGTCTGGGGCACGGACATCACCTTTGGTTTTGATTCAGCAGTGCAGATTGCCACCGAAGCAATTGACCGGCTGCATACAACAGCCAACTCGCACCAGCGGGTAATGATTATCGAAGTAATGGGCCATCATGCAGGCTGGCTGGCCCTGTACTCAGGAATGGCCGGTGGGGGCGACATCATTTTGATACCCGAAATACCACATAACATCCGGTCGGTATGCAAAAAAATAGAACACCGCTATGAAGACAACAAGCCCTACTCCATTGTGGTGGTGGCCGAAGGAATAAGTCATCCCAAGGAGCACAGTGCAGCCTCTTACATTGCAGATGCCATAGAAACCTACACCGAAATAGAAACCCGTAAAACAGTTTTAGGTTACATACAGCGCGGAGGAAGCCCTACCCCTATGGACCGTATTTTAGCCACCCGATATGGAGCATTTGCTACACAATGCATCGTAGAAGGCAATTTCGGCACCATGGTGGCTATGCGAAAGGGCGAACTTACTGCCGTTCCGCTGGAAGAAGTAGGAGGAAACCTGCGCCTGGTGGAAACCGACAATTCGCTCATCCTGAAAGCCCGAAAAATGGGCGTATCATTTGGCGATGAATATTTGAGTTAACCCATGGGTAAATAAACCAGTTTCTTGGTTTCAAAGAATTCTTCATCAAACCATCCGGAAAGCTCCTGAACCTGTACTTTCCTGCGAAAAGGACGGGTTTCTGCTTCAAGGCTCCCCCCTTTCAGGTACAAAATTCCATTGGGAATGGCGTTCTGCTGCTTCACTGACACATTCTTTTGAACCCATCCAACAAAATCAGGCAGTTTAGTCACTGCCCGGCTGACTATAAAGTCGTACTTTTGGGTGAGTTGCTCAGCTCTGACTTGTTGCGCAACGACATTATTCAATCCCAGGCTTTCGGCCACCGAATTTACCACTTTAATTTTTTTCCCGATTGAATCGACCAGGTGGAAACTGACCTCCGGAAACATAATGGCCAGCGGTATACCGGGAAACCCTCCACCTGTACCTACATCCAGCACCTTTGTTCCGTTAGTAAAACGGATGAACCGTGCAATGGCCAACGAATGCAGCACATGCCGTTCATAAAGTTCATCGATGTCTTTTCTTGAAATCACGTTTATTTTAGCATTCCAGTCGGCATATAACGGCTGCAGCTTTTCGAACGATTCGATCTGTTTATCGGATAATCCTGAAAAATACTTTAAGATTTTTTCCATTCTGACGGTATATCTTCTCTGCCCATTTCTGTATTTTCAATTAATTTAAACAGCATTTCACGAGCCCTGAAAAGCTGTGCTTTTACAGTCCCGATAGGCAGGTTCAGTTCTTTAGCAATTTCTTCGTATGAAAACTCCCTGAAGTACCTGAGTTCAACAAGCATTCTGTATCGCGGCTTAAGCTTGCGAACAATATGATGAAGCAGTATGGCTTTTTGTTGCCTGATGAGTTTTTCTTCAGGGTTTGGATCTTTTGATTTTAATTTTACAGCTTCAATATTTTCACTGGTATCCTCATTCTCTATGTTAACGTATGATCCTTTTTTTCTCCGTAAAAAGTCGATGCAATTGTTTGAAGCAATTTTAAACAACCAGGTGCTGAAAGCATAGGTAGGTGAATACTGATGAAGGTTTTTAAAGGCCTTGCCAAAAGCTTCCAGGGTTAAATCCTCAGCATCGTTCCGGTTGTTCACCATCTTAAACAACATGAAATAGATGGCATCCCGGTAACGGACCAGAAGCCGGGTAAAAGCCTTTTCATCTCCTTCAAGTGCATTTTGCACCAATTCGAAGTCCTGAAGTGCTTTTTCTGACAGATTTAAATTCCTATCTTCCATTCCTTTTTCTTTCCGTAACCCAAATAGTAGATTCGGAAGGCAATTTTAAAAAATGGCAAAAAAAGTGCTATCAGAAACGAAGGTAAGAATAATTTAAATTCCTGCAGCCGTGAAAGCAGCTTTTTTATGATAACTAAATTACACACGATCAAACCAATGATCGCCCCCGTCACAAAAGGCCAAACATCAGGAATTCGGATAACCAAAACAGCGGCAACAGGCGCAAACAGAAGGTTAGCCCATTCATACAAAACAAGCAGAAACCGGATTCCCCGGGGGAGGTGTTTCCTTATATAAATCTCCTTTTTAATCAGTTCCAGGTAATCTTTCCAACGCACATCTTCCTTGCGCTGAATGGATGTATCGGGCGACAGAATCAATGAAACAGGTCTCTTCCGGATGAAAGAATTTATTACCAGCTCCAGGTTGGCAAAGGGTTCCGATATCTTACCCCTGTACCCCCCCACCTCGAAATACTGCATTTTTTGAAAGGCTACGTTTTCCTGCGACACAACAAATGGTGCCCTGTTGGTTATAAATCCAAAGCTTTTAATTTGCTGAAAAAAATATTCAACCCTGTACAGAAGATTAAAGAAGCCCTTTTGGGGTGCTAAATTGGAATAATTCACCACCGTAACATTGCTGCTGTTTAACCGGGATGAAACTTCGGTAAGCCACTGTGTTTTCGGAAGGTCGGCCGAAGGAGGAATAAGAATCACCCACTGGTGCTTAGCTGCCTTCAGTGCAATGTTATGGGCCATCTTTTCGGAATGAGGTGTGTACTGTTTAAGTGAAGTAATTTTAAGCCGTGGATGCTCACCTTGTAAAGCATTTAAAACCGAAAGCGACTCATCCTGTGAGAAATTATCAACAGCTACCACTTCATAATCCCCTTTGTTTTCGATGAGGAATGGCTTAAGATTTTTAGAAAGATTTTCCTCTTCATTTTTAACCACCAGCAAAAGAGAAACAGGCAGGATATTGTCTGCGGGCGGATTTTTATGGTATGCTGCCCGACGGGTGACAATCAATATATATGCAAGATGAAATAAAAAAAGAAAACCAAATAAAATGATTAGAGCCCAATCGATTGGATGCCCCCGGAGGACAACATTTTGTAAAGGTTCCACTTTGTTGACGGTTTAAAAATATAATTGCCAAAAATGAGCACTTTCAGTCCAATAAAAAAATTTTATGCAGCAAAAAATTGAGTGCAGAATTAGAATTTATTAACAGGATGACTACAACCAGTTTTCCGCTGAATTCAAGTTAAATGGCTATATTTGCGCACCTAATACGGGCATATGGAATTTATATTAAAAGCAACAGAAAGCAATTCGAGGGCCAGGGCAGGAGTTCTTCACACCGGGCATGGTGTCATAGAAACTCCCGTCTTCATGCCGGTGGGCACAGCCGGCACTGTTAAAGGCATCCATACCCGTGATTTAAAGGAAGACATTGGCGCCCGTATTATATTGGGCAACACCTATCACCTTTATCTGCGACCGGGGATGGAAATAATTGAAGCAGCCGGCGGATTGCATAAATTCAACCGCTGGGAAGGGCCCATACTTACCGACAGCGGTGGGTTTCAGGTATTTTCACTGGGCGACATACGCAAACTGAGCGAGGAAGGTGTTAAGTTTCAATCGCATATCGATGGTTCGTACCACCAGTTCACTCCTGAAAGAGTAATGGATATTCAGCGTTCAATAGGAGCCGATATTGTAATGGCGTTCGACGAATGCACTCCCGGCAATGCTGAATACAGTTATGCAAAAAAGTCGCTGGAGCTTACCCAGCGCTGGCTGCACAGGTGTTTCGAGAGGTTTGACAGCACCCTGCCCAAATATGGATATGAGCAGTCGCTGTTTCCCATTATACAGGGTTGCACTTATGAACAACTCCGGAAAGTGGCCACTGCCCATGTAAAAACTTTCGATGCCGACGGCTACGCCATAGGCGGACTGGCTGTTGGCGAACCCGAAGAAGTAATGTACGAAATGACTGAAGTGGTTACAGCCGACCTTCCGGATAATAAACCACGTTACCTGATGGGGGTGGGAACACCGGTAAATATCCTGGAATCGATTGACCGGGGGGTTGATATGTTCGACTGTGTTATGCCTACCCGTAATGGACGCAACGGTATGCTCTTTACTTCGGAAGGAATCATAAATATCCGCAATAAGAAATGGGAAAACAACCATAATCCCATCGACAGGAACGGAAAGTCCTTTGTTGATCACTATTCGCTGGCCTACCTCAGGCATCTTATTATCTCGAACGAAATGCTGGGCGCACAGATAGCCAGCCAGCATAACCTGGCTTTTTACCTCTGGCTGGTTGATACAGCCCGTGAAAAAATCATGGAGGGAAACTTTAAAAGCTGGAAGGAAAATATGGTAGAACAACTAAAAATCAGGTTGTAACGGAATGAAGTACTACAAAACCATTGACATCTATATTACCAAAAAATTCCTGGGTACCTTTTTCTATGCCATTGGCCTTATTTTGAGCATTGCCGTTGTTTTCGACATGTCGGAAAATCTGGATGAATTTTTATCAAAAGAAGTATCCTGGGGAACAATCATTTCAGAATACTACCTGAACTTCATACCCTACTTTGCCAATCTGTTCAGTCCGCTGTTTACCTTTATCGCTGTAATTTATTTTACCTCCAAAATGGCCTACAATACCGAGATCATTGCCATTTTAAGCAGCGGGGTTTCCTATACAAGGCTTATGCGGCCGTACCTGTTTTCAGCATTTGTTATTGCAGTGTTTTCGTACACGCTTGGTAACTATGTGATCCCGCCGGCCAATGAAACCATGAACCGGTTCAGACAGGTCTACATCGACAACAACCGCCAGATGTTTGCTAGTGAATTTAACATTCACAGGCAGATTGAGCCCGGTGTTTTTATATACATGCAGCAGTTCGGCTCCGGAAATGTGGGGCAGCGGTTCACACTTGAAAGATTTGAAGGCCATGAACTGAAAGAAAAATTAACAGCCGATAATATACGTTGGGATGAAGAGAACGAAAAATGGATCCTCAACAATTGGTGGTCCCGGCACATCTACGACACGCACGAGGAGTTTTCAAAAGGTTACAGGAAAGACACCACTTTAAATATGACCCCCCAGGAATTCAAAGTGGTAAAAAACCAGATGGAAAGTTTTACCACTCCTGAACTGAAAGCAGAAATCAAACAGATGAAAATGCGCGGAGTAAACACTGTTGAATGGGAAATTGAGAGGCATAAACGCGTAGCAGGACCTTTTTCTGCCTTTATCTTAACAATTATTGGCGCAGGCCTGGCTTCACGAAAAATTAAAGGTGGACTTGGGCTTCACCTGGGATTGGGATTACTTTTAAGTTTTTCTTACATCCTGTTTCAGCAGGTATCCACGGTATTCGCCATAAGCGGAAACACCCCGCCCCTGATGGCAGTCTGGATCCCCAACCTGGGCTATAGCGCCATCGCCTTTTTTGTTTTCAAATGGGCTGCCAAATAACAATGCGGAAGTTGTAATGCAGTCGCTTCCAAAATTCAAACGTTTAATGCTATAATTCGAAACAACGGTATCAATAATCGGGTAAATAGGGAAGGCAAAAAGTGAAATCGGGAAGCCAACTGAAAAAATTTATAATTTTGCCCCGGTTTAACTAAAACGTAAAGCCCGGTAAAAGGAATTTATAATTAAAAAAAATCTTTATGTCATTAAGGAGTAATGTTCTTGATCTTCGCAAAAGAAAAAGGGAAGTACAAAAAGGCGGCGGCGATAAAGCCATCGAGAAACAGGCAAAAATGGGCAAGCTTACCGCTCGCGAGCGTATTCTGGCCCTTCTTGATAAAAATTCATTTCATGAGTATGATTTATTTGTAGAGCATAGCGCCAAGGATTTTGGAATGGATTCCAAAGTGTTACATGGCGATGGAGTAATTATCGGCACAGGTACCATTTACAGCAAGCCTGTATGCATTTTTGCCCAGGACTTTACCGTAGCCGGAGGATCTTTGGGTTTGATGCATGCCCGGAAAATTACAAAAATAATGGACCATGCTCTAAAAATGAGGGTTCCGCTTATCGGGATCAATGACTCGGGAGGTGCCCGTATCCAGGAAGGAGTAAATTCGCTTGCCGGGTACGGTGAAATATTCTTCCGTAATACCCTTGCATCGGGTGTTATTCCCCAGATATCGGTAATTTTGGGACCTTGTGCCGGCGGTGCAGTTTATTCCCCCGCACTGACCGATTTTGTATTTGTGGTGGAAAACATCTCAAAAATGTTCATCACAGGCCCCAGTGTTATTAAGTCGGTATTGGGTGAAGAAATTTCAATGGAAGAACTGGGAGGCGCACGTGTTCATGCTGAACTGACGGGCAATGCACATTTCTTTGCAACCAGCGAACTGGAATGCTTTGAGCAGATTAAAAAGCTTATCAGCTACATTCCCCGGAACAACGGAGCAAAAGCAATGCCTTTCCCCCCGAAGCCTCCTAAAAAGGGAAAAAAGATAGAAGACATTGTGCCTGCCGATCCACGTATTCCTTACGACATGCGCGATATCATTAAAACCATTACCGACAGCTCGGAATTTTTTGAAGTGATGGAATATTTCGCTCCCAACATCATTATCGGTTTTGGCCGCATGGACGGCGATACAGTGGGGTTTGTTGCCAACCAGCCTATGGTTCTTGCCGGAGTTCTTGATACAGACAGCTCCGATAAGGCAGGGCGCTTTATCAGATACTGCGATGCGTTTAACATCCCAATTGTTACTTTGGAAGACTTGCCCGGCTACCTGCCCGGTGTCGACCAGGAGCATGCAGGGGTTATTCGCCACGGTGCCAAAATATTATATGCCTACAGTGAGGCCACGGTGCCAAAGGTTACCGTTATTCTCAGAAAGGCATACGGCGGCGGTTATATCGCCATGAACTCACGCCACCTGCGTGCCGATTTCGTGTTCGCCTGGCCAACAGCAGAGATTGCTGTAATGGGACCTGAAGGAGCTGCCAATATTGTTTTCAGAAAAGAAATATCGGAAGCTGAAAATCCTGAAGAAATGCGCCAGCAAAAAATACTGGAGTACAAGGAAAAGTTTGCAAACCCATATGTTGCAGCAGCTCAAGGCTACATCGATGAAGTAATAGAGCCTAAAGAAACCCGTGGCCGAATCCTTCATGCGTTGCAGGTGTCGCAAAATAAGAGCGTTTTTCTTCCCACTAAAAAACATGGTATCCCTCCATTTTAACCGATAAAAAACCAATTATGGCAGAAGAAAAAGAATTTAAAAATCTGGTTATTCAAGGTGCAGTATACAAAACCACATATACCTGGAAGTTTGAAAACAGGGTTAACTGGGAGGCACCTAATCCAAACCTGATATACTCGTTCATACCGGGTACCATTATTGATATTTTCGTAAAACCAAAACAAAAAGTAAAGGAAGGGGAAACCCTGCTCCTGCTTGAAGCCATGAAAATGCAAAACCAGGTGCGAATGCCTTTTGACGGTGAAATTGTAAAGATTCATGTATCGAAAGATGAGATCATTCCCAAAAAGCACCTGATGCTGGAAATAAAACCTGCAAGGCAGAGCTAACATTTTACAAAAGTTATATTATAAGCCGTCTCACTACTTGTTTTTGGGACGGCTTATTTTTTATTCCACCCGGAATATCAAATGGTAAAATGTTTCCGAATATGCAAAATAATCGCACTCATTACGATAGTGAGCTATGAATTAGCCGTATCAAACTCAGTGTAAACTCAATCCAAAGTCAAATTTAACTCAATGTAAAGTCAGAAATAATTGAATTTACATTGAGTTTATATTGAGTTTACATTGAGTTTGATACGGAGGAGGTATGTTGGGGAATAGATGCACAGGCCCGGAAAAGTTTTATTTTCTGGCGTTTTCAGGCTAGCAACATAAAGCGCAAATAAAAAGGCTGTTGTTTCCAACAGCCTCTTTTAAATCTAACTAAACTATTCCTGTTAATATGCTTCCACCTTTATTCGCTTTCCATTTTTAATTCCAGAATACATTATTGGTCATCCACTCTTCCATTTCAAGTTGTTTTTCTGCTTCAGCAATTTCATTTTCAGAAACCGGAACATTCCAATTGCTCTGGTCGATCATCCAGGGTTCAAGCAGGAGGCTTTCTTCCGTTTGCTGAACTGTTTCAGCTTTCACCCAATATGTATCTTCAACCATCCAGTTTTCGAGTTCCAGTTTTGCATCCACTGTGTTTTCAAGGCTTGAGACAACAATTGCTTCTTTTCCGGTTGCATTGGCATTCCCGCTTATAATGAACAGTGCGAAAATGGCTGCGAACATCATTTGATTTACCTTTGTTTTCATTGTTTTGTTGTTTTTCTTGTTCTGTTTTCTAAACTTGCTTCAACTAATAGACTGTTTTCAAGGGCAAAGGTTACATCAAACTTTTTCAAAAAGAACAAAAAACATATGAGCGTGCTGAAAAATCCGGTAAATGAAGGTTTTTACCGGCTAAAAAAAACACCGGCAGGTATTTTATCTTCCAAATCAGCCGGTAAATGGCGAAATATTCCGAATACTGCAGAACCGCTTCCCGACATGGAAGCATACAAAGCGCCCCAGTCATACAATTTTTCTTTCCATTTTGCTATTTCAGGAAATTGTGGAAAGATGCTTTTTTCAAAATCGTTTACCACCACATTTTTCCAATTCTCAACCGGAACAGAAGATAGATCCTTCAGTGAAAACTGAGGATGGGCAGGTACAACATTTTTATAGGCCTGGATGGTGCTTACCGATTCATTGGGCTTAATAATGGCGATTTGATAATCTGAAAGATCGATATCAACGGAATTGAGCCTGTCTCCAATACCTTCGGCAAATGCAGGATTGTTTTCAATGAAAAAAGAGCAGTCGGCGCCCAGCCTGACGGCATATTTTTTCAACTGTTCTGTTGAGAGGTTGAGTTTAAAATGGGTATTCAGCATTTTCAGTGTGAATGCCGCATCGGACGAGCCGCCACCCAAACCTGCACCTGTAGGTATCACCTTATGCAGGTGAAACTGTACAGGCGGCAAGTTAAAATCGTTTCGTAATAATCCATAGGCCTTCATGACGAGGTTATCGTTAGGATTACCGTCAACAGGCAGACCAGAAAAGGTAATACCGGTTTTACCGGTTTCAGCCATTTCCAGGGCATCGGCAAGTTTCACCGGGTAAAAAATTGTTTCCAGGTTATGATACCCGTCGGGTCGTTTCGAGACCACATGAAGGCCTATGTTTATTTTTGCATTGGGAAAAACTATCATTTTTATAAATCCTGTTATTCCTGATTCATAAGCTCATATTCCTTAGGGGTTCCGCAGGTACAAATAAGGTTTCGATCGCCCCAGGCATTATCGACACGACCTACCGGAACCCAGAACTTGTTCTCCTTAACCCAGGGGAGCGGCCATGCAGCCTTACTTCTTGGATATTGGTGATTCCAGGCATCGGCGCTTACCACTTCAGCTGTATGAGGGGAATTTTTTAAAACATTGTCATCTTTATCGGCATCTCCCCTTTCAACTTCCATTATCTCTTCAAAAATAACATTTAATGCTTCAATAAACCGGTCGAGTTCTTCTTTCGATTCACTTTCAGTAGGTTCAATCATCAGGGTACCATGAACCGGGAATGAAAGTGTTGGAGCATGAAAACCAAAATCCATCAGCCTTTTGGCGATATCCGACTCTGTAATGCCGGCTGAATTTTTCAGGTGCCTGCATTCAAGTATTAACTCATGACCTACCCTGCCTGTTTTTCCGGTATAAAGCACACCGTAATTATTTTTCAGGGCCGATGCAATATAATTGGCATTGAGGATGGCAATCCGGGTTGCCTGGGTCAATCCTTCGGCTCCCATCATCTTGATATAGCCGTAGGTAATAGGCAGCACCGAGGCGCTTCCCCAGGGCGCAGCGGCCACTGAATTTATTCCTACATGCCCGTTATTCATTATGGGGTGCGAAGGCAGGTATTTCACAAGGTGTGCTGCAACGGCGATCGGGCCGACACCGGGACCTCCTCCGCCATGAGGGATGGCAAAGGTTTTATGAAGGTTCAGGTGGCATACATCGGCACCTATTATGCCCGGGGAGGTAAGGCCCACCTGGGCATTCATATTTGCACCATCCATATAAACCTGCCCGCCATTATCATGGATGATTTGACACATTTCCTTTATTGACGCTTCAAACACACCATGTGTGGAGGGATAGGTAACCATAAAAGCTGATAGCAATTCTTTATTTTCAACAGCTTTTTTTCGTAAATCTTCAATATCGATATTGCCGTTATTATCGCAGGCTACAACAACTACTTTCATGCCGGCCATTACAGCGCTTGCAGGGTTTGTTCCATGTGCAGAAGAAGGGATAAGCACCACATTGCGCTGCCCTTCCCCCCTGCTCTTGTGGTATTCCCTGATGACCAACAGGCCGGCATATTCTCCGGCAGCGCCGGAGTTGGGCATAAGGCTTACATCGGCCATTCCGGTTATTTCAGACAAATCGCGCCGTAACTCCTCCATCATTTCATGATAGCCTCTTGCCTGGTTTTTAGGAACAAACGGATGAATACCATTGAACTCAATCCAGCTAAGTGGAAGCATTTCAGTGGCTGCATTGAGTTTCATTGTACACGACCCCAATGAAATCATTGAATGCGTAAGCGAGATATCCTTATGTTCAAGTCGTTTGATGTACCTGACCATTTCCGTTTCCGACCGGTAACGGTTAAATGCTTCCTGTTGCATAAATGCTGAAGTACGTGCAAATTTTTTGTCAATTTCAAATCCTTCCGGATATTCAAGCACTGCGGGCCACCGGGTATTTGCGGCTTTTGCAAACACTTCAAGTATCCAGGTCATATCTTCCCGGTTGGTAGTTTCGTCGATGCTGATTCCTACTTCGCCATTGTCGAAATACCTGAAGTTCATTTCCAGTTCCAGTGAAAGCCATTCGATGTCTTCACGCTTCACATGTTTTGGCAGTGAAAATCGTATGGTATCAAAAAAGTTATGATTAAGCTGGCGGTATCCCAGTTTTTGAATTTCAACAGCAAGGAAAGCAGCAATATTATGTACCCGTCCGGCAATTGTTTTGATGCCTTCCGGACCGTGATATACTCCGAAGAAACTGGCCATTGTAGCCAGCAGGGCCTGTGCTGTGCATATGTTGGAAGTAGCTTTTTCGCGTTTGATGTGTTGTTCGCGGGTTTGAAGAGCCATTCGCAGGGCCCGGTTACCATGAATGTCTTTTGAGACCCCGATAATCCTTCCGGGCATGTGTCGTTTAAAATCTTCGCGAGCAGTAAAAAACGCAGCATGAGGACCACCGTACCCCATAGGCACGCCAAAGCGCTGGCTGTTACCAAAAACAATATCGGCGCCCCATTCACCCGGAGGTTTTAAAAGCGCGAGGGAGAGCAAATCGGTTGCAACAGCAACTTTTACATCATTCTGATGGGCTTGTTCAACCAGTTCCGAATAATCGTTAATCTGACCGTCGGAATCGGGGTATTGCAAAATAATACCAAACTCATTGCCGGTAAACTGGAAATCCTCTTTAGGTAATACCCGCAGGTCGATACCCAATGGTTCGGAACGGGTACTTAGCACTTCCAGGGTCTGAGGCCACACTTTTTCATCGACAAGAACAACATTTGCTCCTTCTTTCTCCATCTTACGGGAGCGAAGGTTATGCATCATCACCATTGCTTCGGCAGCTGCCGTTGCCTCATCGAGCAACGAAGCATTGGCAATATCCATAGCAGTAAGTTCGCACACCATGGTCTGAAAGTTCAGCAATGCTTCCAGTCTTCCCTGGGAAATTTCGGCCTGATAGGGAGTATAGGATGTATACCACACCGGATTCTCAAGCACATTTCGCAAAATAACAGCAGGCGTTATGGTATCGTAGTAACCCATGCCTATGTATGTATTGAATACCTTATTCCTATGGGCAAGGCTCAAAACTTTCCTGTAATATTGCCTTTCGGTTAATCCCTCCTGAAGCTTCAGAGGCTCTTTCAGCCTAATATTGTCGGGAACCGTTTGTTGTATCAGTTCCTCCATTGACGCTACTCCAATAAACTGAAGCATTTCCTTTACTTCGCCCTCACCGGGGCCTATGTGTCGGTTTACAAAATGATCGTAAGACATCTGCCTGTTATTTTGATTAATTGTCTGCAAGTATAAAATTTAGCTCTCGGGGAAAAAATGATTTTAAACCAATATCTTCCACTATTGCTATCCGAAGGAAACTTTTTTCCCGGTTACGGTTCATAGCATCAGGTAAGAAAAGGGTTGGATTTTTTTTCGAACCCCAGACTCGTTTCCGGACCGTGCCCGCAATATACCTTTGTATCGTCGGAAAGCGGGAACAACTTATTCTTAATATTCGAAACAAGTTGTTCGTGATTGCCACCCGGTAAATCACTGCGCCCAATGCTCCCCTGAAAGAGAACATCACCGGCAATCAATGTTTTGGCAGCTTCGGAATAAAAAACAACATGCCCGGGTGAATGCCCCGGCACATGAATTATCTTAAAAGAGGTATTTCCAAATTTAAGCTCTTCATTTTCGTGGAAAAAAGCATCGGGAGGATTAACCTCGTCGAGGTCAAACCCAAATGACTGACCTTGCTTAACTGCATTTTCCAGCCAGAATTCATCGTGAGGGTGCGCTTTAAACGGCACTTTATACTTGTTCCTGATGTATTCAACCCCCATAATGTGATCGAAATGGCAATGTGTGTTGGCAATAAATACCGGACTCAGCTCATGTTCGTTCAGATACTCATCCACCTCATCGTATTCTTCCCCGAAATAAAAGCCGGGATCAATAAAAATGCATTGCCCTGTTTCGTCAGATATCACAAATGAATTTTCCTGTAAAGGATTTACAACAAACTTTTTAACTTTCAGCATACTTCAATGATTTACTTTTCCTTTCAACAAAGGAACAAAAACAAAGCCTCCGTGTTTTTCAATTACATACTCATCTTCCGAGTTGCGAATGACCACCATCATTTCCTGGCGCGACTCGTTTCCCACAGGAATGATCATTCTACCGCCTATTTTAAGCTGTTCTTTAAGTGCAGATGGCACTTCAGGGGCACCGGCAGTAACAAGGATTTTATCGAAAGGAGCAAAATTGGGAAGGCCCTGGTACCCGTCGCCAAAGAAGCAAGCCGGCTGATAACCAATTTCGGGCAAAAACGACTGTACTTTCTGAAACAGTTCTTTCTGCCGTTCGATGGTAAAAACCCTTGCCCCCATTTCCACAAGAACTGCTGCCTGGTAACCTGAGCCGGTGCCTACTTCCAGCACCTTTTCATTTTCCTGAACCTGTAAAAGCTGGGTCTGAAAGGCAACTGTATAAGGTTGCGATATTGTTTGTCCTGCCCCAATGGGGAAAGCCTGATCTTTATATGCAAAATTCAAAAACGAACTTTCCATGAACAGATGCCTTGGCACCTTTCCTATGGCTGCCAGCACTTTTTCATCTTTAATCCCTTTTATCTTCAATGCATCAACCAACCTCTTCCGCATTCCCTGATGCCTTAAATCATCAATTTCCGCCATCTTTTATCAATTATAAATGCAAAAATACAGAACCTAATTGATTGTTGTGGATTCCTTCATCATAATATTAACATATAAAGTTGATAATTATATAGGCCAAAGCCTCAAAAGGGCCATTCATTGTTTATATATTTGTGACATGCTGAATCTTGGATTAATAGGAGATATTAAATTACTGGAGCCTTTTACCCAAAAGGCACAAAAACATCCGGAAGTATATATTACCGGTAAATCATCGGTTGGGACACAACCCAAACCGGGAAGTTTTAAACTTCAGGCGCCCGAATTTAACCGCATTGAACTTATTGAACGGTCTGACGCGTTGTTCATTAACAGGTTTTCATTGCTGCCTTTCAATTTGCTGTGTGATATGGTGAAAAAATCAAAACATTTTTTTGCTGTCGGTTACCCCGACCTGAATCCTGCAGAGTTGAATCAGCTGGCAAAACTTGCACAAGAAGCAAAAACTGTGATTCAGGTTAAAAATCCTTTTTTTTACCTGCCTGCGGTTCAGTGGCTGGTCAGGAACATTAAAAAACCCGCCTTTATCGATGTACAGTATTTCAGCACCGAAAATCCGGATAAGAACATTTTGCTTCAGTTGCTTTTAATGTTTAAAGATACAACAGGCACATTACCCAAAAAAGCGGGGGCAATGTCCTTCAGTTCCACTCCTGCCGAATCATCGTTCTATAATGTGCAGCTTGATTACGGCAACGGTTCAGTTATTAATTTAAACTTTGGCAAAACAAATGAATCAAACCGTTTTGAAGTTAAGCTGTTCTCACATAACCGCTTTGCTGCATTGGATTTAATCAATGAGAATTATTTACTTAACAATCTCCCAATAAGTTCAACAGATTTAGTTGATGCTGACGAAACAGGCGCCTTCATCAATTCCATTCTTCAGAAAAATAAGGGGGCAACCGATATTGAAACCTATTCTGTTGCATTGCAAACAGTGGGAATGATTCAGGAAAAACTGGACAGATATACCCCACTTTAAAAAAAATTAACCTTTATTGCAATTTTTTATAACACTACTCGTTTGATGTATGCAATTGCAATTAAAAGAAGCCCCAGGCCAAATTTAACGGTCACGAGATGAATAGGAAACAGCAAGTAATAAAATATCTTGTATTGGATTTCTTGGCTGCAGCCATTAGCTGGATAATGTTTTATATTTATCGTAAGGCAGTTATTGAGCCGCAGCGATTTGGCATTGAAATCCCCATAGAGTTCACCACACAATTCTATCTTGGCTTGTTATTAATTCCTGCTTTATGGTTGTTGTTTTATTATGTTACCGGATTTTACGATAACATTTACCGCAGGTCGCGCCTGATTGAACTGGGCCAAACTTTCATCACCTCGCTTACCGGTGTGGTTGTTATATTTTTTGCCTTACTCCTTGACGATTATGTTCAAAGCTACAAAAATTACTACCAGTTATTTTTCACCCTGTTTGGCCTGCATTTCTTCCTTACCTACTTCTTTCGCCTGGTATTGACCTTGCGAACAATCAGTCTCATCCGACAGCGAAAAATCGGGTTCAACACACTGCTAATCGGCAGTAATGAGAAAGCAGAAAAGCTTTTCAGAGAAATGACCAACCAGAAGTATACTGCAGGCAATTTGTTTGTGGGTTATTTAGGGGTGGAAAACAACGACGACCGCATACTGGGTAAATACCTGCCCCAGTTGGGTACCCTTAATGAATTAAACACAGTCATACAAAAAAATAATATCGAGGAGGTTATCATTGCAGTAGAGACCCGCGAACAGGAAAAATTAAACAACATACTTACAGTTCTTGAGAACCAGCAGGTTGTAATTTGGGGCATCCCCGATCTTTATGATTTCCTTTCAGGAACAGTAAAAACAACAGGTATTTACGGTAGTCCGCTGATAAAAATCTCGAATGGATTGATGACCAAATGGCAGGCCAATATGAAACGTCTTTTGGATGTAGTGCTGTCGATGTTTGCGATTATTTTTTTCCTGCCTGCTTTTATCGTCCTTGCCATCATGATTAAACGTTCTTCCGGAGGTCCGGTAATTTATAAGCAGGAAAGGGTTGGCCGGTTTGGAAAGCCTTTTTACATTTATAAGCTTCGAAGCATGGTTCAGGATGCTGAAAATGGTATCCCTGCCCTGTCAAGCGAGGAAGATGAGCGAATCACAAAGGTTGGACGTTTCCTGAGAAAGACCCATCTTGATGAGATTCCCCAGTTTATAAATGTCATTATGGGCGATATGTCGCTGGTGGGTCCCCGCCCTGAGCGTCGCTATTATATTGACCAAATCGTCAAAATTGCACCACATTACACCCACCTGCATAAACTAAGGCCAGGAATCACATCATGGGGACAGGTTAAATACGGCTATGCCTCCAACGTTGATGAAATGCTTGAACGCCTGCCTTACGATATGATGTACCTGAAAAACATCTCCCTGTATGTCGATTTCAAGATACTTATTTATACCATACTTGTAAGTATGAAAGCCAACGGAAAGTAAGAAGCAACGCCAACGGCCCCTTTTAGTGTTTCCTTTTAATTCCCGTTTAATATTTTGCCGTTAAAAACAGTTGTGCCTATTTTCATCCGGTACAACAAAAAGTTGCCCTCCGGCTGATTGGGAATGTATTCAACTCTATAAAAACTACCCGACACCACCGGCTGATTAAATATATTTTTCACCAAACGGCCTGCAGGATTGTATAAATCAATCCGGGCATCTGCCGATTCCGGTGCTGTAAATTCCACGTACAACTTATCGACATACGGATTGGGATATATCTTTACAGCAGCTGATTGCACCAGCCTGGTATTGGTTATGATTTCTGCCTCTGCAATGGAGCCGGCATAGGTTGCATCCTCATCAAACCCTACAGAAATGGTATAATTATCGCTCGTTGCATCTTCAACAGTAAAATCAACTATTGCCACTCCATTTTCATCAGTCACAGCTGATTCAGTAATTTCACCAACTGTAAAAACAAGCGATTTACCTTCGACACCACCAGCAAGCAGATCATCCATTAAAACAGCTTCAACATGAATCTTTCCCGATTCCACATCAATTTCCTTTTCCAGAATGTTTAATGTAGTTGGCCGTTTATCGATTGTAATTACTGATGTAAAGGAGGAGACATTACCCCCTGCATCGGCAGCCAGCCATTCTATCTCATGCACTCCGGCCACAAAACCGAGACCTGCCAATGTAGTACCTTTTGAATTGGCATCTCCATTAATGATGCATTCCAGCGATTCAATCGTGCAGTTATCTGAAGCTTCGGCATCCCAGGAAGTGTTGGCTACACTATAGTTGTCGAGGAAAGGCTCAAGATATTGTGCAACACCGGAAATTCCGGAAACATCAGGCGCAATATCGTCGGTTACCGTTACTGTTGCCGTGCAAGCCGACGAATTTCCATTATTATCGGTAACTATAAGCTCAACTGTGTTCTCTCCAATGTTCTCACATGAAAACGACGTTATATTCAATGCCATTGATTCTATACCACATGCATCACGCGATCCATTATCAATATCCGCAGCTTCAATTTCGGCAACACCCGAAGCATCGAGCGATACTTCAATATTGTGACATACCACTTCTGGAGCAATGGTGTCTTTCACAGTTACCATTAACGTGCAGGATGATGTATTGCCATTGCTGTCGGTAACTGTCAGTTCCACTGTATTCTCTCCAATGTTTTGGCAGTCAAAAGAAGAGACATCCAGAGACATTGACTCAATTCCGCAGGCATCCGAAGATCCATTATCGACATCAGCTGCATCAAGAACTGCATTTCCAGATGCATCAAGAAATACTTCAATATCGTTACAGAGGGCAACCGGAGGGATAGAATCAGCAATTGTAACAACTGCTGTGCAGGTGGCTGTATTACCGTCGTTATCCGTTGCTGTGAGAACCACATCATTTTCACCGGCATCGCCACAGGTAAAGTCACTCTTACTTACTGTAAGTTCAATGCCGTCGCCTGTACTGCCGTTATCGATGTCAGCCGGCAAAAGAGTCGCTTCCCCGGCTTCATCAAGGTAAAGCGTAATGTTTTTGCATTGAGCAACAGGAGCGTTAAGACTTTTAAGCTGAATCAGACTGGTGTTTTCAGGATTGGAACCATTGGACCAGCTAAATTCCATAAGTTGAGAATAGCTGCCACCGGTCACATCAAATTCATGAATTCCTCCGGTGAAATCTGTCGCCCTGTACCATATATATCCACGGTCCATGCCGTAAAATTTACCGTTCGATGCCTCTAACAATTTACCTGTTAATGGATTCAGCAGATCGCAATCGTCCAGAACTTTAGTTATTTGTGAATTGGATGGATCAATTTTAACAATAAAACCCGGGGATACATGACTATAAAGCATATTGTCGCTTCCCTGAATCAGGTTTTCAGGCACTTTGCCGGTAACAGAATATTGAAAATCAATGAGCTTTTGGAAGTTAGCCGATGAAGGATCATATTCATACAAAACTCCTTCATCTGACAATCCTCCCAACAAAGTAGTACCATATATCGCACCGCTGGAAGCCGCAACCAGGGCGTTTGAATTAGGTTCTTTACCAAATTGTGTTCCATCAAAATCAACTATTTTTGTAAAAGACCCCGTTGATGGATTAAATTCAAATAAAACACCATTTCCATATGCGCCACCAGCAGTTGTAACTCCATAAAGCAGGCCATTAGTACCTTTAACGAAATCGCCAACGGGATGCTCTCCGTTTAATCCATTAAAATCAAAAACCTTGTTGACCGATTCAGAAACAGGATCTAACATATAAATGACCCCTTTATCGTGTGCCCCGCCTTCGCTGGTCATGCCGTACAATTTGTTGTTGTCGGCCTGAATAAGTCCGCCATTTGGGTTAGAACCATTGGCATTTCGTTCAAAGTCCAGTAACTTTGTAAAGTTGAAATTATCAGGATCAATTTTGAATACTACCCCCTGATGGAAAGCTCCCCCAGTATATGTTGTTCCATAGAGCATGCCGCTTGAACTCTGATAAAGGCTTCCTTGCGGGAATTCACCATATTCAACTCCTGAAAACCTGAAATAATTTGTAAAGTCATCATTTGCAGCATCATATTCATACAGACTATTTTCATTCATTACATCATTCCGAGGCGAATTAACAATAAAGTAGAGTTTATTATTTGAGGCCTGAATAAAGGAATTGAAAAACAATTCAGTTTCTCTTGGATAGTCAGGAGCATCAATTCCTTTATGGTAAGTGTCATTTTCAGGATCATAACCCATAACCCAGGGAGCAAGATGCAAATCAGGCTCAGGAAGCCAATAAAGTTTACCGTCGTTAGCCGCTATACATGATTTTCCAGCTTCAAAGCGATTAGCAAAATCTACCTTCTTAGAAAAAGTGTTGGTTTGGGAGTTATATTCAAACAGTACACCTAAATCAGTATTACCACCATCAGGGTTTATTCCATATAATTTTCCATTCGGAGTTGCTACCAGTCCGGCAACAGGATTACTCCCGGTTGGCAGTTCATCAAATTCAATTAAAATGGTATATTGATTTGTAGCAGGGTTGAAGCTAAAAAGAAGACCATCGTCAAATGTGCCGCCCCACTTCGTCATACCATATAATTTTCCATCAGCTAGCTGAATAAGACTTCCCACAGGCATTTCACCTGATACCATGTTTTCGAAATCAAAAACTTTTGTAAAACCATTTGCAGAGATATCGTAAGAAAATAAAACACCTTCATCATTTATTCCACCTGATGCTGTTGCTCCATAAAGTTTCCCGCCATTGCCTTCCACAAGTTTTCCAATCGGTTCGGCACCTTTATCCTGACCATTAAAATCAATAATTTTCTTAAATGATTCTGTTTGAGGATCAAATTCGAACAAAACACCTTTATCATTCACTCCACCATAGACTGTTGTTCCATACATTTTTCCATTGGAGGCATAAATCATTCTGTCAACGCCACCACTGCCTTTATCATCACCATCAAAATCCAGGATTTTGGTAAATTTCCCATTGGAAGCTTCAAACTTATAGATAACCCCCTTTTTATGTTTACCTCCCCACCTGCTCATTCCATAAAAAACACCATTCCCATATTCTGTTAAACCGGCTTCAGGTTTTTGGATGGTTTCAAATGAAAATACCACTTGCTGATTCGAAGCATTTTCATCCATTTTGAAGATTACTCCTTTGTCGTATTCGCCCCCATATTGAGTCATTCCCCATATATCCTGGGCGCTAAGAGAATCATTAAAAAACAATAGAAGAAACAGAAAAACTACAGAGGCTAATTTGGTTTTAATGTGTGTTTGCATTATTGTATAAGTTTAAAAGGTTAAGTGATATGAATTTTATTATAAAGTATTAAATTTAAGCGTTTTACAAATACAATCTGAAAAAAATATAGAATTAATTTTCGTCCGGCTTCTGCTTCATTTCAAACAAGCCGAAAACTAAAATTGTTGATGCAGAATAAGATTTTAACATTTCACAATTTCAGTTAAAATAACAAACAGCAGACATATTAAAAACTGACAGACAGCAACTAACACACCAAAATCTGATTGATTTTTTAACTTCATTCATGAAAAGAAACAATGATTCCACTATTATGGAATGTTCCCACTTTTAATTTATAAATGTAATACCCGTCTGTCCCTTCTTCAGCTTTAAATTCTGCTTTATAAAACATACCTGCTTCAACAGGCCTGTTAAAAATGGTTTTTACCAGTCGTCCTGCTGCATCAAACATGTCGATTCTTGCATCAGCTGTTTCGGGTGAAGTAAATTCAAAATATACCTGCTCAGTGAATGGATTAGGGTAAACAAGAATATTTCCAGGCAAAGCAGTATGGGTGCCGGTTATGATTTCGGCATCAGCAGTGCTGCCTAAGTAAGTATCATCCTCTTCCATGAAAGCTGAAACAGTGTCGGAGGTTGCCTGAGCACTATCGAATGGCAGGAAAACAGTAACGGTTCCATTGGCATCGGTTACAGCTGTTACCGATTCCTCATTAAGGGCAAACTCCAATGTTTTGCCCTCAATTCCCTCCACAAGAAGGTCATCAATCAAAACTGCCTGGATTTGAATTTCCTGCTCATCGTAATCAATCTTCTTATCGAGAAATAGTATTGAGGTCGGTCTTTTTTCAATAGTAATTACAGTGCTGCAACCGGACAGATTTTCACTTCCGTCGGTTACCTCCCGATCAACAGTATGAACTCCTGCTTCAAGCTCCAAAACAACAGAAGAGGTGCCGGTAAAAATCTTCTCTCCATTAACAAGATACACCAGTGAATCAACTCCGCAATTATCAGTCGCCTCTGTTGTCAACATTTCGTCATCAACAACAAATATTCCCTGATAAGGGTCAAGATATGCTGAAAAATCAGGTGAGCATATGATTTCCGGGGTCGTGTCATCAATAACTGTCACAGTTGCATTACATGCAGAAGCATTTCCATTTATGTCAGTAACAGTTAAAACTACTGTATTTTCACCCATATCCTGACAGCCAAAAGAATCAACATTCAGTTCTATTTTGCTGATGCCGCAACCATCAGACGAACCGATATCAATTTGTGAAGCATCAATTTCAGCTCTTCCGCCGGCATCAAGGAACAGTTCTATATTTTGGCATTCGACCACCGGCGGTATGGTATCTGTAACAGTGACAACTGCACTGCATGTAGCAAAGTTTCCATTTTCATCAGTTACGGTGAGCGTTATGTTCTGCTCTCCGGCATCATCACAATAAAAGTCAGTTTTGCTTAGTGCAAGTTCAATTCCATCGCCGGTACTTCCATTATCCAAATCTTCAGGGTTTAATTTTACCTGCCCGGTTTCATCGAGGTAAAGCGCGGTATCTTTGCATTGAGCAACAGGAGCTGTAAATTCTTTTAATTGAATAAGACTGGCATTTTCAGGAATACAACCGTTGTGGTTGCTAAAACCTTCTATTGATCTAAAGTCCCCGGTTTCTAAATCAACTTCAAACAATTCTCCTATAGAAGGGGAATGCGTAGGTTCAACCAATCCGACAGACATACCGTATAATTTACCGCTGGAGGCTTGCATCAACCTTCCGCTCAAATGAAACAAAGGTTTTCCACTAAACCCTGACCAAGTGTAGGAGCAATCCTCAAGATTAAACTTAAAATCAAGATTAACAAGGTAGTTGTCGGAAGCCAGCGCTAAGGAAGCAAGTGAAAAAACAGTGGAAGCAGTATCAAAATCGACAACAATGTTCAGGATGTTTTCTTGGGTATTGAATTCAAACAACTTTACATTATCGCCTGTAGTACCGGGACTTATAGCGCCAAAAATGTTTCCGCCGGGCACTGCGACCAATGAATTGTGATAGGGATTTTCACCAACCTGTTCTCCATCAAAATCAATTCGCTTTGTAAATGTTTCTGAAGCCGGATTTAATTCAAATAAAACTCCGTCGTCATTTTCTCCTCCAGTTGAGGTGGTACCGTATAATATTCCATTGACTGCTTTTACCAAATCACCGGAAGGATATTGTCCATTAATGCCTTCAAAATCGACTATTTTTTCATATGCCCCCGATGGTTGATCTATTGCATAAAGAACACCTTTATCAAATTCACCTCCTTCAGGGGTCATACCATAGAGTTTTGCATTATTTGCCCCGATTAAACCTGCATGGGGCGTTGAGCCGTTTTCGCCATTAAAACTGTGGACTACGTTATATTCATATGTTAAAGGATTAAATTTAAAAACTACACCCTTTTCATATTCACCTCCGGCCGATGTTGTTCCATAAAGCATTCCATCGCTTCCCTGTGCTAGATTTCCATAAGGAAGATTACCTGTTTTACTGCCTGAAATGGTGTAATAATCTGTAATATCATTCACAGCAGGGTCATATTCATTTAAGTATTTGATGGGAATAATGCCATCAATGGAGCCAGATATACAGAAGTAAACTTGACCGTTGGAACTCAATGTCATTGATCTTTCATGAGCAGTACTATTTCTTGCTCCGGCTACACCTACGCTTAACCTGTCAAAAATATCACTCACAGGGTCGTATTCATACAACAAGTTAACCTCATGCCCCATATCCTGCACAAGGCCATAAAGTTTACCGTTCGGGTGTGCCAGTAACATTCCATTATGTTGTATGCCTATATCAGCACTCGGAATAAAATCAACTTTTTTATTAAACTCCTGCACTCCGGGATCGTATTCAAATAAAGTCCCATAATCATAGGCTCCTCCCTTAGAAGTTAAGCCGTACAATTTTCCGTTGGCTGCCCGGGTAAGGCTTCCCTTCGGATTTTGCCCCGATGCTTCGCCGTTAAACTCAAAAAGTATAGTAAATTCTTGTGCAACAGGATCAATCTGAAAAATAAATCCAAAATCATTTACCCCTCCTTCAGGCACCATCCCGTACAACATGCCATCAGATGCTTCTGTAAGACTGCCCTGAGGATTGGAGCCGTTTCCTCCTCCGATAAAATCAAAAATTTTATTAAACTCTCCTGTTGAGGGATTGAAACTAAATATTGTACCCGAATCGTTAACTCCTCCGTCTGATGTCATACCGTAAATTAATCCATCAGAAGATTCAATCAGGCTGTTTTTAGGATGGCTTCCTTTATTGGTTCCATCGAAATCAATAATCTTACTTACTTCCTCCGTATCGGGATTAAATTTAATAAGAGTACCCATATCAAACTCCCCGCCCGAAACAGTCATCCCGTACATTAATCCGTCTGAAGCAAGGATCATCCTTCCAACACCCTCTGCACCGGTTAACTGCTCATCAAAAGCAGCAACCTCTTCAAACTTACGCTCACCGGCATTAAATCGTATAATACCATCACCTTCAAATCCGTAGAAAACTCCCTCAGCAGTTTCGGTTAATCCCCCGGATGGAATTTTGATATCTTTAAATGAGTAGACAACCTCATAGTTAGATCCGGTTTCATCCAGTTTAAAAATCACACCTTTACTGTAATTGCCTCCGTATTTGGTCATTCCAAATATCTCCTGGGCAGTTGTTTGCTTACAATAAAAGAAGGATAATGCAGCGATTAAAACTGAAAGTAAAGTTGTTTTCATGTGTTTGATTTTTTTATTAATGAATAGTTATATCCACAAAAGGCAACTTTTTTTACGATAAAAAAACCTGCAGGTTCTTTTTCAAACGCAGAAAAACTCTACTTCATACAAACTTTTCTTTTCAATAAAAGTTAACAGTAAAATCAGGAAATACAGGTTTAAATCTTTACAGGAAATCAGCAGTTTCCAACAAAGCACATTTTCCACTTTTAAATTCACCTGCAACAAAACTCCAACAAAAACAGGAATGAAAAAAAGGTATGATCAATTTCTGAAGAGGAGGAATTAAACTTTTCCCTGTAAAGAAAATTTTGCCAGCTCATTATAAACGGGACCATCAGGTTGCAAGCGGCTTTGAAAGAAAATTACATCATAAACAGTTACAGGTTGATTCGATGAAAACTGATAAGTTTCCAGCGCCTGGTAAAAACGCTTCTTGTCTTTTATGAACTTTATCCTGGCAAGTGTCAGGTGAGGATTGAACGGGCGTTCTTCTTTTTTAAAACCTGAGGGTAAAAGAAGTGTTTCAATTCCTTCAGCTAACAATTTCAATGCTTCTCCATTATGTATATCAACATAAAGCACCCGGGGCATTCCACGGCTTTTAAAAAAACCAAGTCCCGACAAGGTGAATGAAACTGGTTGTTGCAGGGCAGCATAATCAGCCAGTATATTCTTTACCTGCATTACCTGCTCTTCAGAAGTCTCCCCCAGAAACTTTAATGTAAGATGAAAGTTCTGTTCATCAACCCACTTGATGCGTTCTTCTGAAAGTTCTTGCTTTAGGGCAAATAGCTTTTCAAGCAGTAAAGCTTCGGGTTTTACTTTTATTGCGATAAAAGTGCGCATGATATTTCGTTATAGATATCCCACTTCTATAAGCCTGACCACTTCCTCGATCATCTGGTCTTCGCCCTGAGGCTCATAACCCGATTTCAGATTGCTTCCGAACAAGCGGGCGATACCCTGCCAAAATGTTGCCGACACTCCTCCACGGAAATCCTTTATAAGAGCATAGGATGTATGACTGGTTTCCCGGTCAATAAGTTTCAGAAGAATCCTGCCTTCCGAAATAGTCATCTTTTTAAGGTCGTCTTTATATTCATCAAGTAACTGCTGCTCCAATTCTTTCATCATCCTGCGCCTGTCCTTATCGTTATCCAGCTCAAGGTATTGTGGTTCAATTTCATCCAGCATATCACCGGCAAGCCGGGCATAGGGATAAACTTTTTTTACCTTATCTACAAAACGCCCATACCTTCTTTCCTGACGGGCATTCTTAAATTGTCTTTCAGGAACTACGGTAATTTCAATTACATTTCTGTGTATAACAGTATCGCCATCTTGAACGACACCCATCACATATGAAGAATCCCGTTTCTGAGCGGATGATTCATTCACTGCGAACATTGTCAGCATAATTATAAACAGCAGTATCAATAATCTTTTCATCAAGCACGTGATTTCAGGTAAAACATTCATTATTTTTACGCCAACAAGAAAGACGCCATTTTTTCTTTTTTTAACTTTTAAACAGTTATTCATCTTAGTCTGCACTGCTAGTAACGCTTTCTGTTCCAATTCCTGTATATTATACCAAACGATGAATTCCAATTTCAATTATTACAAGTACAAAGTTTATATCTTTGTGCCGGAAATACAACTTTTACCTGTTAAATGAAATCATTTATCAATTCGGAATTTGGAAAACTGGAAGGTGTAATTGTTCATACACCCGGTTCGGAAGTGGAAAATATGACTCCCGAAAATGCAGAACGTGCACTCTACAGCGATATATTAAACCTGTCAATAGCTTCGAATGAATACAGCCAGCTTACAGGAGTCCTCAATAAAACAACAAAGGTATTCGAAATCAAGCAAATGTTGCAGGATATCCTTGAAAATCCTATTGCCAGGACCAGGCTACTGCAGGAAGTATGCAGCCATGAAGGACTGACAGGAATTTTTGATTCGCTTTCCGATAGAAGTTCCAAAGAACTTGCTGCAATGCTCATTGAAGGAATACCCCTTGAACGAAACAATTTAACCAACTATCTTAGTCAGGAAAGATTCCTGCTGCGCCCGCTGCATAACCTTTTTTTTACCCGCGATGCAGCCATGGGCATGAATGGAAGCATGTTAATAGGACGTATGGCCAACAGGGTTCGCGAAAGGGAATCGATGATAGTGGAGGCTATCTTTAATTTTCATCCGTCACTGGAAACTACTACCATAAACGCAATCCGGCCACTGCAGGGAATACCAGCCGAAGCAAAAGCCACACTCGAAGGCGGTGACTTCCTGGTTATCCGCGATGATGTCTTTGTTATTGGTGCAGGGATGAGAACAAGCACCCAGGGAATAGATTTTATCCTTGAAACATTAAAGGAATATAAACATGGCAATTACCATGTGATTGTTCAGGAGTTGCCGTCAAAACCAGAATCGTTTATCCACCTTGATATGGTGTTCACCTGCCTCGACAGGGATTCATGTATGGTATACGACCCGGTGGTTTACAGTATGAGTCGCTATAAAACCATCCATATACGAATCGATAACGGGAAGGTTAAAATAAGCGAGCAGCCAAATATACCGCAGGCATTAAAGAAACTGGGTATCCATCTGAAGCCTGTTTACTGTGGAGGGCAAAAAGACCAATGGGTACAGGAAAGAGAACAGTGGCACAGTGGAGCAAACTTTTTTGCCTTTGAACCGGGAAAAATAATTGGTTACGAACGCAATACAAACACACTTGAAGAACTGAACAATAACGGTTTTGAAATTATAAAAGCCGAAGATGTTATTAATGATAAGGTAAATTTGAAAGACTATTCCAGGTGTGTAGTAACCATAGCCGGCTCAGAGCTTGCCCGCGGAGGCGGCGGTGCACGTTGCATGACCTTGCCCGTGCGAAGGGCTGAAGTAAACTGGTAGCACCAGTTTGCATCCGGCATTACAATCCTGATTGCTAACCTGAGTACAAAAAGACTATGCGAAAGCTAAAAATAAATGAGTTAAACCGTCTGTCAGCTGAAGAGTACAAAACAGCTGCGAAAACTCCTATAGCTGTTGTGCTCGATAACATCCGCAGCTGTAACAACACCGGTTCGGTGTTCCGCACTTCCGATGCCCTCCTGCTTGAAAAGATTTACCTGTGCGGAATAACCGCCACTCCACCAAACAAGGAAATACATAAAACAGCCCTTGATGCGGAAAAGTCAGTCGACTGGAAGTATGTTGAAAAGACTGAAGATGCTGTAACAGCGCTAAAGGAAGATGGCTACCTTGTTTATGCAGTGGAGCAGGTAGAAAACAGCATTTCTCTGCCAAATTTTCAGCCTCCTGCCAACAGAAAACTGGCATTCGTGTTCGGAAATGAAGTAAAAGGCGTTCAGCAGAAGGTAATTAATCATTGTGACGGTGCAATAGAAATACCGCAATACGGAACCAAACACTCCTTCAATGTTTCGGTAAGCGCCGGCATTGTTTTGTGGGATGTTTTCCAAAAGATTATCCACCGGTAACAGACTCATTCAATCAAGCGCTTGATTAAAAGCTTCACAACGATTTTTTTTGCTATCAGCAGGCAAAACAGCCGTTGCATCATGAGATTGATATAATCGGGAAAATGAATTAAACAACTGGAAATTAACGGAAAGAACAGCTGAAGGCTTTTAAAAAATAGAAAAATTGCTTATTTTTAATCCTGAACTAAAACAGCGTTAGAAATGGCTAACCCAAAGACAGTTCCAGAAGAATTTCTGCATTTTATCTGGGAAAACAGGTTGTTCTTTTCTGAAAACCTGAAAACAATAAAGGGAGAACCCCTTGAAATTTTGAGCACCGGCCGCAGGAATACCAATTCGGGCCCTGATTTCTTTAATGCTAAAGTAATTATTAGCGGTACTATATGGGCAGGCAACATTGAAATTCATAAAAAAGCTTCCGACTGGGACCGGCATAATCATACTTCCGACAAAGCCTATGGCAATGTCATTTTACATGCAGTAGAGCAGGCCGACAAGCAAATTTACAGGGACAACAATTCTGAAATAGCAACTGTTGAGCTTAACTGGCCTGAGCAGTTTACCAGTAACTATCGAAAACTACTGGAGGCTAAAACATGGATTGCCTGTCAGGAGGAGCTGCATAAAATTGATCCCATAGTGTTAAGGCTGGGATTTAATCGTCTTATGATAGAACGCCTGGAAGAAAAAACCAATGAGATAACACGGCGCCTTGAACAAAACCAGCACAACTGGAACGAAACCTTTTATCAGATGCTGGCCCGGATGTTCGGTTTTAAAACAAATGCTGCACCCTTTGAACTTTTAGCCCGTACGGTGCCGGCACAAATCCTGGCAAAGCATAAAAACAGTCTTTTCCAGCTGGAAGCAATGCTTTTTGGTGCTTCAGGATTGCTAAATGAAGAACTTTTAGGCGATGAATATTTTATGCAATTGCGAAAAGAGTATGGTTTCTTAGCAAAAAAGTACAAGCTGGGAATGGTAGAAGGGCATCTTTGGAAATTTATGCGTATGCGGCCGGTTAATTTTCCCACTATCCGCATTTCACAACTGGCACGGCTTATTTACCGTTCGCAAGGATTATTTGCTAAAATCATTGACTGCAGCAAATTAAACGACCTGAAGAAATTGTTTGAGGTTAAAGCTTCTGAATATTGGGATTCCCACTACCGCTTCAACAGGCCTGCTCCCGTCTGTCATTCAAAAGAGCTTGGTAAAAGCTCCATGAACACGCTAATCATAAACGTCATCATTCCTTTCCTTTTTGTTTACGGAGAAAAGCAAAATCAGCACCATCTTAAAAACAGGGCTCTTGATTTTCTTGAAGAGCTGCCGCCGGAAAACAATTCGATTATCAGAGAATGGGAAGCATTGGGAATCAATGCGCGTTCGGCTTTTGAAAGCCAGGCTATGCTGCAACTTAAAAACAGACACTGCGACAGAAGGCAATGCTTACACTGCACAATTGGCAGTAAGCTGGTAAAATCAATACCGGTATCAAAATAGGCTATCCGGCTGAAAATAGTTCAACAGCTAAGTTTACCTGTTCCGGGTCACCAAGTATGTAAGCTACATCGCCGGTAGCGAACCTGGTTCTTAGGGTAGGATGTTCAATAACCTCATCCCCTCTTTTAACTGCAAGAAGGGTAACTCCGGCTTTTTTCCTCAAGTCAGTCTCAGCAAGTGTTTTACCTTCAACAAACGAATTTTCTTCTACAGAAACAGCAGAAATGTTTACATTTTTCAACTCATCGAGGATTGAAGGCTGATTGACCATATCTTTTTCGGAAAATTCTCCTAGGTTCATACTTCGTATATGAGCAAGCATCCGGTTTATCTCTTTTTGAGGATAAAGCCTTTTCATCAAAACACGGTTGAAAAAGTCAATGGCTATTTCAAATTTTTCAGGGAAAACCTGGTCGGCCCCAATGGAATAAAGATGTGGAATACTTTCAACATTTCGGGCTCTAACAATAACAAAAGTATGGCTGTTTATTTTCTTCACCTTTTCAATAATGGCCATCGATGGAATTATATCTCCTACCGATACCACCACCACATCGCACGTATCGACATGAGCTTTTAACAAAATTGGCTCATTTACTGCATCACCGTAAACAACTTTATCGCCTGAATCCATTTTTTCCTTTGCAATTACGGGGTCAAATATTACCGAAACATGTTTAATTCCATAATGATTGGCCATTATAGAAAGCTTTAGTGAACTGGAATCTTTACCAATAATAACCAAATGATTTTTCAGATCCGGTATCTCTACTTCCTTTAAGGGGAATAATCCGTTGCGAAGGTAGTCGGGCATGGGCAGCTTTAATATCCGGTTGGCAACAGGTAAAGAAAAATGAATTAAAAGCGGTGTTAACGCCATGGTGATAACGGCCACTGCAAGGAAAAGCTGGTAATGGAAAGCTGAAAGAATATTGTATTCGAAACCTTCCTTTGCCAGGATAAATGAAAATTCTCCCACCTGACTCAAGGCTAAACCAATAAGCACAATTCCCCGAAAGGTATGCCCCAGAATAAAGCCGGTTGCTGAAGCAATAAGTGCCTTAAAAAACAACACCAGCAATACACTGCCTGCTACCAGCATCAGGTTATCGGTTACAAATGTAAGGTTCAGCAACATGCCAATGGATACAAAAAAGAAACTTGTAAAAATGTCTTTAAAAGGAATCAGGTTACCAAATGTATTGTGACTGTACTCTGTATCAGAAATCATCAACCCTGCCAGAAAGGCACCAAAAGCCAGCGACATCCCCATTTGATAGGTCAAAAGTGCAACACCAAAACAAACCAACAGGATGCTCATCATAAAAAGTTCCTGGTTTTTGGCAAGCGCTATAAAATGTAAAATGCGGGGAAATATCCATCGGCTACCGACATACACAAAAACTATAATTCCAATGGCTTTAAAAAGTAACTGTAACAATTCGTTGCCTATTTCAGCAGAAGGATTGCCAAGCAAATTTGTGAACAACAACAACGGGACCAGCATCAGGTCCTGAAAAATAAGAATGCCCAGAACCGTCCGGCCATAATTAGAGGTAAGCTCTGAACGTTCCTGAAGCAGCTTCAGTACCAGGGCAGAACTGCTTAAGGCAGCAAGAAACCCTACAAACACCCCGCTCTTCCAGTCCATATCGTACAGTGATGAAGCCACATAGAAAACTCCTGCAGTAGTTAACACCTGCAAAAGCCCGCCAAAAAACACAATTCTTCTGATTTTAACCAAATGCTTCAAGGAAAATTCCAGACCAATAGTAAACAACAACAGAATGACACCAATTTCAGCCAATATCTCGATGTTTTCGTGTTCCCCTACCAGCCCGAGAAGATAAGGCCCGGCCACAATACCGGTAATCAGGTAACCGATTACCGTAGGAATTTTTAACCTTGTAAACAGCAGGTTAACGAATGTTGAAAGGGCAAAAATTATAACTATATCACGTAAAATTGTCAATTCCATCCTATAGCTTTAGACACAAAGAAAGATAAATCATTTTAAGCGAACTGTATTTACAGGAACAAAAAAAAGCGCCTTAATTCCTTAAGACGCTTCTAAAAAAATTTTAACCAATAAATTTATTCCGTTCCGCCATAGTTGTATGTATCTTCAAACTCAAACAACTCACCTTCGTAATCAGTGGCGGTAACACGGAACTGAACCGAATCCAGTCCCTGAATCTGTAACGTATCCAGATTGAAAGATACGTACGAAACAAAAGGCAGATCTTCTAAATCGCCATTGGCATTATGCCTCAGTTCAAGTTCAATTGGCTGGTCTGCAGCTGTCAGTTCACCCGGCTGTTTAACCAGGTTAATGTAATGAACTTCATAGCGGCCCCAGTACTTAATCTCCAGGTTTAACAGGTTATCGGTCACCCAGGCTTCTTTAACAATGATTGGATCATTGCCAATGCTGTCCTGGTTCTCTTCAGTAATGTCGAGAATGCCTTTCAGCAAGACTTTTTTCACTGAGTTTACCCGAATGTAATATTCACTAATCTCACCGCCTTCTTCAGCATCATCGCCAATTACGGTGTAATTCAGTAAAATACGGTCACCGGTTTTTAGACGCGACTGAGGATCATTTGTCCCTACATAATACCATGGCCTGTGATATCCCGATGCAACTGGTACCAGCACATCACCGTTATCCATTACAACCCGGTATTCGACCGGATCGGAACTAACCTGTTCAATCGTTCCAAACCCTACCCAATACCTGTCGAGCGAATAACCCTCTTCATCTTCCAAACACCCTGTAGCTATAAAAATTAACCCTAATAAAGTTATTAATACAAGCTTCTTCATAATAAATTCTCCTGTTTTAAATGTTTTACAGTACTATGATTAAAATGGAAGGCAACAGGTTGCGTTTCCAGTAATTTTTTTTTTATTTTTCTATAATTTTTTTTGACAATGCAGCGGTTATAAAGTTACGGCATAAAGTTTGATATGCATGTTTTAATATATCTAAATATTTATATATTTGCCAAATAAAAATAAGTATTCAGCAAAAAAAATATTGATTAAATGAAAACAGTAGAGTCGCTTGACAATTTAAAAAAAACAACTGCATCGAACGAGAATGTTTGGTTGCTGTTATATAAGAAAGGCTCGGAGCAAAGCGATTGTGCCGCGGGCAATTTTCAAAATGCCGCTTTGAAATCTGAAGAAAAAGATGTTCTTTGCATAGCGGATGTAAACCTTGTGAGAGATATTCATCCTGCGTATGGAGTAACAAGCGTTCCCTCTTTATTGTATTTTGAAAAAGGGCAGTTGCGGAATTTAATTAAAGGTTGCCACAAGCCGGAACAATTTACTGCACTTTTCGACAAAGTGTCAGTGGCTCTGCCAACAAACGGGGAAAAAACGGTGCAGAAAAATGTAATTGTATATACCACCCCAACCTGCACCTGGTGCACGACAATAAAGCGGCATTTTCAGGAAAACGGAATCCGTTACCGTGAGATTGATGTATCAAGGGATCAAAAGGCCGCGGAAGAGATGGTTCGGCGAAGTGGTCAGCAGGGTGTGCCGCAAACCAATATAAACGGTGAGGTTATTGTAGGGTTCGATAAAACAAGAATAAACACATTGTTAGGAATAAATTAAAATTATATAAACATGAAAAAGTTCGCAATCATTATGGTACTGGCAGTATTTGTATTTCAAAGCTGCTCGGGCCAGGCAAAAAATAACGACAATCAGAGCTCGGCTCAAGCTTCAGCACCTGCACAAGCTGTGGCAGAAAATGTTTCAGCTGATGAAGGAATGGTTACTCTGTCGAAGAGTGATTTTCTTGACAGGGTATGGAATTATGAGGCCAGCCCCGAAGAATGGAATTACAAAGGCGACAAACCGGCCATAGTAGATTTCTATGCCGACTGGTGTGGCCCGTGCCGTATAGCTTCACCTATTCTGGAAGAAATAGCAAACGAATATGCAGGTGACATCCACGTATATAAAATTGACACTGAAAAAGAAAAAGAACTCGCTGCAGTATTTGGCATTCGCAGCATTCCGGCCTTTCTTTACATCCCAACCGAAGGAAAACCTGTTATGATTCCCGGAATTGCCAATTCGAAGGAAGCCACAAAGCAGATGTTTAAAGATAATATTAACAAATATTTATTAACTTCAAATTAGTGTTTAACGTTTAAATAATGAATGAAAAATGAAAGAGTTACAGCCAATTAATCAAAATGTTCTGTTGGAATTAACTGAAGATTCATCAGAACAGAAAACCGCTTCAGGAATCATTATACCTGATTCTGCAAAGGAACAGCAATCGGTTGCCAAGGTTATTGCCATAAGCAACATCGAGAATGCAGAAATTGCACCGGGTGATAATGTTCTCTACAAGAAGTTTTCAGGAACGGAAGTCGACTTTGATGGAAAAACTTATCTGTTGGTTCCTTACGTCGATATCCTTTCGAAAGTAGTAGAGACTGAATCCATTTAAAGGCTAATGCTCAGAATTTTATTCATTCTGCCAAAAAACGTTCAAAAAATCGACATAAAAGAGCCGGGATTTTAATTCCGGCTTTTTTTATTTTCATTGCTCTAACCTAATGGTTCAATAGCCTTCTTACAATCTTATAAATTTCCCGGAATTCAGGAACTCCAATGTTTTATTAATCCTTTCATACATCAGCACATCGTGATGTACAAATTCCACCTGCTTCCTGTATTCGCCGAGCAATGATTCCAGAAATGGCGAAGTTTTCAGTGGACGCCGGAACTCAAAAGCCTGTGCGGCATTATACAATTCAACAGCCAATATCTTTTCTGTATTCAAAACCACCTTAAGCGCTTTGGTAGCTGCATTAGCTCCCATGCTAACATGGTCTTCCTGTTCATTGGAAGAAGGAATGGAATCGACCGATGCCGGAGTACAGAGTTGTTTATTCTGACTAACAATTGAAGCTGCAGCATATTGGGGGATCATAAAACCCGAATTCAGTCCGGGGTTCGCCACCAGAAATTCAGGAAGTCCTCGCTCCCCTGAAATAAGCCTGTAGATGCGTCTTTCGGAAATGCTTCCCAGTTCACTCATACCCATAGATAAAAAATCGAGTGCCAGGGCCATGAGGTCTTCATCGGGGAAGACTGTCGGATTGTCAGTTACTGAATTCATTTCGGTTTCAAAAACACCGGCTGCAAAAGCCGCAGCATCACGCACAGCTCCGTGAACCTGCGGTATGCAACGGAAGGAATAGGGATCCTGAATGTGTTCCTTGTCTTTATCCTGCATCCCGCTGCCGCTCAGGATGAACCTAAAATTGGCAGCTGTTTGTGCCTGCCCCTTATGAGGTCTTATCCGCTGAATGTTTTCCATGAAAGGCTCCAGCAAACCATCGTAAGCATCAAGCGACAATGCACCAATCGTATCGGCCTGATCGATAAGCCGGAAAGTTTTAAGCAAAGTATAAACACCGTGTGCGGTCATAAATTGCGTTCCATTAAGCAGGGCAAGTCCTTCTTTAGCCTGTAACCTTACAGGATTCCAGCCAAACCGGTCCAGCACTTTTGATGCTTTAATTTTTTGCCCTTTAAAATTTACATCCCCAAGTCCCAGTAACGGAAGGAACAGCATTGCCAGAGGCGCCAAATCACCGCTGGCACCCAATGACCCCTGCTCACATACAACCGGAAGAATGTCATGATTGAACAAATCAATAATCCGCTGAATCGTAATCAGCTGCACGGCTGAATTACCTTTTGCCAATGCATGAATTTTCAGCAGAAGCATCAGCTTTACCACATCCCCCGGTACCTCCGGGCCAACATTGCAGGCATGCGATAAGATAAGATTTTCCTGGAGTTTGCTCAATTCAGCCCTGGAAATTTCAATATCGCATAAAGCGCCAAACCCGGTATTAATACCGTAAAGCGGTTTATCCGACTCCGCTATCTTACGATCGAGGTACTCCTTGCTCTTGTTAATAAGATGAACCGATGCATTTGAAAGCTTAAGCTTTACATCGTTTTCCAAAATATCCTGCACGACCCCGAAAGTGAGGTCAGTAGGAGAAACAATAAACTCCTGATTTTCCATTGCCTGATTTTTCTGGCAATTTCGCAGAAGTTTCAGAAATTTAATACGATATTTATCAGTTCTTCACCGGTAACAATATGCTGCTCACCTGAAGCCATATTCTTAAGTGTAAATTTGCCAGCTTCCATTTCCGATTCTCCGGCAAGCACAACAAAAGGGATTTCCTTTTTATTGGCATACGTCATCTGCTTTTTCATTTTTGCGTTTTCGGGAAATATTTCAGAACTAATTCCTGCCTTACGCAATTTGGACAGCAGCGGCAGGCAATACAGTTCTTCCTTTTCGCCAAAGTTCACAAACAGGACCTTTGTATTTTCAACTGCTTCGCCGGGGTAAAGATTAAGGTGCTCCAGCACATCGTAAATACGCTCAGCACCAAAAGAAACGCCTACACCCGAAACACCCGGCAAACCAAAGATTCCCGTTAAATCGTCGTAACGACCGCCACCGCAGATGCTTCCCATTTCCATGTCGGTGGTTTTAACTTCTATGATGGCTCCGGTGTAATAATTAAGCCCGCGGGCCAAAGTCAAATCCAGTTCCACCTGCGTTTCAAGTTCCATATGTCTGGTATAAGCAAATAACGTTTTAAGTTCGCTTAACCCCCTCATGCCCGTTTCTGATGCTGAAAGGATTTCCTCTAGTTGGTTCACTTTATCAGATGTGCTGCCGCTTAAAGCCAGTATAGGCTGCAACCGGCCAATGGCTTCTGCCGACACCCCTTTATCTGCCAGCTCCTGGTTTACTTTCTCCAATCCAATCTTTTCCAGTTTGTCAATTGCGACAGTAATGTCAGTAAGCCGCTCATGTTCACCAATGATTTCAGCAATTCCGGCAAGAATCTTCCGGTTGTTTACCTTCACTACCGTATTAATTTTCAACCTGCGGAAAACATCATCAACTATCTGTATCAATTCTGCTTCATTCAGCAGACTATCGCTCCCGATAACATCCACATCGCACTGGTAGAATTCACGGTAACGCCCTTTTTGCGGCCTGTCGGCACGCCAAACTGGCTGTATCTGATAGCGCCGGAAGGGAAATGTCAAATCGTTCCGGTACTGCACCACAAAACGTGCAAAGGGGACCGTGAGATCATAGCGCAATCCCTTTTCTGAAATATGAGAAGTAAGTTTACCCGAATCCTTTTCTCCGATTAGGGGTTCAGGCACTTTAGCAATAAAATCGCCGGAATTGAGGATTTTAAACAGCAGCTTGTCGCCTTCCTCACCATATTTTCCCATCAGGGTTGAAAGGTTTTCCATTGCCGGCGTTTCTATGGGCTGAAAGCCATACAACCGGAAAACATCCCGTATCGTATCAAATATATAATTTCTTTTTACCACTTCGGCAGGTAAAAAATCGCGGGTCCCTTTGGGTATAGATGGTTTCTGTGCCATTGTTCTTTTTTTTTATCCGCGGGCAAAAATAAGGAATTAAAACGGAGGTTTCCATATTACCGGCCGGGCTTTTAACATTCGAATTAGTTCTGTATTTAAATCATGAGGCTTATTGCCGGTATAACATCCGTTAAAACTGCATGAAAAAATAAATTATCGTGATGTCGGTGAGATTATGATGCCTTTATACCAACTGCTCACCCGCAGGAATGAATTTTCCAAGAGATTTATCAATTATTGTAATACTACATTGCCAAAGAGAGTATCAAACTTACTTTATCCAACCTGTTTTTCCAATGAAATCGATTGTAAAAGGGTATTTATAGGAATTACCGTTACTTGCCGAAACGGTACCCACAATAACAAGCACCAACCAGGCAATTCCAAAGGCAATCAACATCAGAATTCCAATACCAAGAACAATTAAAATTGTGGAAATTATCAATATCAGCGACCATGTAATCTGGAAGTTAAGCACTTCCCTGCCCTGCTCCCTTACAAATTCATATTCATCCTTCTTCACCAAATAAACAATAAGCGGCCCGATAATATTTCCAAAGGGAATGCCAATGAAAATGGAGAGCGCCAAAAGGTGCGTAAGCATGCCCCACGTTTTTTCTTTCTCGTCTTCAACAATTCTTTGCATAATTTTTCATTTTGGTACATCTAAAATAGCGATTTTTTGTTTTTTCGCAGTTCGAAACAATATATTATTCAACATGGAACAAAATAAAAAAGAAGGCAGGTACTCCCGCATTTATAACCAGCTTAGCGATCTTGTAAAGAAAAGTAGTAGCGTAAATGCACGAATGGCTACAGTGGTAGCGGTATTGCATCACAAAATGGACACGTTTTTCTGGACCGGATTCTACCTGCTGGAAAACGATGAGATGACCGTTCAGATGTACCAGGGACCGGTTGCATGCCAGATACTTGAAAAGGACAAAGGGGTTTGCTGGGCAGCCTTTAATAAAAAAGAAACAGTAGTAGTGGACGATGTCCACCAGTTTCCGGGACACATTGCCTGCGATTCCCGGTCAAGTTCAGAAATTGTGGTTCCTTTTAAAAATCCTGAAGGTAACATTATCGGCGTTCTGGATGTCGACAGTAAGGAAAAAGCAGCATTTGATGATACGGACGCCCGGTGGCTTGAAAAAATACTCGGTCTGATTCATGAAGGGCTTTAGCGTGACAAATTCTGAAGCATTCCTAAAATAAAAAAATGTTAGCAATGCTGATCATTTTTGAATTTCACTTTCCTTTCTAAACACTTTTGTTATTTTTGTCAAATTCCATATTGTAAAAATTCAAGGAAAAAATATTTTAAACTGTAATTACAAATCAACTTCGAATGACAGATCAAAACAATGCCATCCGGTTTTACAGCGGTCAGAATATACCTGTAGAACTTCATAAAGTACGAATAGTTCAAAAACTTTATCTTAAACCCATTGAAGAGCGTAAAGCGGCTATGGAAAAAGCCGGGTTTAATACTTTCCTGCTGAACACCAAAGATGTTTTTCTGGATATGCTCACCGACTCTGGCACAAATGCCATGAGCGATAACCAGGTGTCTTCCATGCTTCAGGCCGATGACGCCTATGCCGGATCACAAAGTTTTTACCGGATGGAAGCGGCATTGCGCGATGTGTTTGGAAAACATTATGTGCTGCCTGCCCACCAGGGACGCGCAGCTGAAAATATTGTGTCGCAGGCTTTCATAAAAAAAGGGGATGTCATCCCTATGAATTACCACTTTACCACCACAAAGGAACATATGGAACTTAACGGTGGTAAGGTGCTTGAAATTTATGCCGATGATGCCCTGGAGATTAAAAGCCAAAAGCCCTTCAAAGGAAACATCGACATTGAAAAATTAAAAGCAGTATACAAGGAACACGGCAAGGAGCGGGTAGCTTTTGTACGGATGGAAGCATCGACCAACCTTATTGGCGGTCAGCCTTTCTCGATGCAGAACATGCGCGATGTTAAGAAGATTTGTCAGGAAAACGGGACCATGATGGTGCTCGATGCCAGCTTGATTGGCGAAAATGCCTGGTTCATAAAACAGCGTGAAGAGGAGTTTAAAAATGCCGAGATAAAAGATATTCTGCGGGAAATGTGCAGCTATGCCGATCTTATCTATTTCTCAAGCCGGAAGGTAAGCTCCACCCGGGGCGGAGGCATTGTTACCGACAGTGAAGAGCTTTACCTTAAAATGCGCGATTTACTGGTATTGTATGAAGGGTTCCTCACCTACGGGGGGATGTCGGTACGCGAGATTGAAGCCATGGCAGTGGGTATTAATGAAACCTGCGATGAAACAGTTATCAGCCAGTCGCCATCGTTTATTGCCTATGCCGTAAACCAGCTCGATGAAGCAGGAATACCGGTTATAACACCTCCCGGAGCGTTGGGATGCCACATCGATGCAAAAGGATTCCTGTCTCATGTTCCGCAACAGGATTATCCGGCAGGAGCTCTGGCAACTGCGCTTTTCATCATCTCAGGAATCCGGGGCATGGAGCGGGGTACCATCTCGAGCGTCCGCGATGAAAACGGAAACGATATCCTGGCCGATGTTGAACTGCTTCGGCTGGCTTTCCCAAGGCGTGTGTTCACCCTTTCGCAAACAATGTTTGTTATCGACCGGGTAAAATGGCTCTACGATAACCGTAATTTGATAGGTGGTCTCGAATGGGTGGAAGAACCCCCGTTGCTGCGCTTCTTTATGGGCCGCCTCAAAGCCAAAACCGACTGGCCTGAGAAACTTGTAGCCAAATTCAAACAAGATTTTGGTGACTCATTATAGAACTCATTAATGATGTTTTTTTGGCTGCCTTCAGGCAGCAATCAAAACTAAATTTAACATAGTGTAGTTTTCGAACAAAGGAATCCGCAAGGGTTCCTTTGTGTTTTGTTCATGCCGGATAACAAGATAGATTTATTCGTTGCATTTGAGATTTTCAAAGAAAAAACAAATTTAAAATGGATTTTCGTTGCGTTCCTACGGAACTTCTGAGAAGTGCGATAATCTGACTTCTACCCATATCCCGTTCCTATGGAACGGTCCCGGCAGGAACAAAATATGGGTAGAAAACATGAAAAGCGATGCCATCCGAATCTAATTCTGCACATAACTATTTCCTGTGGAACGGTCCCGGCAGGGACAAAATATGGGTAGAAAACATGAAAAGCGATGCCATCCGAATCTAATTCTGCACATAACTATTTCCTGTGGAACGGTCCCGGAAGGGACAAAATATGGGTAGAAAACATGAAAAGCGATGCCATCCGAATCTAATTCTGCACATAACTATTTCCTGTGGAACGGTCCCGGAAGGGACAAAATATGGGTAGAAAACATGAAAAGCGATGCCATCCGAATCTAATTCTGCACATAACTATTTCCTGTGGAACTGTCCCGGCAGGGACAAAATATGGGTAGAAAACATGAGGCGCCATTACCCTCACGTCCCATCGGGACGAAACATCGTCACCTGTTATGCTTTAAATCGATGACCTGTTTTATCCAACAACTGCGATTATATTTATTTCCGTTTATACACCAACTTTTAACATTGGCAAAAAAGGATAATTTTGTATTTTTGTTCCCTCAGTAAAAGGAACAAAATTGAACATTCATAAAGTTATTGCACTAAGGCCTCTGACAGAACACACTTACATAGTTCAGCTGGAGAGAAAAGATATAGCCTTTCAAACCGGTCAGTTCATTGTTATACGACGCCCGGGAACAATTGACCAACGGGAATATACCATTTACAATGGCGAATCCGAAGGAGCCCTTGAAGTTCTTGTACGAGAAGTAGATGACGGAAAGGTTACTCCTCAGCTCAAAAAACTGAAACCGGGTGATCAGGTTGAAGTGGACGGACCATTTGGGTTCTTCCGGTTCCACCCCAATATGTTTCCGGTCCAGAATTTCCTGTTTGTTGCTACAGGCACCGGGATAAGCCCGTTTCACAGTTTCGTTCGCACATTTCCGGACCTGAATTACAAACTTATACACGGTGTACGTTATGCAAATGAAGCATATGAACATGACCATTTTAAAAAGGAGCGGATCACCCTTTGCACCACCGGCGACAAAAACGGTCACTATAACGGACGGGTTACCGAATACCTTGCCGGTCAGAACATAAAACCTGAAACTCAGTGCTTTTTGTGCGGCAACAGTGAAATGATCCAGCAGGCATTCGACATACTTACCGGAAAGGGCGTGCCGGTGCAAAACATTTATACGGAAGTTTATTTTTAAAACAAAGAAAACAGAAAATGGGAAATCACCTAAAATATCATTTAATTACCCTGGGTTGCCAGATGAACCTTTCGGATAGCGAACGGGTTATTTCCGTGCTCAATGAACACGGATACACCTGGACTGATAACGAGGAGGAAGCCGGATTGATTGGCATTCTTGCCTGCTCGGTAAGGCAGAAAGCCATCGATAAGGTCTATTCCCGGATTTATAAATGGAACAAGTGGAAAAACAACCGGAACCTGATTACATTTATTTCCGGATGCATCTTGCCCGAAGACCATGAAAAGTTTCTGAAGCTGTTCGACATTACTTTCCAGATGAAGGATCTTCCCTCCCTGCCCGAAATGATAAGCCGTTATGGGGTTACAACACCTGCACATATCAGGCCCGGCATTGATCCGCACAACGAAAACATCGAGGAATTCTGGAATGTAACGCCTTCTTACCAGTCGGAATATGAAGCATTCATACCTATTCAGAACGGATGCGACAAGTTCTGCACTTTCTGTGCCGTGCCCTATACCCGTGGACGCGAAGTCAGCAGGCCTTCGAAAGATATAATTGCCGAACTGGCTGTGTTGGTTTCACAGGGATATAAATCCATCACCCTGCTTGGACAAAATGTAAACTCGTACGGACTTGACAAAAAAGGCGAAGAAATACTGTTCCCGGAGCTGCTGCGTCAGGTGGGAGAACTGGGTAACCGGATGAAAAAAGAATTTTGGGTGTATTTTACTTCCCCCCACCCCCGTGACATGACCGATGAGGTGATTGAGGTGATTGCCCAATATCCGGTGCTTGCCAAACAAATCCACCTGCCCATGCAAAGTGGCGACGATAAGGTGCTCATACGTATGAACCGGAAACATAACATGGAAAAGTACCGGCAAATCGTGGAGGCTATCCGCAGGCTTATTCCTGAGGCAACATTATTTACCGATATCATTGTCGGTTTTACAGGGGAAACGGAAGAACAGTTTGAAAACACCCTGAGGGCCATGAAGGAATTCAAATTCAACATGTCGTACACTGCCATGTATTCCCCCCGCCCCGGGGCAACCAGCCACCGCTGGGCCGATGATGTGCCGCAGGAGGAAAAAAAGCGGCGATTACACATCCTGACTGAAGAACTGCGAAAATATAATCGCATAAGCAACAGGAACAGGATAGGCAAAACCGTCAGGGCAATAGTCCGAGGTGCCGACCGTAAACCCGGATACCTGTCGGCGCTTACCGAAGGTAAACTCATTGTAAGGTTTCCTGAAAAAAATGAAAACCTTACCGGCCAGTTTGTAGACCTCAAAATTACGGCAGCCTCCGATTTTTCGATGGAAGGTGAATTGGTAAACATTCCCGAATTGGTCTAACCGGCGGAAAATAAATAATATTTAACTTTTTTTGCATCCTGTCCGATTTCGGTAGCAGGTAAATTCTGTTTATTTTTGGGCTTTTACCTTTTCAGAAATGAATTAAAAGTCAGAAATCATAACGTAATGAAAAAATCAGGATTAATAGTTTTGGCATGGCTTATTGCCTTTGCCCTGCAGGCCCAGACAAACCAGAATATAACACTGGAAGATATTTATACCCGGGGAACGTTCCGTTCAGAAACTGTAAGAGGTTTGCGTTCGATGAACGACGGAGAACATTACACCACCCTTGAAGGCAACCGCAAAATAGTACGCAACAGCTACCGGACAGGCCAGCAGGTAGATGTCCTTTTCGACCTTACCGGCATAAAAGATGCCCCGATTACCTATTTCAATGATTATGAACTGAGTGATGACGAAACAAAAATTCTGCTTACCACCGATAAAAGATCAATATACCGGCACTCATACACCGCACAGTACTACATCTGGAATTCGGTGACCGAAGAGCTAACCGCACTTTCCGATAAAGGAGCACAACAGCTGGCGACTTTTTCGCCCGACGGCGATCGTGTAGCCTTTGTGAGGGATAACAACCTGTTCATCAAGAATCTCAAATTCGGAAATGAAAGCCAAATTACATTCGACGGCAAGGAGAATGAAATCATTAACGGTGCCCCCGACTGGGTTTACGAGGAAGAATTTGGATTCAACAAGGCTTTCTGGTGGTCGCCCGACAGCAAATTCCTGGCTTTTATACGTTTTGATGAAACACAGGTCCCGGAATTCAGCATGATTAAATATGCAGGAGAAAACCCAAGGCAGGACGAAAATTCGCCCTACCCGCACATTGAAACATTTAAATACCCGAAAGCCGGCGAAACCAACTCTACCGTATCGGTGATGAGTTATGAACTTTATTCAAGGAAAATCATGACTGTGGATATTGGCAGTGAAACAGATATATACATACCCCGCCTTACATGGACTCCCGATTCAAAAGACCTGGTGGTAATGCGTTTTAACCGGCTTCAAAACCAGCTTGATGTACTTTATGCCAACCCGTTTACCGGCGAATCGAAACCAATATTTACCGAAAAGAATGAACGTTTTGTAGATGAAGACTTTCTGGATGCTTTCATGTATCTGGAAGATGGCCGTTTTATTGTTTCCAGTGAACGTGACGGTTGGAGACATCTGTATCTGTACGACCGGTTAGGATTTGAACAGGGACAGCTTACAAAAGGAGAATTCGATGTCACTGATTTCTACGGATACGACCCTTCCCAGAAGGTGTTTTATTACCAGGCTGCCGCAGAGTCACCTCTGCGCAGGGAAGTGTATTTTACCAGCCTCGATGGTAAAAAGAAGGGGAAAATCTCCACAATGGAAGGAACCAATCGTGCCGATTTCAGCAAAAACTTCAATTACCATGTGAATTATTACAGCAGCAGCAATACGCCTTCCCTGATAACCCTGCACGATAAAAAAAACAGGCTTATCCGCACGCTTCAGGACAATACAGTGCTGAAAAACAAACTGCAGAGTTACGACCTGCCCCAAAAGGAATTTTTCAGATTCACTACATCGGAAGGCATTGAACTGAACGGATACATGATTAAGCCGGTGAATTTTGATGAGACGCAGAAATACCCTGTACTGATTACTCAGTACAGCGGTCCTAATTCCCAAACAGTAAAAGATGAATGGGTAAATATCGGGTGGAACCATTACCTGGCACAGGAAGGCTTCCTGGTGGTAAGTGTCGATCCGCGTGGTACCGCTGCCCGGGGCGAAGATTTCCGAAAAGTAACTTACCTGCAACTGGGGAAATACGAATCGGACGACATGGTGGAAACTGCCCGGTTTTTAGGTGGACTCAATTATGTCGATAAAGCCAATATCGGTATTTTTGGCTGGAGCTATGGTGGCTTTATGACCCTGCTCTCGATGCAAAAAGGAGGCGAACTTTTTAAAGCCGGTATTTCGGTGGCTCCTGTTACCAACTGGCGGTTTTACGATACAATCTATACCGAGCGGTTCATGCGTACCCCGCAGGAAAATCCCGACGGTTATGACGATAATTCACCGCTCTCACATGCCGGTGACATTAAGGGGCGACTGCTTATTGTGCATGGCTCTGCCGACGACAATGTGCATGCGCAGAACACTTACGAATTTACAGAAAAGCTTGTTCAGGAAGGCGTGCAGTTTGATATGGCCATTTACGTTAATCGCAACCACAGCATAAGCGGCGGAAACACCACCATGCATTTGTACAACAGGATGACCAACTTCCTGAAAGAGCAGTTGCAGTAGGATGCGAGTGGGGGTGTTCGAATTGTTGCCAAACCCCCAGCATAAATGCTGGGGTTATAATCGCCGGCTGTAAAGGTTTGGAGCTGCTGCAGAGGGTCTTAATAACCCCAGCTTGCAAGGCATGAAGCTACTACAGGGGATCTTGATAACCCCAACTTTCAAGGCATGAAGCTACTACAGGGGGTCTTGATAACCCCGGCTTTCAAGCTGGGGCCAGGCGACAAGCCAATTATACCCTCCCCCGGGCTTTAGCCCGGCACCTACTCTGCAGCTTGTCAGAAAATCTGTCATGTAGTACGATCTGGCAGGTTTTTTGCTAATTTCATCTCCGAAAACAAAGAGAATTGTTTACAACAAAATAAAAACTTTATATTTAAAAGTTATGATGCATCTGTCAAAATCATCGAACCCGGCATTGAAAACGAGTGTGTTTCACAGGGATCGAACTGTTTCTTCGGAGGTGATGACCGTTAACGGCACAGTTAATAAAACCGCACTTTCGTTACTGCTGGTCATTGCAGCAGCATTCTATACCTGGAACAAATTCTTTAATGCCGTAACTCCTGAAGCCGGCGCGTCGGCTGTAATGCCCTGGGTACTTATCGGAGGTATTGGCGGACTGATTACAGCATTGGTTACTGTATTCCGTCCCAAAAGCGCCACAGTGTCGGTACCTATTTATGCCGTGCTTGAAGGATTGCTGCTGGGAGGTCTGTCAGCCATTTTCGAGGCACAGTACAGTGGCATTGTAATGCGTGCAGTGGCATTAACGCTGGCTGTATTTGCTGCCATGCTTTTTTTGTATAAGACAGGGATAATAAAAGTAACCCGCGGATTCATGCTGGGTGTGCTTGCCGCCACAGGTGGCATTGCCCTGATGTACCTCGTAAGTTTTATTGCCCGAATGTTTGGCGCCGAAATGGCCTTCCTGTATGGCAACAGTAACCTGAGCATCGGCATAAGCCTCGTGATAGTGGTGGTTGCCGCCTTAAACCTGGTGCTCGACTTTGCATTCATTGAAAGGGCTGCTGATGAAGGCGCTCCCAAATATATGGAATGGTACGGCGCATTCGGACTGCTGGTAACCCTCATCTGGCTCTACCTCGAAATGCTGAGGCTGCTGTCGAAACTTGCCAGCCGAAATTAATTCCAGCAAATAATTATTAAATATCCAATATTGAAAGGATGCTGCACCAGGTGGCATCCTTTTTTATTTATCTCAGGTGCCTGTTAAAGGAATTCAGGATGGATTCATACATGAATTTACTTCCGCCTGCTATGACTACATGCCGTTGACATGAGGTAGGGGATAGAAAAGAAGGGGGAGGTAGGATTACTATTGGATCCCCAGCATAAATGCCGGGGCTATAAACTGTTGCAGCAGCAGTGCTGGTACCAATACCTTTCTTGAATGCGGGGAATAATAACCCCTGCTTTCAAGCTGGGGATAGCAAACAACCGGACCATCCCCTCCCCCTGGATTTAGCCCCAAACCTCATAGCCCCCCTATGCTGTTCATCTCAAATTTTAAGTCGGGGTAATTTGGTGGTAAAGTCGGGGTAAAGTCGGGATTAATTCGATAAATTGCGAATTTAAGTCCTTGTTGTGTCCTTGTTAAGTCCTTTTTGAGTCGTAATTAAACCTAGTATATCTATTTGCTGAATTATTTCGTATAGAAGGTCGACTAGTTACTGACAGGAAGAGTCCATACAGATTAAATCATTACAATCGGAGTGGCATGGAAGACAGGTCAGGAGGGGGAGGTGGGTTTGACCCCAGAGCCCCAGCGTAAATGCTTGGGTTAATAGCCCTCATGGACCTGCGGTTGGGTTCCTCAATAACCCCAGCTTTCAAGCTGGAGATAACAAACAACCGGGCCATCCCCTCCCCCGGGATTTAGCCCCACACCTCATAGCCCGGCCTTGCTGGCTTACAAGGTAAAAACATCGGCCGGGGCGTAGCGGGACGTAAGTCTTATTTCAAATCTCGAAGAAAGCTCCCGGCAGGTAGCAAAAGCCAGTTCAGGGGTGTTGTTTTCTCCCGAAAGATGGCTGAGGAAAACACACTTTAGGTTGATACCTGCGCTTTCCCGGAGCAGCTCCAGCGCCTGTAAGTTTGACAGGTGCCCTACCGGAGAAGCTATTCGTTTTTTCAGGTACCAGGGATAAGTTCCCTTTATCAGCATTTCTTCATCGTAGTTCGATTCCAAAAAAACCGCATCGCATAAACCGAGGTGGGAAACTACATTGGAACATGGCTCGCCGATATCGGTGAACACCCCGATATTTTTCCCTTCATGTTCAACACGAAAAGAGCAGGGTTCGGAGGCATCGTGATTTTTGGCAAAAGGGTAAACAGTAAATGCCCCCACCTTAATTTCAGTTCCGGGAACAAAAAACCGCGGGTATGCTGGCTGCATATTGCGGTAAGCCGAGTTGTAAGTACGGGCGGTAAGGTACACCGGCACTTTCAGCTTCTTTTCCAGCACCCGGGCTCCTCTCATGTGATCGCTGTGTTCATGTGAAATAAATACAGCCTTAATTTTGGCAGGGTCCAGGCCTTTCTCAGTCATCCGGTTAAGGATTTGCCTGCATGAAACACCTGCATCGACCAGTATTGCGGCAGTTTCATTACCTATATAATAGCAGTTTCCGTTACTACCTGAAGCTACAGCACATATTTCAATCATTGTTCATTCTTTTTAGGGGCTTACAAAATTAGCAATATCCCGAATAACTGCTTCCATCCCAGCAATGGGTACATAAATCTTCCTTAGGCAAACCTATGGCTTCCACCAAATCGGGCAGTGCCTGAAACTGCAGTGTGGTTAATCCGAGGTTGACCCTTATTTTTTCTACCATTAATCTATACTCCTCTGTTTCAGGATTAGAGTACTTGGCCATATCTGCCTCTTCATCACCGACAATCTCTTTGACAGCTTTACGTGTTGCCAGTTCCAGGGCCTGCCGTGAGCGGGAGAAATTGAGGTATTCACAGGGATAGGTAAGCGGAGGGCAGGCAATGCGCATATGTACTTCTTTAATGCCTTCGTTGTACAAGTCGCGGGTATTATCTCTAAGCTGGGTCCCGCGTACAATCGAATCATCGAGGAACACTCCACGTTTTCCCTTAATTATGGCAGGGTTGGGAATCAGTTTCATTTTAGCTACCAGTTCGCGGGTAACCTGGTTCTGGGGCATAAAGCTCCGTGGCCATGTAGGGGTATACTTGGCATAAGGTCTCATGTAAGGTATCTTTCGTTCATTGCTGTAACCAATGGCATGCCCCAGGCCCGAATCGGGAATACCTGCAACAAAATCAGCTTCCACTGTATCCCTGCGGGCAATGGCAGCGCCACAGCGGTATCTTACCTCGTCAACATTAATTCCTTCGTAATACGAGGGCGGATAGCCGTAGTAAACCCAAAGGAATGAACAAACCTGCATCTTTTTTTCGGGTTTTCGAAGCTGTTCATAGCCTTCAGCAGTAATCCGGACGATTTCACCCGGGCCCAGATATTTTTCTATCTCGTAATCGAGGTTTGGAAATGCACTTGTTTCAGAAGCAACGGCATAACCGTTGCCATTTTTGCCGATTATTACGGGGGTTCTACCAAGGTAATCGCGTGCGGCAATGATTGAATTTTCCGTCAGAATAAGTATGGAGCAGGAACCATTTATTTTTTTATAAACATTTTCAATGCCTGAACTAAAATCTTCACCTTCGGCAATCAGCATGGCTACTAATTCAGTAGGGTTAACGCTTCCCTGACTTGTTTCGGAAAAAGTGCGGTGGTTCTGGAGAAATTCCTCCTCCAGTTCGTTGGCATTATTAATTTTGCTTACGGTTGAAATGGCAAATTTCCCCAGGTGGGAATTGGCCACAATGGGCTGCGCCTCGGAATCGCTGATGACACCTATGCCGGCATTCCCGCTGAATTTAACCAGGTCATCCTCAAACTTGGTACGAAAATAACCATCCTCCAGGCTGTGAATGGCCCTCTGAAATCCCTCTTCAGGATTATAGAATGCCATACCGGCCCTTTTTGTTCCCAGGTGGGAATGATAATCGGTTCCGTAAAACACGACCGAAATACAACTCACTTTGGAAATAGCCCCGAAAAATCCACTCATTGATTCTTGTTTTATAATCAGATTCGAAAATTAGAACATTTTACTGCTTAACTGCCGCCGCTTGAAATTACTTTTTCAACAAACTGCCAACAGACAGCAATTAAGCTATTGGTGTACTGGGGAATTCATCGTTCAGCCCTGTTTGACCAGGCTGGAAATGGCTTTAAATTCGGGCGCTGCTGATGTACGGGTCAATTCAAACAGAATTGATTCAACCGAGGTCATCATTATATCTTCAAACCGAAACCTTTCTTTAGCAATTTCAATGCTCTCAGGAGTCCGTGATGAAACACCGTCGATAACCACCACCGGGTTTAAGCCGCTCTCTTTTAAATCGATAGCTGTTTGAAGCACGCATACATGTGATTCAATGCCACAGATGAGAATATTTTTTGCCTGTTCCTTTTTCAGCTTTTCGATAACCGAAGGTTCATCGCAGCAACTGAACTCCCTTTTTTCGATGAAATTAAATTCAGGAAAAACGTTTTTTATTCCTTCGATGGTTTCACCTAACCCACGGGTATATTGTTGGGTAACGGTGACCGGGATTCCAAGTTGTAACACTCCCCGGATGAACAACTGACAATTTTTCAACAGTTTCTCCTTTTCCCACATTACCGGAAACAGCCGTTCCTGAATGTCGATTATTAATGCTGAGGTGTTATGCCTGGTAATTCGCATATGGTAATTTTTTAATTTAACAGGATAATTTCTTCTTATAAAAACTAAAAATTTTCTTTAAAAACACTAAGGACTTTAAGGACAATGATGCAGGTGGTTTACTCTTTACTATTCCTGCGGCATGTTGCTGCCACTCAATTCTTTTTTGATTTTGCCTGAGCCTTTGCCTGCTCCTCCGTAGCCAGAGTTTTCAAAGCCCCGGCCTGCAGGCGGGATTTGTCGCCCAAATAGCCTCCATGGTGTCGTTTGGCATAGTCGCTGCTGGTAAAACCTATTTTGTTCATAAGCGCCACCACCAGGGCATCGCCCATAACAGTAAATACTGTCGTTGAAGTGGTGGGAGTAAGCCCAAGCGGACAAACTTCATCAGGGTTTCCGGTGTACAGAAACACATCGGCATTTTTAGCCAGAATGCTTTCCTTATTCCCGGAAATAGAAATTAGCGGAATGCCCGGTTGCAGGTTTTCAGCCAGCACCACCAGTTCCAGGATTTCACGTGTTTTGCCTGAATTTGAGATCAAAAGCAGCACATCATTTTCCTGGATTATTCCCAAATCACCATGTTGTGAATCGCTGGGATGCAGAAAAACAGCCGGGGTGCCGGTTGAACTGAAAGTGGTGGCAATATTTTGGGCAATTTGTCCGGCTTTTCCCATTCCGCTGGTGACAAGTTTACCCTTCAACTGATGTACATGACGGTAGATCAGCTCTACCGCCTTCATATAAGAATCATTAACAGGAATCCTTTTTACTGCTTCAGCTTCCCGGGAAATTATATTTTGAATCAGCTCTTCCATTTATTCAGAAATTTGATGCAAATCTAACTGAAAAAAATGATCTGCCAACCCTTTCAATTCAGATGAACACCGGGTACAATTGTGCCGAAAGCTTAATTTTCCGGTCAGATTTCAGAACAATAAACTATTAGAGGTGTTGAAAAAAAAAATTGAAAGTCAGTGCCTTGAATTTCTGACTCATTAAAAAAACCTTTATTAGCAAAATAGGGGCTAACAATGCTAAATGTCATAAAAAAAGGCACATATTGATAGTTCTCGATTATTAAATATTTGGTAATTTTGGAATTTATTTTTCACTTCAGTACAACTAAAATAATAACATGAAAATTCACGAATTTCAGGCCCGAAATTTATTCAAAGAGTACGGCATTCCTGTTCCGGATGGTGTAGTATGCCATTCTGTTGAAGAAGTCAAATCAAAAGTACCCGATGATGACAGGCTGAGGGTAGTGAAGGCCCAGGTGCATGTAGGAGGCAGAGGGAAAGCCGGTGGTGTAAAACTGGCAAGTACAAAAGCCGAAGCGGTTGAAAAAGCCGGTCAGATTCTTGGTATGGACATTAAGGGTTTGACAGTAGAAAAAGTATTGGTGGCCGATGCCGTTGATATTGAGAAAGAATTCTATGTAGGCTTAATCAACGACAGAAATACCAAATCAATAACCCTGATGGCAAGCGCCGAGGGTGGTGTTGAAATAGAAGAAGTGGCACGTGTATCGCCCGAGAAAATCATTAAGATGAGCATTGATCCGGTTATGGGTTTAATGGACTGGCAGGCACGTAAAATAGCGCTTCAGTTGTTTGACGATCCCAAACAGATGCGGCAGGCGTCAGCTATTTTGGTTAAGCTTTATAAGCTGTACGTTGATACCGACTCTTCACTGGCAGAAATAAACCCGCTGGTGGTTACGCCCGACAAGCAGGTACTGGCTATTGATGGTAAGATGAACTTTGATGACAATGCCCTCTTCCGGCAGTCACAAATTCTATCCCTCAGGGAAGCCACCCCCGATGAAGAAAAAGAGATTGATGCCAATGAAAAAGGGCTTTCCTACATTAAACTCGACGGCAATATCGGTTGTATGGTAAATGGCGCAGGCCTGGCTATGGCTACAATGGACATGATAAAGCTGTATGGAGGTGAACCTGCCAACTTCCTCGATATTGGCGGTTCCTCGAATCCTGAAAAGGTAGTTGAAGCGATGAATATATTACTGAGCGACAGCAATGTTAAGGCGGTAATGATAAACATTTTTGGCGGCATTACCCGTTGCGATGATGTAGCACGTGGGTTGGTGACAGCCATGAAAGAAATAAATACCGACATACCGGTTGTTATTCGCCTCTCGGGCACCAATGCCAAAGAAGGGCTTGATATCATCAGGGAATTTGGGCTGCCAACGGTTTCAACCATGAGCGAAGCAGCACAAAAGGCAATTGAACTTAGCAAACGGGGGATTTAAAAATTAACTATTAAATTTAAAGCCTAAAGATTCGTATAATGAGTATACTTATAAATAAAGACACAAAAGTTATTGTGCAGGGTATTACCGGCCGCGATGGTGGTTTTCATACCAGCAAAATGAAAGAATACGGAACCAATGTTGTTGGAGGCATTTCCCCCGGAAAAGGAGGCACTGATGTGGATGGTGTTCCCGTATTCAACACTGTGGAAGAAGCCGTAAAAGCTACGGGAGCCAATGCATCGGTAATTTTTGTTCCGGCACCGTTTGCCGGCGATGCCATTATGGAAGCCAGCTATGCCGGCGTTGAACTGGTGGTATGTATTACCGAAGGAGTGCCGGTTCAGGATATGATGAAAGCCACAACAGTATTGAAGCAAAACGGCACCAAAATGATTGGAGCAAACTGCCCGGGGCTGATTACTCCCGATGAATGCCTTATAGGCATATTACCGGGCATGATATTTAAAAAGGGTAATGTAGGACTCATCTCCCGCTCAGGCACCCTAACCTATGAAGTGGTGAATATGCTCACAGAAAATGACCTGGGCCAATCGACCTGCGTAGGTATCGGAGGTGACCCGGTGTCGGGGTTGTATTTTATCGATCTGCTCGATATGTATGAAAATGATCCGGCAACCGATGCGGTTGTACTTATCGGGGAAATTGGCGGAGACGCTGAAGAACAGGCAGCAAAATACATAAAGGAAAAAATGACCAAGCCTGTAGTGGCATTTATTGCCGGCCAATCGGCACCTCCGGGAAAAAGAATGGGACATGCCGGCGCTATTATTTCAAGCGGATCGGGAACAGCTGAAGAAAAGATTAAAGCATTTGATGAGGCCGGTGTGCCGGTAGCGAAAGAACCGGGTGAAATCCCCTCTCTTGTTAAGGAAAAACTCGGAATTTAATTTCTGAAACGATAGTCACAGAAAAACCGGTTGCCTGAAGGCGCCCGGTTTTTTCATGCAATTATGGGTATAATCAAAACCTAAAGTTCTGCCAAAAGCTTATCAATATCTGCACAGCAATTCTCCAGGTCTGCTTCAAATTTATTTTTAAATGTTTCCCAGTCGTTGTACGACACGTTTTTAATCTGATGCCTGCGCTGATTCATTGATGCACGTTTTTTTTCAAATGTATCAATAAGCTGGTTTTGTTCATCGGAAAGTTTTGCCTTCCTTGTTTTAATCTTATCGTTCAGCTCAAGAATTTTTTGGTTGAGTTCCGACATTTGGGTATTGGCTTTTTGCATCAAATCCAGCTGTTCCTGCTGAAATGCCTTTAACATTTCGGGGTCAACTGTTTCTGCCGGGGTGTCACTGTTTTTTTGCTGCCCGGTGCCGCAACCGGTAAAACCAATCAGGCAAAAACAAACAAGCAGCAAGCTGATAAGGTTACTTAATTTTGACATGGTTTCAAATTTTGGATTTTTTTTACTAGTTACAGAGTATACGATTATCTGCAAAGGTTGTTATAAAAAACAACAACATTTAACCTCCAATTATGAATCCATTTTTCATAAAAATAAAAATAAAGCACCAGGTTTCAAATGATTAGCTTCAGAGCACATTCCGGCAAGCCTCCCCGAAGCAAGGCAATGCACATCATCATTTTAGCTTAATGGACTAAACTTTCAATGCTGTATTTTTACCTCCGGGTTTAAATCCGAACGCTTTTTTTGGAAACAGGGCCCTTAACATGATCTATAGTTCCTGCATTATTTCTTCAATATCCTCATTCGCTTCCTCCAGATCAGCTTCCAGCCTCTCCCTGAATATTTCCCAGTCATCTACCGACACGTTTTCAATCAGACCAACACGTTCATTAATGGACTGACGCAGAATCGCAAAAGAGTCAACCCTATTGTTCAGTTCTTCAGAAAGAGGCTCTCCTCTCGCTTCAATCATTTCATTAAGTTTCATAACCTTCTCATTAACTTCGGATAATTCTGCACTGGCTTGTTCCACCAACTCATTCCGCTCTTCCACGAGAGCCTGAACTGCCCTTGTTTCTTCAGGAACCGGGGAGGTTTCCGATTTTTCCTTTTGCCCTGAACCGCAACCGGTAAAAGCAATAATACCTACAACAAGGAACAACAAACGGATAGTATTTTTTATTTTTAACATAGCAACAATTTTTAGTATTATTCTCTGATATGTAATTATATACACAGGTAACGCTCAATTGTTCAACAATAACAATACATCTTTAACCTGCATTATACCCAGTTGCTGAAGGTTAGTCATTCATTGGGGGACGATTATTTTACAAGCTTCAGGGCATGGTTCCACCGGTTCTCCCTGAGTCCGGGAATGCACCACAGTATTGCCAGCGGCTCGATGGCGCGGGCTGCTTCCACATTGCCCATATCTTCCGTATCCCAGCCAAACTGTTGCAGTATTTTGGTCACTTCATTTTTTGCTTCCTCACTATCGCCGCAAATAAACATGGTGGGTCTGGATTCAAAAGGAGGATTCACCATAAACGGGCTGCCAACACAACTGAATGCTTTAACAAATTTAGCCCCGGGAGCTGCTGCCTGAAGTTCTTCCATCAGGCTTTTATTAATTTCGGAAAAGTACACAAGCACTCCATTTACAGGTGCAGTATCAGCGATTGGATTGGTAGTGTCGATAACTGTTTTTCCTGAAAGAGCTTCGGGTCCGATTTCTTCCAGCGCCTTTTTTGCTTCCGATCCTTTTACTGCAAAAACAATCAGTTCGTTGTTCTTTGCCGTGTTAATCGGGTTATCGGTTTTTATGTCCTTTATCTCCTGCTCCAGCTCTTTACGTTTTCCTTCATTTCTGGATGAAAGGGTAGTTTCATATCCGATTGCTGCGAAACCTTTTGCCAGCGCCTGACCAACATTGCCTGACCCGATGATGCCTACTTTTTTCATGATTCTAATCTTTAATGAATTATAAGGAGTAATTGCTGCATTACAATAAAGATAAAATACTCTTCTTTTGTTCAGCGACTTATTGATTTATTAACATGGGAATTAACCCGGCTCCTTTATTGACACACCCCTGCCTTCGTTCAGTATATCAAATGATTACATCAGGGCTAAAATAGTGCATCACAGCTATTTTTTTCTTATGCTTACAGCCGTCAGATTTCATGACAATCCTCACCTTTTAATCGTTTTTCGGTTCGTTCTTTTGCGGCCGTTTTCATAAAATTATTTTCTTTACAATGTTTACAGGATTACTTAATATGAACCGGAAACTGGCAGATGCCATAAAAGATTACGTCATCATAACCTTTGGGCTTTCGTTATTTGCCCTTGGGTGGGTTGTTTTTCTGATTCCCGCTGAAATTACGGGAGGTGGAATCAGTGGCGTAGGGGCTGTACTGTATTTTGCTGCAAAAATTCCTGTAAGTGTAACCTTTCTATCAATTAATGTTGTTCTTGTATTAATAGCCATCAAAATTCTAGGGGCCAATTTCGGTGTAAAAACCATTTACAGCATTCTAATGCTTACCCTGTTTTTCGCACTTTTTCAAAACATTGTTAAAGAACCTCTTGTAAATGATGTATTTTTATCGGCCGTACTGGGTGGAATGGCAGGAGGCATTGGCCTGGGAGTGGTTTTTTCACGTGGAGGAAGTACCGGTGGAACCGACATTTTCGCCATGATAGTTAACAAATACCGCAACGTCAGCCCCGGAAGAATTATTCTGTATTGCGATGTGATTATTATTGCTTCATCGTATTTTGTTTTCCAATCGCCGGAAAAGCTGGTTTACGGTTATGTGTCGATGTGGGTGGTAGCTTATTCGCTTGATTCCTTTTTAAGCGGTGCCAACCGTTCGGCGCAAATGTTCATAATATCAAAAAATTATCAAAAAATTGCCGACTTTATCAATAAAGAGGCCATAAGAGGCGTTACTATACTGGACGGAAAAGGCTGGTACACCCGGGAGGATACAAAAATCATCATGTCGGTGGTAAGAAAAAAAGAGACAAGCCAGATTTTCAGAAAAATACGGGAGATAGATCCGGAGGCATTCATTACCATGGGAAGTGTAATGGGGGTATACGGAAAAGGATTTGATAAAATTAAACTGTAACATATTATAATGAGAAGATACCAAACCCTGCCGCTTTTATTAATAAGCATTTCCTTAATTGCATTGTTTTCTGCTTCATGCAACAGTAAAAAAGAAGCAAAAAGGGAACCTATTGTAATGGATACCATTGCCTCCATCCCAACACCGCCAATTCTTAAATACGGGATTCCGGTCGATTCTTTTATAATACAGGACGGCAAGGTAAAACCCAACCAGCATTTAAGCCACATTTTAGGTGATTTTGGAGTAAGTATGGCAACCATCGACCGCATTGCCCGGGAGGCGAAAGATATTTTTGATGTGAGAAAAATAAGAAGGGGAAGTAACTTTTCTATATTCCAGACAGCAGATTCACTGAACGAAACCCGCTACTTCGTTTATGAAAATTCAGCCATCGATTATTATGTATTTGAATTATTCGATTCGCTGAAGGTATACAAAGGCGAGAAAGAGGTAGAGACCAGGTTAAAAACCGCACATGGCGAGATAGAATCATCGCTGTGGAATGCTGTTGCAGGCAATGGCCTCGATCCAATGCTTTCCATAAGGCTTTCCGATATATTTGCATGGTCAATTGATTTTTTTGCTATCCAGAAAGGTGACCGGTTCAGGGTCATATATGAAGAACAATATGTTGATTCCATCCCGATTGGGATAGGGGAAATATATGCCGTGCAGTTCGACCATTACGGCAGTGAAAATTATGCCTTCCGCTTTTTACAGGATGAAAGGTACGATTATTTTGACCATGAAGGCAACAGCCTGCGCCGCGCTTTTCTGAAGGCACCCCTGGAATATGCCCGCGTCAGCTCAGGCTTTTCCCATGCGCGAATGCATCCGGTGTTGCGCATCAGAAGGCCCCACCATGGAGTGGATTACGCTGCTCCAACAGGGACACCGGTTATGAGCATTGGAGACGGGACAGTCATAAAAAGGGCTTATCAGGCAAATGGAGGCGGCAATTACCTGAGAATAAAACACAACTCAGTGTATACAACCGTTTACATGCACCTTTCGGGCTTTGCAAAAGGAATTGTCCAGGGTGCCCGGGTAAATCAGGGGCAGGTAATCGGATTTGTTGGTTCTACCGGTTTGTCAACCGGTCCGCACCTCGATTTCAGGGTGTTTAAAAACGGAACACCCATCGATCCGATGAAAATGGAGGCACCACCGGTGGAACCTGTTAATAAGGATCGGATGCAGGAATATATGTCAATGAAAGATTCATTGATGATGGAATTACACAAAATTGAGTGGGAAAAAGAAGAACAGTTTTTGGTCGATCAGCAAAGTGGTGAGAAAGGGGCATCTGCTAATTAATGCAGCCTTTCAATAGGCGGTGATTCCTTCTGCCGGATAAATTTTTTCCTGTAGGTTCGTTGCCCAAATAGGTTATGTTGACAGTCACTTCATTGCTGTTCAAATTGATAAATAAAGGTATAGTACCATACAGCCTTATAAGCTTGATTTTTACGACAGTTAAAATTACACTAAGATGCAGAATTTTTGAATGTACTTGTATCGAACAAGCGCAACAGACCTGTAATTGCAGCGAGTGCCCCGCCTATTATACCAAATATTTTCTCCATCGAAATTCCCTGTGACATAAATATAAAGGCGCCCAAAGGAATTAATATCAACAAAATCAGGTAACGGATGTTTCTCCATTGCCCTTTTAGTCCAAGGTCCCTTTCTATTGTTTTGATTTTTGATGGCGTAAGCTGCTTCAGTACATATTCTCTGAATTTATCGGAAAATAGCTTCAGGTTGCCGTTTGAAACTATCAATCCTTTATCAATTAAATTTTTTATGGTGGTTTTATTTTTACGATTTAATAAACCATCATCAGCAAGATCATACAATGTAATCTTTTCTTTGCTGGTCAGGTTTGCCCAAATTAAATTAAATCTCAATTCAGGAGCAGCTTTTAATTCCGGAATGCATTCATCGATGTTCAAATTCTCCCTTTTATAATTCATTGTCTCCTTTTCAGCTTTTTTGTGCGATTTTAAATCAATGTATCCATTGTATTCATAGTAATTTCTAAACACATGATTCCACCTTTTCCTTAATTCAAAAAGCTGAGCAGTAAATTCGGTTTTTAGTTCATTTTCACTGATGTATTCGTCGTAATATTCATTTATTAATTCGATATCAAACGGCAAATCCACAACAACTCTTTTCTCAGAATTTCGGTTTACCTGCATTATAGTTGAAAGCAATGATTCGTGTTTGTCGATTTGATAGATGTAATTGTCGATTCCACTCAACCAGATTACAGGTTGAGAATTCAGCACTTCCTGAAGTTTTACTTCACCATCAAGTATCTGAGAAATAAAGACCGGTTTACGATCTGAATCCTTCTTTTTAGCTGAAGCTTTTTCATTATTGGCGTAAAGAAAATCAGCAGACTTTCTGAAATAACAATCACCGTTGAACGCTTTCAGCAGGATACGCCTATTCTCCGGATTTGTAATAACTTCACTCCATTCTTTATCTTCTTCGGGGTTCTTTTGAGGGTGCAGGTTAAAAATTACAGTTGCCAGAAATTTCAGCAGCAACCCTATAAATCCTAAAATTAAAATGCAGGCAATTACTATAACAGATATCAGCAGAAGGTAATCAGCACCTGCTTTTCCACCAGAAATAACTTTTACTGCTCCCTCTTTTCCTGCCTTAGTGTAAATTATCGAATCGCTTAATTCCCATTCGTTGGTATAGTTTCTACCTTTGAATAATTCCAGGGGAAAATAGCCTTTCGTTATGGGATCGTATAAACTTGAATAGATTTTATCTGAATTGGTTATCAATGCCGTATCTTCGGGTTCATCGGGCGGGGATTCATAGGAAACTTTCATATAATCGATATTGTTTCCCTGAATCTTTTCAAACCATGGAGCTTTATGATCCTCATATTGCAATTTCAATGCTATATTGTCATTTGCGACCTTAAACATTTGTTCCTGTTGCCAAAGCCTGTCCTCTGTGTTTTTAACAGAAAAATAAAGCTGAATTACAGGTACTACAGCAAGATTTGAAAGCAAAAGAAATAAATAAAGCAGGTAAAAATTTTGTTTTTTCTTTATGCCCAGCTTCACTCCCTCCTCGTCATCCTCTAAATTTACAAGTACTCCTTTTGTTACATAAACGACTATCAGAAAAACGACTCCCAAAAACATCAGTTTATTCATTAAATCAATAGTCCACGACAATAAAATCTGAATCAGGAGAATACCAAGGATGAACAGTATTCCATAATTAAAATGTTTGTTACTGATTTCTTGTCTTTTCAAAACCAGCATACTGATGTACAGGACATATACCATAAAAAAGAACTGGTAAAACAAAACAGAAAGTGGATTTTCCAGAGAAAATATTCCGGCCACCTGCAGAATCACTGATAATACCAGAAGACCAATCAACTTTTTATATTGTTTGTGCTTAACATACTGAAAATTAAGCCACATTAAAAACCAGGAGAACCCATTCTCTTGTCTGGCAGGAAAAATCCACCTTTTAATGAGAATGGCGATCAATAAAAGTAGAATTGAAACAACAAAAAAGTAAAAGGAAAAAAGGAACACCCTTGCATTTTTATTATTTACAGGACTTTGATCAATTAAAGTAATGTGAAACAGAGGAGTATCCTCAAAAGGTAGAATTCTTGCCAGCCATTTTTTACCGTTGTAATCCAGCTCGAACTTATCTTCTATCCGTAAATCAACTGCCTTTGTCAGCCTGTAATCCAATTCACACTCTTCCAAAAAGTTTTCATGAAGGTTTTTTGATTTTATGGAATGATAAAGCACATTGCCCTTATCGTCTACTACCAAAAATTCCACATCTTTGGGTACGACCTGGTAATACAACGAAGGAATAACTGAAGTAATGGCAAGCACCGGCACTGCACTGTCGAATGCTGTGGTATAGAATGATATGGCAGTTTCTCCCTTTCCTGTATTGTATGATTGTATGGATTCAATGTAATACTTGTAGTTATTTCTTGAAACCCAGGCCAAACTGGTGTCTTTAATGTTGGTATAATAATTTCGTTCACTTAAGTCGATTTCAACCAAATCGGAGAAAGGTGTTCTTGTAATGGCTTTTGATATTTTCCCGGAATCGTTTACCAGTAAGATCTCATTCAACGGGAAAGGGCTATGCAGGTTAGGATATCTTAAAAATTTACTGCCGCTGTTTAACTTGATATTATAAGCACTAAACTTGTCTTTCATTAAACTGTCCTGAAGGAAATTTCCATTTCTTACTAAATGACTATCAACAAGTTCCGACAATATGGGATCAACCCCTGATAAAACAATGCTTCCGCTGCATGCCTGTTTATTTCTTTTAAGAGCTAAATCATTTATTGAACAGTAAAGTTGTTTTATTGAATTGATGTCGGATTTAACATTCGAATAAAGTAAATCTGAAACCAGTTGAATCCTGCTCCCGGAGGATAAACTGTCGGAAAATTGTTGTTTGATAAAACTTATTGATAACAAGATTAATAAACCTGTGCCTAATACTGCAGAAAAAACGCTGCTACTTGCATCTACTGCCTTCAGGCGTTCATTTGGACTTAAAAAGATAACTTTTAATACAGGCATTCCAATAAGAACCAGTAGCAGGATTCCGGCCAGGAATATCAACAACTGACTATTTATTGTTCGGGTTATATCCCTGTATTTGGTATCGGGTATAAAACCGGCAAGGAAAAACTTTTTAGCAATAAAATGCACCGGCATTATCATCACGTGCTTATTCTCCCCCCTTACATCCAGTTTTAGATAGGTACCACCCTGCATACCCTCAATACTGTCGCACAATGCTTCGGGGTAATTAATATCGATTAACACATCCTCATTTGAATTGTAAAAAACCTCCAAACTATCAAACAGGACAATGTTCTCGAAGAGGTGGTCAAATTTCAGCCCATCCATAAACAGGTTAACCGGGATATTTATCAACAAACCATTTTTTCTTAGGGTATTTTTAACATTTACTTTTATCAGACTGTCAATTTTGGCATTATTCTTCTCTGCAATTTTTTTATGAAACTGAAGATACATCTGGTTACCGGCAATCTGAAACGAATCGGGTATTTCCTTTTTTTCGAAAGAAGCACTATCAGTTATAACTTCAAATAAATCATCAATGATATCATAGACTTCTTTATTTATCGATTCAACATTTTTAAAAGCTTTCTCAAAGCCATAATGCTTGATTCCGTAAAAAAGTACATAATTTTTAAAATGATTTGAAAAATAGTTGTGCTTATCCGATATGTTACTTCCGTATTCTTTTAATATCCGGAAGGCCCTTTGCTTCAACCGGGCTTCCTGACCTGGAATGTAAACAAAAAAGTAAGAGAAATACAGGAAGGAGAATCCAAGAATAATAACAATCCATACTATCAGATTTGTGTTCTTATAAGACCTGTGTTTCATCGCATTAGGTCATTGGGTGTATTAACAAATATAGACTAAAAGGAATTGAAAACCAATAGGCAAATGCCTGATATAGGAAGAAGAACCGGGAAAAAGCCAAAATCGGACAGCATTATTTTTAATTATTAATCCATTTATTAAAAAAATTTAATATTTAACTGAGAATTTGCAGTGCTGCTATTTTAATTAAATTTGCCCTGTGTTAAAATAAATTTAAAACGAAGAAAATGAGGATTTATCTGATTATAGCAGTTGTACTGGTTGTTACATCATGTGTAAGAAAAAATAACCAGACGGAGCAGGCGGCAGTAGGTAACGAGCGCGTGTTTGAAGTCGCTGAAGTAGTACAGGCTTCGGGATATACCTATTTGAAAGTTAAGGAAAACTCTGATGAGAAGTGGATGGCAGTAACCAAACGGGATGTACAGGTGGGTGATGTTTTATATTACGATGAAGCAATGCAGATGACTAATTTTCACAGTAAGGACCTTGATCGCACCTTCGATGTCATTTATTTTGTAAATCAAGTCAGCACAAATCCCATAATGAACCATCCGGCAACCGGAATGCACGGCATGGGAGATATGATGGGCGGAGCTCATTCAGGTAAAATTGAAACCGGCAAGAAAAGCAGCATCAGCCTCGAAAAATCAGGTGATGAGTTAACTATTGCACAAATCTTTGAAGACAAAAATCAATACGCCGACAAGGAAGTTGAAATCAGAGGCGTAGTGGTTAAAGTGAACAAGGAGATAATGGGGAAGAACTGGGTTCACATACAGGACGGAACCGACAGTAACGGCAAATACGATTTAACAATTACCTCACAAGATGTGGCGGAAGTTAATGATGAAGTCAGCTTCAAAGGTAAAATCACACTTGATAAAGATTTTGGCTCAGGATATTTTTATGAGGTGATAATGGAAGATGCTGTGCTGACTAATAAAGCTACAGCTAATATTCAAAATCAGTAAATTGAATTACAGTTTAAGTGCCGGCATCCTTAATTATGGATGCCCAGGCCTGATAATTTCATTGATGTTCAGATATAATTCCGGAGTCTTGTTTTATTGATCCATTCCGTCAGACAACAGGTGCTTTAAAAACGTTCATTCACAACGCTGTTATAGATAGAACCAAAGGTGAACCTAAACCCAAAATAACCTGAGAATTCGTAGGTAGTAGCTAACTTTCGTCTTCTTAACAGCAAATCTTCAATAGAAGTATCACCTTTGGGCAGATACAGCTGATCGTGGACAACCTCTGCCTCCAATCCGGTATAAACCGATAACTGACGGGTCAGCCTCATAGATACGTTTGAATCGAAGGTCAGTCTGTTTTTGGAAAAATCATGGAAATAGTGCCTGCCTTGCAACCGGGCTTCAATGTTTCCCCAGGGTTGCACCATTTCAAGGTTCAGGCTTAACGACTGAAAGTAAAGCATTTCATTTTGCTTTTCATAAATGGTAATCTCATCATACTCATATTTGCTTCCACCTGCCTGGTAGCGAAAAGTAAAAATCTTCCGGTTACTTACATCCCAGGGAAAGATGTTATACTCCAAACCTGCATCTGCTTCATACAAATTCCGAATATTCAAATAGCTCTGAGAAGAATAGTTAGCAAATATTCCGGCCGACCAACGTGATGATAAACTTTTTATAAAATTACCTCTTACCTCCACTTCATTCCGACGAACTGAAATTTTCTCTCCTTCATCAAAATAATTCTCGATGTCTGTATTATAACCTGCTTCAAAATTCGTCTTCCAACCCAGAGTTATTTTATCTACCTCTATTTCTGATTCAAATGCCAGTTCATTCTGACTTTCTTCTTTCTGGAAATCACTGCCGGCCTCTATGGTGAAAATCCACAAGTTCCAGGGGTCATTAACCTGCACTTTAGTTTCCTTGTAGTCATCTTCTGCCATGGTGATTTCGATTTGCTTCAGCAGTCCATTTTTGGAGTAAAAATGTAAAATCCCTGTCTTGATAACCTTAAGCAAACCCCTCCTGACATCATCATCAGTATACGATTGCTCAGACAAATATTCATATTCAATATTTTGCCCGGCAAGCCGGTTCATTCCAATAAAATTTAGAAAATATTTCCTTCCGCCACTACCTGTTCTTGATTCAGTTGATAATATATGAACATCGGCAAGCTTGGGATCACGAACGAAAGTAACAAAATCCAATTCCTGCCTGACAAAAGTAAAATCACAATCACGACATTCCAGAAAAAAATTAAGATGACCCGCTGAAGGACTCACCTCCTGTGCAAAAGATCCAAAACTCATGATCCAGATAAATATAAAGAGTGCTATTATTTTCATAGGTTGATTTAAATTTCTCTAATATTATGTTTTTTGTTCAATCTCTCTGTTAATTTCACCAATTAGTCTATGAAGTTAACCTTAACTTATACTCATACCATCCTTTGATAAAACCTGCAATATGCTTCGACAAAATATTGTTATCTTTAATTGAGACTATCTACCTGGTGAAAAGTTTAACCGTTATCTGACAATTTCAAAACTTTCCCAACTACACGTATTTTATTGACACACAGCAACGATAAACAGAACCAACAGCTAAAAACGAATGAATATTGAAGCTACACACATAAAGCAATGATTTAGATTATTGTACTTTCTAAATAAAAATTTACATTTTTGTTACAAAATCATTTTAGAAACCTTAATTTGTCAAAACTAGATTCCATATTGGAAAAATTAGATTCTGTTTGTCTGGATGATGTATCAGGAATAAAGCTTATGAACCGAATCGATCAAAAATTCTGGTTTCCTGCTTCAAAACTGGAATGTTTGCTTGAACAACTTATTCCATTTTATGATGTGCTTGAAATTAAAGGCAAACGTATGATTGGATATCAGACCATGTATTTCGATACTTCAGACAACCAGATGTATCTGCATCATCATAATGGATTTCGTGACAGGTACAAAGTACGACGCAGAAAATATGAAACATCGGAATATGGTTTCTTTGAAATAAAAAGAAAAACAAATAAACAACGTACTATTAAGAAGAGGATTGAAACTTCATATCAAAAAGAAGCAGTAACTGAAGCAGAATACCGGTTTTTAAATGCTAATTCACCTTATACGCACCTCAATCCCCAGCCTGTGCTTTTTAACAGGTTTAATCGGATTTCTCTTATTAATAAGCATAAGTCTGAAAGATGCACAATTGATGTTCAGCTTAGAGTTAGCAATTCTAAAGAAGAACTTGCCCTTGAAAATCTGGCAATAATTGAATTAAAACAGGGAAGTATATTAAATTCATCACCCCTGGTGGCTTTACTTAAGAAATTGCAAATTCAGCAAAAAGGATTATCAAAATATTGCACCGGAAGGGCTTTGCTTGAACCCGGACTCAAAAGCAATTGCTTTAAAGAACGTCTTCTCTTCCTTAACAAAAACATTATTAACAACCAGCTTTTATGTATTACCTGCTAAACTTAAATACCGGACAAATTGATTTCATTGTTACTCTTGCCTTGCGCTTTGCCTTCAACCTGGCAGCAACATTTATTATTGTAGTAATGCTTTATGCACGTATAAGCAGGCGTAAAGAATTTTACTTCAGCTATTTTGCCATAAGTATTGCAGTATTCCTTCTGGTATTTCTACTTGAAAGTGTTAAAATTGAGTTGGGATTTGCACTGGGATTGTTTGCCATTTTTGGAATAATCAGGTACCGTACGGATGCCATTCCGCCAAAAGAGATGACCTATCTTTTCATCATTATTGCCGTATCAGTAATTAATGCACTTTCGAAAGATTATTTTGGTTATGTGGAACTTACTTTCGTTAACCTGCTGTTGGTAGGAGCTCTATGGGCGCTTGAAAAGATTCTTATGATACGTCGGGAGAACTCAATGGAAGTTCTTTACGAGAAGATTGAAAACATGCATAAAGATAAGGAAGAAGAATTATTAAAAGACCTTGAAGAACGCACAGGGGTGAAAATTACGCGATATCAGATTACCAGAATTAATTACCTCCGCGATACTGCACGTATTACTATTTTCTTCGACAGCAACGGTCAAACTAAAAGGGAAATAAACCCATGAAACTTTTGTATCATTTTCTTTTGGCAGCATGCCTGATAATTGCAGGTAATTCAAATGTGGGGGCTAAAACAGAGAAGTTTGGCACCTGGATTGAACTGGAATTCAGGAAGGATTTTATGAAGCAGTTCTCGTTTAGTGTTGTTCCCGAATTCAGGTTCCAGGACCAGTTTAACCTGGATGAGTATATGATACAGGGAAAACTCGAATATGAACCTTTTTCTTTTCTGTCGCTGGCAGGGACATACCGTTTAGGAACCGAGATAAAGAAAAATGATAACCTGAATTATAACCGAATTGCCTTCGACCTGCAGGCATCCCATGAAATAGACCGCTTTGAGGCATCCTTTAGGGCACGGTATACAAACACTTCCGACTTCCAGGAAGATGAACAGGGTAAATACATACGACCCCGGTTTAAACTCGAATATAACATCAAGGGAAATAAAATTACACCTTTTGCCAGCTATGAACTTTTCCATAATTTAAACGACAAAGAGTTAAAGAAATCAAGAATTGATTTAGGCTTCACACGCAAAATAGGAGACTTACACCGCATTGGATTGTACTACAGGTTTAATAATTACTTTACAGATAAAAACTCCATTCATATTGCCGGCATTGAATACAGATTAAAATTATAGTTGCACTTATTTTTCCGGATTTTATAAAAAATCCTACGCCCGATGATAATAAGATTTTTGCCCCCACCTCTGGGAAGAAGGTAAAAAAAGGTTCTACACATCCATTAAAAACTGTTTTCACCTCCAACCTCTCCAAGAAATATCCGTTTTATTAGAACAACTTAATTATTAAGCTGTTCTAATTATAAAATTTCGCTATGAGTCTCATATCACTGCAAAACATGCTGCTGGAAAAACTGCAGGAGCAAAACTACAATGGGGTCAAAGGCGCCCGTTTGTCTGTTTATCTGCCGGTTCAGGAAGGATTGTTAAATTCGATTCTCAATGAATTGATAACCAATTCCGACGGAATGAAGGATTTTCAATCGCTAACTTTCAGCGATTTGAATGACAATGAATTCATTGTTGCCATAAATCACAAAAAAATAAACAAAACCATCAGGTGCCTTGTGCATCCCGTTTCCAATAACAAATATTCCGAGCCGGTTCTAACAGTTGAATTTCTTGAAGGCATTCGGTTTTATGAAAAAATTGCACTTAAATCTGCGATTACCTTTCAGAAGAGCTGGAAGTGGTTTAAATCAAAATTCAGTGATGGTAAGGAAGGGCATAAATCAGCCGGTTCAGCAATTGATATTTCATCCTCCTCAATCACAATTAACTTTGCAGATTTGCTCAGGCAACAGGGCCTGGAATATCTGAATCCTCTCATCACCTGGGAAGAGTTCTCCACCCGGGAAAACAAATTAATAATTGATTTAAGCATAAAAATGTAACGTATGAAAGCTGTTGTTCACAGAATTTTAGAAAATAATTTAAGCGAATTAAAGGGTTTATCAGTAGAGGGCGAGATTCCCATCACCGAAGAGTTTTTGAATGACCTGATACAAGTTTTTATGAAAAGCAATAGTCAACAAAATGCTGTTGTACAGAAAAGCTCCACATCGTCAGCAGAAGGAATTGATTTCAATCAAATTTTGAATGCCCTTGATGAAAAAGATCTCAAAATTGAACTGAAGGAAAAACTTGCGGTAATTAAAATTAATGCAAAGAAGTTCTGAATGTTTTTCCGGCATAAAAAAGAACCATCCTGTTGCAGAATGGCTCTGTTTTATTTCTAGCTAAAGTAGTTGTAAAATCCAATACCTATTTGCTCATTTCAGCAAAATATTTATAGAACAGCGGTATTGTTTCAATTCCGTTAAAAAACTGTTCAAGTGGATAATTCTCATTTGGCGAATGAATGGCATCCGACTCCAGCCCAAAGCCCATTAATACCGATTTTACCCCAAGCACTTCCTCGAAAGTTGAAATAATTGGTATGCTGCCACCCGACCGTACCGGTACAGGCCGTTTGCCATATACGTCGGTATAAGCTTTCTCTGCTGCCTTATAAGCCGTAATATCAATCGGGCAGACATATCCCTGTCCTCCGTGAAGGGAAGTAACCTCAACCTTAACTGATTTAGGGGCTATACTCTCAAAATGTTCCTTAAACAACCCGGAAATTTTATTATGATCCTGGTCAGGTACCAGTCGGGAGGAAATTTTGGCATAAGCTTTTGAAGGCAGCACGGTTTTAGCCCCTTCGCCGGTATAACCGCCCCAGATACCACAAACATCGAATGAAGGCCTGATGCCGGTCCGCTCTGTGGGGGAATAACCTTTTTCACCTGCCAGTTCCTCCACATCAATTGCTTTTTTATACTCATTTTCATTGAACGGTGCTTTTGCCAGCAGATCCCGCTCTTCCCTTGAAACTTCCTGCACATCGTCATAGAACCCGGGAATGGTAACTTTACCGTTTTCATCAACCATTTGGTCAATCATAGAGCAAAGCACATTTATAGGGTTAGCTACAGCGCCTCCAAAGAGCCCTGAGTGCAAGTCACGGTTAGGACCCGTTACCTCCACCTGCCAATAGGCCAAACCTCTCAGTCCGGTGGTAATGGATGGAATATCGGCTGCTATCATAGATGTATCCGATACAAGTATAACATCCGACTTCAACATTTCTTTATTTTTTTCACACCATTTACCCAGGTTTGGTGAACCGATTTCCTCCTCCCCTTCAATCATGAATTTAACGTTACAAGGAAGGGTTTTGGTTTTCACCATCAGCTCAAAAGCCTTTGCATGCATCATTCCCTGCCCTTTATCGTCATCGGCTCCGCGTCCCCATATTTTACCATCACGCACCTCGGGTTCGAAAGGTGGCGAAATCCACTTTTCAATAGGGTCGACCGGCATAACATCCATATGACCGTAAACTAAAACAGTTGGCAGTGAAGCATCTATAATCTTTTCTGCATAGGTTACCGGGTTTCCTTCTGTTTCGAATACTTCAGCCTTATCGGCACCTGCTTCCAGCAAAAGCTTCTTCCAGAATTCAGCAGCTTTATACATGTCGGGCTTATGGCTTTTAACTGAACTGATGGAAGGAATCCGTATTAATTCGAACAACTCTTCCAGAAACCGGTCTTTGTTGCTTTCAATGTAATTATGTATGATTTCCATAATAGAATAAATAAATGATGTAAAAAATTCAATTTGGAAAAAATACTGATTTCATTTCAAATAAGAAAAGCAATATGTCATAAAAAAGCAAAGGGTGGCCGAAAACGGCCACCCTTTGTAATATAGAACAATAATTAGTCTAATTTACTATTTGCTGAAACTGATTGTTGTTGAAATATTTTGCAAATTCCAAATCGGTTTTTGCTCTTTCCTTCATTTCTGGATTGATTTCAACAGCAGCTTTTAATGAATCGAATAACAGGTTTTCTCTTGCAGTGCGAGCGCCTATTACTGCTTTCAGGTATTCTTTCATAAAGCAGTTTTCCATTTCAAAAGCTTCAAGATCTCTTAAAGCACCGTTATTGTCACCGGTAAGCATTTTGGCAAGTGCTGAATTCACATCTTCGAAACTCCTGAAGTATTTCACAGCCTGGTCGTAGTTTGCTTTCTTAATGCTAACGATTCCAAGGTTATAATTTACTTCATCCCCGGCGCCGGAAGCAGCTCCAAGCAATGCTTCAGCATCGTCGATACGTCCTTCGCGCAAAGCAATTGCTCCTAGGTTATTTTTAACAATCGGTTCATCGTTCTTAAGCGATTCAGCTTTTTCGAACAATGGTTTTGCTTTTTCATAATTCATCTGTTTTACCAGAACATAACCTGCGTTATTAGGTCCGCGCCAGTCATTCGGGTAAACATTAATAAATGAATTGTAAATTGAAAGCTGCTCATCAAGATCGTTGAACAAAGTAGCTGCATAAAGCAGTTCTGCAGGATTCAGAGACGCAGGGTCTGATTTGGCAAGCGACATCAGTTCATCATCGGTTTTACCAATCATGTCAACGCTTGTAATAAGTTTGGCACGGCGGAGCTCAGGAAGAATTTCATCGGCCAGTGCAGTAAAGGTTTCCGATAGATTACGGATTTCGCGCTCACGAACTTCCGGATCGTTGTACATCGAAAGCACCCTTAAAATCAGCTCTTTATCCTGGATATTCGACTGTTCCACTTTTTCTTTAAAACCTTCCCAGTCTTCAGGGGTATACCTTGTTTTAAGGTTCATGTCAACACCAAGTTCTTTTAACCTTTTGGCAACATAGTCAGAAGAAGTATTCTTACGTTTTCCGGCCAGTTCGGTGTTGAAGTCAATCGAACCATCGGGTGATGCATAGGCTGAAACCTCGATGTTTTTAAGATCAATTCTTTCCTCCTGATTGGCTTGCTGAGTATACTCCAGGAACTTCTTAACATCTTCTTTTGAGATTTCCTCATTTTGAAGGTTAGCGCGGTTAATTTTATAATGAATATCGGCTAATACCTCCTCGGGAACAATTCTTTGAAACGGGTCAATATTGGGATCGTATTTCCCGGTGTTGTTTGCTTCACGACGCACCCCTAAAACAGGTTTAGGTACATTGGCAACATTAGTGCTTGTAGCAATCACGCCATCGGCAATCTTTATAGGATCGAAATCAATGGAACGGGCTCCTTTAGAAGCTGTAATATTCACTACAAGTTCCGATCTTCTCATTTCTTCCGAAAATTCAGTATCGTCAGTATAGCTGAAGGTACCACCTGCATTGTAGCTGATAACCCTGTTGTTACCCTGTACTTTCTCTCCCTGCAGCGTAACCGGGCTAAATTCGGTTTCACCACCTTCGTATCTCAGCACCGGAGTAGCGGTTATTGTGGCCTTTTTAACAAAATATTTGGTCGGAAACCGTCCATCAACTGTTAAATCAACCTCTCCTGCATGAGTCTGCAAAACTTCGGGCGTTACTTTGAATTGAATCTGGTCGGCATTTCTTTTCATTTTCTTTAATCCTGCACAGCCCGAAAAAAGCACAGCAACCAAAGTCAGAACAGCCAAAGGTTTAAAATTGAAATTTTTCATAACATACCGTAATTTATTTGAATGATTTTATACGTTTTCTCCTGAGCACAAAAATAAGAAGCTTTTTCATTTACGAAAGAGTATTATGTCAAAATGAGGCGATTTATACCTAATTTATAATCGCTTTTTAAAAGTAATTTTTTCAACAGCTGGTAATGCTTTTCATTCTCCACAAAATCAATATTGTTTACATCGACAATAAGTACCGGAAATGCATTAATTCCCCTAAAATAACTAAAATATCCTTCCCTGATATTCTCAAGGTATTCAGCCGAGATTTCCTGCTCATATTCTCTCCCCCTCTTCTTGATGTTTTTTAATAAATTTTGCGTATCCGCGTGCAAATATACATATAAATCGGGTTTTGGAATGGTATCGGAAACCATGTCGAAGATTTGCCTGAACAGGTGATACTCATCAGGCTTAAGAGTATTGCGTGCAAAAATGGCAGTTTTGGCAAAATAATAATCGGCCAATACCAGTGGATGGAATAGATCGCGGTTCAACACCTCTTTTTTTATCTGCTTATAGCGGTCGGCTAAAAATGAAAGTTCAAGCGGAAAGGAATACCGTTCCTGATCTTTATAGAATTTTGGCAGAAAAGGATTATCGGCAAATTGTTCCAGCATAAGATTGGCATTTAAATCATCGGCGAGCATCTTAGCCAGGGTGGTCTTTCCCGATCCGATGTTTCCTTCAATAACTAAAAACTGCATAGACAAAGCGGTTGGTTACATTAGCATTTTCTTTTCCCTGATTTTCCGGTCTTTTTGGCTGCCATAAATGTAGCCAAGCAGCAAACCTGCAGAAAATCCTCCCGAAACATAGGCCCAGTTATAATCCGAGAAAAGCATCATCAGCAAAAAACCTGTTACCATTCCAATTAAAATTCCATAAAATGAATGCCTGTAAGTAAAATGGTAAGGCGTATAAAAACCGTGTTCTTTTTGCATATGTGAAGCCAGCCTGTTAATCAACCGGTCGTAACTGCGACGTTCCTTCCCGGGGATATTTACTGCCTTATCAATATTCTTAACTACCTCTTTTATATCGATTTGCTGTCTTTTACAAACAGGACATTTCCCTGAAAAAGCTTCTGTCCTTTCCACATTTCTTTTAAACTCTTCCACACGGAAAAACCTTTGGTCACTTTGCCGGGCATCTTTAAGTTTCTCATCTATTGCTGCTACCATTTGTGAAGTCCAATCATCCATCCCCTTCGTTTTTGCTTCCAAAGTTACAATAAAAAAGAGAAGCTGTCCGGTAAATGAACAGCTTCTTTCCTATAGAATTTTTTACTCTTTTTTAATCACGACGAGGTCTGCGGTCCCTGCGATCGTCATCACGCCTGCTGTCATCGCGCCGGTTAAAATCACGGCGGTTACTGTCCCTGCGGTCATCCCTTCTTTGCGGACGATCGCCACGGTCACCACGTTCGGGACGATCACCGCGAGACGGACGTTCAACATAACCTTCGGGCTTTGGAAGCAACACTTTTCTCGAAAGTTTCAGTTTGCCTGTTTTCTCATCGATGCCTATAAGCTTAACTTCCACTTCTTCACCTTCCTTTATGAAATCCTCGGCCGACTCCACCCTGTTCCAGTCCATTTCCGAAACATGCAGCAAGCCATCTTTTCCCGGGATAATTTCCACAAATGCACCAAAAGAAACAACAGATTTCACTTTGCCTTTATACACCTCTCCCACTTCAGGAAGGGCTATAATGGCTTTGATTCGTTTTTTGGCAGCTTCAAGCGGTTCAACGCCGGCGCCGGAAATCTGAACCAAACCAACTTTCTCAACTTCCTCGATAACGATTACTGTATTTGTTTCTTCCTGGATAGCCTGAATAACTTTTCCACCAGGTCCGATAACAGCGCCAATCATATCTTTAGGAATTTCAATCACTTCAATACGCGGTACATTGGGCCTATATTCAGCGCGAGGTTCAGGAATTACTTCCAGCATTTTATTTAAAATGTGCAGTCTTCCTTCTTTGGCCTGCTGAAGAGCTTTAGACAGCACTTCGTACGAAAGGCCGTCAACCTTAATGTCCATCTGCGTGGCAGTGATGCCGTCAACCGTTCCGGCAATCTTAAAGTCCATATCTCCTAAGTGGTCCTCATCGCCGAGGATGTCGGAAAGTACGGCATATTTTGTTAACCCTTTATCCGAAATCAAACCCATGGCAATTCCCGATACCGGCTTTTTAATTTTCATGCCACAATCCATCATGGCCATTGTACCGGCACAAACAGTTGCCATCGATGATGAGCCGTTTGATTCCAGAATGTCGGAAACCACACGAACGATATAGGGAAAATCATTTGGAATGATCTTTTTTAATGCCCTGTGAGCCAGGTTGCCATGACCGATTTCCCGGCGGCTAAGTCCACGGGGAGTTTTTGCTTCACCCACACAAAATGGCGGAAAATTATAATGAAGCAGAAATTTTTCCCTGCCCTGTACCATTACGTTATCAATAATTTTTTCATCCATTTTAGTACCCAGGGTTACTGAAGTCAGCGACTGGGTTTCTCCACGGGTAAATAATGCTGAACCATGGGCTCCGGGCAGGAAATCCACTTCACCCCAGATAGATCTTATTTCATCGGTTTTTCTGCCATCCAGTCTTATCTGATCATCAAGGATCATACGCCGCATGGCTTCTTTTTCCACATCATGATAATACCGTTTAATCAGATTTTCATGAAGTTCGGCATCAACCTCTTCATTGCCGGCATTCGCTTCCACGTATGCCTCGATATACTCATCGCGAATGGCCCTGAATTTTTCCATCCGTTCCTGCTTGTTTGTGAGCTGTTCTTTGGCAAGCTCATAGCATTTGGGATACAAATCGGTGTGCACTTTTTCGCGAAGTGCCTCGTCGTTTGTTTCATGGCTGTACTCACGCTTAACCACACCCACTTCAGCAGCCATTTCTTCCTGCACTTTGCAATGCTTCCTAATCTCTTCATGGGCAAATTTGATGGCTTCCAGCATTTCCTCTTCAGAAACTTCATTCATTTCGCCTTCTACCATCATAATATTCTCATAGGAAGCGCCTACCAAAATGTCAAGGTCTGCAAGTTCGAGCTGCGAATAAGTAGGATTGATAACAAATTCCCCGTTAATACGGGCAACCCTGACTTCTGAAATTGGCGTTTCAAACGGCACATCCGATACAGCAATTGCAGCCGATGCAGCAAGACCTGCGAGTGCATCGGGAAGGTCCTCCTTGCCAGCCGAAATCAGCGAAATCATAACGGCTGTCTCGGCATGGTAATCTTCGGGGAACAGCGGCCGCAAAGCCCTGTCGACCAACCTGCCAATTAATATCTCCTCATCTGAGGGACGTCCTTCACGTTTCAAAAAACCTCCCGGGAAACGGCCTGCAGCAGAAAATTTCTCACGGTAATCAACCGAAAGCGGCATGAAATCGACATCTTCTCTTGCTTCTTTTGCTGAAACAACTGTTGCCAATACCATAGTTTCACCCATGCGTACCACCACCGAACCATCGGCCTGTTTCGCCAGCTTGCCGGTTTCTATGGTAATCGACCTGCCATCTGCAAGTTCGATTGTTTTTGTTACTACTTTTAACATACTCTTTCTAATAATTCAAAATATTTATAACTCTTTAAGGGTGGTGAGGTTTTGCAAGATACAAAAAAGAAAGGCAACCTAAATTGCCTTTCCAATGTTTTTTACTTACGCAAATTCAGTTTTTCAATTATTGCGCGGTAACGTTCAATGTCTTTCGCCTTCATATAATCGAGTAACCTGCGGCGTTTCCCTACCAGCTTTATCAGAGCGCGGCGGGTACTGAAATCTTTCTTGTTCTGCTTCAGATGCCCAGTCAGATGGTTGATTCTGAAAGTGAATAAGGCAACCTGTCCTTCTGCGCTGCCAGTGTCTTTTTCGCTTTTACCGTATTCGGCAAAAAACTCCTGTTTCTTTTCCGGTGTTAAATACATTCGATTAAAAATTTAAATTATACCATGTTTAAGCTGCAGCATTGCGTTAAATAACAACAGCTTAAAATTACGGGCACAAAATTAGATAAAAGTTTTGATTTTCAAACCAAAAAGTTTGTCAATTAAAGATTTGCCCCTTTTTGTTATACCAATTTTTCGTATGCTTCTTTTATTTCATTATACGTGGGCTCACTGATTCTAAACAGTGGCGAACGCAATTCGTTTTGTATTATCCCCTGCATATGTAGCAATGCCTTTACACCTCCGGGATTACCGTCTTTAAACATCAGCATGATAAGGTCAACCATCTTCTGGTGCAATTCCCGGGCCTCATCGTAGCGCCCCTCCAGAGCATGATGCACCAGGCTGCTGAGCTTTTCGGGCATGGCATTGGCTAACACGGAAACCACACCGGCTCCACCTACCGAAATAATGGGAAGCGCCAGCACATCGTCGCCCGAAACAAGTGCAAAATGTTCGGGTGCATACTTACAGATGCGCGTAATCTGGGAAATTACACCCGATGCTTCTTTCACGGCAGCAATCTTTTCTGAACTTTCAGCAAGACGGATTACCGTTTCGGCCTCCAGGTTAATTCCAGTGCGTGAAGGAACATTATACAGCATAATTGGCACAGGACATGCCTTTGCTATTGCTGAATAGTGCCTGAACATTCCCTCCTGTGAAGGTTTATTGTAATAGGGGGTTACAATAAGCAACCCGCTTACACCATCAAAGTCAAAGCTGTCGATCTGCTTTATGATCTTACGGGTATCGTTACCTCCCATTCCCACAACCACGGGCAACCCCGAAGCATTTTCCTTCACAAACTTTACCACTTCTTTCTTTTCGCTGCCGGTCAAGGTAGGGGTTTCAGCCGTTGTTCCCAATGCAACAAGATAATCCATTCCCCCCTGCACCTGATTTTCGATCACACGTCCAAGAGCATTATAATCTACATTATTATTTTCGGTGAAAGGAGTGACCAGGGCCACACCTGCACCTTTAAACAGATGATTCATACTGATGTTTTTTTATTAAGTTGTTCAAGATAAAATATTTGCTGCCGGGCAAGGTATAATGCGTCCTCCTTACCGTTTATCTGTATGTTCAGATCGAAAAAATTGGGCTCTGATGGCGACCAGCCAATTTTAAAATGCGCCCGGCTTAGTGCAGTAAGGTATAAAAGAACCAGGTTTTGCTCAAGGGCCACATTCAAAAGCAAATCGTATTCTGTGTGAAAAAATCCATCGGCAACGCCCGGTTTTGGAAATCCCATCCAGTTCAGGTCTTTTGGAGTGATAACATTTGTTCCTGTTGGCACAATGGCATCTTTATCATAGATGCATAAATTCCTGAATATAACCTGGGAATGCTGAAAGTAATCGTGAAGATACTTATGGGCTTTCTCTTGTGAAGGCTGCCACAATACACATACCTTCCTGATGGACTCAGGATTAGGCAGCTGTACCCGCCGGTTTACCGCGGCTGCTTCCCTTTGAAGTTTCCGGTATGCATATTTTTCAATCAGTCTCATACGCGCACAAAGTTAATGAAAAGTGAAAAACAATCACTTTATGCAAAAAAAATTGTCAGATTGCTAACCTTTCTGTTAAAATGATTAACAATTTGATCAATGAATATAAATTATTTAACCGACCAATAACAAAATGAAAATATTGCCTAAATGTACCGAAGGATCAACACATGGCCAGAAGTCATTCAGTCGCTGAGCATTTTCACAAAATCATCTTCTGAAATAATCGGGACACCCAGCTTTTCGGCTTTTTCAAGTTTGCTGGGCCCCATGTTTTCGCCTGCCAGTATGTAGGAAGTTTTCTTCGAGATTGACCCCACATTTTTACCTCCGTTTTGTTCAATCATCTGTTTCAGTTCATCACGCGAATGATTTTCAAACGTTCCGGAAATAACAATACTCAATCCCTTAAGTTTTTCGGTCCGGTTGTTTAATTTCTCCTCACTTATCTGAAACTGCAGGCCTTGTTCTTTTAAAAATTCAATCATCTGCCAATGCTCAGGTTGTGAAAGAAATTCAACCACACTCTCGGCAATACGTCCGCCGATTTCGTTAATTTCTTCCAGCTGTTCCTTCGATTTTGACTTCAGATTATCGATTGAAACGACTTCAGAAGCCAGTATTTTAGCCACTGTTTCACCCACATAACGGATGCCCAGGGCATATAATACCCGCTCGAAAGGTGCCTTTTTTGATTCCTCCAAACCATCGAGAATTCGCTGAGCCGATTTGTCGCCCATACGTTCCAGTCCTGTCAGCTGCTCTTTCTGCAACAGGTACAGGTCGGCAATTCCCTTTACCAGACCATGATTGTAAAGCGATTCTATGGTTTCCTGCCCAAGGCCGTCGATATCCATAGCCCTGCGACTGACAAAATGCTCAATCTTCCCCTTTATCTGCGGCGGGCATCCCATATCATTCGGGCAATAATGGGCCGCCTCTCCTTCGTTGCGAACCAGGAGTGTTCCACATTCCGGGCACTTATCAATAAACTCTACAGGCTTTGCCGCCGGTTGCCTCATATCTGCCTTTACCCCGGTAATCTTCGGGATAATCTCTCCTCCCTTTTCAACAAAAACAGTATCGTTAAAGTGCAGGTCAAGTTTTTTAATAATATCCTGATTATGAAGCGAGGCCCGCTTCACCACCGTTCCGGCAATCAGCACCGGCTCCAGATTGGCAACTGGTGTCACTGCACCGGTACGGCCTACCTGGTAGTTCACCGATTTGAGTTCAGTGGCAGCGCTTTCAGCTTTAAATTTATAGGCAACTGCCCAGCGAGGCGATTTGGCGGTAAAGCCCAGCTCCTCCTGTAAATGTTGTGAATTAACTTTTATAACCACCCCGTCGGTACCTACAGGAATTTTATGCCGTTCCAAATCCCACTTCCCTATGTAGGAGAAAACCTCATCAAGATTGCGGCACAGCTGCATTGTTTCCGACACTTTAAACCCCCACTCTGAAGCCTTCCTGAGGTTCTGGTAATGTCCGTCCTCAGGTAGCCTGTCCCCCATCAGCGAAAAAAAATAAGCATCAAGTTTTCGGGAGGCAACAATGGAAGGGTTTTGCATTTTAAGGGTGCCGGCAGCCGCATTGCGCGGATTGGCAAAAAGCGCTTCACCCGCTTCCTCCCGTTGTTTGTTTAACGCCTCAAAAACATGCAGCGGCATTACTATCTCACCTCGTATCTCAAAACTGTCGGGATAGTTTTTACCACGCAGCTTCAACGGAACCGAACGGATGGTTTTTACATTCGCAGTAACATCATCACCTCTTATCCCGTCACCACGGGTTACCGCCCTGACCAGTTTTCCATTTTCATACAACAGGCTGATTGAAGAACCGTCGAATTTCAGTTCACAGGCATATTCAAAACCCGAACCTATCAGCTTCTTTATCCGGTTGTCAAAATCTTTAATTTCTTCTTCGGAATAGGCATTGGAAAGCGACAACATGGGATAGCGATGCTCCACCTGCTCGAAAGATTTACTTAAATCGCTTCCCACACGCTGAGTGGGAGAAAAAGGATCGGCAAACTCCGGAAATTCTGCCTCCAGCTTTTCCAGTTCACGGAGTTTCATATCAAATTCATAATCGCCGATCTCCGGCTGATGCAAAACATAATACTTATAATTATGCTCCTCCAGTTCCTGCCGCAAATCACTTATCTTCCGGTATGCCTCTTCCCTGTCCATATCGATGTGTAAAATTTCAACATAAAATTTAAATGGTTAAAAATACGCAAGATTTCCCATTCCGGTTAAACAATTACCCATTGAATTTCATTTTAGGATAGGTTAGATACAAGATATAAGATTACCAGATATTAGACACAAGATTATTAGATATTAGACACAAGATTACCAGATATCAGACACAGGATTATTAGATATCAGACAAAAGATAAACAAGTACGGGACGTAAGATAAACAGACGTAAAATCTGAGATTATCAGACATTAATTTTTTATTTGCATTAAAAATTTGATGCCCGCAAAACCGACACCTGAAACTTTTAATCTTGATACTTAATACCAATGGTCATGATACTTGATACTTTTAGTCTAGATACTTAATACCAATGGTCTTGATACTTGATACTTTTAGTCTTGATACGTGATACTAATGATCCTGATACTAAAAAATTACACATATGGCATTTACATTACAACCCGGAGAAAAAGCATTTGATTTCAACTTACGCTCCACCGATTTAAATTACTTATCGCTCAGCGACTTTGACCAATACAGGTACCTGGTAATATTTTTCACCTGCAACCATTGCCCCTATGTGAAGGGCAGCGACGAAGTTACCCGCGAAACGGCTGAAAAATACAGGGATAAGGGTGTGAAGTTTGTTGCCATAAATTCAAACAGTTCAAAAACTTACCCTGAAGACAGTTTCGAAGGGATGATAAACCGGATGAACGAAAAGGGTTTTCCGTGGATTTACCTTCACGACAAATCGCAGGCCATTGCCCTGGCTTACGGAGCACTGCGCACGCCCCATTTTTTCGTATTCGATGAAAACCGCAGACTGGTTTATACCGGGCGGGGTGTGGATACCCCCCGCGATGTATCCCAGATGACCGTAAATGATCTTGACCGCGCCCTCGATGAACTCACTTCCGGACAACCTGTTTCTGTTCCGGTAACGAACCCTATTGGGTGTAACATCAAGTGGGAAGGCAAAGATACCCACTGGATGCCTGCCGATGCGTGCGACCTGGTTTAGATAAATGGGATAACAGATCTCAGTACCTTTTCGGACCAGATAAACAAGATACATTCGCCGTACCTGCGCCTAATTAAATTCGCGATTATTAGAACAAAGTATGGCTTTGGTACGATCAAATAAAGGGCACTGGATAACTTTTGAGACCGGTAAAAGATATTTTTGCCATTTACCCGACATATGATAATTAACAGCTTCCTCCTTCTCCACCCTTGCAATCTTTTTTGTATGTTTGTTTATAAAGATTATAAATCAAGTAAACCATTATTAAGATGAAAAAATTATCGGTATTGTTTTTTGCATTTATCGTGGCAGCGATGTTTGCCAATGGCCAGAAGCCGGATGGGTTTTATGGCATGTGGAGCATTGAAACTGAAGACGGCGGAGTAGGTTGGCTCCATGTATTTGAGAACAACGGTTTCCTCGATGCCGAGCTGCTTTGGCGCGGGGGGAGTGTTACTCCTGTGCAGAGTGTTTTTCTGGAAGATGAAAATCAACTGGTGGTAATGCGTGCCGGTGAGATTAAACGTGAAGGCAAGGATGGAAATGAAAGAAGGATGATTGCCCCACATATCTTCAGGATTACCCGCAGCAATGATCGTTTATCAGGGGTATCGCTACAGCCAGCAAGGAACGGGATGGGAGCTTCAGAAATGGATTTTTACGGATGGAAACTCCCGCCGGTACCTGAGGCGCCCGACTTGTCGCAGGTAAAATATGGTGAACCGGTGAAACTGTTTAACGGGAAGGACCTTTCAGGTTGGAGGCTTATCAATCCAAAGCAGGCCAATGGGTTCAAAGTGGAAAAAGGAGTATTGGTAAACGATCCAGTGCAAAAGCAGGGAGAACGTGTGTCGTATGGCAATCTCCGTACCGAAGAAGAATTCGAAGATTTTAATCTGACCCTGGAAGTAAATGTACCGGAAGGAAGCAACAGCGGTGTATATTTACGCGGTATTTATGAAATACAAGTTGTAGATTCCTATGGTAAGGAGCTGGATTCGCACAACATGGGTGCTCTTTACAGCCGTATTACTCCCACTCAGGCAGCAGAAAAACCTGCCGGCGAATGGCAGTCGATGGATATTACCCTTGTCGATCGGCACGTTACAGTAAAATTGAACGGCACAACCATCATTGACAACCAGCCTGCCTATGGTCCCACCGGAGGGGCCATCAGTGGTGATGTATTCAAGAAAGGCCCTATTTATCTGCAGGGTGACCACGGACCTGTTTCTTATCGGAACATGGTACTTCGTCCAGTCATCAAATAAAAAAGTAGCCGGAGCAGTAATGCTCCTGTAAAAAGAAAAAATAAATTCCCGCCGTCGGATTGCTCCGGCGGCTTTTTTTATAAAAGTATCATTGGTTTTGTTGAAGCTAAAGCCCGGCTCCTGCTTTTTTCAAATGGAGAGAAACTTTCAAAAAATTTCCGGACTCTTGTTAATTTCGAAACTTACAACTCCTTTGCCACCAGCCATCCGGTATACCCGATGTATATCAACAGTAAAATTACGGCTTCCCAACGGTCGAGCTTTTTGCGCCCGCCGGTAAACATGGCAATAAAAAGAAATAAGGTACCTCCGGCAAGCAGATATAAATCTGTATTGAAAATCGAATTGAATGATACCGGCATAACCAGTGAGCTTACAGCTAGTACAAGAAAAATATTGAATATGTTGGAGCCAATAATGTTTCCCACGGCAATGTTTGTATTTTTCCGGAGTGCAGCCACTACCGATGTTGCAAGCTCAGGAAGTGATGTTCCCACAGCCACAATTGTAAAACCTATTATTTTTTCGCTTAGCCCCAAAACAGTGGCTATCTGGATGGCATTGTTAACCACCAGGCGGCCCCCGAGTATTAAGCCTGCAAGCCCAAAAACAATTAAGCCTCCCATTTTATAACCCGACATCTTGCTGACCACAACCTCCTGAACAACCGTTTCAGAGCGGGAAAGACGGTAAATGTAGTACATGAACCCTCCAAACATCAGCAACAAAAGCAGGCCATCGAGCCGGGAAATCATCGTTGAATCACCGATAAAAAAGTTGTTACCCAGGAAAAAAAGCACCACCACAGCAAGCAGCGATATGGGAATTTCTTTCCAGGTAGTACTCGACTGCACCACAAGAGGGTATATAATTCCGGTGATGCCCAGTATCAAAAACAAGTTGGCTATGTTACTTCCCAGAACATTACCCAGCACGATATCGTGAAGACTTTGGGAAGAGGCTATAATATTAACGACCAGTTCAGGAGCCGATGTACCAAAAGCAACTATCGTTAACCCGATAACCAGGTCCGAAACATTGTACTTTTTGGCCAGTGCCGATGCTCCGTTAACCAGCCAGTCGGCGCCTTTTATTAATACTACAAGCCCCAAAACCAGAAGTAAGCTGTTTATCCACATCTCTAAAAAATATTACTCATTAAGGTTTAAGAATACCTTCGTACAATTAATCTTCGTATTTCTTAAGGTATTTATTTACAATTTGCAGTCAGCAACCTGCATTGATAAACACTCTTTTTGATTCATTGTATCAGTATTCTTCTTCAGCATAATACTGCTGAAAAATACAGTTCTTTAAAAAATTTCCGACAGCAAACTTACTGCCTTTTGCCTTAAAAATGCTAAAATACAGGCTTTACAGGGAATACTTTTTAATAAATAAAGAAAATTTTTAATAACAGTGCTTGAAATACGAAATCACACGCCCATGCAATCTGTTTAGCTGACAAGATTTTTGTGTGTGCGCACACACTTTTATTTTGTGGTTGAATTACATTTCATTAGTTTTAAGGAAAATTACCAATAATAACAGCGGTGCGAAACAGGAAAATCACCATACAGGATGTTGCCCGTCGGGCTCAGGTATCGACAGGGACAATCGACCGTGTGATTCACAACCGTGGAAAAGTTTCGGCCGACAAAAGAAAGAAAGTTGAGCAAGCAATCCGGGAACTGAATTTTAATCCAAACCTGCTGGCCCGTACTCTTGCTCTTGGACGAAATTTCCACATTGGAGTACTTATTCCTTATGCTCCTTCACCACAACATTACTGGTCTATACCGGCAAAGGGGATTGAAACAACTGCTGCACAATATAAGGATTATGGAATCGTGACCGATAATTTTTATTACGATCTGTTTGATGAGGCTTCTTTTATAAGTCAGGGCATCAATCTTATAAATGCAAATCCCGATGCAGTTATAATGGCTCCCCTTTTTTTGCAGGAGAGCAAAATGCTTACAGGAAAATTACAGGAAGCCGGAATACCCTATGTATTTATTGATGCCGATTTACCCGATGGGCAAAGCTTATCGTACATTGGCCCTGAATTAACAAGCAGCGCATTTATTGCCGGACGGTTATTAAACTCCGTTTTGCCTGTCAATTGCGAAATACTCATCCTGAATATGGTCAAAGGTTTTGCCAATGCGTCAGCTCTTCAACGCATTGAATCAGGGTTCAGAAGCTATTTCCAACAAACCGGGCTGATTTCTGAAAAATCGATTCATACGCTTACCATTAATTCCACCAGGAAAGAAAATGTATTTCATGAGCTGGAACGGTTTTACAGTGGCCATCCGGCACTGAAAGGGGTGTTTGTAACCAATTCAAAGGCATTTTTTATTTCAAAATTTCATGATATCCATAAGCTTGATATCAGGTTATTGGGTTATGATCTGGTAGAAGAGAATATTAACTGCTTGAAAGAGGGAAAAATTGATTTTATAATTTCCCAAAGCCCTTTTCAACAGGGACAGAGGGCCATTCAAACCCTGTTTAGCTATTTTGTTTACAAGAAAGAACCGGTAAGCATACAGCACGTACCACTGGATATAATAATCCGCGAAAATCTGGATTTTTACATCAGTTTCAACCAAATCTATCCGTATGAGACGACACATGAACAACAACAAAAAAATCAATAAAATGAAAAAAACGATCAATTCAAGACGGGATTTTATAAAAAAATCGGCAGGAGCCTCTGCAGCAATTATGGCAGGAGGTATTCTTCCGGGCTTCAGTGCTTTGAGTTACCGGCGGATTATTGGCGCCAACGACATGCTTCGGGCTTCGGTAATGGGCGTCAATTCACGGGGCAATGCGCTGGCACAAAATTTTGCCTTCCAGGAGAATTGCGAAGTGATCAACATTTGTGATGTTGACTCCAGAGCAGTAGAAAAGTGTATTGCCAATGTGGGAAAGGTTCAGGACAAAGCACCGCAGGGTTACGAAGATTTCAGGCAGTCGCTCGAAAGCAGTGATGTGGATATACTTGTTGTGGCAGCGCCCGACCACTGGCATGCGCCGGCAGCTTTACTGGCCATGCAGGCCGGAAAGCATGTCTACCTTGAAAAACCTGCCAGTCATAATCCGCATGAAGGGGAATTGCTGGTGGAAGCTGCCAAAAGATACAACAAATCGGTACAGATGGGCAACCAGCGCCGCTCTTATCCAAATGTGGTGCAGGGAATAGAAGAACTGAAAAACGGCATTATTGGCAGGCCTTATTTTGGCAAAGGCTGGTATACCAATAACCGTGGGCCCATTGGTGAAGGGAAAAAGACTGCTGTACCTGCATGGTTGAATTGGGAACTCTGGCAAGGGCCTGCTCCCCGGGAAGACTACAAAGATAATATCGTACACTACAACTGGCACTGGTTCTGGCACTGGGGAACAGGGGAAGCGCTGAATAATGGCACTCATATGATTGATCTCCTTCGCTGGGGATTTGGAGTGGATTACCCTGTTAAGGTAAGTTCAAACGGTGGGCGTTACCACTATTCCGACGACTGGGAAACACCGGATACCCAGGTTATAAACCTCGACTTTAAGGAAGGTGTAACCATGAGTTGGGAAGGTCGCAGCTGCAATGGTAAAAATATTGAAGGAAGTTCAGTTGGAGTGGTATTTTATGGCGAAAAGGGAAGCATGCTCATTCCATCAGGAAATGCCTATACTGTTTTCGACCTAAAAAACAATGTTGTGAAAGAGGTGAAGGATACACAGGAAGTTGATCCCCGCGATGCTGCCAATCCCTCCAGTCATCTTGACGCACTGCACATCCGTAACTTCTTTAACAACATCGTTTCAGGAGAAAACCTTGTGGCCGACATCGACTCCGGTCATAAAAGTACAGTGCTGGTGCAATTGGGGAACATCGCCCAACGAGTAGGCCATTCGCTGGAAATAAATCCGGAAAACGGACATATTGTGGGCGACAGGCAGGCACAAAAGCTTTGGTCGCGCGAGTATGAAAAAGGATGGGAAATGAAACTCTAAAGGTATTGCACAATGGAATCAAGAAGAAAATTTATAAAAAAAGCAGGCAAAGGTATGGTTTTGGCTGCTGCGGCACCGGGAATTATTACATCCCGTTCTTTCAATATCCAGCCTGAAAAAAACATCCGTATAGGAATTATTGGCGCCGAAAATTCGCACACCATCGGGTTTGGTAAAATGTTTAATACCGATAAAAAATTCCCCGGGATGGAGGTAAAATATGTCTGGGGAGAAACCGATGAGTTTGCAAAAAATGCCATGGAAAAAGGAAACATACCCATCCAGGTGAAAGATCCCCGTGAGATGCTGGGTAAAATAGATGCCCTGATAGTAGACCACAGGCACCCTAAGTACCATCTTGAACCGGCTACACCCTTTATTAAGGAAGGGATTCCCACATTTATTGACAAACCATTCTGTTACAGGGCACCCGAGGGGAAAGAGTTTCTCACCCTGGCCAAAAAAACAGGAACTCCTGTTACTTCCTACAGCTCCATTGCCCATAGCGCTGCAACGTTCGACATGAAAGAGCAGGTGAAGAATATGGAGGGCATAAGCCAGATTATTTGTACCGGACCGGGAGATTTCAGTTCTCCTTATGGGGGCATCTTTTTCTACGGGGTGCACATCATTCAGCCAATGATGTACATTTTCGGAGAAGACATCGAGCGGGTGAAAGTGAGCCGCAACGGCAGTTATGGCCATGCCGGTCTTAAATTTTCATCCGGACTCTTTGCCACCATCATAATCAAGGAAAAAGCCCGGGGCTGGGAGACATTTGTTGAGACACCCGGGCAATTGGTGGAATTAAAGCCGAGGGTGGAAGAAGCTGATCCTCCAAAGAATTATGCCGATATGGCGGAGATGTTCAGGACAGGCAAGGAACCACGCAGCCATCAGAGCATACTAAACTGCGTGTCGGTACTTGAAGCGCTGGAGAAGTCAGGCAATACTGAAAAGTGGGAAGAGGTGAAGTACCATACAGTTTAAAGTTCACAGTTTAAAGTTTAAAGTTTAAAGGAATCAGGTATGAAAAGCAGATCAGTTATATTCTTTACCAGATGTTTTGTTCTAATCGTATTAATTTTATCAGGAATGACGGAACTTAACGCACAACAATCAGTAGAAGGAATCCATTACCAAACCGGTTTGCCTGTAAAGATTACCATCAGCAATGGAATAATACAGGATGTTGTAGTACTCGATAAAGGAGCGGAGGGAAAATTGGTTTATATTGCTCCGGGATTCTTTGATAACCAGGTAAATGGATTTGCAGGAGTTTCCTTTGCCTTCGGTGAGAGTGACCTTACCCCCGAGGGCATTGAAAAAGCCACCCGCGAATTATGGAAGAAAGGGGTAACAACTTACCTTCCAACACTTACCACCAACAGCACCGAGGTGCTGACCCGCAATTTTGAACTGCTGTCGAAAGCTGTTGACAACGAGAATCTTTTAGGATCAATTCCCGGGTTTCATCTTGAAGGTCCCTACATCAATCCGGAAGATGGATTTCGTGGAGCACATCCCAAACAGTTTGTAAAGCTGCCCGACTGGGAGGAATTCATGAGATTTTATGAAGCATCGGGCAGAAACATCCTGCAGGTTACCCTTGCTCCTGAAATGGAAGGGGCTTTGGATTTCATCTCCAGGTGCAGTCGTGAGGGAATTGTTATTGGTCTGGGCCATCATAACGGCGACATGAAAACCGTGACGGCAGCCATCGACAAGGGAGCGAAAATTGCGACACATCTGGGCAATGGCGCGGCCAACATGATAAACAGGCACCACAATCCATTCTGGCCACAACTGGCCGACGACCGGCTGCACATCAGCATCATCGGCGACAGCTTTCACCTGCTGCCGGAAGAAATTAAAGTTTTTTATAAGGTTAAAGGGGTTGAAAAAACCATAATCACCTCCGATGTTACCCATTATGCTGCGCTTGAACCCGGTGAATACAAAACTTCAACCGGCGAAACAATTGAACTGACTCCGGAGGGCATGCTGCGTTACCCGGCACAAAACGTACTGTATGGTTCAGCTTCACCCATCACCAAAGGGGTTGGTTATGTAATGAAAGTTACAGGCTGCACATTGGCCGATGCCGTTCAAATGGCCAGTACTAACCCTGCCCGGCTGTACAACCTCACCGACAGGGGAACGCTTGAACCCGGCAAACGAGCCGATATGGTGCTCTTTACCATTGATGATTCCGAGGTAAGTATACTGGAAACGTGGGTTAAAGGAGAAAGGGTATATGAGAAAAAATAACAAGTAGCAAAAAACAAATAACAATAAAGATAAAGCGCTAGTGAGTTGCGGTATTTTATAAAATAACAAATAGCAAAAAACAAATAACAATAAAAATAAAGCGATAGTGAGTTGCGGTATTTTATAAAATAACAAATAGCAAAAAACAAATAACAATTAAAATAAAGCGATAGTGAGTTGCGGTATTTTATAAAATAGCTAATAGCAAAAAACAAATAACAATAAAAATAAAGCGATAGTGAGTTGCGGTATTTTACAAAATAACAAATAGCAAAAAACAAATAACAATAAAAATAAAGCGATAGTGAGTTGCGGTATTTAAAAAAATAGCAAATAGCAAAAAACAAATAACAATAAAGGAAAATACAAAAAGCAATATGCTATGAGTAAAGCAAATAAATATCAATTTACAAATAGCAATAAGAGAGGATGCAAACTGCAACCAAGGTGTATTCAAAAAATAATTATCACTTTAAATTCATTTTTTTAAAATTCAACCTTTTAATTAAAACTAAGATGGAAACAAACGAAGGAAAGCCTGTTTATGATCTGGAAGAAAGAACATTTCAATTTGCTAAAAGTATTCGTTTATGGGCTAAAAATTTACCAAAATCAATCTCCAATATTGAAGACCTGAAACAGTTGATTCGATCATCAGGCTCTGTAGGAGCCAATTATATAGAAGCAAATGAATCATTAAGTAAAAAAGATTTTCTATATCGAATCAGAATATGTCGTAAAGAGGCAAAAGAAAGTTGTTTTTGGACCAGATTATTGGTGGAGGTAAACGAAGAAAATGTAGAATCGAAAACCGGAAAATCAATTTATCAGGAAGCTATAGAATTGAAACGAATATTTTCATCCATTGAAAACAAGTCAAAAATAATCGAATAATGATTGATAAAATGTAGTTTTTATGTACCTGAATTTATACAGATGTCATTTAGAATTTCTAAACTTTTGAATTTCGCTGCATTCCTATTGTCATTTGTTTTTTGTTTTTTGGAATTTCGACAACAACTTTATTTTACTAAACTAAAACTCATTACATATTAATGAATAAACTAATTAAAAAGTTATCACTCGCACTAATTGCCGTTGGGCCCGGTTTATTTCTTATTGGTTATAATATTGGAACGGGCAGCGTAACAACTATGGCAAAAACAGGCGCAGAACACGGAATGGAACTGTTTTGGGCCCTGGTGCTGTCGTGCATCTTCACTTTTATTTTGATGGTAGCCTACGGTAAGCTGACGCTGGTATCAGGCAAAACGGCACTGAACAACATAAAACATGAATTCAAATACGGGTGGCTGGTGGCCATGTACATATTAATTGCCCTGATCATAGGCGAATTGCTTGCGCTTATGGGAGTGATGGGCATTGTAGCCGACCTGGTACAGGAGGCAATCCGCCTGCTTTTCAATGAACGTTTTATACACCGGGGCTGGATTATCCTGGTACTGGCAACAATTCTTTATCTGCTGTTGTGGTTTGGCAAATACAGGACATTCGAAAAGGTGCTTACGGTATTTGTAATATTTATGGGACTCTCATTTATCGTGGTCTTTTTTATGGTAAAGCCAAATTTCGGGGTCATTGCACGCGGATTAGTACCCGGCATACCGGATACTCCCGGAGCGATGGGCCTGGTGGCAGCAATAGCCGGAACTACCTGCTCGGCAGCAGTATTCATTATGCGGAGTACGGTGGTGGCGGAAAAAGGATGGGGAATCGGAAACCTTAAGGAAGAGAAAAAAGATGCTGCCGTATCGGCAACAATGATGCTTTTCCTGAGCGGGGTCATTATGGCAGTTGCTGCCGGCACCCTTCATGTAATGGGGCTTAAGCTTGATAACACAGTAGAGATGATTCAGTTGTTTGAACCCATCGGAGGAAATGTTGCAGCTTTTATTCTTATACTTGGAATTGTAGGAGCAGGGCTTTCAACAATATTCCCCATTGTGCTGATAGCTCCCTGGCTGGTGGCCGATTTTACGGGAAAACCACGTAATATTCATTCAACGCAATCGCGGTGGCTCATCTTTGGAGCCATGCTGTTTGCATTTGGTACAGTTTTCCTGGAGCAACGTCCACCTGCACTAATGGTTTTTTCCCAGGCTTTTCAGGCAATTATACTGCCGGCTGTAGCCATTCCGGCGCTGCTGCTTATAAATCGGTTAAAGCTTATGGGAGTTCATAAAGCAAACCTTAGCGAGAACATTGGGGTATGGGCTGTTGTGCTTTTTTCGCTTGTCACCACTTGGTTTGCAATAACAGAATTGCTAACTTAAATATAATACAGCATAAGTTTTAGATGCTTAAGAAATGATGCTTAAAATCAAAACAATATAAAGAACAGTAAAAATGAAAACGATAGAATTACAAAAAGACAAGCTAAAAGTAAAAATATTTGAAACTGCTGATTTGTTAGGAAAGGCAGCAGCTGCTTCCGTTGCAGAACAGCTGAATGCTGCAATTGCTGAAAAAGGTTTTGCAAACCTTATCCTGGCCACAGGCGCTTCTCAGTTTCAGTTCCTTGAACACCTGCAGCAGCATGATATCGATTGGAAAAAGATCACTGTATTCCATTTGGATGAATACAAAGGATTACCGGAAACGCACCCCGCAAGTTTTCGCAGGTACCTCAAGGAAAGAATCCTTGAGAACGTAAAGCCTAAAACGGTTTACTACCTTAATGGGGATGCTGCAGATGCAGAAAAGGAAGCAGCAAGATATGAAGAACTGCTGAAAGAGCATCCGATAGATGTTGCATGTATAGGTATAGGCGAAAACGGACATATTGCCTTTAACGACCCACCGGTTGCTGATTTTAATGATCCCCGCCTGGTAAAGGTGGTTGAACTGGATGAAGCCTGCCGGAAGCAACAGCTGGGAGAGGGTTGGTTTCCTGCATTTGATGATGTGCCTGCCCATGCATTATCACTTACCATACCGGCCATAATGGGTTGCAGGTCCATCAATTGCATGGTGCCCGATGAAAGAAAGGCCGGCGCTGTCTACAATACCTTAAATGCCGAAGTATCGACAGACTGCCCGGCTACTATTCTCAGAACGCATCCCGATGCAGTTTTATACCTCGATAATGGCTCTGCATCAAAGCTATATTAAAACATCATGAAACGATTGATATTAAAACACTTATATTCCAGCGCAGTATTTTTTCTTGGGACACTGCTGCTGTTCTCATTTGGTCACCCTGTTAAAGCACATAATGTACAAGAGGACAGTATTACCGCTAAGCGTAAAGCCGGCCTGGAATTGATACTAAAGGTACTTCCTCCCGACCTGCTAAATGAAAACAGCCCGTTCGATGACCGGGGAAGGGTTTCTTTTCTTGACCGCACATTTGCCGACTGGTTGGAGCGAACAGGTGAACTTCCTCCTGATTTCGACCGGATGCCTTCCCTGCCATTCCTTCCAAATCCTTTGATTACAAATGAAGGGAAACAGAACATTCCGGTAACAACAATGCAACAGTGGCAGGAAAAAAGAGGGTGGATGAAGGAACAGCTTCAGCAATACATCACCGGCACCTTTCCCCCGGCACCCGACAATATGAAGGTAAAAATCCTTGATGAAAAGATGGATGGAGAGGTGCTTCTTCAGCTTGTAGAACTTGCTTTTGGCCCGGAACACCAGGCAACACTGACCGTGGAGCTGATGATTCCTCCGGGCAAAGGACCATTTCCTGTATTCCTCACCCAATGGAACCACCGCGAGTGGGCACAGGTGGCTGTCAGGCGAGGCTACATCGGCTGCATATATGCCGGTGCCGATGCAAAGGACGATACGGAAAAATATTCGGAAATATGGGCCGGTCAGTACGACTTCACCCGCCTGATGCGCAGGGCATGGGGTGCTTCCAGGGCTATTGACTACCTGTTTACCCTTGATGCAGTTGATAAGGAAAAGATAGCACTGACGGGCCATTCGAGAAACGGTAAAACTTCACTTATGGCAGCAGCTTTCGATGATCGCATTGCTGCCTGCATACCCAGCAGTGGGGGTTCAGGGGCAGAGGTACCGTGGAGATATGCCACTCAAAAATATGACGTGGAAGATATAGCTTTGCTTTCCAGTGCACGCCCTTCGTGGTTGCATCCCCGTCTTCGGTTCTTTATCGGTAATGAGCACAAGCTTCCGGTTGACCAGAATTCTTTTATGGCTCTCATTGCCCCGAGAGGGTTGATGCTTTCAACCGCGTTTACTGAGGGAGCAAGCAATCTATGGGGAATAGAGCAGGCATACCTTGCCAGCCAAAAGATTTATGAATTCCTTGGGGCCCGGAACAATATTTCCATGAGAACACGGCATGGGGAACATGGAGTGAGTGCCCGCGACATGGAAGATTACATCGACTTTTTCGATTATGTATTTAACCGCAGTGAACATCAGCCGGAAATCAGGCTGTACACCGGTTACTCATTTAAAAAATGGGTGGAAATGAGCGGTGAAGAGACAGACCCTCTTGCCTACCCTGTTATCAAAACTGCAAACATTGAAGTTCAGTCATTAAATGAATGGGAAGGCAGGAAGAAAGATGTTTTAAACAAAATAAGCTGGATATTGGGAGACGAACCACCCGGAGTAACAAATCCCGGTCCAGGCAGCATGGAAAAAGCAGGCAGCGGGGAAATCAGCTTCGGCACTTTTCTTTCCCGCCCCGGAGGAACTAAGAACATGGGAGTGATGCCTGTTAGTCCCTACAATGGCTTCGGCGATCAACTGTTCGGCTACCTGTATTATCCGCTGAACCAGGAAGGGAAAATGAAGGGAACTAACCTGCCGGTGGTAATCTATCTGCATGAATACGACTATTCAAAAGGATTTAACTCCTATCACAATGTTGAATCAATACTTCAGTCGCTGACAGGGCTCGGCTTTGCTGTTTTCACATACGATCAGATGGGTTTCGGCAACCGGATCTGGGAAGCAACCCGTTTCTATGAAAGGTACCCCCGCTGGTCGGAACTTGGGAAGATGGTTGCTGACGCCAAAGGCGCAGTAGATGCCCTGGTGAATCTCGATTTTATCGACAGTACCCGGATAATTGCAGCCGGTTATTCCCTGGGAGCGACCGTAGGACTTTATGCAGCTGCAACCGATAATCGCATTGCCGGTGTAGTGTCTGTGGCAGGATTTACACCAATGCGCACCAACACTTTAGACAGGGGGACAGAAGGAATACTGAACTATTCGCACCTGCACGGCCTGCAGCCCCGGCTGGGATTCTTTAAAGGTAACGAAGCACGCATACCGGTTGATTTCAATGAGATTATAGCATGTATAGCACCACGGCCGGTATTGGTTATTGCACCACAGGAAGATAAAGATGCTCACCCGGGAGATATAAAGAACTGCGTTGAAATGAGCAGCAAGATATATAAACTCTACCAGGTGCCGGAGAACATTCAGCTGGATACGCCTTACGACATTAACAGGTTTTCTCCTGAAATGCAGGAAACAATGTACAGGTGGATAAAGGAGAAGTTTTAAAATAGCCTGAAAAATAGTATAACCGGAAAGCAGTCAAATATCGCTCAAAATTTATTAAACGAACAGACTATGAATTTAATTAAAACCGTTGGCTCTGCCCTAATCATATTGTTTGTGTGCAATGCTCCCGTAGCACAAAATTACGATGAATCACAAACCGGCAATTATAAGCTTCCTGACCTGCTGGTTACTCAGGACGGGCAAAAGATTGCCTCTTTCGAAGGGTGGGAAAGAATCCGCCGCCCGGAAATAGTTTCTCTTTTTGAAAACCATGTGTATGGGCAGGTTCCCTGCGACTTTGATGACATCAGTTTCAATATTACCAATCAGGATAATAATGCAATGGGCGGGAAGGCCACTTTAAAAGAAGTAGCCATAACAATAACCCGTAAGGGAAATTCAGTGACCATGGACCTGCTGATGTTTGTACCCAATAATGCAAAACAACCTGTGCCGGTATTTCTGGTAATCAATCACCGTGGAGTTAAAACAATGGATGTTACCCGCCAAAACAAGGATGGATTCTGGCCGGCAGAACAGGTAATTGAAGCCGGCTATGCCATTGCAGGTTTTGATGTGGCAGATGTAGCCCCCGACAGCAACGAACGTTTTACTGAAGGCATTCTGGAAAAGCTTTATCCCGAACAGCTTAAGATGGACAACGGAATGCGTGCACTGGGTGCCTGGGGATGGGGAGCCAGCCGTGTAATAGATTGGTTTGAGAAGGATGAATCGATAGATGCAAATAAAGTGGTTTCAGTGGGTCATTCGCGCGGAGGAAAAGCTTCCCTTTGGCTTGGAGCTCAGGATAAACGTGTGGCGATTACTGTATCCAATGAATCAGGAAACTCTGGAGCAGCTTTATCCCGCAGGAATTTTGGGGAAACTGTAGAGCGCATAACAACATCATTTCCATACTGGTTCGCACCCAACTACAGGCAGTATGCAAATAACGAAAACAATCTGCCCGTTGACCAGCATATGCTTATTGCTTTAATTGCACCAAGAGCTGTTTATGTTGCAAGCGCTGCAGACGACCTATGGGCCGATCCCAAAGGACAATACCTGGCGCTGAAGGCCGCACAGCCCGTATTTGAACTTTATAAAATTGACACCAACCTGCCTGCTGAGATGCCGGAAGTTAATGAACAAATCATTCGCCCTCACATGGGTTTTCATAACCGTGAAGGGAAGCACAACATGACTCCCTACGACTGGCAACTGTTTGTTAAATTTGCAGACCGGTACTTTAACCGACAATAATCATTAAAAAGCATGAAACATTTCCTGCTTTTGGTACTATGCTCCTGGTTCTTTACCCATGGGTGGGGACAATCACCTGTTATTCCAGAGAAGGAACAGGAAAAATTATGGAAAGAAATTAACCCCTATTTTTCGCCACCAGAGATATATAAGGATAAGTGTACTGATCTTTGCTCTCCACTAAAGTTTTACAATGGGGATACTGTAAATTCTGTCGGAAAATGGAGTCAAAGAAGAAACGAAATTTTAACCCGCTGGCATGAAATGATGGGACAATGGCCAGAACTGATTGTTGACCAAAAGCTGGAAGTAACAGAAACGACAAACATAGAAAACTTCACTCAGAAAAAGGTACGTTTTAAATGGCTTCCCAATACTTATACCGAGGGATATCTTTTAATTCCAAAAGGGAAAAATCCCAAACCTGCTGTTATTATAGTGTATTATGAACCTGAAACCGCTATAGGGAAAGGCAAACCTTATCGTGACTATGCCTATCAGCTTACCAAACGAGGATTTATAACTTTATCGATTGGCACTACAGAAGCAACCAATGCAAAAACTTATTCTCTTTACTATCCGTCTATTGAAGATGCGAAAGTACAACCTTTATCGATGTTAGCCTATGCAGCTGCAAATGCGTGGAATGTATTAGCCAGGGAGGAAGGTGTGGATTCTACCCGCATTGGAATTGGAGGTCATTCTTTTGGGGGTAAATGGGCGATGTTCGCTTCCTGCCTTTATGAAAAATTTGCCTGTGCCGTTTGGTCAGACCCAGGTATAGTTTTAGATGAAACAAAAGGCTCTGCTGTAAACTATTGGGAACCGTGGTATTTAGGTTACTACCCTCCCCCATGGGATAATACCTGGCGAAAAACAGGACTGACAGGCAATGCCAAAGGACTCTATCCAATTCTTATCGAAGAAGGTTATAACCTACATGAACTTCATGCTTTAATGGCTCCACGTCCGTTTCTGGTCTCCGGTGGTTCTTCCGATCCGCCAGTCAGATGGAGGGTATTAAATCATACCATTGCTGTTAATGAGTTGCTGGGTTATCACAATAGGGTGGCAATGACCAATCGTCCTGACCATTCTCCAAATGAAGAATCCAATGAACAAATTTATTCCTTTTTCAGGTATTTTTTAATGAAGTAAAATTCATGAATTTACTATCTCAAAAGCAAATTTAAAATACCTGGACTGAGCCGTGAATTAATTTAAAAAAGCTCATTAAAATCGGTAATAATCCTGTCTGCATGGCTTTGGTCCTGCAGCTCAGAACCGGGCCCGGCATATGCAATACAATACATCCCTGCTGATTTGGCAGCTTTAATCCCATTGGTGGAATCTTCAATAACAATACATTTTTCAGGAGCTATACCCAACTTTTGGGCAGCCAGAAGAAAGATGTCAGGTTCGGGTTTGCTGGCCCCGGCCAACTGACTATCAACCACTGCATCGAAACAGCTCTTCAAACCTGTTTTCTGTAAAATGATTTCTATAACATCGGGATATGACGAGGAAGCCAATGCCAGTGGAACTTTTTCCTTTTTTAACCGTCGGATTAACAGCTCCACTCCGGGCATAGCTTCTATCGCTTCAAGAGAAGCAAAGTAAGGTGTCACAACAGAGTTTGTCATCTCAACCAGTTCCTCGACCGATTGGTCAACACCGTGCTTTTCTTTAATTATCTCCCACATCCGGTCGGTAGCTGTTCCCTGGTAGGTTTTATGTTCATCCTCGGTAATTACCAGTCCCAGCTTTTTGAAATTTGTCTGCTCTACTTCAACATAAAATGGTTCTGAATTTACCAAAACACCATCCATATCAAATATCACTGCTTCAAACAATGGTATCTGATTACTATTGCTTTTGTATGTTCGCTTCATTCCTGTTATCTTTGGTTGCCTCATCGTTGTTAAATTGTGTAACTCCTCCTGACACAATAAATTTCATCACTTCTGCCGGTGACATTCCAATAATGTGTACCCTCTCTGAAGGCACCAGATAAAGTTCTCCCGAGAAATTATAGGAATGTGGAAAATAAACTGCTGAAAGTTCCCGGTTGCCGATTTCAGCCATTGTCTTTTTGGTAATAAACCCAAGCTTCCACAGGTCATTTTCCCTATTAAACAATACTTTAACCGGGGTATTGAACTTCTTTTCCTTTCCCATGAATGCGGAAAACAAATCATTAATGGAGGAGTACAAAAGATTCAGCAAAGGAATTTTCCTCAACAATTTCCCTGCTGTCCTTTTAAATGGTTTGATTAATGCTGTTTGGCCAACAAACCCGAGCAACGTCAAGAATACAAACAGTAACACTATTCCCAGTCCGGGTATGGAATATCCGATGAGCGGTTCAAGGTGCCGGCTTAACCAGCCATCAACAGTAACAAACAAAGCATATAAAATGTACATTACTATTGCCAAAGGAGCAACCAGCAATATTCCCTGCAAAAAGTATTGAATTATCTTCTTAAACATGTTTCCGGATTATCATCATTCAGTTAAAAAGGTAAGGTATTCATCGGTTAGCGCCTCCATAAGCGACTCACCCAGCTTAACAGTATCTTCCTGCTCGGCCAGCTGGAACGATTTTGCAAGTTCAACAGAAAGGTCATTCAACATTTTAGACCGGGTTCCCAAGGCGATCACGGTGCGATAAATTACAGCATTCAGCCGGACATCTCTTCCCAGCACCTCCAGCTCCCCGAAGAAAGGCTCAAACATTTCATTAAGGGCATTCTTCTGTGTCAGGGCAAGCCGCCCCATTAAATGGATACCTGTAAAGCGTACCATGTGCTTTTTGCCCCGGCTCCACTCCAACGCCTTCACAAAGGCAAACTTAGTGTTCACCCACAAATTGGCAGATGCCTGTTCAGCAATTTCCCGATTTTCAAAACTTTTTGTCCAGAAATCCATCTGCTCTTCAGTAACATCTGCAGGCTTATCAATCAAGGTGGCCAGAATCATACTTTCGCGCCATTGTTTATTCCATAGTTTTAAAGCCAGTAAATGATTCTTTGCCAATCCCCTGCTCAGTTCACGCAACTCTACTACCGGCACTCCCCAGTTCAGCTTGTATTCAAGACCCTGTCGTTTCATTGCGGCAGCAGTGTCTCCATTTTTTCTCAGCTTAATCTGCCTGAGCAGCAGTTGAAATTCCTTTTCTGTTTCCTGATTGTCGAGAATAAAATCCATTTCCTTTTGTATTAATGTTCCAGAGCATCAATGCCACAATTTCAAATCGATTAAAAAATAATTTCTGCAAAAATAAAGAAAGCAATCACACCGAGCGAATACCAGATAAACTTCATTACAGGAAGATATTCGGAAAGTTGGATGTTCAGCTTTCGCCTTACCACAATCATCAGGAAAACTTTTTCAAAAAGAAAGGCAATAAAAGTGGCAAATGCAATACCAGCAATTCCCCACACCTGCACAAACCACAAACTAAGCAACACATTTAGCAGCAACTCAAGTAACGAAGCCATTAAAATTGGCCTGGTATGTTTCAGCCCGTTCAATATAGTTTGTGGCATCAATAAACGACTTATAACCAGCAGCAGATATATATTGAATATTGTTGCACTTTCCTTGAAAGCTGGATTAAACAGTACAGGGAAAACAGGATGAGAAAGCAGCAGCAGTGCACCTGTCAGTGGAAAAAGAATGTGCATTAGTTTACCGACACTTTCTTTTAACCGGTGAAGGTTATCAGTAAGTTCTTCTTTTATTGCAAAAGCAGGCAACAAAGCATTGTTTAATGCATTTGCCAGCAATATGGCCAGTGGCAACTCCCGGGCACCATACCTGAAAATGGCAAATGTGCTTTCGCCATAACGGGAAGTGACGATAAATCCATCGACAAACTGAGCCGACCCGCCTAAAAAAGCTGCCGCCATCAATGGGACACCTAAATGAATATGAGCCTTCAAAAACGACCGGGAAAAACTGATTTCCGAATAATAAATAAACATTCCCAACAGCCAGAAATAACGCAACAAACCGGATACCACCAATCCACGCAGGGCCCATTCAACAGATAAGCCGGCAAGTACAGGAACAACAACCAAAAGAAACTGCACCAAATAGGATAGCACCGCATAAATAACCAGTTGCCTGTTTTTCTTGCGGATCAAATAAATATACTCCACCATATTGGCAGGAACTCCAAATAGCAGGTAAATAATCAGAAGTCCTAATTCAGGAAGTTCTCTGCCATTCAGCAACATTTTAGAGAAAAAAGGATGCACCATGTAAAGCAGCAATGCCATCAGTATGCTAAAAAATGAAATCAACACAAATGAACTGAATATGGCGCTGCCCCTCTGCTCCTTTTCTGATGAAAGCGGCAACAATGCTTTAAGCAATCCGTCAAGCCAAAAAAAGCTCACAGCACCTGCCAGAAATAAAAAGGTTTCATACTCACCAATAGCCTGCTGCGATAGTCTTGATTTTGCAAGGACTATACCCACCAGAACCAACGTAGTGTATCGCACCAATTGATATAACTGAAAGGCAGAAATGGTATTTAATCTGAATCTCACGAAGCTTTTTGAAACTCAAATGTAAAAAATTAACAGCAGGATTTTTTAGAAAATTATGTTTATGCAGTAAAAAAGTAGTTGTGCCAATTATATAACAAGCATATTTTGATAAGTTGCTAAAACAATGCCTTAATCTCAAATTAAAAAATAGCTCCCATGAGCATTTCCCCTGGCATTCCGGGTAACACAACTTCCAAAATATTCTATTAATTCTACTTCAGTAATCTTATAATCTTATGACAAATACTTCTTCTGATTTATGTTGATACTGCAGTACTTATAATGCAAACAGGCATCAAAAAGTGCTCATGGTTAAATTTTTTTAATTATATTTAGAAACCTTTAAAGTTGAAATTTGTTAGGTTAAATAATCGCAAAACGAGCATAAAAGTTGTTATACTAAACTAATCAGAATGAAGAAAAATCACTGCTGTGGAGGAGTTGGGTCAATACTTAGCTTTTATATCTTCCTTATCCCCTTCACATTTTTTTTCACCTTGCCCTTTACATCATGGTCAGAAAATGAAGATGCAGTTGTTTCAACGGGCTTTTCAAAAGATGAAATCAACAGGGGAAGGCGTTTCTTTATGGGACTTCTGCCTTTTGAACGAGATCATGAAGCATGCGTTTCCTGCCATTATATGAATTCCCCCGATACGCTTAACTGGAACCCGTCGGCAGTTGATATTGCCCGAAAATTTGCCGGTCGTGATTCGGCTGCTTTTCACAATGCTATTATGCAACCTGCCGGTCAGGTAATGGAAGCTGCTCACACTGATTTTGAATTAAGCGGACAGGATATTTATTACATAAAAATATATCTTGATAACCTGGCCGTAACAGGGCCTGAACCATTAAAACCAAGTTATAATCTGTTACTGATATTTTTGTTACTGGGACTAATAATAACCTGGTCATTACTCGATTTGATTGTTTTCAAGAAAGTAAAGATCAAAGCCATTCCAATTCTTTTATTTATTGGCGCCTTTGTTTACCAATTGTACATGCTTTCCAATGAATCGATTATGCTTGGGCGAAGCCCCGGTTACCAACCCGATCAGCCCATAAAATTCTCCCACCAGGTGCATGTCACCGATAACCAGATAGACTGCATGTACTGTCACCACACTGCCGGGACATCCAAAACGGCCAATATACCTTCTACCAGTCTTTGCATGAACTGCCATATTGTGGTAAGGGAAGGGACTCATTCAGGCCGCTTTGAAATTGATAAAATAGTTGAGGCGCATGAACAAGGTCAATCGGTTGAATGGATAAGGGTTCATGATTTACCCGACCATGTATTTTTTTCCCATGCACAGCACGTGGGAGCAGGTAAACTGGATTGTAACCAATGCCATGGCGAAGTTGAAAACATGCATATCGTCAGACAGGTAGAAGATCTATCAATGAGCTGGTGCCTGGAATGCCACCGTTCAACAAAAGTTGACTTCATTGAAAACGACTACTACTCCATTTTTGAAGCTTTCCATGGCGACCTGGAAAAAGGAGTCAGAGATTCTATTCTGGCAGTGAATACCGGCGCCAATGACTGTATGAAGTGTCATTACTAGTTTTTTAAAAAAATAATATTCTAATCTCGGTTCAAAATATTACCTGATGAGCGACGAAAAGAAATACTGGGAACTCCTGAATGAATTCGAGCCTATTCAAGATACCCGGCTCAAGGGAAAGCAAGAAGCATTAAGCAGTAATACTTCCCGGAGGAATTTCCTTAAAGTTCTGGGCCTTGGTGCAACCTCGGCTGCACTGATTGCTTCCTGCAAAAGGCCGGTGGAAAAAGCTATCCCTTATTTTATCAAACCCGATGAAATTACTCCGGGAGAAGCGGTATATTATGCCAGCTCTTACTTTAACCAGAATGAGTTTTGCAATGTGCTGGTAAAGGTTCGCGACAACCGCCCGATAAAACTGGAACCAAACCCTAAATCGGTAATTACATCGTATGGTACCAGCGGACGCGTGCAGGCTTCGGTGATGGATGTATACAACGTTAACCGATACCGTACTCCCCTAAAAGAGAATGAATCTATAAACTGGGAAACGGCCGATAATGAAATCATCTCCCGGCTGAAAGAAATTTCTGCTTCAGGAAGAAGCATATTACTGATTACACCTACAATAATCAGCCCTTCAACAAAAAAACTCATTGGCGAATTTACCCAAACGTTCAATGCTGAATGGCATCAGTACGATCCCATTCCCATGAACGGTTACAGGGAAGCCAATCAACGGTCGTTCGGCACTAATGAATTGCCGGAATACAACTTTGAAAGTGCCGACTGTATCGTTTCAATAGGATGTGATTTTCTTGGTACATGGCTGTCGCCTGTGGAATTCTCCTCACAGTATGCCTCCCGCAGGAAGTTAAGCGACGAAAACACAGCTTTGAATAAACATTACCAGATTGAAGCAGGAATGTCGCTTACCGGCACAAATGCCGATATCCGCATCCGTACTGAAAGGGCCGATTACGGAAAAATACTGGCCTGGCTTTATAACCAACTGGCTGCACAAAATGGAGCAACACAGGTTGAAGCCACACCTCCTCCACAGGAAATCATCGAAAAACTGGATTCAGTAATTAACGATCTGCAGGCAAACCGCGGACGCTCAATTGTTGTTTGTGGCGATAATAATCCCGATTACCAAATTATTGTTAACGGCATTAACCAGTTATTGGGAAATATAGGTGAAACCATCCGGTTCGACAGAACCTACAATCATTTTCAAGGAGATGATGAATGGCTGGAAACTTTATTAAATTCTAATCCCGGTGCTGTAATTGTATGGGATACCAATCCTGTTTACAGCCATCCCCTGTCGGAACAAATTCGCTCAGCTATTGAAAACGTACCCTTAACGATTGCAATTACAGCACAGCCCGATGAAACTTCGGAACTCTGCACGTATAAGTTACCTGCTCCCGGCTATCTGGAATGCTGGGACGATGCTGAATATAAAAAAGGGGTTGTCTCGGTACTGCAACCCACTCTTCACAAGCTTTTTAATTCACGCCAGCCACAAGAAGCACTTCTTTCGTGGATGGAAAATCCCGTCACCTGGCAAAATTACATCAGGGAAAACTGGACCTCCGCCTATCTTCCGGCATCCAATACAACTTCGTCACATGCTGATTTTTGGATAGAAACCTTACGCAACGGGGAGCTGGTAATCGACAACAACAGTGCATCAGTTTCATACAATTCATCAGCAACTGAAAACGCCTTAAGTCAGGCAGCTTCAGAGCCAACCGGTGAAGGCTATATCGTCGAATTGGTTGAAAGCGTGAATGTTGGTACAGGACACGGACCGCTTAATCCATGGTTACAAGAGTGCCCCGATCCGGTAACACGGATAGCCTGGGGAAATTACGCCTCCATTGCACCTTCGGTAGCCCGTAGTTTAAACATCAAAAACGGAGATGTGATTCAGGTGGGAGAACTTGAAATTCCTGCCCATGTGCAACCGGGTCAGGCTGATAATACCATTAGCATTACTTTAGGCTATGGCCGTACAACAGGAGTGGCACAGGAAGTCAGAACAGGCGTCAATGCATATCCTCTTGTAAGGCTGGAAAATAATTCCCGGAGGCTTACGGTTTATGGGCTGAATGTTACGCCAACCGACCGTACTGATTTAGTGGCTCTTATTCAGGGGCATCAGTCGATGGAAGGAAGAGCCATAGCAAGGGAAGCCACCTATAATGAATGGAAAGAGAATCCGGCTGCAGGTAATGAAATGCACGAGGAGATAAATAAACATCATACCACCTTATACCCAAAAATGGTTTTCCCGGGTCACAAGTGGGGAATGGCCATCGATCTGAATACCTGCACAGGCTGCAGTGCCTGTGTACTGGCCTGCAATACGGAAAACAACATTCCGGTGGTAGGCAAGACCGAAGCTGCCCGGCACCATGAAATGCAATGGATACGTATCGACCGGTATTATAAGGGAGATGAAGATAACCCGGAAGTGATACGGCAACCGGTTATGTGCCAACATTGCGATCAGGCTCCCTGTGAAAATGTATGCCCGGTGGCTGCCACCAACCAATCGAGTGAAGGCATCAATCAAATGATATATAACCGCTGCATCGGAACCCGCTATTGCAATAACAACTGTCCTTATAAGGTAAGACGTTTCAACTGGATGGATTATACAGGAGCCGATGCCATCCCTAACAACCGTTTCGATCCGGCCAATGTAACTGTCGATTTAAGCCGCATGCGTCACAACCCTGATGTAACGGTCAGGGCAAAGGGAGTAATTGAAAAATGCTCCTTCTGCATACAGCGCATCCAGGAGAAGAAACTCACTGCCAAACTGGAAGGCAGGCCTATGCAGGATGGGGAGCTGCAAACCGCATGTCAGCAGGCATGCCCCACAAATGCCATTGTGTTCGGCGATTTAAATGACCTGGAAAGCAAGGTGTCGAAACTGATGAAAAATCCAAGAAACTACCACCTGCTGGAAGAACTACATACCCTTCCTGCGGTGGGCTATTTGACAAAAATTAAAAATAAAAGCTAAAACTAACTGCAAATGATGCATGTTTCACCGGTAAGAGAACCATTGATTAACGGAGAGAAAAGCTACAGCGACATCACTAACGATGTCATGGCGCCAGTTCGTGCCAAACCCGGCAAGCTTTGGTATATTGGAATTACGGTTTCTTCCATACTGATGGTGTTTGGTTTTGTCATGATTGCCTATACCGTATGGTTTGGGATAGGCACCTGGGGTGTAAACCGCACCATTGGCTGGGGCTGGAGTATTACCAACTTTGTGTGGTGGGTAGGTATAGGCCACGCAGGAACATTCATTTCTGCTATATTGCTGCTCTTCCGGCAAAAATGGAGAACAAGTATTAACAGGGCAGCCGAAGCAATGACAATTTTTGCCGTAATGTGTGCCGGATTGTTCCCGCTCATTCACATGGGACGTTTACCGTTAGGTTTCTATATACTACCCTACCCCAATTCCCGCGACTTATGGGTTAACTTCAATTCTCCACTTTTGTGGGATGTTTTTGCCATTACAACATACCTGCTCGTGTCGCTGTTGTTTTGGTACATGGGGCTTATTCCTGACCTGGGCACCATTCGTGACCGGATGAAAACCCTGTGGAAGAAAAAAGTATATAACTTTCTAAGCTTTGGATGGAAAGGTTCTGCACGCCACTGGCACAGGCACGAATCGATGAGTTTAATTCTTGCCGGTCTGGCTGCTCCCCTGGTGCTGTCGGTGCATACCATTGTAAGTTTTGATTTTGCAACCTCTGTAATACCGGGATGGCACACTACGATATTCCCACCCTACTTTGTATCGGGGGCAGTTTTTTCAGGATTCGCCATGGTACTCACCTTGATGATTGTTACGCGGAAAGCACTTCATCTTGAGGAATACATTACTGTTGGCCACGTAGAGTCAATGAATAAGGTCATTATTGCCACCGGCTCAATTGTTGGTATTGCTTACATCACCGAGCTGTTTATGGCCTGGTACAGCGGAGTGGAATACGAACGGTATGCTTTCATGAACCGGGCCCTGGGTCCTTATGCCTGGGCCTACTGGATAATGATGACCTGCAATGTGATTTCGCCGCAATTGCTGTGGATTAAAAAACTAAGAAGAAACCTTGCCTTCACATTTGTGCTTTCAATTTTCATAAACATCGGGATGTGGTTCGAACGTTTTGTAATTGTGGTAACATCGCTGCATCGCGACTACCTGCCTTCAAGCTGGTCGATGTATTCGCCCACATGGATTGAAGTGGCTATTTATCTTGGAACATTTGGATTATTCTTTACACTGTTTTTCCTTTTCATAAGGGTATTTCCTGTAATAGCCCTTTCAGAAGTGAAATCGGTAGCCCGAACGTCATCCAAAAAGTTTATTGAAAAGAAAATAAAAAAGCATTCACCGGAAAAATAGATAGTTATGAAATCAATAATTTATGGACATTTTACCGATGAACTTGATTTATTGCAGGCAGTAAAAAGTCTTCAGGGCAAAGGAATAAAAATCGAAGATGTACGCACACCGTTCCCTGTTCATGGACTTGACGCTGTATTAAAATTACCACGTTCGGGGTTACCCAAAGTAGCTTTCATCGCCGGCACACTGGGTGGTGCATTGGGTCTGCTGTTCCAGATTTGGGTATTTACCCAGGCCTGGCCACTGGTAATTGGGGGCAAACCATATCTGTCGATACCCTCATTTATTCCCGTAACTTTTGAACTGACGGTTCTGTTTGCAGCCTTTGCCATGGTTATAGTATTCCTTCTGCGTTCAAACCTGGGGCCGGGTTCTATTCCCGATATTCTTGACGATGAAGTAACCAACGATCATTTTCAAATCATACTTTCCGACAAGAACAACACTATTTCTAACGCAGAGCTTGAAGAGGCCCTGGCATCGACAGGTGCGCTCGGGGTAAAAAACTTTAAAACGGACAACTAATGGAAAAACAACACATACCGGATGCGGTTCCTTTCATATTTACAAAAAAATTAAAAAAGGCATTGGGAATTGCTGCTGCAGTTGGATTGCTGGCACTGCTTTGGGCTGTTTTCATATCACAGGCTCCCGCTTCACGCATATGGGCCAACCTGTGGATGAATGCCCTGATGTTTCTGTTCTTAGGCCTGGGAGCATTGTTCTTTTGGACGGTTAATGCTCTTGGAGAATCAACCTGGCAAATCAATATACAGCGAATCCTTGAATCGATGGCTCTTACAATCCCTTTCTCCCTGATTCTGTTTATTGCAGCCTTCCCGGGATTAACACATATTTTTGAATGGACCCACACTGAGCACCTCGATTATGTGCTGCAGAAAAAAGTAGCCTACCTTAATATTCCTTTCTGGATGATTCGCTTAGTCGTTTACTTTATTTTCTGGAGCTTCTTTGCCATCTACCTGCGAAAGATTTCCATTAAAAACGATTTCGAGCCACAGGATAATTATCTCAAACGCATACGCAGCACCTCGGGCTGGTTTATGGTATTTTTTGCCATCAGCAGTTCAATGGCAGCATGGGACTGGCTGATGTCGATCGATGCCCATTGGTTCAGCACCCTTTACGGTTGGTACATCTTCTCCGGATTGTTCGTAGCTGCCCTTGCCGTAATAATTATTATTGCCGTTGCCTTCAGGCATTTTAATATTTTGCCAAACATCAACAAAGAGCACCTGCACGATTTGGGAAAGTACCTTTTCGGATTTAGCATTTTCTGGGCCTACCTGTGGGTAAGTCAGTTTTTGCTCATCTGGTACAGCAATATCCCGGAGGAAACCATTTATTATGTAGAACGTGTTCAGCATTTTGAAACTTTGTTTTATATAAATGTAGCCGTAAACTTTTTAATTCCATTTTTAGCCCTTATGACAAGGAATTCAAAGCGCCAACCGCTTTTCCTTGCAGTAATTGCCGTAATCGTGTTAATGGGCCATTACCTCGATCTATACCTGGCCATTATGCCGGGAGCAGTCGGACACGAGCTGGCCACCATAGGTTTCCTGGAAATAGGCCTCCCGTTCTTTTACTTAGCCGCCTTTCTGGCAATTGTGTTTGTTATGTTTGAAAAAGCGAAACCAGTACCTGAAAATCATCCTTATGCAATTGAAAGTTCCAATTATGAAAACTTATAATTTGAAATACCTTACAGGAATCGTAACAGTACTTGTCCTTTTAAATGCCTGCGACAGGAACAGGAACAATCCCGGTTGGACATTTTTTCCCGATATGGAAGAATCGCAGGCTTATGAAACCTGGAGCGAGAACCCCTATTTTGAGGGCAACAAAATGATGGTGGGCCCTGTGGAAGGAACTGTTGCAACACATGAATATGCCTACCAATTTGTTAAAACACCTGAAGACGAACAAAGGGCAGCATCATTGGAAAATCCACTTGCTGATACATTTAATGAAGAACATGCGCAGATCCTGTATAACCGGTTTTGCATTTCTTGCCACGGCCCTGATGGAAAAGGACAGGGTCATCTGTTCACCAGCGGCAAATATCCCATTCCTCCGGCAAATTTTCATGCTGAAAGGGCTTTAAATAAAACCGACGGCCAGCTTTTTCATAACATCCGCGCAGGTTTCGGAGTCATGGGGGCACATGGTCCTATGATGTCGGTGGAAGATTCCTGGCAGCTGGTAAATTATATCCGCCATCTTCAGAAGGAACAGGATTAATTCATAATTATTCCACCAGAAAATATATCAACATTTTTAAACTCCTTACCAAAAACATATAAACACAAGATTTTATGTATTGATCAAAAATATAATTGTTCAGCAAAGGGAAGAACGGGATATCCTGTTAAGCCACCCTTATGTAAACCGGTTAAAAGAAGCATCCATTGCTGAATACCTCAATACAGGATTGATAAAGCTTAAATAATTGAAAACTCCGGTCAAAACATAACCGTTATATCAATTTACCACTGGTTACAGATCTCTTCTTTTCAAAAATAAATCCTGTAGTTGAACAGCGGAAAAAAACCAAGCTGGTAGATTGTTTCAATTTCATCCTTGCTGCTGCTGTAAAGTTGATTAATAGGATTCTTGTGGTTAGTCACATTTTCAACATAAAACTCCCACAACTGTGAAACCTTCTTTCCATCTTTACGGAAACCAATTTTCACATCTGCCTTCAGGTAATCGGGAAACTGCATCGACCAGGCCAGTTCATCGTAATACTCTGTTCCAAAAGCTTCATTTGTATTCCTTGAGGCTTCCAAATCAATGGGGGTATATCTTTTGCCTCCTGCCCAGGTAAGCTTCACATCAAAAACCAGGGTACTTTTGTCGCCCAGGCTAAATTCCTTTCCGGCCAGAGCATTAAACACGAAATGACCATTGAAGGCTGTATTCCGTTCAATGCCATCACTGGCAGTATATTTTGAATCAAACAACGAAAGGGTAGTCAGAAAATAATAATTTCTGTAAAAGAACTTTTCAAGGGTAAGCTCCACACCATAATTACGGGCTTCACCCTCATTCACCATTGTATTGCGTGTATTCAGACCCCACCCTGCCCCGGCATTGACCAGGCTGTAGGAAGAAGTTTTTTTCTCTACCGGCACATCATATAAATACTGGTAATAAGCTTCCGTTTTAAACCGCAGCTGCCGGGCAAGCAAAGCATCGAATCCCAGAACCCAATGGTGTGTTTTTGTAAAATCAAGGTTCTTATTGTCCAAAACAATTGTATTGTCATCATAAATGGTTTCCAGAAAATAAGTAACCATCGACTGTAAACGGGCATGTTTACCATAACCAAAGTTTATGCTTGTAGTTGGGCTGGTTTTCCAGCTGGCACCAAACCTGGGCTCAAACGAGTAGTGGTCGTTCAAACCAAAGTACATAAAATGAATTCCCGGTTTTATTTCAAATTGGTCGGAAAATTTATAAACCACTTGCGTGTAAGAACTAAACAGTGCAGGACCATTAGCAATCGATTTTTCATTATTCAGCAAATATTCCCATGCTGCATCGTCGTACCTCAGTTGCTGTGCATCCAGCCGGTGACCGAACTTATCGAAATATATTCCGGAACGGTTCGAGAGGCGACGGCTGATTTTTTTGTTGAAGATGTACTTAAAGGAAACCCGCTGTTCGATGTTATCCTCCCTGTAGGAAAATTCAGGCACCTGGTTGGGCTTAAACTGATCCATGGTTGTGAAGGTATTCTGGTGGACAAAGGAAAATACAAATTTACTGTAGGTATTTTCATTGTGAAAGCGTGAATAGTTCAAACCGGTAGCCATCGATTCGGAACCACTCACAAGGTCCATTCCTTCACTGGTGTATAAATCGGCAGCATCGTCTTCGCTGTCGAGCATTGAAATGGTGCTTTTGCCGGCCAGTCCAAAAAGGCTTATCCTGCCCTTTTTCATAGGGAAATTCAGTTTAAAGCTCAAATCCTGGTATTTGGGAATTCCTGAGGTACCGAAGCTAATGCCCAGCGCATCAAAAACCTGTAATGTGGAGTAGCGGTAGTTGGCAAGGAAGGAACTCCTTCCCCCGGTCTTGAACGGACCTTCGGCGCCAAGTTCAAAACCGTTAAATCCCACCTGCCCCAGGAACTCGTATTGCTCATTATTGCCTTCCCTCATGTTCAGATCAAAAACCCCCGAAAAAGCATTTCCATATTCGGCAGGGAAAGCTCCTGTAAAAAAATCGGAATTTCGCAGGGTGTTATTGTTGAGCATCCCCACCGGACCACCGGTAGTACCGGCCGCAGCAAAGTGATTCGGGTTTGGAATATCCACATCCTCCAGCCGCCACAGTATGCCACTGGGGGTATTTCCTCTGATAATAATATCGTTTCGTTGATCATTTGCCCCCGACACTCCGGCAAAATTCATGGCCATCCGTGCCACATCCTCACGGCTTCCGGCATAACGGCCCGCTTCTTCCACTGTAAATGCCCGGGCACTTACGGCTGCCATTTCATTCAGGGCACGGTCCTTCCGGCGGTTTCCCATAACAGTTACTTCACCGGTTACCTCCACTTTTTCTTCCAGTTCGATGTAAAGAACGGTTTCCCGCGCCGAATTTACAATCATGTTACTTGCCTGACCAGAATGGTAGCCAATGAAACTTACCACAATGGTCTGACGGCCCAGCGGTACATTCTCCATCCGAAATTCCCCCTCCTCATTTGTTGAAGTTACCACCAGCGGATTGGAATCCTGCAATACCACATTCGCCCCCGGTAATGGCATCTGGGTTAATTTATCAACTACCTTTCCTCGGATCACCTGACCACTGTTTTCATCAGCTGTGCTTCTTGAAACAAAGAATAAACAACCAATAATTATCCCTATACAATACCTGAACCACTTCATAAGAAAACAGATTTCAGAATTGCAAAAATAGGAATCCTTTAACTCAACATTAAATTAATTCGGTGAATTCATTGGTTTTTCCTGCGAAAGCATCGATAAAGTCTGTAATTTGCGTCCCCATTTCTATACCCATATAAAAAATTTAAAATGGAGTTGTTTGTCGCTAATAACGTTTACAAGACTTTTTCCGAAACCAAAGCTTTAACCGATGTAAGCATTTCGGTAAAAGAACAAAGCATTTTCGGGTTGCTGGGCCCAAATGGCGCAGGAAAAACCACACTTATACGAATCATAAACCAGATAACTGCCCCCGACGAGGGCGAAGTCCTGTTGAATGGCCGGAGAATGCACTCTGACGATGTGGCACATATCGGTTACCTGCCCGAGGAAAGAGGGCTCTACAAAAAAATGAAGGTGGGCGAACAGGCCATTTACCTTGCCCGGCTGAAAGGAATGAGCCGTCATGATGCAGTGGCGAGCCTCAGAGTTTGGTTTGAAAAGTTTGAAATGAAGGGCTGGTGGAATAAAAAGGTGGAAGAGCTGTCGAAAGGTATGCAACAAAAGGTCCAGTTCATTACCACTGTAGTGCATAATCCAAAACTGATGATATTTGATGAACCTTTCAGCGGCTTTGACCCTATCAATGCAAACCTGCTGAAAAGAGAAATACTGGAGCTGAAGGAAAAAGGAGCCACAATAATTTTCTCGACCCACAACATGGGGTCTGTGGAAGAACTATGCGACCACATTGCCCTTATCAATAAATCGTTTAAAATTGTCGATGGTCCCACCAATGAAATCCGCCAGAGGTACAAATCCAATATTTTCGAAGTATCATACAGGGGAAACTTCCGGCAAGTGGCAGACTTTTTACAACATGATTTTAAAATCGTCAGCCACACTGAAAGCCCATTGGAAAACACTTTACGGGTGCAGTATTTAAACGGAGGAGCAAACAACAAGCTGCTCCAGGCTCTTTTGCCGGCAGCGGAAATTGTATCGTTCAGGGAAATCATACCCGGTATGAACGACGTCTTCATTAAAGCAGTACAGGAAGCAAACAATAAAAAAGAAAACTAACAACATGAATAAAACATTGCTGATACTTACCCAGGAGTACCTTAAAAGGGTAAAAAAGAAATCGTTTATCATTCTGACAATACTGGTTCCCCTCCTGTTCGTGGGTATATTTGCCCTGGTTATATTATTATCGGTGCAAGGCGATAACCAGGAAAGGGTTATTGCCGTTTACGATGAATCAACAATCTTTTTGGGCGAGCTTGAGCAGGAAGGGTTCACTAAATTCCATTTCGTCCCTGAACAGGAATACGATCAATTAAAAAGCAATTTGAAGGAAAGTGAATTTTATGCCTTACTTTATATTCCCTCCAACATCTATTCGACCAACCAGGCACAGCTGGTTTCCGAAAAACAATTGCCCTTTGAAGTCACAGAGCAGATCTCCCGGAAGCTGAGCCGCCATCTCGAAAACATAAAACGGCAAAAGGTTATTGATGAAACCGGAGTAGCCGATTTGGAAGAACGGTTGCAAGCCACCCGTACCTCTATAAAAGTAAATACGTTAAAAATAACCGATGAGGGGCTGGCAAAGGAAAGTTCATCGGAAGTGGCTTTCATTACCAGCTATGCCATGGGATTCATCATTTACTTTTTCGTGTTCATGTATGGCGCAATGGTAATGCGCAGCGTAATGGAAGAGAAGAAAAACCGTATAGTTGAGGTAATTATTTCATCGGTGAAGCCCTTTCAGCTCATGACAGGAAAAATTTTCGGTACCGCACTTGTCGGTCTGACCCAGGTGGCCATATGGATACTGATTGGCATTGTGCTAATGCTGGCTGCAGGAACATTCTTTTCTCCGGAGGAGTCACAGCAGATGGGGCAAACTCTCATGGAAAGCCGTCAGATGTCTCCAATGCCACAAGAAATGAACGACAACCAGGTGGCAGATATATTTTCACTGATAGGAAATCTTAACCTTCCGCTCATCCTTTTTTCATTTGTATTTTACTTTTTAGGGGGATATCTCATGTACAGCTCTCTGATGGGAGCAGTGGGGGCTGCAGTTGATAACGATGAAGATTCCCAGCAGATGGTTTTTCCGATTACCTTTCCCCTTATATTATCAATAATGCTGCTGTTTCCCATTGCCCGAAACCCTGAAGGCCCGGTGGCATTCTGGGCTTCCATCATCCCGTTCACTTCCCCTGTGGCTATGCTGGCCCGCGTACCCTACGGAGTACCAACGTGGGAACTGCTGTTGTCAATGGCTCTGCTCCTGTTGGCTATGCTGGGTGCAATTTGGGTGGCTGCAAAAATATACAGGACCGGCCTGCTGATGTACGGTAAAAAAGTTAACCTAAAAGAACTCATAAAATGGCTTCGATATAAAAATTAGCCGGTACAGGAATAAAATTATTGGTAATTTTAAATTGGCAGGATTTCCGTATACTGCACATTATTAAACACAAACGTGTTCTCCTGTATAAAACTTTTGTAAAAATTCAAAACCGTAAAGGGTCTGATTTGTTTAATAATCCAAAGCGCAAGTTTAACTCTGAGCTTCCCGGTTCAAGCCGGTAAATTATTTCTTATTGTGCAATTAAAAAATTAGTAATATGAAATAAGCATGAGCAATATGTTGTACTACAATAGAAAAAACATAATCTTCATGCTGATTCCCTGCCTGCCGGAGCAGGCAGACATATTAAACCACTGAAAAAATATAAATACAATAATATGAAAGCTGCAAATATTCTGGAAACCATTGGAAATACCCCACACATAAGGATTAACAACCTATACCCGCCTGAATTTGAGGTATGGGTGAAAATGGAAAAAGCAAACCCGGGAGGAAGTATAAAAGACCGGATTGCGCTATCGATGATTGAAGATGCAGAAAAGCGCGGGGTCATAAGAGAAGGGTCGGTAATAATAGAGCCCACTTCGGGGAATACAGGTATTGGGCTTGCCTTAGTTTGTGCCGTTAAGAAATATAGGTTAATACTTGCCATGCCCGAATCGATGTCCATTGAACGCAGGCAGGTGCTTATGGCCCTGGGTGCAGAGCTGGCTCTCACTCCCAAGGAAAAAGGGATGAAAGGCGCCATTGCAAAAGCGGAAGAACTGGCCGCCGATATTCCTGAAGCCTGGATCCCCAGCCAGTTTACAAATCCTGCCAACATAACGGCCCACCGTGAACGAACGGCTATGGAAATATTAAACGACTTCCCCCAGGGAATCGATTACCTGATTACCGGAGTGGGTACCGGAGGGCATATCAGCGGCGTGGCCGAAGTGCTGAAAAAAGAATTTCCAAACCTGAAGGTGTTTGCCGTTGAGCCGGCAAACAGCCCCGTTATTAGCGGAGGAGAACCCGGACCCCATAAAATACAGGGAATAGGTGCCGGTTTCATCCCCGATAACCTTATAACCGAACTGCTCGACGGAACTATTGCCGTTACCCAGGAAGAGGCTTATGAGTATGCTCAGAAAGCCGCTAAAATGGAAGGTATGTTTGTGGGTATTTCATCGGGAGCTTCTTTCGCTGCTGTGGCAAAGAAAATAAAAGAACTGCCAAAAGGCAGCCGCATCCTTACCTTCTCCTACGACCACGGAGAACGGTACCTGTCGGTCGATGGACTTTACTGAATAAAGAAAATACCGAAAGAGGCTGCTTCAAAAAGGCAGCCTCTTTTTTATAATAAACAGCTTTCTAAACTCCTTTCCTACCTCAATTTTGATGATAATTAAGCAATGATACTCCATGTGCAGCATTTTCATTAAACAATCCACCGGTTGACAATGCATCCTTTGCATGCATCTCTTTTCAACTGGCATTTGCTGCAGTAATCCAAAGAACGCTGATTATATTACTTAATGAATAGCAGTTTCACACCTTATTAAAAAGTAACCATCGCCTGATTAAACTCAATATTATCTCAATACAAACTCAATTATAACTCAATGTAAATTCGTAAATATTTGAATTTACATTGAGTTATTATTGAGTTAACATTGAATTTAATTAGGAGGAGGTAAGATGAAAAAGGGGTCAGCTTCAGCCTGAGGCTTTTACTGTAGAAAACTAATAATATTGGTATTGAAGGCAATAACCAGCTAATGAATAAAATTCAGGGAACCGGTAAGCAGAAGACAATAATGTTAGATTGGTTGAAGTAACTGCAAATAAAAAGCCGCCTCAAAAACTAATTCTGAGACGGCTTTATTAAGATGCTTGATATTTTCTTACGCCTGTGCGGTAGGACCACCGAACACCATTGGAGGTATGCCTGGTCCGGAACCCGGATTGACATTCTTTATGGGTCCGTGTACGGCTTCATACTTCCCGATGTTGTCCTGCAAAGCAAGCAACAACCGTTTTGCATGTTCCGGAGTGAGGATAACTCTCGACTTCACGTTTGCCTTTGGAATGCCGGGCATTATCCGAACAAAATCAACTACAAACTCTGAGCTGGAATGTGTAATAACAGCCAGGTTTGAATATACACCCTGGGCTACTTCTTCACTTAATTCAATGTTCAGCTGTTGTTGTTTTTGTTTCTTCTCGTCCATTATTTATATCTTAGGCGTTTCTTTTTGTATCAATTAACCGGTCGTACTCTTCCTTCGATCCAACGATCAGGTTTTTGTATTCTTTCAAACCTGTACCGGCCGGAATCAGATGACCGCAGATTACATTTTCCTTCAATCCGTCGAGGTAATCGGTTTTACCGTTTATGGCTGCTTCATTCAGCACTTTTGTTGTTTCCTGGAACGAAGCTGCTGACAGCCAGCTCCTGGTCTGAAGCGCCGCCCTGGTAATTCCCTGCAGAATCTGACTGGATGTTGCAGCGATAGCATCGCGCGATTCCACCAGCTTTTTATCTTTCCGCCTCAACTGGGAGTTTTCATCCCTTAACCGGCGTGCAGAAATAATCTGACCTGCTTTCAACCCTTCGGCATCTCCCGGATCGATTACAACCTTCTTGTTCCAAATCCAGTCGTTTTCTGAGAGGAACTCGTTTTTATCAACGATTTGTTTTTCAAGGAAACGGGTATCACCCGGGTCGTCGATTTCTACCTTACGCATCATCTGACGAATAATTACCTCGAAATGCTTGTCGTTAATTTTCACACCCTGCATACGGTAAACGTCCTGCACTTCATTCAGAATGTATTCCTGAACGGCAGTTGGTCCTTTGATGCCAAGGATATCGGATGGTGTAATTGCTCCGTCGGATAGAGATGTACCTGCCCTGATGTAATCGTTTTCCTGGACCAGTATCTGCTTTGAAAGCGGCACCAGGTATTTTTTGACATCACCCGTTTTGGAAGTAATTATAATTTCGCGGTTACCGCGTTTTATTTTACCAAGCGATACTTCTCCATCGATTTCCGATACCACTGCCGGGTTGGAAGGGTTACGTGCCTCGAAAAGTTCAGTAACACGGGGCAGACCACCGGTGATGTCACCGGCTTTTCCTGCAGCCCTTGGAATTTTAACCAGAACCATTCCAGCCTTGACTTCCTGTTTGGAGGATACTGAAATGTGACCTCCTACCGGAAGGTTGTATGAACGGATCATTGAACCGTCGCCATCCATAATTTTCAGGGTCGGGTTTTTGGTTTTATCCCTGGTTTCGATGATTACTTTTTCGCTGTAACCGGTTTGTTCATCTGATTCTTCACGATAAGTAACGTTCTCAATCAGGTTTTCAAACTCGATAGTACCATCAAATTCTGTTATAATAACACCATTAAAGGGGTCCCATTCACAGATAAGCTTCCCTTTTCGTATTTCCTCACCGTTCTTCACATACAATTTTGATCCGTAAGGAATTGCATTTGTAGAAAGTGGAATACGGGTATTTTTATCAACAATTTTCAATTCGGCCAAACGGCTGACAACGATATCAACCGGAGTTCCGTCCTCGTTCTTTTGTTCAACAGCCCTGAGTTCTTCGATTTCAGCGATACCGTCGTAACGCGCTTCCACGGTTGACTGTGCCGATATGTTACCTGCAATACCACCCACGTGGAAGGTACGCAATGTTAGCTGAGTTCCCGGCTCACCAATCGATTGGGCAGCGATTACTCCAACAGCTTCACCTTTCTGAACCATCTCGCCCGATGCCAGGTTGCGGCCATAACATTTGGTGCAGACTCCTACTTTTGATTCGCAGGTCAGCACCGAACGGATTTCAACAGTTTCGATCGGTGAACTTTCCACCTTGTTCGAAATGTCTTCAGTAATGGCGTCTCCCGATTTAATAATCAATTCACCGGTAAGCGGATGATAGATATCGTGTACTGAAGTACGGCCGATTATACGCTCATACAGTGAAGCCACTATTTCCTCATTATTTTTGATTGCAGAAGCAGCAATACCGCGTAAGGTACCACAATCCTCTTCAGCAATAATAACATCCTGTGAAACGTCAACCAGACGGCGGGTAAGGTAACCGGCATCGGCTGTTTTAAGAGCGGTGTCGGCCAACCCTTTACGGGCACCGTGTGTAGAAATAAAGTACTCAAGAACCGACAACCCTTCTTTAAAGTTGGCAAGAATCGGGTTTTCAATAATTTGAGATCCGGTTGAGCCTGACTTCTGTGGTTTTGCCATCAATCCTCTCATACCGCACAACTGGCGAATCTGTTCTTTCGAACCACGGGCGCCGGAGTCAAGCATCATATAAATTGAATTGAATCCCTGTTTATCGGTACTGATGGTTTTCATCACCGAATTGGTAAGGCGCGAGTTGGCATGTGTCCAGATATCAATTACCTGGTTATAACGTTCATTATTGGTAATGAATCCCATGTTGTAGTTGGCGATAACCTCTTCAACTTCTTCATAACCGCCACCAACAATGTTCTCCTTGTCTTCAGGAATAATAACGTCGTCGATATTAAACGAAAGTCCGCCGCGATAGGCCATATGGTAGCCCAAATCTTTAATGGCATCAAGGAATGCAACTGTTTCGGCATTACCGCAACGTTTAAACACTTCGGAAATAATAGTACGAAGCGATTTTTTAGTAAGCAGCTGGTTGATATAACCAACAGCACGTGGTACATATTCATTGAAGAGTACGCGCCCCACGGTAGTTTCGATGATGTGTTTGAAAAATTCACCATTTTCATCCACATCTTCTACTTTCACTTTTACAATTGAGTGAAGGGCAACAGCTTTTTCTTCGTAGGCAATCATCACCTCTTCGGGTGAATAGAATACCATTCCTTCGCCTTTTGAACCTTCACGTGGTTTGGTCATGTAATACAGACCAAGAACCATATCCTGCGACGGCACCTGAATAGGTGCACCATTAGCAGGGTTCAGCAGGTTATGCGAAGCAAGCATCAACAGCTGGGCTTCTAAAATGGCAGCATTTCCCAGGGGAAGATGAACAGCCATCTGGTCACCGTCGAAGTCGGCGTTAAATCCGGTACATACAAGAGGGTGTAACTGAATTGCTTTCCCTTCAATCATAACCGGCTGGAATGCCTGTATCGAGAGCCTGTGCAGTGTGGGTGCACGGTTCAGCAGAACCGGATGCCCTTTCAACACATTTTCAAGTATTTCCCATACAACAGGATCTTTCCTGTCGACAATTTTCTTGGCCGACTTCACAGTTTTAACAATACCTCTCTCAATCAGCTTCCTGATAACAAAAGGTTTATAAAGTTCAGCAGCCATATCTTTCGGCAGACCGCATTCATGAACCTTCAGTTTCGGGCCAACAACAATTACCGAACGTGCTGAATAGTCGACACGCTTACCCAACAGGTTCTGGCGAAAACGACCTTGTTTTCCCTTAAGGCTATCGGAAAGTGATTTAAGAGCCCTGTTATTTTCGGTTTTAACGGCATTCGATTTACGTGAATTATCGAACAGCGAATCCACGGCTTCCTGAAGCATACGTTTCTCATTGCGGAGAATAACTTCAGGAGCTTTAATTTCGATAAGCCTTTTCAACCTGTTATTTCTGATGATAACCCTGCGGTACAAATCATTCAGATCGGATGTGGCAAATCGTCCTCCATCCAGAGGCACAAGAGGTCTCAGATCGGGAGGAATAACAGGAACTACCCTTACAATCATCCATTCGGGCCTGTTCAGGTTTTTACTGGCCCTGAATGCTTCAACAACCTGAAGCCTTTTAAGGGCTTCATTTTTCCTTTGCTGTGAAGTTTCAGTATTTGCTTTATGCCTCAGGTTGTACGACAAATCGTCCAAATCGAGCCGGCTCAATATTTCATAAAGCGCCTCGGCCCCCATTTTTGCAATGAATTTATTTGGGTCCTCATCGTCAAGGAATTGATTATCCTTTGGCAAGGTATCCACTATATCGAGGTATTCTTCTTCAGTGAGAAAGTCGTTCGGCTTAACACCGTCAATAGCTTTAACACCCGGATTAATTACCACGTAGCGTTCGTAATAAATAATAGAATCGAGCTTTTTTGTTGGCAGGCCAAGCAAATATCCTATTTTATTGGGTAACGAACGGAAATACCAGATATGGGCCACAGGCACTACAAGTGCAATATGCCCCATACGTTCGCGGCGGACTTTTTTCTCGGTCACTTCAACACCACAACGGTCGCAAACGATTCCCTTGTAACGGATTCGTTTGTATTTTCCGCAGTGGCATTCATAGTCTTTCACCGGACCGAAAATCCGCTCGCAGAACAAGCCGTCGCGTTCAGGTTTGTAAGTTCTGTAGTTTATTGTTTCAGGCTTCAAAACCTCACCATACGACCGTTCCAGAATCTCTTCCGGAGAGGATAGACTTATGGAGATTTTCGAAAACCCACCCTTTGCTTTATTATCTTTTCTGAATGCCATAATTTTATTTAAAAGTCATTATAACAGAACCAAATGCAGGTAAACAAATGGTTATTCCATTCGTATACTCAGGCCAAGGCCTCTGAGTTCATGTAACAGGACGTTTAGTGATTCCGGGATTCCTGGTTGCGGCATTGGCTCACCTTTCACAATTGATTCGTAAGCTTTTGCCCTTCCCATAACATCATCCGACTTCACCGTCAGTATTTCCTGGAGAATATGAGAAGCACCGAAAGCTTCAAGCGCCCACACTTCCATTTCCCCGAAGCGCTGGCCACCAAACTGAGCCTTACCTCCCAGGGGTTGTTGTGTAATGAGCGAGTAAGGTCCGATGGAACGCGCATGCATTTTATCTTCCACCATATGGCCCAGCTTCATCATATAGATAACACCAACTGTTGCCTGCTGATCGAAAGGTTCCCCTGTTTCACCGTCGTGTAGCACTGTTTTACCAAAACTTGGAAGCCCTGCTTTGGCAGTGTATTCTGAAATCTGGTCAAGCGAAGCACCATCGAAAATCGGAGTGGCAAATTTAAGCCCCAGCTCTTTCCCGGCCCATCCCAACACAGTTTCATAAATCTGCCCAAGGTTCATCCTTGAAGGTACACCCAGTGGGTTCAGTACAATGTCGACCGGAGTGCCGTCGGCAAGGAAAGGCATATCTTCCTGACGAACAACACGCGAAACGATACCTTTGTTTCCGTGGCGGCCTGCCATTTTATCACCAATCTGCAACTTGCGTTTTTTGGCAATGAATATTTTAGCCAGCTGAACGATTCCTGCAGGTAGCTCATCACCGATAGTTACGTTGTAGCGTTCACGGCGTGCAACAGCTTCTGCCTCCTTATACTTCATGATGTAATTGTTAATCACCTTGAAGATTAAATCGTTCTTATCCTTATCGGTAGTCCATTTTGCAGGATTTATAGTCAGGTAATCCATCTCCTGCAACTGTTTAAGGGTGAACTTCACACCTTTTGGTACAACTTCGGTACCATAATAATCTTTTACACCCTGTGAAGTTTTACCTGTCACCAGTGTAAACAGCTTATCTTCCAGCCTCACACGTAAGGCAGAAACTTCACGATCAAAGCTTTCATCAATTTGATCGAGCAAGGTTTTGGTGGCAGTTTTGCCCTTTTTATCCTTGGCAACCCTTGAGAACAACTTCTTATCGATAACTACCCCTGACAATGAAGGAGAAGCTTTCAGCGATGCATCTTTTACATCACCGGCCTTATCCCCGAAAATAGCTCTAAGAAGCTTTTCTTCCGGCGACGGGTCGGATTCTCCTTTGGGAGTAATCTTCCCGATAAGAATATCTCCGGGTTTTACTTCGGCACCAATGCGAATCAAACCATTTTCGTCGAGGTTTTTGGTTGCCTCTTCGCTCACATTGGGAATATCGGAAGTAAATTCTTCCAAACCGCGTTTTGTATCCCTGACTTCAAGGCTGTATTCATCAACATGCACCGATGTAAATACGTCTTCGCGCACTATCCTCTCGGAGATAACAATAGCATCTTCATAGTTGTAACCCTGCCAGGGCATGAAAGCCACCATAAGGTTCCGGCCCAATGCCAGTTCGCCATTTTCAGTGGCATAACCTTCAGAAAGAATCTGACCTTGTTTAACTCTTTCTCCTTTGTGCACGATTGGCTTTAAATCAATAGTTGTTCCCTGGTTGGTTTTTGTATATTTCAGCAAGTCATAAGTCACTACCTCGGGGTCGAAACTTACGAAAAGATCATCCTCAGTAACATCATATCTGACAATAATCTGGTTCGCATCAACATACTCAACAACTCCATCGGCAGATGCCTGGACGAGTACTTTTGAGTCGGCAGCAGCCCTTGCCTCCAGACCGGTACCTACAACAGGAGCTTCAGGCCGCAGCAGCGGAACTGCCTGGCGCATCATGTTCGATCCCATTAAGGCCCTGTTGGCATCGTCGTGTTCAAGGAAAGAAATCAGTGAAGCGGCCACAGATGCAATCTGGTTAGGCCCCACGTCCATCAGGTTAACTTCTTCCCTGTCAACAAGCGGGTAATCGCCATCGAGCCTCGATTTTACTTTCTGATTTATAAAGTTTCCATCAGAATCAATAGGCGCGTTAGCCTGGGCAATGATCTGCCCTTCCTCTTCTTCCGCAGTTAAATAAACCGATCCTTGATCCGATAAGTCAACTTTTCCGTTGATAACTCTCCGGTAGGGTGTTGAAATAAATCCGAGATCGGTAATTTTTGCAAATACACACAGCGAAGATATCAATCCGATGTTAGGTCCTTCCGGAGTTTCAATCGGACATAATCTGCCATAGTGAGTATAATGTACGTCACGTACTTCAAACCCTGCCCTTTCTCTCGACAAGCCGCCCGGCCCCAAAGCCGACATGCGTCGTTTATGGGTCATTTCAGCCAAAGGATTGGTTTGATCCATAAACTGTGACAGTGCGTTTGTCCCAAAGAAAGAGTTTATTACCGATGAAAGGGTTTTTGAATTTATCAGGTCGATAGGAGTAAACACCTCGTTATCGCGCACATTCATCCGCTCGCGGATGGTACGTGCCATACGGGCGAGGCCAACACCAAACTGATTATACATTTGTTCTCCCACAGTACGGACTCTTCTGTTGCTGAGGTGATCGATGTCGTCGACATCGGTTTTGGAATTAACCAGTTGAATCAGATACCTTATAATTTCAATGATATCTTCCTTGGTTAACACGCGGATTTCTGAATCCACCTCCAGCCCCAGCTTTTTATTTATCCGGTAACGACCTACTTCACCAAGGTCGTATCGTTTATCTGAAAAGAAGAGTTTGTCAATGACATCACGCGCCGTGGCTTCATCAGGCGGCTCTGCATTTCGCAGCTGCCTGTATATGTGCAGTACGGCTTCTTTTTCAGAGTTGCAGGGATCCTTTTGTAAAGTATTATAGATGATTGCAAAATCCTGTTGGCGCTGATCGTCTTTATGCACCAAAATGGTTTTTACACCTGAATCAATAATTTCATCGATGTGTTCATCTTCAAGAATAACTTCCCTGTCGATAACAACTTCGTTACGTTCGATTGAAACCACCTCACCGGTATCTTCATCCACAAAATCTTCAACCCACGATTTTAATACACGTGCAGCAAGTTTTCGTCCTACAACTTTTTTCAAACCTGTTTTTGAAACCTTCACCTCATCGGCAAGATCGAAGATTTCAAGAATATCTTTGTCACTTTCATAGCCGATAGCCCTTAAAAGGGTAGTCACGGGTAACTTTTTCTTTCTGTCGATGTATGCAAACATGACACTGTTAATGTCGGTTGCAAATTCGATCCAGGATCCTTTGAAAGGAATAATCCTGGCAGAATAAAGTTTTGTACCGTTGGCATGCAGGCTTTGACCGAAGAACACACCGGGTGAGCGGTGCAACTGCGATACGATAACCCGTTCAGCTCCATTGATAATAAATGTACCTCTTTCAGTCATATAAGGTACGGTACCAAGATAAACATCCTGAACAACCGTATCGAAATCCTCATGTTCAGGGTCGGTACAATACAATTTCAGACGGGCTTTCACCGGCACACTGTAAGTTAAACCACGCTCAATACATTCGGGGATGGAATAACGGGGAGGATCGACCTGATAATCAAGAAACTCCAGAACAAAGTTGTTCCGGGTATCGGTTATCGGGAAGTTCTCCTCGAAAACACGGTGTAAACCTTCATCCTTACGCTTTTCAGGAGTTGTATTTAACTGAAAAAAATCCTTGAATGATTTAATTTGTACTTCCAGGAAGTCAGGATAATCAAACCTGGTTTTTGATGAGGAAAAATTAATCCTCTCGATTTTTGTATTTACTGACATGTATTTATACAGGTTAAATATATAAAATATAAATACACAAAAAGGTTTAGAATCTTGTTTGACAAGATTCTAAACCATACAACCTTAAAAAAGGTCTGATTGCGCTTATTTAATTTCAACTTCGGCTCCAGCTTCTTCCAATTGAGTTTTCAGTGCTTCCGCCTCATCTTTGGAAACTTTTTCCTTAATTGCCTTAGGAGCTTCGTCAACTACAGCTTTAGCTTCTTTTAAGCCAAGACCTGTAAGTTCTTTAACAAGTTTTACTACTGCAAGTTTCGACTGTCCGGCTGCTTTTAAAATAACATCGAATTCAGTTTGTTCTGCAGCAGTTTCTTCAGCAGCACCTGCTGCAGGACCGGCAACTGCTACTGCAGCCGCGGCTGGTTCAATGCCGTATTCGTCTTTAAGAATACCAGCTAATTCGTTAACCTCTTTAACAGTTAAGTTTACCAACTCTTCTGCAAGTTGTTTTAAATCTGCCATTTTATTTGTTTTTATTTAATTTCAAAAAAATTATTGTTCTCTTTCTTTCAGTGTTTCAAGAACACCATGAATAATATTACCACCCGACTGCAACTGAGAAACCACAGTTTTCATTGGTGATTGTAACAGGGCCACCACATCGGCAATAAGTTCATTTTTAGATTTCACTGCTACCAGTGCATCCAATTGGTTTTCGCCCAGGTAAATTGATTCTTCAACAAAAGCAGCCTTTAATAAAGGTTTCTTACGCTTTTTACTGAAATCTTTAATCAGTTTTGCAGGACTGTTACCAGTTTCGGTGAACATTACCGAGGTATTTCCCTTTAGCGCAACGTAAAGTTCCTCAGCATTCTTTGATGAATTTTCGAGTGCTTTACGCAGAAGGGTGTTTTTTGCAACAACCAGTTTTATGTTTTCCTTGAAACATAGTCTTCTTAAATCGCTGGTATCAGCAGCATTTAAACCACTTATGTCAGTCAGGTAAAAATGGCTGTACGCGTCGATTTGATCTTTAAGATTATCGATAATTACTTGTTTTTCTGTACTCTTCATTTTTACGCTGTTTTAGTCAGTAACTGACTTGGGTTCAACTTTAATACCAGGGCTCATGGTACTGGAGAGATAAATGCTCCTAATGTACGTGCCTTTAGCAGCTGTTGGTTTTAATTTGACAATGGTATTTATAAACTCAACGGCATTATCCTTAATCTTTTCAGGATCAAATGATACCTTGCCGATTGAAGTATGAACGATACCAAATTTATCAACTTTAAAATCTATTTTACCCTGTTTTACTTCGGAGACGGCTTTTCCAATATCCATTGTAACCGTACCGCTTTTAGGGTTAGGCATCAAACCACGAGGGCCTAAGATACGACCTAACTGGCCAACTTTTCCCATCACCGGGGGCATGGTAATTACCACGTCCACGTCGGTCCAACCGCCTTTGATTTTATCGATGTAATCATCCAAACCAACAAAATCCGCACCTGCTTCCTTGGCTTCTTCTTCCTTATCGGGAGTAACCAATGCCAGCACGCGAATCTCTTTTCCTGTTCCATGGGGTAAAGAAACTACGCCTCTAACCATCTGGTTAGCTTTTCTTGGGTCCACTCCCAGCCTAACATCGATATCAACTGACGCATCAAACTTGGTAAAGGTAAGTTCCTTGACCAGATTGGCGGCCTCATCGATAGAGTAAGCTTTTCCTTTTTCGAGTTTATCAAGAGAAGCCTTTTTATTTTTCGTAATTCTGCCCATCTTAAAATATTTAATTTGTTATTTGAATGGTGAAGCACCTTTTACGGTAATTCCCATACTTCTGGCAGTTCCAGCCACCATTTTCATTGCCGACTCAACGGTAAAGCAATTCAGGTCCGACATTTTTGATTCGGCAATTTGTTTCACCTGTTCCCAGGTTACCGATCCAATTTTGCTGACGTGAGGTTCTGCAGAACCTTTCTTTACCTTTGCTGATTCAAGCAACTGAACGGCTACAGGGGGTTGTTTTATAATGAAGTCGAACGATTTGTCGCTGTAAACAGTAATAACTACAGGTAGTATTTTTCCGGCCTGGTCTTGCGTCCGGCCGTTAAACTGCTTACAAAACTGCATTATATTCACTCCCTTGGCACCTAATGCTGGCCCCACCGGTGGTGACGGATTTGCCGCCCCTCCTTTAATTTGTAACTTAATTAATCCAGCAATTTCTTTCGCCATAATAAATAAATAAAAGCGTTACTATTCCTTTTCAACTTGCATGAAGCTGAGTTCTAAAGGAGTTTTACGTCCAAAAATCTTCACCATCACCTGCAGCTTTTTCTTCTCCTCATTGATAGCCTCAATGGTTCCGTTAAAGCCGTTGAATGGTCCATCGATTACTTTTACAGTTTCTCCAACTACGAAAGGAATGTTTAGTTCCTCACCGGTTTCAGCAAGTTCATCTACTTTACCCAAAATACGGTTCACCTCACTGGGCCTGATTGGAACCGGATCTCCACCTTTGGTGTCGCCAAGAAACCCGATTACATTGGGTATGTTTCTGAGTGTGTGTGTAACTTCACCCACCAGACTGGCCTCAATAAGTACGTAACCTGGGAAAAAGTTTCGTTCTTTGCTGATTTTTTTACCGCTTCGGATTTGATAAACCTTCTCCGTAGGTATCAAAACCTGCTCAACAAAACCCTTCAGATCACCATTTGCGATTTCGTGTTCGATATATTCTTTAACTTTCTTCTCTTTCCCTCCGATAGCCCTCAGAACATACCATCTTTTTGTTGTTTCGCTCATTTTTTGATCTCAGGATTTCGATTAATAAAACAATCCATAAATAAATCCCATTATGTTTCTGAACGACAGATCCATAAAAAAGATTAAGAGTGATATAATAAAGGAAGCAACCATTACAACCAATGCACTGCTTTGCAGTTCTTTCCAGGTAGGCCAGGTAACTTTATGTACAAGTTCATCGTAGGCATCCTGTAAATATGCTTTTAATTTCATTTTTAACTTTTGGTTAATTTGTACGGAAGGCAAGATTCGAACTTACTTCACATCGAACAACTCCCATCTGAGTTCTTCCGTTAAATAAGTCCCGGGGATGATTCTCCCGGGACTTATCAATTATATCAAGCAATGCGTTAATTTATAATTTCAGTTACCTGACCGGCGCCCACTGTACGGCCACCTTCACGGATTGCAAAACGCAAACCAATGTTAAGAGCTACCGGGTAAATCAATTCCACTTCAATTGATACGTTGTCACCAGGCATAACCATTTCACGTCCTTCCGGGAGGTGAATTTCACCGGTTACATCAAGTGTACGCAGGTAGAACTGAGGACGGTATTTATTGTGGAACGGAGTATGACGACCACCTTCTTCTTTTTTCAATACATAAACCTCAGCTTTGAATTTTGTATGAGGAGTGATTGAACCTGGTTTTGCCAGAATCTGTCCGCGTTTGATTTCCTTTTTGTCAACTCCGCGCAGCAGCAGACCTACGTTATCACCAGCCTGGCCATCGTCAAGAATTTTACGGAACATTTCAACACCTGTACAAACTGTTTTGCGTCCTTCGGCACCAAGGCCAATCAGCTGCAATTCATCACCTGTATGAACAACACCGGTTTCAATACGTCCGGTGGCAACTGTACCACGGCCGGTAATTGAGAACACGTCTTCAACAGGCATAAGGAATGGCTTGTCAACCTCGCGGGGAGGAAGTGGAATCCAGGAATCAACGGCTGCCATAAGTTCCATGATTTTATCTTCCCACTGTGCTTCACCGTTCATGGCACCAAGAGCAGAACCCCTGATAACAGGTGTATTATCACCGTCGAATTCGTAGAAATCGAGCAGCTCGCGAACTTCCATTTCAACCAGCTCAAGGATTTCTTCATCATCAACCATATCAACCTTGTTCATGAAAACAACAAGTTTAGGAACGTTTACCTGACGTGCAAGCAGGATATGCTCACGCGTTTGAGGCATCGGACCGTCAGTAGCAGCTACTACAATAATAGCACCGTCCATCTGGGCAGCACCTGTAACCATGTTCTTAACATAGTCGGCGTGACCGGGACAGTCAACGTGAGCATAGTGACGATTTTCAGTCTGGTACTCAACGTGAGCAGTGTTGATTGTAATACCCCTTTCTTTTTCTTCGGGAGCATTATCAATCGAATCAAATGACTTAATCTCTGAGAGGCCTTTTTTGGCCAATACCATTGTGATAGCTGCTGTCAGGGTAGTTTTACCGTGGTCAACGTGGCCGATAGTACCAATATTGACATGGTCTTTGTCCCTTACGAATGTTTGCTTAGCCATAATTCAAAATTTTAATTATTATCTAAATTAATTGAGCCGAAGACGAGAATTGAACTCGTGACCTCATCCTTACCAAGGATGCGCTCTACCCCTGAGCTACTCCGGCTTTAAACACACAAAGAGACAGGAGTTAAAAGCAAACATGGCTTAAAACTCCAATCTCTGTTTTGAGCGGGAGACGGGATTCAAACCCGCGACCCTTAGCTTGGAAGGCTAATGCTCTATCGACTGAGCTACTCCCGCAAGGTATGGCATCTTTTTAATGCGCTGCAAAAATACAAAATTTTATCAAAAACAAACGGCAACACGTTACCTTTCTGAAATCAATAGAGCCTGTAACAAATTTTTAACCTTCAACGTTAACTCAAAGCCTTAAAAATCTGATGAATCTACGACAACTACTTTCAACTCAGATGTTTCTGAAACGCCCCCCAAAATGGGTGTGCAAATGTAAAAATATTATTTGAAAAATCTAATAATATATCTGCAAAAATAATTTTTTATTTACTCTTGATTTTTTCTTTATACTTCCTCAGCTGTTTCTTCATGGCATCCAGGGCAAGATCGGTTGCCTCTTCAAATGAATCTGCTTCTTTTTTTGCAAACAGATAGCCGTTAACCGGTATTGAAACCTTTACTTCTGAAATCTTATTCTTAGGTGTTTCAGGCCTTACAACTCTTAATGTCACTTCTGCATTTATTATACCATCAAAAAAAGTATCCAGTTTGTTTACTTTTTTATTAATAAATTCAAGAAGCCTCTGATCGGCATCGAAATGTACTGAATTAATTTTTACTTCCATAGAAACACTTTTTAATTACCCCTTGGATGGGCTTGTTTATAAATAGTATTTATCTTTTCAAATGTGGTATGAGTATAAATTTCTGTGGCCGATAAATTAGCATGCCCCAGTAACTCTTTAACCGCATTTAAATCGGCACCTTTGTTAAGCAAATGAGTAGCATAGGAATGCCTCAGAACATGAGGACTCTTCTTCTCAAGCGTTGTAACCATCCCCAGATAACGGTTTACCACCCGGTAAATCATTTTCAGATATGCCGGCTTACCTTTATCGGTTACAAGCAGCATGTCTGGTGAATTTCCCAGTTCACGGTTTCTGATTTCAAGATACTGCTGCAAAAGAGGATTTATACTCCAGGGATAAGGAATTATCCGCTCTTTTTGCCTTTTGCCCATTACTCTGATAAGACATTCCTTCATATCAAAATCTCTCTCTTTAAGCTTTAACAATTCGGCAAGGCGGATTCCTGTTCCGTACAGCAATAAAATAATCAACTTATCACGAACTCCCTTAAAATCATCCTGAAAAAATCCTGTATCAAGTAACAGATGAAGTTTGTTTTCCTCCACATAGTTGGGTAATTTCTTTCGGATTTTTGGAAGCGTAATATTATCAGCAGGGCTTTTATTAACGATTTCATTTTTCATTAAGTACCTGAAAAATGCTTTTAACGTTGATATTTTTCGATTTACAGAGCGGGGAGTATATTTCTCTTCCATCAGGTGCACTACCCAGCTTCTGATTAGCTTATTATCAACCGTTTTAAAGTCAAACACCCCAACCATTTCTATGCAATATGCAACAAATTGATCGAGGTCTTTTTTATATGCAACCACCGTATGAGAAGAGTTCCTCTTCTCAAAAGTCAGATAATTTATAAACGATTCCTGATAATTCATTAATCTGTTTCACTAACACCAGGAATCAAGATTGTCTTAATCTTCCTGGCGTTGTAACTTCTCAATATAAGCAGCTTTTTTAACTTCTTCCCTTCTCTTAATAGAAGGTTTGGTAAACTTCTGCCGCTCACGTAACTCTTTTATTACGCCTGTCTTTTCGAATTTACGTTTGAACCTTTTTAGGGCTCTTTCAATATTTTCACCTTCTTTAACCGGAATAACAATCATGTTCTACACGTTTTTTAATTTGAGGCGCAAATGTAGAAATTATTCACAGTAAATCAAATTTAATTGAAAAAAATAAATATTCCTACCAGCTCTACTCCTTTTAATTATTTTTAACGACAGGTTAAATAGGGCTTAATCCTTAAATATGAGACCGAATCAACCAATCCATTCCTGAGCAGTTGATGCTCAGAAGTGAAAGGCCCATGCTTCTCCCTATAATCCAAAATGGTCTCCACGTGGCCCTTTTCAATATAGGGATGACGGAGCAGTTCAGCATATCCTGCAAAATTAATCCTTATCTTTTTTAGATGCAGCGTATCTGCTACAAAGTTGCCTTTTAGTTGCTCAAACGTCTCTTCCGGAAAACCATAAACTTCCAGTAACTGGTCAACCGTAAAATAACCTCCCAATAAGTTCCTGTATTTGATAATACGGTTAGCAAAAACAGGACCTATCCCTTTCAATTTCACCAGCTCCAGGGAATCGGCACTGTTCAGCTCAACAACAATTTCTTTTAAAAATTCAGCTTCCTTTGATTCATCTATTTGAATATGCTCCTTAATTGACATAAACAAATCAGAATCAACTCCATAAATTTTCATTACATCCCCCGGCGAATGAAACTTTCCACCAGCAGCTCTGTACTTTTCAATATTGGTTGCCTGGAATTCATTAAATCCAAACTCATTTAATTCATCAGCACTGGCATAATTAGGATCGAAAGAGCTCTCTTTCCGCCGATTTATCGGCATCATCATTTCTTTCTCATTTGATTTACCATTATCGGTAAACACCATCCATGTTTCAATTGCATTATAAATGCTGTCGTTCATCCCATAAATTTTCTGCAAATCAGAAGTACTATTGAATTTGCCACCAGCCTCACGATACCTGATAATGTTGATTTTTACATACTGCGGGAGGTTTAAGGAATCAAGCTGTTCTTCTGAAATAGTATTCGGGTTGAAATGAAATAATGATAAAGATTTTGTTTTATTACTAATTTCCTGTCTCCATGCATCATATGCCTTAACAGCTTCCGAATAATCGTTATGTGAACCTACTTCTATATTTTCAACAACAAAATGAGCAGCAATTGTCAGGACAATTAGTACCATCAGTACCAATATCCCGTTGCGGTCCTTTTTCATGAAAAAAAAATATTCTTTTAATTTTTGTCTGAAGGATTCTTCCATAACCTGCCCATGTAAAGAACACGAATGCAAACTAAAACAACAGGCTAAAGATAATAAATTAAGAAATAATGTTCAATAGACTATGTTACTTTTGAGATGATTACATTAAGTTTGCTTTACACAATTCCACTTATAAAGAAAGTAGCAACTGCTATAATTCCGATAGCTACCGGTGCAATATAACGTATGATAAAAAATGCAATTTTAAAAAATGACGACTGAATAGTACCTTTATTGCTAATCTCTTCCATGAAGTTTGATTTCCCCATTTTCCATCCTACAAATATTACAATTAGAAGCGCTCCAAAAGTTAACATGATGTTGGCTGAAGCATAATCGAGCAATCCGAATACAGTTTTTCCAAACAGTGTGAAATTACTTAATGCGCCAAATGAAAGGGTAGCCAATATACCCAGCAGGGTTATTGAAATGGATGCAATCACTGTAGCAGCTTTCCGCGTTAAGCGTATTTCTTCCTTAAGCCATGCCACCACAACCTCAAGTACCGAAATTGTTGATGTAAATGCAGCCAGACTTAATAAAGCAAAAAATATCACAGCAAAAATAATTCCTCCGGGTATTGCTTTAAAAACATTTGGCAACACTTCAAATACCAGCCCGGGTCCAGGTGATAATTCGGATACAGAAACATTGGAGAAGGCAAATATTGCCGGCACCACCATCAAGCTGGAAAGAATAGCAACAAATGTGTCGGTTAAGGCAACCTGGGTTGAGGTGCTTAACAAATGGTTATCTTTTTGAATGTAGGAACCATAAGTAATTAACGTCCCCATCCCTATACTCAATGAAAAAGCTGCCTGCCCCAATGCCATTAACACTATTTTGAAGTTTACAACAGACCAGTCGGGCAGGAACAAATATCGAATACCTTCCATTGCTCCGTTGAGAGTTATGGAACGAAGAGCAACAAATATAATAAGCACAACAAGCACCGGCATCAATATTTTTGTAAACTTTTCAATCCCTTTTTTGATACCTGCATAAACAACTATTCCGGTAATGAGCATTACCAATAATTGCCAGAACAAAGGACGGAAAGTGCCGGTACTGAATTCTGAAAAATTCTTTTCCATGTTATCCACAGCCAAAAGCTTTCCGGATATAGCCTGAAACAGATATTCCAAAGTCCAACCCGCAACCGTACTGTAAAATGCTAGAATTGCAAATGCAGTTAGAATACCTAAAAATCCTACCAGAAACCAGGGGGTTCCGGGAGCAAGTTTCTTAAATGAACCAAAAGCATTCTGCTGTGCTCTCCGGCCAATGGAAAATTCGGATAACATAACCGGGATGCCAATAATCAAAACAAATCCGATGTAAAGTAAAAGAAATGCACCTCCTCCATTTTGAGTGGTTACCAATGGGAACCTCCAAATATTTCCCAATCCAACAGCTGAACCTGCTGTTGCAGCTATCACGCCAAACTTTGAACCAAAGGAGTCACGATCAGTAGGAAGACCAGCCATAAAATTTCGGATATTAAATTATTGGAAATACTTAATCTTTGCTTTTAATCATTTATGAAATGAGGCTAAAAATGCAAAAAATTATTTTACCTACAGGAAATTCCTGACAAAAATCAAACAGTTATTAAAAAGGATAACCAATAGCGAATGAAAAATTAAAGTCATCACCTGTAATTTTTCTCTTTCCAGGTATCCAGCCATTATATTCAGGTTGTGAGGGATCTCTAAGCTTCATTCCCACATCAAGCCGGAAGATAAAATAAGAAAAGTCGAACCTAAAGCCTGTGCCGGCACCTAAAGCCAGCTGCTTATAAAATTCATTCAGTTTAAACTGAGCCCCTGGTCTGTTATCCTTCTCATTAATGGCCCATATATTTCCGGCATCTGCAAACAAAGCTCCCTCCATAAAACTAATCAGTTTAAACCTGTATTCAATGTTAGCTTCCAGCTTTATATCCGACGACTGATTAGGATAAGCATTTTCAGGCATCCGGTAGGTACCCGGACCAAGAGAGCGAACTTGCCAGGCCCTGATTCCATTGGCACCTCCCGAGAAGTATTTCTTTTCGAACGGCAGCACATCAAAGTTTCCATAAGGAAAACCAACACCTATAAAAGCGCGCCCAACTACAGCATTGTACTTATCGATTATATGGCCGTACCTGAACTCTACGTCCGATTTTATATATTGTGCAAACCGCGTATTTAACACCTCGTAATACTCTGATAAGCCCAATCCCAGGGTATCTGTCGCCTGGGTTACAGGCCGGCTTAATGCCTTTGAATACAGGTAAAGGAAATTTCCTGCTGATTCCACATTGAACCGCATGTACTTGTAATCCTTCATAATCCCCATACGCTGTGTATTGTAGATATATGAATAATTTGTACTCAGAATCAAATGATCGGTAAAACTACTTTTTATGTACAAATCCCTAATAAAATTAATGAAACCCGGATCGAACCTGTAAAGATGTACTAAATTAAAATCGACCACATTCCACAGGTGCTTTCTGTTTTCAGAGGTCATCCAGTCGTATCCGAATTTTACATTTGAGATGGTTCGTGTATATTCAGGCCTTCTCTGATAATTGTAACCCAATGAAAAAATAGTTTTCGGCAGGAAATTACTAAATGCAGTTTTTAATAACCCGGGGCCTAAAATCTTGGGGAAAGTAAGGCTGGTTTCTGTACCAATTTCCCGTGTATTAAAATATTCTGTTTCTTCATTAAGTACTCTTTGCTGGCGTTCCATGGCTCCCTTAACATTTATCTGGAAGAGTTCTGCTCCCCTAAAAAGGTTACGGTGCTGATAATTCACATTTCCTGCAACTCCCATATTGCCCGATGTATTCGTTCCTTCGATATCAAAGGTAATGGCCTGTTTACTCAATGGCGCAAGCCTGATGTGGCAATCGAGAAGATTGGAATCAGGAAAGGCTTCAGGCGGGCTAAATTGTATATCGATAAAGCGGAACTGCCTTAACCGGTTAAAAGCATCAAATGTATGACGGGCATCATTCAGGCTGTATAGTGAACCGCTTTCCATTTCAAGTAAACTATTAAATAAACCAGGCCTGTAACGGATATCAGGATTAGGATACAACGTAAAATTATCCCACTTTAAAGTATCGGAATAACTCCACGAATCGGCCTGCTCAAGTGATACGGGAACTGAACCGGAAAGTACCGAAATGTAAAATTGATTCAGGTATTGCGGAACAAGTTTTTTTGATTGCGGCGCATCCTGATTCATTCCGATGAACATATCAAGGATAATCTCCTTTTCATATTTAGTACTGTCGGCCAAATAACTTACTTCATCATTAGAGAAATAAAAATACCCCTCATTTTTATACAGATTTACAATTCTATTTCGTTGTTCCTCAAGGATGTTAAAATCAAAAGGGGTCCCGGCACGAATGAAGGAGTTTGTTGAATCGGCAAAAAACAAACTTTTTAAGACAGAATCCCCGATATGATAATTAACTTCACGGACCTTATATTGCTCGCCCGTGTCAACTGTATATTTTACATTGGCCTTTTGTTTCTTTTCTTTTAATGTAACTTCACTTTCAACGGTGGCTCTAAAATATCCCCTGTTGGCAAAATATTGCTCCAACCGGTTCTCAGAAGCATCAACCAATGCTTTATCAAAAACTTCCGGTGGCTCTCCAATTTTCTTTAACCAGCCATTCGATTTGTTTTTTGATGATAAATTATAAAGCCACAAATGGAATTTCACAAAACCCAGGATTTTATAATTCTCTTTCTGCCTGATGTGCAGCTTTACTTCTTCTTTACTGATATCCGGATTATTCACCTCTACTTCTACATCATTTAACAGGTATTTTCCTTCAGGTACAAATTTTACCGGAGAACAGGAGGTGAAGAAAAGAACTGTAACAGCAACAGCAAGTTTCGTAAGGATGAGATTTGGATATCTAATAATCTGCAAAATGTTTCAGTTTTAATTTAAGCAAAAATAATCAAGAGTTTTAGATGGAAACAGTAATTTTGGAACATTATTTCCTGAATATTTAATTAATGATTGGAAAGAAAAAAGTAAACCAAATAAAATCTCTGTCCCAGAAAAAAGCGCGCCTTAAAGATCAGCTATTTTTAGTGGAAGGAGATAAAATTGTTCTTGAAGTTTTGCAATCGTACCTTCACGTTAAGGAACTGTTTGCATCAGAAAGTTTTATTCAGGAATATGAACAGCTCGTTAATGGTGCAGAAAAGGTTACTGCAACTACGGTAAATGATATAAGAAAAGCCAGCTTGTTAAAAAATCCGCAAAACAGTCTTGCGCTTTGTCATTTGCCTCCCAAGACAGAAATACCTGCAAAAATATCAGGCCTCAGTTTCTTCCTCGATGGAATTCAGGACCCCGGTAACCTGGGCACCATATTACGCATATGCGACTGGTTTGGAATGGAATATCTGTATTGTTCTCCCGATACTGCAGACATCTTTAATCCAAAAGTAATCCAGTCAAGCATGGGTTCTTTTTTCAGAATCAAAACCATTTACACCACTTATGAAGATATATTCTCCCGTGCATTTCAATCCGGGATTCATCTTTTTGGAACCTTCATGGAAGGGGAAAACTTATACTCTTTGGAACTGCCCTCAAATGCTTTGATTGTTATGGGAAATGAAGGGAACGGCATAAGCCCTGAAGTGGCAGCTAAAATCAATTATAAGGTGAATATACCTTCCTTCAGGACAGGTCAACAAGGAGCAGAATCATTAAACGTGGCAGTTGCTACCGGCATTATTGCAAGCGAATTCAGACGTCAAAACATAAAGCTTCCTTTTATTCAAAATGGAAGCTAAGGGTAAAAATATTTGATCGCAGACTTTTTATAGCATGAGAATAATACTGCCGTTCGTTTTGGCTGGGAGGAGGCCCCAACTGGTTATCAAGTCCAAGGCTTACCTTCGCCTCCACTGAAAACCGGAAGAATGTAAAATAATGGTCCCAGCCTGCACCTATTTCTGCATAAAACCCTCCCCTTTCAAGAGAAACCAGGTCTTCTCTTCCCGACCGGTTAATGTTTTGCCGGTATGCCGGACCAAAAATAATATAGGGTCTGTCGTTATTAATCCTTCTGGCCTTATATTTTATAAGTAATGGAAAATCCAGGAAAGTTGATTTAATTGAATAGTATGGCAGACCTTCCAGAGATCCGTCAAAAACCGGATAATTATAAACAAGCTGACGCTCTCCAAAGGATAAACCCGGTAGGAAACGTAAATTTAAATCCCGTCCTAGCCTTAGACTGGATATAATTCCCACTGTAAAACCGGGTATAGGTGTAGCAACATCAGCCCGAACTTTAGTGTCGGGCCCAATTCTTTTCTCATCAGTATAAACAGGTTCAAACACAGTAAAATCCGGATTATCTCCCACCTTATTATAGTGAACCACAGCAAAGTCAAGGGTATTCATACCGAGTGTGAATCCAAAATGAATCAACTTATCATCAAAAGTTGTCATATGATTAACCTTCTGCTTTTGTGCAAAAGCCGGAAGGACCATTAAAAACAAGATTACTGCTGATAATATTTTTCTCACCTGCATTGATTCACATATTCAATTCAAAAAACAAATAAAACGAATATTTATTGTATTCGAATCTATTTTTCCGCCTTTTGTGCTGTATATATACTAGCAATTCCCATTGTTAAGGGTTTGCATGTACAGTTTTCAAAACCGGCAGAACGTAAAACTTTTAAAAAATCTTCACCGTCAGGAAAGCTTTTCACTGATTCCGGCAAATAAGAATATGCCCTGTGGTTTCGTGAAACCATTCGTCCGAGCAGGGGTAAAATTTTTGTGAAGTAAAACAAATATAAGCTTCCAAACAGTTTTCCCCGTGGTCGTGAAAATTCAAGCACAATAAAAATGCCTCCTGGTTTAAGTACCCTGAATATTTCCATTATCCCTTTATCCAGGTTCTCAAAATTTCGTACACCAAATCCCACTGTTGCTGCATCAAATGAATTATCATTGAATGGTAGCGACTCTGAATCTGCCTTAGACAATTCAATAAGGTGAGTTAAACCAAGCTTTTGAATCTTCTGTCTACCAATCCCAAGCATACCTTCTGATAAATCGACACCGGTAATTTTTTCAGGATTAAGTTTTTTAGCAGCAATAGCAAAATCGGCAGTACCTGTTGCCACATCCAGTATTGTGGCGGGTTTATATGCAGCAAGCATCTGTATTGCCTTTTTTCTCCAGGCTTTATCTATATTGGCTGAAAGTACATGATTAAGCAGGTCGTACCGTGGTGAAATAGAGTCAAACATTTCCTCTACCTGGCTCTTTTTGCTCAGGTTCGAATCTTTATAAGGTACTATTGCCATAAAATTACACCGCCGGCGTCATTTTATCAATATACCCAAGAGAATTATCATCAATTCGCACCTCTCCTTTTGTAACGTGCCCAAGCGTAAAAAAGGGATATTTGTGCTCAGCCATAAAATCTACAAAATCATCAATTTTTTTGGAATCAACTTCAAGCAGAATACGGCCCATTGCTTCACCAAAAAGGAAGGAATCAAGACGTGTTTCGGCATCGGTTGTAATATCAAAACCTAATCCATTAGGGATTGCAGCCCTGAGAAGTGTAAAAAACAAACCTCCTTTGCCGACAGGGCTGGCACTGCGCAACAAGTTCATTTCGTGCAACTCCTGCAATGCTTTCTGAATAACAAGCTCCTCGTCAATGTCAAAATCAGGAAGGGGCGAGTCAGCAACTCCATGGAAAAACTCAAGGTATTCTGACGAACCTATATCCTCAACTGAACGACCCAGCATAAAAATATTACCTCCTTTTTCCTTGAAGGCATGAGTGGTAAGTTTGTTCTTATCTTCAACCGTTCCAACCATGCTGACAATTAAAGTTGGAGGTACAGGACCGTGCCCGGTAAAATGATCAAACCTTATTTTCTTATCCGAAACCTTCAGGTTAAATTTTCCGGCTGCATTTTCAAGTCCTGCTTTAGCTCCGGCAGCAATATACTGACCATTAGGATCGGCAAAATTAATATGGTACAAAAAAGCGCTTATCGCAACAGGTTGAGCCCCTATGCAAAGGAGCTTACGCGCTGCTCTGGATATAAGAATTTCGGTAGCCTTCTGTGGATCATATTCCAGATGGTGATGGAAAGCATGTGTGCTTATTGCCATATGGGTGCCGGTATCTCCCAGATCAATCAGCCCGATTTCTTCATTATCGCCATCCCCAATCGATTCAGGAGATATGCCCGATTCTCTGAAATCATTAAAATAATTTATGCTTGAGAGATTTGGATTTACCATAAGTGAATAAATCACATTCTCAATATCGGTAGGTTCAGGAATAGAATCAATTGTGAATTCTTTTTCCTCTTGCAATATGTCTTTCATACAATATAAATTCTGATGTTAAAGCAAAAACAAAGGTAATTAAGTAAAATCTTTATCCAAAAATTAGCTATTTTTTTTAATTTCGGGAAAGGTAAGAACAGTTAAAAAACAATATGAGAAGAACAATTTTAATAACCGGTGCAACCTCAGGGATTGGTGAAGCCACAGCTTTACTTTTAGCCCGTAATAATTTTAATATCATTGCCACCGGCAGGCGGCTTGAAAGGCTTGAGTCGCTTAAAGAAAGGATACAAAAAGAAACACCGGCCGACATCTGTATCCTGAATTTCGACATAAGAAACAAAGAAGCCACTGAAGAGGCAATCAACACCCTGCCTGATGAATGGCAGCAAATAGATGTGCTGATAAACAATGCAGGACTTGCAGCCGGCTTGAGCAGCATAAACGACGGTGACACGGAAGACTGGGAACAAATGATTGACACCAACGTGAAAGGATTGCTCTACGTCTCGAAAATTGTTTCAGCAAAAATGATTAAAGCCGGAGGAGGGCATATAGTGAATGTTTCATCCATTGCCGGAAAAGAGACCTATCCATCAGGTAATGTGTATTGTGCAACAAAACATGCTGTGCAGGCTATAACTAAAGGTATGCGGCTCGATTTTCTTAAATATGGCATAAAGGTTTCGGCAGTTAGCCCCGGTGCAGTGGAAACTGAATTTTCACTTGTGCGGTTTAAGGGGGATAAACAGAGGGCTGAAGATGTTTACAAGGGATTTACTCCATTACGAGCCGAAGATATTGCTCAAACCATTCTTTTTGTGGTGACGCGTCCAATGCATGTAAATATTGATGATATACTGGTTATGCCAACAGACCAGGCTTACTCAAGAGATTTTAACAGAAAATAAAAATTGGTGTAAATGAACAGGAGTGTGTTGGTTTTTTACCGGAAAAACCTAATTATTCCAATCCACACCCTAACTTTGCATTTCGAATAAAAATAAGATGCCAAAAGCAATTGTTATAACACCAGTTAAGGATTCTCCTTCCACTACACAAAAAACAATCGAAGCTGTCTGCAAGTCAGATATCGAGGTGGAATTCATTGTCTACAATGATTTTAGCCTCGATGAGACAAAAAACCTGCTAACCCGGTTACAAAAACAACTGGGCTTTCATTTGATTCACCTGGAAGAAATAACCGGCACTCCTTCTCCAAATTATAAGCTGGTTTTACAATTGGCACAAGAAATTGCCATTGCCAAAAAATTACCGCTGATAATTATTGAATCTGATGTTATCGTTTCCCCGGATACCATTCGCAGGTTACTTGAAATATCGGAAACCAGTAACCGCCCAGGTTTAGTTGGAGCCATTACCACCGATAAAAGTGGAAACTACAATTTTCCTTATAATTTCGAGAATAAAAAGAGCGCTGAAACCATTAACACCTCGCACAGCTTAAGCTTTTGCTGCACCTTGCTTTCCTTACCTTTCCTTGAATCCTACAGTTTCAAAACACTTCCACAAGAAAAAGATTGGTTTGATGTAACCATAAGCCGTCAATCAAAAAAAGCAGGTTACCAGAATTATCTTGCCAAAGGAGTGGAAGTTCTGCACCTGCCTCATTCAAGCAGGCCTTGGAAAAATCTGAAATACAGTAATCCTGTGTTGTATTATATGAAGAAAATCTTTTACAAACGCGACCGGATATAATGCCTGATGCCAACAGATACAGCCGCCTGAATTTTTTACCCCACCTGATTTTGTGGCTGGCCAGCATATGCATTACGTTACTTCTGTTCTACTACAATGAAAAGCAGGTGCATCTCGACCTGGAAATTGTTTCAAAAGCTGCAATTGTAAATTTAGGCTTTGCAATAGCTGTATATGTCAATCTGTGGGTGCTCATCCCGAAATTTCTTAAGGAAAAGCATTATGTGTTTTACATTTTTTGGCTGGTACTTTTGCTGACATTTGCAAGTGTGTTAATTCAATTCCTGCTGATTTATCCCCTCCGCAATTTTCTTAATCTTGAGAACCGGTTTCATTCGTTCGACTCCAATCTTCATGCGGCTTACTTCTTTGCATCTTTAATGTATGTGGCATTTACTTCATTCCTTAAATTCATTAAAGACTGGCTTACCCTTCAGGATTTAAACCTGAAACTTGCCCGCATTGAACAACAGAAGCTCGAAGCGGAATTAAAATCTTTAAAAGGACAACTAAACCCTCATTTTCTGTTCAATTCCCTCAATAACATTTATTCCCTTGCATTGATGCAGTCGGAAAAAGTGCCTGAACTGATACTTACCCTTGCCGATTTAATGCGTCATATCATTTATGAATCAAGAGGAAATTTTATAGAACTTGAAAAAGAAATAGAGTTTGTGAATAATTTTGTAGCAATGCAGAAAATCAGAACATCCGATCAGGTTCATATCAATTACCAAATAAAAGGAGAGGTACCTGCTGCCAAAATTGCACCTTTGCTGTTCGAACCTTTCATTGATAATGCATTTAAACATGGATTACCAGGAATAGACGGAAAGGATTTCATTCGCATATCGTTCGATTTTACCAAACCCGACTGGCTTATGTTTTGTATTGAAAATAATTATGAAACAATTGATTTTGCAGAAAAGAAAAACAGCGGAATAGGAATTTCCAATGTAAAACAACGGTTACAGCATTTATATAAACTGTCGGAGTTTAATCTTGAAATTGTTCATGAAAACCATGTCCATTCTGTAAAACTCAGGCTAAAACTAAAATAACATGGAAATAAAAGCTTTGATAGTTGATGATGAACCACTGGCGCAGAATGTCATTGAGCAGTTTGCCCGAAAGCTTCCCAATTTAACTATTGCAGAAAAATGCAGCGATGCCATTGCCGCACACCAATGGCTTCAGCAGAATAAAGCCGATTTAATTTTTCTGGACATTAACATGCCAAAACTCTCAGGCATCGCTTTCCTAAAGAATCTCAAAGACGCTCCACTTGTTATATTTACAACAGCGTATTCGGAATATGCGCTTGAAGGTTTTGAACTGAATGCTGTAGACTACCTCAAAAAACCCTTCTCATTTGAAAGGTTTTGTAAAGCCTTTTTTAAGGCGGAAGAGTTGCTCTCCCTAAAACAAGCTGCTTCTAAAAATGAACCGGAGCTCCCGGCCGAAAAACACTTCTTTTTTATAAAATCGAACAAGAAAACTTATAAGATTAATTTTTCAGAAATATGCTACATTGAAGGCCTTGGAGATTATATCCAGGTACATCTGCCCGCCCAGAAAATTATTGCCAACCTGTCGATGAAAAAGATTATGGAAATCCTTCCTCTAAGCCATTTTTACCGCATCCATAAGTCCTATATCATTTCACTCGATAAAATGGAACTGGTGGAGGGAAATACCGTTTTGGTGAATAAAAAACGCCTTCCCATAGGTAACAGTTACCGGCAGCAATTTATGGATTACATCAACGAAAACATGTAATCAGAATGCGAACCCCTGCTTTCTAATGGTATTAAGCATCTTTTCAGAGAAAAACTCATTGTCGGCCTTCTTATACCGCACATCGGTATATACCTGGGCAAGGGTTTCCTTATTGTTTTCCTTCACGAAACGTTTCATTTCCTCCAAATTTTCCTTATACGCATAAAGGTCCCTTATCTTCTCTTCCGTATAGTCGCTGTAACTTTCATCATGTACAATACCCTCCATTGGCAATCTGTCGGTAAGTTCCGGCTGCTCATCAGGATACCCCATAGCGACTGTAGTTACAGGAAAGGTTAACTGTGGCATGTTAAGTTCCCTGATTATCTCCTCTGCATTGTAGGTTGTAGTTCCAAGGTAGCAAATGCCAATTCCCCTGTTTTCTGCAGCAATGCAAACATTTTGCGCTACTAATAAAGCATCGATTGCTGCTGTAAAAAACGACAGAAAATTGGCATAACCCGGTTCTGCCTTATTCATCCTGCACCATTTGGAAAAACGGTTAAAATCGGCTGCAAATGTCATCAATACAGGAGCGCTGGTAACCACAGGTTGATTAAAGTGATATGGAGCAAGCCGCCTTCTTCTTTCCTCCTCACGCGTAACAATAACGCTGTAGGTTTGCATGTTTCCGGTGGTGGATGCACGTGTTCCGGAATAAAGGATTTCATTGAGCAAAACAGGCTCAATAGACTTGTCGGAAAACTTACGGATGGTAACGTGGTTGTTCAAAAGTTCCATGACGATAACTAAATTTGATACACCTGCAAAAGTAATGAATTTGGCAGTGCTTTAAAAGCATTCCCCGAACCCATTTATCCTTTATTTATGGTCAAAGTTGGAAGCAAAAAAAAGGGGAAGCTTGCACTTCCCCTCTCTTAATCAATCAATTCGGTATTACCTTTTAACAATCCTATCTGATTTGACCATTCCCTCTTCAGAGTATAGACTGATAACGTATACACCGCTAACAAGGTTAGATGTGTTAATTCTACGTTCAGGATACTGTACATCCATTACCCTTTGACCGGCAATGTTAGTAATAATAATCCTGGTCAGTTTATCATGGTTATCGATATTGATTCCTTCATTGAAAGGATTCGGATAGATGTTGAATTTAACTGTTTCTTCCGGAACAATAATTGCCGGAGTGAGTTTAGTTATATCAACGATATCTTCTACCATTCTTGGTTCAAGTGTATAAGCATCCTGTGCTCCGTTAACAACACCGGTTACATCATAGTAGTTACCTGCTATAATTGAATCAGCCGGAGTAGCATAAATCCAGTTGTTTACCATTGCACTATCGTTCAGTTCATAGAATATTTCGAACTGTCCGTTGTCATCAACACCACTTGTACCGGCGCCTCCAACAAAAACAAGAACACTTTCGTACATTTCATCCTGCACTGCAGAAGGAGCATCAAGTACTATTGCCTCAACTTCCAGTGTAGCCTCGCCAACAGTTACATCATCTGCAACTATTGTAGTTACATTGTCTACCTCAGCAACCACACCTGTAACAGTTACGCCATCACCCACTGCAAGTTCAGTTAAGTCGGCAAATTCTACCCAAACACCGCTCCATGCAGCATTGGCATCCTGTACGAAGAATCCTGTATCGGCAACGGCAGTAATTGTACCGGCTATCCGCACCATATCATCTACCATTGGTGAAACTGCTTCCGTTCCCTGAACGTCGGCAATGGCTGCATCTATGTATGCATCAGCAGTAGTTGTGAAGTTCCAGCTTGACATCTGTTCCAGGCCGGCAAAAACTTTCGGCTGTTCGCTGATGTTTGTAATGGCACCCTCAGGTACTATAATGTAGTAATCGGTAGCTATATCCAACAACCCTTCAAGGCTGAAGTAAACCATTGTGCTGTCAAATACTACTTCTTCGCTTGTTACATCAAAAGCATGTACAACGCTTCCATCACCACCAAGACGCAGCGTAATTTCACCTGTTCCGGCTTTTACTTCCACGTTGAATTCCATAGAAGCAACAGTATTCAACGGAACATCAGTGGCATCATCAGCAGGAGTAAGAACCGGATTTTTGGGTTCAATATTAATCTCCATGGTGAATGACCACAAGTTCCTGTTAACAGCTGTATTGAAAAGTGTATCGTTAGCCTGTGAAACAAAAGTTCCGGCAGCTACTTCAACAAAATACTTTCCACCAGGTTTTAACAGATCATTATCTATATCAATAGTAACTTCTGATCCGTTAACTGTGAACAATGCATCAGAAGCTCGTATCAGCTGAACGGCAACACCTTCTTCATCATAAACTGCAATGAATCCGTTACCGTCGGTTACAACATTTACAGGACGGTCAAAGGTTATTGCCAGTTCAGTTTCCATAGGTATATTCCTTCCTTCAGGAGCAAATTCTGTTACAGCAGGTGCTGACAAGTCGTCACTAACTGAGAAATACCACTCATCTTCTTGTGTTAATCCTGCCCATGCATTCCCTGTAGTATCGGTAATAGCGCCTTCAGGAATCAGAACGAAATACTCCTGTCCATCTTCAAGTTCGGTTAAATCAGTAATTTCTACTGTCTTATCAGTTACTTCAAGTGTGGAAGCATCAACAGTTAATGCAACTTCACCAAATGCCTCGCGGATTTCAATTGTACCCGTACCTGCTTTTACCAACTCATTAAACACAATTGAGATTGTAGATGCTCTTCCAACAACTTTTCCATTTTTAGGATCGTAATCTACTGCTAATGGATCAACTACGTCTACAGTAACATATTCGTTGGCTTCAACACGGTCAGCAGTAAGAACAAATGCATTTCCTACTCCAAACTGAAGTTTATTGGCAACTACTGATAAAGTATAACCAGTCTCGCTATCCAAAACTTCGGCAGGAGTTATTTCAATAATGGTTTCGTCATCTGTCCATGATACAATCTCGGCAGAGAATGAAACATAACTATCTCCCTGAGTTAAAGTAACAGCACCTCCACCATCAACATTTTCAGGACCTTCTATATGATCATCTAAAATAGCAATGTTATTATTTGATCCATCAAGATCATCATAGGTATAAAGTTTACCGTTGAAAGTAATGCGGAATGTCTGATCAACAGGAATTACAGTTGCCTTCGTATCGATTTCGTTATCCGGATCAAATGTAATGTAAACCGGATCAACTGCATCGGTAGCTACAACAAATGTTGCTTCACCTGCTGCAACTTCATTTTCGGCAGCATCAGCAAATGCAGCAGCAAAACCATAAGTATACTCTTCTCCTTTTACAAGATTGCTTGCCGGAGTTATTGTAATTATCTTTTCTGTTGCATCAATGGCAGCTTCATGTGCAAGATCTGTACCGCCGCTGGTAAAGTATACCAGGGTATCCAAATCATATTCATCGATTGCTGAACCATCACCCATAACAATCGCTTCATCGAATGTGATTGTCAATGGAGTGGTAACATCTTTAATTGTATCACCGTCAGCAGGACTGAAAGTAGCAACAGGAGCTGTCACATCAGCCTCATCTACTGTAGTGAATACTTTTGAGAAGTATGTTCTGTAAACATCATTGCCTAGTTCATCAACTTTGTGAAGGTATCTGAATCCGTTTCCAGCCATATCTTCGAACGACCAGTAGGCAACTGTTAACAGATAATCAGTTGAATAATCAAATTCACGCTCGAAATCGATTGTAACAACATTGCTGTCGACGGTAACTCCGGAAGCTTCAATTAATTCAAACAATTCCCAATTGTCTGTATCACTATCACTGGCATCAACATACTTAATTTCAATTGTAAAGTTATCAGTAAGTTTAACTTCTTCATTGAAGGTTAGTGTAAACACCTCATCTAAAGCTATCAATGTATCGGTAGCAATATCCGGAACAACTGATATCAATTCAGCAGGAGTACGGTCGGGCAATCCAACAACCCATGCATCATCGCCAAGACCCATTTGTCCGGCCCATGTATTTCCTGTAGTATCAGCTACAAGACCTTCTGCGATTTCAATAACAAATTCCTGGCTGTCATCAAACGATGTAACATCGAAATTAATAACCAGCTCATCCACATTTGTACCTTCGGCTAAACCGACTTCACCAACAAGCTGGTAAGTGTCAGCTTTACGGATTACAGCAGTTGCGCCATCAGCAGGAAGTTCAACTTCTTCACTGAAAACCAGAAGCAATGTTCCAAGACCTGCATTATCAACTTCAAAAACAGAAGGTAATTCTCCTGCGATTACAGGTGCAGTAATATCTATAGTAGTTACACTCAATGATGAATTTACTGTTGATACATTATCGTTTGCATCAACTGCAACTGCGTATACAGTATATTGAGTTTCTGATTCAACACCTGTTACCGTGACAGTTTCATCTTCATCTGCCGTGTAATTTTCAATGGTGTCACCTGCCATAACTTCAGCAGCAGTAACTGTTTCAGCTGCACCTTCTTTTACCAGCCAGTAAATAGTACCGTCTTCATTGGCAGTTACGACAAATTCAAACTGGTCGCCACCAACTGTTCCTTCAGTTACTGAAGTTATTGAAGGAGCTGTGTAGTCAGCTATATTGAAAGTTTTTGTTACTGTTTCAACTGGAAGATCATTATCCACTCCCTGAATAGTACCATCGATAGTCACAGTAACAGCCATATTTGAATAGTTGTCAATTGTGCTCAGTGCAGGAACAAACGAGCTGTTATCAAGTACAACAACAGTTTTATCTTCATTTATAGTCCCTGAGAATACGATATTTGTTGAGCCAACTTCAAGTGTGATCAAATTTGCCAACTGTGCGCTGGTAATTGCAGTACCATTATCATCAACAGGTTTAGAGAAAGTAATGATAATGTCGCTGTTAATGTCCATACCTCCACCCAATTTGACGTAATCAACTGTCCATGTCGGAGCTGTTTTGTCGTAGGTGTAGAACATCCACTTACCTGCAGTGATGCCGGCAAATACTGCAACCTGAGATTCCGGTTCTGCAACATCTTCAAACATACCTTGCTCAACAACAATGTAGTAGTCATTGTCGGCTGCCAGAGCAGCATTGAAATCGAGAGTTACCACATTGCTGTCAAGAGTAACACCACCCTGCTCTACATAAACATAGCCAAGCTCTACATCGTTGGTTTCAGTATTTCCTGATCCGTCAACATCACCAACCACCTGGTATAGATATGCACGTTTTCCATTCGGACCTTTCTGCATTTCTTCAGAGAAGGTGATTGTAAATTCAGTTGTGGTTACATCAACCAAGTCATCGTTGTGAGCAGGCTCCAACACGAATGTAGGCGCAGTGTTTGCCACTGTAGTAAATGTCCAGGTAAGTTCTTCATTACCATTTCCGCCTTCATCTTCAAAAGCATCGGCAGGAACAGTAACAGTGTATTCAGTATTGTACTGAGTCAGACCTTCGTGAGATACTGTAATTGTTTTACCATCGATCATTTCTTCAGAAACAGCGATGGTTTTAACATCAACGTCACCATCGTCACCGGCAGCAATTGTTATATTACCGGTTCCCGCTGAAACTGCATCATCTGAACTGATAACCAAATCTTCGTTGAGTTCAGCCAAATCATCACCCTTAGGTGAAACAGCTGTTAACACCGGCAGATCAATATCAGCAGCAGTGAACGACCATTTTTCAGCGTCAACTCCTGCAAATGTTTTTGTGTTATTGTCATTGGCAACAATAACATCTTTATCAACTGTAATATAATATTTACCTTCCGAAACCAGTAACGGTGCAGTTGCATCAGTATCAGCGAAAGTAAGTGTTAATACACTTCCCTGAACATCAAGACCTGAGATTGAAACCCTTGCAACTTCGGTATCGGTATCCGTTCCCACAAGATAAAGAACTGCATCATTATCGTCGGGCATAACCGGATTGACTTTTACTGCCTCACTGAATGTAAGTTTAGCAACCAATTGATCGGTGCTGTTTACTTTTACATCGGTTGCACCAATTGCAGGATTATATCCGCCATCAGCTACCAACACTCCACCGGGAACAGTTTCTGCGGGAGAGTAAGTAAATGTAGAGAAGAAATCAGTTTCGTTGGTATTAACACCATCTGAAGCAACTCCTGCTCCTATACCATAGAAATATACTGAATCTTCCTCAAGCTGCATTGCAGGTTGAATTACCAGTAAAGTGTCGTAAGTAGCATCCCAGTTTACAGTAAAATCAAGCGGTTCACCATTAAGTCCGTTCTGCCTGAAAATGATATTATTTTTCAACGTGCCGGAAATGGTAACCGTTTCGCTGAACTGAAGTGTTAAAGGATCAGCAGGTGCTTTATCTTCAACAGTTCCGCTGTGGCTGTATTTTACAGTTGGTGCAATGTAATCAACCATTGTAAATGTAACGGCTGAAGGATCATCAAATTTAACACCATTAACATCTACCACTGTAGCGGCGTTAAAATCAAAATAATAAACACCTTCGCTTGACAACGCTTCAGTTGGAACAACAGTGACTGTATAAGTAGCTGCATCCCATTCAATATCGAATGCTACATCATCACCTGATGAATCAGTTTCTTTTAATGTAATTAAAGCTTTAACATCTTCTACAGTAACAGCAACCGGAGCATCTCCGTCAATATAAGGCTCTTTTGAGAAAGTAATCGTAGGCTTAAATCCTTCTGCCACTGTTGCTGAACCGTCAGGCAATAAAGCGATGGTTGCATCGCTGAAGTTCTTGGTTGTTACTTCATATGAAGTGTGAACAGCGCTGAATGCGTTACCATTATCATCTTCAAATACATTACCCCTGATTTTAACAACATAAGTTGTATTTGCCTGAAGGCTTTCACCGGGAGTAATGGTAATCGTGCTGTCAGCATAATTTGCCGTGAAAGGAACAACGTTATTATTTTGTTCAAGAGCAATATAATCAAACCAGTCACCTTCATCCCCGTCAACCGGCATATCAAGTCCGTTAATTAGCTGTACATCATCTGAAAAATTAACTAAAATATCGTTGTCTGCTGCAGGCACGTCATCGTCAACAGTAACAGTTACTTCAGGAGCAGTATGATCGGATGAAACAAACGTCCAGCTATCAACTCCAGTGAAATCACTGTCATATGCATTGTCCGACATATCTTTAACGTAACCATCGGGAATGATTACAAAGAATTCTTTTTCACTCAACTCATCAGTTAACCCTTCGAAACTGGCAACCATTACCCATGTTCCGTCAGTTTCACCTTCAACAAATGTCAATTCTGACGCGGGGACAGTACGTACAGTTCCGTTGCCTGCATCTTTAACAAGAAGATCACCTGTACCTGGCTGAACTTTCTCATTAAATGTAAGTTCCAGACCAACAGTAACATTATCTATGACAACAGTATCCCTGCTGTCAATATCAGCTGTTGGAGCAATGTTATCCAGTGTAGTGAATTCAACCTTGGTAGCTTTTGTCTGTTGATCGCCGTCAGCATTCTGAGCTACAACATATACTGTATATTTTGTATCTTCCGTAAGGCCATCCAGTGTTATTGTAGCAACATTATCGTCACCGGCATCAACATTGGTGTAACCATCAGTTGTGCTTACCGGAGTTGTTGGCTCATCAGTAGTTTGTTTGTACCATACAGAACCCGGCTCACTTATGGTAACTTCAAGTGTTGCAGCGTCATAATCGGCATCAACAACGATGTCACCTACAACAAAAGGAGCTGTATAGTCCCTGGAAGTAAACGTCCAGGTGGTATTGTCCATAATGCCTGCAAATTCAACTTTATTTTCATTTACAAAAGCACCCTTTTCAATATTAACGTAATAATTTGTCAACTCACTCCTCAGTGTGGGATTGATGTCAATAGTAACGGTAGTGTTGTAAGTGTCGCTTTTAGTAAGTGTAATAATATCAACAATGGTACCGTCGGCTCTGTACAACCACACTCTTTTACCAGTTACGGCATCAACTGCATCATCAAATACTACCTGCAGCGCGAAATTATCGGCATCAACATCTACGTTGGCAGCATCATCTTTAGGAACTGTATTCTCAACAACCGGAGCAGTGTAATCACCAATAGAGAATTTCCACTGATTACCGGCAGTTTCATCAATGCCACCAAAATTTACGATAGCATTGCTTGAAATTCCAATTGAATAATTTTCATCTTCTGTGAAAGTTAAACCCGGAACAACAGTCAGCTTCTCGCCACTAATGGAAGCGTTTGGACTTCCTGCCTCAAGGGCTATAGTTTTCACCACATTATTACCTCTTCTAATCCATAACGTGCCACCATCGGGGGTAAAGGCGACGTCCTGGTTAAAAGTAACCACAAACTCAGTAGTTGTGGGCGCAACATTGAGATCACCATCTGCGGGTGACAGAACGTCCACGCTCACCTGAGCCAGGGACGAAAAGCCAAACGCACAAAGCAAAACCAATGTGCTAAATAGCAAAGTAAAAGATTTTCTCATAGCATTTCTTTTTAATTGAACTTAATTGATTGATTGATTGATTGAAATCTATATTTTATTGTATACTTGTTTAAGTCATCTGATGGTAAGTTTTTGCTTAACTTCACAAACCTATAAAAATTATCAGCAATCAACAAAAGAATTGCCGAATAAATAATGTGTTTCCCCTCTTTGTTATCAACAGGTTTAGGCCCATATGTCCGCTAAAATGTTAACAATCTACAATTTTAGTTTTAATTTCTTAAATTTCGACAATAAAAGACAAGATTTTTCGATTTAATAATAAATTTATTTCCAAATAATCATAAAATTTAAACATAACCAATGCTTATGATACCCAATATCAGCAGATTTCAAAAGAAAAAATCTGACCGCATAAAAAGATTTTCTTTATGTAAATTACTACCAGGTTTATTTTTCCTGGTTCTCCTTACCGGATATTCGTGCAAAACTTGCAATTGCCCTGCTTACTCATATGGTAACCAGGGAAAGCAGAAACATGAAACGACTACCGGTCCGGAAGCAAAAGTTAATAAAAATCTGCCTGATGATATTACGGCTTCAATATTCAGCGATTCATTGTAACCTTTCCAATTTCGTTCCAGCAAATGAGGTCCAAGGTCCTATTTGAACACTGTTAATTTATTTGATCCGATTTTTTGAATGCCCAAAAACCGCTTAATAATTTGACAAAAAAAAGATTAGCCGGAAATTACCCCTCTGAGAATTGAATATTTTTCAAAAACAAGCCAACTCCACATGAATTAGCGGCGGAAAAAAGGAAAAACGAAGGTCGTTTTTGTTTCACAACAACAACTTTAAAAAAGTGACGCTTTAAATTAACATTAACGTTCAAAAGGGAACTTTCAAAAAAAAGATTCAAATTTGAAACTGTAAAAATTATGTACTTACTTTGTATATAAGTAAAATTCAGGGTGAAGCCTGAAAGGAATAAAACAAAAGCAATATAATAATTTAAAAATTACTCTACCATGTCAAAAATTAAAATTGGAATCAATGGTTTTGGCCGCATCGGACGGTTGTTTTTCCGTGCTGCAGTAGCAAATGAAAACGTAGAAGTTGTAGGTATCAACGATCTTATTGATGTTGATTACATCGCCTACATGCTGAAATACGATTCTACCCACGGCCGTTTCAACGGTGAAGTATCAACCGATGGCGGTATGCTGGTAGTTAACGGCCAGAAAATCAGGATCACAAATGAACCAAATCCTGCCAACCTGAAGTGGAATGAAGTAGGTGCAGAATACGTACTGGAATCCACCGGTTTGTTTTTGACAAAAGAAAAGGCACAGGGTCACCTTGATGCAGGCGCAAAAAAAGTTATCATGTCGGCTCCGTCGAAAGACGACACCCCGATGTTTGTTATGGGTGTTAACAACACCAGCTATACAAACGACATGAATTTTGTTTCCAATGCATCGTGCACCACAAACTGCCTGGCTCCGGTTGCCAAAGTATTGAACGATAAATTTGGTATTCTTGAAGGTTTAATGACTACTGTTCATGCTACAACTGCAACACAAAAAACAGTTGATGCACCTTCTAAAAAAGACTGGCGCGGCGGACGCGGTGCAGGTCAGAACATCATCCCTTCTTCAACAGGAGCTGCAAAAGCGGTTGGTAAAGTAATTCCAAGCCTTAACGGTAAACTTACCGGTATGGCTTTCAGGGTGCCAACTCCAAACGTATCGGTTGTTGACCTTACCGTACGTCTTGAAAAAGGCGCTTCTTACGAAGCCATCTGCGCTGCCATGAAAGAAGCCTCTGAAGGCGAACTGAAAGGTATACTCGGATACACTGAAGATGCAGTTGTATCAAACGATTTCCTTGGCGATGCACGTACTTCAATCTTCGATGCAGGTGCCGGTATCGGTCTGAACGACAATTTTGTAAAAGTTGTTTCATGGTACGATAACGAGTGGGGTTATTCAGTAAAAGCACTCGACCTGATTGTTTACATGGATTCTGTAAAATAATACGCCATATATATTATAAGGTATAAAAAGGGTTGCCTGCGGGCAGCCCTTTTTTTTGTGTTGTCCGTTTCCGGGACGGCGCCGGCTAGGCAGCTGCTGGATATAACTCCAGCATTTATACTGGGGGTCAGGCATATATCCGACCTTTCTTTCTTTCCCCTCCATCGTTACCACTTCATTCCGGATTGGATGCCAGAGGTGGACTAAGAGCAAGGGCTAAAGCCCGGGAGCAGGAAGCGGCGAACGGGCTCCTGGCCCCAGCTTAAAAGCTGGGGTTATTACCATCGGCAATAATGCCTGTAATATTTTCGGCATGATCTTAAATTATGTAGATTCGTATTAAACCCGATAAATACTCGGTTTATATTCGTAAATTTGCGAATTTAATACGAATTAACCCCGAATTAACCCCGAATTAATCACGAAAAAAATATAGCTTAAAATTCATTCTAACCTATGGAATAAATTCCGGTGGGAAGGTAAAGGAATTAAAAGTATCAAATGAAGAAACGGGAAATAACAGTGAATTTTATAAAAATTACAACAGAAGGGAGGTTTGTCAATAAGCCGGAACGGGTTTATTCATACCTCAGCGATTCGATGGGATCGAGCTGGGCGGCCTTACTGGCCGGGTAGTATCCGGAAACAACCCCTACTATAAAACAAAGGATAACCCCCACAATGATCCATGTCCATGGAATTATGAACTGTGAACCAATCAGTGAAGAAACCAGGTTACCAACTATTATTCCGGCAATAATGCCTATAATACCGCCTAACTGCCCAATGAATATTGCCTCGAGCAGAAACTGTTGTTTCACTGTTGATGACTTTGCGCCTATTGCTTTACGTATACCGATCTCGCGTGTTCGTTCTGTAACCGATACCAGCATAATATTCAACAAACCAACAGCTGCGCCAAAAAGAGTTATTAATCCGATGATGGTTGCCACAAAAGTTATATTCCGGATATTGTTGAGAAGGATGTTTACAATGTTGTCGCTCTTTTCGATGTTAAAATCAGTTTCATCATAAACATTCAGCGAACGTATATTTCGGAACAGGGCTTCAGCCTGGCCGCTTGCCATATCCATTTTTTCGGCACCGTCGACCATTACCTGGATATCGAAATTCATTCCCGGTCTTGAAAAATAAGTGCGCGCATTCGTATAGGGTATGAAGCAAACCAGGTCGTTACTGATTCCCATTCCGCTACCCTTGGATTTCAGGACTCCAATAACTTTATATTTTCCTCCGCCAATGCTTATTACTTTCTGCAAAGGATCGACTTTATTTTTAAAAATCCTTTTTGCCACATCGGCTCCTATCAGCACAACATTTCTGCCGTCGGTTATTTCATGTTCATTGAAACTTCTACCTTTTTCCACTTCGAAGCCTGCTGTTTGAAGGTAATTATCGTCAATACCCCGGACATCGACATTGGGATTTGTTTTTTCAGCCCCATACTTAATTGTTGCAGCGCCGGAAGCATGCACCGAAATAGCCGTAACGGCAGGGAAAATGTATTGTTCCTTGAATTCTTTTGCCTGGTAAAATGAAATGTAGGAATGATTTTTAGTGCGGTATCTGTTGCTGCCAACCTGGACCTGCATACCCCGGCTGGTGATGGTGAAAGTATAAGCGCCCATAAAAGTAAACTCGCGGGTGATGGAGTTCTTTATAGAATCGATGGCAGTCAGTATTCCTATCAAGGCAGTAATACCAACAGCTATAATCATAACGGTCAGCACTGTCCGCAGCATATTCGATCTGATTGAGATACCTGCAATCTTTATATTTTCAAAAAAAGATACTACCTGCCGCATGTTTCTTATATTTCTATGGTATAAGTCCACCAAATTACCGGTAAATTACAAAAAGATTCCAAATTAAAAATCAGGCTGATTTGGTGAACAGATGACGGATTTGTTCGATAATTTTCCTTTGCGGGAATATTTTAACATTTTTTAAAACAATAGCTTCAACGCATAAATGAACTGATACCAAAAAATTCCTTACCTCACAAATAACTGTTTCACTGAGTATTAACTCAATCACATCAATAAATAAACATAAATAATGCTTGATTGAACAATTATTTTACAAAAACAGCAACTCCTGAGAGTTAGAAACAGAAACAAAAGGTTTTTAATTTTGGAAATGTAAATATGTTCAAGGTTATGGTTTATCATTTTAGTATCACCACGCCCGAATCCCGAAATTTTCACCTTGAGGTGGAAATGGATGGCGAACATACATTTTATGATTTTCATACAATAATCCAGAAGAGTCTTGGCTTTGAGCCGCACCATTTGGCATCCTTCTTTATTTCCGACAAAAACGGCAGAAAGACTGTAGAAATTTCACTGCTGTATAACGGCTATGCGATGGGTGCCTTCCTTACCATGCAAAGAACAGGATTATTCCGTGTGATTGGACTAAACCCACAACAATTGTATTACACTTATGATTTTATAAGCGACAGATCGTTGAATATTGAATTAACAGGTATTGTTATGGAAAGAAATCTTAAAGAACCGATGGTTACCCTTAAGCAAGGTGACGCACCGGTACAGGTGTATGAGGACGAATCTTATGTACCTGAAGCTGCCAGATATCAGGAAGAAGAAGTTCTGATGGATTTTGGCATTTTGGATGATTATACTGAACTTTATGGAGAAATGGAAGATTATTAACTTCATTTCCATTAAAATTAAAATGTAATTCCGGCTGTTCAATTAATTTTGGACAGTCTTTTTTTTACAGAAATTTTTAACAGCGCAAAAAAAGAATTTTGAAGTTTCTTATAGTAATAACCGGTCCTACGGCTGTAGGCAAAACAGCTGCTGCCTTAGAAACGGCAATGCATTTTCAGACAGAAATAGTTTCTGCCGATTCGCGTCAGATTTACCGTGAGCTCTCCATTGGAACGGCCGTTCCTTCGGCGGCTGAACTGGAAGCAGTAAAACATCATTTCATCCACACCCATTCAATTTTTGACACCTATAATGCCAGCCGGTATGAATCGGAAGCAGTTAAGTTGCTCGACAATCTTTTTAAAAAGCAGGATATTGTGGTGCTGACCGGTGGCTCAATGTTATACATTGATGCCATATGTAAGGGGATTGACGATATTCCTGATATTGATCCCGAATTACGAAAGAACCTGAAAGAAAGACTGGAAACTGATGGACTTGAGAGTCTTCGTCTGCAGTTAAAGAAGCTTGACCCGGAATATTACAGCGAAGTTGATCTTAAAAATCCGGCACGTATTGTTCATGCACTGGAAGTATGCATCATGACAGGCAAAACTTATTCCTCATTCAGGAAAGCAGAACCAAAAAAACGTTACTTTTCAATACTGAAAACTGCACTGAACTGCGACAGGGCTGAACTCCACAGCCGCATAAATGCACGGGTTGATGAAATGGTGAACAACGGGCTGGAGCAGGAAGCCCGAAGCGTGTTTCACTTAAGGCACCTGAATTCGTTAAACACTGTCGGCTACCGCGAATTCTTCAGCTACTTTGAAGGAAAAAATTCCAGGGAGGAAGCAATTGAACTCATCAAGCGAAATACCCGACGGTATGCCCGTAAGCAATTAACCTGGTTCAGAAATGATCCGCAGGTTACCTGGTTTGAACCCGGAGATACCAACCGGCTAATAAAATTTATTGAATCAAAAATGGCGGAAAAATGAAAGCATCAGGCAATTTTGTTATCCGGGTCTATGGGATTGTAATAAACGACAGCAAGGAAGTGCTGGTTACCGATGAGTATCAGCTGGGAATGCAGATGACCAAATTTCCCGGAGGAGGATTGGATTTCGGTGAGGGAACTGTTGATTGCCTGAAACGCGAATTCAGGGAAGAGTGCAACGGTCAGCAAATAAAAAACATACGGCACTTTTACACCACCGATTATTTTCAGCAGGCACTGTTTTATGAAAATGCCCAGCTTATTAGCATTTACTACCTTGCAGACCTGGAACTTCCGCTACAGTTTACCATTTCTGAAAAGTCGTTTGACTTTGAAAAGATGGAGAACGGCAATCAAAGTTTCAGGTGGTTAAACCTTAAAAAAGCCACTCACGATATGCTCTCCTTCCCCATCGACAGAATTGTTCTGGAGAAACTGATTCAACCCTTCAGGTAGTTCATTTGCGTCGGATTAGCCAAAGATGGCATCGGCATAGTTGCGCCAGCTCATCTCTTTCGACGACTCTTCCACATTTTCCCTGCGCACCGGATGTTCTATAATCTTCTCCATTGCCTCAGCCATTGAACCGATGTCCTCCGGTTCTGCAAGATATCCGTTATAGCCATCCTTTACCGTTTCAGGGAAATGGCCTACCCGGGTAGCAAGTATGGGCAACTTGAAATTGTAAGCAATGGATTCAACGCCCGAGGGTGTTGCATATAAATAATACAGTACAATGGCATCGCTCACCTGGAAATATTTATTCACATCCTCGTTGGGAACAAAATCGTTCATAACAAATACCTTGTCGCCGATTCCATATTTTTCGATCAACTCAAGGGGGCGATAATTTTTTTCATCATCTTCCTTTTTAAGCATTATTGATTTGGCAAGGCCAAAAACGAATTGTTTTACCCGGGTTGAGAATTTCGTAGTATCGAGCGTTTGCCAGAATGATTCGCCAACAATCAACAATGTAACGTCATCGCGCTTTTGGGCTACTTTGGCAAAAGCTTCAATAGCATTGTGCAAGCCTTTGTATTTGCGAATGAAGCCAAAAAACAGGAAGGCATGTTTACGAATCCCCCACTCCTTCTTCTGCTGTTCAACATCAAAGTCAGGGTCGGGTTTGAACATGTTGTATACCGGATGATACAGCTTAAGCACCGGCACACTGCCCGATGCACCGGGTTTTTGATGCTTTGTCGCATAGTGAAACTGCTTCTGCGGAAAGAGGCTTTCGAGTTCGCGTCCTGTTTTAAGAGAATGAACAATAAATGAATCGGCTGCCGACAAGGCATATTTTGTGAAAAGGCGATCGATTTTGCTGTTTTCTTTCTGAATCACGAAATGCAGGTCGAATATAATTTCAATATCGGTTTTCTTTTTCAGAATCCGTACAATTCTCCCCAGCGGAAGTCCCTGAATGGCTATGCTCCATTGGAAAACAACCTTTGAAGGATTAATCTGCCGGATAAGGGCAGCTGTTTTTTGCCAGCTAAGGGGGTTGTTGTAATTTGTAATGTAATGCACTTTTATGTTGGTGCCCTGCAGCAAATCGGCCTTGCTTTTACGGTCGATAAAATCGCGTGGAATGATGGAAGGATACTGTTGTGTCCAGGAAACAATATGCACCTCTGCATCTTTCCGCTCATCAAGAGCTTTGGCGAGTGAAGTGTTATAATTTGCCAGTCCTCCTTTGAAAACAGGCCCGGCACCGAAACATACTATTTTTTCCATTTACTCCTGTTCATTTTGTATACGTTCAACAGCTGCATTGTAAACCCTGCGCATTCCTTCTTCAACAGAAATTTTAGGTTTCCACCCAAACTTTTCGTTAACCAGGTCCATGTTAGCATACCTTGAATGCACCCCAACCGGCTTATCCAGCAGTTGTTTTATTTGTGGTTTGTATCCGGCAATCTTTGAAAAGACCTCTATTATTTCGAGGAATGACAGCAGTCGGCCGGAGCCAATGTTGTAGGCTGAGCCATCCGAGACATTATCCATCAGGAGCTGGATGAAATCGAGCACATCGTCGATATGTACAAAATCACGCCCCTGTTTTCCGGTTCCCCACACTTCGAACGGGTCTTCATGTCGTGCGGCACGGGCAGCAATTGCCGGCACAGGATAGGAAAGATCCTGGTCCTCACCGTATCCGGAAAATGGCCTGATGCAAACGATTGATATACCGTAATGGCGTGCGGCAATCTGCGCCAGAAATTCGCCGGTCAGTTTTGACCATCCGTAGGTCATATCAGGTGTTCCGAGATTGCCTTCAAAATCGATATCGTGTTCCTTAAGTGAAACAGCAGCCTTATCGGTCTGCAGGCTCACCGGGTAGGCAGCACTTGAACTTGGATACAGCACCCTGTCAGGTTTATGACGGGTAACCCAGTAGAAAAATTCAGCGTCGATCGATAAGTCAAGAGCTACCATCATCGGATCGCCTTCAATTTTCGAGCGTCCGCCCACTATGGCAGCAAAGTGAAAAACATCGCTGAACTTGTCGAAATCCAGCTGATACTTCTCCTGCAGGAAACGCGGGTTCTCACGAAGATAGAACAGAAAATCACGGAAGTCACCTTTCCAGAACAGCAGCCTTTCATCTTCGCCAATCAATTCCAGGTCTTCATTCTTTTTGGAAGAAAAACCGGGTAACCATTTGGAAGGATGAACTCCTATTGATAAATCATCAACAACAAACACGCGGTCGCCTGTTGTTTTTAAAAGCCGCTTTACCATGTTCCGGCCAACAAAACCGCAACCACCCGAAACCAAATGTATCTTCATAGTATTGTAATTTTAGTTATTAACACTTGCAGAAAAATTAGTCATTTATTTTCATTTTCACATTTGCCTGAACGTAAAAGCCGACACATGCTCAATATTTAGGATCTGACAACAACAGACTGTATAATTATGTATCTTTCACAAATATTCAAAACAGGAAGATACAAAAAAACTATTTATATCAGTTTTGGTTCAAGATTCGTTAAAATTGCGGAATTTTAGCGAAAAAAAACAGATAACCGGAATAATTTTCAACTTAAGGCAGCAATGGGATTTATACAGCATACGTTAAATGAGGCAGGAAATATTATCAGGGAGGTAGAAAACAACAGGGAGATACAGGAAGTAGTGGAGCAGATTTGTGAAAAAATAATAGCCTGCTTCCGCAACGGGAACAAAGTGATGTTTTGCGGAAATGGGGGAAGTGCAGCCGAAGCACAGCACCTGGCAGCGGAATTGTCGGGCAGGTTTTATCTCGACCGCCAGCCTTTACCCGCCGAGGCGCTGCATGTTAATTCATCGTATATAACTGCAGTGGCAAACGATTATGCTTTTGGAAAAATATACTCACGTTACGTTGCCGGGGTTGGAAAAAAAGGAGATGTACTTATAGGTTTATCCACTTCCGGAAATTCGGAAAACATTGTAGAAGCTTTTCATTCGGCCCGGGAAAAGGAAATAACAACTGTTGCATTTACAGGAAAGTCGGGAGGGTTGCTACGTGAACTTTCCGACTTTATCATAAGCATTCCTTCGGAAAATGTTCCCCGAATCCAGGAAATGCATCTTATAATTGGGCACATTATTTGCGAAAAAGTGGAAAGCAGCTTATTTGGAAATCCGTCAGGATTAAATAAGAGTTAATTATCTTCATTTTTTAATAAAATGGGTGGTCTCCATCTAAAAAATTAAAAACTTTGAATAAAAACCGAAGATAGGAAGTATAGATGAGTAACAAATTAACGGAGGTATAATTGCAACATTTTAATCAGGCAGAAGTACGACAGATTGAAGACCGTTATCAGGATTTCCTGAAGGTTATCCGGGGCAAGTTTGATGATAACCGGCTCGCACGGATCGAGAAAGCATTCCGCTTTGCCAATGCTGCACATGACGGTATAAAACGGAAATCGGGAGAACCTTATATTATTCACCCGATTGCCGTAGCCCATATTGTTGCCAAAGATTTAGGACTGGGAGCTACTTCCATATGCGCCTCCATACTGCACGATATTGTTGAAGATACCGAATATACAGTAGAGGACATAGAAAACATGTTTGGCTCAAAGATAGCACGCATCGTTGATGGGTTAACAAAGCTATCGGGGGATATTGATTCCCGGCAGGTACTTACGCTGAAAAAAATCCTGATGACCCTTTCTGATGATGTGCGGGTTATTTTAATCAAGATTGCCGACCGGCTGCACAACATGCAAACCCTGGACTCCATGCCTCCCAACAAAAAAATAAAGATTGCCGGGGAAACGCTTTACCTCTATGTTCCTTTGGCTCACAGGCTGGGCCTTTATGCCATCAAAAGCGAACTGGAAGAATTAAGTTTTAAGTACAAACATCCTGAGGAATACAATAAAACCCTGTATTTGCTGCACAACCAGGAAGAAAAGCGTAACTACCTGGTTAATGAGTTTATCCGCCCGATAAAGGAAAAGCTGGAGGTGGAAAACATCGACAGCATAGTCAGCCACAGGTTAAAATCAACCTGGTCAATCTGGCAAAAGATGCAGAAAAAAGGAGTTACCTTTAATGAGATATATGATATACTGGCGGTAAGAATTGTTATAAAAGCCAAACCGGGTATCTCTGAAAAGCGGCAGTGCTTCGATGTGCTATCACTGGTTACCGATATTTATAAACCACGCCCCGACAGGATACGCGACTGGATTACGATGCCTAAAGCCAACGGATATGAATCGCTTCATGTTACTGTGATGGGGCCGCAAGGGAAATGGGTGGAAGTGCAGATACGTACCGAGCGGATGGATGAGGTTGCTGAGCATGGTTTTGCTGCCCACTACCGCTATAAGGACATCAGTACTTTTGAAAATGAACTGGAAACCTGGATAGGGCGCATCAGGGAACACCTGCGCACTCCCGACTCGGATGCATTCGAGTTTCTTGATGATTTTAAACTGAACCTGTATGCAACTGAAATAAATTTGTTCACACCCAAAGGTGATATGGTATCACTTCCCCAAGGCTCTTCAGTTATTGATTTTGCTTATGAAATTCACACCGATTTGGGAAACAAATGCATTGGAGCAAAAATTAATTTCCGACTGGTTCCGATTAACCATATCCTTGAAAATGGAGATCAGGTGGAAATTCTCACCTCCGAGAAGCAAATCCCCAAAATGGAGTGGTTGAAGTTTGCCACAACAGCAAAAGCACGTTCGAAAATTAAAGATGCTTTCAAGCTTGAGAAGAAAAAGCACGTTGATAAGGGAAGGGAAATAGTGGAAGAAGCCCTGAAAGAAGTCAAAGCGCCAAAAACATCAAATAACCTGAAAAAAATAATTGCCCATTTCAACCTTAACAATAAGGAGCAGTTATATTCGGAAGCAGGCATGGGCTTTTTAGAATTGAAAAACCTGGATGAAATTCTGGGCAAGAAGTCGCCAAATAAACTGGTTAAATACTGGAACATCACCTTCAACCGCAAAAAAAAGGAAGAACCCGCATTGCAGGAAGAGGAAGTACTCAGCAATCCAAAGAGGCTGGATAAAGGAAAGCCCTTTTTGTTAAAGGAAGCCCAGGACGAAATCACCTATTCTCTGGCAAAATGCTGCAATCCGATTCCCGGCGACCAGGTTATTGGCTACTTAAGCACCAACGACCATATTATTATCCACAAAACAGGTTGCAGGGAAGTTGAAAAGTTCCTGTCGAGCCATGGAAATAAAATTATTGCCGCCGAATGGACCCGGTTTAAAAAACAGTCGTACCTGACACGCCTGCGGCTGGAAGGATTTGACAGGCTGGGCATTGTAAATGAGGTTACCAATGTAATCTCCAAACAGCACAGCATTAACATGCGTTCGGTAAAATTTGATACCCATGAAGGCATCTTTAAAGGCGACTTGTTCCTGTATATCCATAATGCGGAAGATTTGCACAACCTGATAGTCCGGCTGGAAAAAATTAAAGGGATAGACAACGTTACCCGCGATGAGAACCTTAACGATTAATTTTTAATTAGTCTTAATAATCAAAAAAATATTTCTATTTTTGGCATCTGTTTTAAATTGGTTTAAATATGAATAGCCACAAAACCAGGGAAACAGTGAGAAACATGTTTACTGAATACCTGGAGAAAAACGGACATAGAAAGACCCCTGAACGATTTGCTATCCTTGATGAAATTTATTCAAGAGAAGGCCATTTCGACATTGAGTCGTTGTATATTTCCATGAAAAACAAGAAGTACCGTGTAAGCCGGGCAACTCTTTACAATACCATCGATTTGTTACTGGAATGCAAGCTGGTAGTAAAGCACCAGTTTGGGAAAAACATAGCTCAGTTTGAGAAAGCGTTTGCCACAATGCAACACGATCATCTTATTGATACAACTACCGGAAATGTTACCGAGTTCTATGATCCACGGATACGTGAAATTATTGAAGACACCTGTAAAAAAAATAATTTCAAGCTTTCGCATCATACCCTATACATTTATGGCCAACGCATTGGGAAGGACTAGTGCGGAAGAATATTATTAATTTTAAAAGATGATCATCATATTCCCGCTTTTTGTTTCGTCAAACAAAAATATTTGTACTTTTAAAAGCTTTATCTGAACGCCTTATATTTTTTGGGGCGTTCTGTTTATGAAATACAGGTACTGCTGCTGCCAAAGCTACTTAGCTTTACTGCAGCCGATAAGTTCTTGCTGTTACATTTAAGTTACAACGAATATTTAATAAAAGCATAATGAAAGTAGATGTACTGCTGGGCCTTCAATGGGGCGATGAAGGAAAAGGTAAAATTGTGGATGTTTTAACTCCGAAATATGATGTGATTACCCGATTTCAGGGAGGGCCAAATGCAGGCCATACTTTGGAATTCAACAACATTAAGCAGGTGTTGCATACCATTCCCTCCGGTATCTTCAGGGAAAATAAAATCAACATCATAGGAAATGGCGTGGTAATCGATCCCATAGTCTTTAAAAAAGAAATTGAAGGCCTGAAAAAAATTGGAGTTGAGCTATCAAAAAACCTCTACATTTCAAAAAAAGCTCATTTAATATTGCCTACGCACCGGCTGCTGGATGCTGCATCGGAAGAGCAAAAAGGCATTACCAAAATAGGTTCAACCCTTAAAGGCATAGGCCCTACCTACAAAGATAAGATTGGTCGGGAAGGATTAAGAGTGGGTGACTTAAACGTAAATTTCAATGAAAAGTATCGCGAACGCATAGATAATCATAAAAGCCTGCTGTCAGACTACTTTCATTACGATTACAGGGATATTCTTGCTGATTGTGAAAAAGAGTGGTTTGAGGGGGTGGAAGTACTAAAATCATTTCAGTTTGTCGACTCAGAACATTATATAAATGAGCTGCTTAACAAGAATAAGTCGGTTTTGGCTGAAGGAGCTCAGGGAACGATGCTTGACATTGACTTTGGTTCTTATCCGTTTGTGACAAGTTCAAACACCATTTGCGCCGGAGCCTGCACTGGCATGGGACTTGCTCCTCAGAAAATTGGCCGCGTTTATGGAATTTTCAAAGCATACTGCACACGCGTAGGTATGGGCCCTTTCCCTACTGAATTGCACGATGAAACCGGAAAAAAACTGCGCGATGCCGGTAATGAATACGGTTCTACTACCGGAAGGCCACGCCGCTGCGGATGGCTCGATTTGGTGGCACTGAAATATTCGGTAATGCTGAACGGAGTTACAGAACTGATAATGATGAAAGCCGATGTTCTCGACGATTTCTCCACAATTAAAGTTTGTGTGGGCTACGAAATTAACGGTGAAGTAGTGGAACATTTTCCATTTGAATTGTCGGATGATGTTAATCCTGTGTATGTTGAGCTGCCGGGCTGGAAGACCAACCTTTCGAATATAAAGAGCCAGTCTGATTTTCCCGAAGAGTTGAATAACTACATCAGTTTTATTGAGGACGAGATGGGCATTCCGGTTTCAATTGCATCTGTCGGGCCAAACCGGGAGCAGACAATTGTGCTGGAGTAAGCAGAAAAGAACTTATAATTAGCGCTTTCGCTCATTTTTTAAGAGGCAACAAAAATAATATTCCACAGGCCACATCCGTTAACTCTTCGGAGAGTAAAATCCAACTTCTGCGAACTGACGGTGGCTGAGGAAAAATTTATTAATACTTTCAGTCCTCATATATTTGAAGCAGTGATCCTGTTAAAGCCTGCAGAATTAAGTATTGCATCGACAAAATGACTGAAAACATAATCGCAAGTAAAATGACTGATATTACACATCCGACATTTTTAGTTGATAAGCAAACATGCCTCAGGAATATAGAGCGAATGGCACAGAAGGCCATTGACAATAAGGTACATTTCAGGCCTCACTTTAAAACCCATCAGTCGGCTGTAATTGGAGAATGGTTTCGCGACTTTGGCGTTAAGGCAATTACTGTCTCCTCGGTTCAAATGGCGGAATATTTTGCTGAAAATGGATGGAACGACATAACCATCGCCTTCCCTTTGAACGTGCTTGAAATGAATTCTATCAACAGGCTGGCTGCTAATATCGACCTGAACCTTACATTAGAGAATAAAGAAACTGCCGAATTTCTGGTAAAACATCTAACTTCTCCTGCAGGGGTATACCTGAAAGTAGACACGGGTTACAACAGGACAGGGATTATTACAACAAAAACAAATAAGCTGGATGCGATTCTTGAAACTATTTCAACTAATAAAAAGCTTACGTTTAAAGGATTTCTTACGCACAATGGGTTGACTTATTCTGCGTTGTCAACAAATGAAATATTCAGCAGGCATTTTGATGCACTGCTTAAACTGAAAACCCTCAAAAACAGGTATAAATCAGCTTACCCCAACGTGGAAGTCAGCATTGGCGATACCCCCTCGTGCTCCATCTGCACTAATTTTGACGGCGTGGATGAAATAAGGCCCGGAAATTTCGTTTTTTACGATTTGATGCAGCAAATCCTTGGAGTTTGCACCTATAAAGACATAGCTGTTCGCATGATTTGTCCCATTGTTGCCAAACATGCGTCACGTAACGAGGTAGTTATATATGGCGGAGCAATTCATTTCTCAAAAGAATCGTTACAGAATGTCGACGGGAAAGAGTTCTTCGGACGAATAGTTATGAATAAAAAAGGTGAAAAAAAGATATTAAGCGAAAGAAACTATTTGGCCCGCCTTTCACAGGAACATGGTATCTTAAAGATATCGCAGAAAAATTTTGATTTGTTTAAGATTGGCGACCTTGTGGAAATCATTCCCATTCACTCCTGCCTCACGGCTAATCTGGCCAGGAAATATATTACCACCGAAGGAGAAGAAATTAAATCGATTAATTCCTGAGGTTAATCTTCAGGTAATTCGAGGGCCCTGGCTAAGGCCTCCACGTATGCCGTCACCGGATACAACTTCTCATGGTACCATAAAGAAGCAAAATACAACCCTACTGGTGCAGGAGCCAGTCCTTTATTTTTAAATGTTGCTTCAAGCCATTCAAAACCTGCAAGGCAAATGTTAAGATTATCGGCAGTCAATAATGCCGATATTGCCCACGAAGTTTCTTCAATCGTTCCCGGAATATTTTTACCGCCACCCCAGCTGTTGTCCTCATTTTGTACAGCAATAAGGTAACCGGCGCCACTTTTTATTAAAGTAAGCAGTTGCTCTTTCACGTCGTCCGGCAGCCAGCTATGTTCAGAAGCATCCCTCAGGTAGGCAACTACTTTGGCAGTTCCATACACCGGGTTTGTATGATCTGCTGCCAACTGGTTTCCAAACCAAAGCGGCAGCCAGCTCCCATCCTTATGCTGATGAAGCTTAAGGTACTGCAAAGCTTTGAGAAAGGATGCCACAAGTTTCTTTCGTTGTGTTGCAGACAACTCACCATAGTAGTTATCAATCACTGAAGATAAAGCCAGCAGGTTGTGACCTGTAAGGTCGGAGCAGCTTTGGTCGAAAGGAAGTTTACCCCAGCCACGCGAAAAAGTAGGGAAGCCTCCGTCTTGATTTTGCAGTTTTAACAGCCACTTACATCCAGCCAGTATTTCCTTTCTTACTTTGCTTTTTGGCTGAAGCTTCAACAATGAAATAATAACACCCGGAGTATCGTCACCATCTGGCACAGAACCTGGAAAGTTAGTCCACCCCCACCCGCCGGGGGATGTTCCGTTAAACGGGTGCACCTTATCATTTTGGATCAGTTTGAAATGATCGGTTATTTTATCCTGCCAGTCGGTTGTCAGAAAACCAGTTAAATGTGATCGAAAGCATTTCACAGAAAGCGAAGTCACCCATGTCGATAAATCAACATCAATAGGCCAGCTGCCATCCTCCCGCTGAGTAGTTTTCAAAAAATAAATACCCCGTTTTACAACTTCTGTATCCTTATATCCCGCATTAATTAAGCTTAGAGCAACAAAAGCGGTCAAAGGGCTTGCCTCCAGAAAGCCTCCGCTGTCGGGCAGCATACGATGGAGAATGTTTAAAGCTCTGGGAATTGAAAACCTGCGAATGTTTTTCCACAAAAAAGCTGAGCTTTTCTTTTTAAATATAACAATTCCAACTGCAACCAAAGCCGGGATAGCGTAACTGACAACGCTAAGATTTAGAAGCCGGTAAAAAGGTCTGGGGAGCAAAGCCAGTTCAAAAGGCAACTGAGGGATATGGTCAAAGGCATCCTTTCCGGGAATACCACATAATCCACACATTGCAAGTATGGGTACCGAAAAGGTATAGTCGTTTTGGTAGTGCGTTAAAATAGCTTCTGAAACCTGAGATGAGTTAACCTCTATTCCCTGCTGCAACAAATAACCTGCAACTTTATGCTGAAACGGAGTAATCCACTCCAGCTGTTCAGCATACAAATTAGCCGCCGCATAAACCAGCAGGCTGGTGCTGACATTTCCCGGACTATCGGGTGTATCTCCAAAGCTGCCATCCCGGTTAATGTTATTTTTTAACCAGTTTAATCCCTTTTCAATGGAAGCAGCATGCTCTGCCTTATCGTCGAAATGCAACGCAGTAACCGAAACCGCTACTGCCAGTGCACTCGATGAAAGTTTTCCTTCCCAGTAACCTTGCGGCTTCAATTCAGAAATAAGAAGCCTTCCCAGTTCATCCAATCGTTGTTTTAATGCTGTCTTTTCCATTATCATACCAAAATCCCTAAGGCAAGCAGTCCATAAAAGGTATACTCCAAATCGCGCATTTCATCACCGTTTCCTGCCAGAAACGCACCTTCTTTGTAATTCTTTTCTATAAACTCCAGACAAGAAGGTGCAACCTTTCTTAAATCAGTACCTGTTACTTTTAAAGCATATAATGCCACAGCTGTTGATAACAGATCGGCCTCATCTGCATCCATAAAGGCTTTAAATCCTTTACCCTCTTCGAAAAACAAAAACAGCTTTCGCTGTTGCCTGCTAACAGCGCCCCCGCTTTTATAACGGGCTATTGTATATGCAGCATGAAAGCTGGCCGGCGAATCGGCAGGTGGGGAAGTAAAAACCAACATCCACCGCGCAAGAAAATAAACTGTCCTGTTTGAGTACAATGCATCAAAAACAAGAAAAAAAAGAAATATCCGGTAGAAAAAACTGACCTGACTGCTTTTCAAAAACGTTTTATTTAACAAGTGCATCAGGGAAGGCATTTTATAACTGTTGCCTGGAAATGCTATTTTTATTAACAAAGCAGCAAATTCATCAATTTGATTATCTCTCTCATTATCGAATTGAAAAATAAACTGATGATGCTTTTTAAGCACCTCTTCCAGCCCAAGTGCAACTGAAAGCCACGTACCAAATAATGAGTAATAATAATCGGGGTTACCTGCCCGATCGGTAAATGCACCATTAGCATGCTGACACGAGGTTATAAATTGCTTTACTTCAGCCTGGGTATTTCCATCCAGAGCAGCAAAACCATTTCTAATAAAAGCTATAAAATTTTGATATACAGAAGTATGGCCTATATGATCATCCATTACCCTAATCTTTGAAAACCTTTCCCATTACTCCATAAAGACCCAACCGAAGCTTTTGATTCTGCAGGTGATTCAGCTCGGAATAACATTTACCGATATACTGCTTAAGGTATTTATCCGCATTATCTTCAATACCATACGTAATACAGTTGTCTATAAAACTCCCGGTATCATTATTTCCCAGCATTTGCAGATATTCTTCCTTTCTTTCCTGCATTTCCTGCTGCAACAATACAAGTAAAAACGGATAGTCAGTAAAGTTACTTAATGAATTTACCTCCCGGTATTCCAATAAATCATCACGTATTTGATAAGCAATACCAAAAAACTCAGAAAACCTGCTGAGTATAACTTTTTCTTCAGCTGTTGCTTCGCCTGCAACAGCGCCTGTCAATAAGGCAACTTTTACTGCTTCGCCTGTTTTCAGACGGAATATCTGCAGCACATCATCGGCCGACTTTCCGGCAATCTGTGTTTTCAAAGCAAGATCAGCCCCCTGACCTTCAGAAAGCTTAACATGAGAAGCTGCCACAATGGAAAAACATTCCACCAGAACCTCTGCTTTAAGAGGCAACCGGGAAAGAAGGCTATACCCTTTACCTATAAGATAATCGCCGGTATTAATTGCTGCAGGTATACCTTCCGTTTTATGCAAAACAGGTTCTCCGTAACGCAACTCATCGTCATCCTCTATATCATCATGTACCAGCGATGCCTTATGGAAGCATTCAATAATCATTGCCAGGCTTTTCTGTACCTCTTCTGAAGGATGGTGGCAATACGCATTGTAAGCCATCGCAGCCAGGAGGGGCCGGATACGCTGCCCACCCATGCTCATAACCTGTAAAGAAAGGTTTTCTGTTTCGCTGGCTGAATTAAAGAAAGCATTCAATACCGGAGGCTGAAAATAATCGGCTACTTTATTTTTTAACAGCGAAACGGATAAGGGTGTGCGGCTATTGATACTGCTGAAATTTTCCATCTCTTCAAACAGCCAGGAATAATCCACCATTGTGTTCGAACATCCATCACCGATAAGCGGAATGCCAATACCCGGCAAGGCTGCACGTGTTACCGGTCCAAATGAACGTTGCAAAACCTGCATGCAACTTACCCCGATAACGGCATCAATGGCTCCTTCTTCAACCAGCCCGATTGCCACAGTTGTTCCTTCAGCCACCAAGGTTGTATAACCAAGTTTTTCCGCTTTCAATAAGACTGAATCAATGCCGCAGCTTTTACAACCTGAACAAATTAACCCCAGTTCGTCAAACACACCCTGGCACAGGTTATCATTGCGCAGGCATTGCGGCAGCAGGAGCAATCTCCTGTTATAGGGAGTAGCTTCAACCGTTTCGCGCCAGATTTCATTTCCCAGTAATACAATGGTAAAATTGAGAAATTCACCGTTCAGGCCGGAAGCATCTAAAATAATTCCGGCAAACCTCTCCAATTCCTCCAGGCTTGAAGGCGGCAAAATTTTTTGTTCAGTGACAAACATACGTACCCTGTTGCGCAAATCATTTCTGATTTCAATTTGGGGAGGTACTTTTAATATGCGGTTAACTTCAAACATAATTTATCCATATGCGCCTAATCCAAAAAATGCTTTCTTTTTTGCAAAACGGTACATCCAGCTTTTTTCAGCTACCGGAACTCCAGACCCATGACTGGGAACATGTGGCATTTTGCGCAACCTTTCTGCTTCATTTCCTCTGCCCGATGTATCTTCTGCATTATACTTTTCAACAAAGTCAGCCAGCCACAACGGGTCTTCCATAATTATACATCCCGATGTTTTCATGGGTATTTCCTGTTTCAAATCTTTTAGAAAAGCCGATGACCGATAAAGTTCATCAAGTGGCCGAGTCCCGGTTTTGTCGGTAGCAAACTGAATCACAGGACAAGGTTCCACATAGCCAGCTGCATTAATATGATGGCTTAAACCCGATGCTGCCGGGCAAAGGCCATTGCCATTCTCATCCCAGTATGCATCAATTATTACTATATTGTATTCAGAACGGGCATCCACCATATGTTGCCTTAACTGCTGAATTTCTTCCTTGCTCAAAGCCAGTTCAACAGACGGATTCTCACCCACCGGCCGGTAGATGTAATACCAAAGATATGCCACCTTCTTTTGAATCAACTCGTTTATAAATGCAGGCGACATTGCCAGTTCCAGGTTTGATTTGCACACGCTCATGGCCACACCGGTAAACAATCCCGCCCCGGTAGCATTCTCAATTGCTTCCCATGTGCGACGGTATACATTCCTGCCTCCCCTGCGCACATCAGCTACCTGCTCGTCGCCTTCAAAGCTGATGAGCGGCGTAACATTGGCACATTGGCGCAACTCATCAACGACACCCGGGTTGAGCATAGTGCCGTTTGTAAAAAGCTGGAAATAGCAATCGGAATGTTTTCTGAAAACTGAAAAGAGTGGCTTGTACAACAGCGGTTCACCTCCAAGAATGCCAAAAAAATAGGAACCCTTTGATTTGGTCTCTGAAATTATCCGGTTCAAATGTTCCTCTTCAAGTCTGCTGTTTTGCTTTTTCCCGGTTACCCAGCATCCCTGGCAATTGAGATTGCAATCATCGGTTACAGAAATAAAATGGAATGCCGGAAAAAATTCTCCTCTTTTTATCCGCCGCTGGAAACGGTTTAAGCTAAGCATACCTTTAATGCCCAGGTTGTAAAACAACTTCCAGAGGCACCGTTTATCTGTATTTTGAATGATTCGTTTCAGCATTTATTCCAAATGAAATAAGTAACAATTAAAAAATACTCCAAATATAAACGAACAAGTTCGAATCTACTTTATGATTTTTTTCTCACCATTGCAGCCTTTATTTCCTCTAAAGCCTTCCGCCGTTCTTCTTCCGCCTGTTGTACCACACCCTGCCGAAAGATGTTTTTGCGCTCCCTGTTCCGGTCATTCAGCATGAACAACAGACTGTTTTCCGGAACTTTCGTCACAGTCCCACCAGGTTCTGCCCCTGCCAGTGCGGTTTGCTCATCCAACCGGGGAAACATAATAGCAGAAGTAGGGCAGGTTCTGCCACAGGCTGGGCAATTATTCTTGCAGGCCAATGGATTTACCACTGCCAGACTTTTCTTATCGTATTTATATACACCAAACAAACAAAAACGGGCACATTTACCACAAAGCGAACAGAGCGATTCATCAACTACAGGAAACCATGCAGGAACATCGAGGCTGGAAACCTCTACCCGATAACGGGCTTCTCCCTGCTTAATCTGATGTTCATCCCGGAGTTTCAACAAAATCTCCTGAGAAGCAAGCCCTCTGAAATTTAAAAATGAAAACTGCTCTGGATCAATCCCTCCCTGCTTAAGCATATTTTTTACCGCCCTGGGATAACATGCCACTATTATCCTTTTATCAAACCGGCTGCTGATATCCTTCAAAACATCCTGTTCGTTAACGGTAAATGCGCATAAATCATGAAGTTCATAAACATGCGCATCCAGGTGCTTCAACTCTTCAGAAACAGCGCTATACGTTTCACCGGCAATTCCCGCTCCGCACCTGCAAAAAATAATACACGACTGTAGTTTCATTTATTTGATAAATCGGTAGCTAAAGAAAATAAAAAATAACAAATTGATACCACTTATTTAAATCATTTACAAAATCTTAACAAGTATCTGAATATTTGCATATTTAAACTACAAGAACATAAGCAGGTGAGCTGTTTTATCCATTCATGAACAGGGGGAGCAAAAATACATGTTAAAACTGCATCAATCAGTTATACCTTCTGAAAAAATCATTTAACCGATTGGTTACCCGACTGTAAACAGGTTTTGTGAATTCAATAAACAAATCCTGCTCAGGAGGCAAAGGAAGCGTCTTTCTTTTTGTCAGCTCCACCTGTTTTTTCTCCAAAGCCTGCAGGTCGCCCACAAACAGGGCATAATCGTTTATCCATGTGAAAGAGCCGGGAACAATTTCATCAAGAAGCATTTTATCGGTCATGGGCTCATGAATCTGCACCCTGAGGCTTCCCCCTGATTCCACCTTATCGGTAAAGGTTTTAAGCTTTGCCTTATAGGTGACATATTCCACTTTGGTGGTATCTTTTGTTTCCAGCTTAACACGTTTTTCCAGGTTCTCCTCTTTTTCGGTATGTGTAAGGTTTCCTATTGAAAAATCAAAAAACTCCATGTTCACAACAAAATCAGGGTTTTCCAGCCCTTCACTTTCAGCCTGAAAGGGAGAATAAAAGTTTACAAAACTGTTGATATCATATTGATTGTTCAGATAGCCGAAAATCTGGTTGTAAAAAAATTCAGATGTAAGCCTGTATTTTTGGGTATGGACAGGAATTGTTTGCAGCACAACTTTAATGGTGGCCAATTCTTTGGCGGCAGCCATCATATCCCTTGCATCCCTGTAGCCTGAAACAAACTGTTCGGCAGCATAAAAATGGTCGAATGCAACCCTTGCCGACTCACGTGTGTTTACATCCAGTTCTGCAAGCCCGGCAGCGTATCGCTCTTCAGCAGCTTTCTCATATACTTCTTTCAGTTCGGTGGTATAAGTTACCGGATTGGTAATAAGTTTCCGTGCCGCCGGGGTGCTCCTTATCTGACCCGAAAGCATATTTACCTGTCGCATTAGTCCGGCTACCCGTTCCCACTTATCAGGAGATCCTGACGAAAGGGCCAGATCTATCTCTTCCTGCGACCATTCCAGTGCAAGTGGATAACCTTCCCGCAAAACTTTGGATGCATTTTTATTGTCGGGCGATGATTTAAGGCGCTCAACTGCTTTTGATATTGCGGAAAAATAATCGCCTTTCTGCAAGGCTTTCTTTCCCGATGAACAGGAGGCCAGTAAAAATACGGCAAGGCTTAGTACTATTATCGATTTATTCATCTTGGCTGATATGAATGAAATCACAAATTTAAACTTTTGACGCAACTAACTTCCGGTAAGCGAAAAAAGTTATGAAAAAAAAGAGCATGTTACCACCCTGAATTTCGTTTCTACGAACAAATGTGCTTATATTTGAATAACTTCAAATACCCAAAATCAGTAGGCAGCATAATTATTGAGAAACAAAAGAATAAACGAAAACATGGAATGAGCAAGTGTAAAAAGATTTTACAATCAAAGATTATTAATCCCGATGGCTATCGGGACATGCGAATTCACTGCATAACGGAACAGGCAGGCATTTGATACCGCTGAAAACAAACAAATTTAATCGTATGAAACCACGTCTAAACATTATCACACTTGGAGTTGCTGACCTTCAAATATCGATAACATTCTATCGTGAAGCTTTGGGTTGGGAGCCGGCACAAGGCAGTGACGAAAACATTATATTTTACAATCAGGGAGGAATAATTCTCAGCCTGTATCCCTTTGAGAAACTGGCAGATGATGCAGGTATAACTTCGAAAAAATCAGGTTTCTCAGGAATTACGCTGGCAATAAACCGCGAGAATAAGGAATCAGTGGATGAGGTGTATAAACAAGCAATTAAAAATGGGGCCAAAGACCTCATCAAACCGCATGAGACTTTCTGGGGAGGTTACGGCGGGTATTTCACCGACCCTGACGGATATGCGTGGGAAGTGGCGTGGGCTCCTTTCTGGGAATTTGACAAACAGGGCAGCCTGAAATTGTAAAAGAAAGTATTCCGGGCAGGCAGTTCAACCCCGCCTGCCCGGAATTAAGAACCTATTTCTTAGGAATATTCTCGAGTGTAGCCACCAGAAAATCCCAGAATTTTTGTACTGCACTTACATTCACCTTCTCGTCGGGTGAATGCGGAAAGCGAATTGTCGGGCCAAATGAAATCATATCCCAATTCTGATATTTCCCTCCAAGAATTCCACATTCCAGGCCGGCATGTATGGCTTTTATCTCCGGAATCTTACCAAACTTCTTGTGATATACCTGCTGCATCAGCTTCAAAATCGGCGAATCGAGGTTTGGTTTCCAGCCCGGATAAGCGCCGGTAAAAGTAACATTTGCACCTGCAAGCGATAATACCGACTTCAATCTTATCCCAAGTTCATCCTTGGCCGAATCAACCGAACTGCGCATCAGGCAGGCTCCTTCCACTTTTTTATTCTTAGTATCGGATTTTAATATTGCAAGATTCGAGGAAGTTTCAACCAGTCCCTTCATTGAATCGCTCATACGAATCACACCATTCGGTAAGGCCATTATAGCTTTTGTAATGTTAGCCTGCGAATCGGCATCAATTAAGGCAAACGGCAACTCCGCATCTTCGACAGCAATCTTCATGTTGGGTTCGGTTGCCGAAAGTTCCGATTTAATAACCTTTGCCAGCTCATAAACGGTAGCCACAAACTCGTCGGTACGACCTTTTTCGCAAATTACAGTGCCAAAAGCTTCCCTGGGAATTGCATTTCTGAGACTGCCTGCATCAACATGGGCAAGCCTCACACCAAAGCCATCAAATCCGGCATTCAATATCCTGAAGAATATTTTAATTGCATTTCCCCGTTGCAGCGGAATGTCAATTCCCGAATGTCCTCCTTTTAGCCCGGTAACACTGATTCTATAAGCAGCTACATCCAGCGGAGCCTCTTCCTCCTTATATTCAAAACTGAAATTAACATCTTCACCGCCTGCACATCCAACATACAGTTCTCCCTCATCTTCCGAATCGGTATTGATTAAAATATCACCTTCCAGGACATCTTTCTTAAGGCCATTGGCGCCATCCATCCCGGTTTCTTCGGTAGCAGTCAGCAGTACTTCCAGGGGGCCGTGCTTCAACTTATCAGAAGCCAATACAGCCAAAGCAGCTGAAACACCGATGCCATTATCGGCTCCTAGTGTGGTTCCGTTTGCAGTAACCCACTCACCATCGACAAACGCTTCTATCGGATCGGCAGCGAAATCGTGTGCTTTATCGCTGTTCTTCTGCGGTACCATATCGAGGTGGCCCTGCAGAATCACTCCCTTTTTGTTTTCCATTCCCCGGGTAGCCGGTTTTTTGATGATAACATTTCCTACTTCATCTTTAAAAGTTTCAAGGCCTAACCCTTTACCAAAATTAACTGCCCATTCCTGAATTTTTTCCTCATGTTTCGAAGGACGGGGAATCTGTAGCATCTGGTCGAATATCTGCCAGACTTCTTTCGGCTCAATGTCTTTAATTTTTGTCATAACAATTACTGATTAATGTTTGGTAATTCAAGTCCGTAACCCTTCTTTTTGTTCTCGGCTTTTAGAAGAAATGCAACAATAATTGCTAAAATGGTAAGCGCCACAAATATCATCCACGTAGTTTGATAGTCGTAAGTAACATCCTGACCGGCAGCTTTGGCGGCAGCAACTCCAGGATTGGTGCGGTCGAGTACAATACCTACAGCAAGTGGAATACCCCAAAGACCGAAATTTTGTACCCAGAATATTAAGGCATAAGCACTCCCCAGCTGTTTATCGGAAATAATTTTTGGAACCGAAGGCCACATGGCAGATGGTACCAGCGAGAAGGCAATTCCGAGTAACAATACATTGAAGAAAGCAGCAACAACGCTTGTAATCATTGGAAGGTAAAAAATGATATGAACGATGAACAGTAAAACAGCTCCAATAATCATTATGGTAGCTCCCTTCCCTTTTTTATCATAAATGCTTCCAAAGAAAGGTGTTAACAGCATGGTCCCAAACGGCACAAGACTGGGGAGCAAGCCTGCCCATTTCTCACTTACTCCGAATTTGTTCACCATCAGGTCGGGCCCATACTTGTAAAAAGGGAAAACGGCAGAATAAAAAAGTACGCACAACAAGGCAATTAACCAGAAACCCTTGTTGTTAATAATCAAACCAAGATCCCTGAAACTAAATATCTCATCAGCTGAAGTAAGATTCAGTTTGATTTGCATATCCAGCTGTTTGTCTTTTATGTTGTAATAAACAAATCCGATTAATCCGAGAATCAGGAAAACAAGTGCTATAAGGATGTACGTGGGCACACTGTATTCTGTAGCAATAGCAGCGCCAAAAGCAAGCGGAGCAAACGACCCCAGGCGGGCAATGGCTACCTGCATCCCCATGGCCAGCGCCAGTTCCTTGCCTTTAAACCATTTAACCACCGATTTCGAAACGGTTATACCCGCGTATTCAACACCCACGCCAAACAGCGCATAACCAAATGCAGCAAAAAATACCTGCGAGTTCAAACCAAAAATTACTTCATCCATCGGCAACAACCCCTTGAAGGCTGCCCATTTAATCGTACCACCAATTATCATTATAATTACCGATGTAATGGTGCTAAAGCGGATACCGAACTTGTCGAGCAGCACACCTACAAGGATTAACATCACGAAAAATACATTAAACCATCCATAGGCGCTGGTAACCATTCCGTAGTTGGCACTATCCCAACCGTATACCCTCTCAAGAATAGGTTTAAGGGGTGAAATAACTTCGGTAAAAAGGTATCCTGCGAACATGGTGAACGACAGGATAACAAGCATTATCCAACGCATACGTTTGGAATCTCTCAAAGTACTTTTTGGCTCATTCATTTTCAATTTTTTTTAAGTTGATTTTTTATTCGGCGGGTAAAAATAAGAAAAAATAAATGCGAATTATATGACCAAAAAAAGGGTGGTTAATTACAACCACCCTTTTTTATATATTTTATTTCCGGGAAACCGATTTCACTGCACCGGTCTCAGGATGTATATCAATGCTGTATTCTCCCGACAGCAGCTCCTCAGGAACTGTTGCCACCTTACCAAATTGCGGAAGAAGCATACGTGTTGCAGCAATGGTATTAAGTTCATAAATCAGGTTAATACCGACCATAGCCGGCATCCGGTAATAGATTCCACTGGCGCCGGCATCCGGATTTTCGGATGATGCCAGTCCTGAGTATTTCGAAACCAGTGCTTTCTCAGGCTCAACCCTCAGCATTACAGGCTTGCCCGAAACATCGGAGGCCGGCAAAGCACCGCTTTCTTCAGAAAACCGGAAAACAACTTCCCCTTTCTCGGATGATGATGTGGGTACAAAATTAAAACCAACTTTATGTTTCGAATAAGTCGTCCTTCCGGTAAAAAGGCTCAGGTAGTTTTTTTCTATCTTTTCAAGCTCTTCAATGCTCACCTCATAAGCTTCACCATCGGGATGAAATTCATCCATCAGTCCGGCAGCCATATGAAACCTGGTATTGCGACTTTCAAGAATTCGTTTTGCGGCTTCAACAGCTTTTTCCTCATCGTTGACCTTTACCGGCCGGTAATTGTTTGTTGAATCGCCCTGCATATAAGCAGGAGTATGATTAAACTGTGAAAAATCAAACACATCGTTATTCACACCTTCATTAATGTATGTAAAGGTAGTCTGCTGAAGCTTATCAGCCGAAGCATTGTTTGAATTAATTCCTGCCAAACATCCTAATGGGGAAAGGTTAACCAAAAATGCGGCATCATTCATCGCCTTGTACACCTGCTCCGGGTCGGGCTCGGTAAAGGTGTCAATTCCAACATCACTGATGGACCACTTAACGGAGGGCTTATTACGTACTCCGTTGATCCCGAGCAACTGGGAAGCATATTGTGCATACGGCCCCGGCTCAAAAGTCTCCTTAACAACCTCCACCTGAATGTATAAACCTGTTCTGGGAAGAGCATAGGTTATTCCTTCAGAAAAAGCAGTTGCAGTTTCGCTATCGGCTTGTTTCTTCCTTTGTGCAAAGGCTGGAAAAGCCGTTAAAATAACTAACAATAAAATCAAGTTCCTCATCATTCTCACTTTAAATAAAGACCCTAAAAATAGAATTTTTATTGCGTAATTAAAGAAAAAAAGTTGAAACCATTGCGTCATTTCATTCTTTATGCCTGAAACTTACTGCAATTCTAAAAAAGCTTTACCCAGCGAATCGATGATATCACCGGCTATTAATGCATTAAAAGATTTTTCTACGGCTGCCAAATCTCCTGCAAGCCCGTGCAGAAAAACACCGGCCATTGCTGCATGATGAGGAGGAATTTTTTGGGCAAGCAAACCCAGGATAAAACCTGTAAGCACATCCCCGCTTCCGGCCGTAGCCATTCCCGGATTGCCCGTCGAATTAAAAAACAGTTTCCCGTCGGGCAAGGCAACCGTTGTATACGCTCCTTTCAATATAATAATAACATTATATTCCTGCGCCATATCCCTTTGCTGGTGAACACGCTCCCACGAACTGGCCGTTTCTCCTGCCAACCTCTTGAATTCCCCCGGATGTGGCGTAAGGATTGAATTTGCCGGCAGCTCCTTTAACCAGTCTTTATTGTCGGAAAGAATATTTAAGGCATCGGCATCAAGCACCAGTGGCTCCTTCGAAGCTACCAGCAATTCATGTAGAGCTTTGCATGTGTTACTTTTCTTTCCCAGGCCCGGACCTGCTCCTACAGCAGTAAACTGCGACAAATCGGGAAAATCGGTGAAAATAGAATCGTGGGCATCTATGCTTGTCATTGCCTCCGGTACAGCCGTCTGAATAATCGAATACCCAAAATGGGGCACATGAGCGGTAAGTAAACCCACACCGGCCCTCAGGCAGGCTCTTGAACTCAGCACAGCAGCTCCCATTTTGCCGTACCCCCCTGCGATAAGCAAAGCATGGCCGAAAGTTCCTTTATGAGCAAATTTATTCCGCCCGGGAATCATCTTCTTAACATCTTCCTTCTCAATAAAAAACAGATCAGAAGGAACTTGTTTTATTCCTGCCGGATGCAGCCCTATGGGAAATACTTCCCACTTACCCGTGTACTGCTCATTTTCAGGGAATAAAAAACTTAACTTGGGAAACTGAAATGTAAGGGTATAATCTGCCTTTATAATATGTTCAAAAACATTTCCCGCGTTATCCTCTCCCATCAATCCGCTGGGGATATCAATGGCCACCACTATATTTGACAGGCTATTTATCCGCTGTACAAGATTTGCAGGAAAACCCTCAAGCGGACGGGTTAATCCTGAACCAAACAAGCCGTCAAGAATTATATCCATTGAATGAATTTCCGGAAAATCTTCTTCCCCTTCGATCCTTGCTATTTTTACCCTCCCCTGTTCTTTCAACCGCTGCAGATTAACAGCGGGTGAGCCTTTAAGGTCCCTGGCAAAACCGGCAATGTAAACATCTACCTTATAGTCCAGTTCAGCCAACTGACGGGCAATGGCCAATCCATCGCCACCATTGTTCCCCGGACCGGCAAACACAATGATTCTCTGTTCTGAAGGAAAATGCCGTACAAACCAACCGGTAATCTGCAATGCCGCCCTTTCCATAAGATCAATATCAGCCACAGGTTCATTTTCAATGGTGAACCGGTCAATCTCCGCAACCTGGCTTGTTGTAAATAACTTCATAAATCAGCTTTTCTTTTCTCAGGATTACCAACAAAATAGCGGAAGCCTGGTTCTTGAAACCAGCAATTCGAGTACTATCAAATCAAACCAAAGATATCAAAAACCAGGAAAAGAATCGCTAATAAAATTATTAACCCAATAAATCCGGAAGCCGTGAAATATTCCAGTCATTTAACCCGCTTTTCATTGTATCGCTGACTTTCCTTGTAATGGGAATCTTTAACTGGCTGGCCAATCGCGGCAAGGAACCTTCCACGCCAAAGAAGATTGGTATAGGGATGATTATTGCCTCATTTGGATTCCTGATAATGTTGGCAGCATCGTTAAATGTGGTATCTCCGGTTGAGCTGCAGGGAGAACCTGTACCTGATGCATCTCGTGTTTCACCTTACTGGCTGATGAGTAGTTACCTTGTACTTACCATTGCCGAACTCTTCCTGAGCCCTATGGGGTTATCGTTTGTTTCAAAGGTATCACCCATAAGGTTTCAGGGCCTGATGCAGGGGGGCTGGTTACTGGCTACCGCTGTAGGCAATAAATTACTTGGCATTGGCAGTTACTTCTGGGACAGGCTTGAACTGTGGCAACTGTGGGCTATTTTTGTTGCCTGCTGCATTGCATCGGCCGCATTTATATTTATAATCATGAAAAAGCTGGAAAGGCTCACCAAATAACTTGTTTAAAAACAGCAAAACTGCCGGAAAAACAGGAGTCTGTAAAAAAGCTGCATCAATGCAGCAGTTAAGGCTTTCCCATTGTTTTTCCGGCAGTTTTTGTTACTGAAGTTTGCTCATCTCTTCCTTTAACCATTTTGGCCGGTCGGTAGTAATGGCCTTAACGCCCAGGTCAGCCATCTGCCGGGCAACAGCAGGATCGTTTACAGTCCAGGTTAACACTTCAAGGCCATGAGCATTTGCCATTTCAATTACTTCCTGGTCAATAATCTTGTAATTCAGGTTCACACCCGCAAGACCTGCTTCGGCTGCCTGTTCCATTTTATTCTTTAAACCGCCTTTTGAAGAACTCAGCCAGTAGCATTTGTTATCCGGAAAAGTTCTCTTTGTGTCGAGAATCGTTTCCCAGCCAAAACTGATGAAAACAACCTGGTCGAGCTTTCCGCTTTTTTCGAAGCACCGCTCCAGGTGTGGCAAAATCTCGCTGTCGGTTTTAATCTCTACCACCAGTTCCTTCCCTTCAGGTACAGTTTCTATTATCTCGGAAAGAAATGGAATTTTCTCTCCCTTGTATTCTGTACTTTTCCAACTGCCCACATCCAGGTCACGAAGCACCAGGGAAGGAGTACTTTCTACAGTCATATTGTTCTTTCCCGCCGCCGTACGTTTGGTATCTTTGTCATGAATTACCATTACACGGTTATCTTTTGCAAAATAAACATCCACCTCAACAGCGTCAGCGCCCAGTTCCCAGGCTAGCTTTGCCGCTGCTACCGTGTTCTCAGGCGCCAGGTACGATGCCCCCCGGTGAGCAATGATTGCAGGTTGCGAAAAAAGCTCAAATCCAAAAAATGCAAGTATCAATGTCATGTAGGTTTTCATAAAAATTCTGTTTTATGTTTCGAAGATAAAAAGGAAAAAGGGTTTATCCTGTTTTTCGGCAAAAAAAAATGTAGTTTTACCCCAATAAAAACCTTTAACAAACAGGTGCCTTTTCGAACAGTATGGGAATATTTTTATTGAAACTAGTTGCCCGGTTGCCTTTTTGGTGGCTTTACCTGCTTTCAAGGGTTCTTTATGTAATAATATACCATCTGGCAGGGTACCGGAAAAAAGTTGTTATTGAAAACCTGAAAAAAGCATTTCCGGAAAAACCGGAAAAAGAGCTTAAAGAAATTCGCAGGCAGTTTTACCGTCATTTCAGCGACCTGACACTTGAAGTCATAAAAATGGGGCACATGTCGGAAGCCGAATTCAGAAAACGAATGGCAGTAAAAAATGCCGAACTGCTGCATCACTATTTCGAACAGAAAAAAAGTTTGGTTGCCCTGACCATGCATTTCAACAACTGGGAGTGGAGCAGCGCTCTGGCCCTTCATCTGAAGCATACCTCGCTGGGCGTTTACAAGCCGCTGCACAATAGAAAATACGATGATTACATAAACAAAAACAGGAGCCGGATGGGAGCCGAAATGATTCCCAACAACCTGGTTTTACGACGTGTAATTAAGGCCCGGAAAAAAAATGAACCATTCTTTCTCTGGCTGGCAGGCGATCAGACTCCTCCCTTTTTTTATAAGTTCTGGCTTACCTTCTTTAACCAGGAAGCGCTGTTTTATCCCGGGCCGGCAGCCATTTCCCGCCGGTTTAACTACCCGGTGATTTTCCAGAAAATTATAAAAAAGGAAAAAGGCCTATATGAAACCTCATTTGAAGTACTGTTTGAAAATCCGAAAGATTTCACCGAAGCCCAGATTATGAAAGCTTATATCCGGAAAATGGAAGAAACAATAAAAGAACAACCCGGGCATTACCTCTGGTCTCATAAAAGATGGAAGCACAAACGGCCGCAAGAGGTGCCAATGATGGATTGACTAAATTTACAGGCTTTTCTAAAATGTTAATATGAAGACTAAAAAGAACAATTCACAAAACATAAATATCGACATCCGTAAAGCTGTTCCTGCCGATGAGCGTTACAGGGAAGGGTTTATGAAAAAAATCAGAAATAAAATCCTTGTTCAGCTCCTTTGGATGATTTCGCTCCTGCCCTTCCCGGCACTGTACGCCATTTCCGACTTTTTCTATATAATGGTCAGGTATGTATTCCACTACCGGTATAGTGTGGTTAAAGAAAACCTCAATTACGCCTTCCCTGAAAAAACAGAGAAAGAAAAAAACCGCATTGCCAACAAATTCTACCGCCATTTCACTGATTTGATGATGGAATCCCTTAAGTTGAACACCATAAGTAAAAAACAAATCAACAAACGATTAAAATTTGAAGGAATTGAACTGATAAATGATTATTACCGTCAGGGGAAAGGTATTATTATGCTTGCCATGCATCATAATAACTGGGAATGGTGCAGTTCTATGATGACCAGAATAAAGCATCAGGGGTTCATGATTTACAATCCCATCCGGGGCAATCAGGCCATGGAGAAATTTCTACTGCACTCACGCGAACGCTGGGGAGGGAAATGTTTACCTGTGCACTTATCAGCACGTGTAACCCTTGAGTTTCATCAAAAAAAGATACCAACCGGTATCTGGCTGGGAGCCGACCAGACACCCCCTGCAACCTCAAAGTTCTGGACCATGTTTCTGAACCGTGAAGCCCCGTTCTTTTCGGGCCCTGAAAAGATTGCATCTAAAACCAATCAGCCTGTTTTCTTTCAGCATGTGACCAAAATCAAACGTGGCCATTACATTGCACGGTTTATTCCGCTTATTGAAAAACCGGCTGAAATGGACCAGAAAGAAATACTGCTGACCTATGTGGCTAAAATGGAAGAGATCATCAGGCAGGAGCCCGAATATTACCTGTGGTCGCACCGGCGCTGGAAACACACCCGGCCGGAGGGAATCCCTCTTACCCGCTAATGAACCGATGCTGTTCCTCATCATTTTAACCCATCATCTTATATTATACACCAGATAGGCTGTTCTTGTTCTTTTTCTCCGGTAATGCTTGAAAAAATGTATAATAATCAAATGCTCTAAGCATTACATAAAGACTTATTGAAAAAAAGTTGCAGCTACTGTTTCTTCCAAATCGAAACCTGTTCCTGCCGCCTTCAAATCATTCCTTCACCATACCTTCGCCTAACCAAACTCAATGTAAACTCAATGTAAATTCAATTTCACACGGCGATGGTACGGATTTGATATGTACAAGAAACGGTCAGGCTACCTACAGTTTGTTTATTTATGACCATCTCCGGAAAACCACCTCCTCCGGTGGGTGATTTTCGGATGAATTTTAATGCCGGCAGCCTTTCGTCCGGTTATTCAACCACAGACAAGAGTGCAGCATCAAATAAATAATTCTAATTTTGACCGGAATTTATGTCAGCAACATTACCCGATATATATCTTTTCAATCCCACATGCGAATATGCCGTTGCAAATGGTCATGCATCGTGGCAACCTAACCTTTTGCTTCAAAAAATGGAAGAGGATTTAGCCACCCTGCCCCTCTTCTTCGCCCGGCCAAACGATGTGGTGCTCGTAAAAAAGCTGCCTCCCGATGAATATCTCGCCTGGCTGAAACAGCTAGGAATTGATGCTCCCCGGTTTTTCAGGATAAAGGATATTCCCACTGACAAAACATTTTTAAATACGAAAAAAAACAGGCTGTTGCCCTGGGGGTGGAGCCCGGCAGCACACCGGTTGCTCGACCCGCTAAAAGCATCGTGTTCACCACAATTTAAATCCTCACCGGTTTCGGAATGGAAACCGGAATACAGGGAATTTTATTCGAAAAAGTTTGCCATCGGCATCCTGAAATCCGTTATAAATCAATTGCCGCAAGAGAAAGTAATTCCTTCCCTGCTTATGACGGAAATCTGTACCACAAAAGAAGAACTGGAAGAGTTGATTATGCGGTGGGGCAAACTGATGGTAAAAGCGCCCTGGAGCAGTTCTGGGCGAGGACTGCAGCCTATAACCAAAACACCTGTAGTGCCGAAGGTATGGGAGAAACTGCTGGGAATAATTAATGAACAGGGATATGCAATCGCTGAACCATACCTCGATAAAGTACTGGATATGGCTCTTCAGTTCAGTCTGTCGGGTGGAAACGTTCAATACGAAGGAATCAGCCGCTTTTTAACCGACAGCAAGGGACAGTATATGGGCAACTTTCTGAATGGCTGGCCCGGTAATGTAGAGCCCCGGGCAGCAGAGTTTGCCGAAACAATTTCCGGCATTCTTGTTCCTGCACTCAATGATGCCTTTGAGAAAAGCATACTGCCTGAATGCTATGAAGGCAATTTTGGAACCGACACCTTAATTTTTCGCAACGGCCAGGGTAACCTTCGGATTAATCCATGCCTCGAGATAAATGTGAGGCAGAATATGGGACTGCTCTCACTGCATCTTGAAAAGTTGCTTATACCGGGGGTAAAAGGAATTTTTAAGATATTTTTTCAGAAAGGAAAATCCTTCCTCTCCTTTCACAATGAAATGACGGCAAAATATCCTCCGCAATTCAGGGGCAACAGCATCGAATCGGGATTTTTCCCGCTTACCCCTGTCGACGGAAATACATTTTTCGGGGCCTATATACTGGCAGGAGTATAGCGGAGTCAATATTATTAAAAAAACAACCACCTCTTATCACTAAAAGACCTTTTTGTCTTTTAAAAAATAATTCCTATATTTGGGCCATCCATTTAAACAATAGAAATTATGACAATTACATTAAATACACCCGTAGGCGAAGTTGTAAAGAACAACTTTAAAGCCGCCACCCTGTTTCAGGCCAATAAAATTGATTATTGCTGCAACGGGCATAAGACAATTTCAGAAGCAAGCCAAAAAGCCGGTATCGAAGCAGAAATGCTGGTCAATCAGCTGGAAGAAATTTTAAAAGACAACGATCCCGACACTGAATACATCAACAACCTGGATTTGACAGACCTGGCTGACTACATTGTAAAACGCCACCACTCCTATGTACAGAAGAACATACCTTTTCTGAAGCAAAACCTTGAAAAGATAGCTCGTGTACATGGCCAAAATCATCCTGAGCTTGTTGAAGTTAGGGATCATTTTTTCACATCGGCAGGAGAGCTTACCATGCACATGCAAAAGGAAGAACTGGTATTGTTTCCCTATGTAAAGAAAATGGAACAGGCAAAAAAAGAGAATCAAAGCCTGCCAACATCAGCTTTCGGGTCAGTTTCAAGCCCCATTGCCGGCATGATGGAGGAACACCAGAATGAAGGGGAACGTTTTGAGAAAATAGCACAGCTGACCAACAATTACCAGGTTCCGGAGGATGGTTGCACAACTTATGAGGTCACCCTGAAGCAGCTCGCCGATTTCGAAAAAGATTTGCACCGTCACATTCATCTTGAAAACAATATTCTCTTTACCAGAGCTAAGATGATGGAAGATAGTTTTTAGTTATTTTTAATGAATGAAAAAAACACCCGTTCCGATATCCGGCACATTTTTCTTTTGGGCAGGTTTTGTTTGTTCCATAAGTTTTTTGGAAGCCTGGCTTAAATTCAGAGCCCCAGGGGTAACATTACCGGTGGGGCTCAGTATAGGAAAGTTGGTTTTTACGGCATTGAACCGGATGGAATGGGTGTTTGTTCTTATTTTGATGACAGGAACAATTCCCCTGGCAAAAAAACTGCCCGCAAAATTTATTGCAGTGTCAGGAATTATCCTGTTTATCCTCATTATACAAACTTTCCTGTTATTGCCTGCATTGAATGAACGGGCAGAGATTATAATTGCAGGTGGAACACCGGGCGAATCGTCTGTTCACATGTTGTTTGGCATTGCTGAAATCATTAAGGTGCTTATGATACTATTCCTTGGATTTTATTCGGCGAAGCTTTTTGCCGGCACAAAAGATTTAAACGGATAAAACCCGTAAGTTAAACATTAAAACCCCTTTTTATGAATACCAGATACATACCGGCAGACCCGGATTATTACGAAATGATAGAAAAGGAGAAGGCTGAAAAGGATACAGCAGTTATTCATTATTTTAAAGATGAAAACCAATTGGGAGAAGAGAAGGCTAAGATTAATGGGATAAAGAAGAATCACCTGAACGAAGATTTTGTCGCCCTTGATAACGGGAAAGGCATTCGGATTGACCGCATAATTGTGGTAAACGGAAAGCCTGGGCCTGCTTATGATGAATATGATGCTTATGCCCTTGCCTGCCTCGATTGCATGGGAGGAATGGACTGAGCCGGCATGATCATCTGTTGGCAGGATTGAGTTTAATCCTCAGCAGATAATCGTCGGCAGTCATATACAGTTCAGTATAATCATCATTAAAGGCACAGTTTGAAGTGGCCTCTCCGGTAAATACTGTCCCCAGGTGCCTTCCTTCGGGAGTAAATACCAGCACACCTCCCGGACCGGTGGCGAATATCCAGCCGTTGGGATGCACTTTCATGCCGTCGGGCAATCCTTTATATTTCTGAATACTGCCGGTTGCATCATAAAATAGTTTCCCGCCATTAATCGTCCCGTCATTCTTTACACCATAAACCATCCATATAGCCTTCTGCGGATCGGAGTTGGCTACGTAAAGCTTTTTTCCATCGGGTGAAAAAGCAATTCCGTTAGGCCGTGACAATTCATCAGAAAGCAATGTTGCTGTACCGTTTTTCTCCACTTTATAAACCCCCTGAAAATCAAGTTCTTTTTGAGGATCATCCATACCTGATTCCAGCCCGTAAGGCGGATCAGTAAAGTACAGGACTCCGCGGCTGTTGTATGCAGCATCATTGGGGCTGTTCAACTTCTTACCGTTGTAACTGTCAACCAGGGTTTCGTATTTTGGCTCAGGATTACTCACCGGTGCAACCATACGTGCCACACGCCTGTCGCCGTGCATGCACAGAACCAAATCGCCTTCGGGAGACAACAGCAAACCATTCGATCCGGCCTCTCCTCCCCGCTTCTCATCGCCTGTATACCCTGATGGTTTAAGGTACAGCTTTACCCCTTCATTGACGGACCATTCAAATACTGCATTTTTTGGAATATCCGAAAAAATGAGTTTATCCTCAGTGGGTAACCACAGAGGCCCTTCTGTCCATTCAAAACCGCTTCCCAGGATTTCAATCGCAGCATCTGCAGGTATTACTTCATGAATTTGCTTATCATTCACTATTATTTTGGCCTCCGGCTTTAATTCCTGTGCTGCGCCAAATGTAACAGCAACAACAAGCAGCATTGCTATAAAAAACATTTTCATAGGTACATTATTTAAAAATCACATCAATTTACAACTTTCTGTAATAAAACAGCGCCATTCATAAAGAAGTAATTATTATCCCCTCATTTGTCTGATTTGACAATGTTGTTTTTTGGATAGGAACTGACGAAAAATCAATAAGGAAATTAAAGCAGTAAAAATATATTCTTTCATGTTTTCTTTTTTTCGTAATTTTAGATTCTTCATCTATGAAAGAAAAAAACAAACAGGAATGGAAGATTCAAACAAGCCATCGGAAAAGCCCCGGAAAGTTTCGAAAAAAGTTTACAAGTCGGAATTAAAAAAGCTCCAGATAGAGCTGGTAAAGCTGCAGGAATGGATAAAGGAGAAAGGTCTGCGGGTAGTTGTAGTCTTTGAAGGGCGCGATGCAGCCGGTAAAGGAGGGACGATAAAACGGATTACCCAGGTTCTTAACCCGCGTATTTGCCGGGTGGTAGCGCTGGGTACGCCAACTGAAAAGGAGAAAACCCAGTGGTATTTTCAACGTTATGTCGAGCAATTGCCGGCAAGGGGGGAAATGGTGCTGTTTGACCGCAGCTGGTACAACCGCGCAGGTGTTGAAAAAGTAATGGATTTTTGCACCAACGACGAGTATTGGGAATTCCTTCGTTCCTGCCCCAATTTCGAGAGGATGCTTATTCGCTCGGGAACTATTCTAATTAAATACTGGTTTTCAGTAAGTGAAGAAGAACAGGAAAAAAGATTCCGGGCACGGAATGAAGACCCTACAAAACGCTGGAAAATTAGCCCGATGGACCTGAAATCGCGTGAGTTGTATGTGGATTATTCAAAGGCAAAGGATGAAATGTTTGCCTACACCGATACCAAAATAAGCCCGTGGTATGTGGTTGATGCCGACAATAAACGAAAAGCCCGTTTGAACTGCATCCACCACCTGTTATCGATGATAGAATACGAGGACCTCACTCCTGACCCTATTGACCTGCAGCCAAGGAACGATCACAAGGGTTATGTAAGACCGCCCCTCGATGAAATTACATACGTACCAGAGGTCTACTAACCAATTATCGCTTTAAATGTGCTGTGGCCGGTAGCTTCAGTTTTCGAGCGTCATTGTCATCTGGTAAAGATGATTTTCCTGATCTTCAAGAAAATTACCGAACAAAACCTCATGATTGTTTTGATCATACCCCCGTTCGATAAGCTCAAGGTATCCGTATGTCCAGGGAATTTCAACAAAAGTATCATCATCCCTTACCGTCACGTATTCTTTTGCTGCCAGTGTGGCTGATTGCAGGAGAATACTTCCCGCTGTCCCTTCAACTTTTTCTTTCATAGGAATACCTGCATTCTGCATCGACCGGCAAGTGGCTTCCAGATTGGACCACCCGTTAACACGCTGTTCATTAACAAGCGAAGCAAAATGGCTTGGTGCATTTCCATGCAGGAGCGCCCATGCTGCATAGTGCGACAAATCATTTAACTTCAATACAGTATCTTTGCGTGGAGGATTCCATGGCCTGCGAAAGAAACCGACCAGATGGTGCACCAATTCTTCCGCCGCTTCATGAGTTAGCAGACGATCGGTTTTCAGACGGTTCAAAAGCTCTATTCCGCTATCGGGCAACAGGTAAGGAGTATTGCCCACCGCCTCGGCAAAAAGCGGCTGTACCCACTCGGGCAATTGTGAAACCTCTAGCTGACTTACAAATATTTTAGGCAATCCCTGATAGCCGGGTTCAAAATGCACTGCCTTCAGATTCTTTTTCCGGAAGTTATATTTTCCGGCCGGAACATAGCCAAGGCATTCAAATATATGCCTGATGCTCCAAATACCACCGGGCTGCTCACCTGTATGAGTATTCAAGGTTCGAAACCCTATATGATCAATAACTATCCTGCCACCCTGACGCTTCACCATTTTATTGTATGAGCGGGCATAGGAAACCCGGTCCAAAAAACTTTCCCAAAGCTTTTCCACCAGGACTGAGGTTATTTCATTAACATTACGTTTCATATACACTTAAACAGTAAAAATCACCTTCAGGTTACTTAAAAACATATGTTTAAGAATATAAAAACGATAATTTTCAATAAAAGAAAATGGAATGCAGGGTAAGAAAAAACACTTGCTAAGAAACAAGGACTCAGTTCAGGCTGCTTCCAAAGCCTTTTTCCTGGTTTTCTTCATGAACTTCAGCACCTCATTCTTGGTAAAATGGGAGGTAGCACCAACTTTTGTGGTATTTAAAGCCCCTGCTGCATTACCAAAACTTAAGGCGTCCTGGAGGGACTTATTGTTGAGAAAGTAATGAATGAAACCGGCAGCAAAAGCCATACCTGAACCAATATTGTCTTTCAGCTCAATCAGGTAGCCCGGATCATAAAATTCGCCCTGCTCCTTGTGCAATGCAAATACTCCGTTTGGGCCACGGGTTATAAGCACCTGGTCAACTTCATATTTATCAACAAGTTGTTTGCAGAATTTAGTTAAGCTGCCCTTTTCAAGCCTCAGCTTTTCGGTGAGAAACTCAATTTCTTTCTCTTTTATGCGTACAATGTTTGAGGATTGCAACAGCTGTTCTACAACAGCAGCATTAAAGAAATGCTGAAACAGCTTCAGGTCGAAAAATTTACATGATCCCGGCGATTCCTTTATAAGTTCACGCAGTGTATTTTTTGATATACCAAAACGTTGGGGCAGCAGGCCAAAGAAGAGGCAATCGGCATTACGGGCAAGCTTAAGGGCTTCGGGAGAAAACTCTATATGATCGAAGGCTACATCAGGTGTAACATCGAATATGGGTTCGCGCTTTTCATCGAATGTAATGTTCACTGTTCCGGTAGGAAATTCCTCATCAAGCTGAACATTATTTACTGAAATATTCAACTCCTTAAGGCGCTTCAATGCCTGAATCCCCAGGCTATCGTCTCCGACACGCGAAAGCAGGTGCCCTTGCTCACCGAAAGAGTTACTGCGGAATACCATATTAGAGGGAGTTCCTCCCAGTACTTTCCGGTCGGGAAGGATGTCCCACACTACTTCTCCAAAAGCTACGATTTGTTTTCTCATTCTTATTTTTGCCGACGACAAAAATAGCGATAAATCAATAAGGATTCAAATTTTTAGCGTACAGGTATTTCATAAAAATTGTAAACAAAACTTAACTGGCGCCACAGTTTAATCGGCAAAACTGATTAAATCCTTCATCAAAAAATCATTCTCGAAACCGGCAAGAACATCGGCAAGATCGGGATGGCCGATTTCCTTCAAATCGTAATGTACCCGTGTGAAGGGTTTACCAATTTCAATTATCCGGCTCAAATCAATTGGCGTTCCAATAATTACTGAATCGCAATCGGTTTTATTAATTGTTGCTTCCAAATCCTTCACCTGAACCGGGCCATACCCCATTGCAGGCAATAAGGTTCCTATTTTTGGGTATTTCTTGAATGTTTGTGTAAGCTCACCTGTCGTATAAGGACGGGGGTCGACAATCTCCGCGGCCATATATTTTTGTGCGGCCACCACTGCGGCTCCAAAGGTCATTTCTCCATGGGTTAAAGTAGGTCCGTCTTCAATGCAAAGCACTCGTTTACCTTTGATAACCTCCGGGTTTTCCACCCAAACCGGGCTTTCAGCCTGGATAATCATCGCGTCGGGATTGACATCCAAAATATTTTTCCGCAGCTTATTTACCTGTGAGGCAGTGGCAGTGTCAACCTTATTGATTATAACAACATCGCTGGTACGCAGTACCACCTGGCTGGGATAATAAACAAGTTCGGCTCCGGCACGATGGGGATCAGTAACAGCAATCGACAAATCAGGTTTGTAAAATGAAAAATCATTGTTTCCACCATCCCACAGAACCACATCACATCCTTCAGTATCGTTTTCTGCAGCACGCAAGATGGCTTCATAATCAACCCCTGCATAAATGACATTTCCGCGGGCTATATGCGGCTCATATTCTTCCATTTCTTCAATTGTACACTTATGCAGTTCAAGATCCTCAACGGTAGCAAAACGCTGAACCTTTTGTTTAGCCAGGTCGCCATATGGCATAGGATGCCTTACTGTTACAACCTTATAACCTTTATCGTTCAAAAGCTCTACAATGCGGCGGCTTGTCTGGCTTTTACCCGAGCCCGTTCGGGTAGCGCAAACCGATATTACCGGCTTCGACGACTGCAGCATTGTTTGGGCGGGCCCCAGCAACATAAAAGAAGCTCCGGCAGCATTAACCCTGGAACCAACTTCCATTACATGCTGGTGGGAAACATCGCTGTATGAGAATACGCACACATCAACCTTCAATTTACGTATCAATTCCTCAAGCTCACTTTCTGCATGAACAGGAATACCAATTGGATACAATCTCCCGGATAACTCAGGAGGATATCTTCGCCCATCGATGTCCGGAATTTGAGTGGCGGTAAATGCCACTACTTCATAAGCAGCATTTGTTCTGAAAAATGTATTGAAATTGTGAAAATCGCGTCCTGCAGCGCCTAAAATAATAACACGTAACTTTTTCATAGGTTATAATATTGAATGGTATTAAGTTAATGGAATCCAAGGGAAAAAAACAGGATAAATCTCAGTTTTATATATCGAAAGGACAACAAAACAATTTTCAACACCTTACGTTCTTTTCAAAAGGTAAAGAAGGAATGAATTTTCTGGCTCATTTATACCTGTCGGGAGATGATGAAAAGCTGCTTACAGGCAATTTTATCGGAGATTATGTTAAGGGGAAGAATTTCCTGAAATATCCCGGAAAGATTAGGGAAGGTATACTGTTGCATCGCCGGATCGACAGTTTTACCGACACTCACCCACAATTCAGGGAAGTTAAAGTGCTTTTTCGCGGGGAATTTGGTCTTTATTCAGGCGTTGTAACCGACCTTATATTTGATCATCTGCTGGCCTGTCAATGGGAAAAATACAGCAATGAATCGCTTTCACAGTTTGCCAAAAAAGTCCATGAGATATTACAACGTAACTTCATGTATCTTCCTCCCCGGGTGCAGGGTTTTCTGCCTGTGCTAATTAAAAACCGGCGACTGGAATCTTATGCACAGGTTGATGGAATCCATCAGTCGCTGGACATTATGAGCCGTTACACTTCACTTCCGGAAAAAGCCGGCAAGGCCATTGAAACAATGCAAAGTAACTATGAATTCATCGATAACCGCTTCTCAGCTTTTATACATGAACTGATTAAATTTTCAGAGCAGGAAACCGGCAGAAAAATAAAAAATCCCGCAGGCGGTGCGGGATCTTTATGGTAATTATGCCTGCATTACATAATAGTTTTCATCAAAGAAAAACTTGGATTCACCGAATGCCGGCTCCAGCTCATCAATCCACACGGCATCGGTATTATATTTTGCAAAGAATGGCTTACCCACCCAGGCAGGATCACGCCCCTGCAGGAAATTCAGCACAAACATTTTCTGGCCTTTTACTTCAGTAACCCCAACTACCTGCACTTTACCCGGGTGGCATGACATGCTGGGACCTTTCACCGTACGACAAATACCACTCACCTGGTTATAGGCATTGCGGAAAATGTGCCATGCCTGGTTCAGGGTAACAGCAAAATAATCGCGAGGGCCGGTATCGCGGGCAATAAACATGTAGTAGGGTATTATTCCCAGCTTTACCTGCTCCCTCCAGTTTTCAGCCCAAATGTCGGCATTTGCATTTATATGGCGCAGCAACGGTGACTGGGAACGTATTTGCACACCGGCCTTTATTAATCGCTTTACAGCCTCCTTAACAGCTTTGGTCTTTAATTCATTTGGATGATTAAAATGCGCCATTAAGGCTATGTTGAAGCCTCTTTTTTTCATGCGTTCAAAAAGGCGCAGCAAGTCATCGGCATCCGAATCGGAAGTAAACCGGTATGGCCAGTAAGCCAGTGATTTTGTACCAATCCGTATGTTTTTAAGATTAGGGATATCGGCATTGGCAAGTGCATCGAAATAAGCTTCAAAAAAGCGGGTTTTCATTACTGCAGGGTCTCCTCCGGTAAACAAAACATCGGTTATCTCAGGATGAGCCTTTAAATACTTCACCAACGCATCGGCCTCTTTCATGGCAAACTTAAACTCATTCAGTGCAAACTGAGGCCAGCGGAAACAAAAGGTACAATAGGCATGGCAAGTTTGCCCCTGGGTTGGGAAGAACAACATGATTTCGCGATACTTATGCTGAATGCCGTTTAGTTTCTGACCTTCAAAAACCGGAACATTGCTTTCCTGCCCGGCAGGATTGGGATTCAAGCCCAACCTGATTTTGCGAACCGCATCCTGTACCTCTTTTTTTGGTGCATTACGCTCCAATAAAGAGGCTACAGTACGGAAACTGTTTTTATCAAGCATCTCTTTCTGAGGAAAGTTCAGAATAAATGAAGGGTCTGTTTCAAAGTTATCCCAATCGATCAATTCATTCAATACATAGTTATTGGTCTTAAACGGAAGAACTGTTCCAACAACTTCAATGTTGAATTTTTGCTCCTCGGTTAAGTAACTCATTTGGGGAATCTCTCTAAAATTGTGTAAAGAATAAGATTTATATTCCATCATTGGCAAAATTTTGAAAAGAATGCATAAACCACTCTTTATTAGGTTGATAATATCCCCATAGGGATAAAATAATAATTACGAAAAAATGATGATTTTTTCAAAGTTGCGCGAATATACCAAAATTTGCCCTTTTATAAAAATTAAACTGCATGACGTTTGTCATATTTTCTGCCGTAATGTTTAGCTCGACAAATAATCAAAACGGCTGGCGTCGAGACGTAAGAATATGAACAGCAAAATTGTAAACGACCACAGTGAAGAGCCACCGTAACTAAAAAACGGCAGGGGAATACCAATAACAGGCATCAACCCAATTGTCATTCCAATATTGACCATAAAATGAAAGAACAGGATGGAAGCAACCGAATAGCCATAAATCCGGGAAAATCCTGAACGCTGCCGTTCTGCCAGTAAAACCAGACGCGTAAACAATGCGATAAACAGCAAAACAATAACAGAGCTGCCAATAAACCCCCACTCCTCTCCTACCGTACAGAAGATAAAGTCGGTACTTTGTTCAGGTACAAAGTTAAACTTGGTCTGGGTTCCATTTAAAAACCCTTTCCCCCAGAAACCCCCTGAGCCTATGGCAATTTTACTCTGGTTAACATTGTAACCAATACCTAATGGATCGGATTCAATACCAAATAACTCATTGATACGTGCCTGCTGATAAGGTTCGAGCACATTTTCAAATGCGTAACCAACACTAAGCGAAAGCAATACCGAACCCACCAGCACCAATGCCGTTAATGCGTAAACCTTCAAATTTTTACGTAAGCTGTAAATCAAAATCATTACCCCGCCAATAAGCAACATACCTGCAAGCAACTGCTCAACCTGATAACCTGAGCGGGTGGCAAAGTTTACACTTGCAAGTACTATGAAGGTGGAAGCCATAAATAAAATGATTTTGAAATAATGCTTCAGACCTGGATTTGCAATCAGAAACACCAATAAAGCCAGTCCGGTAACTGCTGAAAACAACACTACGGGAGACAATACAAGCGAAAATACAAACAATAACCCGGCAAGAGTAGCAAAGAACAGTACAACTTCAGAAAGGCCTTCACGGTAGAGCACCAGGATAAACACAAAATAAACCAGCGCCGAACCGGTATCATTCTGCATTAATATCAGCAAGGCCGGCAGAAAAATGATGCCTGCCATTACTGAAAGTGATTTGACGCTGTGGATTTTAAACCCGTAAGAGCTCATGTATTTCGACAGGGCCAAAGCAGTTGCAAACTTGCCGAATTCCGCAGGCTGAATGCTGAAACCTCCTATTACAAACCACGATTTTGATGCATTAACCTCCGTACCAATAAATAAAACCATAACCAGCAGCAGAATAACAGCTGCATATAGGTAGTAGGAGAAGAACACATAAAAGTCGGTTTCAATTATTAAAATCACAAAAGCTATTAAAATTGCTGCACCAATCCATATCATTTGCTTGCCATACCGCTGAGAAACATCAAATATGCTTTGGTGATCGGCATCGTATACTGCAGAGTAAATATTCACCCACCCCAGCAACACCAGCGCGATGTATAGCAGTACGGTAAACCAGTCGATATTTGCCCAGAGGCTGTTTCTTTTTGCCATGCTACTTTGGTTGATTGGGGTTTAACAAATTGGCATTAATCATACGAGTTTCCACCCATTTTCTGCCAGGCGAAATGGAATCGGTCAGATATTTTTCCACCAGAAGGCTGCCAATAGGAGCAGCATACCTTGCGCCCCAAACACCATTTTCAATGTAAACTGAAATGGCAATCTGAGGGTTGTCCTTAGGTGCAAAGGCCATAAAAACAGAGTGATCGGATCCCTGGGGGTTTTGCACTGTTCCGGTTTTTCCGCACATGGCTACATTGGGTATATTTACCAGCGCTCCTGTAACAGAATGCCTGACTGACATTTCCATGCCCTCTATTACCGGCTCAAAATGCTCCCTTGAAATTCCAACATCGTGCTTTTCTTTGAAACGGTTGTCAATTTCTGAATTTTCTATTTCTTTCACAACATGAGGTGTATAGTAAAATCCCCTGTTGGCGATAGCAGCGGTAAAATTGGCCAACTGAACAGGAGTCACACCCAGTTCTCCCTGTCCTATTGCCATTGAACGTATTGTCAGTGGCCGCCAACGCCCCTTTCCGTATATGTTATCGAAGTACGACATTTCGGGAAGACTCCCTGATGATTCAACCGGAATATCCATATCCAGCTTTTTTCCAACACCGAATTTAAGCACATGATCCCTCCAAACATTATACCCCTCGGCGGTAGTAGGATATTTTGCCAGTACCGAACGATAGGTGTTCCACAAAAAAGGATTGCACGATTCCTTGATGGCAGTCGCCACGTTGAGTGGCGATGAATGTTCGTGTGTGCAGCGGATAGGAGTTGAACCCGGACCGGCACATGAAAACCGGGTATGTTCGGTTATACTTTTTTCTTCCAAAGCAATCAAAGCATTCACCACCTTAAAGGTTGAACCGGGTGGATACTCCGACAGCAAAGCACGGTTGAACAAGGGCTTTAATGTATCGGCCAGCAGCTTTCCATAGTTGGTCCCCCTTTGCCTGCCCACCAGCAGATTGGGATGATAACCGGGTGCGCTGGCAATAGCCAGGATTTCTCCCGTTGAGGGTTCTATGGCTACAACGCTTCCTCTTTTATTCTGAAGCAACAATTCGGCGTAAACCTGCAAATCGATATCAATGGAAGTAATCAGATTATGCCCGACACTGGCAGGTGAATCTTCTTCTCCGCCAAGAAAGCTTCCCTGAATCCGGTTGTGAACATCCACCAGGTATTTCTTCTTACCCTTTATGCCTCTCAGCCATTCCTCATATGTTTTCTCAATGCCACTTACACCTATGTAATCGCCCATTTTGTAGTAGCTTTCACCTCCGATATCTGAAGAACTCACTTCACCAACATAACCCAATACATGCGCAGCAACCGGATAATTGTATTCCCTCAATGTTCTCGATTGGGTATGAAACCCCTTGAAGCGGTATATTTTTTCCTGCAGAACAGCATAAGTTTCGGGAGCAATCTGTTTTACGATAATGGAAGGTTTGTACCTCGAATATTTCTTTGCAGCCTGTATCTGTTCCTCCAGGTCTTCCTTCGTAATCTCAAGCAGGTTACACAAGTAAAGGGTATCAAACACACCAACTTCGCGGGGGGTAATCATCAGGTCGTATGAAGGTTTATTGTGCACAAGCAGATTGCCTTTACGGTCGTATATCAAACCCCTTGCGGGATACTGAACAACTTCGCGCAACACATTATTGGTGGCAAAAACCTTATAGGTGGGGTCCAGCATCTGTAACCGGAAAAGTCCTATAAGAAAGATTATACCCACCAAAGCAAATATGCCGATAATGATATAGCTCCGTTTCGAAAATTTGTTCACTCTTTCTACTCCCTAAATATTAAAAACTGACTCAGTACAATTAAAAAAACAGAAAACAAAGTGCTCAACCCAACCCTCAACAATGTTGTAAGAAAATGGCTGAAAGTAAAAAATTCGAGGTAGAAAAAAACAAAATGGTGAGAAAAAACCATTATAAGCGCATAATAAAAAAACCACGACAATGAATTCTGCTTCAAGCCCGGATATTCATGCCTGTCTTCCTCGCGGCTGGAGATTGAGCGTATCACAAACGGCCTGATAAAAGCAATAAATGTAGTTGCAGCAGCATGCATTCCCAGGGTATTTGAAAACACATCGACTGCAAGCCCGAGCAAAAAACCGGAAATCAGCAACAGGTATCGCGGCGTGTTAACAGGCAGCAACATAACGAACAGGATATATATGAAAGGATTGAGATACCCTCCAAAATGCACCTGGTTAAATATTAACACCTGCACCAAAACCAGCACAATGAACATGAATCCGTATTTAAACAGGTTACCCATAGTTACTCCCGGAATTTTTCAAGTTCATTTAACTCCTGCTTATTTACAAATTCCACTACCTCGACATGCGACAGCGACTTAAAATCGACTGAAAGCAGTACATCGATGGCATAATAGTTTTCTCCGTCGGGACGGGTAAAGTCGCTGATGGTACCCACCAGCACTCCTTCGGGAAAAATGGAAGAATATCCGCTGGTAACTACCGTATCGCCGGGAGCAATATCCACATGCAGGGGAATTTCGGATAACCGCGCAACCCTGTGATTGGTGCCGGGCCACATAAGTGAACCGTAATACCCGCCGTTTTTTAGTTTTGCCGATACGCTCCACCTGCGGTTCAATACCGACAAACCCATGGCATACGAATCGGAAACCTGCCCCACTACACCAACAATTCCGTTGGAAGAAATAATTCCCTGGTCGGGTCTTAAGCCATGCCTCCTGCCCTTGTTAAGGGTAATGTAATTGTATGCGCTGTTCACTGAATTATTGATTACCTGAGCGGTTGTAAACCTGTACAACGAATCGCTCTGACGAACAGCCATAGCCAGTGAATCAACGGCGGGGACTTCGTATCCCTGGTTTTCCAGCAGCATACGCAACCGCGCATTTTCAAGGGCCAGTTCCTTATTGTCTTTTAAAAGGCCAAAATATCCGGCTACAGAATTATACATACTGTAGATGTTACCGGAAATGAAATTTGCTGAATTCAGGTATTTTGCTCTTTGAAAACTGTTGTAATTAAAAACCATTGCCAGAGCAAGGGTTTCCAACAGAATAAAGAGCACAAAAGCATAATTTCGAAGTAAATACCTGAATAGGCTTCTCATTTTTTAGGTTAATCTGCCTTTCAACGAATTAAGAATGAAAATTTATCAACATTTTTAAGCGCCACCCCTGTACCACGCACAACCGCCCGCAAGGGGTCTTCAGCCACACGGAAAGGGATACCGATTTTGTCGGTAAGGCGTTTATCGAGGCCTTTGAGCAATGCTCCGCCACCGGCCAGCCAGATGCCTTTCGATACAATGTCGGCATACAATTCGGGAGGAGTTTGTTCCAGGGCGCCCAGCACAGCGGTTTCGATTTTTGAAATCGACTTTTCAAGGCAGTGGGCAATTTCCTGGTACGACACCGGCACCTCTATGGGAAGGGCAGTCATCTGGTTAGGCCCCTGTACGATGTAATCAGATGGCGGGTCCTGCAACTGCGAGAGTGCAGAGCCAACATGTATTTTTATCTCTTCTGCTGTACGCTCGCCAATTTTGATGTTGTGCTGGTGGCGCATGTACTCCATAATGTCGGCAGTGAGATCATCGCCGGCAATGCGGATTGATTTATTGGTTACGATACCGCCCAGCGAAATAACGGCAATCTCGGTAGTACCGCCACCGATATCCACAACCATGTTCCCTTCAGGTGCTTCCACATCGAGGCCGATTCCTATTGCGGCGGCAAGGGGTTCATACACCATATACACTTCACGCCCCCCGGCATGTTCGGCCGAATCGCGTACGGCACGTATTTCAACCTCCGTGCTGCCTGACGGTATACAAATGACCATTTTCAGCGCCGGGGAAAACATCCTCGGCTTGGGGTTAATCATTTTTATCATCCCCCTGATCATCTGCTCGGCGGCATTAAAATCGGCAATCACACCATCGCGCAATGGCCTGATTGTCTTCAGGTTGGCATGTGTTTTACCCTGCATCTGGCGGGCTTTTTCTCCAATGGCCACCAGTTTCTCCGTTTTCAGGTTAATGGCTACAATGGAGGGCTCATCCACTACAATTTTATCGTTGTGAATGATTATCGTATTTGCTGTCCCCAGGTCAATGGCAATTTCCTGAGTCAAAAAAGAAAATAATCCCATCTTCTGTATTGGTTTTAAGTATCAATGTTTAAAGTGTCGTCGCCCTGTAAAAACCATTGCAATACCGAATTCGTTGCAGGCATCAATAACTTCCTTGTCACGGATGCTGCCACCGGGTTCCACAATGTATTTCACTCCGTACTCGCTGGCCGCCTCAATACTGTCGCGGAAGGGAAAGAAAGCATCGGATATCACCACCGAATCTTCCATATTCACGCCCTCTTTCATATCAAAACGCGGCATGGTCAGATGCCGCATGCTGTCGAGCCGGTTGGGCTGCCCCATTCCTGCGCCTGTAAGCCAGTATGCGCCTGCCGGGGTTTGTGTAACTATGGCAATGGCATTGCTTTTTAAATGCTTACAAGCAGTAACACCAAATTTCGCCAGGTTTATTTTATCTGAATCAAATTTCTTCTCAGTAACAATGTCAAATTGAGTATCCATCCCCTCATCCTCATCCTGTACCAACATGCCCCCGCTAATCGAGCGGTAAAGTTTTTCACCTGTTATTTCCTCCTTCACCGGGGATTCCAGCAGTCGCAGGTTCTTCTTTTTACCAAGCACATCGAGTGCTTCCGATGTAAATTCGGGAGCAATCAATATTTCCACGAACCTATTTTGAAACCATTCCGCTACTTCTGCTGTAACCACATCTGTAAAGCAAATAATACCCCCAAATGCGCTTATCGGGTCACCCGCCCAGGCCAGTTCAAGCGACTCCATGATGTTTCCAGTAACCGCCAGCCCACATGGGTTAAGATGTTTAACTACCGAAACTGCCACTTTATTGTTTAAATGGGTAACAGAATGGAATGCATCGCTGGCTGCTTTCCATGCTGCATCGGCATCAAGCATGTTGTTGTAGGAAAGCGCTTTCCCCTGCAAAACTTTTGCATTGGCGATTGAAACGCCCGAAGGAACATTGTTAAATTTAAAGAAGGTTGCCTGCTGATGTGGGTTCTCGCCGTAACGTAGTACCTGCCCGTTGTTCAGGCTGATTCTTTCACTCTGTGAATCGCTGCTGAAATAATTAAAAATGGCTGCATCGTAATGCGAAGAAACGGCAAATGCCTTTGCGGCAAACTGCTTCCTGTCGGCAAGCGAAAATTCACCCTGCTTTTCATTCAGCAAGTCGAGCAACGGCTGATACTCGTTTTGTGACGGCACGATTACTACATCGTTAAAGTTTTTGGCTGCTGCCCTGATGAGTGAAATGCCGCCGATATCAATTTTTTCAATGATATCCTGTTCTGAAGCTCCTGAAGTCACGGTGCTTTCGAATGGATACAAATCAACAATGATCAAATCGATCTCAGGAATTTCATATTCGGTAAGCTGACTGACATCGCCCTGGTTGTCCCGACGCGATAAGATGCCTCCAAATATTTTCGGATGAAGGGTTTTCACGCGCCCACCCAGTATGGATGGATAACCGGTAAGGCTTTCCACTGAAGTTACCTGCACTCCAAGCGACTCGATAAACGACTTCGTTCCGCCGGTACTTATTATTTTCACATTGAGCTGGTCCAGTTTCCGAATTATGCCATCCAGGTTTTCTTTATGGTAAACCGAAATAAGGGCAGTCTTAATTTTTTTATTATCAGCCATTTACTTCATATTTCAAATTCGTTTGCAAAGATAAAAAATTCAATTTACAATACTGTTATAAAACACAAGGTTTAGATTAATATTATCTGAAACTGAAAAACTTTCTCCTGAAGCTTTATAATCAGGGTGTAATTGTACGAAAAAAACAACACTAATATAGGAGTTCAGCTTTTTTGCCGGTTAAAATAAGAGAAAAAGAATGCTGTTTATCAGGCTTATTTACGAAAGTTTTTCATTTGCTTTCAATTCACTAAAAGCAAACAAGTTGCGCACATTCCTGTCGTTGCTTGGCATCACCATTGGCATTTTTGCCATCATTTCCGTGTTTACAGTGATTGATTCGCTGGAAAATTACATCAGGCAAAGTCTGAATGCCCTGGGCAGCAACATGGCTTACATTCAGAAATGGCCGTGGGCCCCGCCCGAGGGAGAAACCGAATACCCGTGGTGGAAATACATGAACCGGCCGGTACCTGAAATAGGGGAAGCTGACGACATCCTGCGCCGCAGTTCCACAATTGAACATGCCGTATTCTTTTACGGCTTTAACCGGACAGTGCAGCACGGAAGCAACAAAATTGAGAATGCCACTGTAATGGCATCAACCTATCCGTTATTTGACGTATGGAACCTGAAACTTGGGGCCGGAAGGTATTTTACCGAAAGTGAAATGCACTCGGGCACTCCGGTCGCTCTTGTGGGGGCAGTGGTTGCCGAAAAGCTTTTTCCCGATATCAACCCCTTAGGGCAATCCATCAAAATCCAGGGTTTCCGTTTCCGCATTATAGGCACGTATGAAAAAACAGGCCAGGATATGTTTGGCACCAGCATGGACAACAACATTCACATCAGTGCCACCCAGTCGTTTTATATGGTTGACATCAGGAACCGCGACATGGGTCAAAGCATTTGCGTAAAAGCCAAACCCAATGTTTCGCAGGAACGGTTCACGGCTGAGCTGGAAGGCATCATGCGCAGCATTCGCCGGCTACAGCCCCGGGAGGAAAACGATTTTGCAGTGAACGAGGTGAGCATCATTTCCAACCAGTTCGACCAGTTTTTCATTGTGTTCAATATGGCCGGCTGGATCATCGGCGGGTTCTCCATCCTGGTGGGCGGCTTCGGCATTGCCAACATCATGTTTGTATCGGTAAAGGAGCGCACCCGAATCATAGGCATCCAGAAATCGCTGGGGGCAAAAAAATACTTCATCCTTACCGAATTTATTTTTGAAGCGGTGGTACTTTCAGTAATTGGAGGTATTGTTGGCCTTATGCTTATTTTTTTCGGGACACTTGTTGTGAATGCAGTCACCGATTTCACCATATCGCTCACCCCGGCCAACATCATCAGGGGGCTGTTAATCTCCAGCGTCATCGGCTTCATTGCCGGGCTGATGCCGGCACGTACCGCCGCCCGGCTGAACCCGGTGGAAGCGATGAACAGTGTGTAATTCTTTATTTTCAGCAAGTCCGGCGATAGCAGATTTGATAATGGGTATAGCTTTTTTGTCCAGTTTCAGGATCTGCTTTTGAGCATAACGTTCAACATACAACTTGTAGGTCATTGGTCATTATCTTCAATTTCCTTAAAAGCTTGTTCAAACCTGACAGGTTTTTCGAGAACCTGTCAGGTTTAAATAAAACAGATTACATTATTCCTACCGCATAGAATTTCAGCTTCAATTGATTTGGATATCTTCTCCGTGTTTTAAGATTTCATCCACCATCGGATTTGTCCTGTCAAAATCTTTTTCCTTGAATGGATGTGGCTCAATCCGGCTGTCAATTTTTCTCCTTAACCGCATCAGGTCTACCTGGGTATCAATAAGATTACTGTAATCCTTCAGAATTACCGCAATATCGATGTCACTATCTTCATTGTAATTGCCTTTGGCATACGATCCAAAAAGTATAATTCTGACAAAACCATATTTCGATTTTACAGCCCGGGCATATTTTTCAGCAATTTCTATAACATCTCTTTTATCCATGCCCGTATTATTTTTATTTTTTCAATCCACATTTTAGTATATTCAGGAGTACATAATTTATAGAATTCTCTTTTATAATCATCATATCTGGCATTCAAATTAAATGAAGTAACTTCATCCAGCCAGTCAGCATATTCATTTTTTAAGTATAATTCGTTAAGTTCACCTAATCGGTATAAATTATGTATAAAAGGTGCATGTTTATTATGACGTTTAACATACAAAGCTTTGAGCAGTTTTTCTATTGAAATATGCCCAAGAAATAAAGACCATCCATACGATTATTGAAATCGTCATCTAATGTTTCAATGCAATGTTTTATAATCTTATTAATGTCAATATCTGACCTGTTATCACTCATTAATAATTGGTTTTCTTTCCCAAATATAACACTTTTAAATCAGTAATTTAGGTACTTCAATTTGCGGGTAACTTGTCTATAAACCTTTTCCAAAGCCCTTATTAGAAGGTCTAAAAATGATAGAATTAATAACTTTGTAGGGTGCACGAAGTAAACCGCCAAGAACATGGTGCTGATAAGCCC